>CAWHWC010000013.1:0-257461 GCA_963832955.1 uncultured Actinomycetes bacterium | reverse complement strand
GCCCTCGCCCTGCCCGCCGAGCGGCGGAGCGGTGGCGATGTGGTAGGCGAGCCAGACGATGTAGCCGGCCCCCGCCGCGATCAGGGCCGGCCGAACGGCGGGGACGGCGAGGAGCGCAGCGGTGATGCCGGTCGCGACGGCGAGCAGGACGACGATCGTCCCGGCGATGATCCCCACGAGGTAGGTGAGCGAGCGGCGCACGCCGTACGCCGAGCCTGCGGCGGTGAGGCTGATCGTCGCCGGGCCGGGGGTGCCCATGATCGCGAGCGAGGTCACGATGAGCGTGCCGAGCGCGTCCCAACGGTACGTTCCCGTCATGGCGGAGACGCTACGCGGGGTCGACCGGGATCGTCTTGAACGATCGTGCAGTGCGCGGGAGGACTGGATCCGGCTCGGCGCCGGCGCTCCGGGCCTCGAGCGCGCCGAGGTGCGGTTCGCGACCTGCCGGTTCTCGCCCCACCGGCACGACACCTACGCCATCGGGATCACGACGGCCGGTGTGCAGGCGTTCCGCTACCGCGGCTCGCGTCACATCTGCCTGCCCGGCCAGCTCCACTTCCTCTATCCCGACGAGACGCACGACGGCGGGCCGGCGACCGACGCCGGGTTCGCCTATCGGATCGTGTACATCGAGCCCGAGCTCCTGCGCGGGGCGCTCGGCGACCGCCCACTCCCGTTCGTCGCCGATCCGGTGCAGGACGGCGCTCCTGCGACGCGCGAGCTCGAGCGGCTCCTCGACGAGATGGACGGCCCGGTCAGCGACCTCGCCACGCACGAGGCGGCCGCCGCCATCGCCGCCGCGCTGGTCGCTCTCGGAGGCGGCGGTGAGGCGGAGGGGCCGATCGACCTCGCCGCAGTCGAGCGCGTGCGCGACTACCTCGCCGCCCATGCCTGCGACCAGACCCCGGCGTCCACGCTGGAGCGGATCGCGGGGATCGACCGGTACGCGATCGCGCGCCAGTTCCGGCGGGCGTACGGCACGAGCCCGGATCGCTACCGGACCATGCGCCGGCTCGGGCTGGCGCGAGCCGCGATCCAGAGCGGGGTGCCGCTGGCGCGCGCGGCCGTGGAAGCCGGCTTCGCCGACCAGAGCCACATGACGCGCCAGTTCGTGCGGGCCTACGGGCTCACGCCGGGGCGGTGGGCCAGGGCCTTCGCCGGCTCGGCCGGCCCCTCGGAAGGGTGATCTTCACCGAGTGACCGACGGATTCCGGCGGCTGGCGGGTTTTCCGTCAGATGCGCTGCACACGACCCTGCCGCCGACGACGCGCTGCCGAGCTCGGCCAGACCCTGCCCTTGCTGTGCTTCTTCATGGTGTCGCTCCTTGGTGTGAGCGGGCTTGTCCTCGATCTCGGCAACGGCTACGTCCAGCGCCGCGCGCTCCAGAACGAGGCAGACGCGGCGGCGCTGGCCGGCGCCGACGCCATCCCGAACGGGGGGTACCTTGCCGCCGCCCAGCAGATGGCCGCAAAGAACGGCCGTCCGGGCGACCAGGTGTCCGTGCAGTTCAGCGGACCGGACACGTTGACGGTGACCGTGTCCCGCACGGCGCCGACGTTCCTGCTGAAGGTGTTCGGAAAAACGTCGATTCCCGTGTCCGCGACCGCGGTCGCCAGGATCGAGGCCCTCGCGGCTGTCCACGGGCATGTCTCCCCGTACGCCGTGACCGTCGACACATACGCCAACGGCACCGGAACGACCCTCTTCAAGGAGAGCCAGCCGGGCGCGTACGGCACCATCGACCTGCCGACGATCGACAACACCTCAGGTGGCAGCTGCACGGGGAACACGAACAAGGGCACCCCTTCGAACATCAGCCCGGAGCTTTCGGACCAGCTCCCTTCTGGTCAGCTCGTGATCGGCGGATGCCTGTCGGTGAAGTCCGGCGCGTCGCAGCCGTCGGGAAACATCGTGAACCAGATCGCGCCTGGGAACAACCTGATGAGCCAGGACCTTCAGGACCTCGGAAACGGGCAGTACCAGGTGATCCCCCAGTCCTGGACCGACTCGAGCGGCCTCCCGCCCCGGCTGATGTACATCCCGATCGTGCAGACGCTCCCGAGCGGAAACGGCTCCACGACGATCCTCAGCTTCGCCTGGTTTTACATGACGAGCGCGACCGGCGGGGGCAGCGGCCTCACGATCAACGGGAGATGGGTGACGCTGCAACTCCCTCCGACCGGGAACACGACGACCTACGTGCCGGGAGCCATTGGCCAGGTACTGACCACTGAGCTCGTCGGCTGATGCGCGCGAAGAGGTGTCGAGCCGCGGCCGAAACCTGCCGATGAACCATTGGCGCAGGAATTTGCTGCGGTGTCGCGTCTCTGAGGGAGTGGCACATTGTCGTTGCCAGAACCGTCGGTCCGCACGAGCTCGGGCCGGGTACTCACGCTGCTCTACAAAGAGCACTCCACCGACGCGTTCCGCTACGCCCTTCACCTCACGGGACGGCGGGCGGACGCAGAGGACATCGTCCAGCAGGTGTTCCTCCAGGCCCACAGGCACCTCGAGTTGGGACGCGAGCTCGTGAGCCCGCGGGCGTGGCTCCTGACGGCGGTGAAGCACCGCGCGTTCAACCTGACGCGCGACCGGCGCGAGCTGCCCGTCGACCAGCCCGTCCTGCCCGCGCACTCACGTGAGTCCTCGGTCGACGAGGCGACCCAGCTGGCCGAGGTGCGCGGGATGCTCTGGACGCTTCCCGAGGCGCAGCATCACGCCTTCGTGCTCCGCCACTGGAGCGGCCTGTCGCAGCGCGAGATCGCCGACGTGCTGGAGACGACGCCGTCGGCCGTCGAGTCGCTGCTCAGCCGCGCCCGGTCGGCGCTCCTCCGCGCACATGACACGGCATCGGACGCGTGCAGCCAGGTCCGTCACCGGCTCCTCGAGTCGACGGAGGTGGGGGGTTCGGACATGGTCCATCTCGGCGCGTGCCGCCCCTGCCGGCACGCCCACGATCGCCTGGCGCGCGCGGCGAACGTGGCCGGGACGCTCGCACTCGTCCCCGGCGCGCACGTCGCACAGACGATCGCGGGCCTCGTGCCGGGGTTCTCGGCGCATGCCGCGACGTCCACCGCAGCCACGATCGGCACCGCGAGCGGAGCCGGCGCGGGCGCCGGTGGGGCCGGCGCGTCGTTGGGCACCACGACCGCGGTGACGACGGCCGGCAAGGTCGTGGTCGTCGCGAAAGCGGCCATCGCCGTCGCTGCTGCGACGGCGGCCGTCGGGGCTGTCCCCGCCGCGCACGACGCGCTGGCTGCAGTGATCGCCAACCGGTCACCCGCGACCGGCTCGGCCGCCTCGCATCATGCCAAGCCCGTTGCGGCGCGGGGCGGCTCCGGATCGGCCGCCGCCGGCGCTCCCGCCTTCCCGACGGCTGCACCGCCCGAGGCCGGCCTGGGCAGCGGGCAGGCCTCCCGGCCACCGGAGAACCCGGGCAACCATGGCGGCGCCGGGAAGGGTCTCGGGAAGCCGGCGGCGCCCGGCGGCGGCAAGCCCGCCGGCGCCGGCACGGGCTCGGGGAACGGGAACGGCGTCGGGGCAGGCGGCAACGGGAAGGCCGTGGGCAAGCCGGCCGGAGCCGGCGGAGGGAAGCCGGCCGGCGTAGGCGGCGGAAAGCCGACAGGCGCGGGCGGCGGAAAGCCGACGGGCACGGGCGGCGGGAACGGCAACGCCGGCGGAAACGGTAACGGCAACGCCGGCGGCAACGGGGCGGGAACGGCGGCGGCAAGCCGGCCGTCCCTGGCAAGCCCTAGCGACGCGCGCGGGCGCGCCCGGCGAGGAGCTCGTCGACCGGGCGAGCGTTCATGACCGCCGAGCGCGGCGCGCCGCCGCGACGCGCGACGTGCACCGCGTAGCGCATGTTGGCGAGGCCGGCGACGGAGTGGGAGTCACTCGAGCAGACGATCTCGACTCCCGCGGCAAGCGCCTCGCGCACGTGCGCGCCGGAGAGGTCGAGCCGGCTCGGGAGGCCGTTCACCTCGAGCGCGCACCCGGTCTCGAGCGCCACCTCGATCGTCTGCTCCAGGTCGAGCGCGTTCTCGGGCCGGTGACCGACGATGCGGCCCGTCGGATGGCTCAGGCAGCGCGCTGCCGGGTGGCGCATGGCATGGGTGACCCGGGCCGTCAGCTCCTTCCGGCGGGCGCGCTGGCCGGCGTGCAGCGAGATCTGCACCCAGTCGAGCTCGGCGAGCACGTCGTCGGGCAGGTCGAGGCTCCCGTCCGGGAGGATGTCGCACTCGATGCCGCGCAGCACGCGAAACGGAGCCAGCTCCACGTTCACCTCGGCGATCTCCGCCGCCTGCCTGCGCACGCCGTCGGCGTCGAGCCCCTGCACGACGCCCACGGCGGTCGTGTGGTCGCAGATCGCGAGGTACTCGTAGCCGCGCGCCATGGCCGCCTCGGCCATCTCGCGCACCGCAGCCCTGCCGTCCGACCACGTCGAGTGGCAGTGCAGATCCCCGCGGATCGCGCCCACCTCCAGCAGATCGTCCGGGGAGACGGCGACAGGGACCTCGCGCAGCTCCGGCGGGAGGTACGCGAGACCCGCGGCGTGATAGACAGCCTCTTCGTCCGCGGCGTCCGGCAGCGGTTCGATCGACGTCCACGTACTCGGCCGAGCCGGTCGCGCGCACGAGCGCCGTCCCGAAGCGCTCGGGCGGCACGACGACGAGCTCCACCGGAACGCCGTCGACCGTCATGCCGACGTCCGCGCCGAGCATCGCGACGATCTCCTTCAGCGCCGCAAATCGCGCCCGTGCTTCCTCGGGCGCGTCGGAGGCCACCGCGACGGCGAGCCGCATCGGAGTCTCGTGCCACCGGCGCGAATCGCCGGCGACCGCCCCGCCGAGCGCGTCGGCGATCCGTTCCGAGAGTGCCCGGGCGTCGCTCAGCATCAGCACGCGGCGGCGCTCCGCCTCCGGCGAGTCGAGCGCCGCCAGGATTCGCGCCTCTGTCTCGGCACCGACCCCGCGGACGTCGCGCAGCCGCCCGTCGACCGCCGCCGAGCGGAGCTCGGCGACCGTGCGCACGCCCAGGGCGGCGCCGATGTCGACGAACCGCTTGGCCGCGAACCCGTGCATCCGCCCGAACGCGGCCAACTCGGGCGAGACGGTCTCCCGAAGCTCCTCGAGCTCCGCGAGCCGGCCCGTCTCGACAAGCTCGCGCAGCCGCGCCTCGATCCCCGAGCCGATCCCGCGCAGGGTCCTCACCCGTCCGTCCCGAACGAGGTCGGCGACGGATGCCGGCGTCGTCCGGATCAGGTCGGCGGCCCGCCGGTAGGCGCGGGTCGAGTACGTGCTGGCGTCCGCGAGCTCGAGCAGCGCCGCGTACTCGTCGAGCGCCGCGGCGAGCTCCGAGTTCGTCGGGGACACCCCGACACGCTACTCAGGATCTAGATCCGCCGGTAGCGGGCGTCGGCGATCGAGTAGAGGCCGAACGCGACGAGCCCGGCCGCGACGACGAGCAGAAGGGCGTGCCGTAGGACTGGTGGGCGAGCTTGGCGAGCGCGCCGTCCAGGCCGACCGCCTTCTTCGGGGCGTAGTCGATCGCGGCCTTGATGACGAAGATGCCGATCAGCCCGAATGCGACCATCCGCGCGAGGTGGCCGACGACGCCGATGATCGGTGATCCACCGCTGCGTGGTCGGGCCCATCTGCTCGGTCTTGTCCTCGTCGAGGAACTTGCGGGAGACGCCCTTGTACCCCTGGTAGAGCGCGACGCCGATGAAGAGCACGCCGGCGGCGCCGACGATCCACTGGCCGCCGGGCCAGCCGAGCACGCCTGCCGTCGATGAGTGGGCGTTGCTCGAGCTGCTCGACGTGCCGAGCAGGATCGTCACCGCGAGCACGCACATCGCCGCGTAGGCGAGGCCGCTCGCCAGGGCCACGATCCGGCCCATGGTGGAGCTGTCGCCGCCGCCCTCGGGCCCGGTCCGAAGCCCGCCTGCACGAACCGCCACAGCGCGTAGCCGCCGAGGCCGACGGCCACGGCGATCAGCAGCCCGTGGCCGAACGGCTGCTGCTGGATCGTCTGCATCGCGCCGCGCTGGTTGGTCTTCTCGTTCGCGGAGTGGATCGCGACCTGGATCGCGAGCAGTCCGATGGTGGCGTAGATGACGCCGCGGGCCACGAAGCCGATCCGGGTCAGCACCTCGAATGCCGGGCTTCTGGCCGCGTGCCGACCCTCGCTTCTGACGTCTGCCGAGATGGTGGTGTTCATGCTCGTCCCCCTCCGTGCCGTTTGCCGATTCGGGCACCCGCACCGTGATCGCACCTGGCTCGACCTCGAGCCGGTACGACTTGACCTTCGTCCGCGATCCGCCGTCGAGCTCGTAGAGCACCTTGCGGTCGAGCTTCACCTTGACCTTGCTGCCCCTGCGTGATCGCGAAAGAACGGCGACCGCTCCGGTCGGCCGGCCATCGTGCGCCCGACCGTCCGCGCCCACTGCGCGACGCCCTCGGCGGTGATGACGGCGATGTCGAGCAGGCCGTCGTCCGGCTCTGCGTCGGCGAACACCTCGACGCCTGCGAAGAGCGCGCCCACGTTGCCGGCGAGGATGCAGCTCGCCGGGCCGTCGTACCAGGGCGCGCCGTCGACCTTGATCGTGGCCTTGAACGACGGCGTGCGCAAGCTCTTGGCGCCGGTCCAGAGGTAGGCCGCGCGGCCGAGCCGGTCCTTCAGCGCCCCGTCGGCCCCGCCGATCATGTCGGCGTCGAAGCCGGCGCCGGCCATGACGGCGAAGCGCTCGCCGTTCAGCGTCGCCACGTCGATCGGTCGCTCGATCCCCTGCAATCCCGTGTCGACGGCGCCCTCGATGTCCTTCGGGATCCCGAGGTTGGTCGCGAGCAGATTCGAGGTTCCGGCGGGCACGATCGAGATGGTCATGCCCGTCCCGGCGAGCGTGTCGATGCAGCGCTGCGCCATGCCGTCGCCGCCCCAGACGAAGAAGTGGTCGGCGCCCTCCTCGAGCAGCCGCTGCACCTGCTTCGGCGCCTTCCGGCTCTTCGGCACCTCGGCCCAGAGCGGGTCGGTGACGCCGTGGCGGGCGAGCGTCGCGGCGAAGCTCCGGCAGGCCGCCTTCGATGCTCTTGCCGGCGTGGGCGATGACGGCGACCCTGCTCACGCGCGTCGCCCGTCCGTGCCGCCGCCCCGGCGACACGGGCCGCGGTCAGCGCAACGACCAGGCGCCGATGCCGACGAGAAGACCCGGCGGCCACGTCGGTCGGGTGGTGCATGCCGCGGTACATCCGCGCGAACGCGACGAGCAGCGGGATCGCGATCGCGACCAGCCAGACGATCAATCGGAGCGCGCCGCTACGGACCCGCGACGTGATCAGGAGCGCGATCCCGCAGTAGACCGCGACCGATGCCGCGGTGTGCCCCGAGTAGTAGCTGGCGTTCACCGGCAGGTCGTCGAGGCGGCGGACGTGCGGGCGCTGGCGGTCGATGACGAGCGTCGCGACGCGGTAGGTGGCCGCCTCGACGGCGATCGCCGCGAGGATGAACGCGGCCACGCGCCACTTGCGGAGCACCGACGGCGACGAGCGTCGTGAGCGCGACGAGCGCCGGAATCGCGTAGACGTCGCCGATCCCCGAAAGCCAGAACGAGACGTCGGTGCGCAGGCTTGTGCGGTGATCCGCCAGCCACACGTTCACGTGCTCGTCGCGGTGGCCGATGCCGTGCTCGGGGAGCACGTAGGTCTGAAGAGCCCAGCCCACGAGCGACGCGTGGCTGCGGCGAGGAGCGCGAAGCCGACGACGGTGCACGATCACGAATGCGCGCACCGGGTGCCCGGCCATGCGCCTCCCGATCCGGGACGAGACGCCCCGGGGGTCGAGCGGCGAGCGCCGATCGCCGGCGCTTCCGGCATCCGTGTCGGCGGGTGCGGACCCGTCACGACGCGCAGTTTGCTGTTTGACAGCCACGATCATGCAAGGTTTTCCCGTATCGCGTCAGGGGCAAACTGGTTCGTGTGCCGGTGATCGTCCTGATTCTGGTCGCGACAGCCGCGGGCCTCGTGGCGTATCGAGGCACCGCGGCGGCGCTCGCGGACATGGTGGGGCCGATCTCCGGGCGCCGCCGTCGCGGCGGAGGTCGGCGAGCACACTCCCGTGCGCGGGTTCGTCAGGAACCGGCTCGACGCCGAGGTGCTCACGGGGCTCGCGCTGACGCTCGCGCTCGGGGTCACGGTGGTTGCCGGGACAGTCGTGGGCCTTCTGGCGCTCGCGGTCCGTCAGAGCGACGCGCTTGCCGACCTCGACTCGGCCGCGGCGCGATGGGCGCAGAGCCACGGCACCGAGACGACGCATCGCGTCCTCGAGGAGATCACGAACCTCGCCTCGACCCCGGGCGTGCTCGTGATCGCCGTCGTCGTCGGTGCGATCGAGTGGATCCGCGTCCCCAGCCGGTTGGATCCCGGCGTTCCTGCTCGTCGTCACGCTGGGCGACTCGCTCGTCACGAACCTCGTGAAGAACGCGGTCGATCGCGCCCGGCCTGCGATCGACCCGGTCGCGGCAACGCTCGGCCCGTCGTTCCCGAGCGGGCACTCGTCGACCGCCGCCGCCTTCTTCGCCGCGCTGGCGCTGCTCGCCGGACGGCGCCGCGGCGACCGTGCGAAGGCCGCCCTGGCCGGGATCGCGGTCGGCCTCGCTGTCGCGGTGGCCTGCAGCCGCGTCCTGCTCGACCTGCACTGGTTGTCCGACGTCGTCGGCGGCCTGCTGCTCGGCTGGGGCTGGTTTGCCCTGTGCGCCGCCGCCTTCGGCGGCTGGCTGCTCCGGTTCGGGGCGCCGGTCGAGTCGGCGGCCGCTCAGCCCGGCTCGGCGCGGGGGCCGTCCGCGAGGACGCGGGCGTGGAGCGACCGCAGGGCGGCAGAAGGCTCGCCCTCCTCGGAGCGGTAGATCGTCGCCTCGGCGTGTCGTCCGTTGAGCTCGACGATGCCGATCGAGTTGTGGAACGTCGGCCCGGCCCGGTAGCGCCAGCGGACAGACGGGGGCTTCACGCCGGCCGCCCGGGCGAGCCCGCGCAGGGCGCCCGCGGCGAGCGGCGAGTTTGTCAGGCTCACGATCCGGCGCTGCGTCGGGCGAGAGCGGGTTGCGAAACGGCGAGCACACGAGCTGGTGGACGCGGCTTCGCGAGTCGTCGCGGCGGCCAAGCGAGACCTCGGCGATGTAGGCGTTGTGGATGTCGCCGCCGACGAGCGTGATGGACGCCGGCGGGCGGCCGCTCCGGCTACCGGTGGCGACGTCGCGCAGCAGGTCGATCATGCTCGTGAACGACGCCTGGAACGCGGGCCAGTGCTCGAGGTCGAGCGCCCGCCGCAGCCGCTCGCCGAGCCACGCGGCCGGCCTCCCCCACACGCCCGCGCACACCGCCTCGTTCCACGCCTCGAGGTAGTGCACGCCGGGGGACATGAACACCGGCAGGGTGCTCACGATCACGAGGTGGTCGAGCGCTTCGTGGCTTCGGTCGGCGATCCAGTCCCACTCCTCCTCGTCGACCATGTCGCGATGGTCGTCGTCGAGCACGCGCGCCGCCCGCGAGTCCACGACGAGCACGCGCGACCGTCCGAAGTCCCGGCAGCACGCCCATCGCGACGCCGCCGACTCGCGATCCGCCCGCTTGGCGAAGGCCTCCAGCTCGGGTCCGACGTCCCGCCCGGCCGAGACCGCCGTGCGGTACATCGCCTCCTCGTCGAGCTCGGGCGGCGACAGGTTCCCGAGATGCTGATAGATCCAATACGACATGAACGCGCCGGTGATCCGGGCGTGCCACCACGGCTTGGCGCGGGCGTCCTCCAGCCACTGCCACGAGATGTTCCAGTCGTCGATCACGTCGTGGTCGTCGAAGATCATGAGGCTGGGAACGGTCGACAGCAGCCAACGGATGTCGGGGTCGGTCCAGGCCTCGCGGTAGAGGCGCGTGTACTCCTCGAAGTCGGCGACCTCCTCGCCCGGCGGCTCGGACGTGTCGCGCCGGCCGCGGATGAACTCCGCCGTCTCGGGCGACACCTCGTCGGCGTACACCTGGTCGCCGCACAGGAGCAGCGCGTCGGGCCACGGCTCGATGCCCGCCTGGAGCCGCCGGGAGTACGCCCACAGGGCGTCGACGCCGAACCCGTGCTCGTGCTCGCCCGGCGGGAGCGTGTACGGCTCGCGCTGGGGAGCGCCGACGCGGCACGACCCGAACACGAGCCGGGCCGCATCCTCGCCCTCCCGGGTGTGGATCGTGCTGGCGGGGCGCTCGCCGCCGGCCGGGGGCCAGACGCGGTCGCCGTCGAGGAGCACCTCGTACGAGATCACGCGCCCCTCGGGGAGGTCCTTCATCTCCACCAGCGCGTAGTGGTGGCCGCACACCTCGAACGTGCGGGCGACATGGCCGAGCGCCCCGACGTCGCATGGGCGGTCGGTCTCGACCCAGAGGGTCGCCTCGGTACGGCCGACGTACCGCAGGAGCGGGCCGAGGACGAGTGAGGCCGAAGAGTCAGTCATGGGATGACATGCGCGAGGACGAGGTCGAGAGGCCGCGGCACTCGGGCAGGGTCGAGCGCCTCCACGAGCAGCCGACCGTACTGGATCTTGCGCCCGCTGTGGGTGCCCATGAAGCGCCGGAGCTGGCCCTCGACCGGGACGCCCCGCTGAGCGGGCTGCCGCTGAAGGGTGCGAAACGACCGCAGCTCACCCTGGGCAGCGACGACCGCCTCGACGGCCGGGACGCCGAGCGAGCGGATGAGCTCGTCCTCGAGGTCCTCGACGCACGCGAAGAAGCCGAGGCGCTCCATCGCCGCTCGCGTGAGATCGGAGCCGAGGCCGGCCCGTTCCAGGCGCCGCTTGACCGCCGCCTCCTCGCCCGCGTCGTAGAGGCCGGCAAGCCGGACGTCGAGGCCCCGGGGCCCGAACCGCTCGAGGTACCGGCCGATCGCCTGGGCCCCGCCGATGGGCTCGACGGCGACGCCCTCGCCGGCGAGATCGCGGCCGCGCCGCTCCGCGAGCGCCTCGAGCGCGTTCCGATCGCTCTCCCCCTCGACGAGCACAACGGCTCTCATGGTCGATCGCGATTCTCCCCCCACGCGCGTAGCTTCGCACCTCGCGCCGTTCCTGCTTGAATGCCCCGCGTGGCGACGTTCGACGACCCCGAGTTCTTCGGCGAGCACTGGGCCGACATCTACGACGAGGGCCGCGACCTCGACCCCATGCCGGCCGTGGAGTTTCTGGCCGGCCTGGCCGAGCGCGGTCGCGTCCTCGAGCTCGCCACCGGGGCCGCCCGCGTCGGTGCTCGATCCGGACGGCGAGCCTCGGTCTACCGGCCGAGCCGAACCACCCGCCGGGGCTAAGCCGTGCAGTTCGGCACCGAGCAGGACCTCCAGCTCCTCGGAATTCTCGTCGCGCTCGGCGGCCTGCTCGTGCTCGCGCCGGTGCTGCGCCTGCCGCTCCCGATCCTGCTCGTCGCCGGCGGCATCGGCCTGGGGTTCGTCCCCGGTCTGCCGCGACGTCGTCCTGTCACCGGACATCGTGCTCGTCGCGGTGCTCCCGCCGCTGCTCTACTCGGGCGCGTTCTTCACGTCGCTCCGCGACCTGCGGATCAACCGGCGGCCCATCGCGTTCCTCGCGTTCGGCCTGGTCGCGGCGACGATGGCGACGGTCGCCGCCGTCGCCCATACATGGATCGGCCTGCCGTGGGCCGTGGCGTTCACGCTCGGGGCCGTCGTCGCGCCGACCGACGCGCTGGCGGCGACCGAGATCGCCGGGCGGCTCGGAGCTCCGCGGCGGATCGTGTCGCTGATCGAGGGCGAGAGCCTTCTGAACGACGGTACCGCCCTGGTCCTCTATCGCGCGGCAGCCGGCGCCGCAATCGGAGGGACGTTCTCGCTCCTCGACACCTCGGCCCGGATAATCGTCGATGTGATCGGCGGGATCGCGATCGGGCTCGCGGTCGGCTGGATCGTGCGCCAGGTGCGAAGGCGCCTCGACGACCCGCCGATCGAGGTGGCGATCGCCGTCCTGAGCGGGTACTTCGCCTATCTCCCGGCGACGGCGATCGGCGTGTCGGGCGTGCTCGCCGCCGTCACGATCGGCGTCTACATGGGCTGGCACACGCCGGAGCTCACGAACGAGCGCACCCGGCTCACCGGCGACGCGTTCTGGGAGATCCTCGTCTTCCTGGTGAACGCGCTCGTCTTCGGGCTGGTGGGCCTCCAGCTTCGCGGCATCCTCGACCTGCTCTCGGACACTCCCACGTTGACGCTCGCCGGCTACTCGCTGCTGGTATCGGCGACGGTCATCCTGACCAGGATCGCGCTTCTGCCGGTGTTCACCTACGTTCCGCGGTGGGCGTTCAGGTCGATCCGCGAGCACGATCCATACCCGCCGTGGCAGTACCCGGCGGTCATCTCGTGGGCCGGCATCCGCGGCGCCGTCTCGCTGGTGGCCGCCCTCGCCCTCCCAACCACCTTCCCGCATCGCCCCCTGATCGTCTTCCTCACGTTCAACGTCATCCTCGCGACGCTCGTGCTCCAGGGGCTCACGCTGCCCTGGCTGATTCGCGTGCTCGACGTGAGCGACGACGGAGGCGCCGAGCGCGAGGAGGCCAAGGCGCGCATCAGGACGGCCGAGGCAGCGCTCGCCCGGCTGGAGGAGCTCCTCGAGGAGGGGACGGTGCACCCCAAGACCGCCGAGCGCCTGCGGGGCTCGCTGGGCTTCCGGCGCGACCGCTTCCGCGCCAGGTTCGACGATGGCGACGATGGGGCGATCGAGGAGCGCTCGGCCGCCTACCAGCGCGTGACCCGCGAGCTCCTCGCCGCCGAGCACGCCGCGCTCGCTCACGCTGCGGAACGAGGGCGTGATCGACGACAACGTGATGCAGCGCGTGCAGCGCGACCTCGACCTCGAGGCCGCCCGGCTCGATTCGTAGGCGCGCGGCGCGGTAGTAGATTCTCCGCGCCATGCCGGCGACCGACGACCTCCTCGGGCTGAGCGCTCTCGACCAGGCGGCAGCCGTGCGTGCCGGCGAGGTGTCCGCACGCGAGCTCGTCGAGGCGTCGCTCGCGGCGATCGAGCGGCTGAACCCGCGCCTGAACGCCTTCGTCGCGCTGTGCCCGGAGCGCGCGCTCGCCGAGGCCGACGCGGTGAAGCCGGGCGACGCACGACCCCTCTGCGGCGTCCCGGTCGGGATCAAGGATCTGCTGTCGGCGACCGAAGGCCTTCCGACGACGGAGGGCAGCGCCGCGTTCGGCGACTGGGTCGCCGACCACGACAGCGTGCACGTGCGAGGGCTTCGGGAAGCCGGCGCAATCATCGTGGGCAAGACGAACACGCCCGAGCTCGGTCTGCGGCCGGTCACCGAGAACGCGCGCTACGGCGCGACCAGAAACCCGTGGGATCCCGACCTCTCGCCGGGAGGCTCGTCGGGCGGGGGCGCGGCCGCCGTCGCCTCGGGGATGGTCGGGCTCGCCGACGCCAGCGACTTGGGCGGCTCGATCCGCATCCCCGCGTCGTGCTGCGGGCTCGTCGGCCTGAAGCCGAGCCTGGGACGCGTCTCGATCGGCCCCGACCTCGGCGACGTGGGGGCGGGCACGCCGGCCGACTGCGTGCTCACCCGGACGGTCATGGATACCGCGGTCGCGCTCGACGCCATCGCCGGCCACGAGCCGGGCGACCGCCACCACGCCCCGGCTCCGGCGACGTCGTTCGCCGACGCCGCCCGCGTGGCGCCCGGGCGGCTCCGGGTGCGGCTGTGCCTGGAGGCGCCGTTCGGGATGCCGATCGACGAGGAGCCGGCCGCGGCGGCCGCAGCGGCCGCCCGCGCGCTCGAGTCGCTCGGCCACGAGGTCGTGGAGGGCGTGCCGGCCTGGGACGACGACTCGTTCGGATCGAGCTGGTCGACCTTCGCGGGCGGCACGTGCCAGCACCTGGTCCGCGTGCTCGAGCGGCTGCACGGCCGGCCCGTCGATCCCGAGCAGCTCGAGCCGGCGACCCGCGCCTGGCTCGTCGACGCGCCGCCGATCCCGCTCGTCGACTACCTCGAGGCCGCCGAGCGCCTGTGGGCGTTCGGCCGCCGCATCCAGGCCGGTTGGGCGCCGAACGAGGTGCTGCTCACCCCGACGCTCACCCGGCTCCCGGCGGCCGTCGGCGGGATGCAGTCGCAGGCCGGCGTCACCGACGACGCCGGCCGCTTCAGCGCCCTCGTGCGGATCTGGAACGTGACCGGGCAGCCCGCGATCAGCCTGCCGCTGGCCGAGACGGCGGCCGGCGTCCCCGTCGGCGTCCAGCTCGTCGGCGCGCACGGCTGCGACGACCTGCTCCTGGGCGCCGCGGCGCAGCTCGAGGACACTGTCGGCTGGAAGCCGGCCGGCCGCGTCGCGGCGCCCGCGGCAGCCTGAGTCCCTACTTCGCCGGCAGGGAGGCCGCGTAGGCGGTGCCGCGGGCGACCCACTCGCCCAGCTCGGCGTCCGAGCGCACGTCCTCCGGGGCGACGCGGAGCCAGCCCCGCATCGACCGGCCGCGCATCTCCATGAACTCGGCGGGCGTCGTCGCCACCAGGTCGTCGGACTCGGCCGGGTCGACCCGCACCAGAACGCCGCCCTGGCCGCTCGCGGCCACGGCCATGTTGCCGCCGATCAGGAAGGCCAGCCCGCCGAACATCTTCCGCTCGGTCAGGTCCGGCTCGTCTCCGATCAGGTCGCGGATGCGCCCGGCGAGCGCCTCGTCGTAGGCCATGCGGAGACGGTACTACGCCGAGTAAGACCCCGGCGGCGCGGGACGCTAATGCCCGCGAAGGCCTCGATCCTGGAGGCCCGAACGAGGAGGACCGATGTCCACCATCGGCAGTACCGCAGCACCCCAGCCCGCGGGACGACCGGATGTCCAGCGTGCGAACCCGGATGCGGAGCGACCCGGCCTACCAGGGGTTCCTGCTCCTGCGGCTCGGGTTCACCGTCGCCCCGATCGTCTTCGGGAACCCGCCGCGAGGATCCTCGTTGGGCCGCCCCGGCGCCTGCATGACGCCGTCCAGCGTGAGGTGGTTGAGCACGACGAGCTTGCGCATGTGAACCCTCCTGGTCGGGCCGGGGCCTATGAGACGATCTGCCCCCGTGGCCGGTGTCTTCAAGGATCCCCGGAAAGCCGAATATCTGAACACGGAAGGGACCGACCGGGCGCTCCGAAGCCCCATCCCGCACGAGACGCTCGTCGCAGCCCGCGCATACCGAAAGCGGCGCATGGTCGAGCAGGTCGTCGCCCACGACTGCGCGGCGATCCTGCTCTTCGACCCGATCTCGATCCGCTACGCACTCGACGTCTCGAACATGCAGGTGTGGGCCGCCCACAGCCCGATCCACAGCGCGCTGGTCTTCGCCGACGGCCACGCGATCGACTTCGAGTACCCGGCCACGGCACACCTCGCCGAGCGCCTCGAGACGGTGGACGAGGTGCGCCCGGCGCTGGCCTGGTTCTACATGTACTCGGCCGAGAACCTGGCGGAGTGGGTCGACCGCTGGGCGGCGGAGCTCGTGGCGACGCTGCGCGAGCGCGCAGGCGGCGGCGAGCTGCGGCTGGCCGTCGACAGGCTCGACCCGCCCGGCACCGACGCGCTCCGCCGGCATGGGGTGGCGCTGGTCGAGGGCCAGGAGCTGACCGAGCACGCGAGACTGCTCAAGAGCCCGGAGGAGATCGAGCTCATGCGCTGGACGATCCGCGTCTGCGAGGCGGGCATGGCCCGGATGTACGGGCAGTCCGTCTCGGGCAGGACGGAGCAGGAGATCTGGGCCGAGCTCCACCACGAGAACATCCGCTCCGGCGGCGAGTGGATCGAGACGCGGCTCTGCGTCGTCGGCGTGCGCACCAACCCGTGGTACCAGGAGTGCTCGAGCCACGTTGCCCAGACGGGCGACATGTTGGCGTTCGACACCGACATGATCGGCCCGTATGGCTACTGCGCCGACCTGTCGCGGTCGTGGACGATCGACCACGTCGCCATGACGGGCGACCAGCGCGACCTCTACAGCGCCGCGCTCGAGCAGATCGAGCACAACGTCGCACTGATCGAGCCCGGCATGGACTTCCGCGAGTACATGGAACGGAGCTGGCCGATCCCCGAGCGCTATCTGGCCGGCCGCTACTCGTGCCTGCTGCACGGCGTCGGCATGGCCGACGAGTACCCGGGCGTCTACGCACCGATCGACGCCGCCGACTTCCACGCGGGGCGGTTCGAGCCCGGGATGGTGCTGTGCGCCGAGAGCCTGGTCTCCGAGGAGGGCGGGCGCGAGGCGGTGAAGCTCGAGACGCAGGTGCTCGTCACCGAGACCGGCGCGGAGCGGCTCGACTCCTTCCCCTGGGAGGACGGCTAGCAGAGCCCGCGCGGGGTCTCGGACCGCCAGGTGCGGGTCCGCAGGAGCTCGCCGTTCTCGTAGACGTCGAGGCGCAGGTCGAACGTGTACGTCTCGGCGTCGCTTCGAAGCTTGACGTTCGCGACGCTGCGCGCCGTCACCTCGGGCCAGGCCACCTCGACGTCGGTCATCGACTCGACCCACGCCCGGCCGGGCTCCTCGGGCGCGACGCCGGCACCGACGCGATCCAGCCGCTTCACGCTCGACCCGTCGCCGCCCGAGCGCTGCTCGACCACGACGCGCGTCTCACGGCCGTAGACGTCGCGCTCGATCCGCCACGCCGAGCCCTCGGTGCCGCCCTCGGCCGGGCCGGCCACGTGCACGAGATCGGGCGCATCGGCGATCGGCGGCGGCCCGGCGATCTCGGGGAGCACGAGCCGCGTGCCGGCCAGATCGACAGTGAGCTCGGACACCGCGGGCGGCGGCCACGCGTCGGGCCAGCCGGCGCCCGCGAGCGCCAGGCGGATGCGGTTCCCTCCGGTGAAGACCCAGGACGTCGCGTCGAGCTCGATCCGCACCGAGTAGGCGGCGCCCGCCTCGAGCGGCTCGGGGTGGGTGTGCGAGTCGCGATGGGTCAGGTTCAGGATGCCGCGGCTCACGAGCACCGAAGTGCCGTCGGGGAGCACCTCGGTGAGGCGCGCGGCGGCGAATGCGACGGGATGGGTCGAGCGAAACGCCAGCTCGACGACCGGGTTGCCGAGGATCTCGAGATCGTCGATCACGGGCCAGTCGAAGGTCAGCGAGTGGATCTCGTCGGGGCGCTGGTCGAGCGCGAGCCCGTAGGGCGGGTAGTAGGTGCCGCGGATGTGACCCATGACGCCGACGTCGCCGCGCACGCAGAGCGCCGCTTCCCCGTCGCCGGGCAGCTCGAGCTCCAGCGGGCGCAGCCGCTCCGGCGGCCAGCGCGGCTCGGAGCGCCACTCGCCCGCGAACGCGTCGAGGTCGGGCTCCGGCGCCGTCGTGCGGCGGACGAAGAGCACGATCGGCGGCTCGCGGTCGATCCCGTTCTCGGTCCCGCGGAGCCAGCGGTCGAACCAGCGGATCAGCTCGCGGACGTGGTCGATACGCGGGCCGGGGATGGCGTCGATCGGGTTCATGTGGCTCCACGGGCCCATGAGCAGCCGCTTCGGGACGTCGAGGTGCTCGATCAGCCGGAGCGCCGCATTCCGGTAGAGGTCGCTCCAGCCGCCGATCACCATCGTCGGGACCAGGATCAGGTCGTAGCGGGGCCGAAGCGAGCCGTGGCGCCAGAAGGGCCCGTCGTTCTGCTCCTCGATCGACCGGTACCACGGCACGAGCTCGTCGATCCGCCGCAGCCACCGCTCGCGCCAGTCGTCGCCTGCGAGGGCGGGCACCGGCGGCAGCGCGTTCAGGGCGACCATCGACAGCGGGTAGTTGAACTCGATCGCCTTGCGGATGCCGCCGCCGTAGTGGACGTCGTCGGTGTAGCGGTCGTCGGTCGCATAGAGCGGCACGATCGCGCGGAGGGCGGGCGGCCCGAGCATCGCGGCGTGCAGCGTGGCGAATCCGGCATACGAGCTCCCGAACATGCCGACCGCCCCGGTGCACCACGGCTGCTCGGCGAGCCAGCCGATGACCGCGCACATGTCGTCGGCCTCCGACGGCGGGTACTCGTCGACCGCCACCCCGTCCGACGATCCGGTCCCGCGCGTGTCGACCCGGCACACCGCGTAATCGCCCTCGTCCCGCAGCCGGCGGTAGTCCTCCGGCCACACCGAGACGTCGTCCTTGCGATACGGATAGGCCTCGAGCAGGGCCGGCCACGGGCCCGCGGTCTCGGGCAGGTAGAGGGTCGCGGCGAGCCGCACGCCGTCGCCCATCGGGATGAACACGTTCGCCTCCGGCATCCGGCGCAATCCTCCCGGATCCGAGCGTGTAGTGTTGGCCCGCTGAGCACCGGGCGCAGGGCGGCGGAGGCTGGGCATTCACAGGGCTCTCCGGCTGCCTTCACACGATGGAAGGAGCGGCTATGGGTCACGACGAGCACCAGCCGGCCGACGCACCTGAGAGCGCAAATGGTCTGGCGACCGGTGAGGCCGGTCCGGTCAAGGAGCTCCGTCTAGCGCTGGTCTGCTACGGCGGGGTGTCGCTGGCCGTGTACATGCACGGGCTCACGCAGGAGCTCTACCGCCTCGTGCTCGCCTCGAGCCCCAAGCCCGGCCTTACCGGAACCGCCAAGATCTACAAGGAGATCCTCGGCGAGGTCGAGGAGGAGGACGGAGACGGCGTTCCCACTCGCGTCGTGATCGACATCATCTCCGGGACGTCCGCCGGAGGGATCAACGGCGTGAGCCTCGCCCGGGCCCTGGCGAAGGACGGTGACCTCTCGCCGATCCGTGAGCTGTGGATGGACCACGCCGACATCGAGAAGCTCCTCGAGCCCGGTTGGCCGAAGCTCGCATTCGAGTCGTGGCCGCTCGGAAGCCACCTCCCGGGGCTGGGCCGCTGGCTCGGACATCCACCGAGCGTCCCGCCCGAGCACCGGCAGGGAATCCTGGAGCGCCTGCACGACAGACTCCGGAAGGTGGCCGAGCCCGCGATCAACCTGGCGCACCTTCACAAGGTGCCGTCCGTTCTGCGCGGCGATCAGCTGTCCGGCTACATCGACCAGGGCTTGCGAACGATCGCGACCGCCAGCTCGGACACCCTGGTGCGGGCAGACAACGAGCTCCATCTGTTCGTGACCATGACGGACCTGGCCGGCTACGTCCAGCACGTTCCGCTCGCAAACGGGTACGTCAGCGAGCGTGGGTTCCGAAACCGTGTCGACTTCGCCTACATCCCGGGGAAGCCCGATGCGGAGCCGTCCGAAGACGATTTCGCAGACGACTGCGTGCACCTTCTCGCGTTCTGCGGGCGGGCAAGCTCGTCGTTCCCGGGGGCGTTCCAGCCCGTCAGCCTCGACTCGTTCGCGAAGGACATCGCTCAGCAGGGCAGCCAGCGCGTGCGCTGGGCGGATGGCCAGCTCGCCAGGTTCTTTCGGGCGTACATCCTCCGGTGGGCCGAGACGGCCAACCGCACGCGCCAGGAGGCGGACCTCGCATCCGCGATCGTCAAGCGGAGGTTCGTCGACGGAGGCGTCCTCGACAACTACCCGTTCGACCATGCCATCGAGGCGATCAGGGCGCGTCGCGCCGATCACGAGGTCCGCCGTCGCGTCCTGCTCTATCTCGAGCCCGACCCGATGAAGCAGGTCGCCGACGAGACCGAACCGGGGCCGCCGCCGTCCATCCTGAGCGCCCTCAAGGCAGCCGGAAGCGACATCCCGCTCTCGCAGCCGATCCTCGACCAGCTCAGGCGCGTGGGTGAGTTGAATGACGCGGCGCTGCGTCTCCGGACGATCATCGCCGAAGCTCCCCCCGAACCCCCGGCGGCGGTCGACGACGCCGCCGCCCCCGAGGACCCGTCAGCGGCTCCCTATCTGCGCCTCCGGCTGGACGGCGTCAGCGATGGCATCGCCAATGTGATCTGCAGGGCGCGGCGCTTTCCGCCGGCCTCGAACCAGCACGTCGCCACTCACGAGATCGTGGCGACGTGGATCCGCAACGAACATAAGGACGCGGCCGAGCCCGCCATCCGGACGTTCCTGGCGCAGTACGACGTCGGGTTCCAGCGCCGGCGGCTTCGCTTCATCATCGATGGCGTGATCGCGGCGTACGGCACCCTCCAGGGGCAGGAGTCCCCCACCAGGTCGGACCTCGACGCGCTGAAGGCGCAGCTGTACGACCGCGTCGACGTCCTCGACGGAGCCGCTCATGTCGACGAGGGCTCACCGCTGGACGCGCTCCTCGCGAACACGTTCGACGACCTTCTCTCGAGGACGATCCTCGGTCCGCCGTACACGGCTCCAGGAGCCGCGCCGCCTCCCCCGGTACCGGACCAGATAGCAACGTGGCTGACCGACCATCCGCTCGGGGAGTTGCTCAAGGGCGCCCAGGACGCGCTCATGGAGAGCATCGGGGCCGCGAGCATCGAGGCGTACGGGGACTCCGTCGTCGCTTCGGTGAAGGCAGCGGTGGCGACGTGGACGAACGCCGAGGCTGCCGCCGTGGTGACTCCGCGCCTGGGCTCCTTCGAACGCTGGGACCGCACCCTGTATCCGATCCGGAGAGCCTATGACGTCGGTGAGCACGACGTCATCGAGCTCGCGCGGATGAGCCCGCTGGATGCGCGCCTGCTTGCTCCGGCCGGCGACGCGACGACCTTTTACGCCGGGAAGATCAAGGGGGCTGCCTACAACCACTTCGGCGCGTTCTTCGAGCGGTCGTGGCGCGAGAACGACTATCTCTGGGGGCGCCTCGATGCGGCTGAGCGACTGCTTCGGCTGCTGCTGGAAGGCCGTACCGACGACCAGATCAAGGGCCGCGCAGCCGAGCTCTTCAAGGCGATCTGCGAGGAGGAGCTGACGAACCTGCACTCGATCGACGACACCTTCGATCTTGTGGCGAAACGAATCGCCTCCATGTCAGGGGCCGCGCCGCCGTCCTAGCCGCCCCGCGCCGCGCGCCGGCGCGATCCCGGTAGCCTGGCTTGCGTGCAGGGATCCCGTCGCATCACGCTCGCCGTCGGCGTCCTGATGTTCGTCGACGCGTCGCTCTACCTCGCGGTGATCCCGCTCCTGCCGCACTACGTCGAGCGGTTCGGGCTGAGCACGCTCGGGGCCGGTGTGGTCGTGGCCGCGTACCCGGTGACTGTGCCGCTCGTGTCGCTCGGCTGCATCGTGCTCGTGCCGCGGGTCGGGGCAAAGCGGATCACGCTCTTTTCAGCGGGGCTGATGTCGGTCGCCACGGTGATCTTCGCCTGGGCCCCGAACGCCACCGTCCTGGTGGCGGCGCGGCTCGTCCAGGGCCTCGCCAGCGGCTCGATCTGGACCGGGTCGATGGCGTGGGTGACTGACAACGCCCCGCCGGGCAGGCGCGGCCGCGAGTCGGGGATCGTGATGGGGATGCTGTCGGCGGGATCCGTCGCCGGGCCCGCGGTCGGCGCGCTCGCCGCCTGGGCGGGACAGGAGCTGGCGTTCGGGCTGGTCGCCGCCGTCAGCCTGCTGGGCGTCGTTCTCGCGGCGCTCGCTCCCAGGGGGCGCCTGGAAGGCACGCCGACTCGGATTCGGCCCGCCCTCGCCGCCGCAATCCGCCAATCGGCGATGCGAGCCGCCCTCGCGCTCACGCTGATCGACCTCCTGACGTTCGGGGCCGTTGACGTGCTCGTGCCGCTGCACCTGGGCGCCGGCGGCACGTCGGTTGGCGTGATCGCCGCCGCCCTCGGCGCGGGCGCGGCGCTCGGAGCGATCACCGGGCCGATCGCAGGCCGCACGGTCGACCGCATCGGCGCGCAGCAGGTCGGCCTGGTCACGGCCGGCTGCATCGTCGTCATCCCGGTCGTGCTCGCCCTGCGGCCCCCGACCTCCGTGCAGCTCGCGATCCTGGTGATCGGCGGGCCGCTGTTCGCGCTCGTCGGCAGCGCGATCTTCCCGCTCTCGTCCTCGGGGGCCGACGCCGCCGGCGTGGCCCACGTCGCCGCGACCGGGCTGATGGGCGTGGTCTGGGCCGGCGGCTTCACCGTCGTCCCCGTGCTCGCCGGGGCCATCGCCCAGAGCGCGTCGACGACGATCGCCTACCTCGTCATGGCGGCGCTGTCGATCCCGGTGCTCGCGATCCTGAGGCGCATCGCGGCGAGCCCGCTCCCGTCGGACGCTCGCGCCGAGACGGGTTAGCCGTCGCCGGGGTCGTCGGGCGGCGGTGGCCCGTCGTCCGAGCGACCGCGCTTGGCGCCCGGGTCGGGGAACCCCGCAGCCGAGAGCACGGCCTTCAGCTTGCGCAGATCGGCGATATCGCGGCGCCCATAGGCGTACGCCGCCGACTCGCGGAGGGCCCGCTCGAAGGTCGTATTGCGCTCGAGCGCCTGGCGCAGCTTCACGCGCAGGTCGTGCTCGGTACGCACGCCGCTCGCGGCCGCCCTGTTCGGCGGGTCCGGGGTGGCCACGCCATCATCGTCGGGGCTCGAGCCCATCGGCTCCTTTCACGCGTTAGGCCGTTCAGAGCCGGCTGGCCCAGCCGGCGCCTGTGGTGGAGCTCTCTCACCGGCACTCTAGCCGCTCGGAGGTTCTCGGCCGCGAGGTGTACCATGCAAGTACCTCTGACTTCGCGTCGAGTCGATGTTCTCCGCTTTGCGCCGAGCCGGTCGTTTCTAACGAACGCCCGCATGCGCCCAGGAGAACGGATGGGTGGCCGACACGATGGGGTCACCGGAAATCGATGCCGCCGACGTGCGGCTGAACCGGCTCCTGAACCTGATCCTCGAAACGGCGGTCGAGGCCCTCGGCTTCAGCGCGGCCACGATCAGCGTTCGCCAACAAGCCGAGGTGTCGACTGTGGGAGCGACCGACCAGCGGCTGATTGAGCTCGACGACGCCCAGTACCAGGCCGGCGGACCGTGCGTACAGACGCTGGACGACCATGACCCGGTGCTCCTCCGTGACGTCGCCGACGGCGGCGAGACGTGGGAGCATTACGCCGACACGGCGGCCCACCTCGGCGTCCGGAGCTCGCTGTCGCTGCATATCCCGACCGACTCGCCCGAGGTCGCGGCCAGCCTCAATCTCTACTCGCGAGAGGTGCTCGATCTCGAGGACCGCCAGATCCGCTCGGCCGAGACCTACGCGGCCCAGCTCGCAGCGACGCTCCAGAGCGTCGACGCCTACCGCGCGACGGCGAACCTGGCGCGCAACATGGCCGAGGCGATGCGCAGCCGCGCCGTGATCGAGCAGGCCAAGGGGATCCTGATGGCGGATGAGCGGATCGACGACGAGGAGGCGTTTGAACGCTTGGTCGCGCTGTCCCAGCACGCCAACGTCAAGGTCCGCGACGTCGCCCGCCGGCTCGTCGACGAGCGCAGCCGGCCGCAGTAGTCCGCCCCGAGTCCCGCCAGGGGAAGACGAGCCGCCCACCGGGCGTCCTGTGGCCACGGGCGCGCCACGGGGGGGCCTCCGCGGCGCGCCGACATTCCGTTCAAGGAGGGTGGGGATGAAACGGACATCCATCGTCGCGGCGCTCGTCGCGACGGCGACGGGACTCGCCGGAGGCGCGGTCGCCGACGGCGGGACGCATGCGACGCCGCATGTCGCCGTGTTCGCAACGGGCTTCAACAACCCGCGCGGGCTGACGTTCGGCCCAAACGGGGACCTGTACGTCGCCGAGGGCGGCCTCGGTGGCCACCACTCGACGGTCGGCCATTGCCGGCAGGCGTCCGGCGCCGCGGCGCCGTACACCGGCAGCACCGGCAACCCGGCGCTCGGCGGCCGCATCTCGAAGGTGACGCCGAGCGGCCACGTCGAGACCGTCGTTCGGGGGCTGCCGTCGAGCCAGACAAGCGCTGCGATCGGGAGCCTCGTGAGCGGCGTCTCGAGCGTGGCCTTCATCGGCCATGACCTCTACGGGCTGCTCGCCGGAGCGGGCTGCTCGCACGGGGTGCCCAACGTGCCAAACGGCGTGATCCACGTCAAGCCGAACGGCTCGTGGGAGCTCGTCGCGAACCTGAGCGCGTTCCAGAAAGCGCACCCGGTCGCCAACCCGGACGAGGACGACTTCGAGCCGGACGGCACCTGGTACAGCATGATCGCGCTCCACGGCGCGCTCTACCCGATGGACTCGAACCACGGCGAGCTCGACCGGGTGACGCCGCACGGCGCGATCTCGCGGGTGGCCGACCTGTCTGCCAAGGCCGGTCACATCGTTCCCACGGCGCTCATCCATCGCCGCGGCGGCGGCCGCCATGCGCCGCCGCAGTTCCTGATCGGGAACCTGGGCGTGTTCGGGCCGCCCGACGGGACGGTCAAGAACGAGCACGTGTACCGGCTGACCGCGAGCCGGCAGCTCAAGGTGCGGGCCTCGCACCTCGAGCAGGTGGTCGGCCTCGCCGTCCGGCGCGGCCAGCTCTACGCGCTCGAGCTGAGCGCAACACCGGGGGGCCCGACCCCCGGGACGGGCGCGATCGTCCGCATCGTGGGCCACGGCACGCCGCCCCAGACAGTCGTGTCCGGGCTGACGTTCCCGACCGGCATGACGGTCGGCCCCGACGGCGCGTTCTACGTGTCCGAGAACGGCTTCGGGTTCGGCGCCGGCCAGGGCCGGGTCGTCCGGATCACGCTCTGAGGCCACGTTTCGCCCCGGGCCGGCCCGCGGGCAGGCCCGGGGCGGGCGTTTGCGCCCGCTCGTGACCGGGCACGGGGTGACGGTGCCGCTTGGTTCTGTCTGAGCCTGACATAGTGGGCGGGCATCGTCATCGAGATGGAGGGGATCGAATGAGGGTTGCGAGAGTGTTCGGCGTGGTGCTGTGCCTCGCGATAGTGGGCACGGTTTCGAGCGGATCGGCCGGTGCCGCCGTCGCACATCACCACGGCAACGTCACCTGCAAGGGCGGGACGATCCACGCCGGGACGTACAAGTCGCTTCGGATCACGGCGCTCTGCGTGCTTCCGCAGTCGGGCAAGGTGACCGTCCGCCGAAACGTCGTCGTCACCCGCACGGGCGCGTTCAATGCTGCGACGCCGGCCGTGCTCGAGGTGTGGGGCGACGTCAACATCCAGCATCGCGGGATCGCCGCAATCGGCTGCTCGCCGGACGTCGGCTGTGCCGACCTCGGGGCGGACGTCGTGCACGGGAGCGTCCACGCCTTCCGCGCGTGGGCCGTCATCATCCACGCGACGACGATCGGCGGAAGCGCCACCATCCGCGGTGGCGGGCGCACGTTGGACTGCACGAAGGTCGCGCCGTACGGCGGCCCGTTCTACAGCGTCGTTGAGGACAGCACGGTGCACGGCAACCTCGTGATCCGACGCCTGCACAGCTGTTGGCTCGGCGTCATCCGCAATCACGTCGGCGGCTCTGTGCAGCTGATCGGGAACCGCTTCGGCGACCCCGACGCGATGGAGATCGTGACGAACCACATCGGCGGCAACCTCGCCTGCTTCAACAACAACCCGGCCGCTCAGGTCGGCGACTCGATGGGCCAGCCCAACGTCGTGGGTGGTCAGAAGCGCGGAGAATGCGCGCCGGCCCAATAGGGGCGCGGTAGAGACGCGCACGGGGAGGCGGGCTGCGACCGAAGCGGCCCGCCTCCCCGGCCGTCAGATCGCAGGCTCGAGGATCTCGGCGTGCTCCGACTCCGGCGGCGTGCCGTAGGCGTAGAGCACCAGATCCTCGTCGCCGTGGTTCACGGTCTGAAGCGGCGTGCCCGGCTCGATGTGGACGAGCCCTCCGGCCGGGACGTCATGGCGCTCCGGCGGCTCGCCGACGTACATGGAGAGCGTCCCGGCGAGCACCACGAACGTCTCCTCCTGCGCGGGATGCCGGTGGCGCCGGCCCTTCGCGCCGGGCTCGTAGCGCCACACGTTCGCGCGTGTGTGGGCGAACCCGGCCCCCTCGCTCAGCTCGGCCACATGCCGTGCCGGCTCGCCCGGCTCGTGGGGGCGGGTCAGCCACTCGAAGTCGGACGGCTCGACTACGCGGAAGCCCATGGACGAAGCCTAGAGGTGGAACGTCTCGGTGTGACCGTCGACCGCGATCGCTTGGCCGCTCACCATGCGGGCCGCGTCCGACGCGAGGAAGAGGCACATGTCGGCGATCTCGCCGGCCTGCACGAAGCGCGCGATCGACTGGCCTTCGACGTACTCGCGCTCGACATCCTCGGACGACGACCCGCGCGCGGCCGCCTCGCGCTGGATGACGCCGCGCATACGGTCGCCGTCGACGGAGCCGGGGCAGATCGCGTTGGCGCGCACGCCGTAGGGGCCGAGCTCGACGGCGAGCGACTTGGTGAGGCCGATGACCGCCCACTTGGCAGCGGCGTAGGGGGAGCGCATGCCCATGCCGTACTGCCCCGCGGTCGAGGAGATGTTGATGATCGAGCCCTCGCCGGCGGCCTTCATCGCCGGGCTCACGCGCGCGCACGTCCGGTAGTGGCTCGTGAGGCCCACGGCAATGCAGCGCTCCCACTCTTCGGCGCTCACGTCCTCGACGAGCGCCGTCGGCCCGGCGATGCCTGCGTTGTTCACGAGGACGTCGAGGCCGCCCAGGCCCTCGAGCACCCCGTCGATCCAGCGGTCGAGCGCCGCGACGTCGGCGACGTCGACCTCGGCGGCGACGAGCCCCTCGGCACCGGCGGCCGCCACGGCGTCCGGGTCGACGTCGCACACATGCACCTGGGCGCCCTGCGCCGCGAACGCCCGCGCGATCGCGAGGCCGATCCCGCTCGCCGCTGCCGTTACCGCGATCCGTGCTGCCATCGCGGGATTATCTCCGGAGCGACGAGCTACGCGTGCGGGGCGTTGTACTCCTCGTCGGTCACGTGCTCGCCCCAGGCCGCGGCGTTCCCGGCCTCATCGACCTCGAGCATGGCGAGGTGCGTCATGAAGCGCGTCGGCGAGGCGCCATGCCAGTGCTCCTCACCCGGCTCGAAGAACACCCGGTCGCCGGGGCGGATCACCTCGACCGGGCCTCCCCGGCGCTGGACGAGCCCGACGCCCTCGACCACCCAGATCGTCTGGCCGTTCGGATGGGTGTGCCACGCCGTCCGCGCGCCCGGGGTGAAGTGGACGCAGCTGGCGCTGAGCCGCGAACCGTCGCCCGGCGCGGCGACCGGGTCGATGTAGACGGCCCCGGTGAACCAGTCGGCCGGGCCGGCCGCGGTGTCGATCGAGCTCTTCGTGATCTGCATGCCGCTTAGGGTAGGCGAAGCGGTCATACCCCGAGCTCGGCGAGCTGGCTCTCGATGACCTCGCGGTCGTCGGGATCGGCCGTCGTCTCGAGCTCCTGACGCGCGAGCTCGGCGTACCGCGCGGCTTCTGACGCGTTCGTCGCCACGAGGTTGGCGCGGGCCGCCATCTCGAGCGCCGACGCGAGGTCCCAGTCCTCGAAGCCCTCGCCGCCGGCCCGGACGAGGTCGAGGCAGCGGTTCGCGTGATGAAGGGCGGGCTCGGCCCTGCCGAGCGCCGCATACGCGCGGGCGCATTGATTCTCGCCGCGGGCGAGCTGCGCCGCCGTCCCCACCTCCCCCCAGTGGTGCCGCGAGGCGTGGACGCAATGGATGAGCTCGTCGTCCTGCTCCGGCGTGCGCTCGGTCAGCTCGAGCAGGCGCCAGCTCCGGTTGAACAGCTCGACGGCCAGCCGGCGGTGGGTCGCGGCGTCCACCGCATCGATGTCTCCGTCCTTCATCAGGCTCTCCTTTCCTTCGATCAGCCGCTGGAGTCGCAAGAGCGCGTATTCGACCTCGGTCGCGCGGAGGGCGAGCCGGCGCTGGTGGGCCAGGAGGCCCTCGCGGAGCGCGCCCGGGTCCGCCTCCACCAGCTGCCCGATCTCGCGCAGCGGCACCTCGAGCTCGCGGAGGCGGCGGATCGCAAGCCCGCGACTGACCTGCTCGGACTCGTACAGCCGGTAGCGGGTATCGGGATCGACACGCGCCGGGGACAGGAGCCCCAGCTGGTCGTAGCTTCGAAGCGCCTTCACCGAGAGCCCGGTCGCTCTCGAGAACGCTCCGATCGTCAGCGGTGGGTGCGGCACACCGCTGACGATACGGCCTCCCCTCGGGGAGAGTCAAGCCTCCCTGGCAGTCAGCCCTTGGCGATCGGCGCCGGCGCGGTGACCTCACCGTTGTGCGGCGGCGGGACAACGATCGGAGCGCCTGTCGCACTTGCAGTTTCCCGGCTGAGGAATGCGGTGAGCTCCTGGATGGTGCTCATCAGGGGCGCTGGGAAGACGACGGTCGTGTTCTTGTCCACGCCGATCTCCACCAGCGACTGAAGGTTGCGCAACTGGAGCGCAAGCGGGTGCGCCATCATGACGTCGGAGGCATGCGCGAGCTCTCCGGCGGCCAGCGCCTCGCCCTCGGCCGCGATGATCTTCGCGCGCTTCTCACGCTCGGCCTCGGCCTGGCGGGCCATCGCCCGCTTCATCGTCTCGGGCAGTTGGATGTCCTTCAATTCCACGACGGTCACCTCGACGCCCCATTCCTCGGTCTGCACATCGAGGATCGCACGGATGTCCTGATTGATCTTGTCGGTCTCAGACAACGTCTCATCGAGCGTATGCCTGCCGACGACAGCGCGGAGCGTCGTCTGCGCGATCTGGCTTATCGCCTCATTGACGTTCTCAATCGCAACCACGGATCTGACGGAATCCTTGATCCGAAAGTACGCGACGGCGGACACGTCGACCGACACATTGTCTTTGGTGATGATGCCCTGCGACTGGATCGGCATCGTCACGATTCGCAGGGACACGCGATGCACGCGATCGAAAAGGGGCGCGATCAGGATCATGCCCGGGCCGCGAGCCTCGCCCTTTACCTTCCCGAGCCGGAACTGCACTCCCCGCTCGTACTGCTTCAGAATTCGAACCGAGGCCAGAGCTCCGAGGGCGACGAGCCCAATCACGATGAGCACGGGGACAGCGATCATGACAGTTCCTCCGCAGTTCGACCGCCGCTGGAGCATTCGCGATCGACGCATTCCTGATGGCCAGAATGCGGGCGGCCAACAATCCCGAGCCGGTTCGGACAGGAGCGGCAAACACTCGCTTCGTTGACCGGCGTCTCCACAGTAGCACCACCCACCTCGCGAACCGGTTCATGGATGACGTCTGTGCTACTCTTTCAGTGCGTGGCCCAATCCCTGCCCCGCCTCGCCTGACCCTAACAGCTCGGTCATCCTGTTTTGTGTCGTGGCTTGGAGGCCGGCAATGCTTACAGTCATCGCAATCGTCGCAATCATCATCGTTGCGCTCTACGTCATGCGCGACCGACTACCGCAGCTTCGGCGGTGAACCACGCCAAGCATCGGCTTGCCGTGGCGGCGCCGGTGCTCGCTGCACTGGCGCTCCTTGGCCCCGACCCGGGACCTGCACTCGCCGCGAGCACGAATCCGGCGTCGGACCAGTACGGAGGCGGCGCAGGCGTTCTCGGTGAAACCGCCGGCGGGTCGTTGCCGTTCACCGGAATCAACGTGATCGTGCTGCTGGGCCTGGGCCTGTGCATGGTCGCCGTTGGTTTCGCCGTGCGACGTTTCGCTGGTCGCGCCGCCTCCAACTTGCATCGGTAGCCGATCCCGCCAATGGGTGTCGTATCGAAGTCGGACTTCGGAGACTCTGCGCGGAACCGCGAGAACGGTCGCGAGCGTGAGCTCGAGGCGAGGATCAATGACCTCGAGGTCGTGCTCGCGCGATCGCAGGGCGCTTCGAGACGGCTGGCGCGCGAGGCGGATGCCGACCCGCTGACCGGGCTTGCGAACCATCGCGCGTTTCACGACAGGCTGAGAACCGAGGTCGAGCGGGCGCAGCGATACGGCCGTCCACTGTCCCTCGCCTGCCTGGACGTCGACGGGTTCAAGGACGTGAACGATCAGTTCGGCCACCAGGTCGGCGACAAGGTGCTGAGAGACGTCGCTGAACGGCTGAACGCCGTGGCGCGCGCGGCCGACCTCGTGGCGCGGATCGGAGGCGACGAGTTCGCAATCCTGCTCCCCGAGACGACCGCCGAGGCGGCGGAGGCGGTGGCGCGGCGTGCCCATGAGCTGATCCGGGTTGATCTCGCCGGGCCCGGCCCGAGCATCACCGTCTCGATCGGGATTTGCGATCTCGAGCATGCCTCGAGCGCAGACGACCTGCTGAGCTTCGCAGACGGCGCCCTCTATTGGGCGAAGGATCACGGACGCGACGCGGTGTGGCGCTACCGGCCCGAGGTGGTGGAGGACGCGTCGCAGTACGACCGAGCGGCGCGGCTCGCTCGCAACCAGACGCTGGGCGGGATTCGGGCGCTGGCCCGGGCGGTCGACGCCAAGGACCACTCGACGCAACTGCACTCCGAGCGAGTCGCGAACCTGGCAAAGCGCCTCGCCGTGGCGCTCGGCTGGCCCGCTCGCCGCGCGGTGGCGCTGCACGAGACCGGCCTGATTCACGATGTCGGAAAGCTCGCCCTCCCCAACGCCCTCCTGTTCACACCGCGCCGCCTCACGTCAGCGGAGTACGAGACCGTGAAGACCCATGCGCCACTTGGAGCCCAGATCGCAGGCGAGGTGCTGAGCAGCGAGCAACTCGGGTGGCTTCGCGGCCACCACGAGCGCATCGACGGTGACGGCTATCCGGACGGCCTGGCCGGAGACGCCGTCCCCGACGGCGCGCGGCTGCTGGCGCTTGCCGACAGCTGGGATGTGATGACCAGCGAGCGCCCCTACTCGCGAGCCATGCGGCCTGACGAAGCGCTCGAGGAGTGCAGACGCTGCGTCGGCAGCCAGCTCTTCCGGGAGCCGGTCGAGATCCTGGTCTCCCCGACGTTCGAGCGGACATTGCGGATCTTCGCCAACGAGCAGGTCACTCGTGGAGGGGACGAGAGTGGGCTTGCCCACGACGCGGGCCAGATCTTCGCCCTCGGCTGCGAGTGCGGGTCGGAGGGTTGCGCAGCGCGGGTGCATGTTCCGGCGGGCGAGTACCGCGCCATCCGCGCCCACGACCGGCGCTACTTCGTACGCCACGGACACGAGCTTCCGAACGACGAACGCGTCCTCATCACGACAGCGGGGTACAGCGTCGTGGAGCAAGGCTAGGGACACGTGCGAATCGTGGAGGGCAGCCGTGTAGGACGGCCGCCCCCCACGTGGACCTATCTAGTGAGAGACCAGCTCTCCGGCCGACTCATGCGGCTTGGTCATGAACGGGAGGTTCTCGCGAACCCACTTCTGCGCCACATCGTTCGACGCCTGCGCCTCGGTGCGGCTGTCGAAGATGCTGATCGACGCGACCTTGCCGTCGGTCCCCTCATGCTTCATCAACTCGTAGGAGACAAACCCAGGCGACTCCTGCAAGATGGTGCGGAGGCCCGCGTTGGCCTTGCGTGTTGCCTCGTCGCGATTCTCAACGCTGAGGCCCTCGTACGTGCGGATCAGAGCAAACATATCTGCTCCCTTCCTCGTGTAACAGGGCGTTTGACCACGTGATAGCTCTCCTCAGAGGCTTACCCTGTGCGCCTCGAGGAATATGCGGCCTTGGATGCTTCAAGCTGCGCCAACCATGAACCGTCGGCTGTACCGCTTGATGCTTGCCCTTAGAGCTGAACCAGCGGCCGTACTGCTACGTTACACTTACCGGCCTGCCACAGGAAGGGCACTTGGGGACCACTCTATCACGATCGGTCGCGGTCCTCGGCAGGCGTCAACCAGCGGGCTCGGTGCCGTCGGGGTTTCGCGGGAGGAGACGGTGCCCGTCGACGACCGCGTCGGCGATCGCCGTAAGCTTGCGGTTGGTGCTGCGAGCATGGGTACGCAGCATCTCGAAGGCACGTGCCTCATCGACCGCGTGTCGTTCCATCAGAATCCCCTTCGCACGTTCGATCAACGCCCGCCGGCCGAACGCACCCTCGAGATTCTGGAACTCCGCGAAGCGACGTAACACAATTGCGAGCGAGTCCTGCAACTGGTCTGCCTCGGCACTCGTGATATACGCGAAGACACCGCGCTTGGCCGCCTCGGTGACGAACTCGTGATCGTCAGTCTCGAGGAGTGCGATCACCGGGCAGGCCGCCTGGCGGACGATCTCGCCGATCAGCTCGAGCGCGTGGTCCGAGCTGTCACCGAGGCCTACCAGCGCCACATCCGGCCGTTCCCTTGACGTGACGGCCGCCACCTCGGTCACCTCGATCGAGCGGGCGATCACCTCGTGTCCGAGCGAGACCACGATCGTTGTCACGTGATCGAGGCGCGCCGGGCGCTGATTGGCGACCAGGACGCGGAGATGCTCGGGCTCGGGGGCGGGGATCACGGGTTGACCGACTCGTTCGGGACTCAGTGTAGTCGTGGGGCTATCGCGAGCCGGCGCCGAGAGGCGAGCCGCCCTCGTTCTCCCACCGTTCGAGGTCAGCCGCTGCCTGCTCAGTCGGCGCGGGCCGAGGCGGTCCGATCACCCTCTCGTGCCGCCCGCACTCGGAGCACGTCCATTCCCCGACGCCGCCGCTTGGGCGCATGTCGTGCGCCTCGACCATCGCCTCGATCGTCGTCCGCAGCCCCCAGTGGACCGTGGTGTGCCCGCAGGTCGGGCAGTAGCGGGCTTGTCGCGGTGCATCGTCGGGAATCGTTGGCGTTCCCATATCCAGCTCCTTCACGCGAGCCTCGATCGTTCCAGTGGTTCAACGAGAGAGAACCCCCGACGGACGTCCGCCGAGGGTTCTCAAGGCTCCATGACGGACGTGTCGCGCTCCGGTCAGAGGTCTTCCAAAAGCCGTAGCAGACGGGGCGAACGGCCCCGTCGGGGCGACTTCTTCGCTGACCGGTATTGTATCACTCCTCACGAGCGTCGGGGGTGGCGCGACCGCGGCCCTCACGGCTCATCAGGTGACGGGTGGCCGTCCAGCCGATGGTGGACCAGAGCAGTACGAAGCCGAGCACCACGTCCCACGCAGTCAGGATCAGCTGCTGGCCGAGGGAGTAGGCCGTGACGACGTGCGCCGGGGCGTAATTCCGAAGCGCGACCGAGGCCAACGCCTGCTGGGTGCCGACGCCCCCAGGGGTGGCGGCAAACGTCGTCGAGATCGAGTTGACAGCGGTGATGAGGAGGACGGCGCGGGCTGACACGGGCACGTCGTAGGCGTACATGAACGTGGTTGTCACGGCCATCCGCACCCCGTACGCGGCGACCTCGACCGCGAGCACCTGACTCGCATAGCGCCGCGGGGTGCCGAGGATTGCGGCGCCTTCCTGTGCTGCGGCCAGCCCGTCGCGGAATCGGCGCCCGAGCACCCAGGCGACGATCGCGACCACGACGACGGCGCCGATGCCAAGCAGGACGTGGTTGGTCAGCCAGCCGGCCTTGAGGTCGAAGGCCGCCGGCCGGCTGGCGACGAGGACGACGCAGACGAGGGCGCCCACGAGCAGGTAGAAGGCGTTCTGCACAACCCCGGCGCCGAGCACGCCGAGCACCGTCGAGCCGCGGATCTCCGCCCGGAGCAGGCCGAGCATCGCCACGGTGCCCGCCTGCGCGGGCAGGATGGCGTTGAGGGCAATGCCACCCCCGTACGCGCCGAGGACCGGCCTGAACCCCGCACCGCCGCGCGGATACGCCGCCGCGAGCACATTCCGCCAGGCGAACGCGTTCAGCAGTGTCTCGCAGGTGTGGAGCCCGAGCGCCAGGAGCAGGAGCGGGAGCGAGATCGACCTGATCTGATCGAAGACATCCCGGACCCAGCCGGCAATGCTCCCGGCGATATCCACCCGCTACTCGCCTCCGCGAACGTCACGCACCGGATCATCCTGACGCACTGGCCGCGGCCGCGCCCGTGATCCGTGCGCCGGCGAGGCGGCTAGAGCTGTCGCGACGACCAGAGGAGGGCGGCGAGGATGACCGACGACAACCCGACGACGAGCCCGACGATCCACCCGGCAACGTCCTGGCTCACGAGAACGGCACCGAGCAGGGTGGCGATCCCGATGATCCCACCGGTGGCGATGACGCGCACGAAGCCGCGCTCGACCACGCTGCGGCGTCGCTCACGGCCCGGCAGCATGTTCTGCGGAGGCTCGTGCTGCCCTGGCTCGGGCGGCGCCGCGTCGGGCGGATGATCGTGCGGAGGGGACTCCGGCAGGTCTCGAGGCGCGGCGCCTTCATCCGAGAGGTCTGGCATGGGAGGACGATACCCGCCGACGTGGCGCGCCGAACGCTGCTGAGGTCGGCGGGGGGCTCGGCGGGTCCGGTGCGGCTCCGGGTCCGGATTACGCGATCCGGATGGTGATGAACTCTGCGGGGACGAATGGGGCGAAGCCGATGAGGATGACCAGGCGTCCGTCGTTGATGTCGTCCTGCGTCATGGTCGTTCGATCGCAACGCACGAAGTAGGCGTCCTCGGCCCGTGTCCCCTGGAGGGCACCCTGGCGAAAGAGCTGGGACATGAAATCCTCCACGACGAGCCGCACCTGGGCCCAGAGCGGCTCGCCGTTCGGCTCGAAGACCGCCCACTGAATGCCCTTGTCGATGCTGCTCTCGATGAAGAGCGCGAGACGGCGCACGCTGACGTACTTCCATTCGGGCTCGTCGACGGCGCGTGTGCGGGCTCCCCAGATCGCGACACCCGCGTCCAGCCGGCGGATCGGGTTGACGCCCGCGCCGGCGGCGCGCTCGGCGGCCTTGTCGGAGAGAAGGCGGGTGACGTCTGCGACCCCCTGCAGTCGTCCGCGTGAGCCCGCGGGAGCGACCCAGACCCCCCGTTCGATGTCCGTACGCGCGACGACGCCGGCAACAGCGCCCGACGCGGCCGTCTCGGTCCCATCCGGGAGGCGCAGCCGCGGCATGTAGACGGCGGCGTTCGGTTGCGACCTCAAGCCCCGCGCCCACGTCTCGATCGCGGCCGGCCTGAGCGAGCCGGGCGGGTCGATGAGGAGAAACCAGCGCTGGCGCGCGCAGACGGCGGCGGCGGCCACCACAACGCTCGCCGCCTCGTTCGCGTCGAGACCGCCCGTATCGGGGAGCGCGAGCAGAGCCACCGGCAGGCCTTCGAGCGCAGCCAGCGCGCCGTCGATGTCGCTTTCAGTGCGAACGACGTACGCACGCCTCCCGCCGTTGGCGAAGTACAGGCTGACGGCACGTGAAAGCTCGCCGGCGGCCGTGCCGAACGCGGCCTCGTAGTCCACCAGGCTCGTGACGAGAACGGCCTCGCCTTCTGGTCCGTCGGCAGCCGCGCCGACGAAGCCCACGGTCGACGTGGGGACCGCCTGGATCGCGGGGCCTGGAGGCTGCGGAGGGGTGTTCATGGGTCCTGCCCCACCCTACGTGCTCAGCGACCGGGGGACCGGGACGCCGGCCGCGCCCCGGCCCGTAGCCCCTCCGTGAGACGAGCTCTCAGTCTCGTGGCCATCGCCGCGACCCTCGCGGGGGCAGCCTGGGTCGAGACGCGCCCCGGAACACCACGGGCGGCGCCCGCGCCCCGGCCCGCCCCGCGGACGGTGGTGGTTGAGGGAGGCCGGCACCGGGCAGCGGGGCCGTCCCATTCGGCACACCGGCTGGCCGCCCGCCGGAGACTCGAGGCGGGCATCGTCTGGCACCGGTCGCGCGCGATCGGGCTGCCGTACGCCGGGAGCCTCGTCGCCGGCGTGCGGCTGCCGCGGGAGGGTGTCCACTTCTTCACGTGGGATCCCGTGCTGCGGCGCTCCCCCGATCGGCCGTGGCGGCGATTCGGCACCGACCGGCTCGTGCGCACCCTTCTCGCCGTGATCGACGCCTACGCCGCCGCGCACCCGCATGCACCCCGGGTCGGGATCGGCGACCTGTCACGCCCGCACGGCGGCGACTTCGGGCCGCGGTTCGGCGGCATCGGCCACGCCTCGCACCAGAACGGGCTCGACGCCGACGTCTACTACCCGCGCATCGACCGGCGCGAGCGGGCGCCGCGGCGGGTCGACCAGATCGACCACCGGCTCGCCCAGGACCTCGTCGACCGGTTCGTGCGCGCGGGCGCGCAGATCGTCTTCGTCGGTCCCAATACGCACCTCCGCGGTCCGTCCGGCGTGGTCCAGGTGCTCGTCCATCACGACGACCACCTTCACGTGCGCCTTCCTCCCGCGTAGCGAGTAGGCTGGCCGGCATTGTGCGTCTCTACGCCGCCACCGGCGACGGCATCGCGGTCCTGACCGAACGGGCCGGCGAGTGGACGGTCGAGTGGTTGCTGCGCGAGCCCGGCGCCGGGTGCCTCGCGGTCGACCCGGCCGAACCGGACACCGTGTACGCGGGGCTGTGGGAGGGCGGCGTGCGACGATCGACAGACGGCGGCCGAAGCTGGGTCGACTGCAACCTCCCCGAGGCCGGCGTCTACTCCGTGGCGGTCAGCGCGGCCGACGGCGCCGTCTACGCCGGCACCGAGCCGAGCCGACTCTTCCGAAGCGACGACCGAGGTGAGCGCTGGCAGGCGCTCGACGGGTTGCTCGAGCTCCCCTCGCGACCGACCTGGAGCTTCCCGCCGCGGCCGTGGACGTCGCACGTGCGCTGGATCGCCCCGAGCCCGCACGACGCCGACGTGATCATCGTCGGGATCGAGCTCGGCGGCCTCATGCGCTCCACCGACCGCGGCCGCACCTGGGAGGACCACCAGCCCGGGGCGCAACGAGACGTGCACTGCCTGGCCTGGCACCCGCGGGCGGAGGGTTGGGCCTACGAGGCTGGCGGCGGCGGCGCAGCGTGGAGCGAGGATGCAGGCGCGACCTGGCACCCGGCCGACGCCGGCCGTGACCGCCACTACACCTGGGCCCTCGCGGCCGACCCCGACGACCCGGAACGCTGGTACGTGTCGGCCAGCACCGGCCCGTTCAAGGCCCACGGAGAGGGCGATCCCCAGGCCCACATCTATCGCCGGTGGGCGGGTGAGGACTGGCAGCCGGTCGCCGGCGGGTTGCCCGACCCGCTTCCGGCCATGCCGTACTCCCTGGTCGCCGTCGACGGCCGATTGCTCGCCGGCCTTCGCAACGGGGACATCTGGCAGAGCGCGGATCGAGGTGCGAGCTGGCAGGTGTGCACGCTCACCGGCGAGCCGCCGGAGCAGCTGCACGCGCTCGCGCCCGCCGGTTGACGCAGTGACCGGCTGCACGGCGTGAGCGCGGCGGATCGTCTGCGCGCCGGCCTCGGTCAGCGACCTCGTCGGCGAGCTTTCCACCCGCAGCGACTCCTTCCGTACGTGGTGGGCCGCGCACAACGTCCGCTACCACCAGACCGGGACCAAGCGCCTCCGCCACCCCGACGTGGGCAGCCGGGCGGCCGAAGCGCTCGACCTCCTTGCCAGCTGGAGCACGACCCCAGAACCCAGAGTCGATTCTGAGTGACGAGTTAGGACGGTCCGGCGCCGTCCTCCGGATCGGGTTCCCAGAGCTCGATCGGATTGCCCTCGGGATCGTGGATGCGGGCAAAGCGGCCGACGCCCGGCATGTCCCAGTCGGGGTTGGTCGTGACCTCGATGCCCGCCGCGGCGAGCGCCTCCAGCATGGCGTCGAGCCCGTCCACGCGAAGGTTCAGCATCCATTGGCGGTCCGCTGCGAAATAGTCGCTGTCGCGAGGGAAGGGCGCGAAGACGCTCGGGCCTGCCGTCGTCGCCCACTCCCCGTGCTCGCCCGTGCCGATGCCGAGATGCTCGGCGTACCAGGCGCGCAGCCCGTCCGGGTCCGCCGCCCGGAAGACGAAGCCACCGATCCCGCTCACGGACATGACGCCCTCCCGATGCTCATGCGACCGGCGATGACTCCAGAAGCCTGCCGTTGCTCGACAGCTCCGCGTCGGTGCACGCGGCAAGGTTGAAACAGCAGGGCCGTCGCTTCCCACTGCTCATCTTCGAAATGCTGACGTCGACGCGTCGTTGACGCGTGTCGGGGTTTCTCGTCGCGGTGATCCAGCGAACCCACTCCCACCGCGCCATCGGCGTGATCGCTCCCCAGAGATCCTGGATCTTCTGAGGAGCGGCGTCCAGAGCTGCCTCGAGATCAGGAGGCACGGTTGGCTCCGGCCAGTCTTTGGTCGGCTCGATGTCGAGCGTCGCGGCGGCACCCGCCGTGGCACCAGCGGTGCGTTGGAGCCTGCGATCGACGTTCATCCAGTGGCCCCCGGAGCCGTCCGGTTCGAGCACCGTCTCGAACTCCACGCCGTTTATCCGTCCATGCACTGACACCTGCCCGCGCGACGGCAGCTTCGCGCTTGCCTTCTCGGGCAACCGCAAGATCGTCCGTCGGTCGATCTTGGACAGTGTGGTCTCACAATGGATTCTTGGCGTACGCGCCGTCATGCCGCCGAGTCTAGTCACGTAGGCTGAAGGGCGATGATTCAGTGTGCGCTCAACGGCGGCTATGACCGCGCGGACCATCCGGAAGTCCCCGTCACGCTCGACGAGCTTGTGGCCGACGCCGTGGCGTGCCACGCGGCCGGCGCGCACTCGGTGCACCTGCATCCGCGGTCGCCAACCGACCGGACTGAGACGCTGGCGGCCGATGTGCACGACGCTGTCGTGACCGCCGTCCGGAACGCCGCGCCGGACCTCGAGATCTCTTGCTCGACTCAGGAGGACATCGATCTGGGCGGCGCCGCAGATCGTGCCACCGCGGTCGCAGCGTGGACGAGCCCGCCCGATGTCGTGTCACTCAACCTGGCCGAGGCCGGCGCGGTCGACCTCGGCGGCGTGCTGATCGAGTGTGGCATCGGCATCGAGGCGGGCCTGTTCACGCTCGCCGACGCCGACACGCTGGTTGCCGCGCCGTGGGCCGCCGCAGTGCGTCGTGTGCTCGTCGAGGTGATCTTCGAGCACGAAGACACGGCGGCGATCGAGCTGGCCCTGGCCATCGACCTGCGCGTGAGAGGCCTTGGACTGCCGCGGCTCTGGCACGGCGACGGGCGCGCCAACTGGGCGGTCGTCGATGCCGGCCTTGCAGCCGGCGTCGACGTGCGTGTTGGACTTGAGGACACGCTCGTGGGCCGCGATGGGCAAGCGGCGCCGGGCAACGCGGGCCAGGTGGTGGAAGCGATCGCGCGCGGTGTTCGACCTCCTCCAGGAGGGTTTCGTCGGGTGCGAAGTCGTCGGTGAGCTTGATGATGCCTGCATCGGGCACCGATGCCTGGACTGACCGAAGCCGCTGGCCCCCAGCGCCTTGACACGCGAGGAAATGGCTGGGAAGGTGCTTTGTGTCGATGAACTCGAGCGTTCGCGTCGGATTCGTGGGGCCGCTGACCGTGGAGCGGCCGGCGGGGAGCTGGAGATCGGTGCGCCCAAGCACGGAGCGCTCCTCGCAGTGCTCGCGCTCGACGTGTTCACGCTGCGCGCGCCCGGCGACACGATGCCCCTCGTGACGGACGGCGTGACCGAGCGTCGGCGGGGCGACGAGCGGTCCGCGTCGGAGGTTGCGGCCTGACACTGCAGGCCGCCGACGCAGCCCGGGTGCCCGGGCCTGAGTTGACGCTGGGCGTCGTCGCGACGCCCGGACTGCCAGCCGATGTGGCCCCCGGCCTGGCCGCCGACCTGCAGGCGGAGCTGTCGCGGATATATCCGGAGCTGACGTGGACGCTGCCCGTCGTGTCCGACGCGCTGGTGGTCCCGCCGGCGCTTCTGCCCGACCTGATCGACGCGGGCCGGCGCAAGCTGCTCTCGGAGCGGTGGGATATGGCGCTGTGCCTGACCGACCTGCCCCTGCCCTCGGCCGGGCGCACGGTCGCCGGCCATGTCAGCGCCAGCCACAGCGTAATCGTCATCTCAGTCCCGGCGATCGGCGCCGTGGCCGTGCGCCGGCGGCTACGCGAGGCGGCGCAGCGCCTGATCGGCCGGGCGCTGGACGGGTTGGGTTCTGACGCGTCCACTGCGATCAGGCTGCGCAGGCTCCGGGACCTCGCCGATCTCGGGGACGACGGTCTTAGCCTGGCATGGGGGTCCGGACGCGGCGGCGCCCGCTTGATGGTCGGCATGCTTCGCGCGAACCGTCCCTGGCGGCTTGGCGTGAGGCTCTACCGGGCGCTGATCGCTTCGCTGGCCGTCGTGGCCGCGGCTCTCGTGACCACCGACGTGTGGCGGATCGCCGTCACGATGGGCTGGGCACGCCTCGGAGCGATCGCCGTCTTCGCCGTGCTGGTGACGACGGTCACTCTGATCGCGGCTCACGACCTGTGGGAGAGTGGCGAGGACGAGCGGTCGAGCGACCAGATCGTGCTGTTCAACATCGTCACGTCACTCAGCCTGCTGATCGGATTGCTCACGCTCTACGCGGCGCTGCTCCTCGTCACGGCCCTTGGCGCCCTGCTGCTGGTGTCGATGCCGCTGTTCCACGCGGTCGTCGAGCGCCCGGTCGGGGCCGCGCAGTACATCGCGTTGATCTGGTTGGTCGCGTCGCTGGCGATGGTGGGCGGGGCGCTCGGAGCTGGGCTGGAGGCCGACTCGACCGTGCGGGAGGCGGCGTACGGCTACCGCCCCGACGTCGAGCCGCCCGCCGCACAGCCCGAGGCTGGATAGACGACAGCGGGCGGGGCTGGAGCTCGCAGCCGGCCCACATCGCGGCGGCGCAGAGCGCCTGACCACGAGTGTCGTAGTCCGCGGTGTCCGGGACCATGTCTCGGAGCGCGGATGGTTGCACCCTGCGAACCGTGGGTAATGTCGCAATTGGGACGATCGTGTCCAGCTCTGCGGTCAGGAGAAACCATGTGCCCGGGATTCGCATTCCGGTACCTCATTGGTGGGGGACGCCCATCGGTCCGCCGGTTCGCTCGCCGGGACTGCGCCGGGCTCGCCCCCGGTGACATGGTCACCATGCGCGCGTCGCGCCTGACCCCCGCGGCGAGCGGCGACCTGGCGCTTATCGGGAACGTGCTGCGGTGCGGCGACCCCGACGTCGAGATCGTCACCGACGCCGACGCCGTGTACGGCGTGACCGATCCGCATCGGCGGGCGGCCGGCACGACACTCGACCTGGTCGGCGCGTCTGGAAGCCAGCACGTCGAGGACGGCCTCAATCAGGACTTCCAGGTGGTCGTCGACTGCTCGGCGGCCGAGGAGACGCTGCTGCGGGTCTCGCCTGGCAGGCAGCGCGACCTGCCGGTTGCCCTCCTGACAGATTCCCACGCTCCGGGGGCGGTCCCGGTTTACAAGCGTCGGCTGGTGGCGGACGCCGCCGCGGGTGATCCGGAGGCGCGCAGGGAGCTGGTCGAGGCGTACCTACCGGCGATCGGCGGCGTCGCCCGTCTGTACCGGAGCACGGCGGGAGTTGGCCGTGAGGAGCTGCTGCAGGAGGGCGTCGTCGGCCTGCTGCGCGCCCTCGTCCGCTTTGACCCGGAGCTCGGCACACCCTTCTGGGCATACGCCTCTTGGTGGGTGCGCCAGGCGATGCAACAGCTCGTCTCGGACCTGACACACGCAGCCGCACTGTCCGATCGGGCCCAACGGGGCCTCGCGCGGATCCGAGACACGCGCGAGGACCACCTACAGGCCCACGGGCAGGAGCCGTCGGCCGACGACCTCGCCGCGGCCACCGAGCTGCCGCGCGAGCAGGTGCAGCGGCTGCTGGCGGTCGATCGCACGCCGCGGGGGCTGGAGGAACCGATCGCGCGTGACGACGGCCCGACTGCAACGCTCGAAGAGATGATCGCCGATCCGCTCGTACAGGCCGAGTCGGAGGCGGTGATCGACCGGCTGGAGATCGAGGAGGTCCGCCACCTCACCGCCGGCCTGGGCGACCGTGAGCGGATGATAATCAATGACCACTATGGCATTGGACGGCCACCGAGGACGTTTGCCCAGATCGCCAACGATCTCGGGGTGAGTGCAGAGCGTGTGCGGCAGATCGAGGAGCAGTCGCTGTGCCGGATCAGGGCAGGACTCGCACTTGGGTAGACCCCTGGTGCCGACACGACGATCGCAGTGCTTCGCCGCCGCGCCGGCTACTGCTATACCGCCCCCGCAACCACCGGGCCGGCGTCCTCCGCGCCCTCGTCGGACCGGCTGCCCCACGTCACTGTCAGCTCGGTGTCGTCGGCGTCGACGATGATCGTCGCCGAAGGCGGGATATCGCCTGCGATCAAGGCACGGGCGATCCTCGTCTCGACTTCGTGCTGGATGAAGCGCCTGAGAGGCCGCGCGCCGTACACCGGATCGTAGCCCTCGCTCGAGATCAGCTGCCGCGCCGCCTCCGTCACCTCGAGGCCGATCTGCCGGTCGGCCAGACGCCCGCGCACCTCGGCCATCTGGAGGTCGACGATCGACTCGATCTCCTCCAGCGTCAGCGGCTTGAACAGGACGATGTCGTCCACGCGGTTCAGGAACTCGGGGCGGAACCCCTCCCGCAGCTCGCCCATCACGCGGGCACGGGCCTCTTCGGAGATCTCGCCCAGCGAGTCGATCCCGTCAAGCAGATGCAGCGAGCCGATGTTCGAGGTCATCACGACCACCGTGTTGCGGAAGTCGACGGTGCGGCCCTGGGCGTCGGTGAGGCGACCGTCGTCGAGGATCTGGAGCAACGTGTTGAAGACGTCGGAGTGGGCCTTCTCAATCTCGTCGAAAAGGACGACCGAGTACGGCTTGCGGCGAACTGCCTCGGTCAGCTGGCCGCCCTCCTCGTAGCCCACATAGCCGGGAGGCGCGCCCATCAGGCGGCTGACCGTGTGGCGCTCCTGGTACTCCGACATATCGAGGCGCACCATGTTGTCCTCGGAGTCGAACAGCGCCGCGGCCAGCGCTCGGGAGAGCTCGGTCTTGCCGACGCCGGTCGGGCCGAGGAAGATGAACGAGCCGATCGGCCGCTTGGGATCCTTGATCCCCGCACGGGCACGGATGACGGCGTCCGCCACCAGCCTCACGGCCTCGTCCTGGCCGATCACCCGCTCGTGGAGCACCTCGTCGAGGCGCAGCAGCTTCTCGCGCTCGCCCTCCATTAGCCGGCTGACAGGGATCCCCGTCCAGCGGGCCACGACGTCTGCGATCTCCTCCTCCGTGACCTCCTCGCGCAGCAGCCGGAAGGCGCCCTGCTTCTGGTTCAGGCGCTCCTCCTCGCTCGCCAGCCGGCGCGTCACCTCCGGCAGCTTGCCGTGCCGAAGCTCGGCCGCCCGGTTCAGGTCGTAGCTGCGCTCCGCCTCCTCGATCTCGCGGCGGAGCTGCTCCAGCTCCTCGCGCAGCCCCTGCAGCCGGTGGATTGCGTGCCGCTCGGCCTCCCATCGCGCGGTCAGCGCGTCACGCTCGGCCCGCAGGTCGGCCAGGTGGCGGCGCAGCGCCTCGAGCCGGTCCTTGCTGGCCGCGTCGGACTCCTTCTTGAGCGCGGCCTCCTCGATCTCCAGCTGCATCACCCGGCGCGTGATCTCGTCGAGCTCCTCCGGCATCGAGTCGATCTCGGTGCGGATCACGGCGCAGGCCTCGTCGACCAGGTCGATCGCCTTGTCGGGCAGGAACCGGTCGGTGATATAGCGGTGTGCCAGCGTGGCCGCCGCGACCAGCGCCGCATCCTGGATCTTGACCCCGTGGTGCACCTCGTAGCGCTCGCGCAGCCCGCGCAGTATCGAGATCGTGTCCTCGACGGTCGGCTCGTCCACCACCACCGGCTGGAACCGGCGCTCCAGCGCCGCGTCCCGCTCGACCTGGCGATACTCACTGAGCGTCGTCGCCCCGATACAGTGCAGCTCGCCGCGAGCCAGCATTGGCTTGAGCATGTTGCCCGCGTCCATCGCGCCCTCGGCTGCGCCGGCGCCGACCACGTTGTGCAGCTCGTCGATGAACAGCAGGATGCGTCCCTCGGCGGCCTTGATCTCCTGGAGCACCGCCTTCAGGCGCTCTTCGAACTCACCACGGTACTTCGCGCCGGCGACCAGCGAGCCCATGTCGAGGGCGAACACCGTCCGGTCGCGCAGCCCCTCCGGCACGTCCCGCTGCACGATGCGCTGCGCGAGTCCCTCGACAATCGCCGTCTTGCCGACGCCCGGCTCGCCGATCAGCACCGGGTTGTTCTTGCTCTTGCGCGAGAGAATCTGGATCGTCCGGCGGATCTCGGTATCGCGGCCGATCACGGGGTCGAGCCGTCCCGCCCGTGCCTCGGCGACGAGGTCGCGGCCGTACTTCTCGAGCGCCTCATACGAGGATTCCGGGGTGGCGCTGGTGACACGCTGGCTACCCCGCACCTGGGTCAGCACCTCGAGCAGGCGCTCCGGCGTGACGCCTTGGTCGGCCAGCAGCCGGCCGGCAGAGCTCTGGGGGGCCTGGGCCATCGCCAGCAGCACGTGCTCGACAGAGACGTACTCGTCCTTCATCCGCTCGGCGATCTCGAGCGCGGCGTCGAGCGCCTGGCCGAGCGCGCGGGAGATCCCGATCGAGTTGCCGTCGGCGCCCGGGCCCGACACGCGCGGCCGCCGCTCGAGCTGCTGCCGCACGGCGGTGCGCAGCGTGTCGGCGTCGCCGGCGGCACGGTCCACCAGTCGGGCCGCGAGGCCATCGGGCTGTTCGAGCAGGGCGAGCAGCAGATGCTCGGGGTCGACCTCGGTGTGACCGTAGCGCAGCGCCTTGGTCTGCGCGTCGTGCAGCGCCTCCTGCGTTTTCTGGGTCAGCCTCTGCGGGTCCATCGGGCCACCTCTCTCTCCTGGTTGCGAAGCTGGGCCTCCAGCTGCCCGATCCGGTCGAGCAGCTGGCTTGCCAACACGGCACCTCCGTAGCCGAGACCGAGGTCGCGGCGCAGGCGCGCCGCCCGGGCGAGCATCGCCGGCGCGTCGAGCGCGAACGTCGGCGACTGCGGGGTGCCCCCGGCCGGTTCGATCAACCCGATCTTGACGAACCGAAGCACGAGGTCGGGATGCAGCCCTGACTCGCGGGCGACCGCCTCGATGCCGATCGTGCGCGGCCGTACCGCGACCGGCACCAGCGTGACGCCGTCGCGGTCGTCACCGCCGCTCCCTCGGGTTGAAGGTCGATACCTCGGCGAGCTGCTCGAACAGCTCCTGCTCACGAGGGCTGAGTCGTCGGGGAACGTGAATGCGGATCTCGGCGTACAGATCGCCCTGCTCGCCCCGCGGCCCGGGCAGCCCCTGGCCGCGCAGCCGCAGGCTGCGGCCGGAGGACGAGCCCTTCGGCACCTTGACGCGCGCCGTCCCGGTCAGCGTCGGCACCTCGACTTCGGCCCCAAGCGCCGCCTCCCATGGGGTGACCGGGAGCCTGGTACGAAGGTCGCGGCCGTCCACCTCGAACGACGGATGCGGCTTCAGTCGGACGCGCAGAAACAGGTCACCGGCGGGGCCGCTACCGACGCCCGCTCCACCCTGCCCGGCCAGCCTGATGCGCTGGCCGTCACGGACGCCGGGTGGAACCTCGACCTCGTAATCCCGGCCGTCCCCCAGCGAGATCTTGCGCCGCCCGCCGGCCGCGGCCTCCTCGAGCGACAGCTCGAGGACGGCCTCGTGGTCGCCTCCGCGCGCCGCGAAGTCCTCGAAGGCCGAGTCGCCGAAGGGCGAGCGTCGAGCGCCGAACATCGACTCGAAGAAGTCGCTGAAGCCGCTGTCGCCGAAGTCGACGTTGACGTCGCGGAAACCGTTTCCTGGCGCACCGCCGAAGCCCTCGGCCCCTGACATGTCCTGACCGTTCCGCTTGCCGCGGCTCAGCCTGTCGTACTGGCGGCGGCGCTCCTCGTCGCGCAGCACCTCGTACGCCTCGGAGATCTCCTTGAAGCGGTCCTCGGCCGCCGGATCCTTGTTGATGTCCGGGTGATTCTCCCGCGCCAGCTTGCGGTAGGCGCGGCGGATGTCCTCCGTGTCCGCGTCCCGCGGCACGCCGAGCACCTCGTAGTAGTCGCGGAATGCGACGGCCATCACGACTCCCCGTCGGGCCGCCGCGACACGATCACCCGTGCCGGGCGCAGCACGCGGTCACCGACCATGTAGCCTGCCCGGACGACGTCGACGATCGATCGGTCGGGGACGGCGTCGCTCTCCCGGGCCGCGATGGCCTCGTGCCGATCGGGATCGAACCCCTCGCCGGGAGCGCCGAACCGCTGCACCCCCTGACGCTCGAGGATCGATCGCATCTGGTCGCGCACGGCCTGCAGCCCTTCAAGCTCGCCGTCGCTGGACGTCATGTCGAGCGCCGTTTCGACGCTGTCCACCGCGTCCAGCCAGTCACGCAGCATCCGGTCCCGCGCGTCGGCGACGCGGGAATCGGCCAGCCGCTCCGACCGCTTGCGATAGTTGTCGAGATCGGCAAGCGCCCGCCTGTAGCGGTCGTCGAGTTCGTCGACTCGGGCCTGGAGATCCTCGATCCCGGGGCCGGGAGGCCCATTCTGCTCACTCGCGGGTGAACTCTGCATCGACCACCTCTTCGTCGTCTTGCTCGCTCGCAGCGCCGCGCCGTTGCCGTTGCCGCCGTTCGATGTCGAGCCGGCGGTGGCCGACGAGGCCGAGGCCGGCAGCGCGTGCACGATCTGCTGCAGGTCGCCGATCAGCGGCCGGACGCGATCGAGGCCCGCCTGCTCCTCGATCACCTGCCGGGCCTCCGCGATCAACTCCTCGGCCCGCGCCTTCTCGTTCACAGGAAGCTGGTCCTGCAGCTCCTTGACCAGGGTGTCGGCCTGGTAGGCCAGGGAATCGAGTTCGTTGCGGGCGTCGATCTCCTCACGGCGGCGGCGATCCTCGGCTGAGTGCTCCTGCGCCTCGCGCACCATCCGCTCGATCTCGGTCTGATCGAGGTTGGTGCTCTCCTCGATCGTCACTCGCTGCTCGGCGCCGGTCGCCTTGTCCCGGGCAGAGACGTTGAGGATGCCGTTGGCGTCGATGTCGAACGTCACCTCGATCTGCGGCGCGCCGCGCGGCGCCGGCGCGATGCCCTCCAGCCGGAAACGTGCGAGTTGCCGATTGTCCGCCGCCAGCTCCCGCTCGCCCTGGAGGACGACCACGTCGACCGCGGTCTGATTGTCCTCGGCCGTCGAGAACGTCTCGGTGCGCCTCGAGGGGATCGTCGTGTTGCGCTCGATCACCTTCGTCATCACGCCGCCCATCGTCTCGATGCCGAGCGACAGCGGCGTGACATCGAGCAGCACGACGTCCTCCACCTCGCCCTTCAGCACGCCGGCCTGAAGCGCCGCGCCTGCGGCGACGACCTCGTCCGGGTTGACGGTCATGTTCGGCTCCTTGCCGCCGGTCAGGCGGCGCACGAGCTCCTGCACGGCAGGAATGCGGGTTGAGCCGCCGACCAGGATCACCTCGTCGATGTCGTCCGCCGTCAACTTCGCGTCGGACAGGGCCTGCTCGACGGGCCCGCGAGTACGCTCGATCAGATCCTTGGCCAGCTGCTCGAACTTCGACCGCGTCAGGCTCGTGTTCAGGTGCTTCGGCCCGGCCGCGTCGGCTGTGATGTAGGGCAGGTTGATCGGCGTCGTGGTGGCGGACGACAACTCGACCTTGGCCCGCTCGGCGGCCTCGTACAGCCGCTGCAGGGCCTGCGGGTCGTTCCGCAAGTCGATGCCTTGGTCGGCCTTGAACTCGTCGGCCAGCCAGTCCACGATCCGCTTGTCGAAGTCGTCGCCACCGAGGTGGCCGTCGCCGCTCGTGGAACGCACCTCGACCACCCCGTCTCCCACGTCGAGCAGAGACACGTCGAAGGTCCCGCCGCCGAGGTCGAAGACGAGCACGGTCTCCTGACCCTTCTTGTCGAGCCCGTAGGCCAGTGCCGCCGCGGTCGGTTCGTTGATGATGCGCAGCACCTCGAGCCCGGCGATCTTGCCGGCGTCCTTCGTGGCCTGGCGCTGGGCATCGTTGAAGTAGGCGGGGACCGTGATCACCGCCTCCGTCACCTTCTCGCCCAGATACTTCGCAGCGTCCTCGGCCAGCTTGCGCAGAACGAGCGCGGAGATCTCCTCCGGCGAGTAGTGCTTGCCGCGAACGTCGAAGCGCACCGCGTCGCCCGGGCCCTTGACGACGTTGAAGGAGACGATCTTGGCCTCCTCGTCGACCTCGCCCCACTTGCGGCCGATGAACCGCTTCGCCGAGTAGATGGTGGCCTCGGAGTTGAGCACTGCCTGCCGCTTCGCGACCTGACCGACGAGCCGCTGCCCGTCCTCGGTGAACGCGACTACCGAGGGCGTCGTTCGGCTGCCCTCGGCGTTCGGGATGACCTCCGCCTTGCCGCCTTCCATCACCGCGGCGACCACCGAGTTGGTGGTGCCCAGATCGATGCCTACAGCCTTCGCCATGGAATCCTCCCTTTGGGTCTCGCCCTGAGGAGTAGGTCGCCGGATGCAACAGGCAAGGCTGGCGCCGCAGGGGTTGCGCGGATCACCCGGCGGCCTAAGGTCGGTGACGACGAGGAAAGGAGGGCGCATGACCGCGAGACTCGACATCGCGCCATGTCCGCCGGCAGACCGCGGTTTGCTCTTCCAGCTTGCCGAGGTCGCGTTCGCGCGCGAGCCGGGCTGGGACGCCACCCGCGTCCTGGATGCCCTCCACCACGACCGCGTGTTCGTCGCCCGCGACGACGGCCCAGCGGGATACGTCGCGCTGCGCAGCGAGTCCGACGTCCGCGTTGTCGTCGACCAGCTGCTGGTCGCGCCCGGGCACGAGCGGATGGGCGTCGGCCACCGACTGCTCGAACACGCGGAGCAGTACGCGATCGAGCGGCGCGCATCCGTGCTCCGGATCGCTGTCGAGAGTGACAACAGTGCGGCCCGAAGTTTCTATCGACGCGCCGGCTTCGTGCCGGTCGAGCGCGAGCTGTTCGAGCTCGACCTCGGAAGGCCCACGCCTCGGCTCACCTAGACCACGGCCACAGGCCAAAGGAGGTCTCATGTCCACCGGAGTTCACAGCGAGCAGGCCATCATCCGTGTCCCAACCGGCATCTGGCACATCGATCCGGCTCACTCGAGCGTCGAGTTCCAGATCAAACACATGATGATCGCGACCGTGAAGGGCCGGTTCACCGACTTCGAGGGCACGATCGTCGCCGCGCCGGACATCGCCGATTCGAGCGTTCGCGGTGTCGTCCGTACCGCCAGCGTCGACACGAACGAGCCGACCCGCGACGCTCACCTGCGTTCGGCGGACTTCTTCGACGCCGACCACTATCCCGAGATCACGTTCGAGTCGACGGGGATCGCGCCGCTCGGCGGCCCGCGATTCCGCGTCGTCGGCGACCTCACGATCAAGGGCACGACCCGCGAGATCGCGCTCGAGTCAACCGTCGAAGGCTCGGAGCGCGACCCGTGGGGCAACGACCGGATCGGGCTCAACGCCCGCGGTGCGATCGACCGCAAGGACTTCGGTCTGACCTGGCAGACGCTGCTCGAATCGGGCGGTTTCATGCTCGGCGACGAGGTTAAGATCGCGATCGAGGTGTCGGCCGTCAGGGAGGCGCCGATGACGACGGTTCGTGAAACCGGCCGCACCGGAAGTGCCGGTGCCTGACTATCCGACTTCAGCACTCGAGCCGGGAACCACCGCTCCCGACTTCAGCCTCAACTCGACGCCGGACCAGTCCGTAGGCCTGGCGGACTTCCGTGGCCACGTGCTGATCATGGCGTTCTACCCCGCCGACTGGAGCCCAGTCTGCACCGATCAGATGGCGCTGTACAGCGAGATCCTCCCCGAGTTCAGACGCCTCGGGGCCGACCTGGTCGGCATCTCCGTCGACCACGGGTGGTGCCATCTGGAGTTCGCGCGCCAGCGCCACCTGCGCTTCCCGCTGCTCGCCGACTTCCACCCCAAGGGCGAGGTGGCCAGGCAGTACGGCGTCTACGACGACAACATCGGGATGGCCGAGCGGGCGCTGTTCATCGTCGATTCGGAGGGCACGATCTCCTGGAGCTACGTGTCCCCGATCGGCGTCAACCCCGGCGCGGACGGAATCCTCACCGCGCTGGAGGCGATGGCTCCCGTGGGAGCGTCGGCGTGAGCGCGCTACTCGACACACCACGGCTCACCGTCCCTGTGAGACGAGCGCGACCACGTTCTCGGTCCCCCCACCGCCCCGGTCACGCTCGTCGAGTACGGCGACTACGAGTGCCCGTTCTGTGGCGCCGCCCATCGCGTGGTGCACGAGCTGCAGCGGATGACTGGCGGACGACCTGCGGTTCGCATTCCGGCACTTCCCGCTCACCCAGATTCACCATCGAGCGTTTGGCGCCGCGCTGGCCGCCGAGGCAGCGGGAGCGCAGGGCAGGTTCTGGGACATGCATGACCTGCTGTTCGCCAACCAGCAGAGCCTGGGACATCAGGCCTACCTGGCCTTCGCGCGCACGCTGGCGCTCGACCTGGCCCGCTTCACCCGCGACCTCGAGCAGGAGACCTACGCGCCGCGGATCCGCGAGGACTTCATGTCCGGAGTGCGCAGCGGCGTCAACGGCACGCCCACGTTCTTCATCAACGGCGTCCGCCACAACGGCGGCTTCGACCTGCGGTCGATGCTCGACGCGACCGGAGACGTGATCCGCGCTCGGCAGCCTCTAGGCGCCCGCAAGCTGACAGCGATCTGGCGTCGCGTGATCAACACACAGCGGAATGGTCGCCTGGAAACCCAGTCAGGGTCTCCAGGCGACCATGGAGCTAAGCGGATTCGAACCGCTGACTGACTCCTGCGCCCATAGCCGTCGGGTGTCGGCGGAGGTAGGCTTGCGGCGTCCGCCTGCGCGCAGCCGGGAGGCGCCGGGCGGCGGAGCGACATCCGAAGGGGGACACTGATGCACGGACGACGCCGATCGGGGCTTGCGCGGGAGCTCCGCGAGCAGGCAATCGCTTCGCAGCGCTCGGCAGCTGCCGCGGCCAGCGTGGGCGCGGACGCGCCGCTCGAGGACACGCTGCCCGACGGCATCACCCGCCGGCAGTTGCTGGTCGCCGGCGGCGCGCTGGCGGGGACGCTGTGGCTAGGCGAGGCGGCAGTCTCGCGCGCCGCCCGGCGTGGCAACGCGCCCGACGCCCGCGTTGCCGTGATCGGCGCCGGCCTGGCCGGTGCGGCCGCCGCCTACCAGCTGCACCGGGTCGGCATCCACGTCGAGGTGTACGAGGCGCGCGAGCGCCTGGGTGGCCGCTGCTGGAGCGCCCGTGGGTTCGCCGACGGCCAGATCGCCGAGCATGGCGGCGAGTTCATCGACACTCGCCACGTCCACATCCGCCAGCTCGCGCGCCGGCTGGGGCTGCACCTGGACGACCTGTATGCGGCCAAATATGGCGACTTCTCCCCCAACCTGGTTGGCGACCGGCTGCTGCCCGAGGCGCAGATCCGGCCGCAGATGAACCGCATCGCCAGCGCGGCCAACGCGGAGGCGCGGCGGCTGGGCGTGCTGCGCCCGAACGGCTCGGTCACGCAGAACCCGATCTCCTACCCGACTGCCACCGAACACGCGCGCCAGGTCGATCAGCTTTCGATGACCGAGTGGCTCGACCGGCACGTCCCCGGCGTGGTCGGCACCCGCGTCGCCGAGTGGCTCGACCAGACCATGTGCGGCTGGTACGGCCTTAACCTCGACCAGCTGTCCGCGCTCAACTGGATTGACTTCTTCGTGATCCCGTATCCGGGCGGTGACGAGCGCTGGCACGTCCGCGGCGGCAACGACCAGATCGTGCACCGCGCCGTCGCCGCGCTCCCGGTATCCGCCGTGCACGTTCAGACGCCGCTCCGCGGCTTGCGTCGCAAGCGACACGGCTACGAGCTGCACTTCGACGGCCACCGCCGCGTGCACTGCGACCTGGTGATCCTGACGCTGCCATTCACGACGCTGCGCGAGGTCGACCTGTCCGGCGCCGGCCTCAGCCGCCATAAGCTCGCGGCGATCCACCAGCTGGCGATGGGCTTCGACTCCAAGGTGCTGGTGCAGTACGATCGCCGGCCCTGGCGCATGCACGACTGGAGCTCGTTCATGACCTCGACCGATCCCGATTTCGACACCTGGGAGAGCTCGGCCATGGAGCCGGGCCACTCGGGCCTGATCACCGTCTACGCGGGTGGCCGCACCGGCCGCGGGTGGACGGCACCGACGCCGCACGGCCCGGCACCGGCGGTGCTGCGCGACGCCGTGCTGGGGCGGATCGACCAGGCGCTTCCGGGATCGGCGATGCGCTTCAACGGCCATGCCTGGGCGGACCTATGGCCGCACGATCCGTGGACGCGCGGCTCCTATGCAGCCTTCGGCCCGGGCCAGTACACCCGCTTCTGGCGTGGCACCGCGCAGGCCGACGGCGGTGTCCACTTCGCCGGTGAGGCCACCTCCACCTACAGCCAGGGGTTCCTCAACGGCGGGGTCGAGAGCGGCTACCGGGCCGCGATCGAGGTGATGCGAAGGCTGGGCGTGCGCGTGCCGCGCGACATCGCCGAGCTGCCGTACTCGCCGGCCTAGATGGCGCTGGAGCCGTCTCCTGAACGGTTGCCGGCCACACGATTCAGCGGCAAGGAGCGATCCGGGCGCTCAAAGGAGCATGGTGCCGACGTCAGTCTCCCTTGTTCGGTGCGGCAAAGCGGACGACTTTCGAGTCCGTGATCGACAACAGCTCTGTGTCTTCGTCACCCGCTGTGTAGTAGATACGGCTGCTAACGCCGATCTCTGGACGCCTGGAACTGACAATCGCCCGGCCTTCGTCGAAGATCAACTCTGGGTTGCAAACCGAATTACAAACGGTGAGCTCATCTGGAAGGTTCCGTGAGCTGAGGTCGACCGTGAACCACGCACAACTGCCATGGGCTAAGGCGGATTCGAACCGCTGACACGGTCTATCGGTCGGCGGCGTGATTCGCCACGTTCAGTTGCCGCGCACTGGCGATCGTGAGAGCATCGCTTGGCTATCTCCGCGTCGCACCTACTGTCGGATCGTGCCCCCAGGAGAGCCGCGACGCTGTGCGCTGCGGTGGTGGCACTCGTCGCCGCATCGCCCGCTCGTGCGGACACGGTGCTGACGTCGTGCACGCCCGCGGCCTTCGACGCGGCGACGGCCGGCGGCGGGACGGTGATGTTCGCCGTCGACTGCCCGTTGATCACGCTCTCGAAGACCGTCGTCGTCGGCACAGGCAAGGTTCTGGACATCGAGGGAAACGGCCACAACGTCGGCCTCAGCGGCGGCGGCGCACGGCGGCTGTTCCAGGTGAACGGTGGAACGCTGACCGTGCGGGGGGTAAGGCTCAGCAGCGGCTCAGTCATCGGCGCCAACGGCGCCAACGGCACTAACGGCACGGCCGGCGCCGCCGGCGCCCCGGGAACGAATGGGGCGGGCGGCTCGTCCGGAGTCGCCGGCGGCAGCGGCGGCGCCGGCGGCTCAGGGCTCGCGGGCACGGCCGGCGCCGGAGGCGCCGCGGGTAAAGCCGCCAAGGGCGGCGCGGTGCTCATCTCTGCCGGCAGCGCGTTCTTCGAGCACGTGACCTTCTCGTCCAACTCGGTGACGGGCGGCGTGGGCGGACTCGGCGGCTTCGGCGGTAAGGGCGGGAACGGCGGGAACGGCGGCACCGGTGGCAACGGCGGCATCGGCGGCTCACCGGGGGCCGATGGACTTCCCGGCGGCTCTGGCGGTTCGGGCGGGGCGGCGGCGCCTGGCGCCAACGGCGGCGCGGGAGGAGCGGGCGCGGCCGCCCGCGGCGGCGCCATCTACAACGCCGGCACGCTGATCCTGAACGACGTGACGTTCCGCGGAAACGTGGCGCAGGGCGGCCGGGGTGGCAACGGCGGGACGGGCGGCATCGGCGGCAACGGCGGCGCGGGGGGAGCGGGCGGCGCCGGCGGACAGGGAGCCTCGGGCGTCCAAGACACCGTCGGCGGGATGGCCGGCAAAGGCGGGATGGCCGGCGCCCCCGGCGTGGCCGGATTCCCCACGCCGCCCGGCGCGGGCGGCGCAGGCGGCGCGGGCGGGGCTGGTGGGGCCGCCGGCGGCGCTGCGGTCTACAACGCCGCGACCGGCGTGCTGGAGATCAACACGGCCGCGTTCGACCAGAACACGACCCGCAGCGGCCCGGGCGGCAGTGGCGGCGCGGGTGGTTTCGGCGGTCTCGCCGGCGCCAGCGGCCAGGGCGGCAGAGGCGGCACCGGCGGGCACGGCGGCCCGGCGTGCTGTGTGACGGGCCACGGCGGCGACGCCGGCGCAGCGACCGCCGGGCTCCCAAGCACCCCGGCCGCCGACGGCAGCGTCGGCGCGGCCGGAGGCGCCGGCGGCCGTGGCGGCCTCGCGCAGGGCGGCGCGGTGCAGAACCTGGGGACGTTCAAGCTGACCGCGGCCACCTTTACAGCGAACGCGGTCAACGCGGGCGGCGGCGGCGCCGGCTCGATGGGCGGCGGCGGCGGGAACGGCGGCGCAGGCTCGGCCGGCGGCACGGGCGGCACCGGAGGGGTCGGCGGCGGCGGGCCCTTCCCGGGCCAAGGCTCGGTTGGGGGGAACGGCGGCAACGGGGGCGACGGCGGCGACGGCGGAACCGGCGGGAAGTCGGGCAGGGGAGGCAAGGGCGGCAACGCCCAGGGGGGCGGCTTCTTCAGTTCGACGATCCTCGTCGTCGACACCGGGAACACCTACGGAGGCAACACCGCGGCGGCCGGTACGGGTGGCGCCGCACGCCCGGGCGGCGTCGGCGGGCTGGGCCGGCTCGGCGGAGGGCCCGGCCACGGGGGCACCGGCGGGGCCGACGGCAGCGGTCAGAACCAGCAGCCGAACGGCGCCAACGGCCTTCCTGGCGCCAACGGCGTCAACGGCGGGGCGGGCGCGTCCAGCGGGCCGGGAGCCGCCGGTGTCGCCACGTTCCCCGACCACAACTGAGCCGGCTAGTGCACGTCAAGTACCGCTGAGTAGCAGGCCCCTTGATCCAGGCGCGTTGGCCGCGATCGCACCCAGGAGGTCAACAGTCCGGGTCACACAGCGGAATGGCCGTGCTGAGACCCAGGGTCTCAGCACGGCCATGGAGCTAAGCGGATTCGAACCGCTGACCTCCTGGGTGCGATGAAAACCCGGGTACCTACCTTCATCTGGTCGGGACCACCGGGAGGGCGCTTGGTTGTGGGGGTTGCGGGGCTTGGCGAGTACCTCGATGAATCGCCGTATGGGTTCGTTTCGAGCCGTTTGGACGCGGGTTGGACGCGCCGTAGCAGCTACCACGCTCGCATCCCGGGATAAATATCCCTTTGCATATATCGCAGGCGGGGCGAAATATCCGTGGTCACACAGTCGCGGCAAGAGCCTTGCGGCGGGAAATTTCTCAGCGCTAGGTTCGGGCCATGGCTGGCAATGCACACCGGGCCGTGATCGGGCTCTCCTTGCTGTCGAGCCTGGCTCTCAGCCTTCGCGTCGACTTCCTCGCCGTCTGGGCGAGCGAGTGCCTCCGATTCGGTGACTCGCGAATCGGCGCCGTATACGTCGCCGCCGCGGCGGTCGAGGTAGGAGCCGGAATCCTCGCTGGACGGGCGTGCGACCGGTTCGGATGCAGACGAACCGCGGTGGTTGCGGCTGCCGGCAACGCCATCATTCTCGCCGGCTTCGCCGCGGTCCCGCTGGCGCCGGTTTCCGGGCTGGTGTTGATCCCGGCGTCAACCGGCGGGGACGCCGTTCTATGGGTCGCGCTCGCCGTTACTCTCGCCCGGCTGGCGCCCGAGGCTCTGGAGCGGCTGTATGCCCAGCAGCGAACCGCCAACGCCGTCGGCTTGGGCCTTGGCCCGCTGGTCGGTGCAGCGCTTCTGACGCTCGGGTGGACTGCCCTGTGGCTGGTCGGCGCGGCGACGCTGATGTTCGTCGCCGCGCTGGCTCACGCTGGGATTCCGGGCGGCGCCCAACGCGAATCTGATGGCGGCGCGCCGACCGCCGCGTTCCTCCGCGATCCCCGCTTCCTACTGCTATGGATCGGCTCTGCGCTGAGCTTCGCCGTGCTCTTTACGTACGAGATCGTCGTCCCGGTGGTCGCAGTGCGGGACGGTGTCCTAGCTCTGGGAGCGGTGGGACTGCTGCTGGCGATCAACCCGGTACTGACGATCGCACTTCAGCTGCCGCTGACGGCGGCCGCTCGCGGCATCCCGCGACGAACCGTCCTTGTTGCCGGCACGTCGGCGAGTGGGCTGGCCGCGGCGGCGCTGCTGTGGCGCGAGACCGCGCTCATGCTGGCGGTTGTCCTGGCCGTGTACACCGTCGGAGAGATGCTGGCGTCACCAGCGCAGAGCGCCGCCATCGCCGCCGCCGCGCCGGTCGGTCGCTCCGGTGTCTGGATCGCGGCCGTCGGGACGTCGTACTCAGCCGGCTACGCCGTCGCTCCCGCCGCAGGGCTCGCCCTGCACCGCGCGGGAACCAACGTTCTCTGGCTGACGATTATCGCCGCCGGACTTCTCTCGGCGACGCTGTTCGGCGCGTGCCTATCCCGGCGGCCGGTCGCCGACGTCGCCGACCGGCAGAATCGCGCCAGCTTGAACCCCTGCCGGTAGGCCCGAGGGTTCGCGCACCTGGTGCTGGAACGTGTGGATACTGATGCAAGGGCGTCCCGGATGCGCACTCCCGATGTACAACGGCGGCGATTCCCGAACCATCCGTGCGGGAGCCGCTTGGGAAGATCCCAAGGCGTCGCCAGACCATCGCCGCGCCGCCAGGGGAATCTACGACCGCATCGCGTCCAATCATGTGGACGCGGCGATGCCGAGTGCGATACCCGCGAACTGCCCAGAGTCTGCCGTTTTCCGCACAACCAAGCGCGTCCCCGAGGCATGGAGCTAAGCGGATTCGAACCGCTGACCTCCTGGGTGCGATCCAGGCGCTCTCCCAACTGAGCTATAGCCCCGCGAGGGCCGCAGTATATCGGCGAGACTGCCCGGCCCAGGCCCCGCCCGTTGGCGGCGCAGGCGGCACCTGCGCTCAGCGCACGTCGTCTCCGAGGCGCTGCTCGACGAGGTCGTCAAGCCGCTGAGTAAGCCACGTCGTGAAGGCGGCTACGGCGATAAACCCGAGCCATTGCCGCTTGGTCACACCGATGCCGTCCTTCTGCGCCTGTCGCGCGCGCAAACTGCCGCTCACGGCGGGCCGCGCGACCATTGCCATCGCCTCACCGGGTCTCATCGGCACTCATCCTCACTGCTCGGGCCGCCGCGTGAGTCCCTGTTCGGGCACTGTCGAGCCTGGGTCTGAGCCATCACCCGCCTCCTATCGCGCCGAGGTCGACTTCTGTCGCGACGACGACCGGCGGGCAGCCGGGCCGTCGATCTCGGCGACGGGGATCTCGTCGTGGGCCATGTCGACCGAGAGGTCGCGCAGCAGGTCCCCGAGGTACTTCTGCATCCGCTCCTCTTCGCGCAGAATGCCCCGTGCGAGCTGTGCCGTCTCCGTGTCGCCGACGGCAGTGGCAACCGAGTCGATCACGGTGTACGTGGCGATCTCGTGCGCCTCCTCCTCGAACTCCGTGCGCGCGTTCCGCACCATGCGCTCCTGCTGACCGGATCCGCGCACGGTGTCGAGCGGCCCCTGGACCGCCGCCTTGGCCTTGGCCACAGCGTCCTGCATCCCCTGGGCCGCCTTCGAAACCCCTTCAGGGCCCGGCAGCGAGACCTGGGCCGGCGTCCCGCCCAGTTGCTTGATGCGCTTCGAAACCGCACGGGCGTGGGACTTCGTCTCCTTCAGGTGATCGGTGAGGCGCTTCTCGTAGTCAGCGCGGATCGTGGTCTGGAGGTGCTGCTCGAGCGCAGCGGTCAGCTGCTGCTCCTTTCCATACGCCTCGTTCAAGAGCTCCACGATTTTCGTGTCACGAACGGTCTCCGGCACCGGAACCTCCTTGGTTCTCTCTCCCTGGAAGCCCGCTCCTACCCAAAAACGACGGGTTAGAACCACTCGGCGCATGGGTAGGAGCGTCCCACCTGATGGCAGAGGTTTGGAGGAAGTCCGTGGCAAGCACACAGAAATCAACCGGCGGCACTCGCAAGAGCACCGCGAATCGCTCCCGAGCGGCATCCGCGTCGAAGTCGGCGTCGGGCACGCGCTCGGCGAAGGCGCGATCGAATGGACGGGCGACGACGGCGCAGTCCGCGTCGGCGAAGAAGACCACACGCCCGAGCGCCCAGAAGAGCTCACGAAACGGAGCCAAGCGGTCTCAGAACGGGACCGCGAAGCGGGCCACCGCATCGCGCAACGGCTCGGCCCGCAGCGGGTCGGCGCGCCCGCGGGCGGCGGCCAACCAGCCGCAGAGCACGGCCGATGCTCTGAAGCGCAGGGGCTCGGAGCTGTTCCACGCGGCCGACCGGGCCGGTGGCCCGGCGCTGACAGTGGCAGCCGCCGCAGCCGGACTCGTCGGAGGCCTGGTCTTGCGTCAACGGCCCCGCATGGCCGACCCCGGCATCGCGAGGCGATCCAGGAACATCCTGCGCGACGTCGACACGGCGGCCGCTCTGGAAGGGCTCGGCAAGGCGACGGCTGAGCTCGGCAAGCGGAGCAAGCTCATCGCACGGCAGCTCGACCAGGTGGGCGACCGCGCAGAACGGTTCGGAAAGATCTTGAGCTAGCCGATCACAGCCCTCGCGGCGGGCTCAAGGCTAGGTCGAGCGCAGCACGACGGCGTCGCTTTGGCCGTCGCCGACCTTCTCGAGCGTGACCCAGCAGTTGCCCCAGTGCATGTCGGCGGAGATCGCCGTGCGGATGGTCGCCTCGCCCGAGGAGCTCGTGTTGAAGGTGACCGCGGAGACCTTGTCGCCGCCCACGTTGAACCACATCTCGTAGTACGAGCCGGCCGGCGCGGGCTTGCAGGTCGTGGATCTTGAGCAGCATCGGGCGCGTCCCCTTGTCGACCGAGCCGAAGTCGACCGTGGCGTCGGCACCCGCCGGCCCGGCGAGCGCCAGCGTCGCCTGCGAATCGAACGACGGCCCACGGCCGCCGACGCCGATCACGAGGGCAGCCGCGGCGGCGGCCGCCATCACCGCGACCCCCGCCGAGAGGCGGGCGAGGCGCAGCCGGGGAACGCGCGGCCGGGAGACCGCGACGATCGTTCGCCGCTCGCCGCCGCCGAGGGCGGCCTCGCGGGCGACGTCGATCAGCCCCGGGGGCACCGAGGTCGGAGCGCGGCGCCGAGCGCAGGAGCTGCTCGACCCGTTCGATGTCGTCGTAGGCGCTCATCGCATCACCCCCCGCTCCTCAAGCACTCCCGCAAGCCGGCCGAGCGCCGTGCGGGTGCGCGTCTTGACGGTTCCCAGGGGCAGGCTCAGCCGGTCGGCGATCTCGCGTCTGGGACAGCCCCGAGTAGTACGCCAGCTCGATGACCTCGCGCTCACGGTCGGGCAGCGAGTCGACGGCGACATGCACCTCGAATGCCTCCATCTCGGCGATGGCCATCGCCTCGGGGAGCGGCCCGTGGTCGGGCACGTCGGGCAGCCTCGCCGACGACGAGCGGCACGCGCGCGCGGGCGGCGTCGACCGCGGCGTTGCGGGCGATCGCGAAGAGCCACGCCGAGGCGTGCCGCGCTCCGCGCCGGTAGCCGCGGGCCGCCCGCCACACCGCCGCGAACGCCTCCTGCGAGGCGTCGTCGGCCGCGTGGTGGTCGCGAAGCACCCGCTGGACGAGCGAGTAGACCGCGCGGCTGTAGCGGCGATAGAGGGTCGCGAAGGCCTCGGCGTCGCGGCTCAGGGCGACCTGTTCGAGCAGTTCCTCGTCGGACAGGCCCCCCGGATCCATGCGGCGGAGGGTACTTGATCGCGCCCGGAACGGTGCCCGGATGGCATATGCGGCTGTCGTCATCTCAGGGGACATACGCCGCGCGGCAGGATCGGTTTGTGACGGGGCCGACCCGAGGCAGCGCCGCCGGCGGCGGGCCTTCGCCGGTGTACCGGGGCCGCTGAACGACGCCGTCCCATAACGCCGAAGAGCAGTCGTCCGGCCCGGCGGCACCGCCTCGAATCAGCCGACACTCCCCACGCACCGCGGCGTGGTCATGCCACGCGACGGCCGGGGAGGAGGGTCGATCTCACGATGGCTCGTCGCAGCGCTCCGGCGCGTCCCCCGAAACGGTATTCGGCGCGACGCGGCGCTCTAGGGGAAATCGGTGCCCACGTGGGCGTCGGCGGAGCCGATGTGGAGCCCGCGCCGACATGAGGTCGCGGATGCTCACGATGCCGACGAGCTCGCCGCTCTCCATGACCGGGATGTGGCGGAAGCGGCGCTCGCTCATGATCTGGGCCGCCTCGCTCGGGGAGTGGTGCGGGCGGGAGCGTGACCGGGTCGGGGGTCATGTACGACTGCACCTGGTCGCTGGTCGGGATGGCGGCTGTCGGCGATCGCGCGGAGCAGGTCGCGCTCGGTGAAGATGCCGACGACGGCGCCTCCCTCCACGACGACGGCCGCGCCGACGTCGCGCTTGCGAAGCGCGCGCGCGGCCTCGCCACAGCGTGGCGGACGGCTCGATCGTGAGCACATCGCCGCTCGCTCATGAAGTCGCGCAGGGTGACTGCCATTGCCCGGGATCCTACTCGTCTCGCGGACGGCCGCAAGCGCATCTCGAGCAAGAGCTCGGCGTCGAGCGCGTCGGCGATCCGCATCAGCGTGTCGAGCTTCGGCGGCCGGCCGCCCCGCTCGAGGCGGGCGATCGCCGACTGCGTCGTGCCGCACAGGACGGCGAGCTCCTGCTGCGTCATGCCCCGTCCGGAGGCGGTTGTCGGCGACCATCCGGCCGACCTCCACGAACCGCTGCTCGTGGTCGCGCCCGAGCGCCTCGGCGCGCTTGCGCATGCCCTCGCGCATGCGCTCGAGCGACTGGGTCGTGAGCCGCCTGCGATCGGCGTGGGGGTGGCTCGCCACCCGCGCATGTATCGCGCCCGCGCTATCGCCGCCAGAGCGGCCGCAGCGCGCCGCCGGACGCAACCCCGCCCGGCGATGCGCCGTCAGTTCGCCCAATGAGGCGCGTGGCCATCACCGGGGTCGGGGCGGTCACCCCGGTCGGAAACGACCTGCAATCGACGTGGGACGCGCTCGTCGCCGGGCAGAAGCGGCGTGGACGTGATCCGGTCGTTCGACGCGAGCGACTTCCCGGTGAACATCGCCGCCGAGGTCAAGGACTTCGACCCGTCGAACGCCATGCCGGCGAAGGAGGTGCGGCGCACGTCGAGCGACGTCCACTTCGCGGTCGCCGCGGCGATCGAGGCGGCCGCGCGACGCGGAGCTCGTCGTCGACGTCCCCGCGCGCATCGGCGTCGTCATCGGCAGCGTGATGGGCGGCCTGCCCTACACGCTGCGCCAGCAGGCGATCCTCGAGGAGCGCGGCTGGGACCGGGTCTCGCCCCACTGGCTGCCGAACACGCTGGTCGACACGTCCACGAGCCACGTCGCGACGATGCTCGGCGCCCGCGGGCTGAACTACTCGACCGAGTCCGCCTGCGCCACCGGCACCCACGCGATCGGCGAGGCGGCGGCGGCCATCGCCCGCGACCAGGCCGACGTGGTCCTGGCCGGCGCGACCGAGTCGTCGATGGTCCCGATCATCCTGGCGGGCTTCTGCGCGATGCGCGCGCTCGTCGACGGCCGCGACGACCCGGCGCGGCGCCTCGCGGCCCGTTCGACGCGACCCGGGCCGGGTTCGTGATGGCCGAGGGCGCCGGCGTGCTCGTGCTCGAGGAGCTCGAGCGCGCCCGAGCGCGCGGCGCGCGGATCTACGCCGAGATCATCGGCTACGGCGCGTCGAACGACGCCTACCACATCGCGACGCCGCACCCCGAGTCGATCGGCGTCATCGAGATGATGCGCGACGCGCTCGAGCGGGCCGGCATGCGAGCCGGACGAGGTCGACTACATCAACGCCCACGGCACCTCGACGCCGTACAACGACGCGGCCGAGACGCAGGCGATCGAAGCCGGTGTTCGGCGACCACGCCTACAGGATGGCGATCTCGTCCAACAAGTCGATGATCGGCCACCTGTTCGGCGCCGCCGGCGCCGTCGAGGCGGTGGCGACGGCGCTCACCATCCACCACGGCGTCATCCCGCCGACGATCAACCTGCACCACCCCGACCCGAGTGCGACCTCGACTACGTCCCGAACGTGGCCCGCACGGCCGACGTGCGCATCGGCCTCTCGAACTCGATGGGCCTCGGCGGCCACAACGCGTGCCTGATCCTGCGCCGCGTGGAGTGACCGACGAGCGGATCCGGGTCGTCGAGGCGGCGTACGCACGTGAGGGGTCCGGCGCGCAATTGCGTGCCTGACCCCGAATTGCGCTAGGCCGCCTCGGCTCCGACCTCGAGCGCGGCCAAGCCGAACAGGCCGGTGAGGTTGAGCAGGATGACCATGCGCTCACTGGCGACCGGTTCCTGGAGTGGTCGCAGCTCGTCGAGGGCGATCCCCGTCCGCGGCTCGTGGACGGTTCATGTCGAGCCTGCCCGACGGCGCCGCGGCGATCGACCTGGGCTGCGGGTACCCGCCCATGCGCCGGAAGCCACCGGCGAGACAGACGGTGCCTGCCACCAATTTGTCACCCCAGGCCGGTGCGGCGGGAGGGGCGCGCCGCGCCATGCTGAACACCGCGTCGACCAGCCCGTAGTCCTGCGCCTCCTCGGCCGTCATGAAGTAGTCGCGCTGCGTGTCGGCGTGGATCTGGTCGACCGTCGTGCCGGTGTCGCGCGCCATCATCTCCTCCATCCGCCGCTGCAGCGCGAGGATCTCGCGGGCGCGGATCTCGATGTCGGTGGCCTGGCCCTCGAAGCCGGACGTGTGCCCCTGGTGGATCATGACCTTGGAGTTGGGCAGCGCCATCCGCTTGCCCTTCGCGCCGCCCGCGAGGAGCATCGCGCCCATCGACATCGCCATCCCGAAGCAGATCGTCTGCACGTCGGAGCGCACGTACTGCATCGCGTCGTAGATCGCGAGGCCGGCGTAGACGTCGCCGCCGGGCGAGTTGATGTAGAGCGAGATGTCCTTGTCGGGCTCGTCGGACTCGAGGTGGATCATCTGGGCCACGATCAGGTTCGCGATCTCGGCGGTCACCGGCGTGCCCAGGAAGATGATGCGGTCGTTCAGGAGCCGCGAGTAGATGTCGAACGAGCGCTCGCCGCGCGCCGTCTGCTCGACGACCATCGGAATGAGCGGTGACATGGTGCCTCCTTGAGTATAGTGCAACCGATGAGTTGCGAGATAGTAGCGCAACCTGAAGGTTGCATATCCAGGAGGTGCCCGTGTCCGACTCCGTCTAACCCGCGAGACCGTCCTCGACCTCGACCGCGACGACGCCTGGCGCGTCGTCACCGACGCCGACGAGCTCGAGCAGTGGCTCGCCGACGAGGTCGAGATCGACCTGGTCGAGGGCGGCGACCTGCACGTCCGCTTCGACGACGGGCGCGAGCGGCACGGCACCGTCGAGGAGGTGACCGCCCCCGAGCGGGTCGTCTTCCGCTGGCACCCGGTTCCCGATGCCGACCTCGAGACGGTCGTTCGCATCGAGCTCGAGCCGGCCGAGCAGGGCACGCGCGTGATCGTCGTCGAGACCGGGTTCGAGGCCCTGCCCGTCGCGAGCGCGCAGGCCTGCGCCGCGGTCAACGCCTGGGCGTGGGAGGTCCGCCTCCAGGCCGTGGCGGGGCCGGTGCTGATCGCGGGATGAGCCCCGACCCCGTCGGCGCGACCTTCGCCGCGCTGGCCGACCCGACCCGCCGGCACGTGATCGACCTCCTCGCCGACCGCGAGGCCGTGACCGCGACCGAGCTCGCGCGCGACCTCCCGATCACCCGCCAGGCGGTGTCGAAGCACCTCGCCACGCTGGCCGACGCCGGGCTCGTGACCTCGCAGCGCTCCGGCCGCGAGACGCGCTACCGGCTCACCCCGGCCCCGCTGACCGACGCCCGGCGAGTGGATCGACAACGTCGGCGCCGAGTGGGACGCGCGCCTCTCGCGCCTCGCCGGCACGCGAAGCGCGTCCCGTAGCCGAAGTCGCCAGTATCCTGGCGGCATGTCGACCGTGCGCCGGGCGAGCCCGCTCATGAGCCAGGCCGAGGCGCGCGAGCTGGGCCTCGACCGCGAGCACCTCGTCGACATGTACCGCGACATGCTCGCGACGCGCCTCGTCGAGGAGCGCGGCAACCTCCTCTTCAAGGCCGGCAAGCTCCCCGGGAGCTACTACACCGGGCGCGGCAACGAGGCGGCCTCGGTCGGCGTCGCGACGGCGATGGGCGACGACGACGTCGCCTCGCCGCTTCACCGCAACCTGGGCGTCCACCTCGTGCGCGGCATCCCGCCGGCGGCGATCTTCTGCCAGTTCATGGGCCGCGCCGGCGGCGCCACCCGCGGGCGCGACTCGAACCTGCGCTCAAACGACTTCGGCGCCGGCAAGGGCCTGCTCGCCGGCGTCAGCCACCTGCCGGCGATGATCCCGGTGATCACCGGCATCGCGCTCGCGTTCCAGCTCCGCCGCGAGGCGCGGGTCGCGGTCGGCTGGTGCGGCGACGGGGCGGCCGCCCGCGGCGACATGCACGAGGCGATGAACCTGGCCGGCGTCCGCCGCCTGCCGATCGTCTACGTCATCGACAACAACCAGTACGCCTACTCCACGCCCGAACCGGCTGTCGTTCGCGTGCGAGCACCTGGCCGACCGCGGGCCGGCCTACGGCTTCGAGGGCATCGTGGTCGACGGCACCGACGTCGTCACCGTCTTCCGCGAGGCGCAGCGGGCGATCGAGAAGGCCCGCGAGGGCGGCGGCCCGACGATCATCGAGCTCGTCACCCTGCGGATGGAGGGCCACGCCGTCCACGACGACGCCGGCTACGTGCCCCGCGAGCTCCTGGCCGAGTTCGGGTCGAGGACCCGCTCGAGCGCTTCCGCGGCTGGCTCCAGGAGGTCGAGGACTGCTCCGACGACGAGTTCACCGCGATCGAGGACGACGTGCGGGCCTGGATCGACGCCGGGGTGCTCGAGGCCGAGGCGAGCCCGCCGCCCGACGCCACCGCGATCCTCGACGGCGTCTACGCCGCGCCGGACGCGTTAAGCTCGACGGCATCGTGAGCGAGTTTCCGTTCGGCATGTTCGGTGACCCCGAGGAGCTGCAGAAGCAGATGGCAGCCTGGATGGAGCAGGCCCAGCAGGGCCAGAAGGTCGCCTTCGCGGACCAGGCCATCAACCTGGCGGTCGGCATGACCGTCGCCGCCATCGGCCGGCTCGACCTGACCGGCACGGCCGACCAGCAGGCGAATCAGGTCCGCGACGCCATCCGGCTGATCTTCCCCGAGGCCGTCACCCTGGTGCGCGAGGCGCGCCAGGGCCTGGCCTAGGCCCCTCACTCCTCGACGAAGAGCGCGAGCGTCGCGGTGAAGCCGTGCAGGAACGTGCGCCCGCCGACCGGCCCGATCTCGCCGGCGCAGAACATGCCGGCGACGGGAGCGCCGCCCAGCGCCGCCGCGGTCGCGGCGGCGTCGTGATCGGGGCGGCCGAACAGCCCGGTGCCGCGGCCGTTGCAGGCGAAGAGCAGCGCCGCCGCTCACGCGCGCCGGGCAGTGCGGTGCCGTCCTCGAGCGCCGCACGGAGCCCGGCGTCGGCGGTCGACGCGTCGCGGACGTGGAACCTGAACGTCTGCCCCACCCGCGGCATGTCGCCGACCGCGATCGCTCCCGACTCGGGATCGCCGCCCAGGATGCCGCGGACGAGGTAGTCGTCGGGCCCGTAGTCGACCCGGTTCTCGTCGATGACGAGCCCGGCGAGGACGCCGCGCCGGGCGAGCTCGCGGCCTGCTGCGGGTCGAGCGTGCTCACGATCTCGACCAGCCGGCCGTACGCCGGCCGACCCGCCAGCTCGTGGATCACGTTCGACTCGGCCTGCGTCACCACCATCTCGGGGCCGATCGGCGCGCACCCCTGCGACACGAGCGCCCGCAGCTCCACCGGCCCGGACAGATCGACGATCACGGCTCCCTCGCGATGGACGTCCTCGCCGCAGAGAAGCGCGTGCTCGCCCGGCCCTCGCCCGCCCGACGCCAGCCCGCCGACGGCGACGGCCGCCCCGGCGTCGTTCAGGTCGTCGAGGAGCCGCTCGATCGGGAACGTGTACGGGTCGGCGACGATGACGGCCGCCCGCCCGGCGAGCTCGAGCAGCTGCCGGCGTCGCCCGCCGCGATGTGGCGTGCGCGCGCCGTCCCGGACCCGAGCGACGCCGCGAGCACGCTGACCGCCGGACGGCCCTCGAACTCATGGCCGGCGCCGATGACGGCCTCGGTGCTGGCGCCGACGAGCACCCCGGGGCTGAGCTCGCGGGCGACCTCGGCGGTCACCTGCTCGGCCTCCGCTGCGTGCTCGGCCGAGACGAACACGAATGCGACGTCGGCCGCGGCGCCGCCGAGGCCGACCCGGACGGCGGCCGACGCCTCCGCGGCGCAGGCGCGCGCGTCGCCGGCTCCCGCCGCGACCGTCGACCGCACATCGCACCGCCGTCACTCGATGATCCTCCAGTCGGTCGAGACCTCGGCGGTCGTCGAGGCCGAGATGAAGCAGTCCCGCTCGGCCTTCGGGCGTCAGGCTCGCGGGCGGCTCCGGCGTGGCCGCCCGACATGCGCACGTAGACGACCATCGCGACGGTCTGGAAGGCGTAGCGGTGATCGGCGCTCCGAACGAGCGACCCGTCGGCCGTCGAGCGGTACTCACGATCTCGAGCCCGCGGTGGGCGCAGTGAGCGACGAACGAGAGCATCGTGCACGACTGGATCGACGCCAGGAACAGGTGCTCGGGGCTCCAGCTCGTCTCGTCGCCGTCGGGGAACTCGGGCGGCGGCTGGACGTCGAGCGCCGGGCGGTCGCCCGCCGTGACCGACGCCCGGCGGCCGCCGCGCCATTCCAGCTCCGCCTCGTACGTGAAGATCCGCGACTCGAGCGCCATCCAGCTCCTTCGAGAGTGTGACTGAAGACTCCCACAAGCGGGGGTCGCCGGGTCATACCCCTCCGTCCGATAACTGATACCGAAAGGGGGTCTCCCATGAACCAGTTCGGGGCCGTTGCAGGCCCTGAGAGCGGCCAGACGATGGCCGAATACGCGATCACGCTCGGCGTGGTCACCCTGGCTGTCGTGGCCACGCTCGGTCTTCTGACCGCGGGCGTCACCGCCACGATGAGCTCCGTCATCGCCCTCGTCTAGGGCGGCGCTTCTTCTCCCAGCACGGCGCTCACCTCCTCCGGAGGTGACGTCGTGCCATGGTCCTGCATGCCACGCGCGGTCGCCGTAGCGCTCGCGCCGGAGGCCGGCGGCCAGCTCGCAGCTCGCGCGGCGACGGCGGTTCCTCGCGCCGCGCCCGTGCCCCGCGAACGCCTCGACGACGGCCGCGTGGGCGGCGTCGATGTCGACGCCGACGTTGGCGACGTGGTCGGGCCGGCTGTGCGCCGGCCGCGGCCGGCCCGTCGAGGCTGCCGCCGCGAGGGCCGGCGAGGCAGGCGCGCAGACCGTCGAGGTCGGCGTCGACGAGCAGCGTGCCGTGGACGAGCGTGGCGCGCCGGCCGCGGTGGGCGGCGATGCCTGTGACCTTGCGACCGCCGACGCGCACCGTGCGCTCGTCGCGCGTCGCGTCGACGCCGAGCGCGCGGCAGGCGGCACCATCCCGTCGAGCAGCGGGGCGTACAGGTCGGGGACGCCGGCGCGGCGTCGCGGATGGCGCGCCGGGACAGCGCCAGCGCCGCGCAGAGCGTGCCCGGGTCGAGGTAGCACGGCGCCGCCGCCGGTGAACCGGCGCCACACGCGCACGCCGCGGCGCCGCGCACGCCGCGGCGTCGATCTCCCAGTCGGCGCGCTGGAAGCGGCCGATCACGACGGCCGGGCGCGTCCGCCACACGAGAGCACCGGCGACGCCGGCCGGCGCGCGCACGAGCGGCCTCGTCGAGGGCGAGCGCCTGCGGCCGGCTCGCAGAGCCCGGCTGCGACGACCCGCATCGGGCCGGTCACCGCACGCGCACCCCGGCGCGTGCCAGCCGCACCGCCGCCGAGGGCGGGGCGGACGGGTCGAGCTCCACCTCGGCGGGCAGCCGCTCGCTGAGCCGCCTCGAGCCGCCGCGCAGATCGGCCGGGTCGCCCAGCCGTGTCGAGCTCGGCGCGCGCCTCCGCCGGCCTGACGGCCGCCGCCGCAGCCCGCCTCCGCGCCTCGTCGGCCGCCTCGGTCGCGAGGCCGATCAGCGCCAGCGCCTCGCGCCGGAGCGCCTCGGGCCGGGCGTCGTCGCCGCCGGGCGGGAGCGGTCGACGGCTCGAGCGGCGCCCGTCGAGCAGCGTCGGCCATCGCCTCGCGCTCGCGGTCGATCAGCTCGCGCTGGTCGCGCGTCGCGAGCCGCGCCGCCTCGACGTCGAGGCGGGCGGCCTCGGCCTCCTGGCGCAGTACGGGCGCCGGGTCGGCCCCGGCCGCCTCGGCGACCTGCTGCGAGCTCGGCGGCGCGCTGCCAGGCCGTCACGAGCGGCCCCTGCGTCGACCCACTCCCGCTCGAGCTCGCGGGCGATCGGCTCGAGCGCCGCGGCGGCCGCTCGCACCGCCGGCGGTCCGCACCCGCGGCGCGGCCGCTGACCACGTCCTCGAGTCGCGGGCCAGCTCGGCGGCGAGCGCCTCGGCGCGCGCGAGCGCGGCGCGCGACGTCGCTCGACCTCGTCCGCCAGCTCGAGCAGCGCGCTCGAGCTCAGCCGGCTTCATCGGGGAGCGGCCGCAGGCGCGCGGCCACGTCACCGGCCGGCGCTCGATGAGCGCCACCGACGCGCGGCGCGAGCGCAAGCCCGGCGGCGTCGAGGAAGCAGTATCCGCCCGGGATGCCGCTGGGCGGGTTGCCCGATCGTGAGGATCCCGGTGGGGTCGTGGCAGGCCCACGCTCCACGCCCCCACCCCGGTCCCGACCAGCTCCAGGTAGCTGCATGACGAGGAACGCGCCGGCGTACACCAGCGGCTGGCGGCCGACGAGCGATGAACCGGACGCAGGAACAGGTACATGATCGCGCCGAGGAGCATCCGGGCGCGGCGCGAGCACGGCGCCCCAGAGCGCCCAGGCGCCGCACACCGACGAGCGCGAACGTGATGAAGCGGGCGGCGCAGCCGGTCGGCCAGCGCGCGAGCGGCCGATGGAGAGCGCCGCCAGGTAGACGAGGCCGTGGCCGGGCGGCACGTACGATCGGCACGTTGTGCAGGCGGTAGGTGTAGAGGCCGAGGAACGGCGAGGCCGTGTACTCGACGCACGTCGCGACCAGGATCACGACGACGACCTGGATCCGCACCGAGCGCTGCTCGCCGCGCAGGAGCGCGACGAGCAGCGTCCACGTGAGCACGCCGACCAGCCGCTGCCGCCAGATGCCCGCGCCCGAGTCGATGCCGGCGCCGAGCGCGATCCACGCGAAGACGATCGCAGCGACGGCCAGCTCGCGCCGCGAGCCGCGGGCCGCGTCGGCGATCTGGGCGCGGGTCGGCACGGGCCGCACTCTATCCGGCGTGCCGGGGCGGGATCGGCGTGCGTCGCATCGCAGGCTTTTCGCCCGGCGAGCGCCACCGGTTCGGGCACGTGGGGTCAGACCCCGCATCCGCGGCCGTTGCGGCGCCGTGACAGTATCGACGCAAAGCACCGGTCGCCTCGCGGCGAGGGGGCGGACAGATGTCGCACGCCTGGGACGGAGGTGCAACATGGACCGATGCGGGGTCTGACCCCGGCGCCGCTCCGACCGCTACCTGCTGGCCAGCCCGCCCGCCGTCTCGCCACCGTCCACCGTGATCGCCGCCCCCGTGATGTACGCCGCGTCATCCGAGGCGAGGAACGCGTAGACCGCGGCGATCTCCTCGGGGCGGGCGTGCCGCTGGAGCGGGATCTTGGCGTCGACCTGCGCGAGCATGTCGGGCGTGTACTCGGCCTCCTGCATCGGCGTCAGGACGTAGCCCGGGCAGACCGCGTTCACCCGCACCGTCGGTGCCCACTCGAGCGCGAGCGTCCGGGTCAGCTCGATCACCCCCGCCTTCGAGGCGTTGTAGTCGGCGTAGTAGGGATGCCCGACGTAGCCGTTCGTCGACGCGGTGTTCAGGATCACGCCTCCGCCCGCGTCGAGCATCCCGCGGCCGGCCGCCTGCGCGACGTTGAAGACGCCGAGCAGGTTGGTGTCGAGGACGCGCCGCCAGCGGCGCTCGTCGATGTCGAGCGCGAGGCCGCGCTCGCTCACCCCGGCGTTCGAGACGACGACGTCCACGGGGCCGAGGTCCTCGAACGCGTCTCGGACGGCATCGCCGTCCGAGACGTCCACGCGCACGCCCGCGTCCCCCGGATCGAGGTCGAACACGGTGACAGCGGCCCCCTCGGCGCGGAACCGCTCGACCGTCGCGGCCCCGATCCCCCGGGCGCCGCCGGTCACGACGACACGCTTTCCCTCCAAGCCGCGCATGGCGGCGAACGCTACCGGAGGGGACACGATCTAGAGTGCTTTCGATGTCTGACGTGCAGATCGACGTGACCGCGCTCGAGGTGCGGCGCTCGCTCGCCCGGTCGTTCCGCGGCGAGGCCGATCCCGGCCCCCACGCATGGCGCGGAACCGTCGGGATGGGCGACGCCGTCGTGATCGTCGACGTCGAGCCGCGCGCCGGCGGCGGTTCGATCGTGCACGCCCGCGCCCAGTCGATCGAGTGCGATGCGACGCCCGCGCGGCTCGCCCGGATCCTGGCGGCCGAGAACGCCGAGCTCGTGCTGGGCCGGTTCGCGGTCGTCGGCGGCGCGGTCGACGTCGAGCATGCGATCCTCGCGGGGACGACGATGGACGCCGTCGAGGTGCAGGCGTCGGTCTGGGCCGTCGGATGGGCGGCGTCGTCGTTCGCCCCGCGCCTCCGAGCGCTCGTCACCGACGCCGTCCCCGTCCCTCCGCCGCCGCAGACCCCGGCCGCGCGGTTGCGCGACGCCGAGGACCACGTGGCGCTGACGACCCGCCGGGTGCGCCAGCACCTGGACGCCCGCTACGGCGGCTTCGACCACCATCCCGACTGGGGCTTCCACGGAGCGTTCGGGAGCGCGCGCGTGTTCGTCGAGGTTCTCCCGGTCCTCGACGACTCGACCGCGGTCCGGGTGTCGTCACCGGTACTGTCGCAGGTGGCGATGTCCGACGAGCTCGCGCTCCGGCTGCTGTCCCTGGCGGCGGAGCAGCCGTTCGGGGCGTTCGCCTACCTGGCCGCGCGTGAGGAGGTGTGGCTCCAGCATGCGATCCTGGGCGACGATCTCGACCGGGTCGAGCTCGAGACGGCGATCGACGCAGTCGCCGCGACGGCGGACGGGTGCGACGACGCGCTGGCCGGCGAGTTCGGTGGTTTGCGCTACGCCGACCTCGGGTAGCGCCGTACGCATGGCCCGATCTGGGATGCTCTCCCCTCTCCTGCCTTCCAACGCCCGGCGCAACTGGACCTTCCTGACGAACCACGCGGCGGTGCTCGTGTGCATCGACCGCAACCCCGGCACGCGGATCGACGACGTGGCGGCCGAGATCGGCATCTCGCGCCGCGCGGCCCAGATGATCGTGAGCGACCTCGCCGAGGCCGGGTACATCGAGCGGAAGCGCGTCGGACGCCGCAACCACTACCGCGTCCGCGAGGACATGCCGCTGCGCCGCAAACCCTTTGGAAATCGCGATGTCGGCGGCCTCCTCACCCTTCTGAGGGAGCCACACATATCACCCTAAAGTCGTAGCCGATCGGCGCCGATACTTGCACCACTGTCCTCTGCCGGTGCACTCCGGCAGGTGTGGTCATCAAGGAGGCGATTCGGTGATCGAGTTCTTCAACCGGCTTCGTGACGAGAGCGGTCAGACCATGGCTGAGTACGCCGTGGTCCTGGGCGTCATCACCATTGCGGTGGTCGTCACTCTGGGTCTGCTGTCCACGGCGATTCAGAGCACGCTCAACAACGTCATCGCGTCTCTCTAAGGACGCGGTCGCGGCGGCCGGCGCGAGGGAAACCTCGTGCCGGCCGCGGCGTTTAACCGGGTAGCCCTCAGCCCCCCAGCGGGAAGCCGCCGGGGAACGTCCCGAGCGCCTGCACCGTGAGGCCGACGCCGAGGATCGTGATCACCGCGGCGCTGAAGGTGGGCGCGGCCTGGACGATCCTCCCGCTCGACGGCACGCGGTCGACGAACCGGCGCGCGTAGACCACGAGCACCCCGACGCCCGTCAGGGTCGCCGCCAGCCCGACGCTGAACGCCACGACCAGGACGAGCCCGAACGCGACGCGGTGGACGGCGATCGCGCCCAGCATCACGACCAGCGCCGACGGGCAGGGAAGGATGCCGCCCGAGATGCCGAGCGCGAGCATGCTGCGCACGGTGATGGCTCCGCCGTCGGCGCCCGGAGGCGCGTGGGTATGGCCGCCCGGCCCGTCGTGGTGATGATGGCCGTCATGACCGTGGTCGTGGTCGTGTGCATGGTCGTGGTCATGCGCGTGGTCGTGATGGTGATGCTGGTGCGACGACGCCCGCAGCCGGCGCGCGCGGCGCATGAGAATCGATCCGCCCATGCCGACGACCACAAGACCGGAGATCACCGAGAGCCACGGATAGAGCGTCTCGGGGAGGATGTAGTTCGACAGGTAGAGCGTCACGATCCCCAGGACGAATATCGATGCCGTGTGCGTGATCGTCACCGTGAGGCCGAGGAACGCCGCGTGCCGGGCGGTGCCCCGGGAGCCCACGAGATACGCAGCGACGATCGACTTCCCGTGGCCGGGCGAGAGCGCGTGCACGGCGCCCCAGAACATCGCGATGCCGATCGCGACGAGGATGAACCCGAGGCCGAGGTCGCGATGCGTCACGAGGTCGGTGAACGCGCCGCCCGAGACCGCCACGCTCTCGCCGCCGCTTCCACCCGGCGCGCCGACCGAGACGCTCGTCCCGGTGCCGTACCGGTAGCCGAACGTCGCCGTGCGGACGTCGAGCGGCGTCGAGAGCATCCCCGAGGGGTAGTGCCGCAGCATGTCCGACACGTCGTGCGTCGCGGCCGATGACTGGGTGAGGACCGCCCCGGGCGCGGGCCGCATGACGACCTCCTTCCAGCCCACCCTGTTTCCGAACGTGTCGTCCGAGAACGTGGCGGTGAAGGGGCCCTTGCCCGAGATCGGCGCGCTGAGGGGCACGGTCACGCGCAGGCAGTGCAGGCCGCCCTGCCCCATGCGCAGCGTTGCCGTGACGGCGCTCGTGTCGGGCACGAGCGGCACCGCGCTGCCGTTCACCGTGAGGTGCAGCTTGCTCGCGAACTCCGGAACGTGCGCGAGCGCCCAGGCGCGTGCCCGAGCGGCCGTCGGCTGGCCGCCGATGTCCTGGAACGTCGGGATCTCGGCCTCGTCGAGCACGAACGTCACGTGCACCGAGCCGCGCTCGAGCTGCACCAGGCTGTAGCGATTGACGGTGAAGTTCCCGAGCGGATGGGCCTCGGCGACGGCGGGCACGGCTGCGACGGCCGCCAGCACGGCGATCGCGGTGACGAGGAGGCGCCGGATCATCGTCCCAGCTCCCGGAGGAGGCGGCGGGCGTCCGGCGCGTAGAGGAGCGAGAAGCCGGGGTTCAGGCGGAGGGCAGCCCTGAGGTCTCGGGTCGCCGGGGCGGCCATGCCGAGCGACGCCTCGATGGCACCGCGGTGGTAGAGGAAGCTCGAGTCGCTGGTGCCGAGGCGGAGCGCCCGGTTCGACGCGGCCAGCGCCGCGCGGGCGTGGCCGGCCTTGAAGAGCGTCCACGCGAGGGCGTCCTCGGCGGTGACGCTCGGCTGGATGCGGGCGACGGCCCGGATCCGGTCGAGCGCGGCGGCCACGTCCCCGTTGTGGTCGTCGTCGAAGAGCGCGAGCTCGACATCCACGTTCACGCCGTTGGCCGCGTAGAGCTGCTCCTCGGCGCGGACGAGCGCGTACTGGCGCCGGGCCGCGGCGGGCCTGCCGGCCGCCCGGTCGACGTCGCCGAGCGCGATGACGTACGCCGGGAGCGGGTAGCGCTTGACGACGGCGGTGTAGCCGGCGATCGCACTCGCGTACTGCCCGCGGGCGGCCGCCAGCTTTGCCTGGGCTGCCCGCGCGTGCACGAACCCCGGATAGGTGTGGAGCGCGATCCCGTAGTTGGCCTCGGCCGCGGCATAGCGGCCGTGGTTGAACTCGAGGTTCCCGAGATAGAGGTACGCCCAGGCGGTGTTCTCGCCCGACGGCGCGCCGGCCTGGGTGGCCTGCACGAGCGCCTTCCGGGCGGCACCGGTCCGGCCGTGCAGCTCGAGGTAGTACGAGGCGCGCGAGTACGACGCGAGGTCGGGCCGCTGGCGCAACAGGCGCTCGATGGCGCTCCGAGCGGCGCCGTAGCGGCCCAGCTCGACGTTGGCGTCGACCACGACGCCCATCGCGAAGGGGTTCGACGGGTCGATCGCAAGCGCGCGGCGGCCGAGCGCCAGCCCGCCGGCGAAGTCGTGGCGCGAGAGCGCGAGCGAGCCTCGCCCGGCAAGGGCCGTGAAGTCGCGCGGAGAGAGGGCGAGGGCGTGCCCGAAGAGCGCGTCGGCGCGCGTGTACCAGGTCGGGTCGCCGTCCTCGCGGGCCATCTGGAGCTCAGCGAGCGCCAGGTTGTCGACCGCCTGCGCCGACCGGGGCTTCGCGGCCGCCTCGGCCCGGTAGCGGGCGACGAGCTGCGGCGTCGAGAGCGTGCGTGGCGCGGCGTCCGCGAAGGGGATGGCGGGGGCGACGTGATGCGAGCGCGGAGCGCTCGTGTCGCCCCCCCGAAGCGCGACGGCCGCGGCGATCGCAGCGAGCACCGGGAGGGCGAGGAGGAGCGGGGAGATCTTGCGATGTGCGATGAGCATGTGAGTGTGGATGCCGTGAACTCCTGGGGCCCGGCGTGGCCGGGCCCCAGGAGTGGTTGGCGTCTACGGCGTCGGCACCTGGTGGATGCCGACCGTCCCGGACTGGGCCTCGGCCAGGTACGGGAACACCGTGTCGAACGACTCGTCGTTTCGCTGCACGCCGTCGGACGCCGAGTTCGGGATGGCGGGGGTGTCGGTGGCACCCGCCAGGGCGCGAAGCTCGATGTCGGTGACGTCGTCCAGCGGCCGGCGGCCGTTGGGGAATCCGGCAGTGTCGCCGCCGAGGACGCCCAGCGGGTTCTCGTGCCCCGCGGCCGTCGGGTCGATGCTGGTGTTCAGGCGCAGCATGTCGGCGTGGACGTTGCCGGTCTTGTTGAGGCCCGGCAGGCCGGTCTCGAGGATGGCCAGGATGTCGTTGCGCGGGGTGTGCGTGTCCCCCAGAGCAGCGGCAAGCTGGGGGGCCTTGAAGAACGTGTCGAACTGGCCGTCCCGGTTCGGGTCGACGTGGTTCCAGTGGTCCTTCTGCCCCAGCGGGATCAGCACCTCGTTCACGAGCGGGTTGCCGAGGCGCTCGATCTGCACCCAGCCGCCGCGGCCTTTGCCCGTGAGCTCGTTCGTGAAGGACTGCCGCTCGGTCTCGGCATACATGCCGATCGTCGGGTGGCCCTTCCTCACGATGCGCGACTTCGGCACCTGAAGCGCGAGAGCCTGGACGTTCATGCCACCGAGGGTGTCCTTGGCGACGCCCTTGGGCTTCACGTGGAGGCTGTCGCCGATGTCGCCGAGCCCGATGAAGAACGGGTCGTCGGTCTGGCCGGCCCACACCTTCCCGCCGTGTCCGGCGAGAGGCTTCACGCCCTGCTTGACGAGCTGGGGGTAGCTGGGCATGGAGACGGGGCCGACGTTGTTCGGTACCGTCTTCAGGTTCTTGGCCAAGTGCACCGTGCCGACCAGCTTGCCGTGCTTGCCGTAGTTCAGCCGGTCGACGGAGTAGGTCTGATACACGTTCAGACCGGGGTCAGAGAGCGACGTGACCGGGTTCCCCGGGATGTTGTAGAGGAACGTGCCCTTGTTGCGCACGTGCGTCCTGAACACCACGCGGTAGGAGACGTCGGTGCGGGCGTCGCCGTTGTTGTCGATGTTGAACTGGTAGCGGACGTGCTGTCCGAACCCGTAGTAGTTGGGTGCGTCGCCGGGATTCTCGAGCGGGTTGGCGGTCATCACCAGGTTGATCTTGCTCGGATCCTTCTGATCCACCCACATGAACGTGTCCGCGAGGTCGGCGACCGGATCGTTTGAGATCAGCGGCGCCTCGCGGTGGCTCGACGCGGCGGCCGGCGATGCGGTCATTGCCGCTGCCGCCAGGCCGGTGAGCCCGAGGGTGACTACGCGCTTCAGCATCAGAGACGGATGTCCTTTCGTTCGAAGGGGACAGAGAGGCCTCGTAATGCCGGCTATTCGGCGCGCCCTCGAAAACGGTTCGGACGCCCGTCCAGGCTGCTATCGTCACCGCCGCATGAGTGCGGGCAAAGCGGCAATGTGGATCATCGCGTCGGGCATCGCCCTGGCCGGCGTCATCGTGTTCGCCGTGAACGGGCTCGAGGGCATCCCGGGCGAGTGGTGGGGCGTCGCCGTCGGCGCGCTCCTCTGCGCCACAGCCTTCGGGCTCGGCTACGCCGAGTAGCCGGCGCCTCCGCCCGCCGCCGTAACGCTCCCGGGACGGCCCGTCCGGGATACTCCCGCCTGCATGTTGCGGAGAAGCCGGGAGACCTGGATCGTGTGGACGATCCTCGGAGTCATCGTCGCAATCGACGCCGGTGCGGTCGTGCTCGGCATCCTCGACCGTCACGTGCAGTCGCTCGCCGCGACGATCATGTTCACGCCGACGACGATCGGCTTCGCCGTCTTCGGCGCGCTGATCGTGTGGAGGCACCGAGCCCACTCCATCGGCTGGCTCTTCGTCGCCGTGGCGTTCTTCTTCGCGCTCTGCCACAACCTGGCGCAGAACTATGCGGTCTACACCCTGGCCGTCGATCCGGGCTCGCTGCCCGCCGGGAAGGCCGTGTTCTGGCTCGCGTCGACGGCACTCGACACGGTCTACGTCGGCGTCATGCTGCTCCTGCTCCTGCTGTTCCCAAATGGACGACCGCTCACCCGGCGCTGGCGCCCCGTGGTGGCCGCCGCGGTTGTGGCGACGGTGTGCGGACTGTCGCGGGGCGGCCTCGACTTCACCTTCTCGCCGCCGCTCCAGGCATACCACAACCCGATCGCCGCCTCCGGAGGCCTCGAGACGGCGTTGGAGGTGGTGCAGGCGGCCGGACTTCCGTTCACCGTCGTCGCGCTTTTCGGCGGCTTCGCGTCGATGGTGCTCCGGTTTCGCCGCTCGGCCGGTGTCGAGCGCCAGCAGATGAAGTGGGTGGTTGCGGGAGTCCTCATCTGGTTTGCCGTCTTCGCTGCGAGCCTCCCGCTGTCAGCGGCCGGCGTGGACGGACTCGAGACCCTGCCCTTCGTCCTGTCCATCGTCCTCTTCCCGGCGGTCATGGGGCTCGCCATCCTGCGCTACCGCCTCTACGACATCGACCTGGTGATCCGAAAGACGCTCGTCTACACATGCCTGGTCGCCGTCCTCGGCGCGATGTATCTCGCAGGGATCGCGCTCCTGGGGTCGGCGTCGGCCTCGCTGACCGGCCAGTCGAACGAGGTCGCGGCCACGATCACCACGCTGGTCGTGGCCTTTGCGTTCCAGCCCCTGCGGCGGCGGATCCAGCGCGGGATCGATCGCCGCTTCGCGCGCCGGACCGTCGACGCGGAGACCGCGATGCGGACGTTCTCGGGCCGGCTGCGAGAGGAGATCGACCTCGATGCCCTCTGCCGCGAGCTGACCGGGGTGGTCGAGCACACCTTCCAGCCGCGCCACGCGAGCCTCTGGCTTCGGCCCCCTGACCGGGCTTAGGTGAGTGACTGGGCGACCAGCTCGGCAGGATGCACGATGGGCAGGTCGCGGTGGCCGAGGCGGCGAAGCGCCGCCTGGAGCTGGACGGCGCAGCCGGGGTTCGCGGTGGCGACGATGTCCGGCTCGGCGGCCAGGATCGCACGCGCCTTGCGCTCGCCGAGCTCGCGGGCGGCGCGCGGCTGGACGAGGTTGTAGATCCCGGCCGAGCCGCAGCACATCCCGGCGTCGGCGATCTCGACCAGCTCGACCCCGGGGATGGCGCACAGGACCGCCCGGGGCTGGGCGGCGACGCCCTGGGCGTGATTCAGGTGGCAGGCGTCCTGGTAGACGACTCGGGTGGGCGGGAGCGGCCGGCGCTCAGCGGCCGGCCCCAGCTCCGCCAGCACCTCGGTCACATCGCGCACCGTCGCCGCGAAGCGGTGCGCCTCGTCGGTTCCGAGCAGGTCGCCGTAGCCCTTCATCGCCGAGCCGCAGCCGGCCGCCGTGACGACGACCCGGTCGTGGCCCGCGAAGGCGGCGACGGTCGCGGCGGCCCGCCTGCGGGCCTCCTCCTCGCGGCCGGCGTGGAGGGCGAGCGCGCCGCAGCATCCCTGGCCCGGCGGCACGACGACCTCGCACCCGTCCGCGGCGAGCGCACACGCGGCAGCGCGGTTGACGCGGCCGAAGAGCGCGCGCTGGACGCAGCCCTCGAGCAGCGCCGCGGTCATGCGCCGCTCACCGGCCGCCGGGGTCGTCCGCTCGGGCCGGGCGCGCAGGTCGGCCGGCCGAAGGCGCGGGGCCAGCGCGAACGGGCGGATGCCGAGCGCGAGCGGCCACGAGATCGCCCGCAGGAGCCGCGGCCGCGGCACGGTCGCGAAGATGGCGGCGTCGAGGACGCGCCCCCAGGCGCCGCGCGGCGCCCGTGCCCGCCGCTCGGCGCGGGTGCGCTCGATCAGGAGGTCGTAGCGGACGCCGCTCGGGCAGGCCGGGACGCATGCCATGCAGCCCAGGCAGCGGTCGAAGTGGCGCGCGGCCGACGGGCTCCAGTTCAGCTCGCCGCTGTCGAGCAGGCTCATCAGGTGGATGCGCCCGCGGGGCGAGTCGGACTCGTCGCCCCAGAGCGAGTACGTCGGACAGGCCGGCAGGCAGAACCCGCAGTGCACGCAGGTGTCGACGAGCTCGCGGGTCGAGGCCTCAGCCACCGAACGCCTCCACCACCCGCTGCTCGAGCGGCTGCAACATTGGGGTCTGACCCCGTTGTTGCACGTCTGCGTGGAGGATGCCGCGCGCGAGCCGGCCGACGATCCGCGTGGCCCCGGATTCGCGCAGCTCGTCGATCGCGGCCGGGACGGCGGCCGGGAGGGCGCGATGGACGGGCAGGCCAAGCGCGGCCTCGCGGTGCTCCGCCCAGAGCGACTCGTCGTCCTCGACGATCTCGCCGCCCACGAGCGCGCGTGCCTGCTCGGCCAGCTCGGCGGCGGCCGGGCTCTCGAAGCGCACGAGCATCTGCCCCGGCGGCCAGGCGTACTCGACGCAGGCCGGCGCCAGCGGCTCGAGCACGAGCGGGTCGGCCGGCTCGGCGACGACCGTGCACGTCGCGGCGGGCAGCGGGTGCAGGCGCACGCAGGTCCGCTCGATCAGGCCGAGCCGCCCAGCGGAGCCGACGACGAGCCGCGGCAGGTCGTAGCCGGCGACGTTCTTGACGACCCGGCCGCCCCCGTGGACGACCGTGCCGTCCGCCAGCCGCAGCGCAACGCCCAGGAGGAGGTCGCGCGGCATGCCGTAGCCGTGCGCGCGCGGGCCCGCGACGGCCGCCGCGAACGCGTCCGCGACGGTGAGCCGCTCGGCGCCCGGCGGATCGAGAGCCAGCATCTGGCCGCGCCTGCCGAGCGTCCGCCCCAGCTCGCCCAGCGGGACGGCGCCCCCGACTACGGCGGTCAGGTCGCCCGGCTCGTGCTCGATCAGAACCGTTCCGCCACCCCCTCCCGCTCGAGCGGGTGGCGCCGGTACGGGCCGGGCACCTCGCCGCACAGGCGCGGCGTCGGCAGGAGCTTCCCCGGGTTGCAGAGCCCGTCGGGGTCGAACGCCCGCCGCAGGCGGTCCATCGCCGCCAGGTCGGCCTCCGAGAACATCCACGGCATCGAGCACACCTTGTCGACGCCGATCCCGTGCTCGCCCGTGAGCGACCCGCCGGCCTCGACGCACGCCTCGAGGATCTCGGCCGCGAGCTGCTCCGCACGCTCCGCCTCGCCCTCGACCGCGGCGTCGTAGAGCACGAGCGGATGCAGGTTGCCGTCGCCGGCGTGGAACACGTTCCCGACCCGGAGGCCGTACCGGGCCGAGAGCTGCTCGATCCGGCGCAGCGTCTGCGGAAGGCGCGTGCGCGGGACGACGCCGTCCTGGACGTAGTAGTCGGGGCTCACCCGCCCCATGGCGGCGAAGGCGGCCTTGCGGCCGTGCCAGAGCGCGGCCCGCTCGGCGTCGTCGGCGGCGACCCGCACCTCGGAAGCGCCGCCGGCCGCGCACAGCTCCTGCACGCGCCGGCAGGTCAGCTCGACCTCGACGGCCGGCCCGTCGAGCTCCACGAGCAGGACGGCGCCGGCATCGCGCGGAAGGCCGGCGTGGACAGCATCCTCGGCCGCCTGGATCGTGAGCTGCGTCCATCATCTCGACCGCCGCGGGCACGATGCCCGCGCCGATGACGGCCGACACGACCTCGCCGGCGGCGTCGGTCGACGGGAACGCCGCGAGCAGCGTCTCGACCCGCTGCGGCCGCGGGACGACCCGCACGACGATCTCGGTGGCGATCCCGAGCGTCCCCTCCGAGCCGACGAAGCGCCTGCCAGGTCGAGGGCCCCGTCCCGGTCGAGCCGCACCGCCTCGCCGTCGGCCAGGACGACCAGGAGCTCGAGGACATGGGTCGACGTGAAGCCGTACTTCAGGCAGTGGGCGCCGCCGGAGTTCTCGGCGACGTTGCCGCCGATCGTGCACACCTGCTGGCTCGAGGGGTCGGGGGCGTAGAAGAGCCCGTGGCCGGCGACCGCGCGTGTCACGTCGAGGTTCGTCACCCCCGGCTGGACGCGCACGCGCCGGTTCGGAACGTCGACATCGAGGATCCCGTTCATCCGCGCCAGGCCGATCACGATGCCCTCGGCGACCGGCACCGCCCCGCCCGAGAGACCCGTGCCGGCGCCGCGGGCGACGAACGGCGCTCCGTGGTCGCGGCACGTCGCGCACCGCCGCCTGCACCTCCTCCGTCGTTCGCGGCAGGACGACCGCCTGCGGGACGGCCCGGTGGCCCGTGAGGCCGTCGCACTCGTACGTCCGGAGCTCCGCCGGCTCCGAGATGACGGCCTCGGGGCCGAGCGCGCGCTCCAGGTCGGCGACGAGGCTCACGCCTTGAGGGTATCGCGCGTCCGCAGAGAACTAGCCGGCGTCAGCCGCCATGTCCCGGTAGGCGGGAAGGAGCTCGTCCCACCGGGCCTCCGCATCCGCCGGTTCACGTCCGGCGATGTGGTTGGCGAGATGTCCATCTAGAGCAGCGTGTCGCCGACGTACCCGCCGGCGCGGCAGCCGGGCGGAACGGCGAAGATCGCGCTGCCGGTGTGAATCGAGGTACTCGCCCAGCAGGTCGTGCTCGGCGAGCCGGCGCTGGATCGGGACGAACTGGCGCCGCGGATCGCGCTGGAAGGCGGCGAAGAAGAGGCCCGCGTCGAGCTTGCCGTCGGGCAGGAGGCCGTCGTCGAACGAATAGCCGCGCCGCAGGATCCGCTCAGCCTCGCTTCCGGCCGTACGCGGATTGGCGAGCATGATGTGGCTCCGCCGCGGCTCCAGCTCGGGGACGACCGGCGCGAACTCCGAGCGGGCGCCGAACGGCGCGCCGGACACCTTGCGACGTCCGACGTCTGTCTCCTGCTCGTCGAGGTCGCTGGCGTCCCACCGCTCGATCCGGATCCGGATGCGGCGGATGACGAGGTACGTGCCGCCTCGCATCCACGCGGGCTCATCGCGGTTCCCGACCCACACGTTGCGGCGCATCGCCGCCGCGTCGGACGCGTCGAGGTTGTTCGTGCCGTCCTTGAATCCCATGAGGTTTCGGCCCGTGCGCCCGTCGGGCGCGGAGTCGAACCCGGACTGCGACCAGCGCGCGCCCGCGACACCGCGCCCGATCCGCGCCAGCGTGCGGACGGCGTGGAATGCGACCTGCGGATCGTCGGCGCAGGCCTGGACGCCGATGTCGCCGCCGCTCCGGCCCGCCTCGAGGCGGTCGCCGCGAAACGCGGGCAGATCGGCAAGAGCCTGCGGCCGGAAGCCGGCGCAGGCCAAACCGGCCGTCGAAAAGCGACGGGCCGAGGCCGATCGTCACTGTGAGGCGGGACGCCAGCAGACCGTACGCCTCGCCTGTGTCCACGGGCGCCGAAGCGGGATCGCCGCCGATCGGGACCGACCGGATCGCCGTCGCACATCCGAGCGGCTGCCTCCGCACCAGGCGCGCAGCAATCCGGCGAGATCAGCCCGTGACCCCGCGACGTCGAAAGCGCCGAAGCGCAGGTGCGCCTGGGCGGCGTCGTGATGCCGCCTTGGTGGCGTCCGTGGAACGCCAGCCTACGGCCGAGCGGTGCCCCGGCAGCGGCGGTCGAGCCGGAAAGCACGCCGCCTGCGGCCAGTCCGGCGGTCGCGAGCAACCTTCGTCGCGTCGTACCCACGCCGAAACTCTACGCCATGAGCTGGTGCATGACCATCTGCAGCAGGCCGCCGTCCCGGTACACCTTCACGTCGGCGGGCGCGTCGAGCCGCGCGAGGCAGGTGAACGAGCGCGCGCCGCCGTCCACCTCGACCACGACCTGCGAGCCGACGTCGAGGTCGGCCAGCCCGCGGATGGTGAGCGTCTCGGTGCCGGTCGAGCCCCAGGCTCTCGGCCGACTCGCCCTCGGCGAACTGGAGCGGGATCACGCCCAGCGCGACCAGGTTCGAGCGGTGGATGCGCTCGTAGCTCTCGCGCGATCACCGCCCGCACGCCGAGGAGCGCCGAGCCCTTGGCGGCCCAGTCGCGCGAGCTGCCCGAGCCGTACTCGCGGCCGGCGATGACGACGAGCGGCACGCCCTCGGCCCGGTAGCGCTCGGCGGCGTCGTAGATCGTAAGCTCCTCGCCCGACGGCAGGTGGCGCGTGTAGCCGCCCTCGCGGTCGACGAGCGCGTTGCGAAGGCGGATGTTGGCGAACGTCCCCCGCACCATCACCTCGTGGTTGCCGCGGCGGGCGCCGTAGGAGTTGAAGTCGCGCGGCTCGACGCCGTGCTCGATGAGCCACCTGCCGGCCGGCGTGCCCGGCGCGAACGCGCCGGCGGGCGAGATGTGGTCGGTGGTGACCGAGTCGCCGAGGAGCGCCAGGACGCGCGCGTCGACGATGTCCGACAGGTCGGCGTCGTGCGCGAAGAACGCCGCCTCGCGCACGTAGGTCGAGTCCGGATCCCAGGCGTAGAGCTCGCCCTCCGGCACGGGCAGGCCGCGCCAGCGCTCGTCGCCCTCGAAGATGCGGCCGTACTCGTCGGTGAAGAGGTCGGGCGAGAACGACGCGGCCAGCGCCTCGCTCACCTCGTCGGCGGTCGGCCACACGTCGCGCAGGTACACGGGCCCGTCGCGCCCCTCGCCCAGCGGCTCGGCGGTGAGGTCGGCGTTCACGGTGCCGGCGAGCGCGTAGGCCACGACGAGCGGCGGCGACGCCAGGTAGTTGGCGCGCACGGCCGGGTGGATGCGGGCCTCGAAGTTGCGGTTCCCCGAGAGCACGGCGGCCACCTTCAGGTCGTCGCGCTCGATCGCGCCGGCCACCTCCTCGGGGAGCGGGCCGGAGTTCCCGATGCAGGTCGTGCAGCCGAAGCCGACCAGGTTGAAGCCGAGCGCCTCGAGCGGCTCCATGAGCTCCGCCCGGCGCAGGTAGCCGACGACGACCCGCGAGCCCGGGGCGAGGCTCGTCTTCACCCACGGCTTCGTCGTGAGCCCGCGCTCGACCGCCTTTCGGGCGACCAGGCCGGCGGCCACCATCAGCGCCGGGTTCGACGTGTTCGTGCACGACGTGATCGCCGAGATCACGACCGAGCCGTCGCCCAGGCCGCCGCCGTTTCGCCCGGCCCCGAACGCGTCGGCGAAGCTGTCGCCGACCTGCGGGAGCGAGACGCGATCCTGCGGCCGGCGCGGGCCCGCCAGGCTCGGCTCGACCGCCGAGAGGTCGAAGTCGAGCGTCTCGGTGTAGGCCGGCTCGGGCTCCGACCCGTCGCGGAAGAGCCCCTGCTCGCGTGTGTAGCGCTCGACCAGCTCGACGTGCTCGGCCGGCGCGGCCGGTGTCGCGCAGGTAGCGCAGCGTCTGCGCCGTCGACCGGGAACGTCGACGCCGTCGCCCCGAACTCCGGCGACATGTTGGAGATGGTGGCGCGGTCGGCGACGGTGAGCGCGCCGAGGCCGGGGCCGAAGAACTCGATGAACTTGCCGACCACGCCGTGCTTGCGCAGCCGCTCGGTCATGGTGAGCACGAGGTCGGTGGCCGTGACGCCGCTCGCAAGGCCGCCCGCGAGGCGCACGCCGATGACCTGCGGCGCGGTCATGTAGATCGGCTGGCCGAGCATGACCGCCTCGGCCTCGATGCCGCCGACGCCCCAGCCGAGCACGCCGAGCGCGTTGATCATCGTCGTGTGCGAGTCGGTGCCGACCAGCGTGTCGGGCATCGCGACGCCGTCGCGCACGGTCACGACCGTGCCGAGGTACTCGAGGTTCACCTGGTGGACGATCCCCATCCCCGGCGGGACGACCCGGAAGTTCCCGAACGCGCCCTGCGCCCAGCGCAGGAGCGCGTAGCGCTCGCCGTTTCGGGCGTACTCGTGCTCGATGTTGCGCTCGTAGGCGCCGCCGGAGCCGAACGCGTCGACCTGCACCGAGTGGTCGATCACGAGGTCGACGGGCACCTGCGGGTCGACGCGCGAGGCGTCGCCGCCGCGGCGGGCGACCGCCGAGCGCAGCGCCGCCAGGTCGACGACGGCGGGCACGCCGGTCAGGTCCTGCATGATCACCCGCGCGGGCATGAACGCGAGCTGCGCGCCCTCGGCCGGCGCCGGCCAGTTGGCGAGCGCGCGCACGTCGGCGTCGGTCACGTGCTCGGTGCCGGCCCGGCGCACCAGGTTCTCGAGAGGACGCAGACCGTGTACGGCAGCCGCGACGGGTCCACGACCGAATCGAGGCGATAGATCGCCTCCCCGAGCCGAGCGCGCTCCGCGCGCCGAACGAGTCGGCCGAACTCATGCCTGTAACCTATCGCGGCGGCGGCCGCGCGGCCGCGCGGTGCGAAGGGAGGATCACCGTGGATCTGGGCAGCCTCACCAAGCAGGCCAAGAAGCTCGTCGACCAGCGCGGCGGCGTCGATGCGCTGAAGGGCGACGCCGAGGAGCTGAAGGACATCGCCGAGGGGGCGGGAGCGCGACGGACAAGGCCAAGAAGGCCGCGGATGCGCTCAAGGAGCCCGGCCGGAAGCCGGCGGAGAGCGAAGCGCCAACCCCGGCCTGAGCACGCGCCGGCTCAGCGCAAGACGCCGCGGAGCGCCGCCCGCGCGGCGAACCAGCCGCACATGCCGTGCACGCCGCCGCCCGGCGGCGTCGAGGACGAGCACAGGAAGATCCGCGGGTCGGGCGTGGCGTACGGGGCGGGCCGGAGCGCCGGCCGGGCCAGGAGCTGGCGCAGGTCGGCGAGCGCCGCCGTTGATGTCGCCGCCGACGTAGTTCGGGTTCTCGGCCTCGACCTGCGCCGGCCCCATCGTGTGCCGCGCCACGACCACGTCGCGGAAGCCCGGGGCGAACCGCTCGATCTGGCGCTCGATCGCCTCGGTCATGTCGGCGTCGGAGCCGTTCGGGACGTGGCAGTAGGCCCACAGCGTGTGCGCGCCCTCCGGGGCGCGCGTTCGGTCGAAGAGGCTCTGCTGGGCGACGAGCACGTAGGGCCGCCGGGGAGCGCGGCCGGCGGCGACGTCGGCCTCCGACTCCGCCGAGCTCGCGCAGCGTGCCGCCGACGTGCACCGTGCCCGCCCGGCGGCACTCCGCCGCCGCCCACGGCACCGGCTCGCTCGAGCGCGTAGTCGACCTTGAAGACGCCGGGGCCGTAGCGGAAGCCGCGCGAGCGCGCGCCGGTAGCGCGCCGCGAGCCGGTCGCCCGCGATCCGAAGGAGCGCGCGCGGCGTGACGTCGAGCAGCGACGGCGCGCGACGGCGGGAGCTCCCGGAGCGACGTCACGGCCGTCCCGGTCTCGATCTCGCCGCCCAGCGAGCGCAGGAGCGACGCCATCGCGTCCGTGATCGCGCGCGAGCCGCCCACGGCCACCGGCCAGCCGACGGCGTGCGCGAGCATCACGAGGAGGAGCGCGAACGCCCCGGTGCCCGGCGCCGTGAGCGGCCGCATCGAGTGGGCGGCGTTCCCCGCCAGGAGCGCGCGCGCCGGCTCGTCGTCGAACCGCGGCCGGGTGAGGCCCGAGCCGCGGAGCGCACGCCGAGCGCCGCGAACCGCGCCGGCCGGCAGCGGGTGCCGGGGCGGGCGAAGCGGCGGGCCGAGCAGGACGTCCAGCGAGCGCGTCCCAGTCGCGCACGAGCGGGCCGATCAGGCGCTCGTAGGCGCGGCCGTCGCGGCCGAGGCCGGCCGCGGTCTCGTCGCACCGAGCGGTGCAGCGCGACCGCCCCGCCGCCGTCGAGCGGGTGGGCCAGCGGCAGGTCGGGGTGCACCACCGCGCAGGCCGTGCTCGGCGAGCGGCAGCGACGACAGGAACGGCGAGCCGAGCAGCAGCGGGTGCACCGCCGAGCACACGTCGTGCAGGTGCCCGGGGAGCGTGAGCTCCTCGGTGCGCGTGCCGCCGCCGATCGTCGGCGCTCCCTCGAGCACCCGCACCGAGCGGCCGGCCCGGGCGAGCGCGATCGCCGCCGCCAGCCCGTTCGGGCCGGAGCCGACGACGATCGCGTCGAGCTCTGGCTCAGGCACGCCGGAACGGCCTGGCCGCGAACCGCATGGGGGCCATGGCCGTGTACATACCCGAACGGATGCCCGCGTTGTGCCACACGTTCCCCGCCTTCCCCCACTGGCGCCGGCGGTCGACGCACACCGTCTCGGTCGTCACCTCGCCCTCGACGCCGAACGCCGCGGCCAGCGACCGCAGGGTGTGCGCCCAGTGGCGGTCCTCCTGGCGGTGGCCGCCGAAGGTCATCCCCATCTCGTAGAGCGGGTCGGAGGCGCGCATGAGCACGTGCGCCTGGGCGGCCGTCACGCCGCCGTCGTCGAACGCGCTGAACGTGATCCAGCCGGCGAACATGTGGCCCTGCGGCGTCATCAGCGTGAACGACTCCTCGTCGGCGTAGAGGACGAGCACGCCGGTCGAGAGCTTGAGGCCGCCCGGCATGCGTCAGGTCGAGCACCGCCACCTCGCCCGGCTGCGATGCCGGCCAGCGGCGCGAAGAACCGGTTGCCCTTCGGCCAGAACGTCGGGAAGTCGCGCTTCCAGACGGCGATGACCTCGGCCGGGTCGACGTCGGCGCCCTCGAGCCGGACGCGGTAGGTCTTCTGCCACATCCGGCCGAAGCCCTGCACCGGCGACGTCGGCCGGCGGCCGGCCACGTTGATCCCCGACGAGCCCGGGCTCGCACGCCCGTCACCTCGAGGTGGTCGACCGGCTTCGCCCAGGCGTCGCCGTCGCGCTGTGTTCGCTTGGTGGTCATGCGTGTGCTCCTTTCTGGTCAGGCGGCGGCCGCGGCGATCGCCTCGGACTCGCTGCCGTGGATGCCGATCGCCTCGTCCAGCCGGGTCAGCTCGAAGATCTGGCGGTAGTGGTCGGTCAGCCCGAACGCCAGCAGCCGCTGCTTCTGGCGGTTGGCCCGCACGAGCAGCGTCACCAGCAGGCCGATCCCGCTCGAGTTCATGTACTCGAGACCGGAGAAGTTGAGGACGACCCAGCGCGTTGCGTCGCCGCTGGCCCGCCCGTAGGCGTCCATCAGCACCGCCTCGCTCGCGGCCGTCACCTCACCCTCGATGTCGATCACGCTCGTGCGGATCGCTCGGCGTTCGCACCGTCATGGACACCGTGGCCTCCGTCATCACGTCGCTCCCCTCCGGGACGGCGGCGTCGGCCCCAGCCCCTGCGTCGTCGATGGTCATGAAGTCGGACAGGCGGGTGATCTCGAAGATCTCCCGGTAGTGGTCGGTGAGCCCGCACGCCGACACCGGGACGCCGTCCGCGCGGGCCCGGCCCAGCAGCCCGACGATCAGGGCGATGCCGGTCGAGTTGATGTAGGACACCGCGGTGAAGTCGAGCCTGAGCGACGTCGCGCCGCGGCCGGCGCCTCGGTGTACGCCCGGTCGAGGGCATCGCGCGGCGTCGCGGTCGATGTCGCCCGCGAGGACGAACGTCGCCGCGCCCTGCGGTCACGTCCACGTGCACGTCAAGCGCCGTCGTCATCTCGAGCCTCCTTCCAGGTCGCATCACGAGCCGCGTGGTGTGGTGGGTCTCGTCGCCGGCCACCTCCAGCTCGTCCACCATGTTGCGGATCAGGAAGAGCCCCCAGCCGCGCGGCGTCTGCTCGCCGGCGAGCTTGGCCTCGAGGTCGGGCTCGGGCGCGTCGCCGATCGGCCGTGCGCCGCCCTGGTCGGTGACGTCGACACGCAGCGAGCCCGCCGTCGCGGACGACGCGGATCTCGACCGGCAGGTCGGCGCTGAAACTCGTTGCCGTGCTCCATCGCGTTCATGACCGCCTCGGCGACCGCGGTCTTCATCCGCTCGAGCCGCGCCGGCGGCAGCCCGGCCGCGGCCAGCGCCGGCTCGAGCTGGCGGATCGCCTCGCGCTCGTTGCCCGGCCTCGCTGCGCGACGGAGAAGTCGGCCAGGGTCGGCGGACGTGTCGCCGGACGCGGCGGATGGTGACCAGCGTGATGTCGTCCTCCTGCTCCGCCGCGGCGCCCGGTGAAGTCGCTGCAGCGACGTCGAGCAGCGAGCGCGAGCAGCCGGCTCGCCGTCGACGCGCGCCCGACCCCGCCATCAGCGTCGGACAGGCGGCCGCCGCCGAACATCTCGCGCGAGGTGTCGTGCGCCTCGGTCACGCCGTCCGAGTAGAGCAGCAGGTGCGCGCCGGGCGCGAGCACGGCCTCGGTCTCCTCGTAGCTCATGCCCGTCATCAGGCCGAGCGGCATGCCCGCGCGCGCGCAGCTCGGTGACCATCGCCGTCGACGGCGACCACCGGCAGGTTGTGGCCGGCGTTCGCGAACACGAGGCGGCCGGTGTCCGGCTCGAGAACGCCGTATAGGCAGGTGACGAACATGTTCTCCGGGATGTCCGGGCAGAGGTGCTCGTTGACGCGCTCGAGCACGGCGCCGGGCTCGATCAGGCGCTGCGCGGACGCGCGGAGCACGCTCCGGGTCGCGGCCATCACGAGGGCCGCGGGGACGCCCTTGTCGGTGACGTCGCCGATGACGATGCCCGAGCCGGCCGTCGGGCAGGTCGATGAAGTCGTAGAAGTCGCCGCCCACCTCGCGCGCCGGGCGGTAGTCGGCGGCGACGCCCCAGCCGGCGAGCTCCGGCACCGTGGCGGGGCAGGAAGTTCTGCTGGATCAGGCGGGCGACGGCGAGCTCCTGGTCGAGCCGCTCCCGGCTTCGGATCTCGGCCTCCTGCTCGCGCACGAGCTGGCCGACGCGGACGGCCGGCGCGGCCTGCGCCGCCAGGCTCTCGAGCAGCCGCCGGTCGTCGCCGGAGTACTCCTGGTCAGAGAGCCGCGGGCCGAGGTTGAGCAGCCCGATCAGCTCGCCCTGCGTGACCAGCGGCACGACCAGCTTCACGCCGGCGGCGCGCAGCTGCATCGAGCGCGGGCGACTCGAGCTCCAGCGCCTCGATGTCGACGGCGCCGGCCGCGCTCTGGAAGAACGCGATGATCGGATCGTTCGGCGCGATGTCGACCGGCGACGGAGCTCGGCCGCCGCCGTCGCGGCGCCGGCTCCGCTTCCGGCGGGCGAGGCCACGACCGCGGGCGCGGTGCGACCGCGGAAGACGACGCGGCGAAGGCTGTGGGCGATGGGCTCATGACACCTCCGTTGTACCGGTCGGGCGTTCCGGGATCGTTACGGGACGAAGCCACAGGCCGGCGTGGCGCGGGCTGGACCGTCCCCGAGACGATCCGCAAGAGCTCGCCGCACAGCGCCTCGAGGTCGATCTCGCTCGCGCACGCCGCGCCGCTGAACGCCGCCGACCGCAGCCTGGGCGTCGTAGCCCGACCGGTAGAACCGGCGGTCGACGATCCGCTGGATCCGGCGCCGCACGCGGCTGGAAGGCGGCCACCACGGCGAGCGTCGACAGCGTCACCGCGAGCGTCGCCCGACGAGCCGGTGAGCGTCGCGCAGCAGCGCGCCGAGCAGCGTCGCGCCCGCCAGATAGACGCCGCCGAGCACCGCCACGAGCACCGCGTAGACGAGCGTCTGTCGGATGATCACGTCGACGTCGTAGAGCCGGTAGCGGAGCATCGCCAGGCCGACCGACAGCGGCAGGAGCGCGTAGTCGAGGGCGTAGAGCGCCTCGTGCGGCGCGATGACCGAGATGGCGAAGAAGCCGACGAAGGCGGCCCAGGCCGCGAACACGCACTCGCGGATCTGCACGCGCTGGGTCGCGTCCGCCCGCCGGTAGCGGACGACGGCCGACGCCAGGCCCGCCGCGATCAGGACGGCGACGAGCACCCCGGTCGCCACGACAACCGGCTGCGGCAGGCGAGTCGGCAAAGGCCCGCGCAGCGCCGCGATCCAGCGCGATCGCGGCGAGATCGGCGCGCGGCCACGAGCCGCCATCGCGGCCCCGGCAGGCCGGCCGTCAGGGAAGAGCAGCGGGACGAGGAGCGCGTAGGCGGCGAGCCCGGCACGACCCACGTCCAGCTCGAAACCCAGTCGGCGGCGGCCGCGCCTGGTGCGCCAGGGTGGTGGTCGTCCGCCCACGCCGCGTACACGCCGGTCGCGATGGCGACCGCAACGAGCGCCGGGGCGGCGCAGAAGATCCATCCGATCGGATTCCGCGGCTCGCGGCGTGCGATCAGGACGCCCAGCGTCGCCATCCCCTGCATCACGGCGCCGAAGAGCAGGGCGTCGAGGACGTTGGCGGCGTCCAGCTCGGTCACGAGGCCCGACGAAGACGCCCGGTGGCAAGCAGGAGGAGCAAGCGTCGCCACCCAGGCGGCGGCCGCGAGCCGCGGCACCGGCGCCGGCTTCATCGCCCCGCCTCCGGCCGCCGCATCCAGAGCGTCGCGTGCGCCGGCTGGAGCGTCTGCCGGACGACGTCCAGCACCTCGCCCGACACCGTCTCGATGTCGACCTGCTCGCGCAGCCTGCCCGCTGAACGCCTCGAGCGTGCGGCCTGCGTCGTAGCGGCCGCGATAGAACCGGTGGTCGACCGCCCGCTGGATGCGAGCCCGCAGCGGCTGGAACGCCGCCGCCACGAGCAGCGTCGACAGCGTCACCGCCAGCGTCCCGGACTGGCCGCTCACCGACGCGCACCGCCGCCTGCATCGCCGTAGACGCCGCGCGAGATAGAGCGACGCGCGAGCGCCGCCGACCAGCGCGCGCGTAGACCAGCGTCCGGCGGATGATCACGTCGATCTCGTACAGGCGGTAGCGCAGCACCGCGACGCCGATCGCGGCCGGGATCAGCCCGAGGCTCAGCACGAACAGCGTCGTCGATGCAGCGAGCCGCCACGCCGGCTCGCGGGCCGGCGCCTCGGCGGTCGACGCCGATACAGAGGTCGACGAGATAGATCCACGCCGAGCAATCCCGGCCGCCGCGGCGCAGCCACTTCACCTGCTCGCGCTCGACCGGGCCGGCGCGGCGGAACCGCACGACGAGGCTCGCGGCCGACGCGACCATCGTGACCGCCAGAACGACGACCGCGTAGTCGAGCACGCCGACGATCGCCGCGCCGAGGCTCTCGACGCCCATCGGGTTCGGCGTGTTCTGATAGACGCTGCCGTCGCAGGAGCCCTGGGTCGAGAAGCGCCGTCGATCGCGCACGTCGCCGTGCTCGCGGCGCCGACGTACGCGACCCACCGCCAGCGCGGACCGGGCAGGCGGCCGTCCGGGAAGAGCAGCAGCAGGAACGTCCCCGTGAGCCCGACCGGCGGCGCCCAGACGCGTCAGCGTGAGCGCGGCTGCGACGTCGGCCGCCGGGCAGCGAGCCCGGATGGAGCCTGATCCCGTAGTCGGCGTAGCCCGTGGCGCCGGCCAGGAGCGCCCATCCCGCTCCGATCGCGAGCAGGATCCAGCCGATGAGGTTGGCCGGCTGCCGCGTGGCGATGACGATCCCGGCGATCGGGAACGCCAGCAGCACCACCGCGACGCCGATCGCACGGACGAGGTCGGCGCCGCCGCTTCCGAGGCTCTCGGGATTCTCGAGGTCGCGCGTGAGCCACGCCGTCACGATCGCCACCACCCACAGCGCGGAGGTCACGGCGAAGACGGCCCAGGCACCCCACACAGCCGCAGCCCGCTCGCCGCGCCGGACGTCCTCCCGGCTCTCATGCGTCCGCCTCGTGGGGACGGATCCAGATCGCGGCGTGCGCCGGCTGGAGCGTCTCGCGGACGATCGTTCAGCACCTCGCCGCTCACGGTCTCGATGTCCACCTGCTCGCGCAGCCGCCCGCTGAAGGCCTCGAGGGTGCGGACCGCGTCGTAGCGGCGACGGTAGAGCCGGTGGTCGACCATCCGCTGCGATGCGGGTCCGCCCGACCGGGATCGCCCAGGCAGCTCCGCCCACCGCCGCGACGACGTCGGGCGCCGGCAGCGACCCCGGATGCGCGAGGAGGCCGTAGTCCGCGTAGCCGCTCGTGACGAGCAGCAGCCCCCATCCAGCTCCGATCGCGGGCAGGAGCCAGCCGATGGGCGTCGCCGGACGGCGGAGGGCGATCACGAGACCCGTCGCCGGAAACGCCAGGAGCAGGGTGACGACGACCAACCCCACGATGTCGTACGGCCCGAGCTCGTCGTGAGACGACACCCCGCGCGTCATCCACTCGAGCAGCAGGACGGCGGCCCAGATGGCGCAGGTCGTGACGAACACGGCCAATGCCGCCCGCCGGCCGACCGCTCTCCCGCCGTGGATCGCGCTGATCATGGTGTGTTCAGCATCTTCCATCGCGCTCGGCGTGGCAAGGCCGTGCGGCAACCGTCACGCGGCGATCCGGCGGCGGTTGCGGAGGGCGCTGTCGGCGGTCTTACCGCCGCCGGCCAGCGCCGCCGGCGAAAGCGTCAGCGCCGACGCGACGGCGGCTGCGAGGGAGATGGTGCGGATGGAGCGGGACATCGTGGCCTCCTCGTGGTGTGCCGGCCCCTGCGGCCGGTACGGGAGATCATCCACGTCGTCCGTCCCGAAAACGTTACGACCGGAACGGCTCGCACTTCACCGTCACGGACGCGGCTGCCATACTCGGCGCGTGACGCTCCGGATCGACGTGCTGGGGACGCCGCGGATCGAGGTCGACGGCGAGCCGCTGCGGGTGGACACGCGCAAGGCCATGGCGCTGCTCGCCTACCTGGCCGTGACCGGCCGGCTCCACAGAGCCGCGACCTGCTGGTCGACCTGCTGTGGCCGGACGCGGATCCCGATCGCGGACGGGCGGCGCTGCGGCGCACGCTCTCGACGCTGCGCTCGGCGCTCGGGCGGCCGCTGGGTCGACGGTCAGCCGGGCGGCGGTCGGCGCTCGACGCTCGAGCCGACGCGATCGACGTCGCGCCGGTTCCGCGCGCTGGTCGCCGTCGCGCGGGCGACGGCACGGCCGCGATCGCGCCGCTGACCGCCGCCGTGGCGCTGCACCGCGACGACCTGCTGGCCGGCTTCGGGCTGCGCGACAGCGTCCGCTTCGACGACTGGCAGCGCGACGGCGGCGGAGAGCTGCGCGGCGGAGCTCGAGCTCGCCCTCGACCGGCTCGTGTCGGCGCTCGAGGCCGAGCCGGGCCGCGCGGACGAGGCGATCGCCGCACTGCCCGCCGGCGGCTGGCGCTCGACCCGCTCCACGAGCCGGCGCACCGGGCGCTGATCCGCCTGTACGCGGCCAGCGGCCGCCGGGCGGAGGCGCTGAGCCAGTACCGCGACTGCGTGCGCGTGCTCGACCGCGAGCTCGGCGTCCGGCCGCTGCCCGAGACCACGCGAGCTCTACAACGCCGTGAACGAGGGCCGCCTGCCGGTGGCCGGCCGCGCCGCGCAGCCGGCCCCGTGCCGCCGCCCGCGCCCGACCGGCCGCTGGTCGGCCGCGGCCGGCGAGTGCGGCCGCTCGCTCGCCGAGCACGCGCGCGTGCCGCGACGGATGGGCGGCTGGTCGTGATCGAGGGCGAGCCGGGCGTCGGCAAGACCCGGCTCGGCGAGGAGCTCGCTCGGGCGCAGTCCGCGCCGACGGGCAGCGTCGCCGTGGCGGCCCGCTCCCACGAGGGCGAGGCCGGCGCTCGCCGTTCGGCCTCGTCGCGGCCGTGCTGCGGGCCGCGCTCGACGCGCCGGCGAGCGGGCCGCTGGCGCAGGTCCCGCCGCACTGGCGCGCCGAGGCCGCGCGGCTCGTGCCCGAGGTCGGCGGCGACGCCGTGGCCGCGGGCGACAGCGTCGCCGCCCAGCAGCGGCTGCACGAGGGGCTCGCCAGGTGCTGCGCCGCGCTGCTCGCCTCGCGAGCCGCCCGGGCGTGCTGCTTCCTCGACGACCTCCAGTACGCCGACCCGGCGTCGCTCGGCGTGATCGGCTACCTGGCGCGGCGGCTGGGGGGCACGCCGATGCTGGTCGTGGCCGCGTGGCGGCCGGAGGAGATCGGCGGCCGACCACGCCGTCGCTGCGGCGGCTCGGCCGGGCGCGTGCATCCGGCTCGGGCGCGCTCTCACGCGACGGACGTCGCCGAGCTGGCCGACGGCGGCCGGCCTCGGCCGCGCGCGCCGAGCGTCTTACGACGAGACCGAGGGCCTGCCGCTGTTCGTGGTCGAGTATCTGGCGGCCGCTCGGAGGCGCGGCCGAGGATGGCGACGCTCCCCGGCGGCGTCCGCGAGCTGCTGGACGCCCGGCTGGACGGGATCGGCGAGGCCGCGACCCAGCTGCTGGCGGCGGCCGCCGTGATCGGCCGGTCGTTCGACGTCGACACGCTGCGCGCCGCCGCGGGCCGCGGCGAGGACGAGACCGTCGACCGGCCTCGAGGAGCTGACCCGGCGCGGGCTGATCGTCGAGCGCGAGTCGGGGCTACGACTTCTCGCACGACAAGCTGCTCGGCCGGTCGCTACGAGCGGGCGAGCCTCGCGCGCAGGCGGCTGCTCCACCGGCGGGTGGCCGACGGCGCTGGCCGGCCGGCGGGCCGACCCGGCGCTGGTCGCCCGCCACCTGCTGGCGGCCGGTCGTCGAGCGCCGAGGCGGCCGAGGCGTTCCGGGCCGCGGGCGACCGGGCGCGGGCGCTGCACGCCACCAGCGAGGCGCTCGAGGCGTACCGCTCGGCGATCGCGCTGGGCCACGCGGAGCGCGGCGACTGCTGGACGAGGCGATCGGCGACCTGCACACGCTGCGCGGCGAGTACGGCGTCGGCCGATCTCGGCGTACGAGGCGGCGGCGGCGCTCGGCGAGCCGGCGCGGCTGGCCGGCGATCGAGCACAAGCTGGGCCGTGTGCACGACCGGCGCGGCGATCCCGAGCTCGCCGAGCGCCATCTCGCTCGAGGCGCTGCGGCTCGGCGGCGAGTCGGCGCGGGTCCAGGCCGACCGCAGCCTGGTCGGCGCACCGGCGGGGCCGGGACGCGGACGCGGACGAGCTCGCCCGCCGGTCGCTGGAGCTGGGCGAGGCGGCCGGCGACGCCGAGGCCGTCGCCCAGGCGGAGAACATCCTGGGGATGCTGACGGGCGACCGCGGCCACCTGGAGCGCAGCGTCGAGCTGGCCGAGTCGCTCCCCGACCGCAGCGTGCTCGTCGCCGCGCTCAACAACCTCGCGCTGGCGTGCGGCCGCGCGGGCGAGCCGACGCGGGCGATCGCGCTGACCGCCCGGGCGCTCGGGCTCTGCTCCGAGCAGGGCGACCGCCACCGCGAGGCGGCGCTGCACAACAACCTGGCCGACCTGCTGCACCGCGGCGGGCCGCGAGGCCGAGTCGATGGAGCACCTGAAGCGCGCCGTCACGATCTTCGCCGAGGTCGGCGACGAGACCGGCGGCATGCAGCCCGAGGTGTGGAAGCTGGTCGAATGGTGACCCGCGAGGTCGCCCCCGCGTGAACGGGTCGCGCGTGCCGCTCCCGCCCGAGGTGGAGCCGCCGTTCGAGGTCTACGTGAACGGCCTGCCGCAGATCGAGGGCATGGACTTCGTGCTCGACGGCCGCGAGCTGGTGTTCGCCAGGGAGCTGACGCCCCCGGCGCGCGACACGGCCCGAAGCCTCGTCCGCGGGTTCTTCTTCGGCCGCTACCGGCCCGAGCACGTGGTCGACGTCGCCTACCAGGCGGGCGGGCGCGGCCACGTCGTGAGCGGCCTTCCGATCCGGCCGCCGCTCAGATGATGTGCTTGCCCTGCCAGAGCCACGTCTCGAGGATCGCAAAGAGCGTGATCAGGCAGACGGCGATGATGTGCCCGCCCGCGCGAGCGCGGCGCCATGAAGTAGCCGATCACGGCGACGAGGAGCGCGATGATGCCCATGAAGATCGGGCGCGTCCACGTCCCGGCGACCGCGATCACGATCGCTCCGGCGTTGATGACGGCCACGGCGTCGTCGCGGAACGACTCCTGCTCGGGCGTGTACTCTCGCATCGGCGGGGATATTACCGTTGGCTACCGATGGCGGAGACGAGAGGAACCACGGAGCTGCGCCGCGCCGGCGTCGCCCACACGCTCATGAGCTACTCGTACCGCCACGGCGGCGGTGCCGAGCAGGCGGCCGACGATCTCGGCGTCGAGCGCGCGCGGATGTTCAAGAGCCTCGTCGTGCGGGCCGGCGACGACCTGGTGTTCGCGCTCGTGCCCGGCGACGGCCGAGCTGTCGCTGAAGAAGCTCGCCGCCGCCGGCGGGCGTGAAGCACGCCGAGATGGCCGACCCCCGCGACGCGGAGCGCGTGACCGGCTACCAGGTCGGCGGGATCAGCCCGCTGGGGTCGCGCCGCCGGCTGCCCGTCTACCTCGACGCGAGCGGCGGCGGGCTCGACCGCATCTGCCTGAACGCCGGCGGCCGCGGCCAGATCGTCGAGGTGGGCGCCGCGGAGCTCGTGCGGCTCGTCGACGCCCAGCTCGCGGATCTGGCGGCGACCTCAGATCGTGATCGGGATCGACGCCGAGGTGAACTCGGTCGCCGTCGTGGCGGTGATCGAGCGCCGTGTAGGCGCCGTGCGGCGCCGGCAGGCCGTCCGTCCTGCATCTCCCCCAGCGCTTGACCACGAGCCCGGCCGGATGGTCGGCGTTGTCGAGCTTCTTCACGACGGCGCCCGCCGCGTTTCGGATCACGATCTTGATCGCCGCGTCCTTGTTCAGGTCGAAGCTGACCGTGACGGTCGGCGGTGATCGGCGACACCTGCGCCGTCAGGTTGGCGACCGTGAGGACGTTCGGCGTGACGGGCGCCGTGACGGCGGTTCGGAGCACCGTGTGCCCGGCCGAGCTCCGCGCTCGCACCGCTACCCGGAGCGTCGAGCCCAGGTCGCTCTGCATCACGACGTAGGTCGCGGCGGTCGAGCCGGTGATGACCTTGCAGGCCATGCCGATCGCGTTGCAGCGCTGCCACTGGTCGGTGACGACGGGCGCGGGCACGCCGGCCCATGTGCCGTTCGATGCCGTGAGCACCTGCCCGACCTGGGCGAAGCCGGTCACCGACGGCGCGATGTCGGCGACCGGGGCGATCCCCATCGTCGGCGCGGGCGTCGCAAGAGCGACGGCGAGGTCGGCCCCCACGAGGTTGAACGACTTCGTGCGCGTGAGGAGCGTGAACGGATCGGCGCCCTGTCCCAGGTTCCACCGCGCCCACGAGAGCCCGTAGCGGCTCATCACGGACACCAGGTGGTGCTGGAAGTCGAGCACGCCCGAGTCGGCAGTCTGTGCTCCCCACTCACCGACGACGAGCGGGATGCCGAGCTGGCGCGTCTTGTTGACGGCAACGGCCAGGTTCTGGACGAGCGCGTCCTCGGTGCCGTGATAGTCGAGGAAGTTCTGGTTGTGGGTGGCGTCCCAGGACGGCACCCAGCTCTCCTGGTCGGGCGTGTACCCGGAGCCGTAGAGGCCGTTGTAGTAGTCGTGCAGGTCGAGGACGAGGTTGGTCATCGGGCCGAACTTCGTGAAGTCGGCGTTCGTGAGGCCGTTGTCGCCGCCGCCGCGGAGCATGAAGAACACGGCGCGCTCGGGGTCCTTGAGCCGGATCGTGTTCACGATCGGCGCCTCCCACGAGATCACGGCCTGCGTCGAGGCGTGGTTCTCGCCGAGGTTCCCGACCATCGGCTCGTTGAAGACCTCGTAGCCGACCACGTTGGCGTGCGACCCGTAGCGATTCACCATCATCCGCACGAAGGCGAGGTAGTCGGCGCGACCGACGGCATCGGTCCACCAGTCGCTCATCGCCTCCTTCATCCCGTCGTCGGTCTTCGGGTAGAGGCCGGGACGAACGTCGTTGTAGAACCACCCCGGCACACCCGTCTCGCCGGAGCCGAAGTAGGGCGACCACTTGTACTGGTGGAAGTCGATAAGGACGTTCACGCCGTGGTCCTCGTACCAGGACACCTGATCGTCGAGGCGCTTGAGGTACTCCTCGTTCCAGGTGTGAAGCCCGCCGACCGGAGCGGTGTCCTCGACCGTGCTCCACGGCGCGAGGACGCGGACGAAGTTCGAGCCCAGGCTGAGGGCCAGGCCGTTCGAGCCAGTTCCGGCGCCGCCCTGCTGGTTCACGCCGCGAAGGACGACCGGCAGGCCGTTCTGGTCGGTGAAGCCGACCCCCTGGGCGTGCACCCACGGCGAGACGATCGCCGCAGAGGCTGTGGACGGCAGGACAAGAGCAGCCAGGGCGAGAGCGCCCGCAGATATGAATGTCCGAAAGGAGAGCATCCGACCCCCGTGGAGTTGCGTACGGGCGGGGTATCGGGCGCGGCGGCTATTCCGCGGCTACTCCTTTTACGGTAATCGGCCTCCCGCTATCCGTACCGCTCGCCTGCCACAGCTGACAGCTTCTCCATCGAGTGCGTGGCCTGGAGCGTGCGGACGGTGCCGGACTTCGAGCGCATGACGAGCGAGGAGCGTGAGGGCGCCGCCGGCGCGGTAGCGGACGCCGCGGAGCAGGTCGCCGTCGGTCACGCCGGTGGCGGCGAAGAAGACGTTCTCGCCGCGGATCAGGTCGTCGGTCGTGAGCACCCGCTCGAGGTCGTAGCCGGCGTCGCGCGCCTCCTGCGCCTCGGCCTCGTTGCGCGGCCAGAGCCGGCCCATGAACTGGCCGCCGAGGCACTTGAACGCCGCCGCCGCGAGCACGCCCTCGGGCGTGCCGCCGATGCCCCACAGCAGGTCGATCCCGGTCTCGGGGCTCGCGGCCATCATCGCCCCGGCGACGTCGCCGTGGGGGATGAAGCGGATGCGCGCGCCGGCGCCCCGGATGCGCTTCACCATCTCGTCGTGGCGGGGCCGGTCGAGGATCACGACCATCAGGTCGCGCACCCGCCCGCGCCTGGCCCGCGCGACCAGCTCGAGCGTCTCCTCGATCGGCGCGTGCATGTCGAGCTCCTCGTCGACGTCGGCGCCGCACGCGAGCTTCTCCATGTAGAAGACCGGGCCCGGGTCGAACATCGTGCCCGACTCGGCCGCGGCCACCACCGCGAGCGCGTTCGGCTGGCCGCGCGCGACCAGCTCGGTGCCCTCGAGCGGGTCGACGGCGACGTCCACGCTGACGCCCGAGCCGGTGCCGATCCGCTCGCCGTTGAAGAGCATCGGCGCCTCGTCCTTCTCGCCCTCGCCGATCACGACGACGCCGTCCATCTCGACGGTCGCCAGCATGTGCCGCATCGCGTCGACGGCGGCCTGGTCGGCGGCGTTCTTGTCGCCGAACCCGACCCAGCGCGCCGAGGCCAGCGCCGCCGCCTCGGTCACGCGCACGAGCTCGAGCGCGAGGTTTCGATCGGGTGCTTCCGACATCGCGCGAGAGGATACCCCTCGCGCACGCGTGGACCGGAGCGACCTCCTCGATCAGCTCGTAGGCGGTGTCCAGCCCGACCGACGCGACGAACGGCGCGATCGCCTCGAGCATGTTCTGCCGGCCCGGCTGACCGAGTCGCGGAACGCCTGGATGTCGGCCACGCGGACGATCCCGAGCTGGATGACGTGGTCGGCGGTTCGCCGTGTCCTGGAGCAGCATGAACTCGAGGCCCGCCGGCATGCCGCCCATCTCCTCGTTCCTCTGCCGGCCGGCGTCCATGTAGTCGTCGAACGATCCCGGCTTCAGGGTGCGCTCGGTGAGCAGCACCGCCGAGTGGTTGCCCGTGGCGCCGCCCGACTCGTGGACGACGACGTCGAAGAGGCCCGAGACGATCGTCTCGGCGACGTGCGGCGCCATCCGCTCGTGCCGGTCGCGCTCGGACGGCTCCAGGTCGGTCTGGAGCGGGCTGCGTCGTCGTCGGACACGTCGAAGAGCCCCATGACGGTGATCTGATCCGGGTCGGCCGTGTCGCGCATGAGGTACGCGCCCTTGAACCCCGTCGGCCACTGATCCGGCTCCCAGGCCTTGCGGAAGTCGTCGTAGTGCCCCGCGTTCAGCCGGCGGGCGGTGAAGACAGCCTTCATCGGAGAACCCCCAATCGTGGCGTTTGCGACGTTCCGGCCGGACTCTAGGAACGGATGAGACGGTTCGCAAGGCCGCTCACGACCGCTTTGCGCATCAGCGGCTCGATCCAGCGCTGCGGGATCCCGCCGGCGCCGAACCGGGCGCCGGCGAGGGCGCCGGCGACGGCGCCGTTCGTGTCGGCGTCGCCGCCCAGGTTGACGGCGAACACGACCGCCGGCTCGAAGGCGTCGTGGCCGAACGCGGCCGCGAAGCCGATCCGGAGCGTCGTCAGGACGAACCCCATCTGCTCCTGCGCCTCGGCGGCGAGCCGGGCTTCGTCGTCCGCGATCGCGTCCTCGGCCGCGCGCGCCACCTGCGAGATCGACTGCGGCAGCGCGCCGGCCCTGGATCAGCGCCGCCACGGTCAGGTTGAGCCAGGCGCAGGCGTCGCCGGCCAGCGGGTCGTGGTGGGTGAGGCCCGAGTCGATGCGCGAGATCCGCTCGATCGCGCCCGGGTCGCTGCGGTAGCGAATCGCGATCGGCACGGTGCGCATGAGCGAGCCGTTGCCGGCGCTTCGGCCCTCGGCCTCGTGATACGCCTCCGCCGCGGCGCCCGGGCCTCGTCGGCCGAGCGCGGCCCGCCGCAGCGCCGCGGCGACGGTCGCGCCGATGTCCTTCGGGCCGCGACCGCGCCCACATCGCGTAGCGCGCGAACACGTCGTCCTCGTCGTAGCCGCCCTGGTCGGCCAGGCTCGTGGCGAGCTCGATCGCCATCGCCGTGTCGTCCGTCCACTCGCCCCGCTCCCAGGGAGCCGAGGCGACCATGTCGCGCAGTGGCCCGCCGTAGCGAGTCCGGATCTGGTCGGGGTGCAGCCACTCGACGGCCGCGCCGAGCGCGTCGCCGACCGCGAGCCCGAGCATGCGCGCCGCGGGCGCGATCGTGCACGCCCTCGGGATCGCGCCGCCGGATCACGCCGGCTGGCACCGCGGGCAGTGGTAGGTGCGGCGGGCGTGGTCGCCCTGGGTCGTGCTCTCGGATCGGCGTCCGGCAGCGCGGGCACGGCCGGCCGGTGCGGCGGTAGACGTTGGCCGGGAGCCGGCCGGTCGACGCCCCGGCGGAGCTGGCGGCGGGCGGTCGCGGCGAGCTCGAGCAGGCGCCGGTCGGAGAGGGCGGACGCCGGCGCGAACGGGCTCTGGCGGCGCTCCCAGAGCGTCTCGGACTGCACGATGTTGCCGATCCCGGCGAGCACGCGCTGGTCGAGCAGGAGCTCGCCGACCGGGCGGTCGACCGCGCGGGCGCGGCGCAGGTACTCGGCGGCGTCGAAGCGGCCGTGGAGCAGGTCGGGGCCGAGCGCCAGCTGCGGCGGCCGGGCGGCGACGCCGACCCGCCCGGCGATCACGAGGTCGCCCGCGGCGGTGCGGAGCACGTAGCGGCCGCGCCCGTCGCCGGGCGGCCGCAGGCGCACGCCGCCGTGCATCCCCAGGTGGACGTGCAGGCTGCGGCCGTCGGCGGCGTGGACGAGCAGGTGCTTGCCGCGCGCCTCGATGCCCGAGACGACGGCGCCGGCGAGCGGCCCGCCGTCGACGCGGGCGCCGACGATCGGCCGCAGGCGGCGCGCGGCGAGTTCGAGCGAGTGCCCCTCAGGCATCGGAGCAGCCTACGCCCGCAGCACGAGCTTGCGGTGCCCCTGGAGGAAGCCGTGCGTCGAGCAGCAGCCGCTCGGCCTCGGTGCCGACGATCGGCTCGCCGTCGACCCGCTCGGGCGCGAGCCGGCGGGCGCGGCCCGACTCGACCAGGCCGGCCAGCGCCGCGATCGCCGGCTCGAGCAGCTCCGGCTCGATCGTGACGAGGCCGCGCCCGCCCTTCTCGACGTAGAGCGCCGGCCGGCCGCCGGCCAGGACGACCCAGGCGCCGGCGATGCGGGCCGGCTTGCGGCTCGCCTCGCGGCCAGGGGAGCGCCGCGCCGTACGGGTTGGCGGGGTCGACGGCCGAGAGCACGACGGGCGGCGCGTCCGGGTCGGCCTCGCGCACGTCGCGCAGCCGCTCGACGGCGGTGGTGACCGCGAACTGGGCGCCGCCCAGGCCCTCGACGAAGTAGCCGCGCTGGCCAGCCCGGCCTCCTCCATCATCCGCAGCTCGCCGTAGACGGCCGAGAAGCCGCCCGGGATGCCCTCGGCGAGGACGGCGGCGCGCGTCACGCACGCCGTGGCGGTCGAGCAGCGTCTCGGCCAGCGCCCGGGCCCGCTCGCGCGGGTGCCGGCGCCGGCTGGAGCAGGCCCTCGACGAGCGACCAGCGGCCCGCGCGCGGCCGGGAGCGACGAGGTCGGCCGCGCCCGCCGGCCGGAGCGGCCCGGCCGCAGCTCGTCGACCGACCGCAGGGTCGCGCCGCTGCGCAGCGGCTGCCAGGAGTCGTTCGTGACCACGCCGGCCCAGACGAGGCTCCAGAGCTCGGCCAGCACCGCGCGCTCGCTCTCGCCGACGGCGGCGACGAGGTCGGCGAAGAACATCGCTCCCCGAGCGCGCAGCGCGTCGAGGATCGGATGTGCTTCCGGGCGCCTCGGCGGGACTGTCCCGACGAGGCGGGCGTCCGCCGCGCAGGTAGAGGGCCACCCGGCCGCGGCCGGCGCCGATCCAGACGAGCTCGCCGCCGGCGCACAGCTCGTCCAGCATCTCCGGGCGTGTAGCCCGGCACGCGGATCGGCAGGACGTCGGACTCCCACGCCGCCACCGGGAGCGCGATGCCCTGGAGCTGGGCGACCACGTCGCGCAGCCGGTCGATCCCGCGGCCCTGGTCGCGGCCGATCCCCTGCCAGGCCGGCAGGAACCGGGCCAGCGCCTCGGCCTCGACCGGCTCGACCGCGCGCCGGACGGCCGCGAGCGTCCGCCGGCGGACGCGGCGCAGGACGTCGGGCGCGACCCACTCCGTCCCCGGCCGCCGGGCCGGAACTCGCCCTCGAGCAGCGCCCCCTCGGCGGCCAGGTCGCGCAGGACGCCGGCTAGCGTCGACGCCCCAGCGGGCGCGCAGAGCTCCTCGGCGGTGAACGGCCCGTGCGTGCGGGCGTAGCGGAGCACCAGCCGCCGGAGCGCGTCGTCGACCGGCTCGAGGAACGCCATCGGAAGCCCGAGCGGCGGGACGACGCCGAGCCCGTCGCGGTAGAGCCCGGCGTCCTCGGCGGCGATCAGCCGCTCGTCGCCCGCGATCCGCACCACGGCGGCCCGCCGCTGCGGCGACGAGCCCGTCGACGTCGGCCGCGCCGCGGGCGGCCAGCTCGTCGCGCGACAGGTCGCCGAGCCGGCGCAGCAGGTCGTGCGTGCGGTCGGCGTCGAGGCGTGCGGCCCTCGCCCTGGAGCTCGCCCTCGACCTCGTCGATCGCGTCGCCGTCGAGCAGCTCGCGCAGGTCGTCGGTCCGCAGGAGCTCGGCGAGCAGCGCGCGGTCGAGCTGGAGCGCCTGTGCGCGGCGCTCGGCGGCGGGCGCGTCGCCCTCGTACATGTAGGTCGCGATGTAGTCGAACAGGAGCGACGAGGCGAACGGCGACGGCTCGGCCGACTCGACCTCGACCAGCCGCACCTCGCCGCCGGCCGATCGCCTGCAGAAGGCCCTTCAGCGCCGGCACCTCGAAGACGTCCGAGAGCACCTCGCGGTAGGTCTCGAGCAGCACCGGGAACGACCCGTACTTCTTCGCCACCTGCTGCAGGTCGTGCGCCTTCAGGCGCTGCTGCCAGAGCGGCGTGCGCTGCCCCGGCCGGCGGCGCGGGAGGAGCAGCGCGCGGGCGGCGTTCTCGCGGAAGCGGGCGGCGAAGAGCGGGCTCTCGGAGACCCGGTCGAGCAGGAGGTCGTCGAGGTCGTCGGGCGGGATCGCGATCAGGTCGACCGGCGGCGGCGTGTCGGAGTCGGGCAGGCGGATGGCGATGCCGTCGTCGGCCCACATCGCCTCGACCTCGATCCCGAGCGCCTCGCCCATCCGCCGCTCGACCGCCAGCGCCCACGGCGCGTGGACGCGGCCGCCGAACGGCGAGAGCACGCACACCCGCCAGTCGCCGATCTCGTCGCGGAAGCGCTCGACCACGATCGTGCGGTCGGACGGGATGACGCCGGTCGCGGCCTCCTGGTCGTCGAGGTAGGTCGAGAGGTTGCTCGCGGCCAGCTCGTCGAGGTCGCCGAACCGGCGCGTGCGGGCCGCCTCGCCGACGGCCCGGCCGAGCTCGTACGGGCGGCCGACGCCGTCGCCCTTCCAGAACGGCATCCGCCCGGGCACGCCGGGCGCGGGCGAGACGAGCACCCGGTCGCGGGTGATCTGCTCGATCCGCCACGACGTCGCGCCGAGCTGGAACACCTCGCCCGGGCGGGCCTCGTAGACCATCTCCTCGTCGAGCTCGCCGACGCGCGCGCCCGAGTCGGCCAGGAAGACGCCGTAGAGGCCGCGGTCGGGGATCGTGCCGCCGGTGGTGACCGCCAGCCGGCGGGCGTCGTCGCGGCCGCGCACGACGCCGGCCGTGCGATCCCAGACGACCCGCGGTCGCAGCTCGGCGAACTCGTCGGACGGGTAGCGGCCGGCCAGCATGTCGAGCACGCCCTCGAGCTGGGTCCGGCTGAGGTCGCGGTAGGGGGCGGCGCGCGTCACCATCGCGTGCAGGTCGTCGACCGCCCAGTCGTCCATCGCCGTCGTCGCGACGAGCTGCTGGGCGAGCACGTCGAGCGGCTGGCGGGGCACGCGCGTGTGCTCGATCTCGCCCTCGCGCATGCGGCCGACGACGACCGCCGTCTCGAGCAGGTCGCCGCGGTACTTGGGGAAGAAGCGGCCGGAGCTCGCGGCGTCCACCTGGTGGCCGGCGCGGCCGACGCGCTGCAGGCCGGCGGCGACCGACTTCGGCGACTCGACCTGCACGACGAGGTCGATCGCGCCCATGTCGATCCCGAGCTCGAGCGACGACGTGGCGACCAGCGCCGGCAGCCGGCCGGTCTTGAGCATCTCCTCGATCTCGAGCCGCTGCTCGCGGGCGATCGAGCCGTGGTGGGCGCGGGCGATGTCCTCGCTCGGCGAGCTCGTTCAGGCGGTGGGCGACGCGCTCGGCCGCGCGGCGGCTGTTCACGAAGACGAGCGTCGAGCGGTGGGCCCGGACGAGCTCGAGCAGGCGCGGGTAGATCGCCGGCCAGATCGACTGGCGCGGCTCGCCGTCGACGGCCGGCGCCCCGCCCAGCTCGCGCATGTCGTCGACCGGCACGACCACCTCGAGGTCGAGCGGCTTCCGATGGCCGGCGTCGACGATCTCGACCGGCCGGTCGCCGCCGAGGAAGCGGGCGATCTCCTCCAGCGGCCGCTGGGTCGCCGAGAGCCCGATCCGCTGCACGTCGCCGCCGGTCAGGTGCGCGAGCCGCTCGAGCGAGAGCGCCAGGTGGGTGCCGCGCTTGCTCGCCGCGAGCGCGTGGATCTCGTCGACGATCACCGTCTCGACGCCGGCCAGCATCTCCCGGGCGGCCGAGGTCAGGATCAGGTAGAGCGACTCGGGCGTCGTGATCAGGATGTCGGGCGGGTGGCGGCGCATCGCGGCCCGCTCGCGCTGGGGCGTGTCGCCGCTGCGCACCGCGACCGTCGACCTCGCGCGGCGTCTCGATGCCGGCGAGCGGCGCGCGCAGGTTCTTCTCGATGTCGTGGTTGAGCGCCTTGAGCGGCGATCACGTAGAGCACCCGGGTGCCGCGCTCGCGCGGGGTCGCGGACGAGGCCGTCGATGGCGGCCAGGAAGGCGGCGAGCGTCTTTCCCGAGCCGGTCGGCGCGAGGACGAGCGTGTGCTTGCCCGGCGGCGATCGGCGGCCAGCCCTTGCCTGGGCCGGCGTGGGCTCCTCGAAGCTCCGCCGGAACCAGTCGGCGACGGGCGGCGAGAAGGCGCGAAGCGGATCGGAGGCCACCCCCGAAGCCTACCGATGCAACAATCGGGGTCAGACCCCGTCTGTTGCGCGCTCAGCCGCCGGCGACGTCGCGGCGCAGGAACACCAGGTAGGCGCCGAGCCCGGCCGGCACGGCGTAGATCGCGCACACCCACACCGCGCGGACGATCGGCACCCAGTCGGTGGGCGTCCGGAAGAAGCCCTGCCAGGCCTGGAACTGCGTCGTCAGCAGGTACGGCTCGGTGCCCGAGAGCCCGGGCAGGATCCCGATCAGCTGCATGAGGAGCGCGAACATCAGCGTCCCGACGACGGCCGCCGCGCTGTTTCGGGTGACCGCCGAGAGGAGGAGGCCGACGCAGACGACGGCCGACCATCGGGATCATGTAGACGGCGAAGCTGGCCGCCACCAGGCCGAGCGCGTGCCCGGCCGAGACGTGCGTGCCGGACAGGCTGATCAGGCCGTTGAAGCCCGACTTGAGGCTCCCCGCGACGACCGCCACCGAGCCCATCAGCACCAGCGCGAGCGCCGCGTACGTGACCGCCGCGAGCAGCTTCCCGGCGAAGATCTGGCCGCGGTCGAGCGAGCGCGTGAGGATCGTCTTCAGCGTGCCGTTGTGATCCTCGGCGGCGATGATGTCGCCGGCGACGAGCGCCGTCACGAGCGGGAAGAGCCACACCGACGAGAAGAGCAGCAGGACGAGCGGGATGGCGAGGCCCGACTCGCGCACGTAGCGGCCGAAGGCGACGTCGTTGGGCGAGCCGCTCTGGAGCGCGAGCGCCGTGACGAAGATGAGCGGCACCGCCGTGACCGCCCCGAGGCCGAGGTAGGTGCGCTTCTGCGAGACGAGCTTGCGCAGCTCCCAGCGGTACGCCGTCAGGAAGCGTCGGCATCACGCGCACCGCCTCGACGCCGGGTCGCCGGCGCGCCACCGGCGCCGAGCCCCGTCCTGCTCGGTGAGCTGGAAGAAGAGCTGCTCGAGCGTCGCCTGCTGCGGGACCAGCGCGCGGACGCCGATGCCGGCGCTTGCCGAGCGCGATCATGAAGCGCTCGAGCAGCTCCTCGTCGGCGCTGAAGCGCAGCTCGCCGTCCGTCGCGCGCGACGTCGGCGAGCCGAACTCGGGCGCCGTGTGCTCGGCGGCGTCGAGATCGGACGCGCGCAGGCGGTACCAGGTGCCCATCGACCGGGTCAGCTCGGCGACGTCGCCCTCGTACAGGATCCGGCCGCGGTTGATGATCGCGACCCGGTTGCACAGCTCCTCGACGTCGGCCATCTGGTGGCTCGAGAGGAGCACCGTGATCCCCTCCGCCGAGAGGCGGCGGATGAGCGTCTTCATGTCGCGCATCCCGGCCGGGTCGAGGCCGGTCTGGGGCTCGTCGAGGATGAGCAGCCGCGGGCGGCGCAGGAGCGAGGCGGCGATGCCGAGCCGCTGGCGCATCCCGTGGGAGTAGCCGCCGACCCGGTCGCCCGCCCGGTCGGCCAGGTCGACGGTGTCGAGCACCTCGTCGATCCGCGCGCGGGCGTCGCCGCCGTCGAAGGCCGCGAGCAGCTCCAGGTTCTTGCGCCCGGTCAGGTACGGGTAGAACTGCGGCGCCTCGACGAACCCGGCGACCCCCTCGAGCGCGCGCCGGCCCATGCGGATCGGATCGCGGCCGAACAGCCGGGCGCCGCCCGCGGTCGGCCGGATCAGGCCGAGCAGCATGCGCAGCGACGTCGTCTTGCCGGCGCCGTTCGGGCCCAGGTAGCCGTAGACGTCGCCGGCTCGACCGTGAGGTCGACGTCGTCGACCGCGGCCAGGTCGCCGTACCGCTTCACGAGGCCGCGCGCCTCGACCGGCCGGTCGGGGGGGATCCCGCCGCATCAGCCGAGATGCGCGCGCGGCCGCCTCGGCCGCCGTCGCCGGCAGCGATCCGACGAGCGTGTAGCGCACGCCGCTGCGGTCGAACTGGATCACCGTGCCGAGCGCGGTCGCCAGCTCGTGGCCGGACGCGCCGTCGATCGAGACGCGCGGCAGCGCAGCCCAGCGGCCCGGCGTCGTGGCGTCGGCCGCCCTGCTCGAGGACGACGATCGCGCCGAGGCCCTGGCCGTAGACGACCATCGCGGCCGGGCGTGCCGGACCCGTCGATCAGGCGCACGGCCTGCCGCGGCAGGCCGACGAGCGACGGCGGCGCGGCCAGGCGGAACGGGACCGCACGCGCGACCGCGGCCGTGCCGGCCACGTCGGCGTATGGGCCGCCGACGCCGTCGTGCGCCGGCGCCTGCGGCGGGTGCACGTGGACGATCTTCGTGCCCGGCGCGAGACGGACGGTCAGGTCGGAGGACGGCACGGTGCCGAAGCTGATGTCGGTCACCGAGAGCGCGACCACCGGGGTCGAGTCGCCCTGGCTCAGGACGGCGACCCGCAGCGGCACGGCGTGGTTGGCGTCGAAGGCGAGCTCGACCGCGCCGAGCAGGCCGCCGTCGTGCTTCGGCGAGACGCGCACCGTGTAGGCGGGCTGGCCGGCGATGTCGCCGGCGATCGCGCCCGAGAGCGTGACGCGGCCCGCGAGCCGGTCGAGCCCCCGCTGGATGTCTGCCGATCGACGGCACGCTGTGCCCGGTCTGTCGAGCTGTCATGGGCGTCGCGGTGGCGTCGCGGCACCTGCATCTCGTACGCGGTGCTCTTCGCGACGTCGTAGACGAGGAGCGTCCGCCCGTCGAACCCGATCTCGGTGTCGCCGTTCTCGGCCTGGAGCTCGAGGCGCACCTTCCCGCTCGTCGCCCACAGCCGGCCGGTGGCGCCGGCCAGGAGCGGCTGAGCTCGAGCCGGAGAGCGCGCCGGACGGCAGGAGATGGTTCGAGAAGCGGATCCGCGCGGTCACGCCGACCACGCGCGGGCCGGCGAGCGGCTGGTGGATCGCCGCCGCCAGCGAGCGCTTCGGCGGCGTGGGGCCCGATCGGCTCGGCGAGCGCGATGCTCGCCGAACGGCGGCGACGACGACCAGGGTTCCGGCGATGGCGAGGCGGGTGGTGGATGCTCGGCGCAGGATGTTCACGGCTGTCTCCTTCTGTCTGCGTCCGAAGTGTCACCCGACCGTCTGAGAGCGGCTTGAGACCGGGGCAGCTGCATCGCAAAGCGGGCCCGTCGATGACGAGCGCGCCGCCGTGGCGCTCCGCCGTCGCCCGGACGAGCGCGAGCCCCAGACCGGACCCGCCCGCGGCCTCCGCGTCCGGCCCGCGCCAGAAGCGGCCGGTCGCCGCCTCCGCGAGATGCGGCGGGATCCCCGCGCCCGAGTCGGTCACCGCGAGCACGACGGCCGCCGGGGTCGACTCGACCGAGACGCGAACGGGGCCGCCGGGAGGGCCGTGGCGGTGGGCGTTGTCGACCAGGTTCCGAAGCGCACGCTCGAGCGCGTGCCGGTCGCCGCGAACGAGCGCGGGGCCGTCGGCGTCGACGGCGACGGCGGCGTCGCCGCACCGCCGTCCCGCGCGCGAGCTCGGAGACGTCGACGGCTCGTCCGGGACGGCGCCGGCGTCCTCGCGGGCGAGGGCGAGGAGGTCGTCGACGAGGCGGCTCAGCCGCTCGGCGTCGGCGTGGACGTCGGCGAGCGTCTCGGGGTCGGCGCCGTGGGCGAGCAGGTACGCGGCGTTCCCGCGCAGCGCGGTGATCGGGTTTCGCAGCTCGTGCGACGCGTCGGCGACGAAGCGGCGCTCGGCCTCGCGCGGCCTGCTCGAGCGCGGCGAGCATGCGGTTCAGCGTCTCGGTGAGGCGGTCGACCTCGTCGGTGCCGGTCCGGCCGCCGCCGGGCAGGCGGAGCGAGGCATCGCCGGTGCGCTCGATCACGGCGGCGCCGGCCGACAGCCGCTCGAGCGGGCGCAGGGCGCGGCGCGGCGAGGAGCAGCGAGAGCGGGAACGCGAGCGCGGCCGCGAGCAGCGCGCCCCCGACGATCAGCCGCGCGCGACTGCTCGAGCGTGTCGTTGACGTCGTCGGTCGACGCGGCGACGATCACCGCGCCGCCGCCCGCCGGGCCCGCCGAGGTCGGAGAGCGGCGCGACGTAGACGCGCACCTCGTCCCCGCGCAGCGGGCCGTCGCCGTAGCCGCCGCGGCCGCTTCGGATCGCCGCCGCGACCAGTGCCTCCGGCCGGGACGGTCCCGCCCTGGAGCCCGAGCGACCGCGCGACGATCCGGCGGTGGCGGTCGACGACCTCGACGTCGATCAGGCGCGGCCCCGCCGGCACGTCGAGCACGCCGGCCGACGTCAGGAGGGCCGGTGCCGTGGCGTTGAGCTGGGCGATCTGCGCCGCGCGCTCGCGGAGCGTCGAGTCGAGCTCGGCGTGGAGGTGGTCCGAGAGCAGGATCTGCACGCCCGCCCCGAGCACCGAGACCGCGACGACGATCGCGCCGGCCGCCGCGAGCGCCACGCGCACCCGCAGCGACCCGCGGCGGCGCGGACGCTCCGGCGCCGTCACCGCCGCAGGACGTAGCCGGCGCCGCGCACCGTGTGGATCAGCGGCGGATCGCCGAGCTTGCGCCGCAGGTAGGCGATGTACCGGTCGACGACGTTGTCGCTCACCGCGCGGCCGTCGCCCCACACCGCGGCGAGCGCGGCCCGGCGGGTGACGACGTGCCCGGGCCGGCGCAGCAGCACCTCGAGCAGGTCCGCCTCCCGGGCCGTGAGCTCGACCGCGCGGCCGCCGCGCTCGACCATGCGGGTGCCCGGGTCGAACACGAGGTCGGCGTACGCGCGGACATCGGCCGGTCGGGTGCGGCGCAGCAGCGCCCGCACGCGGGCGGTCAGCTCGGCGACCGCGAACGGCTTCACCAGGTAGTCGTCGGCCCCCGCAGTCGAGGCCGGCGACGCGATCGCCGACGTCGTCGCGGGCGGTGAGCATCAGGATCGGGGTCGAGACGCCCTTCGACCGCAGCCGGCGGGCGACCGCGAGGCCGTCCATCCCGGGCATCGCGACGTCGAGCACGATCGCGTCCGGCGGCGTCGCCTCGGCCTGGGCCAGCGCCGCCCCGCCGTCGGCGACCGCGACGACGGCATAGCCCTCGGCCGCCAGCGTCCGCTCGAGCATCCGCCGCACCGGGGCGTCGTCGTCGACCACGAGCACGCTTGCCGGAGCGAGCGTCTGCCATGGTGCGACTATGCGCGGAGACGGTGAGAGCCACGTGAGAGAGACGGCGCGCGACGAGGGGCTGTGTTACGGCAGGCGCCGCCGACCGCACGATACTTCCCGTATGGCCGACCGTCACATGGGGCGGGCCGCGTTCCTGTCCGTCGTCGGACTGGGTGCGGCTCGGCCTGCTCGCCGGTGACCGGATCTCGAGCACGCTCTCGCGCCCGCTCGGCGCGGCCGGGTCGGTCGTCCCGCAGGGCCTGAAGGACATCCTTCCCATCGGCGGCTGGCGGATCTACGCGATCAACCCGCCCTGGCCGGAGTTCCACCCGGCGAAGTACAAGCTCGAGGTCACGGGCCACGTCCGAAAGCCGCTCACGCTGAGCTGGGACGACCTGATGGGCCTGCCGTCGGCCCGGCAGACGACCGACTTCCACTGCGTGACCGGCTGGACGGTCGGCGGCGTCCACTGGCAGGGCGTGCGCCTCCAGACGATCTGGGACATGGTCGAGCCGCTCCCCGAGGCGAAGTATCGCCAACTTCGTCTCGCTCGAGGAGCCGTATGTCGACACGCTGTCGCTCCGGCAGACGACACTGCCGAACGTCATGCTCGCCCACCACATGGACGGCTGCTCCGCTCACCCGCGCGCACGGTGCGCCGGTGCGGCTCGTGATCCCCGAGATGTACGGCTACAAGAACGTGAAGTGGCTCTCGAAGATCGAGCTCGTCCCGAAGCTCGCGCCCGGCTACTGGGAGCAGAACGGCTACGACATCGACGCCTGGGTTGGGCGCTCCAACGGCTACTGAGTACGTCCACCGGTTCAGCCGCGCGGAGCGGACGGCCCACTGGGTGGCGGCGTCGACGTTCCTCGTCATGACGGCCACGGGCCTCATCCTCTACCTGCCCGTCTTCGCCTCGCTCGCCGCCGACCGGATGCTGTGGAAGACGCTCCACATCGGCGCCGCGGTCGGCTTCTGGGCCGGGCTCGTCGCGGTCGTCGCCACGAGCCCGCGGCGGCCTCGGGCGCACCGTCTCGCAGCTCGACCGCTTCGACGACGACGACCGCGCATGGCTCGCGTGGGCGGTGCGGCGGCGCGGCCCCGAGCCTCCCGCCGGCCGCTTCAACGCCGGCCAGAAGCTCAACTCGGCCGTGATCGCCGGCCTGGCGGTGGTCTTCACCGGCATCGGGCGTCCTCATCCTGCTCCAGGAGACCGACAAGACGTTCCGCGGCGCGACGAGCGCGATCCTCGTCCACGACTGGGCGACGTGGATCGTCGTCCCGCTGATCGCGGGCCACATCTACCTGGCGACGCTGAACGCGAGCACGCGCCATTCGCTTCGCGGCATCACCCTCGGCACGGTGCGGCGCGAGTGGGCCCGAAAGCACCACCCCAAGTGGGAGGCCGAGTGCGACTGACGGTGCTGGGCTCCTCGGGGCCTGGCCGATCCCGCGACTCGGCTGCGACTGCCCGCAGTGCACGTCGCCCGACCCGCGCGACCGCCGGCTGCGCGCCTCGCTCCTGCTCGACGGGCGGGTGCTGGTCGACGCCGGCCCCGACGCCTACCAGCAGCTCCTGGCCGCGGGCGCCGTGCCCGACCAGGTGCTGCTCACCCACCACCACCACGACCACGTGCTCGGCCTGCACGCGCTCGCCAAGCTCGGCCGGATCCCGCTTCACTGCACCAAGGAGTGCGAGCAGGGCGTGCGGGTGATCTTCCCGCGGCTCGACTTCCGGGTGATGCAGGTGACGCCGGGCGTGCCGATCGAGCTCGGCCACGGCCTGCGCGCCCAGGCCTTCGACGTCGACCACAGCGGGCGCACCCGCACCGTCGCCTACCGCTTCACCGGGCCCGGACGGCGAGTCGCTCGTCTACGCCCCCGACCTGGCCGCGCCGCCGGGCTCGAAGCTCGCCCGCGAGCCCCGACCTCCTCATGCTGGGCGCCGCGACCCGCGACCGGACGGTCAAGGACCACATGCCGATGACCGAGGGCGTCGAGTGCGCCCGCAAGCTCAAGCCCGGCCGCACGCTCTTCACCCACGTCGGGCACCGCATCGGCACCCACGCCGAGCTCGAGGCGTGGGTGCCGGAGGGGTTCGGTGATCGCGCTACGACGGGCTCGAGATCGAGCTTCAGACCCGTCGGCGTGAACGCCACCCCGGGGCTGATACGCCGGGACCAGGTCCAGGTTCATTCGGATGGCGTCCAACGACCGTGGTCCACGGCGAAGACTCGCGCTCTTCGCCGTCGCGTGGCAACCAGGCGCCACGCATCGGCGCCCGTGGCACTTCCGTGGCAACCACGAGTTCCCCAGCTGGCTAGAAGAGCCGCTCGCCGCGCTCGAGGTCGAGCAGCCAGCGCTTCACGTCGAGCCCGCCGCCGTAGCCGCCCAGGCCGCCGCCGGTGCGGAGCACGCGGTGGCAGGGGACGACGATCGGCACCGGGTTTCGGGCCATCGCCTGCCCGGCCGCGCGGACGGCACGCGGGCTGCCCGCGGCGGCCGCCAGCTCGGCGTAGGTCAGGACGCCCCCGAACGGGATCGCGTAGCAGGCCTCGCGGGCCTTCAGGTGGAACCCGTGCGAGAGCCGCCAGTCGACCGGCGTGGAGAACTCGTGCCGGCGACCGTCGAAGTACTCGTCCAGCTCGCGGCGCACGCCGTCCAGCCGGGCCGGCACCTCGAGCACGCGCGGCGACACGCGGTCGGCCAGCTCCTGGAGGACGTCGTCGAGCTCCTCGCCCTCGAACGCCAGCCTGACGATCCCGGCGTCCGTGACGGCCGCGGTCAGGTGGCCGAACGGCGAGTCGACACCCGCGTACGCCACATCGATCAGCCCTTCGGCCTGCGCCCGGCGGGCAAACTCGGCCGTGTTCATCGCACCCACTCCCTTCGCACCGAGGCCAGGCCGGCGCGCACGTTCTGGCGCGCCGCGTCCTCGGAGCACTCGATCACTCTCCCGATGGCGGCGTAGTCCAGGTCGGCGGCGAACCGCAGCGTCACCGCGGCTCGCTGCTTCCCCGGAAGCCGCCGGACCGCTCGCCAGAGCGCCGGGTCGGGACGCTCGACGGGCGGCGCCGGCCGCTCGGGAACGTCCTCGACCGGGATCGGCCGGCGGCCCGCCGCGCGGTGCGCGTCGAGCGCCTTTCGCTCGGCGATCCGAAGCAGCCAGCCGCGCAGGTTGGTCTGGTGGCGGAGCCCGGGATAGGCCCGAAGCGCCGACAGCATCGTCTCCTGCCAGCAGTCCTCGGCGTCGATCGGGCCCACGCGGGCCGCCAGGTAGCGGTGAACGTCGGGCCCGTGCTCGTCGAGGAGCGTCTGGAACGGTGGCAGCCTCATGTCAGGGAAACGCGCCGGGCCGCTCCGGCGTGAGATGGGCGGCTACACGGGCTGGAGCTCGGGCGCGTGCCGGCGCTCCCACTCCTCCGCGTCCGGGCTGAAGTAGACGAGGCGCGTCTTCTTCCACTCCTTCGTCGAGTAGAGGACGATCCGCTCCTCGAGGCCCGTCTCCTCGGCGATCGCGTCGAGCACCGCCTCGCACTCGGCCCGGTCGCGCCCGTGCGTCATCGAGAACAGGTTGTACGGCCAGTCGGGGTAGGTCGGCCGCTGGTAGCAGTGCGAGACGCCGCGGTAGGCGGCCATCAGCTGCCCCATCTCGTCGACCCGCTCGTCGGGCACCTTCCAGACGCCCATGCCGTTGGCCGTGAAGCCGGCCGAGCGGTGGTAGAGCACGGCCGCGAAGCGGCGCATCTGGCCGGTCTCCTGGAGCTCGGCGGCCTTCGCGAGCAGCTCGGGAACGGTGAACCCGTGCCGCTCCGCCGGCCCGGCGAACGGCTCCGGCAGCGGCCGCAGGTCGGACTGGAGCGCGCGCACCGCGGCGATGTCGCGCTCGCTCAGAGGCGTCGGGCGCGGGCGCCTCGCGCACCGGCTCGGCGCGCACGCGCTTGGCGGCCGGGTCGCGGCCGCCGACCATGTCGAGGTCGACGCCGATCTTGAAGAAGCGAATCGCCGGCAGCGGCCGGATCGCCTCGACGTCGGCCATCTCGCCCAGCAGCTCGACCGTCCGGTCGAGCCCCAGCCGCGACGTGGGCGGGACGCCCAGCGTGAACCAGATGTTGTACTCGTGCTTGCGCTCGTAGTTGTGGGTGACGCCGGGGTGGGTCGAGATGACCTCGGCCGCCTCGTCGGCCCGCTCGGCCGGGGCGCGGGCGGCCACGAGCATCGAGCGATAGCCCGAGCTTGCGCGTGTCGAAGATCGCCGAGACCTGGCGGATGATCCGCTCGCCGCGCAGGCGCTGCACCCGCTCGATCACCTCGTCCTCGCCCATCCCGAGCCGCTCGCCGATGGCCGCGTACGGCCGCTCGACGACCGGGAACTCGTTCTGGATCAGATCGCACAGGCGTTTGTCGGCGGCGTCCATCGCGATCGAAGGATACGCTCGGGAGATGCGCGCCGCCCCCGTTTCCATCCTGGCCGCGTCTCTTGCCCTGGCTCCGGCCTGCGGCGGCGGCGGATCGGGAGGATCGGGCCCGGCGTTCATCTGGGAGCAGAACTGCGCCGCCTGTCACTCGCTCACGGCCGGCCAAGCCCTCGCCCAACACCGACGCCGCGAACCTGGCCGAGGTCCACCCGACCGTCGAGGAGGTGCGCCGGGCCGTGATCGACGGCCGGCCCGGCATGCCGAAGGGCCTGGTCGGCGGCGACGACGTCGACGAGGTGGCCGCCTACGTCGTCAAGAAGACGGGATGAGCATGCTCCCGCCGGGCCTCGACCCGGCCTCGGTGCGGGCCGTCGCCATGGACCTCGACCGCACCATCCTGGCCGACAACCTCGAGTTCTCGCCCGCCACCGTGCGCGCGGTGGGCCGCCTCGGCGACGCCGGGATCGCCGCCATCGTGGCGACCGGTCGCATGTTCGCCTCGGCGCGCCCGTACGCGCTCCAGCTCGGGATCACCGCGCCGGTCATCTGCTACCAGGGCGCGCTCGTGGCCGACCCGCGCACCGGCGAGTGGCTGCTTCACCGGCCGATGGACGTGCCGCTCGCGCACGAGGTGATCGAGGCCGTCGACCGCGCCGGGTTCCACATGAACGTCTACGTCGACGACCGCCTCTACGTCGAGGAGCTGAACGAGGAGGCGGTCACCTACGCGAGCCACGCCCGGCTCGAGGCGCACGCGGTCGGCGACCTGCTCGAGTGGCTCGACCGGCCGACGACCAAGATCGTCGTCGTCGGCGAGCCGGAGGCGCTCGACCGGCTCCAGGACGAGCTGCGCGCCGCTTCGACGGCCGGGCCTTCATCGCCAAGTCGCTCCCGATCTTCCTCGAGCTCGCCCTGCCCGGCGTGAGCAAGGGCTCGGCGCTCGAGTTCGTATGCGAGCGGCTCGGCATCGACCCTGCCGCAGTGGTCGCGTTCGGCGACGGGGCGAACGACGTCGAGCTCCTGGAGGCCGCGGGCCTGGGCGTGGCGGTCGCCGACGCCGACGCCGCCCTGAAGCCGATCGCCGGCTGGACGGTCCCGAGCGTCGACGACGACGGGGTCGCGGGCTTCCTGGACGCGTTAGTAGACTCACGTCCCTGATGCTGGACGTCCGGCAGATCCGCGCCGATCCGGAGGGCGCGAAGGCGGCGCTCGCCCGCCGCGGCGAGGAGGCCGTGCGGGACGTCGACCAGTTCCTCGAGGTCGACGCGCAGCGGCGCGAGCTCCTGGCCCGCGTCGAGGCGGCCCGCGCCGAGCGAAACGCCGCCGCCAAGGCGATCGCCGAGGCGAAGCAGCGCGGCGAGGACGCGGCCGCCGAGATCGCCCGCCAGGCTGAGCTGAAGGCAGCAGCAGGCGGCCGACGAGGCGGCGCTGGCCGAGGCCGACGCCGGCCGTCGAGGAGCGTGATGCTCCGCATCCCCAACATCCCCCACCCCTCGGCGCCGGTCGGCGACAGCCGAGGAGGACGCCGAGATCGTGCGCATGTACGGGAAGCCGCCCGAGTTCGGGTTCGAGCCGCGCGACCACCTCGACCTCGCCGGCCCCGAGGGCCTCGGGCTGATCGACCCGGAGTCGGCCGCGCGCGTCTCGGGGAGCCGCTTCCACTACCTGAAGGGCGACCTCGTCCGGCTCGAGTTCGCGCTCATCCAGTGGGGCCTCGCAGAAGCTCGCCGCGCAAGGGCTTCGTGCCGGTGATCCCGCCGGTGCTCGTGAAGCGCGAGGCGATGGTCGGCACCGGGTTCTTCCCCGAGGCCGAAGCGCAGGTGTACGCGCTCGCGCTCGGACGAGCTCTTCCTCGTCGGGCACGGCGGAGGTGCCGCTGGCCTCGATGCACGGCGGCGAGACGCTGGCCGAGGACGACCTGCCGCTGCACTACGTCGGCTTCTCGACGCTGCTTCCGGCGCGAGGCCGGCGCCGCCGGCAAGGACACGCGCGGCATCTTCCGCGTGCACCAGTTCGACAAGCTCGAGCTCTTCAGCTACTGCCACCCCGACACGTCGTGGGACGAGCACGAGCGCCTGCTCGCGATCGAGGAGGAGATCGCCCAGGAGCTCGGCTTCCACTACCAGGTGGTCGACATCCCGGCCGGCGACCTGGGCGCGTCGGCGGCGCGGAAGTTCGACATCGAGGTGTGGCTGCCCGGCCAGGCCCGCTACCGCGAGCTGACCTCCTGCTCGAACTGCACCGACTACCAGGCCCGGCGCCTGAACACCCGCTTCCGCCCGGACGGCGGAAAGCCCCAGTTCGTGCACATGCTGAACGGCACCGCGATCACCTCGAGCCGCACGCTGCTCGCGCTGATCGAGTACGGCCAGCAGGCCGACGGCACGGTCGTTCTGCCCGAGGTGCTGCGGCCGTACGGCGCGCCCGAGGTGCTGCAGGCGCCCGCCGCCTAGCGACGCCCGGCCACCAACCGACGCGAACGGAAGATGGCCCTCCTGGCCCCCGTCAAGTCGACCATGGGTCACGACGGGATGGGTGCCACTTGCACCGACGGCGGATCCCGTCCTTCGCAAAGGGGTCGAGATGGCGCACGCGAACGACACGGTTGAGGTGAATGGGAAGGGCGGAGCGTCCGGCCGCCAGGGCAAGGCTCTCGTCAGAGCGACGGCGCCGGTCGGGCGGGCTCGCGGCGTGCCGAAGGAATCGCCGCAGCCACAGGCGCCGGCGGAACCTGAGGTCAAGGACGGGTGGCTCGAGTTCGACGTTCCGGGCGGTGCCGATGAGAAGGGCAAGGATGTCTATGCATCCATCCGCAACGTCCACCGCCAGGCGTACATCGACCTCGCGTTCCTCGGCCGGTGCCGCTGGAACGGCTACAAGTCCGTCGAGAGCAAGCTCCGGATCGCCGCGACGGCGCTCCAGGGCGGCGCCCAAGCGCAGGCGCAGGCGCTGGTCGACGAGGCGCGGGCCACGTACAAGGAACAGCTCGCCGCGCAGCGGAAGGTCTCCTACCTCGTGGGCGTCACGCTCGGCATCGGCCTGCTCGCCGGGCTCCAGCTCGCGCTGCACGGTGCCATCGGCTCCCTGAACGGCGTCATCACCGAAGACTTCGCGCTCCAGATCGTGTTGTTCGCGGGAATGGGGACGCTGGCGAGCGTGCTCACACGCATCGGCCAGTTCAGGGTTGAGGTCTATGCAACGCGTCCGCTCGTCCTGATCTCGGGAGCGTCGCGGCCGCTCGTCGCCGTCTTCGTCGCATTTGGGACCTACGCGTTCCTTCGCAGCGACCTCGCGACGGTGACGGTGAACGGGAACAACGTGTCGGACGTGAGCAGCGCGACGTTCATCTACCTCTCGGCGGCGTTCCTGTGCGGGTTCTCCGAGCGATTCGGAAAGCACGTGATCGACCAGGCCGCGTCCGCCCTGGGCGGCGGCGGCGGCAGCTCAGACTAGGGCGCTCGCGCAGCGGGAACCGCGCCAGGCTGGATGAGTCGGGGCCGGTCATGGCCGGCCCCGACCTCGCGACGTAGGTTTCCGGCATGGTGACGCAGCCGCGCCTGGCTCGATTGCTCTGGCTTTCGATCGCCGCAGCCGCGGCGACGATCGCGCTCAAGACCGCGGCGTGGCTCCTGACGGGCTCGGTCGGCCTGCTCTCGGACGCCGCAGAATCCGTGGTGAACCTCGTCACCGCGATCATTGCTCTCGCCACATTGCGCTGGGCGAGCCAGCCGCCGGACGACCAGCATCTCTACGGCCACGAGAAGGCGGAGTACTTCTCCGCCGGGGCCGAGGGCAGCATGATCCTGCTGGCCGCGGTCACGATCGCGTGGCTGGCGCTCGATCGCCTGCTCAATCCCGCGGCGCTTCAGGACGTCGGAGTCGGTCTCGTCGTGTCGGCCGCTGCCTCTGGGATCAACCTCGGCGTGGGCCTTCTGCTCCTGCGTGCCGGGCGCCGACATCGATCGATCGCGCTCGAAGCCGACGGCCACCACCTCATGACCGACGTCTGGACGTCAATCGGCGTCATCGCGGGCGTCGGCCTCGTCGCCGTCACGGGCGTGGAGCGGCTCGACCCGGTCGTCGCGCTTGCCGTCGCGGCGAACATCGTCGTGACCGGCGCACGCCTCCTGCGCCGCTCGGTGGACGGGCTGATGGATCGCGCACTCCCGTCCGAGACGCAGGCGGCGATCCGAGTCGTGCTCGAACGCTACGCAAGCGACCGCGTCGCCTTCCATGCACTGCGAACGCGCCAGTCCGGCCGCCGGTCGTTCATCTCGCTGCACGTGCTCGTACCCGGATCCTGGAGCGTGCACGAGGGCCACGTCCTGCTCGAGCTCCTCGAGCGCGACCTGCGGGCGGCCGTTCCCGAAGCGACGGTCTTCACCCACCTCGAGCCGATCGAGGACGCTTCGTCGTTCGCCGACACGACGCTCGAGCGCGGCCAGGCGCCGGAGTGAACGGCTGCGCGGAGTACGCCGAACCCACCTGCTATCTTCGAGCCGCCGGCGGGGTGGCGGAGCGGCCGAACGCACCGGTCTTGAAAACCGGAGACGGGGTGCAACCTCGTCCGTGGGTTCGAATCCCACCCCCGCCGCTCGTGCAGCCGAATCCCGCATGGTTGAGCCGATCAGAGGGTGCGGGCCGCGCCAGGTATATCGGCCGTCGTTTCGTCGCGATCTCGTGATTCGCCCAACCGAGCGGCACAAGGACCATCGCCCAACTATCGCCCGCCCGAAGGGGTTGCCTAAGGAGATGCTACGCCCGTTCGGCAGCCTTCGGCCTTCGCATGACCTGGCCAACCTCGCCCACGCCGAACGGGAGGAGTCCAAACGCGGGTTCGATTCTCGCCGCCGGGGCGTCGGCCTGGCGACGATCCGTCGCGACGCTCGGGCTCGTAGCCGCGTCAGGGGGTCAGATCCGATTCGCTACCTCGTCGGGGAGATCGGTACTCGTCGGCCGGGTGAGCGGCGACGACACAGCTGCCTGTGCGTCACGCACTCTGCCCGATCTTGGCGCTTCTGCCGACGCCTGGGAGTCGCTGAGTCGCCGTGTTCAGCTCCTACGGCTGCGGCCGCTTGGGAGCACGGCCTTGGCCGCATTCGGCCGCTCAACCAGGCCCGGCCGGTTAGGGTCCGCAGCGCGAGGAAGGCGAGGTAGACGGCGCCGGCGAGCTGAGCGTCGCGAAGGCGCCGGCGTAGGTCGCGGCAGCGGAGATATCAGCGTCCACACTAGGCGGATCGAGCGCCGCGATATGGTACCAGCGATCTCGCGGCCGGACCCTGAGCCTGGGCGGCGTTGGTGGCGGGAGAACCCGCCTTGGCAGACGATGTCTCAGACAGTGAACTCGTGGACAATGGAGCCACTGGTCGGCCGCGTTCGGGAATGCGAGCTGATCGAGTCGGTGCTTACGAACGCACGAAGGCTCATTGCAGCAAACCTGCGAGGGACGATGCCTGGACGGAAGATCCAGCCACCCCGGGCACCTAAAGCAGCTCTTCGAGGACCGACCCGGTCGATCCGCTGTTGCGGGCCGACGGTGGCCGCTGGGAGCGGCCGCGCGCGGCAGTACCACATCCGTGAGACCCCGCTCGCGGGCGGGCTTAATGGTCTCTCGTGACGAGCAGGCGGACGAGGTGAGCCGCACCGTCGAGGCGGCCCCACACCCAGGCGTACGCCCGCCAGGACTCGCGGAAGAACGCCCCGAAGTGATGCGCCGAGCTTGCTGGTCGTCCGCGGGCCTGGCGTCGCCGCGACCGACGGAGGTCGAGAGCGTGAAGCACCGAGTGGTCAGTGCCGGCTGCGGCGGGCAGCGTCACCTCTGCGGCGTCTAGCCGCTTCTTCCTTCCCTGAGTCCCCGCCGCATACGCACGCTCGACTCCCAGACGAACCAGCAGGGCGGCGCCCCCGGTTCGGAACGCCGCCCCACTGATGCCGACGGCCTTATGGCTCGAGCTCGAAGGTGAACGGGATGGTTGGGCCGTTGGAGTTGCCGACGTCGACCTGGCCGCGGACATTGCGGAAGTGGCCGTCACCACCGGTGATTGGGTCGGTGTCGGGAGCTCCGGTCTGAGGCGAGACACCCGAGGTGCTGATCTCACCCTTGTGCCCGAACGTGAATGTTGCGTCGCACAACGCGAAATCCCCGTTCGTCGTCGTGATCGTGCACGCGACATCGAAGCGGCCAATGCGGTGCGTTTGGGAGACGTTCCACAACGAGCCGGTGATCGTGTAACTGTTGGCGATTCGTGACGGGTCGTTCTTGTTTGCCTCGTCAACGCCGACAGCGATGACCTTGCCGACCGCCCTGATGGTGGTTGGGTGGCTGATTTCGTCGCTTGACGCCATCGCCATTCTGATCCCACCCGTCAACACGACCGCCACCGCGGTGACGAGCAGGAGAGTCAGCCGTTTTCGGGACACCAGTCCTCCCTTCCTGAGCAGTTCGGGCCCTGCCGTGAGCCCGCGACCGAGATCGACTGTGTCACAAATTAGGCGAACAAGTTATCCGCACCCTTCCGTTCCATCCCTACGGGTGCCACCATGGTCTACGCGCTGGCTTTGAGGAACTCCTCCGCCTGCTGCTGGTAAAGCGTGGCACCGGTCTTCTCGGCCATGGCGAGTACCACGCTCGGCGTGGTGGTGGGCGTCGCTGTGGCGGCCTTCTTTCGCGGCTTGCCGGGCGGCGAGCAGGTGGGCGTCTGCGGCGAGCGGTTGGCTGCCGATCTGCTCATAGTGGATGGCGGCTTCTGAGTAGCACTCCTCGGCGATCAGCAGCACTGCGTCTCGCCAGCGGCATGCTTCGGGCAGCAGCAGCGCCGCGTCGCGGATCTCTTGGTGGCGGGCCGCATTGGCGAGGGTCGGTGCGATCTCGCACAGCTCGATCGAGCGGCTGGTCATGCCGCCGGATTCGCTGCCAGCGGCGCAGGAACCGCTCGCAGGCGTGAGTGCGTCCGCGTCGCGGCTGCCGGCGGCGTGGCAGAGCGCTTCCAGGGCGAGACCGTAGTAGAGGCAATCGTCGTTGTTGGCGCTGGTCGCGTAGATCGGTGATCGCGTTGGCGTCTGTGAGCGCCTCTTCGGTGCGGCCGCGGGCGAGGGCGATACGACCACGCGTGTTGCGCACCGCGGCGTTTGTGTACTGGTTGCTGCTGTCGACCTCGGCCAGGAGGCGTTGGGCGGTGTCCCAGTCGGCGGCGTGGTAGGCCTGGTATGCCTGCTCAGTGGCGATCCAGTCGATGCTGTCGGTGCGTGCGAGGCGATCAGCCCACTGGATGGCGGTGATGTAGGCGGCGTCGGCGGCGGGCATGTCGCCCAAGCCTCGTAGATTTTCGGCGAGGTTGCCGTAGGCGGTCGGGCGTCGATGGATGGATGTGCTCGGCCAGCGTGTCGGCGGCGCTGCGCAGGTCGCTGATGCCGTCCGGGTCGCCGAGCGTGACTCGGGCGTAGCCGCGCCACTGAAGCAGCAGCGCGCGGCCCACCTCAAGGCCCGCCTGCTCGGCGATTGGGATCATCCGGTTGGCAAGTGCGAGCGCCTCCTTGGCGTGTCCGGAGACGATGAGGTCGAAGGCTTGGTCTGCGGCGATCTGGCACATCACCTCGCTGGGTGGGACGCGCGCCGCGTACTCGCGCGGCTTGGGCGAGGTGCGCGTCTGACTCCTCACCTCTGGCCTCATGGTCCTCGTACCAGACGCAGAGCATCCGCTCGGCCTTCGCGGCCGCCTCCCACTCCTCGGCTGCGACCTGTGCGTCGACCGCGGCTTGGAGAGTCTGCTCGTCGGCAGTCTCGGCGTTGAAGAGCGCCGTCGCCTCGCCCAGCAGCAGCGCCGCGCGCTTGTGGGTGTCGTCCGACGGGGTGAGGGTGAGGGCGGCGTGGTAGTGGCGCGCCGCGGCTGGGTGGGCGTACACGGCGGCCGCTTGGTGGGCGGCCTCGGTGAACGCTGCCCGCGCCTTGGGGGCGAGGCTGGTGGTGTCCTCGCCGAGTTGCTCGCGCAGCGTGAGCGCGTGGTGGTAGTGGTCTGCGAGCAGCTCGGCCTTGTCGTCGCGCTCGCCGGCGAGCCGTTCGATCCACTCCGCGGCCGCTTCGTGCTTCTGCGGCGCGGTCGGCGCGGCGGATCTGGGAGTAGGCGACGTCGCGGGTGAGCGCGTGGGTGAAGCTGAACTCGGTCTCGCCGTCGATCGAGGAGTGCCGCACACGCTGCACGCAGCTGCTTTCGCTCGAGCGAGTGCAGGAGCTCCTCGGCCTCCCACGCGCTGCGCTCGGTGAGCGCGCAGACCGCGCCGATCCAGGCCGTCTTTCCGATCACCGCCGCGTCCTGGATGAACGCCTTCTCCTCGGCGGTCAGCGTGTCGAGGCGGGCGGCGATGATGCCCTGGATCGACTCCGGCAAGTCCTCGACCTCGCCGGTCAGCGTCCACCCGCCGTCGCCGCTCGACCAGCAGGCCGCGGTCTTGCAGCATCCGCACGTACTCCTGCGCGTACAGCGGGTTGCCCTCCGACGCGCTCGAGCAGCGCCTGCTGCACCTCGGCCGGCAGCAGCGCCTGGTCGAGCAGCGCGCCGACCAGTCGCGCGGTGTCCTCGCTCGGACAGCGGCGTGAGCGAGATGCGTGCTGGCGTTCGTCTTGCCGCCAGCCCAGTGCTGCTCGGCGCTCGAACAGCTCCGGTCGGGCGGTGCAGACGATCAGCAGCGGCACCGCGCCGGCCCGATCTGCCAGCAGGTCGATGAAGTCCAAGCAGCGCGTCGTCGGCCCAGTGGATGTCCTCGAACACCAGCACGGTCGGGCCGTCCTCGGCGAGCGCCTCGAAGAACCGCCGCCACGCCGCGAACGCCTCCACCCGGCCACTGCTCACCGCTCGTCGAGACCGTGCGCCTCCAAGCCGACCAGCGGCCGCAGGTGGCGCACCACCCACGTCGCGATCCCGCTCGTCCAAGCATCAGCGCCGCGACCGCCTCTGACGAGCTTCGCCTCGGCCACCTGCGCCGTGTCGGACTCCAGGATCCCGGCCTGCGCCTTGACCATCTCGCCCAGCGCCCAGAACGCGACGCCCTCCCCGTAGGACAGCGAGCGGCCCCGCCGCCACGTGATCAACTCCGGCAACTCCTCGACGTAGCCCAGCAGCTCCTCGACCAGCCGGGTCTTGCCGATCCCCGGCTCACCGATGATCGACACCAGCTGCGTCGACGGCTCCCGCCGCGACCGATCCAACGCGCCGCGCAGCAGGTCGGCCTCCGCGTCGCGGCCGACCAGCGGCAAGCCGCCGACCCGCATCTGCTCGGGCACGATCGAGCGCGGCGCGACCGCCACCCACGCCTCGACCGGCTCCGACTTGCCCTTCGCCTCCACCGCCTCCGCCGGCTCGTAGCGGATCGCCCGCTCGGTCGCCCGATACGTCCACCCATCCACCAAGACACCACCCAGCGGCGCCGCCGACTCCAACCGGGCCGCCGTGTTCACCACGTCGCCGACCGCGTCCACGCCACCCGCCGGGTCATGGCTGACCAACGCCTCACCACTCGTCACACCCACCCGCACCCGCAAGTCGGCATCGCCCGCCTCGGCCACCCGCTCACAGATGCCGAGCGCCGCGCGCACCGCCCGCTCCGGATCATCCTCATGCGCCGTGGCCGCGCCGAAGATCGCCATCACCCCGTCACCCGTGAACTTCACAACCTGCCCACCAGTGCGCTCAACCTCCGACCGCAAGACGGCGAGGTACGGGCGCGAGGAAGCCCTCCACATCCTCCACATCCAACGACTCCGAGCGACTCGTGAACCCGGCCAGGTCGGCGAACAGGACGCTGACACCACGCGCCGCTCACGCCGCTCCGCCGCCACCGCAGCCAACGGCGCGGCGCACTCCGAGCAGAACTTCGCCCGCTCCGGATTCTCCGTCCCGCACTGCGCGCAGATCGCCACAAGCGAGTCTACGACGCCCACCACGACCGGCGCGACGACCGCACAGCTCGCAGTGGGCGGAGGGCGCTCATGTCTTGATAAGGCCGGGGCGGAGCGCAGCCAGCCTCGTAGCGACCACGATGTCCGCCTGAGCGGCGCTCGTCGGGTACGCAGACGGCTGTGAGAAACTCGTTTCGCCTGAGCGTGAACAGCGTGCAGTCGGGTCACCGCTCGGGCGGATCCTGGCGCTGGAGGTGCACGGTTCAGCCGGGACGGCGAGCAGGCGGACAACGGGAAGCCGTGGAGGGTTAGCTACGCCGCCAGCCCGAGCTCATCCACTCGACTAATCGCCCACCCCTCGAACGCCGGCCGGGAAGAAAACCCCGACGGTCTCGCGCGCGTACGCGACTCCCAAAACTCCCAAAACCCAGTCGCCCGATGATCACCAACCGGCGCCCCGATAGCCACAAACGCCGCACACAACCCAGATCCCCGCACCCCGCCCATCGTCTTGAAACCCGGAGACGGGGTGCAACCTCGTCCGTGGGTTCGAATCCCACCCCCGCCGCTTACCGCCGCCAACCGCATGGTTGAGCGGCGGCCTTAGGGGGGTGGAGTCGGACTCGCGGCAAGAGCCGCCCCCGCACGACCGGCCAGCATATCGGCCGGGCGCGCGGGGGCGGATCGGCGGCTCAGCCGGTCTGCGGCCAGCCGAGCACGGTCTGCACCGGATGCTGCCAGAGGACCTGCGCCGGCGGCGTCGCGGGTGAGAGGCCCGAGACGACGGTGCCGACCGGGGCGGGGCCGTGGAAGAACTGGTACTCGCCCCATGTACCGGCGAACCCCATCCATCCCGGCCGGGCCGCGCGGACGCGCGCGACCGCGGTCGGCGTCACGCCTGCCCCGGCCGGGCCGTAGGCCTGCCCGGCCGTCGAGTGGTCGTTCGGCAGCGGGAGGTTCTGCGACTGGAGGAACGCCACCGCATCCGGCGGGATGCACTGCACCGCGATCGGGTGCTCACCCGTCGAGAAGAAGTTGGCGTGCGAGCCGTTCCCGACGTCAACGACCGGATGTGTCGATCCGTGCCATCGCGGCGTGTCGTTCCAGCTGCGCCGCACGCCGGTGCAGTGCTGGCTCAGCCCGACCCACCTCGGGTGGTCGGTCCCGCGCCGGATCAACAGCGTCACCGCTTCCCAGTCGCCCTCGTGCGCCTGCCAGATGAAGTCATCCGGCGGGTAGCGGTAGCTGTAGAAGTCGTCGTAGTAGAAGTACCAGTACTGAAGGATCGTCGTCCGCCCGGCGCGAGTGGCGCGGCCGTAGACGACGCTTCGCGGCTCCGGGTCGAGCCAGTCGGCCCGAGCGCACGCCACTCCCGCGGTTCCAGCCGCGGGGGTGCAGTCGTGCTGGTTCAGCCGGTAGCACGGCACGAGCGCCTGGGCGACACACGCCGCGGTCGGCGCCGTCGGGAGCGCGTCGAGCGAGGGGCTCGTCGTCACGACGGCCCAGGTGTTCGGCGCGGTCTGGGTCTCGAGGTCGGCGTCGGCGGCGAACGACGCCACGGACGTGGGCGCGAACGCCTCGTGGCCGTCGAGCACCGTCACCGGCTGATATCGCTTCAGCATGCGGTCGAGGTGTTGCGATGCCGCCGCAGTTCCCGCGAACGCGGCCAGGCACGCACAGGTCGCTCCGGCGACCGTGACCCATCGAAAGAGCAAGCGCATGCTGCCTCCAATCCGGGATGACATGGTCGCCCCAGGCTAGGCCCGGCACAGCCGTGCTCGCATGAGGGAAATCCCTTTGTAACGCGACGTCCGAAGCCAAAGCGCTACGGGCACCCGCAGCCGGTCCTCAGTCATTGTATGTCCCCGCGTCAGCGCCGAAGCGGTCAGGATGAACTGTCCGTTTATGGTTGAGCCGACTGAGCGCGATCACGACGCGCCGACCAAGCGAGCCCGATAACCACAACGCCGCACACAACTCAGCCGATTCGCTCGGCCAGCGAGACGATGATCCCTTCCGGGCCGCGGACGTAGGCCATCCGCCAAACACCCTCGTACTCGCCGATGCCGCCGACCAGTCCGTAGCCCTCGGTCGCTGCCCAATCGACAGCCGCCTGCAGGTCGTTGACCTCGAAGGAAACGTTGCGCAGTCCCAGCTCGTTGGCCATGGCGTCCGGCGAGCCCGGCACGGAGTCGGGTCGCACGAAGCTCGAGAGCTCCAGCCGCGACCCATCGCCGGGCGGCTTCAGCATGACGATCTCTGTCCGGGAGTTGGGAATGCCGCAGACCGTGTCCAGGAACTCGCCCTCGACGAACGTCCTGCCCTCGACCTCCAGGCCCAGCGCCACGAAGAAGGCGGTCACGGCGTCGAGATCTGCGACCGTGATTCCGATGTGGTCGAAGCGCCGTACATGTGACATAGGCTCGCCCTTCCGTCGTCGTATCAACCGTGCATCCGCCACGGTAGGCGTTAACCGATCCGCCGGCCGCGGATAGCATGGCCCGGTGCCGGCCCCGTGCGAGCTTGACGACGTTCTGCTGAGCCCTCGGCTGGCGCTGATCGCGCTGCCCGGCCCGGTCATCGAGGACGTGATCAGGAGCGGCCGGCAAGCATTCCGCGAGCATGTCGGGGTCGACTACCCGCCGGAATGGCCCTCCGAGAGCAGCCACGTGCTCGGGCTCCGAAGGGATCAGATCCGCGCCGGCGACGACCACCGGTGGCTGATCCGCGCCGCGGTCACCCGTACCCAGCCGGTGATGATCGGCCGGGTCGGCTTCCACGCCCCGCCCGACGCCAACGGGGTCGTCGAGATCGGCTACGAGATCGACGCCCGCCACCGTCGGCAGGGATACGGGCTCGAGTGCGCGACCCACCTGATCCAGTGCGCCGAAGAGCTCGACTGCGTGTCGGCCGTCCGAGCGTCGATCGCCCCGGACAACGAGCCGTCGCTCCGCATGGCGAAGCGGCTGGGATTCCGCCGCATCGGCGAGCAGATCGACGAGATCGACGGCCTCGAATTCGTATTCGAGCGAAGGGCGCGGTCAGGTCACGACGACCGCCGCCAGCGTCAGGCGCGCTCGTAGATCAGGATGAGGACGCCGTCTCCGGCTGCGCGCGACTCGGTGAGCTTCAGGGGCTTCTTCGAGCCCGGCCCGAAGAGCCGCTTGCCGCTGCCCAGGACGACCGGGAACACCATCAGCCGCAGCTCGTCGACGAGATCATGCTCGAGCAGCCCCTGGGCCAGGGTCGCGCTGCCGTGGACGACGATGTCGCCGCCGATCTCGCCCTTGAGCTTCGTGATCTCCTCGACGAGGCCTCCGCCGAGGACGTGCGAGTTCGCCCACTCCGGATCCTTGAGCGTCGAGGAGACGACGTACTTGGGCATCGTGTTGAACTTGTCGGCAAACTCGCCGTCCCTCTCCGGCCATGCCGCCGCGAACCCCTCATACGTGACACGGCCGAGCAGGAGCGCCTCGGAGTCGAACGTCTCCTTGAGCTTGAACTGCGCGCCCTCCTCGCCCTGCCCGATCTCGAACGTCCAACCGCCGTGCTCGAAGTCCTCGCTCCCGCCCGGGTCCTCCATGACGCCGTCGAGCGATACGAACTCTGTCACCACGATCCGCCCCATGCCGATCCTCCTCGTCTCGATCTCCATCCGACTGCGGCGGTAGTATATTCAAGTGGACGCTTAATAAAGCGATGGCATGAATATGCCGACGACGGCCGATCCGCTCACAACCACGTTCGCCGCCCTGGCCGACCCGACACGCCGGGCGATCCTCGGGCGTCTTGCCGAAGGCGAGGCCACGGTGAACGAGCTCGCCGAGCCCTTCCCGATCACCACGCAGGCGGTGTCCCAGCACCTCAAGGTGCTCGAGCGCGCCGGCCTGATCACGCGCAGCCGAACGGCCCAGCTGCGGCCGTCGCGACTCCAGGGCGCGCGGCTCAAGGACGCGACCGACTGGCTCGAGAAGTACCGTCCGTTCTGGGACGACAGCTTCGATCGGCTCGACGCCCGCCTGAGGGCGGCTCGGAAAGGACGCGAGGATGGCTGAACCCGACGCAGCAGGGGAGGGGCTCCGGCTCACCCGCGTCTTCGAGGCGCCCCGGCAGGACGTGTGGAGAGAGTGGACCGAGCCGGAGCGCTTCGCCGACTGGTACGGCGGCCGCGGGTCGGAGGTGCCGCTTGCCAGCATCGCGATGGACGTCAGACCCGGCGGCGCCTGGCGGGCGACGATGTTCGCCGGCCCCGAGCGGTACGAGATTCGCTGGGCCGGCGAGTACCGCGAGGTCGTCGAGCCCGAACGGCTCGTCTTCACCGTCACCGACCGGCCCGAGGGACGCGACTACGAGCTCGTGACGGTCGTGCTCACCGACCTGGGCGAAGGCCGGACACAGATGGACCTCACGCAGACCGGCGGGCACCTCACCGCCGACGAGTACGAGCGGGCCGGGCAGGGGTGGTCGTCCTTCTTCGACGTTCTGGCGGCGAGGCTCGCCGGGCGCTAGGACGAGCGCTCGCCGTCGACCGCCTCGACCGCGCCCGGCCCAAGGTGCGCGAACGTCAGCTCGTAGTCGTCGCTCTCCTCGATCTGGACGTCGGCCATCGACGTCATGCGGCCGAGGAACTCCATGCGCGTCGGGAGGTGGCTATCCGACAGCTCGCGGCTCTCCCAGAAGGTGATCCCGAGCGTCGTCCCCTCCCGCGAGAGGGTCAGGAGCCCTCGGAACCCCTCCATGTCGCGGAGCCAGCCGAGCATCTCCTCGGCGACGATGGTGGCCCGATCGATGGGTTGATCGGCTGTGCTGATGCGAGTGAACCGGGCGTGCACGACACTCCTTCGTCGGCGGACTGGGTCTTTCGCCAATAGTGGCATGTCCCCCGCCGAGAGGGGGCACTACTCAGCCTGCGGCCAGAAGCGCATCGCGCTGAGGCGCACGGCGAGGACGGCGACGCCGACCCATGCCGCCAGAAGGGCGAGCTCCATCTCGTCGAGGAGGTGCCCGCGCTCGGCGGTCAGGATGCGGACGAAGATCCCTGTGCAGACCAGCAGCACGACGATCATCCGCACGCGCGCGTCGAGCACCGTCCGCCTGACCGGTGTGAGATCGGCAATCCGCGCCAGAGCGGGGTCGGTGAACCGGCTGGCGAGCCGGATGACCGGGACGAGCACCCGGCCCATGGCGACGCGGGCCGTGACGAAGCCGGCAGAGACCGCCACGACGACGCTCGCCAGCACGTCCGTCGGGTAGTGCATCCCCGCGAGGACGCGCGACACGGACACGAGCACGGCAAACGCGAGGAAGAACCACCCCGCGCGCCGCGAGACGAAGAAGACGCCGAACGCGATCGCGAGAGCCGCGGTCGCATGGTCGCTCGGGAACGACGGGTCCGCCGAGCGCGGGAGCAGGGGGACGATGCCGGCGTGGGCCTCATACGGCCGCGCCCGGTCCCAGACATGAGAGACGACCTGATTGGCGAGCAGGCCCAGCGCTGCGGCCGAGAGCCCGGCGGCACAGGCCCGCTTCCACCGCGTGTCGCCCGGCGGCGAGAGCAGCCACAGCCCGACGGCCAGAACGCCGAACAGGGCGACGCCCCAGTTCGAGAACTCGACCACGACGCTCCCCACGAGCGGGTGAGCATGGACGACATGATTCACCCACTGCTCGAACGTGTACTCCACCGACGCCTCCCCCGTTGGTTCACCGATCCTTCACCAAGGGTACGGCGAGATCATGAGAAGTGCACTTCTGGAGGCGAGCGACTAGCTGGGCTTGGTCGTCATCGCCCAGATGGCGATGACGAAGAACGCGACGGCGATCGTTGCCAGCACGGCGCCGGCCTTTGCGAGGCCACCGCCCCCACCGCCGGAGCGGAGGCGACGCGCGCTCAGCCACGTGAGGATCGTCGCGAGCAGGATCAGGATGCCGCTCGGCTCGGCGATGGCGTAGCCGACCCCGACCCAGCTGGGATCGTTGTCGCCCGAATACTCCTTGCTGTAGATCCATTCGGCGCCGATCCGCATCACGAACCAGGCCGGGATGCCCGCGAAGAGCAGCGTCCGAAACGCAAAGCGAGTGAGCGCAGCGCGCTGCTCGTCGGCCGCTCGCCACGCGAGTGCGAGCATCGCGACCGAGGCGAACACGGCGGCGGTCACGACCATCGCCCCGGCGACGTGGAGGAAGAGCGGGAAGTTCCAGCTGTCGGGCCGGATCAGGAGGAAGGTCATGCGCCCGGCTTCCAGACCATGTCGATGAGGAGCAGCAGCACCGCGGCCGTGGCCACGACGTGCGCCGAGAGCGCGGGGCGCTCGGTCATGCCCTCGGTCATCTTCTTGTAGCCCTGCGCGAGCTGGCTGCCGAAGGCGCCGGAGACGGCCCAGAGCGCCAGTGCGGCGAGGATCCAGCCGTCCCAGAGCTGATAGCCCGAGACGTCGAACGCGAGCCAGACGCCGAACACCAGCACCGAGATGCTGGCCGCGCCCCAGACCGGGAAGACGACGGCGCCGAGCCGAACGAGCGGCCCCCCGCCGACGTAGATCGCCCAGCAGAGGCCGATCGCCGCCACCAGGACGAACGCGCTCAGAACGTGCAGGAAGAGAAGGGTCTCGTACATGCGACGGTGATCATACGGCCGCGGCCCGACGTTGGGGCGGCGCATGGCGTATCCTGTGCCGGGAGGGTTTCCCCGCCCGAGATGCGGGTAATCACTGCGACATGCGAAACGCAAGCACAGGTACAGGACTCTGGTTCGTACGACGCTACCCACGCCTCGCCGCGCGGTTGGGATGGCAGGCCGTGAAGCATCCGCGCAGGACGGCGACGATCGTCGCTGTCGTCCGGAAGGCGCCAACCATGGCCCGGCACGCGCGAGTCGCGGCGCAGGACCCCGAGGTGCAGCAGCATTTCAAGGTTGGGCGCGATGCGCTCGGCAAGGCTGCGAAGCGGCTTCGGAGCTCTGACCCCGGCGATGCCGTGACCGACGCGACGATCCGCGCGGAGCTGCGGCGCGCGGCCGCTGCGATGGCGGGCGGCTACCAGGCCGCGTCGCGGCCGAAGAAGCGCCGTCGCCGGCTCGGCCGGACGGCCCTCGCCGTCGGCATGATCGGCGCGGGCGCCTACGCGGGATACCGCGTCATCCGCGAGCGGCAGGACGGGACGGCGCCGCTCTCCACGCGGAACGACTACGACCGAGAGCGCGACGACACACTGGCCGCGTCGTTCCCCGCGTCCGACCCGCCGCCGGGCCCAGCCGCCTGATCGCCTAGCCGCCCGCCCGGGCTCCGGTTGACCGCGACAGCGACGTCGCGCGCTGGAACCGGGCGGTGGCGGCGGCGTCGACCTCGGTCACCACGGGCCCGTGAATGACGAGGCCGTCACCGCGCTCGTGGAGCAGGCTCTGGATCAGGTCGCCCGCGAGCCACTCGCGCCCGGGCGGGACGAACGCCCCGGCGCTCAGCCGCACGAGGTCGGCGTCGATCACGTCGACGCTTCGGATCCACGGCCGCTGGACGAAGTTGGTCGGGCCGACGGGCAGGAGCCGCACGATGTCCTCGAACAGCGCCCGGCCGGCGTCCTCGTCGTTCACGTACACCTCGATCTGCACCTCGCGCGAGCCTCGCGGGATGCGCCGCACCGCCTGCACCTGTGAGTTGTTGACGCTCACGACGTCGCCCGAGAGCGCCCTCAGCCGGGTCGACCGCAGGCTGAACTCCTCGACGACGCCGGCCACGCCCCAGGGCTCGAGGACGATGGTGTCGCCCACGGCATACCAGCCCTCGAACACCATGAAGACACCCGAGAGGATGTCGGTCAGGAACCGCTGGCCCGCAAATCCGATCAGGACGACGAGGACGGAGGCGCCCGCCACGGTGGTGAACACGCCGCCGCCGAGCTGGCTCAGAAGCACCAGCGTCGCGGCCAGGTAGGCGAGGTAGCGGATCGTGGTCTGGATCAGCGAGAGCGCCGTCTCGCGCCGCTTGAGGCCGGTGATGACGCTCGTCGAGTCATCGCGCTGGAGGCGCCGCTCCTGGCGGCTCAGGAGCCAGCGCCCGATCCGCGCGCCCGAGCGGGCGACGATCCATGCGGCCGCGAACGCCAGGACCGTGACCAGAACGCGACGCGCGTCCCCTGTCGGGAGCTCGAACATCGGAAGGGCTACCCGACCGTGCCGGCGCGAAACACCGACCCGCGCGGGGTAGGTACACGGTGCGATGACCGCCCACGATGTCCACGTCGGATGCAGCGGCTGGAGCTATGACCACTGGCGCGGGCCGGTCTACGGCAATGCGCCGCCCCGCACCTGGCTGCGGCGCTACGCAGAGCGGTTCGGCACCGTCGAGGTCAACTCGACGTTCTACCGCCTGCCGAAGCGGTCGACGGTGGCGGCTTGGGTCGACCAGACGCCCGACGGCTTTCGCTTCGCCGTCAAGGTCAGCCGCTACGTGACCCACATCCGCCGGCTCGCCGACGCCGGCAGCAGTTTCGACATGCTGTTGGAGCGGATCCAGCCGCTCGTAGACTCGGATCGGCTCGGGCCGCTCCTGTGGCAGCTCCCGGCGACGTTCAGGCGCGACGACGCGAGGCTGGCGGACGCGCTTTCCGAGATGCCACGCGAATTCCGGCACTGCATCGAGTTCCGGCATCGATCGTGGTTCGCGGCGGACGTGATGGAGACGCTCCGGGCCCACGACGTGGCTCTTGTGATCGGCGATCACCCGCACCGACCCTTCCAGACCACCGAGCGGACTGCGGACTGGACGTACGTGCGCTTCCACCACGGGCACCGCGGCCGGCGCGGCAACTACTCGGACCGGGAACTCGAAGGCTGGGCTCGCCGGATTCGGACCTGGTCACGCACGGGCGACGTCTACGCGTACTTCAATAACGACTGGGAGGCCTTCGCGGTGCGGAACGCCGAACGGCTCGAGCGGATGCTGTCGGAAGGGCGGGCCGGGGCGGCAGGGGGGCGGGCGGCGCAGTCCGCGCCCAGGTCGGGTGCACGTCGTCTGCGAGCATCTTGAGAAAAAGGCGCAGCATCTACGAGAACCTCGCCCCGTTGTCGGAGTGCAGTTCCGCGAGCCCTCGGGCCCGCGCCGGTGCTCCGGTGAAGGAAGCCACGACGATGCTGTACCCGCTTTTGCGAGATCCCAACCGAGCCGACTCGCCTCAGACGGCCGCGTTCGCGTGCTTTCGCCCGAACCGCAGGTAGAGCGTCGGGACGAGGAAGAGGTTGAGCAGCGTCGACGTCACCAGGCCGCCGAGGATGACGATCGCCATCGGGTACTCGATCTCGGCCCCGGGGATCTCGCCGGAGATGACGAGCGGCACGAGCGCGAGCCCAGTCGCGAGGGCGGTCATCAGGATCGGTGCCAGGCGCTCGCGGGAGCCGCGCAGCACGAGCTCGATGCCGAACGGGTGGTCCTCGACGTCCTCGAGGTGCTGGTAGTGGTTCACGAGCAGGATGCCGTTCCGGGCGGCGATACCGAAGACGGTGAGGAAGCCGACCAGCGACCCGAGCGAGATCACGCCGCCCGCCGCGAACGCGGCCAGGATGCCGCCGACGAGGGCCAGCGGCAGCGTGAGGAACGAGAAGGTCGCGACGCGCCAGCTCCCGATGCACGTCTGGAGGAGCAGCAGGATGCCGAGCGCCGCGGCCAAGCCGAAGGCGAACAGGCGGCCCTGCGCGGCCTGGCGCTCGGCGAACTCGCCCAGCACGTCGTAGTGGTACTCGTGCGGGAAGTTCACGGTCTTCAGCCGATCCTTCACCTCGGCCGCGACGGATCCGAGGTCGCGGCCGCGGACGTTCATACCGACGTCGATCCGGCGAGAGTTGTCCTCGCGCGAGATCCGGTTCGGCGTGGGCCGAACGCTCACGTTGGCCACCTGCGACATCTTCACGTGGCCCCCGCCGGGCGTGTCGAGCGGCAGGTCTCGGATGCTCTGCACGTCGCGGCGCGCTCCGGGCACGCTCCAGGCGATGACGTCGTACACCTTGTTGTCGACGTGCAGATCGCTCACCTCGTCGCCGGCGACGATCGTCGCAGCTGCGCGGCGGATGTCGCCGGGCTTCAGGCCGTACTTCGCGGCCTTCTCGAGGTCGGGCTTGACACGGATGTAGGGGACATCCACCTGGAGCTCGGTGCGCAGGTCGACGACGCCGCTGATCCCCTTGAGCGCCGTATGCACCGCATGGGCCTCGTCGCGGAGCGTCTCGAGGTTGGGCCCGAAGATGCGCACGGTGATCGCCTCGCTCGAGCCGGCCAGCACCTCGTCGATGCGCTCGTTCAGGTACGTCGTCTGCTCGCGGAAGAGGCCCGGATATGCGGCGACGGTGTCCTGGATCTGCTTCAGCGTCTTGTCGTAGTCCGCGTCCGGGCTCAGGCTGAGCCAGTTCTCGGCGAAGTTGATGCCGTTGACCTCCTCGCCCTGCACCGCCCGGCCGATGTGCGCTCCGAAGCCGCGGACGCCCGGGATGGAGCGCAGGTCACGGCTCGCGCGCTCGACGATCCGCACCACCTCCTGGTGGCCGGTGCCGGGACGCGTCACCCAGAGCGCGAGGAAGTCGCGCTCCTTGAACGTCGGGAAGAGCGATTCGCCGAGGTACGGCGTCACCGCCACGCCCGCCACCAGCGTGAGCGCGGTCGCGCCGACGACGAGGATCGGCGTCCGCACGACCCGGGTCAGCGCCGCGGTGTAGCCCCGCTGCAGCATTCGCACGAGCGGCGGCGGCTTCTCGTCGAGCGGCGCCCCGCCGAGCAGGAGGAGCGCGAGCGCCGGGGTCACCGTGAGCGCGACGGCCATCGACGCCAGGACGGCCAGGCCGTACGACGTGACCAGCGGCCGGAAGAACGCGCCCGAGACGCTCGTGACGAAGAACACCGGCATGACCGCGAGGACGATGATGAGGGTCGCGTAGACGATCGCCCGCCGCACCTCGAGCGAGGCCTCGAGCACCACCGAGATGACGGGCCGGGGCGACTCGGAGGCGCGATTCAGGCGAAGGCGGCGCACGATGTTCTCGATGTCGATGATGGCGTCGTCGACGACCACCCCGACCGAGATCACAAACCCCGCCAGCACCATCGTGTTGATCGTCGCGCCGGTGGCATAGAGGACGAGCGCCGCGGCCATCAGCGACAGGGGGATCGCCGCGAGGCTGATGACGGCCGCCCGCCACTCGAAGAGGAAGGCGACGAGGACGAGCACCACGAGGAGCGTCCCGAGCAGCAGGGCGTCGGTCAGGTTCGAGATCGAGATCTCGATGAACTCGGCGGGCCGGAAGATGTGGTTGTCGATGTGGATCCCCGGCAGGCCCGGCCGCATCTGGTCGAGCGCCTGGTCGACCCCGCGCGTGACGTCGAGCGTGTTCGCCCACGGGAACTTCTCGACCACCATCAGGAGGCCCTGGTGGTCGTTGATGACCGCGTCGCCGAAGAGCGGCTGGTGACCCCACGTCATCGTGCCGAGGTCGCCGAGCTGGAGCGGCGACCCGTCGGGCTGGTGCTTGCCCGACACCGTGACCGCCGCCAGCTGCTCGGGCGTGAACACCGGCAGGACGTGGTGGATGCCCAGGCGCTGGTTCGGAGTGTCGATGTAGCCCCCAACCCGGTTCTTGGCCGCGTCGGTGTACTTGAGGAGGCCGTAGTCCAGAGCGTCCGAGGCAACCGACATCGCGTGGTCGATCGTGATGTTGTGCGCTTCGAGCTTCGCCGGGTCCATCTGGAACTGGAGCTGCTGCCAGCGATCGCCCCAGATGACCACGTTGGCGACGCCCGGCACCGCCATCAGCCGCCATCGCATCGTCCAGTAGGCGATCATCGAGAGATCGGTCAGGTCGCAGTGGTCGCACGTGAGGCCGATCTTCATCGCCCGGCTCGTGGCCGAGAGCGGCTGGAGCGTCCATGGGATGCCCGCCGAGGCCGGCAGGCTGGGGATCGCCGTTGCCACGCGCTCGTTCACGAGCTGGCGGGCCTCGAGCGGGTCGGTGCCGCGGTGGAAGATCAGGGTGATCGCCGAGAGCCCGGGCACCGTGGACGAGCGCATCGTCTCGAGCCCGGGGGTCGAGTTGAGCGCCTGCTCCATCGGGATCGTGATGAGGGTCTCGACCTCCTCGGTCGACATCCCCAGGCCCTCGGTCTGCACCTCGACGAACGGGGGCGCGAACTCCGGGAAGACGTCGACCGGCATGTTGCTGACCCGCGTCGCCCCGAACCCGACCATCCCCACCGCCAGCGCAACGACGATGAAGCGGAAGTGCAGGCTCGATCGGACGATCCAGCGCATCATCTGCGGCTGGCCTCCCGCGACCGTCTCGGGAAGGCGTGGGCGATCACTCGCCCTCGATCGCGAATTCCGTGCCGAGGAGCTCCTCGCCCCCGACGGTGACGACCTCGGTGCCCGGATCCGGCCCTTCGCTGAGAACGGCGAGGTCACCCTGGACCGACTCCACCGTGATCGGCGCGCGAATGAACGTGAGCGGGCCGGCGCTGGTGTATGTCCACGTCCCGCCCTCGACGCCGTAGATGACCGCGGAGTACGGGATCGTCTTCTGCTCGCCGCCGCCGGAGAGCACCACCTGGACCCGCACTCGCTGGCCGGCGTGCATGACCTGGCCCGCGCCGTCGAGGCGATACGTCAGCGTGCTCCCGGTTGCCGCGTCGCCCACCAGCGGAGCGACCACCCCGTCGCTGCCGAACACCCCGAGCACGCGGGCGGACCGCGAGAGGTCCACCTGCGCGAGCTCCGTCGCAGGCAGCGACACGCGCACGAGGTAGGTGCCGGCCGACGCCGGGTCCGCCGCGACCTGGCCGCGCACGACCACGTCGCTCTCGACACCCGACATGGCGACGGGAGCGGTCTCGAGGCCGATGCGCTTGGCGGCGTCCTCCGTGAGGACGACCTTGCTCAGGTCGGAGTCCGCGACCGCCTCGACCTTTGCCGGCTCGTCGCCCTCCCCCTCGGCGGGGGCGGAGTAGCCGCAGGCCGTCCCGGCGGCCCCGACGACGACCAGGAGCAGCAGGAGTGCGGTGAGGTTACGGCGCTGCATCGTGCGTCCTCCAGTGGATCGTGGACAGGTAGACCGCGGGGATCAGGAAGGCGACAACCAGCGTCGAGGTGACGAGGCCGCCGAGCACGATGACCGCGATGGGATGGGCGATCTCCTGGCCGGCGATCGTCCCGGTGACGATCAGGGGCAGGAGGGCCACGGCGGTGACGACCGCCGGCACGACCGTTGCCGCGAGGCGCTCGCTCGACCCGCGGACGACGAGCCCGACGCCGGGCTTCACCCCGTCGCGCTCGAGCGCCCGGTAGCGATCGATCAGGGCGATGATCCCGCGCGCCGCGATCGCCAGCACCGCAAGGAGCGCCGCGAGTGCGCCGAGCGACATCCCGTCCTGGGCGAGGAACGCCGCCAGCACGCCGCCGGACAGTGCCACCGGGAGCGTGAGGAACACGAGCCCGGCCAGCCGCCAGCTCTGGAATGCCGCCTGGAGCAGGAGCAGGATGCCGATCACGGCGGCGAGGCCGGCGCCGAACATCCTGCGATGCAGCGTCTCCGCGGTCTTGTAGTCGCCGACCACCTCGGCGTGGTACTCGAGCGGGAAATGCGAGGCCTGGAGCCGGTCGTTGATCTCCGCGGCCACCGCGCCGGGATCGCGCCCGTTCACGTCGACGCCGATCTCGATCCGCCGCGACACCGCGTCGCGCTCGATCACCGTCGGCGTCGGCGCAATGCGCACGTCGGCGACGTCCTCGAGCCGGACGTGGCCGCCGCTCGGCGTGTCGATCACGACGTTCTTGATGCCGGTCAGGCTCGCGCGGCTCGCCGGTGTGCTCCACACCGTGACCTGGAACACCTTCTGCTGCTCGAAGAGGCTCCCGACCTCGAGCCCGGCGAGCATGGTCGCCGCTCCGCGACGGACGTCGCCGGGCTTGAGGCCGTAGCGCTTCGCCTCGGCGAGGTTCACCTCCACCTCGACATTGGGCTGGTCGACCCGGCGGTCCATCCTGGCGGCGGCCACGCCGTCGACGTGCGACACCATGCTCCGCACCTTCGCCGCCGTCGCCTCCAGGGTGGCGAACGCCGGGCCGAACACCCGGACGGTGATGTCGTTCGGGGACCCAGTGTCGAAGTGGCGAACGCGGTCGTCGAGGTACGTGCTCACGCTCTGGGCGACCCCGGGGTATGCGGCAACGGTGTCCTGAACCTTGCGCCATCGTCGAGCTGTAGTCGGCCGACGGATCGATGGTCACCCAGAGCTCGGCGGAGTTCACGTCGACGACCTGATCGCCCAGCACGGCCCGGCCGACGTGCGCGCCGACGTTGGCCACGCCGGGGATCGACCGAAGGTCGTTCGTGACGCGCGTGGTGAGGCGCGCCATCTCCGGCTCCGACGTGCCGGCCGCGGCGTTCCAGCGGACAACGAGGTCCGGGTCACGGAACGACGGCAGGAGCGACTGATCGAACGACGGCCCCACCACGAGGGCGAGCACGAGGACGGCGGCCGATCCGCCGATCACCGCGGCGGGACGCGCGAGCAGGCGCTCGAGCACGGGCCCGTATGCATCGGAGACCCGGCGGACGAGCGGCGACTCCCGGCCGGCGGCCCCGTGCGAGTAGAGCAGGTACGCCAGGGCGGGCGTGACCGTCAGGGCGACGAGGGCGGAGGCGAGGACGGCGAGGACGTACGAGAGCACGAGCGGCTGGGAGACAGCCTGCGCGACACCCTCCGCGAACAGGTAGGGCAGGAGCGGGAGGAGGGCGATCAGCGTCGCGTAGACGACGCCGCTCCGCGACGCGACCGTCGCCTCGATGATCGCCGCCGACAGCGACGTGGAGTGCCCGGCCGCCCGGTCGTCGCGAAGGCGGCTCGCAATCGCTCCGGTCGAGCTCACGGCGTCGTCGATCAGAACGGCGACGGCGATCGCAAAGCCCGCGATCACCATCAGGTTGATCGACTCCCCGCGGAGGTCGAGCACCAGCACGCCGGCCATCAGCGAGATGGGGATCGCGAAGGCGGCGATCAGCGCCGCCCGCCACTGGAAGAGGAGCGCGCCGAGGGCGGCGACCAGCAGGATCGCGCCGATCACCGCCGCCAGCGTCAGGTTGTCGATCGACTCGTCGATGTACGTCGCCGGCCGCGCGATCGACGTGTCCATCTGGATGCCGGCGAGGCCGGGGCGCAGCTTGTCGAGCGCCTCCTCGACGCCGCGCGTGACGTCGAGGGTGTTGGCGTTCGGGAACTTCTCGATCACGATCAGGCTGTCCTCGCCACCGGTGAGGACCGCGTCGCCGATCAGCGGCTGGTGGTCCTCCACCACGTCTGCGACGTCGCTGAGGCGCAGCGGCGCAGCGCCGTCGACGGTCACCTTGGAGAGGTCGCCGGCGGTCACGATCGGGAAGATGTGGCGCACCTCGAGCCGCTGCTGGGGCGTGTCGATCCAGCCGCCGGAGCCGGGAGTCGACGCCTGCAGGAACGTCAGCGGCGACACCCACATGGCGTTGCCCGTCGTCTCGATGATCTGGTCCACGCTGACGTGGTTGGCCAGCAGCCGGTCGGCATCGACCTGCACCTGGAGCTGGCGCTCGCGCTGTCCCCAGATCGACACGTTCGCGACGCCGGGCACGGCCAGGAGCGCCGGGCGGATGTTCCACCGCGCCAGGATCCCCATCTCGATCGGCGAGACGGTCTTCGACGAGAGGCCGACCATCATGACGCGGTTGGTCGTCGAGAGCGGCTGGATGATGACGGGCGGCTTGGCGACGTTCGGGATCGCAAACGACAGCGCCAGGCGCTCCTGCACGAGCTGCCGCGCGCGAAGGACGTCGGTTCCGGGCTCGAACGTGAGCAGAATCGACGACAGGCCCGGGACGGTCGTGGAATGGATGTCCGTCAACCACGGCGTGCCGTTCAGGAGCTCCTCGAGGTTGAGCGTGACCAGATCCTCGACCTCGGGGGCGGACAGGCCGAGCGCCTCGGTCTGAACCTCGATCATGGGCGGCGCGAACTCGGGCAGCGCATCCACAGGCATCTGCCGCGCCTGGTTTGCGCCGGCGGCCAGTACGGCAGCACCAAGCGCAATGGCGAGGAGCCTGAAGCGGAGGCTCGATCCGACGATCCATCCCAGCATGACGGGGGCTCCCCCTCCCTCAGTCGACAGCCGATTGCTGGGTGAGATACCGCGCCGCCGTCACGCGGCCGTCACCCGAGCGTCACCGTCCTGCCCGCGGCCGTCCGCGTTCAGGCGGCGGCGATCGGGTCCGCGCTGACCTCGGCGTCGCGGAGTAGGCCGTGGACGAGCTCGAGCATCTGCGGCGAGGGCTCGATCCCGAGCCTGCTTCGCACCAGGTCGCGGTACAGCCGAAACTGGCGGATCGCGTCGAACGGGTTGCCGTCCGCGAGGTAGATCCGCACGAGGAGGCGGTGCGCGCTCTCGCGCAGCGGCTCGCGCGCGAACGCGGCCAGCCCGACCTCGAGCGCCTGGCGCAGGCGGCCCTGCGCCGTCAGATGCTCGCACAGCGACTCGAGGGCCTGGAGCGACAGGTTTCGGAAGTGCTCCCGTTCCACGAGCGCCCAATCGTCGTCCCAGTCGGGCAGCACCTCGCCCACGAGGGGCGACCAGTCGTCGTTGCCGCCGGCGCCCATCGGCACGCTCCCGATGAGGCGGTGCGCGAGCGCCGTGGCCTCGTGCAGGTCGACGCAGACCCCGGCTGCGAGCCGGAGCGCGCCGCCGCTCGAGTCCACCAGGACGAGACCCGACCGGTGGATCCGCCAGAGCGCCGAGCGCAGGTTGGCGAAGCCGCGCTCCTCCGGGGAGTCGAGCCAGAGCGACCCCGCGACATGGAGGCGAAGCATCGGGTGCGAGCGGATGGCGAGGAACGCGAGGACGCGCTGCGCGCTCATCGGGAGGTGCACGGCCACGTCGTCGTGGTGGACCCGGAAGCTGCCAAGCAGCTGGATCTGCGTCCGAGCCCGTCCGGTCGACCCTTCCGGCGGTCGTAAGCGCGTGTTCATCACCCGTTCATCTTTCTCGAACAAACGTACTCGTTTCGGTCGTTACATGTCAAGGGAGGCGGATTACGCCGTGCCCGGGACGGTGAGCCACACGTCGGCCCCGCCGCCGTCGCGCGTCCCCGCGCTTCACGGTCCCGCCGTGGGCCTCGGCGATCGTCTGGACGATCGCCAGGCCGAGACCCGCTCCGCCGCGGGTGCGCGCCTGGTCGTGGCGCGAGAAGCGCTCGAACGCCCGCGCCATGAACTCGGGCGGGATCCCCGGGCCCTCGTCGGTGACGTGCAGCTCGACCATCGCGCTCGCCGACCGGGCCGACACGCGAACGGCGCCTTCGCCGTACCGGAGCGCGTTGTCAACCAGGTTGCCGAGCGCCTGCTCCAGCCTGAGCGGATCTCCCTGGAGGCGTAGGCCGTCCGGCTGTTCGGTCGAGAGCGGCCGGCCGGCGGCCTGCGCCCGCCACTCGAAGCGGCTGGCGACCGACGTGACCAGGTCGGCCACGTCGAGCGACTCGATGCGCAGGGGCAGGCGTTCGCCGTGTGACCGGGCGAGCAGGAGGAGGTCCTCGGCGAGCTGGGCGAGCCGGTCGACCTCGCGGGACGAGCGGCGCACCGCCTCGTGCAGCTCCTCGGCCGAGTCGGCGTGGCGGACGGCGAGCTCGAGCTCCGTCCGCAGGAGCGCAAGCGGCGTTCGCAGCTCGTGCCCGGCGTCGGCGACGAACGCCCGTTCCCGCGCCAGCCCCTCCTCGAGCCGGCCGAGCATCGCGTTCAGCGTCTCTCCGAGCCGCTCGACCTCGTCCCTCGTGTGCGGCACCGGCAGCCGCTCGCCCGGCGTCTCGGCCGAGATCGACGCCGCCCGCCGCCGCATCGAGTCGACCGGGCGGAGCGAGAGGCCCGCGAGGAGGTAGCCCGCGCCCGTCGCGACCAGCAGCGCGACGGGCCCGGCGATCAGAAGCACGTCGCGGAGCTTGGCGAGCGTCTCCGCGCGATTCTCGAGCGTCGCGCCGACCACGAGCACGTAGTGCGCGTTGCCCTTCATCACCGGCGTGGCCAGAAACCGCGAGGGCTCGTCGAGGCCCGACACACGCTGCCGTTCGCCGAAGATGCGGTGGTCGAGCGCGCGCCGCAGCTGATCCTTCGCCAGGAGCGGTGCTGCTCCAAGCGGGTTCGTCCACTGGACGACGACGCCGTCCGGCGTCACGAGCTGGGCGTAGCTCTCGCCCTTCTCCACGAAGCCGCCCGTCTTCGAGCTCGTCGGCAGGCTCGAATCGGGGTCGCGTACGACCGTGCTCAGATCCTGCGCCCGGAGCCGCAGCTCGCGGTTGAGCGCAGTCGAGAGATGCGTGGCGAGGTTCGAGTAGACGTACCAGCCCGTCGCCGCGAGCACGACCGCCATCGCCACGGCGAACGCCGCGGCGACGCGCAGCCGGATGGGGATTCGACTCACACCACGCCGCCCTGGCGCAGGCGGTAGCCCGAGCCGCGGACCGTCTCGATCGTCTGGCGCCCGAACGGCTCGTCGATCTTGCGCCGCAGCCGGCGGACGTAGACGTCGATGATGTTCGAGCTGTCGGAGTAGGAGCTGTCCCACGCGTGGGCCACGAGGTGCGCACGTGTCAGGGCCTGGTCGGGGCGGCGCATGAACGTCTCGAGGATCGCGAACTCCTTGGCCGAGAGGGCGATCTCCTCGGAGCCGCGCCATACCCGGCGGCTGGCCGGGTCGAGGCGCAGATCGTCAACCTCGAGGACGCTGGGCCGCTCGGGCTCGCGGCGGCGCGCGACCGCACGCAGGCGGGCCAGCAGCTCCGCGAACGCGAAGGGCTTCACCAGGTAGTCGTCGGCGCCCGTGTCGAGGCCGAGCACGCGATCCTCGACCGAGTCGAGGGCGGTCAGCATGACGACGGGAGACCAGATCTCGGCGGACCGCAGCCTGCGGCACGTCTCGAACCCGTCGATCCCGGGCAGGAGCACGTCGAGGACGATCGAGTCGTAGTCGGCCGCTCCGGCCATCTGGATCGCCTGCTCGCCGGTCGACGCGATGTCGACCGCCATCCCCTCCTTCGCGAGCCCTCTCCCGATCAGCTCGGCCATATGCGGCTCGTCCTCGACGATCAGCACGCGCACCGCCGCATTGTCCCAGACGGAGGGTGAAGGACGTGCGACGTGAACGGCGAACGTCGAGAGGATGCTCGCGTGGGTGCTCGCAATCCTGGGGCTGGGGGCGCTTCTCGCCGGTGCCGCGGCGCTGGTGGTCGGTGGCCTCCTCCTCGGCCCGCTTCTCGTCTGGCTCGCCTGGAACGTGCTCGACCTGGCGCACGCCGTGGGCGCGCCCGAGCTCGGGTTCTGGGGCCTCGTCCTCGCCGCCGTTTTCCTCGCGATCGGCCTGGCCGGCCGGCTCGTGATCGTGGCCGCCGTGTTCCTGTTCGACCCCGACTGGTTCCACGGCTCGGCGCGGCTGCACTGGCCCGAGCCGACCTTCCGCAACTTCGTCGCGATCGCGTTGATCCTGATCGTGGCGAGCGCCTCGTCGCACCCGCACTACGGCGGCGACAAGCCACGGGGGTCGCGCGAGCCGGCCTATGACGGCTAGGCCGCGTCGGCGGCGCGTCCTACGGTGAGATCGGGCGGGCCTGCCGCCGGAGGCAGGCTCATCGATGCGCGCACGTCCGTGAGCGGAGTGTTCGGGACGGTGATCAGGCCGCGGGTGGGACGGTCGAGATCGAAGGTCACGAGGAGCAACATCGTGACAAGGCCGGCGGCGAGCAGCACGGTGAGGAGCCCGCGGCCGAGCACTGCGAGGTAGAACGCGAGCAGGGCGACGCCCACGGCAGCGCCGACCACCTCCAGCACGAGAACGGGGCTAGGCACCCGGTTGTTGAGCCCCGCGACGCGGACACCCTGCGAGTCGATCATCTCGTTCAGGCTCTCCACGTAGAGGCGCGGGGCGCTGTCCACCGGCGATGTGCTCAACGCCGTGTCGGCCAGCGCCCACAGCTGACGTTGGATCGCCGACTCGGTGGCGAGGACACGACGGGCCTCTGCGCTCCCCGGGATCGCGTTGCCCAGTCGAATGCTGGCGTCGGCATACCGCACCAGCAACGCCAGCGATCGACTTCGCACCGGCTCATCCAGGGTCTGAGCGCGCAGGTAGGTCGTGCCGATGGCGTTCGCCTCATCGACCACGGCTGTCCGCCGATCCTGGTATCGACCCACGGCCAGCGAGAGGCCGAACGCGAGGATCAGCCCGACGACCCCCAGCAGCGCTCCCTGGAGCACCGCGAACGGCTCTCGCATCTCCGACTTGTCTCGATGGCGCCTACCCAACGCCACCGCCACGCCAGTGGCGCCGAAGACGACCGCGAACAGGATCAGGCCGAGCTCGAGACTCGTCAGTCGAAAGAACATGGCGCCGACGCTAGCCGATGGCGGCGGTGCCGTGCCGTCTGGGTGGGAACGCGCCCGCGTGCGATAGCCTGGCCCACATGGACGCTCCCGAAGGCGAATCGGCCGTTCCCCGCGAGGAGCTCGAGGTCGCCGTGGCGCGCGCCCAGCACGACGAGGACGATGACGGCGACTACGACACCGGGCGGTCGGCGTCGCGATCGGCTCGATCGCACTCGGCATCCCCATCACAGCGGTTGCCGGCAACGCGGCCGGCCTGGCGGCCGTGATCGCCGCCTGGATCGGGATCGAGTTCGTGAACCTCGCGCACCGGCGCTCCTGGCGCTAACCGGCTGAAACACCGGTACCTGGTACAGCTGTTTCAGCCGCGCTCAGAAGAGCCTCCAGCGCTCCCGGGAGAGGACGAACCCATGCCCGTCGCCGTTCACGCACGTGAGCCCGGAGGTCTGGGAGACGCAGTCGTCGGGGAGCGCGGGGATGCGCTTGTCGAGGACGGCCGGGGGTCGGGTCGCCGCGGCAGCTCGGTCTCGCGGACCCGCTCGAGCCGACGACGAGGCCGGGGCGGTCGAGGTCGCACGGCGGGCTCGTCGGCACGGGCACGAGGCCGCGTGCGATGACGCACTCGACGGATCCGCCGTTGTACGCCGGCACGATACCGGCCCCGGCCTACGATGCCCTCGTGAAGGCGATGGTCCTGACGGCGCCGAACGACCTCGCGCTCCGCGATGTCGACGACCCCGCCGCCGGCCCCGGCGAGGTGATCGTCGAGGTGGCGGCCTGCGGGGTGTGCCGGACAGACCTCCAGATCGTCTCGGGCGACATCGAGATGCGAAAGCGACCCGTGATCCCCGGGCATCAGGTCGTCGGGCGGATCGCGGGAACCGGCGAGCGGGTAGGCCTGGCGTGGCTGGCCGGCGCCTGCGGCCGGTGCCGGGAGTGCCTCGCCGGCCGCGAGAACCTGTGCGAGCTGGCCGAGTTCCGCGGGTGGACTGTCGACGGCGGCTACGCCGAGCAGGTCGTCGCCCGGCGCGACTTCACGTTCGCCCTGCCCGACGGCATGGACGACATCGAGGCTGCGCCGCTCCTCTGCGCCGGGATCATCGGGTTCCGCTCGCTTCGGCTCTCCGGGATCCAGCCAGGCGGCCGCCTCGGGCTCCTCGGCTTCGGGTCATCGGCCCACCTCGCCATCCAGGTCGCCCGCCACTGGGGCTGCGAGGTGTACGTCTTCTCGCGCTCTCCGGCCGAGCACGACCTCGCCCGCGAGCTCGGCGCGGCCTGGGTGGGCGGCTACGACGACCCACCGCCCGAGCCGCTCGATGCCGCGGTCACGTTCGCGCCCGCCGGGTCGGTGGTCGTCGCGGCGCTCCGCACGCTCGCCCCCGGCGGGACGGTCGCCGTCAACGCCATCCACCTGGACGGCATCCCCGCGTTCGACTACGACCTGCTCTGGCGCGAGCGCGTGCTGCGCTCGGTCGCCAACTTCACCCGGGCCGACGCGACGGAGTTCCTCGCGCTGGCCGCCGAGATCCCGATCCGGGCCCAGACGCAGACGTTCCCGCTCGCCGAGGCGCCCCAAGCCCTCGCCCGCCTTGCGGCGGGCGAGGTTCAGGGCTCGGCGGTGCTGGTCGTCGGCCTAGTTCGGGAACATGGCGAACCCCTGCTGGGCGCGGTTCCCGGTGTGCCGGAAGTCGCCGCCCGAGAGGAGGTTGCCCGTCGATCCCATGCCGGTGAGGGCGAACACGCCCAATGCGCTGTCGGCGCCCGGCGCCCATGGAAGCAGGTTGCCGTTGTTCTCGTCGACCGCGAGCAGCTTGTCGCGCGCGATCGGGGTGGTGCAGGTGTGCTGGCCGTGCTGCGGCCCACAGTAGAACTGCATGTGGCCGCCGACGTAGACGATGCCGCCGACGACCGCGATCGCCTGGACGTTGCCGTTCGTGCCGCCCTGCCACATCTGGTTCCCCGCCAGCGTGAGCCCCGCGAAGTTGCCCGCCGCCGCCGGCCCCGGCGACGTAGACGCCGTGGCTGTCGGCCGCGAGGTCGATGACCGGGTAGGTGACGTTGGTGCCCCAGCTCGCGAGCGTGCCGCTGCCGCCGGGGTTGATCGCTGCGAGGTGCTGGGCCGACGTGCCGTTCACCTGCGTGAAGAAGCCGCCGACGACGACACGGGCACCGCCCGGCGTCACGAGGAGGGCCTTCACCTGGTCGTTGGTGGACGGCGACCATCCGGACAGGGCGCCCGTGCTGGTCGAGAACGCCGCGAGATGGGCGCGCGCCGCGCCGCCCAGCGGTCGTGAACCCGCCGCCGACGTAGAGCAGGCCGTTCGAATGCGCCATGGCGAGCACCTCGGCGTCCGTGCCCGGATGCCACGCCGTCGGCGCGCCGGTGGTGGTGTTGACCTGGGCGAGCCGCTGCCGGCCCGAGTTGCCGATGCGGGTGAACGACCCGCCGAGGTAGACCGAGCTGCCGATCACCTGGATCGCCCGGACCGTGCCGTTCGCGTTCGGGTTCCACGCGACGAGCGTGCCCTTGGCGACGTTGAACGCGGCGACGTGGTTCCGGGTGACCTCCTGCGAGCCCGCAGGCGCGCCCGGAGGCCGGACGGCGGTGAACTGCCCGCCGATGTACACGCGATTCTTCGAGACCACGATCACGTTGACGCGGCCGTTCGTCTGCCACGTTGGCGTCGGCACGGTCCCCACGACCGCGAACGCCGGCGAGCTGATCGCCAGCCCGCACACTCCCACTCCAGCGGCCATTGCAGCCGCACGCAATACCCGAGCCCTCATCAGCCCCCCCGAGATGGTCGAATCAGAATCCCCAGTCCAGGGTACCGTCGGAACGGGTCAAGTCAAGACGCACCCGCAATCCCCCGGCGGATGGATGACGCACGAGGGCCCGACCCGCAGACTGAGACGATGGAGCCCGCGGTCTTCGAGTATCCGCCCTGCCCGCTTCGCGACGCCAGCCAGGCGGTCGCGGCGGCCTTCCCGCCCCTTCGCGCGCTCGCCGCGCTGGCCTGGCCGGCGGCCCGAAGGGCTGAGCGCGTCGAGGTGTCGAAGGACGGCATCGCAGCGCGGAGCCTCGCAGGCCACCATTCCATTGCATGGGGCGACGTCGCCGCTGTCCGTCGAGCCCGGACCACCTGGGGTCGGATGACGGTTCACGTGATCGCGCGAACCGGCTCCCAGATCGAGATCGCAGAGACGATCCCGGGCTTCGACGAGCTGGCCGCGATGCTCCGTCAGCCCTTGCTGATACTGGCAGCCTGACCCCCTTCCGCCGGCCTCGCGACATCGCTATAGTCGTGATTGGGCGGCTTCTCACGGAACCCGCCTACCTATCTTCGAGGATTTCCGGTGACGACCGGTCGCGAGGAAGTGGGGTCCGAAGCGAGCACACGACGATGGAGAGCCGCTGCCGCGGCGTTGGCCACCGTAGCGTTTTTGCTGGGCGCAGCCGCGGCCATGGCCGACCCCGGACCGTCAGGGAACGCGTCGACGACCACCGCGCCCTCGGCACCCCCGCCGATCACCCCCGGATCGAGCTCGCCGGCCACCACTCCGAATTCACCGACCTCGCCGTCCGACAACACGCCACCGCCGCGGGCCAAAGGCCTCAAGGTCAGCGCCGCGAAGCCCGGGCAGATCGTGCTCACGTGGAAGCTCGTCCACCCATCCGATATCTCCACGTGTTCGTGCGCCGAAGGCCGGCAGGGCACTGCCCGACCGCGCCAATCAAGACGAGGATCACCCCCCGCGTCGGCACGCTCATCGGCCCGCTCGATCCTCGAACGCGGCAGGTAGACACAACCGAGCACGACACGACGAGGTACTGCTACGCGGTATTCACTCTGGACGTCGCCGGCAACTGGGCCAGCCCGGTGACGCAAGGTCGCCAGAAACAAGGGCGACACCACTCCGCCGACGGCTGTGACGGGGCTGACAGGCAAGGTCGGCCAGGGCGGCGCCGTCAGGCTGGCCTGGACGAACCCGCCCGACGCGGCGCACGACGTGGTCGTGCGCGGCCCGGGCGTCACGTGCCCGCAGTTCCCCGCGGACGGCACGCGCATCGGGACTCGCCGCCTGCGCCAGGCGCAGGTCGACTCCGCGGGTCCGTCGACCGGCACGTCGTGCTACGGGGTGTTCGCCTTCGACGCGGCGGGCAACAGGTCGCTGATCGAGACGGTCCCGGTGGCCCCGGCGCCGGCGCCGCCCGCGCCGACGACCGCCGCTCCGGCCCCGAGCGAGTCGGGGTCGTCGGGCTCGTCGCTGTCCGACATCGTCGGGATCATTGGCGGCGGGGCGATCGTGCTCGCGGGCCTCGCCTACGCGACGCTGCGCGTCCTGCGGCGTGAGTGGGAGTGGCACGCCCGCACCGGCTACGGCATCCGCGACCTGATGTCGGTCGACGTGCGCGACTACGACCGCACCGCGTTGGTAATTCCTGCCATCATTGGCCTGTGCATCGCAGGCGCCGCCGTCGTCCTCTTCCTCTCACTGTGACCATGCGCAGGGTCCTGCCACTGGTCGTCCTTCTCCTCGTCGCCGCCGGCGCACAGAACGCGCTCGGCGGAACACCGGGGCCGCTGTCGGCGGATCCCGATCCGATCAACTTCCACACGATCGCCGCGAACGACTCGCCGACGATCTCTGTGACGATCACGAACACCGGCGGCTCTCAGGTCACGATCTCCGACGTGGGCGTGTCGAACGGCGGCGGCGACCTGTCCGCGAGCGGCTGTGGCTCCGCCGTCCTCAACCCGAACGACACCTGCAATGTGAGCGTCACGTACAGCCCGACCTCGGGCGGATCGCTCGATCCCGGTGCGAGCCTCGACATCACCGACGACGACGCCACGGACCCGGTGCAGCACTTCACGATCAACGGGAGCGCGGTCGCGAACCGCTTCCAACTCGTCGATCCGACTCCGTCGCCCGGATTCGGCACGGTCGCAGTGGGGGACACGAGCAATGCGAAACAGGTTACGGTCCAGAACCACACCGACTTCTCGGCCGACCCCAACCCTCACATGACCGGGCCCGATGCCGGCGACTTCCACGTGACCGGCTGCCCATCCAACGTTGGCGGTGGGAACAACTGTACGGCGAGCGTGACGTTCAGCCCGTCGAGCCAGGGCCCGGAGTCGGCCACGCTCCAGTTCGACGGGGCGTCATTCGACGTCACCGGCACGGGCGCCCAACCGGTCGACATCACCCCGACCTCCCTCCCCTTCGGCGACCAGCACGTCGGCACGACGAGCCCTGCCCAGCCGATCACGGTCACCAACAACCACGACCAGGCGATCACCGTCAACGTCGGCACGGCCGCGGACTACAACGTCAACGACTCGGATTGCACCAATCAGCAGCTCCAGGGCCACGCGCAGTGCTCGATCCTCGTCGTGTTCTCGCCGAACGCGGTGGGTCCCCAGAACGGCACGCTCACCGTCGAGGGGCAGAACGTCCAGCTCACCGGCCGTGGCACCGCGGCCGTGGCCGACGTCGTGCCCACGTCGATCTCGTTCGGGAACCAGCCGATCTTCACACAGTCCGCGAACCACATCGTGACCGTGACGAACAGCGGGAACGAGGACATGCACATCCAGGCCCCTGCCCTGGCCGGGCCGAACGCCGCCGAGTTCTCGATCAGCGACACGTGTCAGGCAGCCGCGCCGCTCGTGCCCGGTGACCAGTGCACGATCACGGTGACGTTCAACCCCACCGTGCAGGGCGCGCTCGACGCCGAGCTCCAGTTCAACTCCGACGCCAACAACGGCCAGCGGACGGTCCAGCTCCACGGCACGGGCACGTCGTCCGCCGTCGTCTTCGTCCCGGGGCCCGTGCCGTTCAAGCAGCCCCACCACGCGGGGACGTTCTCGACCCCGAGGACGATCACGCTGACCAACCGGACGAGCGGCCCGCTCACGATCGCCAAGGTTCACCTCGGCGGCTCGAACCCGCACAGCTTCCGGATCACCGGCGGGAACTGCGGGGGGCGCACGATCGCGGCCGATGCGAGCTGCACCGAGACGGTCCGGTTCGCCCCGAACGAGGTCGGGCTCAAGGCTGCGACCCTGATCGTGAACGACGACGGCCCCAACGGCCCGCACTCCGTCGCGCTCACCGGCAAGGCGACCTACCCCAAGGACGACGTCGGCCGTTCGCGGCGCGGTCGGCTGCGACGCGACCAAGATCACGTGGAAGCGGGCCGGATCGTCGAGCCGCTTCGATCGCACCGTCATCGTCCGCAGCCGCTCGCACATCCCGACGGGGCCCAGCGACGGGACGCGGCTTTCGCACGGCGCCGGCGTCCTGCACGATCGCGGGCTCAGCCACTTCACGGCGTACGAGTACCGGGTGTTCGCCCTGTACCGATCCCACACCCGGCCCGGGACGCTCAACCACTCCCGCGGAGTGGTGCTGCGCCTGCGGACGGGCGAGATCTGCACGCCGATGGACGGAGGCGTGATCACCGACACGACGCCGACGGTCTCCTGGCTCCGGCACAGCACGCTCTTCGGCTACTCCTTCCTGCTCTTCCACGGCGGCGACCAGGTGGCGCAGAAGCGATCCGTGCACGCCAGGTCGTACACGTTCCCGAGCCGCCGGCACCTGCGTCACGGCTTCACGTACACGCTCTTCCTCTACGCGTACCCGCCGTCCCGGCCGGAGGGCACGTCGATCGGGCGCACCACCTTCCGCGTTCGCTAGCCGGCTACGGCGGCCGGTAGCCGAGCGCAGCGGCGGCGAAGAGGATGATCTGCGCCGTGGGCGCGTAGACCACGTAGGCCCGGTGGATGCGCTCGCTGCGAAGCCCCAGGTCGGCCATCGCGAAGGCGAGCGGGAACGCCACCAGGCCGAAGCGGCCCGACGACTGAAGGACGCCGGAGAGGAGCGGCATCGCGAAGATGCCGCCGACGAAGAGCACGTCCTCCCATCGCGTCGGCGCGAAGATGTCACGGCGCAGGATCGGGACGAGCAGGGCGAGATAGGCGATGAACGTCACGCCGACGATGAGGAAGAAGACGTCGTGCGTCCGGGCGAAGTCGAGGAACTGGTCGACCAGGCTCACCGGCGGGATCGACGGGTGCCCGCCCCAGCGGCGCTGGGCGTGCACCATCGCGAGCGGGTCGCCAACGGCGTGGTCGAGCCACGCCGCATGGGCCGCGAACGCCGCCAGCGGAGCGACGGCGAGCGCGACCGACCCGAACGTGCGGCGCCGCCACGCCCGCAGCGCGAGCGGTGCGACGAGGGCGAGGCCGGTGACCCGGGTGAGGCCGGCGGCGAACGCGAGCGGCACGGCCGCCATGTCGCGGCGGCGGTCGGAGAGGACGAAGAGCCATGTCGCGAGAGCCAGGAAGAGGCCCTCGGAGTAGGCCATCGCGAGCGCGAACGCATACGGCGACAGCACGAGGTAGAGCACCCCCCGCCTGGCGTGGTCCTCGCTCAGCCGGTCGCGGGCCAGGATGTACATCCCGATCAGCCCGGCGAGCAGGGCCAGGTTCGAGATCGCGACGGCCGCGACCGCGTCGCCGACGCGCACGACCTCGCGGGTGCCCCAGATCGTGGCCGGGTAGAGCGGGAAGAACGCCACGTCCTTGCCGGGGTGGTAGCCGGTGTGGGAGATCTTCAGGTAGTAGACCGAGTCCCAGCCCGTGATCGACCGGAAGAACTTGGTCTGCCACGGCTCGAGCGCCCGGTGCCAGCCGAGCTGGGTGGTGAGGAGCAGCCCAAGGCTCAAGACCGCGAGGCGGCTTGCCGACCACACGACGAGCACGCGCCGCCACATGAGGCGGTATCGTACTGAGCGGGGTTCGGCGCGTTTGGCCGTGCTGATCCCGTACCCGGAGAGGTGGCCGAGCGGCTTAAGGCGCCCGCCTGCTAAGTGGGTATGGGGGGTAAACCTCCATCGAGGGTTCGAATCCCTCCCTCTCCGCTCTCAGGCCCGCGCCGGGTTTCACCGGCGCGGCAGTCGGGTACTCCCTCACCGCGTCTTCCCAGGATCTCCCCATGGGTTGGGGGGAGAGCGGGCGGCCCGGAAGGGCCGCCCGCCGCCTAACCCATCAGGCGGTCGAGATCCTCGAGCGCCGTGCGGAGCAGCCGCGAGACGTGCATCTGCGAGATGCCGAGCCGCTCGCCGATCTCGGCCTGGCTCAGCTCGAGCTCGAAGCGCATCACGAGGATCGCCTGCGATCGCCGATCGAGCCGCGCTCAGGAGGTCGCCCACGTGGAGGCGGGCCTCGAGCGCGGTCATCGCATCCTCGGTGCCGGCGGCGTCCTCGAGGACGTCGTCGGGGGCCGCCGGCGCCAGCGCGCGGCGGGCGGCGAGCCCGGTGACGACGGCCTCCTCGTCGAGGCCGGCGGCCGCGGCGATCTCGCCCAGCGACGCCGGCCGGCCCTGCGCCGCAGCCACAGCGTCCGCAGCAGCCTCGACGCTCGCCGCCAGGTCGCGCCCGGTGCGCGACACGTGCACCGGGGCCGATCCGCGAAGGACCGCCAGCATCTCGCCGACGACGAACGGCGTGGCGTAGGTCGCAAACCCGGTGCCGCGGCCGGGGTCGTAGCCTGGAACCGCGGAGAGCAGGCCGATGACGCCCGCCTGCTCGAGATCCTCTCGCGCGGCACGGCCCTCGAACCGCCGGGCCAGGCTCCCGACCAGCGGCAGCAGAGCCTCGACGAGCGCATCCCGGGCCGCAGCATCGCCCGCCGCCGCCCGGACGGCGAGCGCGTCGGCCGACTCACGCATCGAGCGCTGAGAGCGATCGCGTCTCCGTCCTCTACGACCGACGCGACGAGACCCTCGAGCAGCTTCCGCCGCGCAAGGAGGCGATCATGCGCGACGGGAGACACCGTCACGCTGACACGTCCTGCCGGTCCGGCGGAGATCCGTCGTCACCGGTCCGGGCACGGCGGCGGCGATGGCGATGCCCAGCGCGAGGGCCAGCTCGTCGAGCCTGCTGACGTCGAGCCCTGCGCGGGCGCCGAGTGCCAGGAGCACCGGCTCGGACACGGCCCTGGCCACGTCCGGGTCGGACGAGCGCAGACGGACATCCTCGAGCGCATTCGCCATCGCCGCAGCGTAGCCAGCCGGCTCGTCGTTGACACGATCTCCGCCGCGGACTAGCGTGGACCGCCAAGAATCACCGCACGGGGGTCCATGCACGTCATCCAGGAGATCGTGGCGGCGGATGTGATCGGCCAGGCTCCGGCGGCCGTCGTGGTCACCGACACGGACCTCAGGGTTGCGGTCTGGAACTCCGCCGCCGAGCGGCTGTTCGGCATCGCGGCCGACGGCGCGACCGGCCGTTCGATCCTGGATCTGGTGATCCCCGAAGCGGCAGGTCGGCCTGGCGCGCCAGATCGCCGAGCGGGCCGCCGCCGGACGGGCCTGGCAGGGCGAGTTCGACATCCGCCGGGGCGACGGCTCGCCGATACGCGTGCACGCGGCCGTCGGCCCCCTGCTGGGTGCCGGCGGGGAGACGGTCGGCGTCGTGGCGGTCGCGCTCGATGCGGGGCGCGCGGAGGAGGCCGATCGCGAGCGGCGCCTCGAGCTCCTCGTCCAGACCAGCGAGATCCTGGCGGCATCCGTCGAACCTCACGCCGGCCTCCAGAGCGTGGCCCGGATGGCGGCGGCATGGCTGGCCGACCTCGTCGTGATCGACGTCACCGACGCCCACGGCCGGCTCGAGCGGGTCGCAATCGCGCACACCCGCCCGGACCAGGTCGCGCTCGCGGAGGAGCTCCGCGCCTATCCGCCGGATCCGCAGGCGCCGTTCATGAAGCGCGTGCTCGTCGACGGCCAGGCCGAGGTCGTCGCAGATCTCACCGAGCAGGTGCTCCGAGAGCGGCTTCGCGGCCCCGAGCATGTCGAGATCGTGCGGCAGCTCGACATGCGCTCAGCGATGTACGTGCCGCTGGCCGCCAGGGGCCGGGTGCTGGGGGTGCTGCTGCTCGCCGGTACCCGCGAGCGGCCGCCGTTCGGCCCCCGCGAGCTGGCCGTCGCGGAGGACATCGCCCGGCGGGTGGCGCTCGCGCTCGACGGCGCCGGGCTGCTGCGAGACGCACGTGAATCTGCGCGGATCGCGCGGAGCCTCCAGCGGATCACCGACGCCGCGCTGGCACATCTCGAGCTCGACGACCTGCTGCCCGAGGTCCTCGACCGGCTCCACACCGAGCTCGGCACCGACTCTGCCGCGGTGCTCCTGACCGACACGACGGGGGCGGCGCTCGAGATGCGCGCCGCGCTGGGCTTCGAGCAGACCGCCCGCGAGCTCCGCGTCCAGTTCGGCGCCGGCGTCGCCGGCCGGATTGCCGAGTCAGTCGAGCCGATGGTGTTCGACGATCTGGGGCCGTCGGACTTCGTGAACGCCTCGCTCCGGGAGGCCGGCGTCCGCAGCATGCTCGGCGCGCCGCTTCGGATCGGCCACCGGGTCCTCGGCGTGGTTCAGGTCGGCTCGGTCGAGCCGCGGACGTTCCACCCGGACGAGCTCGAGCTCATCAGGCTCGCGGCGGGCCGGATCGCCCTCGCCGTCGACCACGGGCATCTCTACGAGGCCGAGACGCTCGCCCGCGGCCGGCTCACCCTGCTCGCCGAGTCGAGCGAGGTGCTGGGCGAGTCGCTCGACTACCACTCGGCCCTGGCAAGCCTGGCCAAGCTGCTCGTGCCGTGGCTCGCCGACTGGTGCCTGATCGAGGTCACCGGCGAGCGCGGAGCGGGACTCGCCGCCCACGCTGACCCGGCGATGACCCGGCTCGTCGAGGCGCTCGCTGGAGGCTGCGGGCGAGGAGCCGGGGCTGGGCGGCGGCGCGCGTGGCGCACTCGGGCGTTCCCGAGCTCGCGCGCGACGCCTCGGCGGAATCGCTCGTAAGCCCGACCGACGGCGATCGCCGGGCCGCGCTCGACGAGCTCGGGCTGCGGTCGGCCATGATCGTGCCGCTCCGCAGCCGGGGGCGCACGCACGGAGTGATCGTCCTCGCGACGTCCGCTTCTGACCGTCGCTACGACGAGTCCGACCTGGCCTTCGCCGTCGAGCTGGCGCGCCGCGCAGCGACCGCCGTCGACACCGCCCGCCTCTATCAGGATCGCGATCAGGTCGCGCGGACGCTCCAGCGGACGCTCCTTCCGCCGACGCTGCCCGACATCCCGTACGCCGAGATCGCAGCGATCTATCACCCGGCCGGCGAGGGCTCCGAGATCGGCGGCGACTTCTACGATGCCTTCGAGACGGGCGACGGCGGGTGGACGATCGCGATCGGCGACGTGTGCGGGAAGGGCGCAGGCGGCCGCCGCCATCACGGGCCTCGCGCGCCACACACTGCGCGCCGCCGCGTTCCGCGAGTCGTCGCCGCGTGCCGTCCTGGAGCGCCTGAACCGGGCGCTCCTGCGCGAGGTCAGGGAGGAGAGCTTCTGCACGGTGGCCGCGGCGCGCCTGTCGCAGCACAGCGTGGTGTGCTCCTCACGGCCTGCGCCGGCGGCCATCCGGCGCCGCTCGTCCTGCGAAACGACGGAACCGTGAACGACGCGACCGCCCCGGGCACGCTGCTCGGCATCTACAGCGAGATCGACGTCTCGGACCGCGAGACGGTGCTCGTGCCGGGCGAGTCGGTGGTCTTCTACACCGACGGCGTGACCGAGCAACGGCGAGAGGGCGAGCAGTTCGGCGAGGACCGCCTGCGCGAGATCATCGCCGGGCTGCGCCGGGCTTTCAGCGACAGGGCATCGCCGAGCGCATCGAGCGCGCGGTGCTCGAGTTCCAGCCGGTCGCGCCGGCCGACGACCTGGCCGTCGTCGTCCTGCGGATCACCGAGCCGGAGTGATGGTTCCCGCTGACTCGCGCCAGGGTATGTTGCGTGGATGGAGACGGTCTCGGAACGCGTTGAGATCGAGATCGCAGCGGCGGCGTCGGGCGTTCCGCTCGTCCGCCATGCGCTGCGGGGCCTCCTCACCGGCCTCGACGTGCCCGACGACGTGATCGCCGACATCGCGCTCGCCGTCACCGAGGCGTGCACGAACGCCGTCGTCCACGCCTATCCGAACGGCGGCGGCACGATCAACGTCACCGCAAGCCATCTCGACGGCGAGCTGGACGTCGCGGTTCGAGACCACGGCGGGGGGATGTCGCCGCGCGTGGACACGCCGGGGCTGGGAGTCGGGCTTCCCGTGATCGCCGCGATCGCGCGGTCGGTCGCGATCGGATCTCCGGACGGCGGCGGCACCGAGGTGCGGATGCAGTTCGCGCTCCGGACCGCAGTGGGGTAATCGCGCGCGCCTTGGCTAACCTGCCGTCTACCTTGGCTAACCTCCCGTCCATGACGAACGGGATCGACGTCGAGCGCGTGAACGGAATCGACGTGCTGACGCTCCGCGGTGAGCACGACCTGTCGACCGCCACCGACGTGAGCCGGCGCATCGACCTCGCGCTCGAGTCGGCGTCGGGGCTTGCGATCGATCTCTCCGAGACGACGTTCATCGACTCGGCCGTGCTGCGAGTCCTCATCACGGCGCAGGAGCGCGCCACCGAGCAGGGCGCGGGCTTTGCGATCGCGGTGGCCGACTCGTCGGGGCACGGCGTGCACCGGCTCCTGACCCTCACCGGGCTCGACGCGAAGCTCTCGACGCAGCCCTCGCGCGCGGACGCCATCGCCGCCGCCTCGTCCTAGCTCGTTCCCTGCTGGTCGGAGCGACTCCTCCGCCGAGCCGATCCCGGCTCAGGCGACGTGCTCGAGCGACCGCAGCTCGTCGCGGAGCTGGTCGAGCGACGCTCGCAGCAGGCGAGAGACGTGCATCTGGCTGATCTCCATCCGGGCAGCGATCTCGGACTGGGTGAGATCGTCGAGGAACCGGAGGGCCACGATGGCGCGCTCCCGCGGCGGGAGCTGCCGGATGGCCTGCTCGAGCGTGTCGCGGCGAAGCACGCCCTCGAATCCAGGTTCTTCGACGCTCAGCTCGCGACCGGCTCCACCGGTGCGCTCCCCGTCCTCAGAGACGGGGCCTTCGGTCAGCGGCTCGACCGTGTAGGCGCGCTGCGCCCACAGAGCCTCGCTGACCCGCTCGACGTCCTCGCCCGAGGCCTCGGCCAGCTCCTCCGCAGTCGGAGGGCGCCCAAGGCGATGACTCATCCGCTCGGAGAGCGCGGCCATCCGACGGCTCATCTCCTGCAGCGAGCGTGGCACGCGAAGCGCCCATCCACGATCGCGAAAGAGATGCATGATCTCGCCCTCGATCGTCCGTGCGGCGTAGGCGCGGAGCGGGACCCCGCGGCTCGGGTCGAAGCGGTCGACGGCCTGGATCAGGCCGATATAGCCGCTCTGGACGATGTCGTCGTAAGCGAGCCCCCGACCGGTGTAACGGCGGGCGATCGAGCGCACCAGCTTGGCGTGGCGCATGATCAGCGCGTCGCGGTCGCGGGTATCCGCCACTGGGGCGGTCTCGGGTGATGTGCTCTTCAGCGTCGTCATGGGTGGGAATGCTCCTTGTTGGGCGTTTCCACCAGTGATGTGTGCGGCGGGGCCGCGGATTCAAACATCCGGGGCGCGGTGCAGCGCCGGGCGCTCGACGCGGAGGTCGACTCCGGCCGGCGTTCGAACAGCGCCGTGCGGCTCGAGGATGGGGAGCGCACGGTCCGCCCATCCGTCCTCGGGCACCGCCGAGAACGTGAGCTCAAGCGCCCCGCGCTGCGCCTCGGCCTGGATCGTCAACCCACCGGTCGCCGCAGCGGCGGCGGCCTCGGCAGACCGCCGCAGCCGCTCGGCTGCCAGCGGGCCCGTGCCGCATGCGATCGCAAGCGCGAGCACGACCTGACCGGCCACCGGTGCGCGGGCGGCGGCGTTTGCCAACTCGAGCCTGACGGTACGTTTCACGCGTGACCCCCGACTCGCATGTGCGTCTGACCGTCCCCGCCGAGGCGTCGTACCTGAGCGTCTGCCGAGCCGCGCTGAGCGGCATGCTTGTCGATGCCGGCGACGACGAGATCGAGGAGTCGAAGCTCGTGCTCTCGGAGGTCTGCGCGGCAGCGGTCGCTCATCAGGCCGGGAGCGAGCTCGAGGTCGAGTTTCGCGCGCTGCCCGGCGCCATCGAGATCGCCGTCGCCGGTGCGGGCGTCGACGCGTTCCTGGACGACCCCGTCGCCCACGAGGTCGTGGACCGCCTGACGAGCGGCTGGCGCGTCGAACGCGATCCGGCCGGCACCGGCGCGTCGGTCACCTTCTCCCGCCGGCTTCGCTGAGCCGTTTTCTCGGGGCAGCCGCCGGGTTCGGATTTCTGCTCGCGCTTCCATTCTCGGTTCGAGCATACGTCGGGCACCACCCCCGTCGTCGCCGCGGCGACGGTCGCCCGCTGGTACGGCCTCCCGCTTGTGCGACGCATACAGCGGTAGCGGGTTCCTCGATCGCGCGGAGCGGGTAACGTCACGGGCATGGAGCGGAACCCGGCCAGCCCAACATTCACCCAGACGGAGGTCGACGAGTCCGCCACCGTCGTCCATGTGCAGGGCGAGCTTGACATCGACTCGGCCGACGCGCTCCGCAGCGCGCTCGAGGCTGCCGAGGCCTCGGTCGGCGCGATTCTGCGCCTCGACGCGAGCGACGTCACCTTCCTCGACTCGACCGCACTCGGCGTGATCCTCGCCTCCGCGCAGCGTATGCAGGAGCGGGGGGCTCGATTCGAGCTCGTCTGCACGTCGCCGTCGATCCGCCGCATCCTGGACATGACGCTCATCAGCCGCACCGTCCACGTGCTGCCGTAGATCACGCATCTGGGGCCATCCGGCCTGTTCTGCCCACCCAAGCGACCCGCGAAACGCTGAGACGGTTGGCGCCGTTGAGACGGTCAACGTCCACGGGGACGACTGGGACGGCGCGCACCAGCTCCGAAACGACACGGACGCGTCGGTCCGGGTGCTGATGGTGTCGACCAAGGCCGACGTCGAGATCGCCGTCTATCCCGACAGCGACAAGATCGGCGTCATGGCCCTCGGGATCGGCGACGGCGATCCGGTGCGGATGCTCGTGCAGGGCACGCCGAACGTCGGCTACTACGACGGCGAGGAGTAGCCCGCCGGGATCCGCGCCCCGAAGAGCGCGACCCAGTCCCACACGTCGAGCTGGCGCGGGCGCGCGTCGTAGGCCAGACCGCGGTCGCGGGCGAGCCGCTTCCAGGCCGCCGCCCCGGGCGCGGCGGTGTGGCGCACAGGGCGGTCGGCGTGGTCGAAGGCGCGCCGCAGGAGCGCGCGGTACGCGGCCGCGCTGTCGACGGGCAGCAGGGCCGGCTCACGCCGGCGAGCCGCGAGGAGGGCGGCGTCGACCGACGGCCGCGGCTCGAAGCAGCCGGCCGGCAGGAGCCGCTCGATCGAAAGGCGCCACCACGGCAGCCACGCCAGCGAGAGCATCGTGCACGGCCGCATGGCGCAGCGCTTGCGGGCCAGCCCGTCCTGCACGATCAGATCGGCGGCGAAGCAGGGCGACCCGGGATCGTCGAGGACGCTCCGGAGAAGCGCGGTGGTGATGTGGAAGGGCACGTTCCCGGCGACGCGGTGCGGCTCCTCCGGGAACGGGACGACGAGCGCGTCGCCCTCGACCACGGACACGCGCGGGTGCCCGGCGAACCGCCGGCGCAGTCCTTCCGCCAGCCGGGGGTCGAGCTCGATCGCGACGACGCTCCGGGCAGCGTCGGCGAGCGGCGCGGTCAGCCGGCCGGTGCCGGCGCCGACCTCGACCACGAACTCGGACCGCGCGACGCCGGCCGCGGCGACCACCTCGGCGGCGAGGCGGGGGCTTCGGAGAAGGTGCTGCCCGTCAGCGAGCCGGGCACGATGGCCGCGATCTCGCGCGGCCACGGAACGTCACTGTGCAGGTACCCATTCGGCCTTCGAGTCTACTACCAGACGCCCGGCACCAGCCGGGCCGTGGTCCTCATGTATGCGCGGTACGGCTCGCCGAGGCGGTCGCTCAGGAGCGCGTCCTCGACGGCGATCCGGGGCAGGTGGCCCAGGAGGGGGATGACGACCAGGGCGGCGAGGCTCGCCCAGTTGGCGAGGACGATCCCGAAGCCGGCCAGCATCAGCAGGTTTCCGGCATAGGAGGGATGCCGGATCGCCGCGTACGGACCCGCGCGCACCACGACCTGATCGTCCGCCACCTGGATGTCGCGGCGAAAGAAGCGCCCCAGCGTCCCGATCGCCCACGCGCGCAGCCCGATGCCGGCCCACATCACGGCGACGCCGATCGCGGTCGGCGCCCAGCCGGTGTCGGGAAACGCCAGGCCCGGGAGCTCCTGCTGCGCGACGGTGCCGAGAACGAGTCCCAGAACGACGCTCCCGACAAGAACCCACTTGGTGCCCCGGTCCTCCTCGCGCCGCTCGCCGGTCCGAAAGAGCGTCACCTCGCGGAGCGTGCGGGCGGCGACGGCCGCCCTGCGGCCCGGACGCCCCTCGCCGGCGGCCCGCTCGCGCAGCGTCACCCCCCACTCGACGAGCACCGCCGCGGCGAACGTGACCCCGACGACGAGCCCGGCCGCGGTGTCGCGCTGGAAGAAGGGCTTCACGGCGGCCAGCCTATCGGGTGGTCGGGTGGGAGCGGACGGTGGCCACTAGGCCACGCGGTGAGTGTCATTTGGCTTTCGTGACACTCCCGATACAGCCCGGCCCCGCCCGGCCAAGCTGGATACATTCCCGCCGTGTCCTCCCAGGCTGCCATCGAGGTGCAGGCGCTGCGGGTCGTGCGTGGGGGCGTCGAGGTGCTCCACGAGATCGACGTCGTGGTGCCCAGGGGCGAGATCACCGGCCTGCTCGGGCCGTCCGGGTGCGGGAAGTCGACGCTGATGCGGGCGATCGTGGGCGTCCAGATCGTGCAGGGCGGGACGGTGACCGTGCTGGGGGCGCCGGCCGGGTCGCCACCGCTCCGCTCCCAGGTCGGGTACGTCACCCAGGCGCCGTCGGTGTACCTCGACCTGTCCGTCGAGGAGAACCTGCGCTACTTCGCGACGGTCGTCCGCGCCGGGCCGGAGCGGGTCGCCGAGGTGATGGCCGCGGTCGACGTCGAGGAGCTGGCCGGCCGCACCGCCGGCAGCCTCTCCGGCGGCCAGGTCGCCCGCGTCAGCCTGGCGACGGCGCTTCTGAACGAGCCGCCGATCCTCGTCCTCGACGAGCCGACGGTGGGCCTCGACCCCGTGCTAAGACGCGACCTCTGGGCGACGTTCCGGTCGCTCGCGGAGGCCGGGACGACGCTCCTCGTCTCGAGCCACGTGATGGACGAGGCCGACCGCTGCGACCGCCTCCTGCTCATGCGCGACGGCCGCATCCTCGCCACCGGAACGCCCGCAGGACTCCGGGAGGACACCGGCGCGGGCGACCTCGACGGCGCGTTCTTGACGCTCATCGAGCGCGCGGAGGCGACCGGATGACCGCCACCGCCACGCTTGCGACCGCCGCGCCGGGTGCTGCGCCAGCTCCGCCGCGACCCGCGCACGGTCGTCCTCCTGCTCGTCGTCCCGTGCGTCCTCGAGATCCTCCTGAAGTACGTGCTCGACGGGCAGCCCCAGACGTTCGACCGGATCGGCGGCCCGCTGCTCGGCCTCTTCCCCTTCATCACGATGTTCCTGGTCACGTCGATCACGATGCTCCGCGAGCGGACGACCGGCACGCTCGAGCGGCTGATGGCGATGCCGATCGCGAAGCTCGACCTCCTCCTCGGCTACGGGCTCGCGTTCGGAGTCGTCGCGGCGCTCCAGGCCGCGCTGACGACGACTGTCGCGTTCGGCCTGCTCGATCTCTCGTCGACCGGCTCCGAGGCCGACGTCGTCGTCTTCGCCATCGCAAACGCCGTGCTCGGGATGTCGCTCGGACTCTTCGTGAGCGCGTTTGCGAACACCGAGTTCCAGGCCGTGCAGTTCCTGCCGGCCATGGTGTTCCCGCAGCTCCTCCTGTGCGGGCTGCTCGTCCCGCGCGACCAGATGGCCGACGTGCTCGACGCCGCATCGAGCGTCCTGCCGCTCACCTACGCCTACGAGGGGCTCCAGCGCGTGACGGCGGGCCCCGGCTTCGACAGCACAGCCACGCGCGACCTCGCCATCGTGCTCGCCGTGACCGTCCTCGCGCTCGGCGCCGGCGCCACGACGCTCCGCCGCCGAACCGGCTGACGCCCGGGCGCGATAGATTGTCGGCGTGCGGACGATCGTCGACTTTTCGCGCGGCCTCATCCTGATCTCGGTGGTCTGCTATCTGGCCACCGTCGTGCTGGCCCTCCCGCTGGGCGTCCCCGGCATCGTGCCCGAGGATTGGTGCCTCGTCCCGCTCGCCCTCGGCGCCATCACGCTGGGCCTCGGGATGCTCGGCGAAGTCGCGAGCCGCTGAGGGCTAGGCGACCTCGTCGCCGGGAGGCGATACGAGGTTAGGCCGGACGTAGGCCTCCCTGAACCCGAAGCGCAGGATGTTCGAGTACGACGCGCTGGGTCGGTCGCCGGCCCGCTCGCCCGTCTCAGTGCCGATCGCGGTGCAGCCCGCCGCGACGGCCTCGCGGATGCGGGCGGCCATGATCGCGCCCTGGCCGCCGCGGCGGCGAAGCTCGGGGACGGTCCCGGCGAGCCCGAGCCACGCGGCCGGCGGGCGGAGGTAGAGGCATCCGGCCGCGGCAGGCTCGGAGCCGTCCAGGGCCAGGTAGCAGCTCCACCCGGTCCTCCCCACCAGAGCCGCCACCCAGGGCTCCATCCAGCCGGGCATCTCGTAGCCGGCGATCAGCGCCCGGGCGAACGCGGCCGCATCGTCGGGCCCGGCCAGCCGGACGTCGAGCGCGGTGTCGACGTCCGGTGCCGGCTCGGGGCCGCGCTCGAACTTCATCCACGGGTAGCCCGCCTCGAACCCGCGGCCGCGCAGCCAGGCGGTGAGCTCGGCCGGGTGGCACTGGGGAGCGACCGGGATCATGTAGCGCGCCTCGCTGAACGCCTCGCCGGCGAGGTCGAGCATGGCGGGCGTCGCGGGCGCCCCGACGCCGAGCCCGATCACCCGGTTCAGCATCAGCGACGGCACGTCGCGGGCCACGATGCACGCGGCGCCGGCACCGAGGTCGAGCACCGCGATCCCGTGCTCCTCGGCGAGCGCATGCGGAGCGGCGCGGTAGATGTCCGCCCATGCCTCGGCCTCGATCAGCTCGAGCAGTCGCGCGTCCACCATGGGCCGCCGATGCTACTCCTGCTTCAGCGCCCCCATGTAGCCCTCTTGCTCCAACCAGTGGCCGCCGTCGATGGTCAGGTTGGCGCCGGTGATGTAGGCGGCCTTCGGCGCACACAGCGCGGTCGTCCACCAGGCGATCTCCTCGACGCGGGCCAGGCGCCCGATCGGCACCGACGAGGCGACCCGGCCCTCGTCCTCCGGCGTCGGCCAAAGCGCAGCTCCTGCGCCCTCGGTGGCGGTCGGCCCGGGACAGATGGTGTTCACCCGGATGCCGTGCGGGGCCCACTCCACCGCCAGCGTCTTCGTCATCGCCATGACGCCGGCCTTGGCGGCGGCCGAGTGCACGGTCCCGGGCCCGCCGGTCCAGGCATAGCTCGCGATGACGCTCACGATCGCGCCGCCCTCACCGCTCTCCATCATCCGCTTGCCGGCGGCCTGGGCGCACAGGAAGCTGCCGTCGAGCACGATCGACGTGACGGCCCTCCAGCCGTTCGGCGACAGATCCTCGGCCTTCACGACGAAGTTCCCGGCGGCGTTGTTCACGAGGCAGTCGATCCGCCCGAAGGTGTCGACGGCGGCGTGCATCAGCGCCTCGACCTGCTCCGGGTCGCGCACGTCCGTGGGCTCGGCGAGCGCGGTGCCGCCGGAGCCCTCGATCAGCGCGGCCGTCTCGGCGAGGGGCTCAGCGCGCCGGCCCGCCACGACCACGGCTGCGCCGAGCCGCGAAAACTCGAGAGCCATGGCCCGGCCCATGCCGGTGCCGCCTCCGGTCACCACCGCGACCTGCCCGTCGAATGTGCCGTCAGCCAGCATTGGTCCCGCCAATCTCTATCACGCGCGCGTCCAGGGCGACGGCCCCGTCCGGCGTGACGAGCAGCGGATTGATCTCGATCTCGGCGATGCCGGGATGCAGAGCGGCGACGCGCGAGAGCGCCGAAGCAGCCTCCGCCGCGGCGCGGACGTCGCACGGCGGCCTCCCACGGGCGCCCGCCAGGAGCGGCGCTCCCCGCAGCGAGAAGAGCATGCGCTCGGCCTCGGCGACGTCGAGCGGCGCGAGCCCCACCGCCACGTCGCCGAAGATCTCGGTGTAGATCCCGCCCAACCCGACCGCGGCCACCGGCCCGAACCGCGGGTCGCGCCCCGCCCCGACGATCAGCTCGACGCCCTCGTGGACGGGCGCCATGCGCTCGACCGAGAAGCCGGGCGGGGCGAGGCGGCGGCGGAGATCGGCGACCGTCGCCCGCAGCTCGTCCGGGCCGGCGATCCCGACGACGACGCCGCCGGCGTCGGACTTGTGGAGCGTCCCGAGGGCCTTCACGACCACCGGGTAGCCGAGCTCGGCGGCGGCCGCCTCGACGTCGCCGCCGGCCACGACGCTGCGGGCCGCGATGAATTCGATGCCCGCGGCCTCGAGCAGCGCCCGGGCTCCGAAGTAGCCGTCGAGCTCGGGCAACGGCCGCTCGGCCGGCAGCTCGGGCGACCCGGGAGCCGGCGGCCGCGGCAGGAGCGCAGCCAGCGCGGCGACGGCGGACTCGATGCTCGGATACACGGGAACGCTCCCCGCGCGCAGCACGGCGGCGGTCGGAGAGTCGGCGTACATCGTCTGGGCCACGAGCGGCCTGCCGGTGTCCTCCGCCGCCCGGGCCACCTCTCGGGCGACCTCCGCCTCCTGGCCTGCGAACTCGTCGGAGTACTGGCTGTAGCCGCCGAAGTACCCCGTGAGGAGCACCGCGTCGACCTCGCCTGACTCGAGCACCGACCGGGCAACGCGGGCATACGAGAAGAAGTCCTGCTCGCCGCCGCCGGCGAGGTCGACCGGGTTCCGCGTCGCGGCGGTGTGCGGGAGCGACGCCGCCAGGCGGCCGGCGAGCTCCGGCGACAGGAGCGGCAGGTCGAGCCCGGCCGTGGCCGCCACGTCGCATGCGATGGCGCCGTGGCCGCCGCCGTCGCCGACCACGGCCACCCGCGGCCCCGCGAGCGGCCGGGCGCGAAGGAGCGCCTGGGCGAGGTCGATCATCTCGCCGGGCGTCGACACGAGGTGCGCGCCGGCCGACCGGCACGCCGCCTCGACGACCGACACGTCGCTCACGAGCGCGCCCGTGTGCGAGACCGCCGCCCGGATGCTGGCGTCGCTGCGCCCGACGGTGAGCAGGATGACCGGGGTCGACGCGGCGGCTGCGGCGTCGACGAACGCCCGGCCGTCGCTGAAGTCCTCGGCGTAGACGGCGATCAGCTCGGTGCCCTCGTGGGCGGCGAACGAGGCGACGATCTCGGCCAGGTCGAGGTCGGCCTGGTTCCCGACCGACGCGAACCGTGAGAAGCCCATGTCGGCCGCCCGCGCCAGGATGCCCAGCTCGAGGGCCAGGTTGCCGCTCTGGGAGATCAGGCCGATCGAGCCGGGCGGGAACTCGTTCGACGCCAGGCCGAGGTCGGACGTGGCGTCGAAGACGCCGAGGCAGTTCGGGCCGAGCAGCATCGCCCCGGCCGCGCGGACGCGCTCGACGAGCGCCCGCTCGCGGGCCTGCGCCTCGGGGCCGAGCTCCCCCAGGCCGGCCGTGATCGCCGACGAGCGCCCGCGCGCCGACCGCGAGGGCGTCGTCGACCGCCTGCTCGAAGGCCGCCGCCGGCACCGCGATCACGACCAGCTCCGGGGCATCCGGGAGGTCGTGAAGCGACGCGTACGCGGGCCGGTCGAGGATGGTGCCGCCGTTTCGGTTCACCATGTAGACCGGGCCGCCGGTGCTCGCCCCGCAGCGCGCCCCGGCCGAGCCAGTTGCCCCACTTGGCGGGGTCGTCGGACGCGCCGACGATCGCGACCGAGCGCGGGGCGAACAGGGGCTCGAGGTCGCGCGCCATGCGTCCCTATGCTGTCACGCCGGCCGGGCGCGACGTGCCGGAGAACCGGCCGCTCACCGCTCGAGAATCGCCCGGGCGGCGGCTCGGCCGGTCCGCACGGCGCCCTCCATGTAGCCCGCCACCCAGTGGTCGGAGCCCGCCACGTAGAACGGCGGCTCGTGGGTGCCGTGCAGCGGGCCGACGGCCATCACGTCGCCGGGCGCCCACTGCGTCACGTAGCCCTGCGTGAACGGGTCGAGGCCCCAGTCGCGCAGCATCATCGTGGACGGGGTCGGCCGCCTCGCGGCGCCGAAGATCCGCTCGAGCGCGGCGAGCAGCTCCTCGCGGCGGACGGCGTCGGCCGCCGAGACGTGGTGCAAGCAGCCGCTCCGGCGGGACCAGGATCGAGAGCACGCCCCTCGCCCTGCGGCCACGTCGAGCCGAACAGGTTCTCGCTCTCGGCGAGGCCGTTCTGGCCGCGCTCGCGCCAGAACGACGAGCTCGTAGGCGACGCGCCACCTTGCCCGCCCGGGCGTGGCGCTGGCGGTGAAGCGACGCGAGCCGAGCCGGCGAGAGCCCCTCGATCGCGATGTCGCGAAGCGGCCCCGCCGGGCACGGCGCACACGACGGCGTCGGCCGTCGAGCCGCTCGCCCGTGTCGAGCGTCACCGCCGCCCGCCCGCCGACCTCGATCCGGCGCACGACCGCGCCGAGCCGAAGCCGCTCGCCGAGCTCCGCCGCCATCCGCAGGGCGACGGTGGCGCTGCCCTCGGCGACCGTCATCGACTCCCACGCCTCGAGGTCGTACACGCCGAGCCCGCCGGCCACGGCGTCCATGCGGAGCGCCGAGAGGAGCGACGTGCGCTCGCCGGAGCCGCCGGCCACGCTCAGGTGCGCCAGCTCGCGCGCCCGGACCACCGCCGGGAGCGCGCCCTGCTCGCGCAGCCAGCGCGTTGACCGAGAGCCGGTCGAGCCGGTCGGCGTCGGGGTGGCTCCACGGGTCGTCGGGATCGACGGTGCGCGCGAGCTCGCCGGCCAGGCCGGCCAGCCGCTCGGCGTCGGCCCGCTCGGCGTCGGTCATCCACGGGAGGTCGTCGCCCACGTGGACGCCGTCGACGAGGTCGGTCGTCATCTCGCCGGGCTCGGCGACGTAGCTCGGCCGCAGCGTCAGGCCGAGCTCGGCCGACGAGCTCGAGGTACGACGTGTGGAACTCGCCGATCAGCTCGCCGCCCGAGCTGCACGCAGCCGGCCGTCGGGAAGCGTCGCCTGCTCGACCCGGCCGCCCGGCCGGTCGCGGGCCTCGAGCACGAGCACGTCGACCCCGGCGCGGTGCAGGTCCCGCGCGGCCGCCAGGCCGGCGAGGCCGGCTCCGACGACGATGACGTCGGTCACCGGCGCCTCAGCTCGCCGAGCTTGCGCACGATCGCGCCGCACCCGCGAGCGCTCGGTCTCGGCCTCCGGCTCCTGGCCGGGCACCGTGAGCGCGAGCAGCCAGTGGTTCATGAGGACGTCGGCGACGTGCCGCGAGAGCGCGTCCTCGCCCTGGCGGTCGACGTAACGCTCGAGCAGCTTCCTGCGATCCCTCAGGTACGCGAGCCATTCCGGATACCCGCCGTCGCACGACGATCCGCTCGAGCGAGGATCGCTCGTCCTCCTCGCGCCCGCCCCGGCTCGCCCAGCGCAGCCGCCAGCGCCGCCACGGCCGACGGCAGCTCGGCCTCGGCCTCGGGGGTCAGGAAGAGCCAGCGGTCACGGACGGGTGTCTCGGTCATGGTGTATCCTGACTGATCCGTCAGTCAGGATAGGCAATGATGACCGAGCCGGCCCCCGATCGCAAGCACACCATCCTCGACGCCGCCTGCCGCGTGATCGCCCAGGCCGGCGCGGCGCGCGCTGCGCGTGGCCGACGTCGCCCGCGAGGCCGGCGTCTCGACTGCGCTCGTCCACTACTACTTCCCCAGCCGCGCCGACGTGATCGAGCAGGCGTTCGCGCACGCCGACGACCTGGCCGATGCGGTCGCCGATGCCAAGCTCCAGGCCATCCGGCACCGGCCGCGGACGGGTCGAGAAGCTGTTCGCCACCTGGGCCGGCGACGACCCCGCGATCCGCGCCAACTGGGCGGTCTGGAACGAGATGTGGCAGTACTCGGCCCACAACGACGGCGCCCGCGCGCTCGTCGAGACCTCGCACCGGCGCTGGCTCGAGCAGATCCACGACCTGATCGCCGAGGGCGTCGCGGACGGCTCGATCCCGGCCGACGTCGACCCGTGGCCGGCGGCGCGCCGGCTGGCCGCCTGCGTCAACGAGTGGGGCCGCGAGGTGCTGCTCGGCCTGCGGACGGCGCGCGACCTGCACCGCGACCTCGTCGCGACGGCGGCGCGCGAGCTCGGGCCCGGCCAAGGTCGCAAAGGGGAGGGCGGCATGAGCGCCGAGCCGCTCCGCACCCTCCCGGCCTGGGTCTACCGCACGCCCGAGTTCTACCGGGCCGAGCGGCGCGCGATCTGGAGCCGCGAGTGGCTGCTCGTCGGGCACATCTCGCAGCTCACGGAGCCCGGCGACTACGTCAGCATGCGCATCGCCGGCGAGCCGATCGCGGTCGTCAAGGGCGCCGACGGCGAGCTGCGCGGCGTTCTCGAACGTCTGCCGGCACCGCGCGGCCCGGATCCTCGACGGCGCCGGCAACTGCGGCAAGGCGATCCGCTGCCCCTACCACGGCTGGACGTACGGCCTCGACGGGCGGCTGCTCGGCGGTGCCCGAGAAGACGGGCTTCCCCGGGTTCGACCGCGACGAGAACGGCCTCTGGCCCGTGCACGTCGGCGTCGCCGCCGGGTTCGTGTTCGCGAACCTCTCGCCCGAGCCCGAGCCGATCGAGGACCGCGCTGGGCCCGTTCTCGGAGTGGCTCGCGCCCTATCGCCCCGAGCGGCTCGTGCAGCTACCAAACGGGATCGTCCGTGCTTCCCATCAACTGGAAGAACTCGATCGACAACTACCTCGAGGGCTACCACGTGCCGGTCGGCCACCCCGGCCTGCTTGCGGCTGCTCGACTACAAGAACTACCTGGTCGAGACGACCGACGCGCAACGTCTCGATCGCCCGCAGCCCGATGCGCGACAAGCCGTCGCGCGACCGCCGCGAGCGGCTCTACCAGCGCCTCGTGCGGCCGATGCCCGGCCTGCGCGCGCCCGAGTCCGAGCAGTGGAACTTCGTGTTCGCGTTCCCGGGCACGACGGTCAACCTCTACCCCGACCAGATCGACTTCTGGCTCAACTACCCGCTCGACGAGCGGCGCACGCTCACGATCTGGAACGCGTTTCGGCCGCCCGAGACCTCCGGGCGCCGCGACCGGCTCGTGCGAAGGCTCAACTCCCGCATCAACCACCTCGTGCAGGAGGAGGACAACGAGCTCACCGAGCGCGTGCAGGAGGGGCTCGAGTCGAGCCGCTACCGGGCCGGCGTGATCGGGGCGCGCGAGAACGGCATCAAGCACTTCCACGACCTCGTGCGGGCGGCGATCCCCGCCGCGGCCGCCGACGACGAGGCCGACGGCATCTCCGCCTTGCGCGAGGCGGCGCTGGCATGATTGGATCGACGCGAGGGAGGGACGGATGACCTGGCACCCCAAGGAGCGCGGAAGCACCCGGCGCGACTTCCTGATGAGATCGGGCGGAGCGGCCCTGGGCCTGTCCGGAGCCGGGTCGCTGCTCGCCGCGTGTGGCAACTCGACGACCCCGACGGCAAGCACCAACTCCCAGGGCAAGCCGGTTGGCCCCGGCGGCCTGCCGCTGGCCCGTCCCGACAACCCGGTCAAGCTTCCCCTCTGGGAGGATCCGATCAAGTCGGGCTTGAAGCCGGAGACCGGCGGAACGTTCACCGTCTACAACTATCCGGCCTACCTGTACAAGAAGCTCCTGAACGAGTTCTGCGCGAAGTACGACGTCACGCCGCAGTACACCCCGTTCGACAACATCGCCACCGGCATCCAGAAGCTGGCCGATGGGACAGTGCAGCCCGACGTCATGGAGATGACCCCCGATCACCTCGACCAGGCGGTCGCGGGGCACCTCATCAAGCCGCTCAACCTGGACTACATCCCCAACCTCCAGCAGAACATCTGGCCGGAGCTCGTGGACCCGTTCTACGACAAGGGCAGCCAGTACACCGTCCCCTACACGCTCTATGCGACCGGCATCCTCTGGCGCACCGATCACGTCAAAGAGGACATCGCCGGTATGAAGCAACCCTGGGACATCTTCTGGCAGGCCCAGGCGTACTCGGGCAAGGTCTCCATGCTGACGGAGGACCGGGAGACCATCGCGGCGGCCCTGCTGCGCAGGGGGGTCACCGACATCAACACCGAGGACCCGAAGCTGATCAATCGAGCGGTCGACGACCTGAAGCAGCTGTATGGCATCTGCAACATCAAGCTTGACGACAGTCAGTTCCAGACAGTGGCGGAGGACCACTCCTGGCTCCACCAGGCGTGGGCCGGCGACCTCATCGCCGCGTTCGTCTACTACCTGCCGGCCAACCAGCACCCGAGCGTGATGGCGTACTGGAAGGCGCCGACTGGCCACGTCCCCGTGCAGAACGACTGCTTCTCGATCTGCACGACCACGAAGAAGCCTGTGCTGTCCCACCTCTTCCTGAACTACCTGCTCGAGAACGGCGTATCGATGTCGAACTTCGTCGACTTCAACGGATACCAGCCGCCGCTCAACATCATCGAGCCGGACACGCTCATCGAGAAGCTCGTCCAGTCACGCAACGCCTCGTGGGGGACCAAGCTCACGGCCCCCGACGCGCAGACCCTCCAGACCGCGATCCTGCGCAAGGAGGACTTCGGGCCGAAGTCGATCCAGGAGCTCACGTTGACCAACAGCGGCCAGGCCCTCTGGACGAACGGCTACTCGGAGTTCAACACCGGGGCCTAGGGCGAATGTATCCACGCTGGCTCTGGTCGGGATTCGCGCTTCCCGGCGTCATCTGGCTCATCCTGCTCTTCATCATCCCGTTCTACGCGGTGATCGGGGTGGCGTTCGGGACGGTCGACCCGATCCTCTTCCGCCCCATCCCCATCTGGAATCCAGTGGAGTGGAACCTGGGATGGGTGACCCAGACGCTCGAGCGGCTCAGGCCTGGAGGCGACCTGTGGCACGTATTCGTGCGTACGACCGAGTATGTGGTCATCTCGGTCGGGGCCAGCATCGCCATCGGCTATCCCGTCGCGTACTACATCGCGCGGCACGCACGCCGCACAAAGACGCTGCTGCTCGTCCTTCTCGTGCTGCCGCTCTGGATCAGCTACCTGATGCGCATGCTCGCGTGGGTGAACCTGCTCGAGACGGACGGGTTCGTCAATCGCTTCCTTGTGTGGGCGCACGTCATCAACCAACCGTACGGATGGCTCGACGGGCGAGCGGTCACGGTGCTCTTCGCACTCGTGTATGGGTACATCCCCTATTTCATCCTGCCACTCTTCGCCTCCCTCGACCGAATCGACTCGAGCCACCTCGAGGCGGCCCGTGATCTAGGTGCGAGTCCGCTGCAGGCGTTTCTGCATGTGACGTTGCCCCTCTCGAAGACTGGCATTCTCGGCGGCTGCGTGCTGATCGCGCTGCCGATGTTCGGCGACTACTACACGCCCAACATCGTCTCGGGCGCGCCGACTACATCGATGCTGGGGAACCAGATCGACCTCTACTTCCACGGCACGTCGCAGCCGACGATTGGCGCGGCGCTGACGATCCTCCTGTCGCTGTTCCTCGTGATTCTGATGGGCTATTACATCTGGACGGTGCATCGGGCGACCAAGGAGCTCGCGGCGGAATGACCATGACAACCGCCCATCCGGTCCCAGCGAAGGTCTCGACCTGGCGGCGTCTGCGTGGCTGGATCTCTAACCCGTGGGGCCGGCCGCGGTTTCTGGTCGGGTTCACTTGGCTCTACATGGCGTGGTCGATCATCCCGGCCCTGATCGCCGTGCAATACTCGTTCAACGCCAGCCGGTCGCGCACCATCTGGGCGGGGTTCTCGACACGGTGGTACTGGGGCGATCCGGTGGACTCGGTTTGGCACGACCCAGACCTGCACCACGCTCTCGTCCAGAGCCTGAAGCTGGCCGTTCTGGACGTCGCGATCGCCACCCCGATCGGCGTCTTCCTCGCGCTGGGACTGGCCCGCTGGCGCGGCCGTGGAGCAGGCGTCTCGAACTTCATCATGCTCTTTCCTCTCGTCACGCCCGAGATCGTGATGGGCGTCTCGCTGCTGCTCGTCTTCAGCCACATCTTCACGTTCATCCATCCAAGCACGACCGCGCAGGTGCTCGGGCACGTCACGTTCTCGATCTCCTACGTCGTCGTGGTCGTGCGCGCGCGGCTGTTCTCGATCGGGCGGCAATACGAGGAGGCCGCGGCCGATCTGGGCGCATCGCCTGCCGTCGCGCTGTATCGCGTCCTGCTCCCGCTCCTCATGCCCGCAATCGTCGCCAGCGTCGCCATCGTGTTCGCGCTCTCGATCGACGACTTCGTGATCAGCTACTGGCTCTCGTGCGGTGCCGGCTGCGACACGGTGCCGATCCAGATCTACGCCGCCACGCGCGCCGCCCCGCTTGCCGTCGACCAACGCCATCGCCGCGATCCTGTCGCTCATCACGCTCCTTTCGGTCGTCCTCGGCTACCTCGGGTACCGGTTCTTCACCCGCGGCGAACGGGCCGCTGGAGGCGGCATGGTCGGCGACATGGCCGCCTTCGACGTCTGAGGATCGAGTAGATTTGACGAATGGCCGGCGAAGTCACACTCGTTGATCTGGTGAAGAAGTTCGGCGACGTGACCGCCGTCGACGGCATCAACATCGAGATGCCGAGCGGCGAGTTCTTCTCGATGCTCGGCCCGTCGGGGTGCGGCAAGACGACGACGCTCCGGATGATCGCCGGGTTCGAGCAGCCGACCGAGGGCCGGATCCTGCTCGACGGCAACGACATGGCCTACACGCCGCCGCACAAGCGAAATGTGAACACGGTCTTCCAGAGCTACGCGCTGTTTCCGCACCTGAACGTTGCCGACAACGTCGCATTCGGCCTGCGGCGCCAGAAGGTGGGGAAGCACGAGACCCGCGAACGGGTTGCCGAGACGCTCGAGCTCGTGCAGCTCACCGGGTTCGAGAAGCGAAAGCCCGCCCAGATGTCGGGCGGCCAGCAGCAGCGCGTCGCGCTCGCGCGGGCGCTCGTCCTGAAGCCGGCCGTGCTGCTCCTCGACGAGCCGCTCGGCGCCCTCGACGCCAAGCTGCGAAAGGCGCTCCAGCTCGAGCTGAAGGCGCTCCAGCAGCAGGTCGGGATCACGTTCATCTACGTGACCCACGACCAGGAGGAGGCGCTCACGATGAGCGACCGGATCGCCGTCATGGCCGACGGCCGGGTCGAGCAGGTGGCGCCGCCGCGCGAGGTCTACGAGGAGCCGTCCACGGTCTTCGTCGCCGACTTCCTCGGAGTCTCCAACCTGATGGACGCCGAGGCCGTGGGCGGCGCGAACATCTGCCGGCTCCAGGTCGGCGAATTCGAGCTCGACGCGACCCAGGGCAAGACCGACGCGCGCGGCTCCGTCAGGGTCACGATCCGGCCGGAGCGCGTGCAGCTCGAGGCCCAGGATGCGACCGGGCAGAACCGCGTGCCCGGCATGGTCGAGCGGCTCGTCTACCTCGGCAACTCCGTCCAGGTGATCGTCCACCTGGCGGTCGGGACGACGATCCAGGCGCTCGTCCAGAACGTCGGCACCGAGATCCCCTGGAAGCAGGGCACCCCGGTACAGGCCCACCTCCCGGCCGACGCCCTGCGCGTCCTTGACGACACGGGCGCCGCGCTGGCGCCGCTCGACGAGGGCGCCGTCCCCGCCTAGCGCGCAACAACGGGGTCAGACCCCAATGTTGCGCGGCCGGCAACGTGCGGCCCGCCGGCCGCGCTGCCCAAGGCGGGCCGCGGGCGCAAGGACGGACCGATCGGGAGAGGACCTATCGCATTGCGGCCGAGTCTAGCGTGAGCCGTCGAGCAGCCGGCGGGAGATGATCAGGCGCTGGATGTCCGAGGTGCCCTCCTCGATCTCCTCGAGCTTCGCGTCGCGCATCCACTTCTCGACCGGGTACTCGCGCGAGTAGCCCCAGCCGCCGAGGTTCTGGACCGCGGCCCACGTGCACCACATCGCGGCCTCGGACGCGAAGAGCTTGGCCATCGCCGCCTCGGCCGGCGCGTGCCGGCCGGCGTCCATCATGCGTGCCGCGCGGTGGGTGAGCAGGCGGGCCGCGTCGATCCGGGTCGCCATGTCGGCCAGCCGGAACCCGACCGCCTGGTGGCGACCGATCGGCTTTCCGAACGCGTTCCGGCTGCCCGCGTACTCGACGCTGTAGTCGAGCGCCGCCCGCGCGATCCCGACCGCGCCGGCCGCGAGGTGGATGCGCGACTCGTCGAACGTGTGCATGAGGCTGTAGAAGCCCTTGCCCTCCTCGCCGAGCAGCCGGTCGGCGGCGAGGTCGACGTCGTGCAGGAACACCTCGGTCGAGAGGATCGCGCGCTGGCCGAGCTTGTGCATCGGCTCGCCGAACGACACGCCGCCGTCGCCGCGCTCGACGACGAACGCCGTCACGCCCTTCGAGCCCGTCCCGGGAGCGACCGTCGCGAAGACGACGTAGTACTCGGCGATGCCGCCGTTCGAGATCCACGTCTTCTGCCCGTTCAGGCGGTAGCCGGCGTCGGTGCGCACCGCGGCCGTCGTCATCGCGGCGGCGTCGGAGCCGACGCCCGGCTCGGTCGACGCGAGCGCGGTCAGCGGCGGCGTCGGCGAGCAGAGCGGCGCCAGCCAGCGCTCCTTCTGCTCGGCGCGTCCCGACCTCGACCACCGGCCGGGCGAAGAAGCCGCCCGACGTCACCAGGTTGCCGATGCCGGCGCAGCCCCAGTTCAGCTCCTCCTGGACGACGCAGCCGGTGAGGACGTCGGTCGACCCCGCCGCCGCCGACGTCCTCGGGCAGCATGAACGACGTCAGCCCGACCTCCGCCGCCCGGTGCACGATCTCGATCGGGCAGTGCGTGTCGCGCTCGTCGACCTCGGCCGCGACCGGCCGGATCTCGGCGCGCGCGAACTCGGCGCGCGAGCGCCTGGATCTCGCGCTGCTCGTCGGTCAGGTCGGCCGTGGTGGGCGCCGCGTCGGGCCATGCCGGCAAGCGTAACGGAGCCGGCAAATCCCGGCGCCTCGCAACCCGCACTGGCTAGACTTGCCGCGCTTCCCGGAGGGGTGGCAGAGTGGTTGAATGCGGCGGTCTCGAAAACCGTTGTGCGCGTTTAGGCGTACATCGAGGGTTCGAATCCCTCCCCCTCCGCTTTCCGCGCCGGTCCTGCATGGTGAGACGAAACCGATGAGCTGGGACGAAGCGTTCTCGGAACGCTACGACGAATGGGCGGCCGGCATGACAGCCGACGTCGCCTTCTACGTCGAGCTGGCCCGCTCGGCCGACGGGCCGCTCGTCGAGCTCGCCGTCGGGAACGGCCGCGTCGCCATTCCCGTCGCCCGGGCGACGGGCCGATCCGCCGTCGGCGGTGCGGCGTGGGCCATGCCGGCAAGCGTAACGGAGCCGGCCGGAGTCGGCGGCCGGACCGCGTGTGCGCTAAGACCTGGAGATCGGCGTCACGCTCAACCTCGCCTCGGCGGCGGCCTCGCACCCGACCGGTACGCTTTCACGCAGGCTGCGCCAGCACAGGTCGGGGACATCGCCCCGATGACAGGTGCCGCGCGCCCTGGGTCGTCACCGAATCACGCACTTGGACCTGGTTGGTGGATCGCCCTGCTCCTTGGGTCGCTGCAATGCTTAGGAGCCGAATCTCGCCGAAATGGTCGGTTCGCGCCGACACGAACGGAAAAGCGGCGCGCTTCCGCGGTCGATTGCCGTAGCTTGGCGGCCCGGGACAGAGGGGGACTCGGCGCGCGCGCATTGCCTACTATCCCGGCTACGTGGGAAGCTGGCAGCACAAGAACCAGGATGGGCCTGCGAGCCTCGTCCATCCACAGCCGGTCGCGGAGCACGACGTAGAGGCTCGCCGTTGCCGCGTATCCGGACGCTCCACGGTATTGGCGCGCGGTCTCAGGGCTCGGATCCCTCGCCTGGGTGTCGCCGCAGAGCTCAGAGTCGCCGATGCGCTGGGCGTGGCACACCATGGGGCCTGGAAACGATGAACCGTGCTCGACTCGTCGCCGCGGCGTTGGCGGTAGGCCTTCTTTGCCCCGGGTTGACGCTTGGGCGAAGTACAGCCACTCCGCTGACCGCGCCGAGGGGGTTGACTGCGCCAAGCCCGACGCATAGTTACCCGGCGCTCTCGTGGAAATTGGTCCCCAAAGCACGTCGGTACTACATATATCGGGACGGCTCCCGACTAGCTAGCGTATCGGAATCGTCGCGCTCCTTCACCGACTATGGGGTTCGGAGACCCGGAAGCTACAGGTACGCTGTTCGCTCGTTCAGCAAGTCGCACGGCTTATCACAGCCGGCGAGCGTTTGGGTGGCGTATCGTCCGCCGGCGAACGACACCGATACACTTCCGCCGTCTGAGCCGGGATCGTTAAGCGCCGCAGGCGCAACCCCGACGTCCATCACCCTCGTATGGTCGCCATCCTCCGACAACGTTGGGGTAACGCAGTACCGAGTATACAGAGACGGAGCCGAAGTCAATAGCTTCCCTGCTACCTCCACGCTGACGTACGCGTTCGACTCTCTGGCGTGCTCAAGTACGTATTCTCTCAGCATCGCAGCCCGGGACGCAGCCGGGAACCAATCGGCGATGGCGACGGCCGAGGCCTCGACGGCGCCGTGCGCGTCCACGGGCTCACAAACGCCCATGCCGCCCTCAACGCCGGCCCCGGGAGTGCAATTTCACTGCACATGGAGCTCCTACACCGATTCCATGCGCCAGCTAGTACTGGATCGGATACAGGCGGCGGGGATCACGTGGGTCCGGATCGACGTTGGTTGGGCCTCAATGGAGAACGGCCGCGATCAGATCTCCGTGTGGTATCAGTCCGTCGTAGACGCCTGTGTCAACTCGGCGAGCCAGCGGGGTATCGATGTCTTGGTGACTCTGCATATGACTCCTGCGTGGGCGAACAGCGGACGCGGTACCTGCACGCCGCCCGACGACATGAGTGATTTTGCGTGGTTTGCGAACTATATTGCTGACAGATACTCAGGCCAGGTCCAGGGCATCGAGATGTGGAATGAGCCAGACCCTACGCAGGCCTCCTGGTGTGGGACGACGCAGCAATACGTCGATCTGCTCAAGGCCGGATATGCGGGCGTGAAGGCTGCGAGTCCGAGCACTCTGGTTGTGTTCGGCGGACCCGCCGGGGTGAACACCAACTGGATATCGAAATGCTACCAAGACGGGGCCGGGGGAGCGTTCGACGTCATGGCGGTACATCCATATATGGCGCCTTCCGACTTGCCGCCTGAGACCCCCGACGACGGAACGCCGTACCATATGACACACGTCGCCGCAGTTCACCGACTCATGGTGGCGTGGGGTGATGGTACCAAGCCTATCTGGTTCACGGAGTTCGGATGGTCATCGCACGCGAACACAGGCTCAGAGGCGAACTGGGAGATCGGCGTAACGAAGGAAACTCAGGCAGACTATCTGAAGAGAAGCTTTCAGATGGTACAGGCGGACTTTCCGTATGTCGGGGCGATGTTCTGGTACAACGAGATGAACACGACCATTTCGACAGTGCAAAACGACAATTACGGCCTGATGTACGCGGATGGCGGTCCGAAGCCGGCATACAGCGCGTACCAGGCCTGGAATGCGTCGCAGGACGGGTGAGGCAGGAGTAGCGCTGTGGTCAGTCAACGAGACCGCGAGCAGCGTGGTCCCCGCCGCGTTCTCGGGCGGGTCGCTGGCAAGATTCCACCGCGGTAGCGGTTGACGCGGATAGCCGCGGTTCATCGGTCCGGGGGGCTAGCATTCCGTCTCGAGAGAGGAGCGAAGGGTGCCGAGGACGAGGCCGCCGTATCCGGCGAATGTCCGGTCAGAGGCGTTGAGGCTGTTGCGGTCGGGGGCGCGCACACCCCGGCAGCTGGCGGCGGAGTTGGGCTGTACCGAGCAGACGCTTCGTAACTGGCAGCGCCAGGACGCGGCGGATCGTCGGGCGCAGACCGACCCCCCGAGCGGCCGGAAGCGTGCCGGTTCGTCCGGCGTAGGACTGAGAACCCCGTCTCGCCCCGGAGGGAGGAGACGTTTGTGCATCGTCGTGCTCCGCAGGAAAGTCTTGACGAGTTGGTAAAACTCATCCGCTGGCGATGGCCCTTGATCTTGCTCATCACGGCGTGCTTCGCGGCAGGGGCCACGATCTACGTATCAGCGCTGCCATCGCTTTTTGACGGGACGTCAGTGGTTGCGTTTGCGCCCCGAGCGGGGGTCGTGAATGCCGGGGCTGACACGGTGTCGGTTGTCGCCCCGAAGTACGTCGCGTACATCTTGGCGCCGCGGACCGCTGCCTCCGTGGCCCGGCGCGTGGGTGTGGACGAGAAGACGATTGCGAACTCGGTGAGCGCGAACATCGCAAACGCTACGGGGATCGTTACCATCACGGTACGGCTGCCTTCCGCGTCCCGCGCAGCTGAGGCGGCCAACGCGTTCGCCGAGGAGGCTGTCCGACTCTCGCGACGCGATGGACTGCTCAACGGCCAACAGGTTGTTCACGCCGTCGCGCCGCAAAGCGCGGCTGCGCCGCCCAGACACCTGTTCCAAGCCGGCGCGTTGCTGGGTGGGCTCGTATTCGCGCTCGGCATCACGGTACTCCTAGACCGCATGCGACCTCGACTACGCGGGCTCGGAGAGGATTCGGAAGTCGAGGGGTACCGAGTCGTGGGGGAGATCCGGGTCCTTCGCTCGCTTCGGCTAGGCCCGAAAGGAGGTCTGGCCGACGCGCACACCGGCCGAGCGCTGCGGCGACTTCGTGCGAACTTGGGCGCGCGACGACCGCCGATGGGCCTCGAGCCTCATCACCTCGTTCAGCCAGCTGCCGGTGAAAGCCGATCTCTTCGGGGCTGAAGAATGTCCGGAACCGCCTCTTCCGGTGGTGGTGGCCGCGCTCGTGCAGAAGGAATAGCGATCTCAGGCAGGAGTCCCAGCCCTCCCCGGGCCGAACCCACTCGAAGACCACTCCCTGGCGCCGCAGCCTACGACGGCTATATCGCAACTGTCGCCGGAAATTTGGAGATCGTCCTATTGGCTCCCCCTCCGGCGGGATAGCCAGACGAGGACATACGTACGATTCCACCCTCTGAGCAGCTCGAGGAACAATCGAATCTTCGAGTCGAGGTTGAAGACTCCGCAGGAGAAGCGTCTTGTCGCCGAAAGCGTCGGACAGCCAATCTTGCACCTCGGCCTCCCAACCCGGAGAGACCAGCCAGCCGCAGTGATCGGCAGAACCCGGGCCGGTCCCGGAGTTGACATATGCGGTGAACCCGAGTCCGATCGTCCGGTGGAGGGGCTGGTGTTCCCGACTCAGGGCGATGATGGCCGCGAGCTCGCCGGAGCGGCCTCTCCACAGCGCCAACTTCGTGGGGGGCTCGCGGGCGAGGGTTTCCCACCAGGTGAGAACCCAATCGGGAGTCTGAAAGTAGGAGCACGCTGGAAGCTTCCGCGCAAGACCGAGCCATTCGCCGGACAGGCGGCCCAGGCTTGCAGCGTCTTCGAGATCGATGACCTCAGGCGCTCGCATGGCGTCAGGAAACGGCGACGTCCGAGCTGTGGCTCATCTGCGCGTCGCCTCCCGCACCGCACGCAGCTTCGCCCACGAGCCGTAGGCGACGGACTTCGCGTAGTCAACCCGTTCGGATCGGCTCGGAGGACGGGGAGAGACATGGAGGCGACGGAGTTGCTTGTTGAAAAGGTTTACGCGTTCGACGCGTTCGTTGAGGGCCGTGTAGAATGGGATGGAGAACGATACCGATAGGCCGGCTTCTGTCTCTACCCAGTGCGGAACGAACGCGGGAATATAGACGCCTTCGCCAGGGCCCATCGTCAGAGACGTAGCCTCGGTGATGATCGCATCGGAGAGGGGCTTCTGGTCGTAGTACCGATCCAGCTCGTGTTGGCGAACGTCCGAATCCTCCAATGGGCTGAAGCTCACATGTTTCGTGCCGCGGATCTGTAGAAGAAAGCTGTGCTCTGCGTCGAAGTGCATGGGGGTCACGGCCTCTGTCGGCGAGATGAAGAGATAGCCTGCCCTCATGCCCATGCCGCCTTCCCGATCGGCGACGATGTCGGCGACCTGATCAAGGCATGCATTGATGAGCTCCCTGTACCTTGGGGCTTGCTGGATGTCCCTGAGGATCACCCGACACCGATTGTTGTGGATGTCCTGAATCGTCTCGGAGGGCGGTCCTCCACCCAGATCCGCGGGCCTCGCGCCCGCAAACGCCGGCGCATCGGCAGGCTCGCGACCCACCGACTTGGCCGGCAACTCGTCCGCGAGCGCGCCCATAGCGTCCATTGCGAACAGCGGATGGTCCGCCAAATAATGGCGAATCAGAATAGATCTGTGAGCGAAGGCTTGGACGAACGACTGTGAGTCAATGTTCAAATAGTCTTCCAATTGATCCCTCCTGGTACACTCACTTGCGAGAGACGCCAGCCCAGAGCGCAGTATTTTATCGCCGCAAGGATGACGCCGAGCGCTCTGTTGGCATCCGACGCGATACGCCGCTCGGAACGACATCAGCGAGGCGGAGGAGGCGACCTGCCGCCTGGTTTCGTTCTCGTACCGGATGGTGAGGGGACTTCTCCGATCATATCGCCCCGCGACGGCCGCTGTGACCAGCCAGATTGAAGCGGTGACGACGTGGGGCACCGGATTCCTCGTATCCGCGCTTCAGCCGAGGCGCAAACGCTCACAGCGCTCCTCGTCGGCGTAAGACCGTCGGCACGGTACGCAGCATGATACGAACGTCGAACGCGATCGACCAATGTCGCGTGTAGAGGTTGTCGAGGCGCATGCGCTCTTCCCAACTCGTGTCGCTGCGGCCCAGTACTTGCCAGAGGCCGGTGATGCCGGGGCGTAGGATCAACCGCTCGCGCTGCCAGTTATCGAGTGCGTCCACCTCGAACGGCCGCAGCGGCCGTGGTCCGACGAAGCTCATCTTCCCAGTGAATAGGCACCAGAGTTGCGGAAGCTCATCGAGGCTGGTGCGTCGGAGCCAGCCGCCCATGGGTGTCAGGTCCTTCTCTTCGTTCTTCATCCGCTCGACGAGATCGGCGATGCCGAGGGAGTCCGTTTCGATTGGCCCCTCCGCGGTCGCAACAGCCATCGTGCGGAACTTCGGGAGTTGGAACGACTGTCCGCCCCGCCCGACGCGCTCCTGCCAGAAGAGAACCGGGCCGGGATCGGTGATCCATGCGGCGATCACGATCGCGGCCATGACCGGGGCGCAGACGATCAGTGCCATCGTCGCACCCACCAGGTCAAGCGTCCGCTTGAGAGCGAGATTCGAAGCGCGCCGGGTGGATGGCGTCGCATTCGCAAGGGGAAGCCCACCGAGAAGGTAGCCGTCGGGTTTGATCACGTCGAAGAGTCGCGGCACAACGTCGACGGCCACCTCCGGGTGACACCGCCGAATGAGTCCAACGAGATCCGCGTCTCGCCTGCGAGTAAACGAAACAATCACACGATCGATCTCGTACTCACGCACGACGCGCTCAATCTCCGCCAACCGACCGAGGACCGGTGGTCCAGTCGTTGGCTGCTGCGGATCGACGTCATCCAGCAGTCCGATAACGTCCAGGCAATTCTCGTGATGTCGCCCCGCGAGTTCGGCGACCCGCCGCGCTGCGACGCCACTGCCGATCACCAGTGCCCTTGTCCGCCGTCGCGTATGGGCAGTTGAGATCACGAGTCGCGCAGCAACCCAGGCGAGCGCCAGCAGCCCAGCAGCGCCGATGACGTGATCCACGTGTGCGGGCGCCGAATCCCGCGGGAACGCGAGTGCCACCAGGAGGATGACGGGTGCTGCGAACGTGAGCTCACGGGCCGTCCTGAGGCGACGCCCGGGCACCGTCGCGTCTGGCTGGTATTCCGAGAGCGCGGCAAGCAGGATGGGTGTTGCGACAGCGGCACCGAGCGCCGGTGCGACCCACGTGGTGTTCCGGCCGCGTGCGATGGCGATGACTCCGGCGGCAGCGAGCGCATCCCATAATGGGAGCCACCGCCCCTGTGCGGCTGCCCCTCGAGCCCTGCGAAGCCAGCCGTGCTGGGCCCCGCTGCCCTCCGCGGCTGTTCGACGTCTTGCTCCTGCGGCTCCGTCGGCAATGACGCCCGGTGCCAGATCCACGTTGGGACTGCGGCGATGATGTATCGCCTTCACCTGGCTACCGTCCGCCTCAGCGGAGTTCGATCGTCGGCGACGCCGACGTCGAAGATCCTCTTCGCAGTCCTCGAATTCTCGCCGATCCCGAGCCGCGACGAGTATGCCGCGTCGCGCTGCAAACCGCCCTCGGAGCCGCTCGTCCGTCGCATTGGAGCTGACGCTCGAGTACGAGGGCAGGTTTGCCGCCGCTCGCCCGGGGAGGTCAGCCGCGTCCGCCGTCATCTGGGCAATCTTGCCGACCCAAGCCAACGCTGGCTGCTTCCCTGCGAAGCGGTCGGGCGGCGCGGTCGTGGCCGAGGGGAGGGCCGAGCGCGGCGGCCGGCCGGGTCCTTGCGTCACGGTCGCCGATGCCTCGTAGAGGCGCCGCTGTGGCCGGGAGACGACGAGCGCGCCCGGAGTGGCTGGTCCTATTGCGGCGATGACGACCCTACGCCGTCGCGAGAGCAGGGTCAGTGGGTCGCGGAATGGCGAGTCATCATGCCCGTGCTCGCTTTGCAACCTTCCACCGTGTTAGGAGCCACGACTGGCGTCCTACTGAGGAAGTGGTCGCAAGCTGCGCGACCGAACGTCCAGCCCCCCTTTTGGAGCCACGAACCACAAGGGTCCGCAGGCGGAGCGTACCACTCGCCTGATCGCGATTCCAGGTGAGGTTGCTCACCGATCTCCGACCCTAGACACCACCAGTCCCGCCCATCCGCTTGGGCCGCCTCCGCTACGGGTGCCGCGATGGCCCGGGCCGCTCAGCCGCCCGCGAGCGCGACCGCGTCGGGCCGCGCACGCCGGTGCGGGATGAGATGACCTCCCGCGTCCGGCGCATGTTGCTCACGCCCGTGGCGAATCATGTCGGCCGGCTGATACCAGGCCCAGAACGCGAACACGATCCCCGCCCGACTGGCGAGATCGGCCTCCCAGGGACGCGTCGGAGCGTCGTGTACGCACCTCGAGTGCCTGCCCACAGTCTCCGCCTCGATCCGGGGGACGACCCCGTCCGCCGAATTCGTTCCCGCTCGTCGCTCGAAGCCTCGCCGCGGTTGTCGCGGAAGCTCCTCCGAATCCACTTCTTCTCCATCGGAGGGGCAATCGCCCGGTGAAGGCGGTGAATATTCGGAGGACTTCCTGGGTACGAGGTCATATCGCCGCTAGGTTGAGGCGACGGCCCTGGGGCGTGCGGAGTCCAGCCGTACGCCCCGGGATGCCCATCCGGACACGACCCCGCTGCGCACGCACCGCCGACCCGACCGCCATCCTCCGCGAGGGGGCAGCGAGCCGGGCCGGCACTGGAAGACCGTGGTAGCCCGTCCGAGCGTTACAGGCTTGGGGTCACAACGCCCGAGACCGGCGCACTGGCAGGCCGTCGCTAGTATTCGCCCGCCCCCGGAGGGGTGGCAGAGTGGTTGAATGCGGCGGTCTCGAAAACCGTTATGGGCGGTTTACGTCCATCGAGGGTTCGAATCCCTCCCCCTCCGCTAGCGGAGCCGCGATCCACCGCTACCTGGATGCCCAGACGGGTCGGGGGCCGCTGAGCAGCGGGAAATCCCGATGCGAGCGAGCGTCGCAGGCGCCGATGCTGCGGCCATGGTTCGGCGCAACCTCGCACACGGAGCCCTCATCGCCGCGGTCGTCAGCTTCATCGGCATCGGGTTCTGGTACTCCTCGACCCAGCCAAGCAGGATGGAGCGGATAGTCGCCTGCGTCGACAAGTTGGGATACCCCGCCTACTCGTACCACGACGACGGTGTCGAGCAGTTGACCGGGCAGGATCCGGACATCATGGTCCTGTTCGGCGGGACCTACCAAGCGCGGCCGCCTGCGAGTCACGTGATCGTCCATATCCCCGGCGGCAAGTATGAGGATATGACAGTCCCGAACAACGGCGACTCGCCCCAGATCGCCGATCGCGGTAACCCGACCAACGCCGCCGAGCGGGCCGCGGTCGGTTGCGCCACGTAGCTGCGTGGGCCGCTGGAGCTTCGCCCGGATGGGGTTAAGCTGCGGCCGCAGACGGCAGCGAGACTGGCGCTGCCGAGATCGGCGAGTCGCCCATGCCCAACGACGGCACAGATCCGAAAGCGAGGCATCATGACCACGACCACAGTTGAGGTTTTCATTGCAGCGTTCAACGGCGAGCACGGGGCCGCCGCGTCGCTCAAGGACTTCGAATCGGCGGAGCGCGCTGGTGCGATCGATCTGATCGACGCCGCCGTGATCGTCCACACCGCCGACGGCAAGGTGAAGTACGACGAGACAGCCGACCCGAGTGGCAAGAAGTGGGCCAAGCGCGGGGCAATCGCGGGTGGCATCGTCGGGTTGATCTTCCCGCCCAGCATCATCGCCGGCGCCGTCGTCGGCGGGGGAGCCGGTGGCATTTGGGGAAAGATCCGCGACAAGGGCTTCAAGGACGAAGATCTCAAGGAGCTCGGCGAGAGCCTTCCGCCCGGCTCATCGGCCATCATCGCCATTGCCGAAGATCGTGTCGTAGAGCAGCTGGAGCGCGGCCTCGCGGGGTACGAGACGATCGCGCGACATGCCGTCTCCGCCGATGCCGCAGCGGCGCTCGTCGCCGAGGTCGACGACGCCCGGGAGAGCAACCCGGGCTCTTGAGGCGTCTGCCCCCGCCTGATACGGTGAGTTGAAGGCGGCAGGGCCCCATGAGTCGAACACCACCGAGCTGGGACGAGGCGTTCTCGCACCGCTACGACGAGTGGGCGGCGCCGCATGACCGCCGACGTCGCGTTCTACGTCGAGCTTGCCCGTGCTGCGGACGGCCCGCTCGTCGAGCTCGCGGTCGGGAACGGCCGCGTCGCCGCTCCCGGTCGCGCAGGCGACCGGCCGGAAGGTCGTCGGCATCGACACCTCGCCCGCGATGCTCGAGCAGGCGCGGCGCCGTGCGGCCGCGGCGGGCGTCGAGCTCGACCTGCATCGAGGGCGACATGCGCGAGCTCGCACTCGACGAGCCGGCCGCGCTCATCTACTGCCCCTTCCGCGCGCTCCTGCACCTGCCGACCTGGGCCGACCGCCGGCGCACGTTCGAGCGCGTCGCCGCGTCGCTCCGGCCGGGCGGCCGGTTCGCATGGAACGCGTTCGCGTTCGACCACTCCTATCGCCGCGCGAGCTCGACGGCACCCACGAGGACGAGCCCGTGCCGCACACCGTCCGCTACGCCGTCGGCGACAACCGCATCGACATCACGCTCGACGACGGCGGCACGAGCTCGCTGTGGTGGGCGACCAAGAACGAGTGGCTCGGGCTCGCTCGACGTCGCCGGGCTCGAGGTCGAGTCGCTCCACGGCGGCTTCGCCGGCGAGCCGTTCACGGACGAGAGCCGCGAGTACGTGTTCGTCGCCACGAGGCGGTACCCCTGATAGTCCGCCGAAGTCCACCGGTGTCGTGGACAATCCCCGCGATGTCCGAACATCCCGGAGCCGACGCTGGGCCGCGGTCCGTCCGTCCCACCGAGCGCGAGGCGTTCCGCTTCTGGCTCAAGCTCGGCCTGATCAGCTTCGGCGGCCCGGCCGGCCAGATCGCGATCATGCACGAGGAGCTCGTCGAGCGGCGCCGGTGGATCAGCGAGCGCCGGTTCCTGCACGCGCTCAACTTTTGCATGGCGCTCCCCGGCCCGGAGGCGCAGCAGCTCGCGTCGTACATCGGGTACTCGCTCTACGGCGTCCGTGGCGCGATCACCTCGGGCAGCCTCTTCGTGCTCCCGTCGTTCGTCGTCCTCTGCACCATGAGCGCGGTGTACGTCGAGTACGGGGACGTCGCGGTTGTCGACGGCGCCGTGCAGGGCCTGGGAGCGGCCGTCGTCGCGCTCGTCCTGGCAGCGGTCATACGCGTCGGGGGCCGGGTGATCCACACGCCCGCCGCCCTTGCGCTGGCCGGCCTCGCATTTGCGGCGATCGTCGCCGGCACGCCGTTCCCGGTCATCATCGCCGTCGCGGCGCTGGTCGGCTACGCCGCCGCTCGATCGACCACCAGCCTCCTCGGAACGCCCGGCGGGCACGGCGGCGATGAGGACACCGGAACGGCGGCGCAGGAGCGGCTCTCGTGGCGCCCACTCGCCCGCAGCCTCGTGATCTGGCTCGTCCCCATCGCAGCGCTCATCCTGGCCGGCGGGGTCCTCGGCGACCTCGCCGGGTTCTTCACCGTCGCGGCCCTCATCACCTTCGGCGGCGCCTACGCCGTGCTGCCGTTCGTCGCGAGCCAGGCGGTGAGCCACTACGGCTGGCTCACGTCGAAGGACATGGTCGCCGGCCTTGCGCTCGGCGAGTCGACGCCCGGCCCGCTGATCATGGTGAACACATTCGTCGGATTCCTCGCCGGCTACCACGTCGAAGGCGGGCTGGCATGGGGCGTTGCCGGTGCGACGGTCGCCACGCTCGCCACGTTCGTCCCGAGCTTCGTCTTTATCATCGCCGGCGCGCCTGTCATCGATCGGATCCGTGCGAGCGGGACGTTCGCCAACTCCCTGAACGGCATCACGATTGCAGTGGTCGGCGTGATTGCCGCGCTCGCCGTCTTCGTCGCGCGCCACGCGCTGATCGTGAACGACCGCCTCGACTGGCTTCTCACCGCGCTCGCAGTGGCGGCGTTCCTCGGCGTGTGGCGATTCCGAGTCGGCGTCGTGACGACCGTCGTCGCGTGTGCGCTCGTGGGGATTCTCGGCAACCTGGCGCGCTAGCGCGCGCCTGCACCGCTTGACACTTTCTGGGAACTGGGTACCATCACACTCGAGGGAGGGCGTGCCAAGCTGCCTAGGGGGATGAGATGAGACGTGCTCTGCCGGTGCTGACTGCGCTTCTGCTCGCAGCAATGTTCCCCGGCGCCGCGGCCGCGGCAACCGTCGGCCATTGGGCGCTCGACGAGACGAGCGGGAACACCGTGGTCGACTCGTCGGGGTTCGGGAACAACGGCACCTCGCAGAACATGACCCTCGACCAGGACGGGGTCAATGGAGGGAACGACCGCGCATACCTCTACAACGGCACCTCCTCGCGCATCACCGTCCCCGCCTCGAACAGCCTCGTTCCGGGCACCAAGGACGTCACGATCTCGTTCTACTTCCACTCGACCGCCCACGCCGGTTCCGGCAGCTTCGACTGGGACATGGTGAAGAAGGGCGGCTACAAGGTCGAGATCTACAATCAGAAGAAGAAGGAGCAGGCCCGCTGCGTGTTCATCGGCTCGGCCGGCAAGATCGCCTTCCAGGACGGCCCGGTGCTCACCGACGGCCAGTGGCATCACGTCGTCTGCACGAAGACGTCGGCCGGCGGGAACCTGAGCGCCGCGACGTTGACGGTCGACGGCGTGAGCTTCCCGACGCACACGGGCGTGCTCGGCACGCTGAAGAAGGGCCAGGAGCTCACGATCGGCTGGGGCTCCGACGGCACCGACTTCTTCAACGGCACGCTTGACGACGTCGAGATCGACCTCGGCTGAGCCAGCGAACGAGGTCGTACACCCTTCGCAAGTTGCGGCTCGGCGGGTGCGCTACACTCGCCGGAACCTGTAACGCTCTCGGGAGGGTGTCTATGCGGTATGGCAGGTCGATGAGGGCTGGGGTCGCAGGCGTGGTGTGCCTTGCGGCCGTGACGGTGTCGGGGTCGACCGGCCTCGCGCGGAGCGCAGCTCCCGCGACGGCTCGCCTCGCACAGAGCGCACCATCGTGGGCGGCCGGCGCCCGGGCGCTTCGCGCCGCGCCGGCGTCGCAGCGGGTCGCGGTCCGCGTCTACCTCGCCCCGCGGGGCGGCACCGCCGCGCTCAATGCGGCCATCAACGCCGTCTCGACGCCCGGGAGCCCGAGCTACCGCCACTTCCTCACTCCGGCCCAGTACCGGAGCCGGTTCGCACCGAGCGCTGCGACGATCGCCTCGGTCGAGTCGTGGCTCCGCGGCGCCGGGATGCGCGTGACCGGCCTCGGACCGAGCAGCCGGTACGTCAAGGCGACCGGCACCGCCGCCTCTGCGCAGAAGGCCTTCCGCGTGAAGCTCGCGATGTTCCAGCGCGGCGCCCACGTCGTGCGCGCACCGGTCGCTGACGCGCGCGTCCCCAAGGGTCTGAAGCCCGCCGTCCTCGGCGTCACCGGCCTCGACACCGCGCCGCACGTCATGCGGCACGGTGACCTTGGCCCGCCGCCGGGCTTCGTGAACGGCAGGCCGTGCTCGCTCTTCTACGGCCAGGTGCTCGCCGACCATCAGGCCGACTTCACGACGCCGCTTCCGAAGTTCCGCGGAGCGTTCCGGCCGTACGCCCACTGCGGCTACACGCCGCTCGAGTTCCGCACCGCCTACGGCGTGTCCGACTCGGGGCTGACCGGCAAGGGAGCAACCGTCGCGATCACGGACGCATTCGCCGCGCCGACGATCCGCTTCGATGCCAACCACTACGCCACGAGACACGGGGATCCCGCGTTCACGCAGTCCAGCCTCACGCAGTCCATCCCGTCGAAGCCGTTCCGCAACGTCGGGCTGTGCGGCGGCAACGGCTGGTTCGGTGAGGAGACGCTCGACGTCGAGGCCGTGCACGCGATGGCGCCCGGTGCACACGTCATGTACTACGCCGCCCGGTCGTGCACCGACACGGACTTCCTCGAGTCGCTGCAGCGCATCGTCGATGACAACAAGGCCTCGATCGTCACCAACTCGTGGGGCGACCTGGATCAGAACGCCACGAGCGGCATCGTCGTCGCCTACGAGCAGATCTTCAAGCAGGGCGCAATGCAGGGCATCGGGTTCATGTTCTCGTCCGGAGACGATGGTGACGAGTTCCTGGCAAGCGGCCGCGTCCAGACCGACTTCCCGACCAGCGACCCGTGGGTGACGGCGGTCGGCGGCACGAGCACCGCGATCGGTGCCGGTGGCGAGCTCCTGTGGCAGACGGGCTGGGGCACGCAGAAGTACGACCTGTCGGCCAACGGCAAGGGATGGGTCCCGTCGTTCACGCCGCCGTTCCTCTACGGCTCCGGTGGCGGGTTCTCGACGCTCTTCAACCGGCCGGCGTACCAGGACGGCGTCGTCAACGAGGCGACGCCGGGACGCGCGGTGCCGGACGTGGCGCTCGACGGCGATCCCACGACGGGGATGCTGGTCGGCGAGACCCAGGTGTTCCCCAACGGCGTTCGCTACGGCGAGTACCGGATCGGCGGCACGAGCCTCTCCTCGCCGCTCTTCGCGGGCGTGCAGGCGCTGGCAGCTCAGGCGGCCGGCGGCCGGCTCGGGTTCGCCAACCCGACGATCTACGCCATCGCCCGCGACACGCCGGGGGCGTTCAGGGACGTCGTGCACCACGGCGGCGGGAACATCCGCTCCGACTACGTGAACGGCGTGAACCCGAGCGACGGCATCGTCTACAGCGCCCGCTCGTTCGACCAGGACACGAGCCTTCGGACGAAGAAGGGCTGGGACGACGTCACGGGCGTCGGCACGCCGACGGCCATCTATCCGCAGGTGTTCGCGGACTCGTAGCGGCCGGAGCTTGGGGGGCGCCGCCCGTTTGGACGGCGCCCCCCAAAACCGGGGTCAGACCCCGCATCGACAGCGTCACGCCGGCGTCACAACCGCCGATGCGGGGTCTGACCCCCGTGATATAGGTGATGCATGCCTCGCACCGGCGACACGCGGGACGGCGCCCGCGAGCCGGCCCGCGAGGCCGAGTTCCGCCGGTTCGTCCTCGCCACCGCCGTCAGCGTGCTCGGCACGTACGCGGCGGCGATCGCGCTCGCCGTCCGGACGTATCAGGACACGGGCCAACCCGCCTGGGTGTCGGCGGTGTTCGCGGCGGAGTTCCTGCCGCCCGTCGCGATCGGCGTCCTTTTCGCCGATCGGCTGAACCGGCTCCAGCCCAGACGGGCGCTCGTCGCCTCGGACCTCGTGAGCGCTGCGGTGTTCGCCGTCGTTGCCGGCGTCCACACGCCGATCGCGGTCGTCGCGCTCGCGACGGTCGCCGGCACGGCGGCCGGGATCTTCCGGCCGATCTCGTTCGCCGTCGTCCCGGCGATGGTCGGCGAGGATCGGATCGACTCCGCCAACGGCACCCTCGCCGCGGTCGACACGGCGATGACCGCCGTCGGCCAGGCCGGCGCGGGCGCGGTGGTCGCGGTCGCAGGGGCGGGCGTCGTGCTGGGGGCGAACTCCGCCTCGTTCGTCATGTCGGCCGCGCTGCTTGCGTCGTGCGGCTCGCTCGCCGCCCGGGTGCCGTCGACCGGCGCCCGCACTCCGCTCCGCCGCCTGCGCCGGAGCGCGCGCACGATCCGGCGCAACCTCCCGCTGCGGCAGGTCGCCGTGGCCTGGATGCCGGTGCTGGCCGCCATGGGGATCGTGAACTCGATCGAGGTGCCGCTGCTGCTCGGCCCGCTCGCCGCGGGCGCCGCCCTGACCGGTCTCACGATCGCCGCGGCGTCGGCGGGCCAGACGTTCGGGAGCCTCCTCGCCGGCCGGGTGGGGAACTGGCTCGGCCGCCACTACGCCCTGGTGCTGACGGTCGTCGGCGTCACCGTGCTTGCGTCCGGCGTGAGCCCCACCGTTGCGCTCGTGATCCTGCTCTTCATCATCGGCGGGATCGCAAACGGCCTCGCGGTCGTCTACAACCGATCGACGGTCCAGCGCGCGACCGGCCCGGAGGAGCGGGCCGGGATCCTGGCCCTCCTGATGTCGGTCGGAGGCGTGATGACGGCGCTGGGCGCTGCCGTTGGCGGAGCCATCGCGAGCGCGGCGTCGCCGCGGGCGGCGTTCGCCGTCGCAGGCGCAATCGTGCTCGTCTCGGCGGTGGCGGCCCGGCTCACTTCGGCGGAGGAGGCGGCGACGCCCGTCGGTACACTCTCGCCCCGTGCCGGACGCATTCGCCGCTGAGGAGGTCGAGAAGCGGTACGGACGGGTTCGGGCGCTCGACGGCGTGAGCCTCCGGGTGGGCGAGGGCGAGCTGGTGGGTCTCCTCGGCCCGAACGGCGCGGGCAAGTCGACGCTCGTCAAGATCGGCTGCGGGCTCGTCCGCCCGAGCAGCGGGCGCGCGGCCGTGTTCGGGGCGCCGGCCGGCTCGCGCGAGGCCCGGCAGGCGCTCGGCTACCTGGCCGAGCTCTTCCGCTTCCCCGGGTGGCTGCGCGCCGACGAGGTGATGCGCCTGCACCAGGGCCTCGTCGGATCGGACGGCGGCACGGCCGAGCGCGGCCGGCTGCTCGAGCTCGTCGGGCTGGCCGACGTCGGCGAGCGCAAGGTCGACCAGATGTCGAAGGGCATGCAGCAGCGGCTCGGGATCGCCCAGGCGATGATCGGCGCGCCCCGGTTCCTCGTCCTCGACGAGCCCACGAGCGCCCTTGACCCCGCCGGCCGGCGGACGGTGCGCGCACTCCTCGAGGAGCTCCGCTCCCGCGGCATCTCGGTGCTTCTCGAACTCGCACCTTCTCAGCGAGGTCGAGCTCGTGTGCGACCGGGTCGTCATCATCACCCGCGGCAAGGTCGTGGCGCAGGGGCGGCCCGACGAGCTGACCCACGCGAGCGGCGTCCTGGTCGAGACCGACGCCGGCGAGCGGCGCTACGACATCGGCCGCGACGAGGTGCCCGACCTGGTCGCCCGGCTCGTGGCGGGCGGCGAGCGGGTCTACGGCGTTCGGATCATCCGCTCGACGCTCGAAGAGGCGTACCTCGAGGCCGTCGAGGGCGGGCCGGAGTGACGGGCGCCGGCGTCATCGCCATTGCGACGGTGCGCGAGTGCACACGGCGGAGGGTGTTCGTCGTGGTCGTCGTCCTGACCGCCCTCTTCCTCGCCCTCTACACGCTCGGCACGGTGACGGCCTTCCGCCATCTGGGGAAGCCGGCGCCGGGCGACACCGTCGACGTCACCGTCCTCGCGGGCGCGACCCTGCTCGGCCTCGCGATGTTCGCGACACTCTTCCTCAGCACCGTCGTGGCCGTCTTCCTCACGTTCAACGTGCTGCGCGGCGACGCCGAGCAGGGCCTGCTCCAGCCGATGGTCGTGCGCCCGCCGGGGCGGATCGCGTTCCTCGGCGCCCGCTTCGGCGCGGCCGCCGCGGTGTCGGCGACCTACGCGGCGGGGGTGTACGCGGCGGCGGTCGTCATCACCGGGCTGGCGGGCGGCTGGTGGCCCGACGAGGCTGTGCTGCCGGCGATCGAGCTCGCAGCCGGCGCCGTCATCGTGACCGCCATCTCGCTCGCCGGGTCGGTGTACCTCTCGACGATCGCGAACGGCATCGCCGTTCTCATGCTGTTCGGCGCCGGGCTGGTGGGCGGCCTGCTCGGCCAGATCGGCGATGCCATCCACTCCGACACGCTGAGCTCGATCGGGACGATCACGAGCTGGGCGCTTCCCTTCGAGGCGCTCTACCAGGCGGCGCTCCACGCGCTCACCGGCGAGACGAGCGGCATCACCGGCGTGATCGTCCACCTGGGGCCGCTCGGCGGGGCCCAGCCGGCGGGGCCGCTACTCGCGCCCTGGGTGCTCGGCTACACCGCGCTCGTCGTCTGCCTCGCCGGCGCGGCGTTCGCGCGCCGAGACCTGTAGCCCGCGAAACGCGAGCAGCGAGCCGGCGATGCAGAGCCCGACTGCCACGGCCATCCCGGCCCGGAACGCCGTCACGGTCGCATCGAGATCACCCTGCGAAAGGCCGTGCGTGGCGAACGGGTCGAGGTTCGAGTCCGGAGCGTCGGCAGCGAAGGCGAGCGTGATGACGACGCCGAGGATCGGCGTGGCGATCAGGCCGCCCAGGCGCGAGACGGTGGTGTTCACGCCGGCCGCGAGCCCCGCGTAGCGGTCGGGAGCGGCCTTGAGGGCGGTCGCCGTGACCGGCGCGACGAGCATCGCCAGGCCCAGCGCGAGCACGAGGACGCCGGGTAGCGGCACGAGCGGATTCGTGCTGCGGACGAGCGTGAGGAGCACGAAGCCGACCGCCATCACGAGCGGCGCAACCGTGAGATACAGGCGCGGCCCGTCGCGGTCGGCGAGGCGGCCGAAGCGGGCGGCGAGGAAGAACATAATCGCGCTGATCGGAAGGAAGATGAGCGACGCGCGAGCGGGCGTGTAGCCGACCGCCTGGGACTGGAGGTAGAGGGCGAGGAAGAACGTCGACGCCCCGAGGGCCGCATAGACGAGGAACGTGTAGAGGTTGGCCACCACGAAGACCCGCGCGCGGAGGAGCTCTGGCGGCAGGAGCGGATTGGCGGCGCGCCGTTCGCTCACGATCAGCGTTGCGAGGCCGGCGAGCGACAGCAGAAACCACGGCCATACCGAGCCGAAGCCCGCCCGCGCACCGTCGATCAGGCCGTACGTGAGGCCGCCGAAGGTGACGGCGATCGCCACCGCCCCGGGGAGCTGGAGCGGCCGCGGCTCGGCCGGCCCGTCCTCCTGCGACCGTCCCGCAAAGGCCAACACCAGCGCGATCGCCGCGAACGGGAGGTTGAGGAAGAAGATCCACCGCCACGAGGCGACCTGCACCAGGAGGCCGCCGACCGGCGGCCCGATCAGCGTGCCGATCCCGCTCCAGGCCGTCCACTGGCCGACGGCGCGTCCGCTGTCCTTGCCGTAGGTGGCCCGCAGGAGGGCGAGGCTGTTCGTGGTGAGGAGCGCGCCGGCGACCCCCTGGAGGACCCGGCCGGCGATCAGGAGCTCGACGTTGGGCGCGATGCCGGCCACGGCCGACGCGGCGGCGAATCCGGCGACGCCGATCACGAAGAGCGACCAACGCCCGTAGCGATCGCCGAGCGCGCCCGAGACGATGTAGAGCGAGGCGACCGCGAGCGAATACGAGAGCGTCACCCACTGCTGGGCCGAGAGGCCGGCGTCCAGCTCGCGGCCGATCGTGGGGAGCGCGATGTTGACGACGGTGCCGTCGACGAACGTCATCGACGACCCGATGACCGTCGCCACGAGGATCAGACCGCGTCGCGGAGGTTGCGCCTCGTCGCCCGACCGTGCGACCATACGGCGCATGGGTGTCACATACGACCTGATCGACGCACCCTATCCGTACCTCTGCGCCGTCTACCGCTGTAGGTGCGGCGCCGCTGTGACCCGGCACGGAGACGAGGCAGGGGCTCCCCCGCCGGGCTGGCAGATCCATGCGGCGGAGGCCGGCGAGAGCGACGACGTCGTCTGCCCCGGGTGCGCGGAACGGGCCGCGGCGGCGGCGGCTGAGCCTGCGGACAGCGCCCCCGGCGAGACCCGGTAGACTCCGCGGTCCCGCGCCCGTAGCTCAGGGGATAGAGCGCTGCCCTGCGGAGGCAGAGGCCGCACGTTCGAATCGTGCCGGGCGCATGGCTTAACCAAGCCGTTTCCGAGTGCCCGAAATGCCGAAAAGTGCGCCATTCGTCCCTCGTACTCTGCCTCCGCTTCCACCGGAGAGGCAGAGGAGTCGTGCGCAGAGGGAGCGGGCGGCGAAGGAGTACTGGGACTCGCTGAGCGATGCGCAGGAGGTCTGGGCGCTGCGGAAGATCGGCTACTTCGAGATCGGGCATAGGGCCTAGGAGGCCCTCCAAGCGCCCGAATCACTTTGGGTGCTGAGGTTGAGCGCTGACCGTGACGGATGTGCATGCGAACCCCCAACGAGTCATCGTCCCGGCCCGCGATGAACTGGACGCGCTGCCAACGCCCCTCACGGCGGGGGAACGTCAAGTGCTGGATTTCTTCGACGAACATCTCTCGGCGGAGTGGGAGATCTACTAAGCACCGCACCTCGCGATGCTGCGCGCTCCGGCTGGCAAGGTGCGACTCACGCACGCGCACCTCGTCGTCGTAACGGCGCTGCTTGCGGTAGATGATCGCCAACACTGTTCCCACTCGCGGAAGGTCTTCAGCCCGCCGAGGTCTCGACTTTGGTGTCCGCACAGGCACGCGTATCGCCGGCGTAGGTCGATCCCACCCACCCGTTGCGGCCGAACAGACGCATGAACATCACGGCCTTGACCTTGCCGATCGGTAGCACCCGCCGGAAGTGCGGATAGAGGAAGCGGCACGCCCACCGGCGCTGCAGGACGGTCGGCCCCTCGATGGTCAGCCCAACCACCAGCACCTGTCCGTGACTCTTGGGCATGAGCGCGGCCCTTGGCGACACTCCCAGGGCGACGTTCGCGGGGAGCGCCCGAAGCCAGGCGCGGGTGTCCTTCACCGCATCGCCGGTCGGGTCAGGCTGGGTCTCGGTGGTCGTCCCAGTCGCCGCCGACGAAGATGGAGCGGCCGCGGCGCTCGCAGGCGACGCAGGTGGATCGGACGACGCGGAGCCGCCGGCCTGGCCGCACGCCGACGCGCAGACGGCCGTCACGCCGACGACGATAGCTGCATGTGCAACGGCATTCATCGGATCCTCCTGACGGTGAACGGCTGTTGTTCCAGCCCACCGTAGGTTCCGGTGTCGTCAATCGCATCAGGGAGATCCCTACGACGGCGGACCGACTGGTCTAGCGGAACCTCAGCGGCGCCCGGGCCGGTTTGGTGCGCCTGCGAGGTCCGGACAGGCGTCGGTGGCGGTGACACCAATCGTGAGGAACGCGGAAGGCGCCTCCTTGCAACGCCCTCAAGCGGTTCCCTGACCGCGCCGACAATAGAGAAATGGCGCGAATGGATTTCGAGAAGGCGGCGAAGGTGGCTAGGGCCCGTTCCCATGGGACAGATCGAGTTGAGCCAGGTCGGGATCAGCGTACCGCTGCTCCGCCGGCCTCGAAATCGTCGCTTGCTCCGAATCCGGCCGGTGGCTCTGCCGCGAACCTGGCGGCGAATGGGCACAAGTGCGGACACTGGGCGATCGACAAGCGTTTAGCCCGCCCTAGACTTCCGGGGATGCCCAGCCTCCGGATCACGCTCGTCAACGGCTCGACGCATGATGTGGCGATCGCAGAGGGCGCTGATCCGGAGCATGAGATCAAGAATTTCCTCGCCGGCGTTGGCGTCTACGAAGGGGACTGGATTGCGGTCGACAATTCCGGCTACGTGAGGCGTGACGCAGTGATCCAGGTTGCGCCGCGCCCAGACTTCCCCATGGCCTCGTAGGACAGCGGCGCCCGCGGGGTCCTGGCCGACGCCGAGTTGATGTGCCTCACCTCTCGGCGCCGATCGCCGCTTTCTCGCCCCTCCCGAGACAGGGGGTGGTGGCGCTTGGGAAGGATCTGACCGATCGCGTTCTTGAGTCCTTGGTGAGCGTGGCTGGCGCCAAGCCACCAAGCGCATCTCTACCACACCACGGAACTCGACCCGGGTCGGTGCCGTTTAGGTGAGCTGCTGGGCGAGCCATCCGAGGGCGATGGGGTAGCGGTAGTCGGGCTCCCAGGAGCGGTGGTCGGCGTCGATCAGCTCGAAGTTTGGGTCGGGCCTCCAGCGGCGAAAGGAGCGCTCGTCGGAGCGCTTCGGCGCCGAGGTCGAGGTAGTAGTCGTCGCGTTGGCCGGCGTCCAACCAGACCGCGGGGAGCTTCCTCGCCGCGCCCAGGCGGGCGGCTCGCAGGGCATGGGCGGGGTTCGGGGGTCGATGGGCGGGAGGAAGCCGACCAGCGACCGCGGCGAACGACTTGACGTTCGACGTACGGAGCCGATCAGTAGAGCGCGCGCCACTCCCGGAACCCGCACCGTGGCTCGAGGCCATGCGCTCCCGCTTCGAGCAGGCCGCGGACACGCTCTCTGTCCGCGGTGTGGGGTCTCACGAATCTGCGGGGCTGAACCATGCCGGCACGATTCGAACCGTCGCCCTCAAGCGGTTGCCGGTGGTGCCGATAGACCGTCCATGTTTTCGCTTCGTCCTTGTGGACGCCTCCGGGCTTGGGCCGCTGCGGGCCTCGCGCTGGTCGCGTTCGCGAGTTTTCACCCGGCGACTGCCCGCGCGTCCGTCGCGCCGCCGTGGCTTACCACGTCCGGCACGGCGTTCGTCGACGCCGGGGGCAGCCCTGTGCTGCTGCGGGGCGTGAACGTGTTCCCCGGCACGTGGCAGCCGGTTGTGTCGGTGCACGCCAACTTCGCGCGCATCTTCATCCCCTGGTCGACGGTGGAGCCAACGGCGCCGTCGGGCGGCGTGCACACGTGGTCGTCCTCGGCGCTCGCCTCCATCGACTCAGCGGTGGCCAACATGCAGGCGAATGGGATTGCCGTCGAGATCGACTTCCACCAGTGCGGCTGGTCGCCATACTTCGCGTCGGCGAACGGCGGCGCGTGCGCCAGCGGGGTGCCCGCCTGGTACTACGCGGACGGCAGGTTCCCGGCCACCTCCCAGGGTGAGGCGGACGCCGAGGCGGCGTTCTGGACGACGGAGGCGGCGAGCTCGGAAGCGGACTATGACGCCTTCGCCCAGATGATGGTCGAGCGCTACAGCGCCTACCCGGCCGTGATCGGGTACGGGATCTTCAACGAGCCGCACGCCGGCTCGTTGGGCGCCACCACGGCGGCCACGAACACCATGCTGCGTTGGCAGGCCGAGGTGGCCCGGGCGATGCGCGCCGTCGATCCGCTACGGACGCTGTTCTTTCATGTGTCGGGAGGGCGGCGAGGGCGTCGGCACGGCGGACCTCTCGATCCTGTCCGGACTGGGTTCGGTGGCCCTGGACTTCCACGACTACTTCAACGGCCTGGCCGGCTCCGGCCTGGATGCGGCTGGCGACCTGTGGAGCCCGTCGTGGGCTGCCACCCACAACCAGAAATCCACCGCCTATGACGGCACGGAGGCGTCACAGGAGGCCGTCCTCGACCTGGTGCTGGCCCGTACGCAGGCCGCTGGAATCCCGCTCCTGCTCGGCGAATGGGGCGTCCGCAAAGACGACACTGGGTACGCCGCCTACCAGTCCCAGGTGCTCGACTTGTCTACGACGTACCGGATCGCGGCCGCGCGCTGGGACATCGGCACGTCGGATCTCTTCGCGCTGCGCAACGGCGACGGCTCGTTCAACGCTCCCGGCCTGCAGTTGCAGGCGGCCTTCGCGGCCCCGCCGCCGATGGAGAGCCTGCCCGCAACCACTGTTGCGCCTCGGGTCGCCGGCGCGCCCAGCGCCGGCCAGACGCTGACGGCATTCCCGGGGGTGTGGACGAACGCGCCCGAGGCCTTCGCCTACCAGTGGCAGCGGTGCACGCCCGGGTGCGACCCCATCCCGGGCAGCACCGGGCGGACCTACGCGGTCACCCCAGCCGACGACGGCGTCCAGCTAGCCGTGAGCGTTACCGCCCGCAACGCGGCCGGCGCCGGCACGGCTTCAGCGTTCGCCGCTGCACCCGTGCGCCCTCCAATCGGCGTGACGCCACCCGCCATCTCGGGCACGCCCGCGGTCGGCGCCACGCTCACCGCCGACACCGGCACCTGGGACGGCGACCCGACCTCTTACCAGTTCCAGTGGCTTCGCTGCAGCACGAGCTGCACGCCCATCGCCGGCGCGACCGACAAGGTTTACACCGCCACCTCAGCCGACCGCGGTGCCGAGGTCGCGGTGACCGTCACGGCCAACAACGGCGGAGGCTCGGCGTCGCAGACGTCCGCCTCGACAGCCGTCGTGGTCGGGGTGCCCAAGAACACATCCAAGCCCACGATCTCGGGCCGGGCCAAGGTGGGCGTCACGCTGACCGCGCAGCCGGGCACGTGGACGGACGCCCCGACGGCCTACGCATACCAGTGGCAGCGCTGCTCGTCCAGCGGGTGCACGGACATCCCAGGCGCCACCGCCTCGACGTACACGCTGACGCGGTCCGACAAGGGACACCCCATCCGCCTCGCCGTCACCGCCACCAACGCCGCCGGAAGCGCCACCGCCACGTCCGCCAAGACCGCCACCGTCAAGACGTAAGCGACTAACGGAGGACGGTGACGCGGCGGTCGGGCGACTCGGCGCGTGCGTCGATCCAGCCGACACGCGATGGCATTCGTGACCGCCGCCTTCTTGATCACCGCCGTGGGATCGGTCGTGTTCGCCGGACCCCTCGAATCGCCCTCGACAGCGCTACTCGCCCGCTGCTTCGGCTGGGTCACGCTGACCACCATCACCAGCCTCGCCCTCGGCATCGGCGTCGCGTCCCTGATCGGCTCGCGCAGCACCTCGATCGGCATCCTGCTCGCCTGGCAACTGGCCCTCTCGAATCTACTCCTCGCCTTCAGCTTCCTCGGCGTCACACGCGACGCACTGCTCCCGGCAGCCACGGCACGACTGGCGCCCGCCGCGCTAAACCTCACCCGCCCATCAGCATGTCCCTCGCCGCCGCAGCCCCGAGATACGCAGGCCGCATTAGATGAGACCATGTCGGACGCCAAGGACGGTCTACGATCGGTATACAAGGCAGAGTCGATGGTGGGGGTATATCTCAGAAGCGGACGATGGGGGTTCGTGTCTGCTCCGCGCATTTGACTGAAGCCTGGACGTCGAATGTGCGGGCGCTGGCGAAGCAGATGGCCGAACACGCCACCCCGGGTCGCGCAGCGAGTTCGAGGGCTGGCGAACACGGTGTTGGTCGTGGCGTGCACCACAGGACGAGCTGGCGTCGTAGTGCCGTCGGTGGGCTGTATGTGACCGACCGGGAGGGCAGAAGATCGGCCCGCACCCTGGCCACGAAGAGGATCTAACTCGCAGTCGCTCCGGCCGAGGCGGGTCGCTTGCGACGGTCTCGCAGCTATGGCTCGTGCTCGGCCGCAATCCGACCCGCATCCGACGACTGGGCCGGCGCCGAGTTCCGCCAAACTCCGGGTCCAGAGTACAGCTAACGATCCGGCGCGATGGGGCATGGGGAGTCGTCGCGAACCAAGATCAGTTAGGATCAATCGCTACGAACCGAGGGCGGTTGGAACCAGACGCGGGTTCGATTCCCGCCGCCCGGTGCCACGGGCGTGACCGCACCATGGGAAGTGGCCACGCCTGACCGGGGCCAGGTCACAATCGGCGACTCGTGGTGCCGTATTGGTGCCACCAGCCAGAAAACGCCTGCACGAGCGCTCCATCGGCGGATCCGCTCGGCCATGCGGGAAACGGCCGAACTGTCGGGGTTTGTCGCCCGTGTCGTCCCGGCGGCATTGACCCTCGTGGGATCCTGGCGTATGAGCGACGCGCCGGCGACGACCTGCGCCAGGTACTGGTCAGCTTTGCCGACCCCGAGCTCGATGTCCCGCTCGAGCACGGCTGGGCGGCATCCGTACGAAGCCCCATGGGACGGTCGGCTGCAGCCGAACGAGGCAGTCGTCCTGCGCCCCCGCTGAACGCCGCGCCCGCACTCACTGGTCGATCAGCGGGCGCGGTCCGCGTCCGAACCGGAAGGCTGTCCCGTCGCCATTCGCCCCCGCGGCGACGCCGATGCCTTGCCGATCCGGCGTCAAATAGTACCCGAGCTGGTAGTCGGGGGCCCGCGCCCGGATCGCCTGGTCGAGCATTTCCATCTGGTCTTCCAGCACGGCTCGCCGATCCGCTGGCGCGTACTCACAGAGATCCAACAGAGAAGCCCGCAGACGGCGCGCCACCTGGGGTGTGCCGGCGCCGGCCTCGCGGATTTCGTCGAATGCGAGATGCACATACGCGTCCCAGTCCATGACTCGGATGACCAGCCGCACGTCGCCGTGCGTCGTCCCGGTACTTGCCGTCGGGGAACGGCCGCCGCGCCAACTGGCGCAGGCAGTCGTGAAGACGGTCGATTGCCTGCACCGCGGTGGTCGGATCGAGAAACGGCGAGTCAGCCAACGAGCGCTCCGCGATGTCAACTAGCATGCGCAGCCCGTAGGAGACGTCCTGTCCCAGCGTTCGTTCCAAGCCGAGCACGATCTCGTCGGCGGCGTCGTCACGGATCTGACCGGGGTCGCCGTCGCCGGACCCGCAACAGCGGCGATCCGGCGGGGACGAACTCGCCAAACGCAGGTACCAGCTCGAACACGCAATCCGCTTCAGCGGCGATCTCGACCAGCCGATCCGTCTCGACGTGGCAGACCACGCCGCTTCGGTTCGCCGGAATGACGGCGTCGTCAACGACGCCGCTCGCCCCCGGGTAGTACTCGTCGAGCAGGCTGCGGGTGTCGCTTCCCACCAACTCGATCAACGCCGACACGCGCAGCGCCGAGCCGATGTGATGCACATAGATGACAAGTACCGCAATCGATACCAAGACCAAGAGGAACGCAACCACGACGGCGAGGCCGGGAACACGGCCGCTCCCCGAGCTTCCGACCAGCACGTCGCGCATCGCGATCATCGCGAACGCGAACGTGCCGACGAAGACGCCGATCGCAAGTTGGCTCGGCTTGTCCTTCAGGATCGTCTGCACGATACGCGGCGAGAACTGGCCCATGGCCAGCTGCACGACCACCATCGTGATCGTCAACACCAACGCTGCCAGGCTCACCATCGACGTAGCGATCGACGTCAGGATCGCAAGTGCCGCGTCCGGGCCGCCGGTCATCCAGCGCGGAACCAGCTTGTAGTCGAACAGGCCGTCGATCCACAACACCACGAACGACGAGCCGACACCGGCGAGCACACACATGACCGGCACGAACCACAAGCTCTGCCGGACCGGATTCCAGCCGCGAAACACCGAGACACTGCCGAGACGCATGCCGCCCCTCTACCCGCGACTGGGGCAATCAAACCCACCGATGGGGCCAGAGGCCGACAGCGTGGAGTGCCCGGCCGGACGTGCACGACCGATCCCGCGCTGGCCGGTCGCGGATGGAGCCAGCACCTCGGAGATGCGAAGGCCACCACGCCACGCCGGGGCAATGAGCGCGCGGTTCGGATGTGGCCGGGGCACCGTGGCGAGCCCGTGTTGCCCCTTCTCTAACCATCGCCCAGGCCGGTGGGATCGATGCCGGCACTGTGGCACTGGTCACCAGGTGGCTTGAGTGCCGGCGCAAGCTCGGGATCCGAGCGGTGCGACATCACCCGCCACCCTGACCTTCCGACCGCTCGGAGGAACACTGGCGCTGCCAGAGTGGACGACGCACGACTGGACTCATGGATTCGCAGCAGAGGCCGCACGTTCGAATCGTGCCGGGCGCATGGCTCAACGAGCGTCCGTTTTCGAGAGCCCGAGATGCCGAATAGTGCACCATTCGTCCCTCGTACTCTGCCTCCGTGCGAACAGGAGAGGCCGATGAGTCGTGCCCGGAGGGAGCGGGAGGCGAAGGTGTACTGGGACTCGCTGACCGAGGCGCAGGAGGTCTGGGCGCTTCGGAAGATCGGCTACTTCGAGATCGGCGAGCGCCGGTAGCGCCCGCCGGGCCTGAGACAAGAGCTCGCCGGCATCGAGTCCGGCTCAGCAGCGGTGACACGGACCGCTATGCCGTTCTGCGGCTCGCACGTCCGGTGTAGACGTCGAGGCGTAGCAGCATCGGGACGAGCATGGCGGGCATCATCAAGCCGTGCTCGATCAATGCCAGGTCACTCATCGGGAGCACCCCGAGCCAGCCTAGGCCCAGCAGCAGCGCGGCGAGAATGGGCATGACGGCAGCCATCTCGACCACCGGGCGCCGACCCATTCCCCGAAACCGCATCCACGCCACCATCGGCGCGGTCATCGTCAGGGTTACGACCACCACCGACAGCACGGGCAGCTCGCTGAACGGCTGGGAATAGCCGAACCGCGCAGCGATCCCGAAATAGACGATGTCGCCGACCGCGAAGCCGATGCACATCGGCACGCACATCTCAACGTAGTGGCGCACGAAGTGCCCGACCTGTCGGGAGACGCTGAGCGTGGGTGCCAACACAGCGTGCCCCCTCGTCTGCACGTGATCAGGAGTCCGTAGCATCCGGTCACCTCCTTTCCGCGCACTGGCATACCAGCCTGCCGCAATCGGCGAATCGGGGTTACCACTGATCGCGGGTGAGGGAATCCCCCGACCAAGATCGGCGGTGGGCGTCGCGGACGCAGCCCCACCACCTGTGGCCGCGCCCAGGGAAAGTGGTGCGCGGCCAAGCCTTTTGGGATGATGACTGGCGATTCCACCTGGGAGGGCCTATGACCACCGTTTCATCCCACGCCGGCCTGCACGCCGAAGACCCAACCGATCGCAGGTCATGGTGGATTCTGGGCTTCATCGCCGTGGCCCAGTTCATGGTGATCCTCGACGTCACAGTCGTGAACATCGCTCTTCCGTCGATCGATACAGCCCTGAGATTTTCCGCCACTGACCTGCAGTGGGTCGTGACCGTCTACGTGCTCTTCACAGGCGGTCTCATGTTGCTCGGCGGCCGAACTGCGGACTTGCTCGGACGCCGCCGTGTCTTCCTTGCGGGACTGCTTGTCTTCACCGCCGCCTCTCTGGCTAGCGGCCTTGCGTGGTCACCGCACGCGCTGATCGTCTCGCGGGCGGCGCAGGGCTTCGGTGCGGCGCTTCTGCTGCCGTCCGCCTTGGCGATCATCACGACAACATACGCCGGTGCGCAGCGAACCCACGCGCTGGCCATCTGGGGGGCGATCGGCAGCGCTGGCGTAGCCATCGGCGTGCTGCTTGGCGGCATCATTACGACGGCGCTTGGTTGGGAGTGGATCTTCTTCATCAACGTCCCCATCGGGCTTGTCGTCGCGGCCGGCGCGATACGACTCGTCCCCGCCGGACACTCGCCGCAGTCGGCGGCGGTGACTCTCGATCTGCTTGGCGCAGTCACACTGCTGGCCGGCCTGATGACGCTCGTCTACGCGGTGGTGGGAACGGCGCAGCACGGGTGGGGATCAGGACGAACATTGCTCCTGCTCGGCGTCGCTGGTGCGTTGCTGGCAGCCTTCATCGGCATCGAACGACGTGGCCCGAAGCCGCTAGTGCCGCCCGCAACTTGGCGCGTGCGCTCGTTGGCCTCGAGCGCCGTCGTGATGCTCGGGACGACAGGAATCCTGGTCGGCGCCTTCTATCTGAACACCCTGTACCTCCAGAACGTGCTCGGCTACTCGGCGCTCAAGACCGGACTTGCGTTCCTACCGCTCGCGCTCGTTATCCTCGCTGCCGCTCACCTCGCGTCACACCTGCTATCGCACGCCGGGTCGCGCATCGTCGCAGTGGTAGGACTGGCGCTGGCGGCTGGCGGTGCACTGCTTCTCGCCGTTGCACCCGACCGGGCAAGCTACCTCACCGACATGCTGCCTGGATTCCTGCTGTTGGGCGCGGGCGTCGGACTTGTCTTCGTCGCCGTAACGGTCACCGCAATGGCCGATGTCGGCCATGAACAGGCCGGGCTCGCCTCCGGGATCATGACCACCGCTCACGAGCTCGGCGCCGCACTCGGCGTCGCCGTCCTGGCCGCCGTCGCGACATCGAACGGCAACCCCGTGAGCGGCTATGGAGACGGCTTCTTCCTCGCGGCGGCGATCGCCGCGCTGCTCGCAGTCGTGGCCGCCTTTGCGCTCCCGGCCCTTCGGCCAGCACCCGGGGCGCACGTTTCCATGCACTAGCAACGAGATCCGGACGTCGTCACACCGACGGCGCGAGCCGTGGGCGACCACGGGAGTGCGCTCGTCGAGTTCAGCTGGCCTCGCTATTAACGCCCGCCAGCGCCTCTTCAAGTGCCGTGACCCGGCTGTTCAGCTCGACCGATAGGTCGAGCTCCGCGTAACGGCGGAGATAGTCGATCACCTCGTCACGCGTCGGCTCCTGATTGGGCTCGCCGTCGAACGACAGTCCCGGCATCGCGTTGTATCGGCGGGGGGTGAACCGGACGAGCGACTCCCATCGCCACGCCGAGCCGACTTACTCCGCCGCGTCGACGATCCGGAACCGAAGTCCCGCCTGCTGTAGGTGGTACCCGACGGTGAGCCCGGTTTGGCCAGCACCGGTCATGAGCACGTCATAGCTGCCGTTCGAATCCGCACGGGGTTCCCGATTTGGAGTTGGTTGAACATCGTGCAACGTCACGGTGATAGCGGTGCGCCCGTGCGAACTGAGCGAACAACCGCTTCGATCGCTCGGGCACTCAGGGCGGCGTAGTGCCTGTCTTCAATGAGCGCCTGGTGCGTCGCGCCGTGAGTGGTCTGATGAACGCTGTTCGTCGACAGACTGGCCAATCGGTTCTGCGCAGCGGACCATCCCGACTGCTCTCCGACATCGGCCGTAAGGACGAAGAGCGGTTTCCCATCGAGACTCGTAAGAGCCTTGGTCTGGCGAAGGACCGTTGGCAGCTCTGCGAACTCGACCCGATCGGCACTCAGTTCGCGTGGTGACGACGCGAAAGCCTGCGCTTGGCTTCGGGCATCCGCCGGCAGCGAACTGCCCGACAACCCGATGTATGCCCGCACGATGCCCGCGCGCGCCAACGGCGGCAACAGTCCCGACACGCGATGCGCCACTGAGTAGAAGGTGGAATATCCCGGAAGATCAAACTGGTACGGGGTGGACGAGTCGAGCAACGCAACACCAGCCACGTCCGCGGGATAGTCCATCGCGTACGCGAGTGCGTAGACGCCGCCCACTGAATGACCGGCCACGACGTATGGGCCCGGAACATTCGCGGCCGCCAGCAGGCCGCGCACATCAGCGGAGAGTTGATGTGCGTCCTGTCCGCCCACGCCCGAGCCGCTCCACCCCTCCCCCGCACGATCAAAGACACACACCCGAGTCTGGCGCGCGACATCGCCTTGCACCCAAGCCCAGCTCGGCGTCCGCTCCCCAAGCCCGTTGAACAAGATCACAACCGGCGAGCCTGAGCCCACACAGCGCAGGTAGAGACGATGGCCCGCGACGAGGTAGGTGCGACCACCGGACGGTGGCTGATTGCTCGTCGTCGCCTCCACGACGGTCTCGACTGCGCCGCCCGAGGCGACCAGCGTGAGCACAACGAACGCCGGATAGAGGAGGGCTCGTCGTGACCAACTCTGGAGCGATCGGCGGGATTCCCGGAACATCCAAACGACGAGCACGACCAGAAGGATCGGCCAGACCCAACCCAGCAAGCCAAGAACGTGACCGCTAGGACGGAGGATCAGGACTGCGGCACCGGTCACCCCGAAAGCAAGGGCAGGAATACGTGCCCAACGCTGGGGCTGGTCTGTCCAGCGCGCGGAGAGTTCCGCCAGCATCAAGCACCCGACTGCCAAGGAAAGCAGTGCGAGCCCCGTGATCACCGTCTCGCGGCTCCCGCCAAAGACGAGAACGTCGAGGACGACCCCGAGGACGAGACCGGCGGCGATGGACGAGAGCACGATCAGACCGATGTGACCGCGGCGCCCCGCCCTGCCACCTTCCTCGATGGTTGAGTCGTCGTTCGCTCCGTCAGGCATCGTGGCCACGCAGCTCGTGCGGACTAGGGATCAACGTGGAAGCTGAGCATCATCCCGTTCTTCCATTCAGGTGGACGGCAACGGTGCTGATTCCGGACCGCCCACCTTCGTCGCCCTTGCGAGGCGACGTGGATACAACCCATTGGCGTACGCCCGCGGTTGACCGGTGCGGGGCTCGGCGTCGAAGGTCGCGCACGCCAAGGGAGGCGGTAGGGTGTGGGCACGAAGCTGGAGGGGGCGAGATACGGGATTCCACGACATACCTCCTGGGCCGGGCGTCGACGCCCGGCGTGGCCGAGACGCGACAGTTCCTGACCCGAAACAGGGTACCGTTTCAATGGGTGGACGTGGACAGCGACCCGCTCGTCGAGCTACTCAAAGGCCGCGCCGTACTCGAAGGCCGCCGCTACCCGTTGGCGCTGTTCGCGGACGGTTCGATCCTCGAAGGGCCGGAACGGTTCATGTTCACCCGCTACGTCGACGCCACACCCGCAGGGGCCGCGTCTTCCGTGCCTCCGGAGGACGCGCGGGCCTATGCCGAAACGGCACGATTCAAACAGCAACTCGCCGAACGAGTGGGCCTGCCGACCAGACCGGCAAGGGAGACGTATGACGTCGTCGTCCTTGGCGCGGGACCCGCCGGGCTGACCACCGCACTGTACGCGGCATCCGAGGGTCTCACACGCTTGTGATTGAAGCGATCGCGCCAGGCGGCCAGGCTGGGACGAGTGCCCGAATTGAGAACTACCCCGGCTTCCCGCAGGGGGTCGATGGGGCCGAGCTCGCGGCGAGCATCCACGCCCAGGCATCCCGGCTCGGCGCCGAGATCCTGATCGGAGCACAGCTCGTAACCGAGACTCTGACGGACGATCGCACGATCAGGTTGGAACTGACCAGCGGTTCGGTCATCGAGACGCGTACCGGTGTCGCGGCCACCGGCGTCGAGTACCGTCGACTTGAGGCCCCAGGAGTCGAGAAGTTCGTCGGCGCGGGAATCCATTACGGCTCCGCGCCTGGAGAAGCAGTTCGGCTAGAAGGCCGCGACGTCGTCATCGTCGGCGGCGGCAACTCCGCCGGCCAAGCGGCGCTTCACATGGCCGACCACGCGCGGGCCGTGACCGTCGTCGTGCGCGGAGCCAAGCCTGCACGCGCGGTATGTCGAACTACCTCGTCGAGCGGATGAACCAGCATCCACGGATCGCCGTTCGAACGTCCTCTCAGGTCGCCGAAGCACGAGGTGACTCCCACCTGCGCAGCGTCACCGTCCGGAGCGAGGGGCACGACGAACCAGACGAGTTGGCCGCGGATGCGATGTTCCTCCTGATCGGCGCGCGACCGATCACGACGGCCGTCGAAGGGTGGCTCAGGCGAGACGAGCACGGATTCCTCCTCACCGGCGAAGATGTCGTCGCAGACGCGCGCCGACACCTGGTGGAAACTCACCCGGGATCCCTATCCCCTGGAGTCAAGCCAACCCGGCGTGTTCGTCGCCGGAGACCTTCGGCATGGCTCCATCAAGCGCGTCGCATCCGCAGTCGGAGAGGGCGCCATGGCCGCGTCGCTCATTCACCGCTATCTCGCTCTGGAACGGAACGGGTGACCGTACCGTCGACTATGCGCGCGGCTGTGCATGACGGCTATGGCGATGCCGACGTCATTCGGATCGACCAAGTCCCCGTGCCAACCATCGCCGACGACGAGGTGCTCGTGCGAGTCGAGGCTGCCGGAGTCGACCGCGGCACGTGGCACCTGCTGACGGGGCGGCCGTATCTCGCTCGCTTGGCGATCGGGCTACGCCGGCCGCGCGTAACCGTGCTCGGTCGCGACGTGGCCGGCACTGTCGTCGCCACCGGACGAGCGGTGCACCGATTTGCGGTCGGCGACTCGGTGTTCGGCGTGGCAACCGGGTCGTTCGCCGAATACGCGAAGGCCAAGGAGCGGAAGCTCGTGCGGACACCCGACCGGCTTTCCCCCGTGGAGGCGGCGGTCCTCGGGATCTCCGGCATGACCGCCCTCCAGGCGATCGACGCCGCCCACGTAAAGGCCGGTTCGACTCTGCTCGTCATCGGCGCATCCGGCGGCGTTGGCAGCTACGCCGTCCAGATCGCACATGGCCTGGGAGCACGCGTGACCGGCGTCTCGCGTGCCGCCAAGGCCGACTTCGTTCGCTCGCTCGGCGCCGAACGAGTGATCGCCTACGACCGAGCCCCGACGACGATGACGACGGCCCCTACGACGCCATCATCGACACCGGCGGAGACACACTCGCTCTCCAGGCTCCGCTCGATGCTCGCGCCGCGCGGCACGCTCGTGATCGTCGGCGGCGAAGGCGGCGACGCCGGTGACCGGTATGGGCCGACAGCTACACGCTCGGATCTTGTCGCCATTCGTACGTCAGCGGCTCACCTTCATCGTCAACCGCGAACGCCAGTCCGACCTCGAACGGCTCCGCCACCTCGTCGAGGACGGCATCGTCAAGCCGGCCGTCGACACCGTGTATCCACTCGACCAAGCGGCTGAGGCCGTGCGGCACCTAGTCGCCGGGCAGCACACAAGGGAAAGCTCGCCGTCGCCGTCAACGAACCCCCACGACCAGAGCTGTGAGTTCGACGATCCCCGCTAGTACGGATGCGCGGCGTCCGGAGGGCCCTGATCACGGAACTGAGTCATACCGTGACCGCACCGCATCCGTCCGCGCAGCTCATGTAGAACGATGAGTGTCTCCCTTCAACAGTCGGAATGTCGACGAGAGTGGCCCCCGGTGACTGGTCCGGTTGCCGTGTCGGCCGTCCCCCGGTTGGGGTGGCCGGCCGGGGTTGTGGCGGTGGACGTTCCCTCCTCTGGGGACTGGGCCAAGACGTCAGCGCCTCCGAGAATGATCTCAGTGCAATCGTTGGTTGGAGGGGTCGAGGTGAGCGGTGACACGGTGGTCCCTGAGGGGGGAACGCGAGCAGCACGTGGCCGGCTGGACCGAGCAGCCCCGCCCGCTTACCCGCCGCGAGTTGGTGTGCGTCGGGTGCGGTTATGGAGTGTCGGTGTTTCGCGAGCTGCCGCGCTGTCCTATGTGCCGGGGGGCGGTGTGGTCGCGTGCGCGCGGTCGCCTGGTCGAACCGGCATTCGCGGGAGCAGCCGAGGTTGTCAGCGCGGTTGGCGGGGACCGCTGATGTCGGTGTCCCGCTCGAAGCGCGAGCTGTGGCCGGACGGCGGGCCACGCTCCCGGGTGCTGGTGGTGGATGACGACGCGCTCGTGTGCCGGTCTTTGAGGCAGCTCCTGGGTAGCCAGGGGTACGAGACGGCGTGTGCGACCGGCGCGCGTCAGGCGGTGCAGATGCTGGACGAGCAGGGGTTCGACCTCGTCCTCTGCGACGTTCGCATGCCCGGTGAGTCGGGGTTGGACCTGGTGGAGCGGATCAACGAGGAGCATCCCGAGGTCGCGGTGCTGATGGTCAGCGGGCTGGACGATCGGCAGGTTGCCGAGCGGGCGCTCGAGCTGGGAGCCTACGACTACGTGGTCAAGCCCTTCCGACCGAACGACATGTTCGTCGCCGTCGCCAACGCGCTTCGGCGCCGGAAGCTGGTCCCGGGAAACTCTGGTCGACCGGCAGCGGTTGGTGCTGGCGACGATCGAGCATCGGGGCGCGCTGCGCTGCGCGACGGAGGATCTCGAAGCGCACAAGGCGCTCCTGAAACAGGCCCGACGCGATACGCTGCTCCGGCTGGCACGGGCGGCTGAGCTCAGAAACGCAGAGATCGGCCACCACCTGGAGCGGGTTGGCCGCTGCAGCGAGGTGCTCGCGCGGCGACTGGGGTTGGGCGACGCGCAGGCGGAGGCCATTGGGTCTGCCAGTGCCCTGCACGATGTGGGCAAGATCGGCCTGCCGGATCAGATCCTGCTCAAGCGTGGACCGCTCGAAGTGGTGGAGCGCCGGGCGATGGAGCGCCACACGGAGGTCGGGCACGCGCTTCTGACGGACGGAAACGATGAGCTGCTCGGGCTGGCGGCGACCATCGCGCTGACGCATCACGAGCGCATCGACGGCGAGGGCTATCCACGCGGCCTGGTGGGAGACGCGATTCCGCTCGAGGGCCGGATCGTGGCGATCGCGGATGCGTACGATGCGCTCACGAGCGATCGGCCGTATCGCTCTGCGCGTCGTGCGAGGAAGCGGCCCTGGAGATTCGGGCCCACACCGGGCGCCTCGACGCGCGGCTGGTCGGAATGTTCCTCGGCGGTCTCGACGAGATCAACGACATCCGCACCGCTCTCATGGATGATACCGAGGCGTCGTCGCTGCGAGGCGCCGGGTGACGGGTGTCATCACGTGTGTCGTGGGGGACGACCATCCGGCCGTGGTCGACTCGGTGTCGCGACTGCTCGCCAAGCACCACATCGAGGTGGTTGGCCGCGCCTATACCAGCGCGGAGGCGGTAGAGCAGATCGGTCGGCTGCTGCCTCGCGTGGCCGTGCTCGACCTGATGATGCCCGGCCCCAGCGCGATCGAGGCTCGCCCGGCGGGTATCGGTCACGAGCCCGCAGACACAGGTCATCCTGTACACGGGGTATGCCGACGGCACCCGGCTGGCGGAGGCCTTGGAAGGCGGCGTCCGCGGCGTGATCGTGAAGGATGCGCCGCTCGTCGATCTGATCCGCGCGATCGAGATGGTTGCCGCCGGCCAGCCGTACATCGATCCCACGCTGGCCGTGCCGCTCGTCCGCGGGGATGCGCCGCATGCCGGCGAGAGACTGACCGAGACCGAGCGTGAGATCGTGCGACTGCTCGCGGACGGGGCGACCACCCCGCGGATCCAGTCGTCTCTGGGAATGGAGCCCGAGGCGGTCAGGCTGCACCTCGGCGCGGCCATGAAGAAGCTGCGGGCGGACACGCACCCGCAGGCCATCGCGACAGCTCTCCGGCGTTGCCTGATCGACTGACGCAGCCCGGCCAACTGGCGGAGGTCCGTCGCCTCGGGTGGCGCCGGGGCCCGATCAGCGGCGACTCGATCGACAAACGCGCGGCGATGTCGCGAGTCAGCGCGCTCTTGTATCTATCAGGTGGAACGCTCGGGCTGCTCTCGCTCCTGCTCCCCGGCGATCCGGGACGGAACGGATCGGCGATCTTCGCGGTCGCGCTGGTCGCGTTCGCCACCGCCGGCGTGCCGCTGGTGGGCTTCACGCGTCTGCCAATGTGGGTGTATCACCCGCTCACGATCCTGGGCTCCGTCCTGATCAGCTTGGGCCTGTTGTTCGGGGGACGAACGCCTACGTCTACGGGCTGCTGTACTTCTGGATCGCTATCTACGCCTCGTATTTCTACTCGACGCCCGTGACCGCGCTGTACCTCGCGGCCGTGGGGGCGGAGTACGCGATTGTGTTATTGACACGGACGAGCCCAGGGCTGTCGTCGGTGACCTGGATGATTACCATCGGCACGCTTGCGCTCACGGTCGCGCTGATCTGTCTGCTCACCTCCCGACTGGCGGCGGTGATCCACGACCTGAGCGCCAGCGAGGCGGCCGCCAGGGCGAGCGGGGAGCGATTGCGGGCGCTGATCGAGGCGGCGCCGACCGCGATCGTCGAGCTGGACACCGACGCTCGTGTCCAGACCTGGAACGGGGCGGCCGAGCGGGTTTTCGGATGGACGGCCGCCGAGGTGCTGGGCGCTCCGTGCCCGATCTGCCCGATCCCCGCTGCGCCCGAGGCGGAGCAGCCGGCCGCGCACGTCGAGGGCGTACCGATCGAGGCCGCCGTCCCGCGTCGCAGCGGGGAACCCGTGATCGTCAACCTGAGCATGGCGCCGGTCTTCTCCCACGCCGGAGCGGAGACGGGCGCGATGATGCTCGCAACCGACATGACCGATCAGAAGCAACTCGAATCCCAGCTCCATCATGCTCGAAAGATGGAAGCGGTCGGACGGCTAGCCGGCGGCATCGCGCACGACTTCAACAACATCCTGCTCGTCGTGCGCAGCTACGCGTGGCTGCTCGAGCTTAGCCTCGCGGCAGACGACGAGGCCCGTGAGAATCTCGAGGAGATGGAGAAGGCGATCGAACGGGCTTCGAACCTGACCAAACAGCTGCTCTCCTTCAGCCAGCGCCAGGTCGGCTCGGTGACCGTGATCGACGTGAACGAGCTGATCTCGAACATGCAGGGCATGCTCCGCCCGCTGATCGGCGAGAGCATCGAGCTGGCGCTCGATCTGGACGGGGCAGAGGCCACGGTGCGAGCCGACGGCCCCAAGCTCGAGCAGGTGCTGATCAACCTCGCCATCAATGCCCGCGACGCGATGCCCGCGGGGGGCGAGCTGACACTGCGAACACGAGCGCGCCCGGCTGGCGAGCGAACCTTCGTACCCCGAGACAAGGCGGGCGAGATCCAGATCGTGGTGACTGACACCGGCATCGGCATCCCGGCCGAGGAGCGGCAGCTCATCTTCGACCCGTTCTTCAGCACCAAGCGACACGCCGGCGGGAGCGGCCTCGGGCTCTCGACCGTGTACGGCATCATCGACGCCATGGGGGGCCAGATCAACGTCGACAGCGAGGTGGGGATTGGAACCACATTCACCATCCGGCTGCCCCGGGCCGACGAAGCCCCAACCCCGCAGTCCGCCGACGATTCCGGTGCCGGGCCGCGATCCGGCACGGAGACGCTGCTCTTGGTCGAAGACGAGCAGGCGGTCCGGGAACCGCTTCGGCGCGCCCTCGCAACCTACGGATACACGGTCATGGCGGCGAGCGACGGTGCCGACGCGATGCTGCAGATCGACGACCACGCCGGCGCCATCGACCTGCTGATCACCGATGTCGTGATGCCCGGGCTCAGCGGCCCCGACCTCGTCCGCAGGCTGAGTGCGACACGGCCCGAGATGCGGGTGCTCTACATCTCCGGCTACGTCGAGCGATCGCTCGAGCTGATCAGCCCCACGGCGGGGTCACCAGCGCCGGCGGGCGAGATCGACGGCGACCGCCGGATGAGCCGATTCCTGCAGAAGCCCTTCTCGCCCGCCCAACTCGCGGCGGCCGTGCGATCCATCCTCGACGCGCCGCCACCGCACAAGGTGCGATCGATCGCTGCGTAGCCGCTGCTGCGAGTGGTGGAGGATCGTGGGTTATCGGAGCCGGCTGGAAGGTGGGCCCGACGCGGCGACTCTTCGAGCCGGGCGGCACAAATCGCGTCGAAGTCCGCGTGCCAAGCCCACTCTGGTACGGAGGCAGAGACCGCACGATCGAATCGTGCCGGGCGCACGAGGTTCCACACCGCTGGGCCAGATGTCGGGCTAAAGGCCCGCCGCTCACGAGCGCGTGAGCGTGAACCAGGGGTCGTTCGCAAACGCCCGGTACTGAACCAGCGATGCGGCACTGGTGTCGACGAAGTCAGCCAAGTTCCCGCGCCCGTTGTTCCAGATGCCGTACGCCACGCATTGCGGATACTGCTTCACCGCCGTACGGGTGGCTGTGATCAGGCTGTTGCCGGTCACCGAGCCGTCCTTGTCGAACCGACCCGACGCGTCGGTGACGACCTTTCCCTGCTGGAACCCGCTCTCGCAAATCATGAACGGTTTCTGGTTGTCGACCGCCCACTGGTAGAAGCTGCCGTAGACTGGCGGGTTGACTGCCTCGAACGGGAATGTCTCACGGTACAGATCCATCCCGCTCCAATCGACGACGTCGCCACCCGGCCAGTACGGCTGCCATGGGCCGCCGGTCTTCGCCGGTCCGGTTGTCTGCTGCGCGCAGAAGACCCAGATGCACTGGCCGCCCGCGGCCAGCGTCGCCTTCTCGGCGTTGAACACCGTCCAAACGTGCCGCCATGCCGCCGCGAACGCCGCCTCTCCGCCCGTTCCAAGGCCACCCTGCCACGCTCCGTAGTAGGGGTTGTGAGGGCCGTTTGGCTCCTGCCAGAGCCGGAAGATCACCGGCACCCCCAGCGCTTTCAATCCGAGCGCGACGGACCGCCAGTACGAGTCGAACTCGCCGTTGGTGATCCGATCGATACCTTGCCCGTAGGAGGTCGTGCTCAGATCGCCGTGGCCCGACCAGCCGGCGGACTTGACCGGAAACCTGCTCGGCGACCCGAAGGACGTCATCGGCACGACGCCTGGCGCACTCAGCTTGGAGTCCGCGATCGCCGCGGCGCTCGGGCACTTCGCGAGCCACCCGTAACGCCTGTTCCGAAACCCCATCCGCCGCCTGAGTTGCGTCTCGATCCCCGCCGCTCCGGTGAAGCCGCGCGTCGTGTCGTCGGCGCCGAAGTAGGCGCCGACGGCGGGAATCTGCAGCCCGCCCCAGCTACCGATGATCGCTGGGTCGCGGGCCGGCGTTGCGGCCGCCGCCCAAGGCGGGCTCCGTAGTCCAAGCCCGACCGCGACCGCACCGGCCGCTGCACCCTCGACGAGCTGGCGCCGGGTGAAGCCTGCTGACCGCGGGACCGTTTGCGACACGACGCTGATCCTATGCCATGCCGGGTCGCGGGGACAGAGACTGGCCTCGGAGGCCTCAACCTCGGCCCCCGAGACCCGCTGCGCACCGCGACCTATCGCTCGACGATCGTCGTACCGGTTCGACGGTTCGCCGACGCCATCCAGATCAGCGAGAAGACCAGTCCGAGCACGCCGGCAACCATCAGCACATCGCCGACGATGTTCCAGTTGATGTGCGCCGTGTGCAGGGTGACGGCGAACCGCAGAATCGCGCCCGCCGCGATCAGGATGATCGAAGTTCCAATGCCCATGTCACCAAACCCCCTATTGAGATCGATCGAGCGGTTAGCTGTCGTCCGGCTGCAACGACGCGCGGCGAAGACCGGCGCCGGCTGCCGCGAGTGCGCCACCGACCCCGGCAACGACGACAAGGTTCAGGCCGGTGAACGGAAGGCCACCCTGGCCTGAGCCGCCGGACTGCTCGCCGAGCACCGCGCCGTACTGACTATCGGCAGGAGTGGTGTCTGCTGCCTCCGCCGGTGTGGCGGCGACAAGCGCGAAACCTATCGCCGCGATTGCGATCAGCTTCCTGGCGAATCCGAGATGTCTGTGTGCCGTCTGCATGCGTAACCACCTATCGCTCGTTGTTGCTGATCTTGTTCATACCCACAAGGACCCTGCGCCTAACGATGTTCGGCATGGCCGGCTCGGCCACGGTTCGGAGCCGCGGCCGTCGGGTACCTCGTTCGGATGCGGACGGCTGCCACGATGGATCGCCTCGATCGGGCAATTGGGAACAGCATCACGGCGGCGGTGCGGCTGAAGCACCGGCGCCGGTTGGCCCGCCTGAGGAATCCTGTGCTCGATGCCCCCCCGGGCGGCTGGGCCGAGAATGCGCCGCCTCCCCGGCCGGACAATCGCGTCGACGTCCTGATCGACGGCGAGGCCGCGCTCGCCGAGATCGTGGACGAGATCCGGGGCGCCCGGTCGCACGTCCATCTGACCGGATGGTTCATGTCCCCGGATTTCGTGTTGTGCGACTCCGAGCGTCCGATCGTCCTGCGGAATCTCCTGGCCGAGACGGCAAGGCGCGTCGACGTGCGCGTCCTCCTCTGGGCGGGTGCGCCGGTTCCCGTCTTCCGGCCATCGCGCCGAACCGTCCGCCGCGTGCGCGAAGAGCTCCGGCGGGCGGGGCCGATCGCCTGCGCTCTGGACGCGCGCGAACGGCCGCTTCACTGCCATCACGAGAAGACGATCGTCATCGACGATCGAGTGGCGTTCGTCGGCGGCATCGACCTGACGAGCTTCGGCGGCGACCGCCGCGACGCAAGCGACCATCCGGCGCGGGCGCAGCTCGGCTGGCATGACGCGGCAGCTCGCATCCAGGGGCCCGTGGTCGGGGACGTGGCTGCCCACTTCCGGATGCGCTGGAGCTCGGTCACCGGCGAGCGGATCGCGAGCGGCGCTCCACCGGCGCCGGCGGGAACCAGCACCGTCCAGTTCGTCCGGACGATTCCCGAGCACGTCTATCCCGAATGCCGGCGCGGGTCGTTTGGGATCCTCGAGTCCTATCTTCGAACGCTGCGCGGCGCGCGCCGCCTCGTATATCTCGAGTCGCAGTACCTGTGGTCGCCCGAGATCGTGCGGTTGCTCGCCGACAAGCTGCGACACCCGCCCGATGACCGGTTCAGGATCGTGCTCGTCCTTCCGGGAAAGCCGAAGGGAGGAGGCGACGACACCCGCGGCGCCCTGGCCGAGCTCGTCGACGCGGACGGCGGCGCCGGTCGGGTGCTCGCGTGCTGCCTGAATGCGCGCTCAGGCCCGGTTGCCGACCCGATCTATGTGCACGCCAAGCTCGCGATCGTCGACGACTCGCGGCTCATCATCGGCTCCGCCAACCTGAACGACCATTCGCTCTTCAACGACACCGAGGGGTGCATCGTCACCGACGACCGCGACCTGGCGCGCACGACAAGGCAGCGCCTGTGGGCCGAGCACCTCGAATGCGACCCGGACGATGCGTCGGGCGATCCGACGGATCTGGTCGATCGCCGCTGGCGGCCGATCGCCGAGGCCCAGCTTGAGCGGCGACGGTCAGGGCTCGCCCTCGATCACCGGCTCATGCTCCTGGAGCACGTCTCACGCCGGTCGGACAGACTGCGCGGCCCGATCCAGGGCCTGGTCGTCGACGGGTAAGGCCAGGAGGGGTCGCAGCGAATCGGGGCGGCGGCGGTCTGTCAGCGGGGCGGATTCAGATGCCGTCGCACCTGCCCGCTGAGGCGCTCCACCTCACCGAGCGCCGCGTTCGCGAGATCGCGGCGGCCCGCGCCGTCGCGCATACGCACACGCGTCCACTCGGCGGCCGTGCGGGCGATCGTGGCTGTCGCGGCGCGGCGCTTCGGATCGAGCATCCACACCGTCCCGACGAGCGCCGCGCGCCGACCGGCGCGCGTGCGGCCGCCGGGGATCCGGGCGACCACCGCCTCGGCGAACACGAGCTGGACGACCTCGCTCTGGGCGACCTCGGCGAGCCCGGACAATGCGGCCCTGAGCTGCCTGGTCGAATGCCGCGTCCGGGCGCGGCGGGCCGCCTCGATCTTGTCGCCCCCATCGGCGTACTCCGCCTCGCCGTGGGTTCCGTCACGGGGCATGACCACCGCGCGCCAGGTTCCGTTCGGCCGCTCGATGACGGCCAGGTCGAGCGACCGAGCCTCGAACCATGCGCGGATGGCCTCGAGCTCGTGGTCGTGGTCGATCCATCCCATTTATGCATCGTAGGGCGACCACGATCTGTTGACCGCCCCGAGCCTCGTCGCGGCTACCAGTCCCGGCCGTTCCCGGCGCCGAGATGCTCGTCGACGACGTCGTAGAGCTTCTGAGTGAGCCAGGTCGTCGCGACCGCGACGGCGATGTAGCCGAGCCACTGCTTGGTGTTCACGGTCTGCTGCTCCTTCTTCGTGCGCCGGGCGCGCATCGTGCCGCTGAAGGCCGGTCGTGCGATCACGGCGAACGCCTCACCGGCGCGCATCGTTCTCGCCCTTCCGTCCGAGCAGCCCGTTCAGGCGCCGCTTGGCGCCGTCGAGCTTGAAGGCCGCCCTGTCCTTTGCCCGCCGTGGGGCATTCGCCTTGTACGCGAGGGCTGCGACGGTATCGCCGAGCTCCTCGCGGGCCTCCTCTACCTGCTCCCGGACTTCGCGCGCGTCTTGACCCATGCGATGTCCTCCTTCACTGAGTCGACGGTTTGGTCCGGTACAGGAGGTGCGCCGCGCTGGAGCGACCTCACCCCGATGAGCACGACGATCGTGCCGATCAGGGCGGCCACGATCGTGACGATGAGCGCGGCGAGCCAGGTATCGAGCGTCGTCGCGAGCGCGAGGATCGCAGTCGCCGTCAGCGCGCCCACCATCGCAGCGAGGACCACGGCGCCGACGGCCACGAGCGCCATCCCCACGGCGAGGCGTCGCCCCTTCTCCGCCAGCTCGGCCTTCGCGAGGTCGAGCTCTCGGCGGACGAGCTCCGACACGTTTCGCAGCAGGTCCTTCGTCAGCTCGGCGATGGAGCGGTCGTCGTCTCGGGGGAGGCTTGTCCCGCTCACGCCGCCGGCTCCAGCCGCACGTCTCCAACTCGATGGAACTCAACCTTCATGCGATCCGTCCTTCCTCTCTCGCTCGTCGCACGGTCGGTTCCCCGCAGCCGGACGGCGGAAACGCGCTGCGCGCGATCCGTCGCCGAGGAGTCGCAGGTCGCGGCACCGGGTAATCATGGGTATCGCGACTCGTGCCCCCAACCCCGCCACCGAGCGCATCGTCGCCGCCGCAGACCACCTGCGATCAGTATTCGACCGCGCTGACGAGCTCACCGTCGGCGTGGAAGAGGAGCTCTTGCTGGTCGATCCGCGCTCGTTCGACCTGGTCGACGCCGGGCCGCGGCTGCTCGGCGAACTGGCCGACGGCGACCGCTTCCGGAGCGAGCTCTCGCCGGCTCAGATCGAGATCGTCTCGCCCGTCTGCACCTCCGCCGCCGCAGCCGTCGAGGCCGTGGTCGCGGGCCGCCGGACCGTCTTCGTCCTCGCCGCGGGTGAGGTACGGCTCGCCGGGCTCGGAGCCCACCCGTTCGCCGAGCCGTGGAGCGGCATCTCGCCCGGCCCTCGCTTCGAGGTGATCGAGCGCCGGTTCCGCTGGGCTGCGCGGCAGGGCGGACTGGCTGCGGGCCTGCACATCCACCTCGGGATTCCGGGCGCAGACGTGCTCCTTGCTGTCTACAACGCCCTGCGCGGGTTCATGCCCGAGGTCGCCGCCCTCGCCGCGGCGGCGCCGTATTTCGCCGGCCGCGACACCGGCCTCGCCAGCATCCGTCCGAAGCTGGCAGACGCCCTCCCGAACCAGGGAGTTGCGCCGTCGTTCGGGGGGTGGAGCGACTACGCGGCGCTCCTTCGGTGGGGCCGCGTGACCGGATCCTTCCCCGACCACACGAAGCTCTGGTGGGAATGCCGGCTGCACCCCGGGTTCGGCACGATCGAGGTGCGCGTGCCCGATGCGCAGGCGGCGTCCGCCGACGTCGAGACCGTGGCCGCCGTCGTATCGTCGCTGGCGCGGTGGCTCGTCGAGCGCCATGGCCGCGGCGAGCCCCTCCCGGCCCATCCGGTCTGGGCGATCGCCGAGAACCGGTGGCGGGCTGCGGCCGACGGCGTCGAGGGCGAGCTGGTCGACCTCGACATGATGCGCCCGATCGCTACGCGGTCGCGGATCCAGCAGCTCCTTCTCGAGATCGGCCCATGCGCCGCAAACCCGGCTGAGTCAGTGGCCGTGGAGCGGGCCCTGAGAATGCTCGAGCGGCCCGGACCACGGATGCAGCGCGAGGTCGCCGCGGCCGCCGGACTGCCGGGCCTGGTCGAATGGGCTGCCGATCGCACAGAGGCGGGTGCGGCGACGTGAAGCTGCGCGGCGAGGGCGCCCAGATCATCCCCTACCGCGACGGGCCGCTCGTGGTGCGGGGGTCGTTCGTCCTGCTCGACGAGGACGGTCGCGAGATCGACCCCGGGAGGCGCACCGTCGCTCTGTGCCGGTGCGGACGCTCACGCCTGCGGCCCTTCTGCGACGGCTCGCACCGGCGGGCCCGCTACCGGGCAGAGGGCGGCGTGAGCCCGGAAGCCGAGCGCCGCCACGGCACGCTTCCAGATCCGTTATCCGAGGCCGAGCGGCGCCCGTAGCGACGAGCTGCCCTGACTCCACGCGCCGACGAGTGCGGCGGCGAAGCGAGCCTCGAGCAGCATAAGCGCCCGAGCGCCGAAAAGGATGTCGGCCGCGAGTTCCGGCTCTGCCCGAGCCAACCCAGCCGCCAGGTCGTGCGCCGCCACCGCCTCGTGCAGGGCGTCAGCCTCCACGTGCTCGTCGAAGAACTCGGTGGCGTCGTCTCCAGCGCCGAGCCGGCGCAACCCGCGCGCGTAGCGGCCGTTCGGCTCTGAGGAGGTCATCTCGAACGCCGCCAGATGGCCCACGATCGCCCCGCGCAGCCGCCGGTGCAGGCCGAAGAGCGACATGAGATTGACGGTCGCAAGCGTCGTCCCGGGTAGATGCTCGAGGTAGGCCCCGTAGCGGTCATCGAGGCCCAGCGCCCGCATCGCCCCGGCGAACAGGGTCGCGTGCATTCGGCCCGGGCGGCCGCCCCCGTACTCGTCCGCCTGCACCTCGATCAGCGCCTCCTTCGGCCTTCCCGAGAGCCGCGGCACCGCCCAGGAGTGAGGATCGGCTTCCTTCAACTGGTAGGCCGACCGGTGCGCGAGGAATTCGCGCACCTGCGTCAGGTCGGCATGGCGCTCGATTGTGCGAGCGAGCGGTGGCCCGGAGTCGTCGTCGACGATCGCCCGCAGCGCGTCCTCGACCGCGCCGGGCTCGACCTGCACGGACGGAACCGCGTCCCGGAGCGCCTCCTCGAACGGCCGCTCGAGCGCCTGCCGCGCGGCGAGCAGGTGAGGATCCCACTCCCAGCGGGGATCGACGCCTGCGAAGCCCCGGTAGTGAAGCTCGTAGCAGGAGTAGAGGGCCAGGTGGAGGTCGTCGTCCCCCAGCGGATCGGCCGCGTCGACGAGCGGTGCCTCGCACACGCCCGGTGGGCGCCGAAGCGCGGAGAGGATCGCGTCGGATACCGGCCCGCGCGGCACGGGAAGGACGGGCTCCGCCGCCGGCCGAGCCGGCGCGGGCGTTGTCACAGGAGTGGGGGCGTCAAGCGGGCGCGTGCGGCTTCCCGGGTGATCGCCGGGCCGTCCGAGCAGGGTGCTGACGCGTGTCGCGCCGAGAGGACGGCGCCGCGGATATGACATCCGCAGAATCGCCGCCGTGCTCGGCATGGCCGTCAACGAGCGCGTCGCGGACCTCACGCAGGAGCTCGACCTGCATTCGCAGGTACTCCGTCCGCCGGTGTGCCATCTCGTTTCGGGCCTCCGCCAGCTCGACCTGCGCCTCGCGCAGCCGATTGCCCTGGATCTGCTTGTCGCGCTGTCGGTAGGCGATCAGCGCCAGGCCGAGGTTGCCGACACCGAGCAGGATGATGACGAGGTAGTAGTCGAACTGGCTCACGTGGACTGAGCTACCCCGCGCGTGCCAGCCGGCAAACCATCAGGAGACCGCCGCCGCCCGTGAGGAGGGAGGCGCTCGGTGTCCGGCAGGCCGGCGCCGCAAATGCCGTCTCGCGCCTGCAACCTGCTCGAGATATGCGAGTGCCAGCCCAGCGTTCTGCGTGTCCACCGACGATCGACGCCAAACGGCCGAAAAGGGGGCCTCGGTAGACTCCGCCGGCATGGAAGCGCCGCCGGAGAACGTCGTCGAGACCCTGGCGCGCCTGAGCTTGTTCGGCGATCTGAGCTACCCGGAGCTCGACGCCCTGGCGCACACGTTCGAGGAGGATGTGTTCGCGAAGGATCAGCGCGTGCTCCGCCAGGACGTGTCGGGCGGCAGCTTCTACGTGATCCTGAACGGCGAGGCGCGCGTCGTGATCGACGGCGATGAGCGGGCTCGCCTGACGCGGGGCGACTTCTTCGGCGAGATCTCGGTTCTGACCGACACCGCGCCGACGGCCGACGTGATCGCGGCGACCGTGCTGCGGTGCCTCGTCATCCCGGCGCACGACTTGAAGCCGCTGATGCTGAGCCGGCCGAGCGTCGCGTATCGCATGCTCCAGATCGAGGCCAGACGGCTGCGCGCAGCCAATACATGGTCGGAGTAGCGGATCGTGTCTTCCCGCCCGGCGACTACGACGTCGTCGTCGTCGGGAGCGGGCCCGGTGGCCTCCAGGTCGCCTACTCCCTGGCCCGTGCGGGCATCAGCCGCTGTGCCGTCATCTCGCGCGACGAAGGCCCCGGGGGCATGTTCCAGCGCTTCCCCGTCTATCAGCGCCTCATCAGCTGGACGAAGCCGGATGCTCCCGTCGCCCGTGGGACGCGCGAATACGAGTGGTACGACCACAACAGCCTCGTCGGCGACGCGGAGGGCCACCAGGCCCTGACCCCGCTCTTCATGGACCGCGACTTCGACCTCCCCGCCCGTCCGGAGATGGAGTCCGCGCTCGCCGAGTTCGCCGCCCGTGGCGGGGTGGACGTCCGGTATGGGTGCGAATGGGAATCCACCCGCATCGAGGACAACGGCTTCGTCGTCGTCACCTCCGACGGGGAGTACCGCTGCCGCGCGTGCGTGTTCGCGGTCGGGATGACCGAGGCCTGGAAGCCGCCGATCCCGGGGATCGACCAGGCGCCGCACTACACGGACACGATGTCCCCCAAGCGCTACCAGGGAAAGAGCGTCTGCATCCTCGGCAAGCGGAACTCGGGCTTCGAGGTCGCCCAGGGCCTGCTCCCGTGGGCGAGGAGGCTGGTCCTTGCGTCGCCACGGCCGGTCGACACGGCGGTGCTCGCCTTCTCGCCGCTTCGGCTGCGGTACCTCCAGCCGTTCGACGAGTACGTGCGCGGCGGCTCCGGAAGCCACGTCGTCGATGCCTCGATCGAGCGCGTCGAGCGGCACAACGGCGGGTATCGGATCCGGGCCTACGGGACGACATGGCAGGGCGAGCTCGCGCTCGAGGCGGACGAGGTGATCGCCGCAACCGGGTTCCAGGCGCCGCTTCGCGACCTCCCGAGCATCGGCGTCGCCACGGTCCACGACGGGCGGCTCCCGGCCCAGACGCCGTACTGGGAGAGCGTGTCGGTGCCGGGCATCTTCTTCGCCGGCAACGTGACGCAGGCATCGCCCGGCCTCGGGAAGCACGGCGCGACGTCGAGCTCGAGCTCGGTCCACGGGTTCCGCTACAACGCGCGCCTCCTCGCGCAGCGCATCGCCGAGACGGTGTTCGGCGAGCGCAGGGAGCGGCGCCCGCTCGATCGAGACGAGGTCGTTCCCTTCCTCGCGGGCGAGCTCGCACGCGCGCCGGAGCTCTGGAGCCAGAAGGCGTACCTCGCACGAGTCGTCGCTCTCGATCGCTCGGGCGGGATCCGCGACGAGGGCATCGTCCCGCTCGCGCATTTCGTCGACCAGGACGACGGCGACGCGTGCGCGGTCGCGGTCGAGTACGACGCCGGCGGTGCGATCGTCCCCGCGCTCTACGTCCGGCACGGCGGCCGCCTTGCCGAGCACGTCATGCCGCCGCACCCTCTGTACGCGTTCGACGGGGACGACTACCGCGCCGAGCTGCGCGCCCGCCTCGACCCGCTCCTCGCGTAGATGAGTCTCCTGAACCGGATCCGAGCGGCCTCGGGTCGCGCAAACGCGCGCCTGGCCCTTGTCGGTTCGGACCCGGGCGACGACGAAGACCTGCGCGCCCGGAAGGCGCTGCTGGTCCTGATCTCGGTGTTGATCCTGCCCGTCGCCGCGCTGTGGGGGGCGCTCTATCTCGCCTTCGGGTCGCCGGTCGGCGTGGTGCCGCTGGTGTACTTCGGCGTGCTGCTCGGTGGGATCGCCGTGTTCGCGCGCACGCGCGACTTCCCGCGGCTGCTCCGGGTGGGCCAGGTCGCCATCCTGCTGGCGCCGACGCTGTCGATGATCCCGCTCGGCGGATTTCTCGACTCCGGCGGCGTCGGCCTGTGGGGGATCCTCGCCCCGCTCGCGGCGCTCGTGTTCAGCGACGTCAGGTCGGGGGCTCGCTGGTACGTGGCCTATCTCGTCGTGTTTGTGGGATCGGGTATCGCGGGCGCGCTGGTGGATCCGGTCGAGCCGGCACCACCCGGCTGGTTCACGACCACGATGCTGGGCCTGAACATCGCGGTCGGCGGCACCATCGTCTTCACCATGCTCGCGGTGTTCGCCGGCCAGCGCCGCGACGCGCTGGAGGCGCTCCGGCAGGAACAGGCGAAGACCGAGAGCCTCCTGCTCAACATCCTGCCGCGCTCGATCGCGGACAAGCTGAAGGCCCAGGCCCAGCCGATCGCCGAGCAGTTCGGGTCGGCCTCGATCCTGTTCGCCGACGTGGTCGACTTCACGCCCTGGTCGGAGCGGCTCCCGCCCGCCGACGTGGTCGGCTATCTCGACCACCTGTTCAGCCACTTCGACGAGCTCGCCGAGGTGTACGGGCTCGAGAAGATCAAGACGATCGGGGACTGCTACATGGTCGCCGCTGGCGTCCCGACACCGCGACCCGACCACGGTCGCGCCGTCGCGCTGATGGCGCTCGACATGCTCGACGCGATGCGCGCCGACGGCCGCATCGGGCACCTCGGCCTCCAGCTCCGGGTCGGCATCAACTCGGGCCCGGTGGTCGCCGGGGTCATCGGCCGCAAGCGCCTCCTCTACGACCTCTGGGGCGACGCCGTGAACACCGCCAGCCGCATGGAGTCCCATGGCACCCCGGGCCGGATCCAGATCACGCGGGCGACATACGAGCTGCTCGCCGACGAGTTCCGGTGCGAGCCGCGCGGGACGATCGCGATCAAGGGAAAGGGCGAGCTCGAGGCCTGGTACCTCATCGGGCCGCGGGGCAACGGCGGGACCGGCAGCCGACGACGCCCCGACCCGGGCCGCCTCGGCCTGATCAGGCGTGCAGCCCGGCGCGGCGGCGGAGCCGGTTCTCGATCTCCGACGCGAGCCGGTCGTCGCCGCCCGCCGCCGCGGCGACCACCTCGTCGACCAGGAGCGGCAGCGATGCAATGCACACCGACTCGCCGGCCCGCTGGAGCTGGTCCTCGAACTGCTGCTCGGCCAGCCGGATCCGCGCCTCGCGATCGGTCGCGCTCATCGGTCCAGCGTAGCGCCGCTCGACCATGTGGTTCGCGTCACGGCCCCAGCCGTGTCCGTGAGAGTATTCCGCCTCGTTGGGACAGTCGCCGCCCGCGCAGGTTCCGTGGGATGCCTACTTCGCGCTGGGGCGCATGACGATCGGCCCGGCGGGATCGGCCCGGCGCGGCGACGGCTGGTTCGCGCTGGTGTCCGGCGAGCAGTCGGCCGAGCTGAACATGTGTGCGCTGACGCCGGGGGCGGGCGCCGCGGCGGTGGAAGAGCTGGTCGATGTGCTGGGGCCCGACCTGCCGGCCGTGGTCTTCCGTTCGCAGCTGGCCGACCCGGGCGCGACCACGCGGCTCGAGCGGCTGGGGTTCTCGACGGCGCAGGAGCATGAGCCGCTGATGGTCTGTCCGCAGCCGCCGGCGCCGGCGGCCAGCCCGTTCCATGTCCGCCGGGCCGCCGAGGCCGAGATCGACCACGGCATCCTCATCTCGTCGGATGCGCATGAGGTCGACCGCGCCATGCTCGAGCGAACGCTCGCCCGCACGCCCCGAGACGTAATCGAGCTCTGGCTCGCCTGGGACGGCATCGAGCCGATCAGCGCGGTCTGGCTGCTCCGTGGCGACGGCGTCATCGGCGTCTGGTCGATGATGACGCCGCGCCGGCACCAGCGCCGCGGCGCCGGCCGCGCGCTGCTGACAGCCGCCCTCGCGGAGGCCTGGTCGACCGACACGCGGTTCGCAGTGCTGATCGCCACGCCGGCCGGTCGCCGGCTCTACGAATCGATCGGCTTCGCCGCAGCCGACGAGGTGACGACGAGCTTCCGAGGCGTCGACGAGGCGCTGCTCGATGCGATCGGGCAGGCGGCCTCACCCGGCTGAGCCGCGACGGCGGCGAAGGCCGCGCCGTTCGAATCGTCCTTCTCCAAATGCGTCCCCGGCAGCGCGTCGGCGCCCCTACGGGTGCCCCGGCACCCCGACCCGCGGCTGCACCGGCTGCACCGACAGGAACCGCGGCCCCTTCGCCGAGCAGGCCCGGAACCGGAACGGGATCTGGGCCGCCTTGACGGCGCCGGGCGGGAAGACGCGAAGCCCGTCGGCGGTGACCGGCTTGCAGGTCGACGCCGGGAACGCCGAGACGTCGGTGATCTGGAGCACGGTGTGCGCGGTCGCGCCGGCACGGAGCGTCACCGTCTGCTCAGGCACGGCGTGGTCGCGCCGCGCGGCGCTCCCGACCTGGTGGCCGGCGACCTCGGCCGACACGCCCGGGAAGCCGAACAGGTGGCAGGCGTGGCCCGAGACGTTGGTGAACTCCATCGGGTAGGCGATGCTGCCGGCCTGGCCGCCACCGCCGCCGACGCCGAGCCAGACCTCGAGCCCGGCCGTGGTGCAGCGAGGCGTCGTCGCCGCAGCCGTCTGCGCCCCGGCGGTCGTCGAGGCCGTCACGAGCAGCGCCCGCCACGGACGCGAGCAGGATCATCGTTCTCATCTCCTCACCCCTTTTCCGGGCACACGCCCGTCGAAGAACACTGGTCCGATGCTACGAGGCGGGCGTATCGGCCGGGTGGCGGCCGTGTAACGGTTCGATATCTACGACGGATACACGGGGTGCCACGAGCGGCCGCCGTCGGTCGTGGCGAGGATCGCCGAGCGCCGCCCCTCGCAGCCGCCGATCAGCGTCGTCATCCAGCCGTGATCCCGGTCGGCGAAGGCCAGGCCGGTCGGGACGAAGCCGTTGACGACGCGGCGCTCCCAGCGCTCGCCGCCGTCCTGCGTGCGCAGCACCGTCACGTGCTGCGGGTCGCAGGCGGGGCACTGGCCGAGGAACACCGCCTCGGAGGCGGAGACGGCCGCGAACGGGCCGGGGTACGAGTCGAGCGGGGTGACGTTCGCGAACGCCGGGTCGGATCCGACCAGCATCGGCGACGACCACCACCGGCTGCCAGGCGACGCCCGCATCGGCGCTGGTGTAGGCGGCGTAGGCCTGGCTGCCGGCGGCCGCGCCGCCCTGGAACAGCACCCAGATCGACCGGAGGTCGGGGCACTGCACCGTCGCCGTGAACCACTGCGCGACCGGGGCCGCCGGCCGCGTCGAGCAGGGTGCTCCACGTCGCCCCGCCGTCGGTCGAGTCGAGCACCTTCGATCCGGCGCCGGCGACCAGCTCGCCGCCCGACACGCAGATCGAGTCGGCCACGTCCGGCTTCACGACGGCCCAGCTGGAGCCGCCGTCGGTGGTGCGGACCAGCGGCGCCGAGGGCCGGTTCGCCGAACGTGCCGGCCGGATGCGCGATGCCCCACCCCTCGTCGGCGCTCGCGAAGTCGACGCTCGTCAGCACGAGCCCCTCCGGCTCGCCGGCCGGCGACCAGGTGGCGCCGCCGTCGGCGGTGCGCAGCAGCGAGTCCGAGCGCGACCGCCCACCCGTGCCGGTCGTCGGTGAACTCGAGCGACCGGATGTCGGCGCGGCCCCTGTACTGCTGCGTCCAGGTGGCGCCGCCGTCGGTCGTGGCGATGATCGCGCCCTTTCCCGCCGCCCAGCCGTGGCTCGTGCTCGGGAACGCGACCGCGTCGAGGCTGTCGACCCGCGGCTGCGGGCCGGCCGGCTTCACGATCCGGCGTCGTCGTGCCGCTGTTCTCGACCTGCAGGCCCGACGACGTGCCGCAGCCCGGCCGCGAAGCCCGCAGGCCAGCGCGGCGAGGGCGACGCGCGCGCTCATGCCTGCGGCAGCACGATCGTCACGACCGCGCCTCCCGCGGGATCGTTGGCCAGCTCGAGCTCGGCGCCCAGCACGTGGCACTGGCCGGCCGCGATGGCCAGGCCCAGCCCGATCCCGTCGCCGCGGGCCGGATCGCCGGTGGTGAAGCGCTCGGCCGCGCTGCGCCAGCATCGCCTCGCTGAACCCCGGGCCGTGGTCGCGCATCACGATCCGGCCGGGCGAGACCGAGACCTCGACCGGCGGCGCGCCATGGCGGGCGGCGTTGTCGAGCACGTTCTCGATGACGCGCTCGAGCCGGCGGGGATCGATCAGGCTCTGCGCACGCGCCGTTCGTCCGGACGGTCGATGCCGGGCGCGTCGCCGACCACGCTCGCGACGAAGCCTCCCAGGTCGACCCAGCGCAGGTCGGCGGTGGCCGTGCCGCTGTCGAGCCGGGAGATCTCGAGCAGGTCCTCGACCAGCCGCAGCAGCCGGTCGACCCGCTCGCGGATGGCGTCGCCGACCTGGTCGTGGTCGAGCAGGCTGGCCGCCGTCTTCAGCCCGGTCAGCGGCGTTCGCAGGTCGTGGGCGACGTCGGCCACGAACCGCCGCTCGCGCTCGATCCGCTGCCGCATCGCCTCGGCCATCCGGTCGATCGCCTCGCCGAGCTTCGCGACCTCGTCGTGGCCGCCGGCATGGATCCGCGCGTCCAGCTCGCCGGCGGTGACCCGCTCGGCGATCGCCGCCGCCCGCCGCAGCCGCAGCGAGAGCCGCCCGGCCAGCAGCAGGCCGACCAGCGCCCCGCCCACCGCCGCCGCCGCGGCCACCTCGATCACCGTCTGGCGCAGGTCGCTCAGCTCCTGCCGCTGCGCCGCGTAGGAGTCGCGCACGTAGAGCTCGTCGCGCCCGTCGGGCGTGCGCCGGCCCGCCCACACGGCCGGCTTGCCGTTCCAGCTGCCGCTGTAGGACGCCACCTGGCCCCGCCGCACCGCCGCGCGCAGCGGCGCCGGCACCGACGGGTCGCCGGCCGGCAGCGCCGAGCGCGGGAAGCGACGGCCTGGTCAGCGGGTAGATCAGCGCCGCCGACTGCACCTGCGCCACCGCGGCCGCGCGGGCGCGGGAGAGCAGGTCGTCGGAGGTCACCTCGTACACCACGACGCCGACCGCCGCCGCCACCGTCGCGGCCAGCAGCGCGAACGCGAGCGCCAGCCGCCAGCGCAGCGAGCTCATCCCTTGACCAGCTTGTAGCCCGCCCCGCGAACGGTCTCGATCATGTCCGCGCCGATCTTCACCCGCAGCCGGCGCACGTGCATGTCGACCAGCCGGGTGTCGCCGGCCCAGACGTAGCCCCACACCTCCTCGAGCAGGCGCTCGCGGCTGCAGACCACCCCGCGGTGCTCGGCCAGCTCGAGCAGCAGCCGGTACTCGGTCGGGGTGAGGCTGACCGGCTCGCCCGCGACGCGCACCTCCATGCCGGCGCGGTCGATCTCGAGCTCGCCGACGCGCAGCACCGGCGACGCGTCGTGGCGGGCGACCCGGCGCAGCACCGCCCGCAGCCGTGCCGCCAGGATCGACGGCTCGAACGGCTTGGTGACGTAGTCGTCGGCGCCCGCCTCGAGGCCGAGCACGACGTCGACGGGATCGGTGCTGGCGGTCAGCATCACGATCGGCACGACGCTGTGCTCGCGGATCGTGCGGCACACGCTGACACCGTCCACGCCCGGCAGCATCACGTCGAGCAGGACCAGGTCGGGCGGCTGCGCCCGGAACGCGTCGAGGCCGCTGGCGCCGTCGTGCGCCGTCGCGACCGCGAAGCCGTCGCGCTCGAGCGCCAGCTGCGTCATCTGGCGGATCGTCGGGTCGTCCTCGACCAGCAGGATGCGCGGCCGTGCGCTGCTCTCGCCGGAGCCGGCCGGGCTCCGGTCAGCGGCGAGCACGCTCCACAATCACAGCGTACAGGGCAAATCGCCTGCACACAGCCCGAAACACGCGGTCGTTACACGACCGATAGGTGACATACACGAGCTCTCTCATGCCGATGGCATGAAAGAGGCGCGTCCGGCACGCCCTAGCATCGACCTGCCGATCAGCGTCGTGCGCGATCCGACGCTGGCCACAGTCGTCGAAAGTGGGGAAACCATGACGAGCAGCAGCAGCACCATCGAGCTCTTCATCGCGTCGTTCAACGGCGAGAACGGGGCCGGGGCGTCGTTGAAGGACTTCCAGGCGGCGCAGCGTGCCGGTGCGATCGAACTGATCGACGCCGCCGTGATCGTCCACACCGCCGACGGCAAGGTCAAGTTCGAGGAGACCGCCGATCCGAGCGGGAAGAAGTGGGCGAAGCGCGGAGCGATCGCGGGCGGAGTGGTCGGGCTGATCTTCCCGCCCAGCATCATCGTCTCGGCAGCGGTCGGCGGCGGTGCCGGCGGGATCTGGGGGAAGATCCGCGACAAGGGCTTCAAGGACGAGGATCTGAGGGAGCTCGGCGAGACCCTCCCGCCAGGCTCATCGGCCATCATCGTCATTGCCGAGGACCGCATGATCGAGCAGTTGGAGCGCGGACTCGCCGGGTACGAGCAGATCACGCGACACGCCGTGTCGGCCGACGCGGCTGCGGCGATCGTTGCCGAAGTCGAGGACGACCAGGCCTAGGTCGTTTCCGGGACCACCGCGCCTGCCCAACTCAGCGGCGGCGGTGAAGCATGCGGCGCAGCACGTTCTCGGTCAGGCGCTGGAGCGACGGCCGGACGTTCACGTGCGCGCCGTCGCTGCTTCCCCCCGGAGCGAGCGCCCACGACCAGTCCATCGTGCCCGTCGCCCAGACCAGCGCGCCCGAGTGGGCCCGGTAGATCGACATGTTGTGGACGTAGCCGCCCTGGCCCGCGAAGTTGACGAACGGCGAAGCGGCCATGAGCTCGCGCCACACGGCGTCGGGCGCCGGATAGCGGGGGTCGAACGAGTCGATCTCGTACCCGACCAGCTCTCCGGGCACGGGCACCCCGCTTCTCAGGCCCGTGCCGCGGAACGGCCAGCTCCGCGTGTGGATGGGAACGAACGGCAGGCCGCCCCAGTCGAGGAAGCCGTCCGTCGGCAGCTGGACGCCGGAGAGCTGCTGCTCCGGCCGGCCGAGATCGCGCCACAGGATCGTGCGGAGCGCGGGGTTCGCGACGGGATCGGGTCGGAAGTCCTTGTAGCCGACCAGCGTGCGCCGCGGCCGTCCGTCGGCGCTCCGCTCGTACCGCACCTGCCAGTAGATCTCGTTCGAGGTGATGAACGCCAGGCTGACGCCGTGGTCGCGGGCGGCGTAGGCGCCGTCGTACATGCGCCGCGACCAGTACTCAGAGTGGCCGGCGACGATGAGCGCCCGGTGCCTGCGCAGCGCCGACGGGTTCGCGTCGGCGTCCACGTCGGTGATGTAGGTGACGTCGTATCCGCGCTTCTCGAGGAACGCGATCAGGAACGGCTCGAAGTCGGTGAGGCCGCCGTTGCCGGGATTGCCGTACTGCGAGGAGTACGGCCGGTCGAAGCTCACCTTGACGGCGGGCCGGCCGTCCGGGTATCTGTGCGTGGCCGGACTGTTGAAGTCATACAGGCTGCGCCCGGTGAGCGGATGCGCGCCGTCGTCCCAGCCGAAACCGGCCGGCGGGTCGTACGGGAAGTTGTTGTACGCCTGATAGGTGTTCACCGACGACATGTAGACGATCCCGGCCGGACGGCGGTCGCGGACGGTGAACATGATCTCGGACTGATAGTGGGATCTCGGCGTCGTCAGGACGGCGAAGTAGACGCCGGACGTCCAGGAGTACGGGACGTGAAGCCGCACCGACGTGTGCCACGGGCACGTGACCATGCCCGTCGCCCGAACGGTGTAAGCAGGCCGGCTGAGGCGAGCCCGCGAACGGGCCGAGGTGCTCCACCAGCCTGCCGCCCTTGCCGTGGTAGTAGCCAAGGCGGAAGACGTCGATCGTGTACGGCTCGTGCCGCGCGGTCGTGATGCGAAGGCCGATCGAGCCGCCCTTCAGCACGCTGGCGGCGGCCGCGTAGCCCTTGATGTCGAGCCTGCGGTCGTCGGTGATCCGATACCCCGCCCACGGGATGTCCCAGCGGTCCGTGCCGGCGTGGCGGTTCTCGGCGACGATCGGATTGGAGTGGCCGGACGCAAGTGCGGGAGCGGCGGCGATCGCCGCCCAGGCAATCCCGATCGCAGCCCCGACTCTGAGTCTCGCCCCGAGCACAGCGGGACCGTACGCCGCCCGGTCCCGCGAATCAAGCGAGCGCTCAGAGAAACCTGCGCTCGATCTCGGCCAGAAAGGCGTCCGAGAGGCGCTCGAACTGCTCCCGCGTGAGGCTGATGCGGTCGCCGATCTCGAGGCCCAGTACCGAATCGCCCGGCACGTACTTGATGACGTTGCTCCCTTGCAGGACGCCCCCGTGGAGCATGAGCGAGTCGACGATGAGCTCGACCTCGTTCAGCGGGTTCCCGTCCTTGCCGCTGACGGCGCGCACCCGGTGGACGAAGTAGCGGTCGAGGGCGAGCACCATGTGGTTGAAGAACGGCCCCTCGAATCCCGCGAGGGCATCCTCGCCGACGGCGGCCTCGACGTCCTTGTACGCCTGGAGCTGCGCCCCGATGGCGACCTTGCAGCTCGTGAGCTCTTCCTGCGTGTAGTCCTTCCGACCGAGCATGGGCGACCACCTTTCCGATCCGGGATTGGCGAGTGCTTCACCCGATAGACAATCGGGCGCGGCCGAAATTCGACACCGCGGCACCGCTCCCGGCTGTAGAGAGGGCCCCTGCTCGGGGCCCTCTCGGCGTTCTGACGGTCGCTTGTGCTGCTCGGGGACTAGCAGACGTTCTCGGTTGGACAGCTGACCGCCGTCCCCGGCCCCTGGGTGTACATCTTGCCGGCTCCGAGGGAGATGCGATCGAAGCGGTACCTGCTCACCCCTTCGGCGGGGGCGGCGCCGGAGTCCACGAGCAGGTGGCGGATCGTCACGACCTGGTTAGGGTTCGCTGCGGCGTACACGGCCCAGGCAGAGTGCGTGCCGTCTGCCGTGTATGTCCCCCCGGTATCGCCGACCACGTCGATCTCGCAATTGGACGTGAACCCGGTGAAGTCGGATCGCAGCCACGTGCCCCCGCTCGAGGCGATGGGATGGCTGCAGAGGACCGAGTTCAGGAACGCCACGTCGCCGTTCGCGAAGAACACGTTCATCCGCTCGGAGGCGGTGACCGGATTCGACGCGGCGAAGTCCCACGAAAGGTTCATCTGGGATCCGACCGGCGTGCGCTTGCTGTTGCTGGCGCTGGAGAACGCCCGTCCGAACGAGCAGGCCCCCAGATTCTGGTCCGAACAGCCCGGAGCGTTCGGATGCAGCACGAGCCTCAGCGCACGGTGATTTGCGTCGGTCGGCGAGTCGTTCGCCGTCGTGACCCAGCGGAGCGTCGCCCCGTTGCTGGTCTCGAACCGCATCCGCTGGAACTTCCCGACCACCGACGCTCCGGCGGTCGCCACCAACATCAGCATCGCGAGGCCCACCGCCCCGACGATCCATGATCGTTTCATGGTCTTCCCCCCTGTTACGTTGGTCACAAAGTGTTCCGCCGACGCTACGCGCCCGTCGAGAGCCCGACATCGGGGCCCGCACCTATCGTTGGGTAGTACAAAGCCGCAGATGCGTCGGCCCAGCTGATCGCCTACATCGACACCTTGTCGTAACCGGCCACAGCCGGTCGACGCGGCACGCGCACAAGTGTCGTCACGTCCCCGGTGCGGGCAGCCGTACCACCGCCGGCGCCTTTTTCTGCACGCGGACACCTGGCTGCGCCACTGCCGGGCCTCCCCGACCGCGCGATTCTTGGCGCATCCCGCCGCGGCGAGCCCCGGCTCTCACTGTCTCTAAGGAGTTCGCTTCATGCGTACGATCGATACCCCGAAAGGTCTTGCGGCCCGGCTCGGTGGTTGGAGCGCGCGCCACAAGAAGTCCGTTCTCGCCGGCTGGTTCGTGTTCGTGGCGCTGGCGATGCTGGTCAGCATGTTCGTTCCGGCCAACAAGCTGACCAAGGCCGATCAGTTCACCGGCGAGTCCGGCCGGGCCGAGAAGACGCTCGAGTCGAGCTTCCCCAAGCCCGCCAGCGAGATGGTGCTGATTCACAGCAGTTCGCTGAAAACCGACGATGCCGCGTTCGCGCGCGGCATCAGCCGAGACGGCGGCCGGCTTCGCCGCGCTGCCGCGTGGTCGATCATCTGCGAGCTCCCGGTCGCGGCGACGGCACCGGCCTGGTGTCGAAGGACCGTCACTCGGCGCTGATCACCGTTCAACATCAAGGGCGACGCCGACACCGCCTCGAACCGGATCGCACCGGTGGTCGCTGCCGTCAAGGACGCCCAGCGGTCCAACCCCGCGCTGCGCATCGAGGAGTTCGGCGACGCTACCTCTGGCGCCCAGCTCGACAAGAAGATGCAGAGCGATCTGCACAAGGCCGAGACGATGTCGCTTCCGATCACGCTGCTGATCCTGGTGATCGCGTTCGGCGCGATCGTGGCGGCCGGCGTGCCGGTGCTGCTGGCGATCTCGGCCGTGCTGGCCACGATCGGCCTGGTCTCGATCCCGAGCCAGATCTTCCCGATCGACGACAACGCCTCGATCGTGATCACGCTGATCGGGATGGCGGTCGGTGTCGACTACTCGCTGTTCTACCTCAAGCGTGAGCGCGAGGAGCGGGCGGCCGGTCACGACCAGCAGACGGCGCTGGCGATCGCCTCGGCCACCTCCGGCCGCGCCATCCTGGTCTCCGGCTTCACCGTGATGGTGGCCATGGCCGGCCAGTTCCTGACCGGCGACAAGGGCTCGACCTCGTTCGCGGTCGGCACCATCATGGTGGTCGCCGTGGCGATGCTGGGCTCGCTGACGGCGCTTCCGGCCGCGCTGGCCCTGCTTGGCCGGCACGTCGACAAGGGCCGCATCCGGGTGCCCTTCCGACGGCGGGCGCCCGCCGCCAGGAGTCCCGCATCTGGGGCGCCGTTCTGACACGGGTGCTGCGCCGGCCGGCCGCCGCAGCGGCCCTCTCGCTGGCGATCCTGCTGGCGATCGCATCCCCGGCGCTGCACTTCCAGGTGCACAACACCGGCATCAACGACCTGCCGCCAGGGCTGCCCGGGATCGCCGTGCTCAAGCACGTCGAGAAGGCGTTCCCGAGCACCGACACGCCGGCCACCGTCGTGATCACGGCGGACAACACCCGCGACCCAGCCGTCCGCTCGGCGATCACCGATCTCGAGCAGCGGGCGGTCGCAAGCGGCGCCGTGCATCAGCCGATCGACCTCACCAGGGACTCGACCGGCACCGTCGCGGTGCTGTCGATGCCGCTCGCCGGCGACGGCACCGACGCGGCCTCGAAGCAGGCGCTGACGACGCTGCACGACCGGCTGATCCCGTCCACACTGGGGACGGTCGACAACGTCACCGTCAACGTCACCGGCCAGACCGCGATCGACCGCGACCAGAGCACGATGCTGTCGCGCAACACGCCGCTGGTCTTCGGGTTCGTGCTGACCCTGGCGTTCGTGCTGCTGATGGTCACGTTCCGGTCGATCGTGATCCCGGTCAAGGCGATCATCCTGAACCTGCTGTCCGTGGCCGCCGCCTACGGCGTGCTGGTGGCGGTGTTCCAGGACGGTCACGGCTCGTCGCTGCTGGGCTTCACGCCCACCGGCGGCGTCGCACCGTGGCTGCCCGCTGTTCCTGTTCGTGATCCTGTTCGGCCTGTCGATGGACTACCACGTGTTCATCCTCAGCCGCATCAAGGAGCTGGTCGACGGTGGCATGTCGACCGAGGATGCCGTCTCGGAGGGCATCAAGAGCACGGCCGGCACCGTCACCAGCGCGGCGCTGGTCATGGTCGGGGTGTTCTCGATCTTCATGACGCTCAGCATCGTCGACCTGAAGGAGTTCGGGGTCGGCCTGGCCGCGGCCGTCCTGATCGACGCCACCATCATCCGCGGCGTCCTGCTTCCCGCCAGCATGAAGCTGCTGGGCGACTGGAACTGGTACCTGCCCAAGCCGCTGCGCTGGCTGCCGCGGTTCCAGATCGAGGCCGCTCCGCGAACGGTGGTGGAAACCTCGGGCGACTGATCACCACACATCCCACGCTGCACCACGAGCGGCCCGCCACACGGCGGGCCGCTCGGCGTGTCAGGACGTCGGCGAACGCGACTCGACGAGGACCCGCAGCAGGTCGAGCGCGATCGGCGGCACGCGGCCCTCCGGGTCGAAGGCGGGGTCGTAGGCGGTCAGCGAGAGCGCACGCACCCGTGACTCGCGGCAGACCGTACCAACGAGATGGGCGAGCTCCGCGCCGCTCGGCCCGCCCGCCGCGCCGTAGATGTTGACCCGGGCCACGTCGATGTCGATTACGTCCAGGTCGACGTGCAGATAGACGCCGCTTGGCGCGGGCGCGATCGCGGCCAGCGCCGCGGCGAGGCCGCCCAGCTCCTCCGGCGGCAGGTGCGTGACCGCCGACGCCTCGAGCCGCCGCACCTCGGGCGGGTCGAAGTCCCTGGCTCCCGCCAGGATGACGGCGCTCTCCGGGACGGGTCGGGCGCCGGGCACCCTCGCGTGCATCGCCTGCCAAGCGCCGCCGGTAAGCACGGCAAGCCCCATGCCGTCGAAGTAGCCACTGATCGAGGTGTCCGGGGTGTTGAAGTCGGCATGGGCGTCGAGCCACACGACGGCGGGCGCCGGCTCGGCGAGCCCGGCGACCACGCCGACCCCGGCAAAGCAGCTTCCCGAGAGGACGACGGGGAACACGCCCTCATCCACCGCGCTTCGCACCTGCTCGGCGACCTGTCGAATGAGATCGAAGCAGGCGTCGACCTCGCCGCGGCCGGTCTGGTTGAACGCGGGATCGAGCTCGACGACCTCCCGCCGGACAGGAGCGCCCGCCTCGGCGAGAACGGCTTCAACGCCGGCGGTCAGCAGGCGCTCGGGCCCGTTCCCGACGCCGTCTCTGAGGCGGCCCAGCTCGTAGGGGACGACGATCAGGCGGTACGGCGTCACGGGATGTGCTCGAGGCGCACCTCGTACGCCTCGACGGGGCGGCCAAAGCCCTTGAGCTCGACCTTGCCCACGGAGCTCGTTTCGACGTCCTTCTCCACGGCGGCGTACGCCCTCGGCCCTATCAGGGTCTGGCCCGCCGCGGCGTGGGTGCTCAGGCGAGACGCGAGGTTTGCCACCGGGCCGACGATTCCGTAGTCGTATCGACCGGGGAAGCCGATCCGCCCCAGCGTCGCATAGCCTGCCTCGATCCCGATGCCGAGGCCGATGGCCGCCCCGCGCTTCCGCCAGTGCTCGGCGAGCTCCGTGAAGCGGGCATGCGCTGCGAGGGCGAGCCTGACCGCCTGACGCTCGTGCTGTTCCACCGGAACCGGGTCGTTGAAGAAGATCATCACGCCGTCTCCGGCGAAGTGCTCGAGCGTGCCGCCGTGCTCTGGGATCAGCGCCCCGAGCAGCGCGTGATACTTCCGCAGAACGTCGAAGAGCTCCTCGGGCGCCGCGGTCTCGACGAACGCCGTGAAGCCGCGAAGATCGCAGAACATGCACGAGATGTAGGCCCGGTGACCGGCGAGCATCCGCTCGCCGTCGCTGCTTGAGATCAGCTCGGCGACCTGCGGCGAGATGAACCGCGCGAGCTCCGTCCGCTGCCGCTCGACCGCATCGAGCAGGCGGGCGTTGGTGAGCGCGATGGCGGCGTGATCGGCAAACGTCTGCACGAGCGCGATCTGCTCGTCGGTGTAGGGAACGGGGTCCCGGCGGACCACGACGACGACGCCGATCAGGTCATCCTCGAACATGATGGGCGTCCCGAGCATCGCCCGGTAGAAGCGGGGTCCGTGGTAGACGTACTCGGGATCCAGGTCCGCGTCGGGTATGTGCACCGTCGCGCGAGTCACGGCCGTCCTGCCGGCAGCGCTGGCGCGGTCGACGACGTGGGGGTGATCGCGGTCGTAATCGTCGCCCCCCTCCTCCCCCTGGTGGGCGACGGCCTGAAGCACCCCCTCCTCGAGCAACCAGAGCGCGCCGTTGTCGGCGTCGCAGAGCCTTCGACTGGCTTCGACGATTTCGTCGAGGACGGGCTGGAGCCCGGAGCGCCGGGCCACGGCCCGCAGGACCGCGCCCATCGCGTGTTGCTGCTCGAGCAGCTGGTCGACGCGCTTGGCCAGGTCTGTGTCGCCGACGCTCGATTCTGTCACGCGCATACCCTACGGCAGCCCGTCGGCGACCGAGCGCGCGCGGGTAGCGTTCGGCGTGTGACTACCGACCTAACGGATGTGGAGGACAGGCTCTACGGCGCCGACCTGGACGCGTTCGTTCGGGAGCGAACCGCCGCCGCGAAGGAGCTTCGCGGCGAGGGCAAGCGCGCCGAGGCCGCTGCGGCCGCGAAGCTCGCGAAGCCGAGCGTCGCCGCGTGGATCGTGAACCGGGTGGCCCGCGACACGCCCGATCTCGTGGGCGAGCTCCTGGATGCGGGCGCCAGTCTGCGGGAGGTGCAGCTCGGCGCCGGCTCCGCCGCCGATCTGCGCACGGCCGCGGAGGCGCAGGAAGCGGCCCTGCGGGCGGTGATGCGCCAGGCCGAGAAGGTCGCCGCCGACCGCGGATCGGCGGCCGGGGGGACGCTCGACCGGGTCCGCGAGACGCTGCACGCCGCCGCGCTCGACGCCGATCTGGCGGAGCAGGTGCGGCGCGGCGTGCTGGTGCGCGAGCAGCGCGCCGTCGGCTTCCCCGCCGGCATCGCGATCCCCGCCGAGCGCCGGCGGCCCGCCCCCGCGAAGCGGGCCGCGGCGACGCCCGCCCCGAAGCCCGCGAAGGCAAAGGCAAAGCGGCTCCCCGCAGCAGCGCGACGAGGTCGCCGCGAAGCGTCTGGAGCGAGCCGCGGCCGCTGCGCAGACGGCCCAGGAGGGCCTCGCCGGCGCCGAGGCCGACAGGGACGCCGCGCAGCGCGCGCTCGAGGCAACCACCGAGGAGCTCGCCGCCGCCCGCCGGAGCGTGGCCGAGCTCTCGCAGCGCGTCGAGGCAGGGCGCCGCGCGGTCGATCGCGCCGAGAAGGCGCACGCCAAGACGGCGAAGCAGGCGCAGCAGGCGCTCGACCGCCTCCAGGCGCTCGAGCCCTAGCCGACGGCGGCGGCCTCGGGCTCCTTGAGGTACTGGTGCACGAAGGCGATCGCCATGCTGCCCTCGCCGACGGCGGCCGCGACGCGCTTCACGGGGCTGAGCCGCACGTCGCCGCAGGCGAAGATGCCAGGGACGCTGGTCTCGAGCAGGTACGGGTCGCGATCGCTCTGCCACACGCCGGCGGCGGCCACGTCGGCGCCGGTCAGCACGTAGCCGTGGTCGTCGAGCGCGATCTCGGACGGGAGCCACGCCGTCTCGGCATCCGCGCCGATCAGGATGAAGAGGCCGCCGGACGCGAGCCGGGTCGTCTCCCCGGTCTCGGAGCTCCTTGACGTCGACCGCCTCGAGCGAGGCGTCACCGTGCGCGGCCACGACCTCCGAGCGCCGCAGCACCTCGACGTTCGGCCGCGACGCGATCTGGTCGATGAGGTAGCGCGACATGCCCTTCTCGAGCCCCGTCGCCGCGGCAGACGATCGTGACGCTGCGGGCGTGGTTCGAGAAGAACATCGCCGCCTGGCCGGCCGAGTTGCCCGCGCCGACGATGTGGACGTCGAGGCCGTGCGTGCTCGCCGCCTCGCTGCGCACGGCGCCGTACGAGATGCCCTTTCCGGCCAGCCGGTCGAATCCCTCCATCTCGAGCTGGCGCCACGCGACGCCGCAGGCCAGGATGATCGTCCGGGCCCGCAGCACGTCGCCGCCGTCGAGGTGCACCTGGCGGGTGGCGGTGTCGATCCGCGTGATCGGTGCGCGTCACGAGGATCTCCGCGCCGAGCCGCCGCGCCTGCTGAAGCGCCCGGCTGGCGAGCTCCTCGCCGGACACGCCCGACGGGAACCCGAGGTAGTTCTCGATCCGCGACGACGTGCCGGCCTGGCCGCCGGGCGCCTCGCGCTCGATCACGATCGTCCGCAGGCCCTCCGACGCGCCGTACACCGCCGCCGCCAGCCCGGCCGGCCCGGCGCCGACGATGACGGTGTCGTACTCCGCCGCGACGGGCTCGGTCGGCAAGCCCGAGGAGCTCGGCCACGCGGCGCAGCTGCGGTCGCACCACCGTCTTGCCGTCGACGACGCGCAGCACGGGACAGTCGTCGTCCTCCGGGAGCGGGCCGTCCCAATGATCGGCCGCGTCCGCCGCGCCGGGCTGGAGCCACCGGAACGAGACCTGGTTTCGGTCGAGGAAGTGCCGGAGCTGCGAGCATGACGCGTCCCACCGAGGCCCGACGACGATCGCACGCGGCGCCCACGGCTCGGCGACGATGCCCTGAAGGCCGCCGGATCCGGCGATCCGGTGGCTCGCGAGCTTGCCGATCTCGCGGCCGACCTCGGGAGCGACGTCGGCGATCGCGTGGAAGTCGTGCGGCTCGATCCGCATGACCCGCGACGCCTCGGCGGCCCGGAAGCCCGCCGGGAACACCGTGCCGAGCGTGACCGGCACCTCCCCGAAGATGTCTCCGGGAAGCCGCTCGCCGACAACCCGGTCCGACCCGTCGACGCGCTTCACGGCCTCGATGCGACCCTCGAGCAGCCCGAAGAGCGCCCGCTCGCTGCCCTCGTACGCCGCGAACTCGCCCGCCACGAGGCTGATGTCGGCCGCCGCCCGGGCAAGGCGCTCCCGGTCAGACTCGCTCAGGGCCGAGAACACCGCGATCCGGCCGACCTCGTCGGGCGTCACCATGGTTCGGCGAACGCTAGTGGGTCGCGCGCCGCCGCGCCGGGCCCTCCGTCGCTACCAGGCGTTGAACGTCTGCTTCGCGGCCTCGAGCATCCCGACGTAGCCGGCCCGCTGGCGCGTCTCCGGGTCGGCCTCGCGGGCGACGCTCATGAGCCCGCGCACGTCGTCGAGCGACGCGAACCCCTTGGCGCCCATCCACTGGACGAGCCCGTCGAGCAGCACTCCGGTGTGATCGCGCCCGTGCCGCAGGAGCGCGGAGGCGGTCATGACGACGTCCGCGCCCGCGAGCAGGAATCGGGCGACGTCAGCCGGGGTCTCGACGCCGCCGGACGCCGCGAGCGAGGCGTCGATGCGGCCCCGCAGGATCGCGATCCACGTCATCGGCAGGCGCTGGTCGGCCGGCGTCGAGAGGTCGATCCGCGACGAGATCGAGAGCGACTCCGGGTCGATCTCGGGCTGGAGGAAGCGGTTGAAGAGGACGAGCCCGCTCGCGCCCGTCGCGGCGAGGCGCGACGCCATCGAGCCGATCGAGCTGTAGTAGGGGCTGAGCTTGACGGCGACCGGGATCTCGACGGCGTCGAGCACGCGCCGGACGACATCCAGATGCCGCGCCTCGACGTCGCTGCCGGTCACAGCGGGGTTCCCCGGCACGTCGTACACGTTGAGCTCGATCGCGCTCGCGCCGGCCTCCTCGATGGCCCGGGCATAGCGCGTCCAGCCGGCCGAGGTGACGCCGTTCAGGCTGCCGATCAGGGGGATGTCGACCGCCTCGCGCGCGCGCTCCACCAGGCTCAGGTAGCGCCGCGACGAGTCGGCATCCTCGGTCGGCTCGGGCATATAGGTGAGGGCCTCGGCGAAGCTCTCGGTCCCCGCCGTCCCGAGCACCCGAAACGCCTCGGCCTCGCGCCGCAGCTCCTCCTCGAAGAGCGAGTAGAGGACGACCGCGCCGACGCCGCCCTCCTCGAGCCGCCGGATGCCGTCCACCGTCTGCGACAGCGGCGAAGCCGACGCCACGAGCGGGTTCTTGAGCTCCATGCCGAGGTACGTGGTGGTCAGGTTCACGCGCTGGGCCTCATGTCCGGCGTGAAGCGCTCCGGCCCGCGCGTGGCCATCTCCTCGTACACCTGCCAGCGCTGGTTGATGGCGACCTGTGCCGCCGCCGCCAGCCGCTCGGCCTCGGCCGGATTCGTCCGCGCCAGCGAGCGGAACCTGAGCTCGCTCTTCGTGTACTCCGTGAGCGGCATCCGTGGACGGGGCGAGTCGAGCAGGAACGGGTTCCCGCCGCGCTCGCGCACGACCGGGTCGTAGCGGAGGAGGGGCCAGTACCCGCTCGCCACCGCCCGGTGCTGCTGGTCGAGCCCCTTCTGCATGTCGATCCCGTGGGCGATGCAGTGGCTGTAGGCGATCACGAGCGAGGGCCCGTCGAACGCCTCGGCCTCGCGCAGCGCGAGCAGCGTCTGGCGCTGGTCGGCGCCCATCGCGACCCGGGCGACGTACACGCTCCCGTACGCGATCGCCTGGAGCGCCAGGTCCTTCTTGGGCACGTGCTTGCCCGCCGTCGCGAACTTCGCCACCGCCCCGAGCGGCGTCGCCTTCGACATCTGACCGCCCGTGTTCGAATAGACCTCGGTGTCGAGCACGAGGACGTTGACGTCGACGCCGCTCGCCAGCACATGGTCGAGCCCGCCGCTTCCGATGTCGTAGGCCCAGCCGTCGCCCCCGACGATCCAGACGCTCCGCCGGACGAGATGGTCGACGACGCTTCGCAGGTCGTCGGCCGCCGGCCCGGAGGCGCCGTCGAGCCGGCGCTTCAGCTCCTCGACCCGGGTGCGCTGCGTGCGGAGCTCGGTCTCGGTCACCTGCGGTGCGTCGAGGATCTCGTCCACGAGGCCGTCGCCGTCCAGGCTGCCGCGGAGGCCCTCGAGCCGCTCGCGGGCCAGACGCACATGCGCATCGGCAGTGAGACGGAAGCCGAGGCCGAACTCGGCGTTGTCCTCGAACAGCGAGTTCGACCACGCCGGCCCGCGGCCGTCGCCGTTTTGCGTCCACGGCGTCGTGGGCAGGTTGCCGCCGTAGATCGACGAGCACCCGGTCGCGTTCGCGACCATGAGCCGCTCGCCGAAGAGCTGCGACAGGAGCTTCAGGTACGGCGTCTCGCCGCAGCCGGCGCAGGCGCCCGAGAACTCGAACAGCGGCTGGAGGAACTGCGCCCCGCGGACGCTCGCGTAGTCGACCCGGGAACGGTCGTTCACAGGCAGCGTCTCGAAGAACCCGATGCGCTCGCGCTCGGCCTCCACGATCGGCTCGCGCGGCTCGAGGTTGATCGCCTTCCGGGCCGGCTCCAGCGGGTTGTGCACCGGGCAGGCCTCGACGCAGAGCGCGCAGCCGGTGCAGTCCTCGACGTACACCTGGAGCGTGAACAGAGCATCGGGGAGGCCGCGGGCCTCGAGCGGCGCCGACGGGAACCCGTCAGGCGCACCGTCGAGCTGAGCCGGCTCGTAGAACCGCGAGCGGATGACGCTGTGCGGGCACACGAAGCTACAGCTCCCGCACTGGATGCAGGTGTCGGGATCCCACACGGCCACGAGGTCGGAGATGTTGCGCTTCTCGTAGGCGGCGGTGCCGCTCGGGTAGGTGCCGTCGACCGGGAGGGCGCTCACCGGCAGCTCGTCGCCGCGCCCGGCCAGCATCATCCCGGTCACGGAGCGGACGAACTCCGGGGCCGAGTCCGGCACCGGCGAGCGAAGATCGTGCGCCGACGTGAGCTCGCCCGGGATCTCCACGGGATGGAGCGCCGCGAGCGCGCTGTCGACGGCCGCGTTGTTTCGCTCGACGACCTCGGCTCCGCGGCGCGCGTAGGTGTGCTCGATCGCCTCCTTGATGCGGGCGATCGCATCGTCGCGCGGCAGCACGCCCGAGAGGGCGAAGAAGCAGGTCTGGAGGACCGTGTTCGTCCGCCCGGGCAGCCCCGCCTCGCGGGCGACGCGAGACGCGTCGATCGCATAGACGGCGATCCCCTTCGCGAGGACCTGCTTCTGCACCGTGAGCGGCAGGGTGTCCCACACCTCGTCCGGAGGATCCGGGCAGTCGAGGAGCAACGTCGCGCCGTCCGCGGCCCGGCCCAGCACGTCGATCGTGCTGAGGAGACCGAACTGGTGGCAGCCGACGAAGCTCGCCCCGCTCACGAGATACGGGGCCTCGATCGGCTCTTCGCCGAAGCGCAGGTGCGAGACGGTCTGCGAGCCCGACTTCTTCGAGTCGTAGACGAAGTAGCCCTGGGCGCAGAGGCCGGCGTCGCCCAGGATCTTGATCGTGTTCTTGTTCGCGCCGACGGTGCCGTCGGAGCCGAGGCCGAAGAAGACGGCGCGGACGGTGCCCGGCGGCTCGATGTCGAGCGGCGGGCCCACGGCGATGCTCGTGCGGCCGACGTCGTCGTCGATGCCGACGGTGAAGCGGCGGCGGGGCCGGTCGCCTCCGAGCTCGCCGAGCACGCCGGCGACCATCGCCGGGGTGAACTCCTTCGACGAGAGCCCGTAGCGCCCGCCGACGACGAGCGGCAGCTCGCGCAGTCCGCTGGTATGCGCCTCGCCGAGCGCCGCGACCACGTCGAGGAAGAGCGGCTCGGCCTCCGATCCCGGCTCCTTCGTGCGGTCGAGGACCGCGACCCGGCGGACGGTGGGCGGCAGGGCGGCGAGGATCTGTGACGCCGGGAACGGGCGCACGAGCCGGATCTCGACGGCGCCGACCCGCTCGCCCTCCGAGACCAGGCGCTCGACCGTCCGGCGCGCGGTCACCGCGCCCGATCCGATCAGGACGAGCACCCGCTCGGCCTCGGGATGCCCGTGGTAGGAGACGAGCTGGTAGCTGCGGCCGACCCGTGCGGCGAGCTCGTCCATCGCCTCCTGCACGATCTCGGGCGTGCGCGCGTAGTACGGATTCACGGTCTCGCGGCTCTGGAAATAGGTGTCGGGGTTCTGGGCCGTGCCGCGGATGAACGGCCGGTCGGGCGACAGGGCGCGTCCGCGGTGGGCGTGCACGAGCTCCTCGGACACGAGCGCCCGCAGGTCGTCGTCGGTGAGCGACTCGATCGTGTTCAGCTCGTGCGAGGTGCGGAAGCCGTCGAAGAAGTGGATGAAGGGCACGCGCGACCTGAGCGTCGCCGCCTGCGCCACCACCGCCATGTCGTGCGCCTCCTGCACCGACGCCGACGCGAGCATCGCGAACCCGGTGCCGCGGGCGGCCATGACGTCGGAGTGGTCGCCGAAGATCGAGAGGCCCTGGGCCGCGAGCGAGCGCGCCGCGACGTGGAACACGGCCGGCGTCAGCTCACCGGCGATCTTGTACATGTTGGGGAGCATCAGGAGCAGCCCCTGCGACGCCGTGAACGTGGTCGCCAGCGCGCCGGCCTGGAGCGAGCCGTGCAGCGCGCCCGCCGCCCCGCCCTCGCTCTGCATCTCGACCACCGTCGGGACCGTCCCCCACACGTTGGGCTTCCGCTCGCTCGACCACTGGTCGGCCAGCTCCGCCATCGTCGACGACGGGGTGATCGGGTAGATGCAGCAGATCTCGTTCAGGCGATAGGCAACCGAGGCGGCGGCCTCGTTGCCGTCCATGACGACCCTCACAACACGTCCTTCACCATGTCGATCGCGTGGACCGGGCACTGCTCGAAGCAGGCCCGGCAACCCGTGCACCGGTCGTAGTCGAAACGGTAGCGGTTGCCCGTGCCGAGCTTGATGACGGCGTCCTCGGGGCAGGCGCCGAGGCAGCCGTCGCACTCGAAGCAGTTGCCGCACGAGAGGCACCGCTTGGCCTCGTAGACCGCGGCAGGCTGATCGAGGCCGCCCACGACCTCGCTGAACGTGGCAGTGCGAGCGTCGACCGGCTGCTCCGGCTGGGACTGCTTCGGAGCGTCGGCGAAGTACCAGACGTGGAGCTTGTCGAACGTGGCCGTCTCGTGCTTGGGCGCCGCCGCGTGCGACGTCTGCCGCAGGTACGCATCGATGTGGCGCGCCGCCGCCTTCCCGTGCCCCGCGGCGACCGTGACGCTGCGCACGCCGGGCACCATGTCGCCGCCGGCGAAGAGCCCCGCCCGGTCGGTCATGAGCGAGGGCGACACCTTGACGACGCCGTCGCGGGCGACGCTCGACCCCGGGGACGCGCCGCAGGAACTCGGTATCGGCCTCCTGGCCGAGCGCGAGCACGACCGCGTCGGCGGCGAGCGTCTCGTACCGTCCCGTCGGCTGTGGGCGGCCGTCGGCGTCGAGCTCCATCACCTCGATCTGGAGCTCGGGGCCGTCGAACGCGGTGATCGTCCGCAGCCAGTTGATCCGGACGCCCTCGCGCTCGGCGTCCTCGGCCTCCTCGGCGTGCGCCGGCATCTGCTCGCGCGTCCGGCGGTAGACGATCATCGCCTCCTCGGCGCCGAGCCGCTTGGCCACGCGGGCGGCGTCCATGGCGGTGTTGCCGCCGCCGTACACGGCCACCCGGCGGCCGATCCGCGGCCGCTCGCCCTCGGCGACGCTGCGGAGGAGCGCCACGGCGTCGATGATCGGCCCGGCGTCCTCCGCGGGGATGTCGACCCGCTTGGCGAGATGGGCGCCCACGGCGGCGAAGACCGCGTCGAACTGCCCCGACTCCTGCTCGGCCACCAGGTCCTCGACACGGTGGTTGAGCACGATCGTGACCCCCAGCGCCTCGATCCGCCGCACCTCGGCTGCCAGCACCTCGGGCGGAAGCCGGTAGGACGGGATGCCGAAGCGCAGCATCCCGCCGGCCTCGGAGCCCAGGTCGCGGATCTCGACCGCGTGGCCGCGGCGCGCGAGGTGGTAGGCGGCGCAGAGCCCGCTCGGGCCCGCGCCGACGATCAGCACCCGCTTGCCCGTCGGCGCCGCCGGTGGGTCGAACATCCAGCCGTTCTCGATCGCCATGTCGCCCAGGAACCGCTCGATCGAGTGGATCGAGACGGCGCTGTCGAGGAGCGCCCGGTTGCAGCCGTCCTCGCACGGGTGGTAGCAGACGCGCCCGTGGATGGCCGCGAGCGGGTTGTCGGCCACGATCGTGCGCCACGCGTCCTCGAATCGCCCTGCCTCGACGTGCGCCAGCCAGGCCTGGATGTTCTCGCCGGCCGGACAGGCGACGTTGCAGGGCGGCAGGAGGTCGACGTACACCGGGAGCTCGGCCCGCTGGGGGCCGGCCGCCGATGCTGCCGCCGCGAGGTCAGGGACCCGCGTCAGGTCTGGTCGATCCGCCGCCACCCGCACAAGAATGCCACCGCGGGGGCCTTCCCGCCATCGGGGAATGGCCCCCATCCGGTCTTCGGACTTCTACGGACGGCGCCTACCCGGGCAGCGGGGCGCCGAGATCGGTGAAGGAGGGCGCCTCGTACGCCGCGCCGGGAGTCCCGCCGATCGCCAGGAGCTGCACCGGCTCATCGCCGGTCGTCACCTTGCGCCGCTCGCCGGGGCCGATGCGGGCGAAGACGCCCGGCTCGAGCCGGAACTCCTCGTCGCCCACATGGAGGGTCGCGGAGCCCGAAAGCGCCGTGTAGACCTCCTCCTGGCCGTCGTCGGAGTGGTCGTGCTCCGGGTGGTGCTCGAAGTGGGGCGGGAAGTTCTCGACCTGTATCCCGAACGCGCTCACGCCCAGGGTGGCGCGGGCACGGCAGAAGCCGCCGTTGTTGGGGCTCTCGAACTCGTCGATGCGCTTGATCGTGACGTCGGACATCTGGTCCTCCTGGTCGGGATGTGCGATCACCCGGTAGACGAACGGCGGCTGCCGAAATCGACAGGTGCTCTACGATCGCCCGATGGACGACCTGGAACGCTCGCTCCACGACGCCGCCGGCCTGATCGCGCGTTACAGGCGCGGGGCTCCAACGGCGCGCGTCGGCCCGGAAGCCGGCCGTGACGCCGTCGCTGCCGCGCTCGATCCCGCCCTGCCGGGGGGCCCCACTCCGCTTCCGGCCGTGATCGACGAGCTCGTGGCCGGAGCGGCTCCGGGGCTCGTGCGCACGCCGGGGCCGCGCTACTTCGGCTTCGTGGTCGGCGGCTCGCTCGACGCCGCCGTCGTCGCCGACGTGCTGACCACCGGCTGGGACCAGAACGCGTTCAACGCCGCCCTGTCGCCGGCGGCGCTCGCGTTCGAGGATGTGGCCGGCGCGTGGCTGAAGGAGCTCCTGCGGTCTCCCGGCGTCGGCGTCCGTCGGGATTCGTCACGGGCGCCGGCGCGGCCAACACCGTGGGCATCGCCGCCGGCCGGTCGCACGTGCTCGCCGCAGCACGGCTGGGACGTCGGCCGCGACGGCCTCCACGGGGCGCCGCGCATCCGGATCGTGCGCGAGCGTCGAGCGGCACGCGACGATCGACCGGGCGCTCCGGCTGCTCGGGCTGGGCGACGGATCCATCGAGACCCTGCCGGCCGTCGCCAACGGCGCGATGGACCCGCACGCGCTCGCGAGGTGGCCGCTGGGCGCTCGCGCCCGGCGTGCCGACCATCGTCTGCGCACAGGCCGGCAACGTCAACACCGGCGCGTGCGACGACCTGCGCGCGATCGGCGCCGCGACCCGCGAGCACGGGGCGTGGCTGCACGTCGACGGCGCGTTCGGCCTCTGGGCGGCGGCGTGCCCGCGGACGGCGGCGCTGGTCGACGGCGTCGAGCTGGCCGACTCGTGGGGCTGCGACGGGCACAAGTGGCTGAACGTTCCCTACGACTCGGGCTACGCGTTCTGCGCCCATCCCGACGACGCACGTCGACGCGATGGCCTACACCGCCGCGTACCTCTCCGGCCAGGTCGCGGGCCGGGCTTCGGCGGCGGCGACTTCACGCTCGAGTCGTCGCGGCGGGCGCGCGGGTTCGCCACCTGGGCCGCGCTTCGCGCGCTGGGCCGGTCGGGCGTCGCCGAGCTGGTCGACCGGTGCTGTCGGATGGCCGAGCGGTTCGCCGAGCGGCTGGACGCACTCGACGGTGTCGAGGTCGCCAACGACGTCGTCCTGAACCAGGTGCTGGTCCGGGTCGGCGACGAGCAGATCGACCAACCGCATCGAGCGCGCGGTGCAGGACGACGGGACGTGCTGGCTCGGCGCGCACGACCTGGCGCGGGGAGCGGCTTGCTTCGCGATCTCGGTGTCGAACTGGTCGACCGGCGAGGCCGACGTCGACGCGAGCGTCGAGGCGATCCGGCGGGCCAGGGCGCAGGTGATGGCGGCGCCCGTCTAGCGATCTCGGGGATCGACGGCACGCAGCCTCTGCACCAGCTCGTCGATCTGCGCCGCGGAGTAGCCGAGCTCCCGCCGGCGCGTGCCCGGCGGGTCGTGGCCGAGGCCGGTGCCGTCGCGCCACTCCCCGCGCGGGCGGACCGGCCGGGGGACGAAGCCGCCGCCGCAATTCGGGCACACGTTCGCGAGCGGGCCGTCGGCGCACTCGACGCAGAACGTGCACTCGTAGCTACAGATCCGCGCGTCGGCGTCCGGGGGCAGGTCGCGGTCGCACCGCTCGCAGTTCGGCCGCAGCTCCAGCATCGGCGGACCCTACTCCGTCGGCGCTGGGCCGATGAGCCGCTCGATGCCGCGCCGGGCGCGCTCGAGCACCTCGGGGCTGGGGTCCATCACGTAGGCGGCGTTCGCCATGAGCAGCATCGCGTTCACCTCGAAGGTGAGCTGCGCGGCATCCTGCGCCGGATCGATCTCGCCGGCGGCCTGCGCGTCCTTCACAGGCTGGAGGAGCTCTCCGACCCAGCTCTCGATGAACTCGACGATCCGGTCGCGGACGCGGCCGGGACGGGTGTCGATCTCGGCCGCCACCGACGCGAAGAAGCACCCGCCCGGGAAGACGCCGCGCTCGAGGTGGGCCAGGAACTCGTTCGAGAGCGCCCACAGCCTGGCGCGGCCGGCGGGGGCGGCGGCGGCCGGCCTCACAACCTCGGCGTCGAAGACCTCGGAGGCGGTATCGATGGTGGCGAGCTGGAGCTCCTCCTTCGACTTGAAGTGCGCGTAGAGGCCGCTCTTCGACATCCCGATGTGGTCGGCCAGGCCGCCGATCGAGAGGCCGTTCAAGCCCTCGACCGTGGCCAGCCGAGCTGCGGCGTCGAGGATGGCCTGCCGCGAGCGCACACCGTCTGCGCGGGGCCTGCGGGTGGTCTGCGTGTTCATGTTTGACAAGATAGCACGAACGGTCGTATAGTTCGACCTCACATCAAGCACGACCGTTCGTTTTACCTCCACCCTGAAGGAGATCCATCCCATGAGCACCATCGAAGCACCCCCCGACCTGGCAGAGGTGACCGCCCGCCAGCGCCAGGTCTGGTCGACGGGCGACTACTCGGTGATCGCCTCCCTGGTCCATCCGGTCTCGGAGCGCCTCATCGACGAGGCCGACCTCCACGCCGGGTGGCGCGTCGTCGACGTCGCGACCGGCTCGGGCAACGCGGCGATCGCCGCGGCTCGCCTCGGCTGCGACGTCGTCGGGATCGACTACGTGCCGGAACTCCTCGACCGGGCGCGCGAGCGCGTCGACGCAGAGCGCCTGGACATCGGCCTCGCGGAGGCCGATGCGCACTCGCTGCCCTTCGGCGACGGCGAGTTCGACGCGGCGACGTCGGTGTTCGGCGTGATGTTCGCGGCCGACCCGGCCCGCGCGGCGCGCGAGCTCGTGCGCGTCGTCCGGCCCCGCGGCACGATCGCCCTGGCGAACTGGACGCCCACGGGCTTCGTCGGCGAGATGTTCCGCGTCATGACATCCCACGTCCCCTCACTGATCCGGGTCCCGTCCCCGTTCGTCTGGGGCACCGAGCCCGGCCTGCGCTCCCTGTTCGCACCGGACATGGCGTACCTCCAGCTGCGACAGCGCACGTTCACGTTCCGAGCCCGCTCGCCCGAGCACTTCGTCGAGACGTTCGGGCAGTCGTACGGCCCGACGGTGCGCGCGCTGGAAGCGGCCGGCCAGAACCGGTTCCTGCTCGAGGCCGACCTGCTCGACCTGGTGCGGGAGCGAAACCGCCTGAGCGACGGCAGCGTCGCGATCCCGGCGACCTACCTGGAGGCGATCGCGACGCGGCGGTAGCGCCATGCACGCCGGCCCGGGCCGTTCGGAGCCGGGCCGGCGTGTGTACGGCCCTCAGACCCCGGCCATCGTGACCTGGGTGAGCCGGATGTTGTTCCCGGACGGGTCGCGGAAGGCCGAGTCGATCCCGTAGGGCCGCTCCTCGGGCTCCTCCGAGAACTCGAGGCCGCGGGCCTTGAGCTGCTCGTACGACGCTTGGATGTCGTCGGTCTCGAGGAAGATCGTGCCGGCGAAGCCCTTGGCCATGAGCGTCCGGACCTGCTCGGCGGTCTCGGCGTCCATCACCGGCGGGCCGGGAATGGCCATGAGGACGATCGCGATGTCGGGCTGTCCTGCCGGCCCGACCGTGAGCCAGCGGAAGTTCCCCATCTCGGGCATGGTGACGTCGGAGCGCACCTCCATCCCGAGCTTCTGGGTGTAGAAGGCGAGCGCCTCGTCCTGGTCGTCCACCCACACCTGGGCGGTGCTGATCTTGTACATCTGTGCCCCTCCTTGGGTCAGTCGCACCTGTCGAGAAGCACGCTAACGGCGAGGTTCGGCGCTGTCTTCTCGAAACGTGCGCCGTTGCGGGCGGCCGTAGACGCGAAGCACGCAGGACGGGCACGACCGCGTGCGCCGCGGCCGGCGGATAGGCGTCCCGATAGGCCGTGGGCGACGTTCCGTACGTGCGGGTGAAGCTGGTCGTGAAGGAGCCGACGCTGCGCAGGCCGACCGCGAAGCAGATCTCGGCCACCGAGCGATCGGTGCCCCGGAGCAGCGCGGCCGCCCGCTCGAGGCGGCGGGTCAGGAGGTAGGCGTGCGGCGAGTCGCCGAATGCGCGCCGGAACTCGCGGCTGAAGTGGGCGCGCGAGAGGCCGGCCGCGCCGGCCAGGTCGTCGACGTCGAGCGGCTCGTAGTAGCGGGCGTCGGCCAGGTCCTTGGCGCGCAGGAGATGACGGGCGGTCGGGGCGTACGCCACCCGCTATCCCTCCTCAGCGTGCTCAGCGAGCCAGGCCTTGGCGACGCGCTTCTGGGCGCGCGTCAGCCAGGCGTCGACGACGACGTCGCGCAGCTCGTCGCGGTCGAGCCGGGTCAGGTCCGGGACGCGCACGAGCACTGCCGCGTAGCCGCGGAAGTGGGGCGTCGTGAAGTAGATGCCGCGGTCGTCCGAGAGCAGGAGCTCCTTCTCCTCGAGGTCGGGCACCCGGAACATGATGACGTCGTCCAGCCGCTCACCGGTCGCCGGGTCGACCGCATCGGGCCGGCGGCTGCGGTGGAAGCAGAACATCCTGCCATGGACGAGGTACGAGGGCCGGCCGTCGTCGGCGACCTCCTTGATCGCCTGGGGCATCGCCAGCGCCAGCTCGTCCAGGTCGGCCATCGTCGCCATGGGAGCAGTTTGCCACTCCCCCAGCCCGCGCGGCCTGGTCTCAGGTAGTGGTGCGCCCGCGGTTCGAGGTCGCGTCGATCGTGACGGCGGCGAGCAGGACGAGCCGCGGTGACCATGTACTTGCGTCGCGGCGCCGTAGCCGAGCAGCCCCATGCCGTTGTCGATCGCCGCGATCACGATGCCGCCCAGAACGCCGTGGATCGCCTTGCCGCGGCCGCCCATCAGGCTCGTGCCGCCGATCACCGCGGCGGCGACGGCGTAGAGAACGAGCGTGCCGCCGTCGACGGTGGTCGAGATCGAGCGCAGCCGTGACGCGTAGACGATGCCGGCGATGCCGGCCGTGAGCGAGTCAGCATGAAGGCCGAGCGTGCGGATCCCGACCACGTTGATGCCGGCCCGACGGGCCGCCTCGGCGCTGCCGCCGATCGCGTAGATGTAGCGGCCGACCGGCGTGCGGCCGAGCAGAAAGCGTCCACACCGCCAGCACGGCCGAGCACGAGCAGCACGACCCACGGCACGCCGGAGATCGGCTCGATGATGCCGCGGTTGGCGTTGCACAGCAAGACGAGGCCGACGCCGGCGGCGACGCACGACCCCGATCTTGAGCAGGGTGACGGTGACCGGCGGCGCGACGAGGCCGGCCGCGCGCCGCTTGGCGTCGCGCCTCCAGACCAGGACCGGCGTAGAACAGCCGACGATCACGATCATGCACGATCCAGCTCGCGGTGTTCGTGAGGTTGAGCTCGTGATGTCGTTGATGACGCTGCGTTGATCGGGATCGTGCCGCCGTTCCCGAGGATCGTGCAGCATCACCCCCTGCCAGAACAACAGGCCTGCCAGCGTGACGACGAACGACGGCAGGCCGATGCGGGTGATGATCAGGCCCTGGATGCAGGCCGATCGCCGCGCAGACGAGCAGCGCCGCGGCGATCGCGGCCCACCACGGCCAGCCGTACGCTCGGCCCGACCGCGTCGGCCATGATCACGCCGCCCATGCCCGGCGACGAAGCCGACCGACAGGTCGATCTCGCCCAGGAGCAGGACGAACACCTCGCCCATCGCGAGCAGCGCAGAACACCGCGCCCTGGACGAGCAGGTTCACCAGGTTCTGGGCGGTGAGGAAGTGCGAGTTGAGCGACTGGAAGAGGATCGAGATCGACGATCAGGCCGCCGACGACGGGCAGGACCCCGGCGTCTCGCCCGCCTTGATCCGGGCGACGGCGCCGCGCAGGTACTCGCGTCGCGGAGCCGGCGACGAGCTCGGCCGGGCACGGCCAGCTCGGCCGTGCGAGCGGCGGCCTCCGGTCAGCTCCTCGGCGGCAGCCGCGTCGTCGCGGTGGGCGGATCGTCGACCTGCGACATGCTCAGGCCCTCCCGCCGTCGGACGCCGCCTGCGGCGTCCGGTCGACTTGCCGGTCGTCATCAGGTCGACCGCGATCTGCGGTCGAGCTCGGCGGCGGGCCGCACCGCGACCATCCGGCCGAGCCGCAGCACCGCGATCCGTGTCGGCGACCTCGAAGACGTCGTTCATGTTGTGCGAGACGATCATGGCCGCGAGCCCCTGGTCGGCCAGCCGGCGGACGAGGTCGAGCACCATCCGCGTCTGGGCGACGCCGAGCGCGGCGGTCGGCTCGTCCATGATCACGAGCTTGGAGTTCCAGAGCACCGCCTTGGCGATCGCGATCGACTGGCGCTGGCCGCCCGAGAGCGACGCCACCGGCTGGCGGATCGACCGCACGGTCGTCACCGCAAGGCTCGAGAGCGTCTCCCGCGCCGCCGTCTCCATCGCCTCCTCGTCCATCACGAGGCCGTGCATCCGCTCGCGGCCGAGGTACATGTTCTGGACGATGTCGAGGTTGTTGCAGAGCGCGAGGTCCTGGTAGACGGTGTCGATGCCGAGCGTCGCCGCATCGCGCGGGGTGCGGATCCGCACCGGCCGGCCGTCCCAGAGGATCTCGCCGTGATCGGGCGAGTGGATGCCGGCGATGCACTTGATCAGCACCGACTTGCCCGCCCCGTTATCCCCGACGAGCGCGGTCACCTCGCCCGCGCGGACGTCGAAGTCGACGCCGTTCAGCGCCTGGACGGGGCCGAAGTTCTTCGAGACGCCCCGCAGGCGCAGCAGAGTCTGGGCGTCCGCCGCTTGCCGCCTGGTCGGTCGTGGTCTCGTTCATGTCTGGCCTCACCTGCCGCGGCGCCGGGCCGCCGTCGTGGGCAGCCCGGCGCCAGGCCGGATGTCAGCTGATGCCCGCCGACTGGCACGCCTTCTGCAGGTGCTCCCACGCAGATCTGGGACACCGGGACGGCCTTGTCCTTGATCACGGTCGACGCCATGTTGGCGCTGGTCACCCAGGTCGGGACCGTGTAGACGGAGGCGATGTTCTTGCCGATCGTCGAGTCCATCGTCTGCGCGTTCACCAGCGTCGACGGCGGCTTCAGGCCCGCGCGGAGGTAGAGCGCGATCGCCACCGCGGCCTGGGCCTCCTCGTAGACGGGCTTGTACACCGTGCCGCACTGGTAGCCCTTGAGGATGTTCTGCAGCCCCGACGGCGACGCGTCCTGGCCGGTGGTCGGGAACGTCTTCGGCGGGATCTTGTCCTTCTGCAGGACGGAGACGACCGCATTCGCGGTGTTGTCGTTCGGCATGACCACCGCGTTCGTGTTCGGGTGCGCGGTGAACTGCTGCTCGAAGTTGGTCGCCGCGGTCGGTGCGTCCCACGTGCCGGCCGGCTCGCCAACCTTCACGTACGACTTGTCTGAGAAGTGCGGCGCGAGCACGCCGTCATAGCCCTGGGCGAACAGCTTCGCGTTGTTGTCCGTGGGATCGCCCTGCATGACGAGGACGTTCGGGTTCTTGACGCCCCACGCCCGACGCAGTTGACCATGCCCTCGCCGATCATCTTGCCGACCTGGACGTTGTTGAAGCTGACGTAGTAGCGGTCGGCCGGGCCGCCGCTGACGAGGCGGTCGTAGTCGATCACCTTCACGCCCTTCGACTCGGCGTTCGACTCGATCGCCGCGCCGGAGCCCGTATCGATCGGGTCGATCAGGAGCACCGATGCGCCGGCGGTGATGTCCGCCTCCGCCTGCTGCTGCATGGTGCTCGTGCTGCCCTGCGCGTTGTCGATCTTGAAGTCGCTCGAGCTCAAGCCCGCGGCCTCGAACGCCTTCAGGTACGGCGCGTCGTACTCGACGTACCGCGTCGACGTGGTGGTGTCGGGGAGCAGCACGCCGACCAAGCCCTTGCCCTTGTCCACGAGCCCCTGGAACTGCTTCATCACCGAGAAGTCCGCCGTGAAATCGCCGGCGCTGACCTGGGGGATCGAAGCTGCGGGTGTGCTGCTACCGCCCGAGCCTTCGCTCGACGATCCCGACGAGCCACAT
>CAWHWC010000012.1:0-43830 GCA_963832955.1 uncultured Actinomycetes bacterium | reverse complement strand
AAGGGGTCCGCGGTTCGAATCCGCGCGGCGGCTTGGCCCGCGATGGGGGCTGGGGGCGATCACCATGGCGAAACGGAACTATCTCGTCGAGGGTCTGTCTGGTGCCGGCAAATCCTCGGTCTACGAGGAGCTGATCCGACGTGGCTACAAGGCGATCAGTACCGACCGTGCCTGGGCCTACCATGCCGACCCTGTCACAGGTCTGCCAGGTGGGCCGATTCATCACGACACCTTCATGTGGGACCGGCAGAAAGGCCGTCAGCGAGCTCGAACGCCCGGAGCCAGACGTGCTCTTTGTCTGTGGGAGCAGCCGTAATCGCGACAGCTTCCTGCCCTATTTCACGAAGATCTTCAACCTCCGCATCGACGATGACACCATGCGGCGCCGCCTCGCAGAGCGCACGAACAACGAATTTGGCAAGCGGTCCGAGGAGCTTGACCTCATGATCGCGCTCAATCGGAGCGACGAGAAGCCGGCCGGAGCCATAGACGTCGACGCCACCCAAGCCCTTGACCAGGTGGTCGACGAACTGCTTCGCTTAGCTGCGGCCGGGCGGGGCTAGAACGCCTGAAACACGAGCACGTCGAGGGTGAGCATCAGGGCGATCCCGATGATGCCGAGGCTGCCGACGAGCAGCACCCCAACGTTGTCCTTGGCCTCCGCGGCGTCGGCGTCGACCACCAGTGCTCTCGTTCGATCCACGGGGACGACGGTATCCAGGAGCCGGGGCTATCGCCTCCCCCAAAAGGGGCATGCTGCGGCAAACCCCTCCGCCGTGCCGACCTAGAGTCCGAGGGAGAAGTGCCACTCCCGACACGGCTGCCCGCGGAACTCCGCCGGCGTCTCGGCCTCGAGCTCCATTCCCAGGCGGCGGAGCAGACGCGCGCTGGGGCCGTTCCGGGTGTCGGTGATTGCGACGAGCCGCCGAACCGCGGTGTGGGCGCGGACGCCGTCGATCAGCGTCCGCGCGGCCTCCTCGGCAAGGCCCCTGCCCTGGGCCGTGCGGGCCAGCGTGATGCCGAACTCGGCCTCCCTTCCCGAGGCGGCCAAGGAACAGGCCCAGATCGCCGAGCAGGGAGATCGTCGGCCACGTCGGCGACCGCGACCTGGAGCCACTCGCCCAGCCGTCCGAAGGGCGCCTCCGACATCTCGACCAGGAACCCTGCGCGCCTCCTCATCCGAGACCGGCCGCCAGCCCTGGTAGCGGCCGACCTCGGCGTCGTGACGGTAGGCCTGGAAGCGGACGAGGTCTCCCGGGCGGAGCCGCCGCAGTGTCAGCCGCGCCGAGCTCCACGGGAGCGGATCGGGCGGCCAGGAGGTGGCGGGCTCAGTCGGCCCCGTGCGCCTCGTCACCACCGGCCGATGGCCGTGCCGCCCCACTCCTCGGGCGCGACGTCGCGCACGGTCTGCGTCAGCTCCCAGCGGTGGCCGGCGAGGTCTCCGACCACGCACGAACGCTCGCCGTAGACGTGGGTCGTCGGCTCCTCGAGCACGGTCGCGCCGTGGTTGCGGGCCCGTGCGAACGCGGCGTCGACGTCGGGCACGCGCAGCTTGATCAGCTGGGTCACGATGCCCGGCGTGGGCGCGACCTGCTCGCGGCGGACGTCGGCCACGACGAGCGCGCCGTCCTCGCCGGCCCGAAGCTGGGCGCGATGGTCTTCGCCGATGCGGACGCGCTCCTGGAATCCGAACGCCGACTCGAGCCACGCCACCGCGGCCCGGACGTCGGGATAGATGAGCACCGGCGTCACGGTCGCCGGCGGTGCGGACCGATTCGTCAGCACCGGCCGGCGCTAGGCCATGCTGCCGCGGGATCGGCCCGCGCCGGTGGCGAGCACCAGCAGGGCGGCGATGACCACCGCCGTCAGGAACTGCCCGAACCACCCCACGTCGAGGATGTCGTTCGCCACGATGCCGCCGAGCAGCGCGCCGGCGATGCCGAACAGCATCGTGACGAAGAGGCCCAGATCGTGGCGCCCCGAGACGACCAGCCGGCCGAGGCCGCCGATCACGAGGCCGACGATGCTGTACCAGACGAGCGCCCAGAACACGGAGAGCGCGAACCCGAGCAGGCCGAAGCCGAATGCCAGGAAGAGCACGATCAGGATCAATGCGACGAGCACGGTGATGCCGGCAAGCATATCGCCGTCATGCGCATGACACCGGCGCCGTTCTTGACAGGCGTCTCATGAATATCTCACCCCCGGCTGCGAGGTTGTCGTGATGCCTCGGGCCCCACGAGTCGCTGCGAGCGTCCTTGCCTGTCTGGCGGCGACCCTCGTGGTCGGCGCGCCGGCGGCCGAGGCTCGAGTGCCGCGAATGCACCACACGTGGGTGTTCGTGATGGAGAACCACAGCCTGGGACAGATCCTCGGGCATCCGCAGAAGGCGCCGTTCTTGAACCGGATCGCACATCGCTACCGGGTGGCGACCCGGTTCTACGCGCCGACCCATCCCAGCCTGCCGAACTACCTGGCGATGATCTCGGGCTCGACCCACGGGTGCTCCAGCGATCGCTGCAAGGGCGGTTACCGTGGCCCGACGATTGCGCGCCAGCTGACCGCGCGCGGGCTCGGATGGCAGGGCTACTTCGAGGGGCTGCCCCGGCGCGGCTATGTGGGTGGGGACAAGGGCCAGTACATCCGCCACCACAATCCGTTCGTCTACTTCCGGAGCGTGACCTCCAAGGCGCGCCAGCGTCGCCACCTGCGGACGCTCCGCGCGCTTCCCAGCGGCCTGCGCAGTCCGCCGGCGCTGAGCTACGTGGTTCCGAACAACGCCCACAACATGCACGACGGCCCGATCCGGGCCGGCGACCGCTGGCTGGCGCACTGGGTCACGCGAGTCATGCACTCACGGGGATACCGCCACGGCGGCGTGATCTTCATCGTCTGGGACGAGGGCCACAACGACAGCTCCGGATGCTGCATGCCCGGGATCCACGGCGGTCGGATTCCGCTCTTCATCATCTCCCGCCACAGTCGAGGGCGTCCTCATGTGATCCGCCGACGGACCACCTACTCTCTGCTACGCACGCTCGAGGCCGGGTTCCGGCTCCCGCACCTCGGCCTCGCGGCCCACACCAAGCCGCTCCTCCGAGTCTGGTAGCAGGCCCACGACGAGCGTCATCCGCGCGCCGCCGCCCGCGCGGTTCGCCGCCGTCACCGTGCCGCCGTGCGCCTCAGCGATTGCGTGGACGATGGCCAGGCCCAGGCCGGAACCGTGGCGACTGCCGTCGCCCCGCTTGAACGGCTGAAACGCAAGTTCCAGCTCGTCGAGGTCGAAGCCCGGGCCGGTGTCGTCGACCTGGATCGTGAGCGCGTCCGGCGTGAGCGTCGCTGTGACCCGCACATCGCCGCCCGGAAGCGTGTGGCGAAGCGCGTTGTCGAGCAGGTTGTCGAGCGCCTGGCGGATCCGGGTGCCGTCGACATCGACCGTGGCGTCGGGCGCCTCGGCCACCACGGTGACGCCGCCGGCCTCGGCGACCGTGGCGAAGGCCTGGACGCTGGCATTGACCAGCGTCTGGAGCGACACGCTCGTCCGGTGGGTGGGGATGCGGCCACGCTCGGCTCGGGCGAGGACGAGCAGATCCTCGGCGATGCGGACGAGGTGGTTGACCTCGCCGGAAGCCCCTTGGAGGGCGAGCTGGAGGTCGTCGAGGCTGCGGCCGTCCACGAGCGCCGAGTCGACCTCGGCCTTCAGGATCGTGAGTGGGGTGCGAAGCTCATGGCTTGCGTCGTCGACGAACCGGCGCTCCCGTTCGAGCGCCGCCTGGAGCCGGTCGAAGGTGACGTTCAGGGTGACGGCGAGCCGCGCGAGCGTGTCGTCCGTCTGGGGCACGGGAAGCCGGCGCGTGGGGTCGGACGCCGAGATGGCCTCCGCTTCGCGGCGCATCCGTTCCACCGGACGGAGAGCCGCGCCCGCCAGCAGCCAGCCGATCAGCGATGACAGGAGCAGCGCGACCGGAAAGGCGACGGCGAACCGCATGAGGGCTTGGTCCAGCGCCTCCTGGCTGTCGCTGAGCGTTGCGCCCACGACGACGAACGCCCGGTGCCCCGCGGCCGTGACCGGGACGATCAAGAGCCGCGACTGATCGAGGCCCGGGGGGCGGTGGTCCACAAACGTGGGTCGTCGCAGACCCGCCAGCTCGCGCGCCGGTACGAGCGCCGCCCGGGCGACCGCCGGCGTCGTCTCGACGATCCGCCCCGAGGGGGTGAGCACCTGGGCGAACGCCTCGTCTGCATCGATCAGGCGGCGGCGGCCGCCGAGCGACGGATCGGCGTGCGCGGCGTTTCCGGCGATGACCTGCGCGCGCGATTGCAGCCCGGAGTCGACCGAGGCCCGCAGGTCGGTCCGCAGATTCAGGTAGACGAACACGGCGACACCGGTGAGCACGACGGCCATCCCCGCGGCGAACGCCAGCGTGAGTCTGACCCTAAGCGACGTCTGCGGCGGGCGGATCCTCACGGAGCCGGTACCCCACTCCCCTCGACGGTCTCGAGCGACGCCCCAGGCCCGACCGCCCGCTCGAGCTTGGTGCGCAGGCGGCCGACGTAGACGTCGACGACGTTCGAGTCGCCCTGGTACGCGTAGTCCCAGACGTGCTCGATCAGGCGGCTTCGCGTCAGCGCCTGGCCCGGATGGCGCATGAAGTACTCGAGCAGCGCGAACTCCTTGGCCGTCAGGTCGAGCGGCCGCCGTCTCCGTTCCGGGCGGTGTGCGCCGCCGGGTCGAGCTCGACGCGGCCGACAAGCGAGGCTGGCCGGGCGGCGCGCGCACCCACGTCGCACCAGCGCCCGCATTCGCGCGAACAGCTCCGGGAACTCGAACGGCTTGGTCAGGTAGTCGTCGGCCCCGGTGTCCAGCGCCGCGAACCCGGTCGTCGACGGCGTCGCGAGCCGTCAGCATCAGGATCGGCGACCACGAGCCCGCGGCCCGCAGCCGCCGGCACACCTCGAACCCGTCGACGTCGGGCAGCCGGATGTCGAGCACGATCGCGTCGTAGGGAACGACCGCCGCGAGCCGCACAGCCGCCTCACCCGAGGCGGCGCCGTCCACGCCGTAGCCCTCCTGCCGCAGCCGCCGCGTCAGGATCTCGAGCAGCCGGGCGGCGTCCTCGACCACCAGCACGCGCAGTGCGACCACCTCCTTCCGCTGATCGTAGGGCGGCGGTCGCGGGGGTGCACCTATTGCCGCGCCGAATTTCATCTGGCTTTCAGAATCCCGCGGCTAGCGTCGAGGCGATTCCGAGCGAAGGAGCGGTGCATGAGCCTCACGACCCTGACCCGTATCGGCGCGATGACCGCTGTGATCGCGGCGCTCGGCGCGGCACCGGCGGCGGCGAGCTCGTCCGGCGGGACCCCGGCCATCGACCCGCACAACTTCGTCCGGTCGATCACGAACCCGTATCTGCCCTACCGGCCGGGGACGGTGTATGTCTACACCGGCGTCAAGGACGGTACGACCCAGCGGGACGTCGTCCGAGTCACGCACCGCACGCGAAAGATCGTCGGCGTGACGTGCACCGTGATCACGGACGTCGCCACCCATGGCAGGACCGTGCTGGAGCAGACCACGGATTGGTATGCGCAGGACAGGCATGGAAACGTGTGGTATTTCGGTGAAGCCACGAAGGCCCGGAATCCTGACGGGACATTCGACACCTCCGGGTCGTGGCTGGCGGGAGCCCACGGCGCCCGACCCGGCATCGTGATGACCGCCCACCCGCGCGTCGGCGACGCCCACCGCCAGGAGTACTGGGCGGGCCACGCCGAGGATCAGTACTGGCTCGTCGACCTCGCGAGCGCCGTGAGCGTCCCGGTGGGAACCTTCCCTCACGCCGCCCGTACGCTCGAGTGGTCGCGCCTGGAGCCCGGCGTGATCGACGAGAAGTTCTACGTCAGGGGCATCGGAGTGGTGAAGGAGCTGGCCGCGAGCGGCCCGGCCGAGATTGCACGGCTGACACGGTTCACGGCGCCGTGATCGGCTGAGGACGCGCCGCGCTCCGGCGGCGCGCGCGGAGAAGACCCGGTGAACGGGTCTCGACGCGCGGCCGAGACCGTGCAACCATCGAGGGACAGGCGTCGCGACGATTGGGGGAGCGTCATGGCAGTGGGCAAGGGGATGAGACGTGTGGTCCGGGGGAAGGGCGCGGTCGTGCTGGCAGCGCTCGCCTCGGTGGCGGTGTTCGCGCTTCCGGCGGCGGCCGGTCAGATCGCCGGTCCGCCGACCGCCGACCTGGGCGTGGTCTCGATCAAGGCGAACAAGGCCTCGGCGGCCCACGGCACGCGCGTGACCTTCACCGAGGTCATCCGGAACAACGGGCCCGAGACGGCCGAGCTCGACACGATGCCGCAGATCACGGGCGGCGTCCTCGTCGGCGAGGTGTGCGATCTCGGCATCTCGGCCGACACGCCGTTCTGCGAGTACGGCGACGTGACGCCGGGCACGAGCCTTGAGACGAAGTTCATCGTCAGGGTCACGGCGACCCACGGACGGGTGACGGTCAAGGGCGGTGTGCTCTCGGAGTCCGCGTTCGAGGACGACAACCCGTTCAACCAGTACCGCACCGCGAGCGTTCGCGTGGCGGGATGAGCATCTAGCGGCAGAGCGCGCGTTCCGCCGTCTCGACGAGGAGGTCGCCGGCCGCCTCGGCTGAGAGCCCCCTGCCCGTGAGGAGCAGGTCGATGCTGTCAAAGCTCGTGAGCACCCAGAGCAGGTCGGCGGCGGCCTCCGCGGTGACGCCCGGGCGGAGCGCGTCCTGCTCGGCGAGTCGCCGGGCCAGATCGGCCATGCCGTCGGCCCGGCGCTGCTCGCCGCGCTGGATCGCGCCCCCGACGGCGTCGGGGTCGAGCTGCGCCATCGAGTAGAGGGCGCGGAACGCGTCGCGGTCGGCCGCGTACGTGTGCGCACCTCCCCGGATGCCGCCCCGGAGCGTCTCGCGCGCATCCGGATCGGCGACGGCCCTGACGACCTGGTCGAAGCCGCTGCGGTCGAGGAGATCCCGGGCGACGACGTCGAACAGCCCTGCCCGCGACCCGAAGATCAGGTAGACGGTCGAGCGCGCGACCCCGGCGATGCGGGCGACCTGGTCGATGCTGACCGCCTGCGACGGCGCCTCGCGGAGCCGCTGAGCCACGGCATCGAGGATGCGGCGGCGCGTCTCGTCAGCGGACTCCGCCCGCTGCCGCTGCTCGTATCTGCGCGGCGCCATGCCGGCATCCTAGCATTTCACTTGACAGGATGTCCGATTGAAGACATACTGTCCGACGAAAACGATCCCAAGGAGATTTCGATGCACGATCTTGAGACAACCGAAGTGAGCGTCCTCGTCGCGGGCGGCGGGCCGGCCGGCCTGACCGCGGCCGGCGCGCTGGCCCGGCTCGGCGTGGATTGCCTCGTCGTCGAGCGCCGCCCCTCGCTCTCAGCGCTGCCGCGCGCGACCTCGGTGAGCACGCGGTCGATGGAGATCCTGCGGTCGTGGGGCCTCGAGGAGGAGGTGCGGGCCGGCGGCGTCGACGTGGAGTGGCTGATGCTGCCCGTCGAAACGCTGGCGGACGCCGGCCGCGCGACTCCCGTGCCCGATCGGCCTGCCGACGCGCGAGCAGAGCCTCGTGATCAGTCCCACGGCGCCCGCGTGCGTGCCCCAGGACCACCTCGAGCCGGTGCTGCTCGCCCACGCTCGCGCGAACGGCGCGCGGGTCGAGCTCGGTGTCGAGGTCACCGGCGTCCGGCCGGTGAGCGACGGCGTGCGGGCGACGCTGCGGGATGTCGCGACCGGGCGCGAGCGCCACGTCCGCGCCCGCTACCTGATCGCCGCTGACGGCGCCCACAGCCGCGTGCGGGCGGAGCTCGGCATCCCGGCCACCGGGCTCGACGGGCTCGGCGAGGCGGTGAGCGCCGTGTTCGACGCTCCGATCTGGCCGCTCCTCGGCGAGCACCGCTACGGGATCTACGACATCAACCATCCGGATGCGCGCGGCGTCCTCCTGCCCGCCGGGCGCAACGACCGGTGGCTGTACGGCGTCGTCTGGTCCCCCGGCGAGGACGCCGCCGCGGCTGCGGACGCCGAATGGTTCACGCGCCGGATCCGGCGGGCGGTCGGCGCCGCCGACCTGCCGGTCGCGATCGAGCGCACCGGGCGTTTCCGGTTCGCCACCCAGCTGGCCGACCGGTTCCGGGAGGGGAGCGCATTCCTGGTCGGCGACGCCGCCCACCGGGTCACCCCCCGCGGCGGGACCGGCATGAACACGGCGATCCACGACGGCTACGACCTGGGCTGGAAGCTCGGCTGGGTGCACCGCGGCTGGGCGCAGCCGACGCTGCTCGACTCGTACGAGCTCGAGCGGCGGCCGGTCGCAGAGCACAACATGATCCGATCGGTGGACCCGGCCGGCTCGGCGCGAAACGCCGATCTCGCGCTTCACGCCGACCTCGGCGGCCGCATCCCGCACGTGCGGGTGCAGACGGAAGCCGGGCCGATGTCGACCCTCGACCTCCTCGGGCCCGGGCTCACCGTCTTCACCGGCCCCGAAGGAGGTCGCTGGGCCGCTCCCGAGGGCTTCGCGGCGGATCGCGTCCCCGTCACGCTGCGTCGGGTCGACCCGATCGCCGCGCGCGCCCTCGGGCTCCGCGGAGGCGAGGCGCTGGTGGTCCGCCCGGACGGGATGCGCGCCGCCGCGGCGGCAGCCGGCGCGCGACCGCAGGCTGCCGCCGCGTAAGTGGAGTCAGGCCGCGACCCGGCCGGGCGCCGCCGTCTCGCGGTCGCGCTCGAGCCACTCGCTCCACGTCGTCGTGCCGCGATGGCCGCTCGAGGAGGTGTTCCCGGCGGTCATCGCGCGCTCGGCGCGGGCCGGCAGGCGGATCTCGCGGATCCGCCTCTCGAGGCCGCGGGCGGCCAGGTACTGCTCGGCCATCTCGCGCATCGTGAGCGCCTCGGGGCCGGCGAAGTCCATCCGGTCGCCGCGCTGGCCGTCGACCACGCAGGTGACGACGAACCGGGCGAACTCGTCGGAGTCCACGCACTGCATCTTCACGTTCCGCGGCAGCCGCATGCTCCGCCGCATCGCGGCGTCCTCCAGGAAGCGCTCGAGCAGCCAGTAGAAGGGCGTCGCGCGGGCGATCGACCACGGCACGCCGCCGCTTCTGACGAACCCCTCCGAACGGAGCTTCACGCGTGAGTACGGGAGCCGCGCCGTGTGCTCGATCCCGACGATCGAGACGTGCACGATGTGGTCGACCGAGGCCTGCGCGGCGGCGCGCAGGAGCGCGTCCGTGCCCCGGATGTCGACGTCCTTCGGCGAGCGCACCAGGTCGCGGGCCTTGAACCGGCCGCGCTGGGCCGCCGGCGAGTGCGTCGCGGCGTGGACGATCGTGTCGACGCCGCCGACGGCCTCGGCGATCCCCTCGCCGGTCGCGAGGTCGCCCTCGACCCAACTGACCGCCCTGTCACCTCCCGGATGTCGCGCCAGCACGCGTACGCGGTGGCCGTCGCGCACCAGGAGCTCCACCACCTTCCCGCCGAGATGACCCGTGCCTCCGGTGACGAGAATCGTCATTCCATCCCCTTCCCTTGTGCCCACTGGGCATGAACCGCGCGCTTACCCAGGTGAAGGATGGGGAAAACGCCGCCCGCGGAATTCCGCAAACTGCGCAGTTGCGCGACGCGCCCGAGTGCATCTGGCCGCCGAAAGGCATACCCTTCCAGCGTGGGCGGAGAGGAGAAACGTTGGAGCACACCCTCGAAAGTCTGCTGGCCGCGGGCCGAAACGGCGAGATGACCGCTGACGACCTCTGGGAGGCCGTGATGACGGTCGACCGGTCGGCGTGGACGCCGCGAGGACTACGCCGAGCTCACCGAGCTCTTCTACTCGCTGGGCGGCAAACGGGTCGCAAACGCACAGCGGGCCGTGTGGGAGACCGTCCCGTACGGTCGAGCGCACCGCTGACGCAACGACGGGGTCAGACCCCAATGTTGCGTCACCGTTCGCCCCGCCGCGATCGTGGGTAGGATCTTCGACATGGCGAAGCGGGTCGTGCTGACCGTGGGGACGCGCAAGGGCTGCTTCCTGCTCGAGAGCGACGAGGAGCGTCGTGACTGGCAGGTGCGCGGGCCGTTCTGCGACGGCTGGCCCATCTACCACGCGCTGCTCGATCCGGACTCGGCGAGGATCTACGCGTCGGCCGCAAGCGAATGGCACGGAGCCGGCGTGTGGCGAAGCGCGGACCTGGGCGAGACGTGGGAGCTCTCGAGCGAGGGCATCGGCTACCCCGAGGGCGAGCTCAAGCTGTCGCGGGTGAGCGGGCTGGCGGTCGCGCACGGCAAGGTGCGGGTCGGCGCCGAGGCGGCCGGTGTGTTCGAGAGCGGAGACGGCGGCGCCACCTGGTCGCTTCTCAGCACGCTCGACGGGGAGCCCGGGCGCGACTCCTGGAACGACCCGGCCAAGCAGCCGCCCGGCCATCTGGGGATGACGGCGATCCTGCCGCATCCCGATGATCCCGACCGCTACATGATCATCGTCCAGGGCTACGGGATCTTCGAGACCGCAGACGGCGGCGGTACGTGGGAGCCGTGCAACACCGGGCTTCGGGCCGAGTGGCCGCTCGAGGACGAGCGGGTCGGCTACTGCGTCCACAAGCTCGTGATGTCGCCGGCCGACCATTCGCGCTTCTACCAGCAAAACCACTGCGGGATGCACCGAAGCGACGACGGCGGCCACACCTGGACGGAGGTGACGGACGGGCTGCCGACCGACTTCGGCTTCGTCGCCGCCGCGCACCCGCACGACCGCGACAGCTTCTACGTGATCCCGCTCGACCCGGGCCACGGCCGCACGATGCCCGACGGCGCGGCGGCCGTCTGGCGAACGAGCGACGCCGGCTCGACCTGGCAGCGCCTTTCGAGCGGCCTGCCGCAGCAGAACGCCCACCTCGGCGTCCTGCGCGAGGGCCTCGCGATCGACTCGCTCGAGCAGCCCGGCCTGTACTTCGGGACGAGCACCGGCCAGGTCTTCGCGAGCGCCGACGAGGGTGAGAGCTGGAGCGAGGTGGCGAGCTACCTGCCCGGCATCTCGTCGGTCGAGGTCGCCGCGATCGATGCCTGAGCTGCACCTCCCGCCGACCCTGCCGTCCCTCTACACCGACCTGCCGCGCCGGCTCGACGTCGACGCCGTGACGGTCGACGAGGCGATCGAGCGACTGGAGGAGCGCTGGCCCGGCCTGCGCGACCGGCTGTGCGAGCCGGGGCCGACCCTCCGCCGCCACATCAACGTGTACGTCGACCGTGAGCGGGCAGGGCTCGACACGGCCCTCGAGCCGGACTCGCGGGTCGACGTGATCGCTGCGATCAGCGGCGGCTGATCGGCGCTACCTGAAGCACTGGGTGAGGTCGCCGATCCAGGGGACGCCGTCGCGCGGCGGCGCCGGCGGCCCGTGCGCGGCCCCATTCGCCGCCTCGTTGTTCGGGCCGCCCGGCGTCTCTGTGTCGAACATGTGGTTCACGGACGCGAGGGTCGGCAGGTCGAACGTCGTCTCGATGAGCTTCAGGATCGACGCGTGCTCGTACACGGTCGTCTCGAGATGCCCGGGCTTGGCGTGCGGTGAGATCACCCACGTCGGCACGCGGATGCCGAGCCCGTAGGCATCGGCCTGCGGTGGCGGCACGTGGTCGAAGTACCCGCCGTGCTCGTCGTAGGTGAGGATGTAGGCCGAGCGGTGCCACTGCGGCGAGTCCTGAAGCGCCTCGATCATCCGCTTCTGGAGCCGCATCCCGACCGAGACGTCGGCCGGCGGGTGCTCGTCGATGCCGAGCGTGAAGCTCGGGATCATGAACGAGACGTTCGGCAGGCGGCCGTGCTTCGCGTCGTGGAGGTAGTCCTCCTGGCTGGCCCGCGCGCGCGCGGTCGTTCGCGAAGTTCTTGAAGAACACGTAGACGTTGTCCGACTCGCCGGCCGGCACGTCGTCGAACTGCCCCAGGTTGTAGACCTTCCACGTGACGCCCGCCCGGTCGAGCAGGTCGAGGATGCACGGGTAGTCGAGCACGCCGAATCCCCAGATCCCGTTCGTCGTGATGCCGGCGGACGTGCCCGCCGCGAGGTAGAAGCGGTTCGGGTAGGTCGGCCCGAGCACCGAGCAGAAGTAGTTCACGCACAGCGTGAAGTGCTTGTGCAGGCCGTAGTAGAACGGCAGGTCCTCACGGGTGTAGTAGCCCATGCAGTCGATGCCGTCGGTCGTGAAGAACCCGTCCATGTTGCCGCCGTTCCACTCGCTGTGGACGTCCGACCACGAGTGGCCGATGTCGTTGGTCGAGAGGCTCGTGAAATGAAACGGCGCGACCGTCCCGCCCGATCCGTCGGGCTGCGTGTAGCCCGCCGGCACGCCGTGGCGCCCGACGAAGGGCGCGAAGCCGTAGTAGTGGTCGAACGAGCGGTTCTCCTGGCAGTCGACCACGATCGTGTCGATCGGCGGCCGGTGCCTCCTCCTCGCAACGGCCGGCGCCGCCAGCGGGCCCGCGCCTGCGAGCCCCGCCGCCCCCGCCAGTGCCGCGCCGCGCCCGATGAGCCCACGTCGCGTTCCAGTCCAGATGTCGGCCATGAGTGCCCCCTCCTCGCCGTCGGTTCTGTCGAAGGACTCGTAGCAGGAGCGTGCGGCGCGGGTCAAGGACTTCACCGCCTTTGCCCCGCGCGTCGCCGCGATCAGCGGAAGCACTGGGTCATGTCGCCGATCCACGGCACGCCGTCGCGCGGCGGCGCCGGTGGGCCGTGCACGGCCCCGTTCGCCGCCTCGTTTGTGGGCCCGCCGGGCGTCCGCTCATCGAACGTGTGATTCACCGACGCCAGCGTGGGAAGGCCGAAGACCCGCTCGATGAGCTTCAGGATCGATGCGTGCTCGAAGACGGTCGCTTCGAGGTGGCCGGGCTTCGCGTGGGGTGAGATGACCCACGTCGGGACGCGTATGCCGAGCCCGTAGGCGTCGGCCTGCGGCGGCGGCACGTGGTCGAAGTACCCGCCGTGCTCGTCGTAGGTGAGCAGGTAGGCGGAGCTCTCCCACTGCGGTCCCCCCATGAGCGCCTCGACCAGCTGCTTCTGGAGCCGCATCCCGACCGAGACGTCGGCCGGCGGGTGCTCGTCGCGCCCGAGCCCCGAGCTGGCGAAGATGAACGACACGTTGGGCAGCCGGCCGTGCGCCGCGTCGTCGAGATAGTCGTCCTCGGTGGCCCGCGCGCGCCGGTCCTGACCGAACCGCGCGAAGAATTCGAAGACGTTCGGGTCCTGATCGCCGTTGTAGACCTTCCACGAGACGCCGGCTGCGTCGAGCAGATCGAGGATGCAGGGATAGTCGAGCAGCCCGAGCCCCGCCACGTCGTTCGTCGTGACGCCGCCGGACGTCCCCGCGGCGAGGTAGAGGTGGTTCGCGTAGGACGGGCCGAGCACCGAGCAGAAAGAGTTCACACATAGCGTGAAGCGCTCGTGGAGGCCGTAGTAGAACGGCAGGTCCTCGCCGGTGTAGTAGCCCATGCAGTCGATCCCGTCGGCGGTGAAGAAGCCGTCCATCCGCCCGCCGTTCCACTCGGCGTGGACGTCCGGCCAGAAGTGGCGGATGTCGTTCGTCGAGAGGCTCGTGAAGTGGAAGGGCGCGACCGTCCCGCCCGACCCGTCCGGCTGCGTGTAGCCCGTCCGGCACGCCGTGGCGCCCGACGAAGGGCGCGAAGCCGTAGTAGTGGTCGAAGGAGCGGTTCTCCTGGCAGTCGACCACGATGGTGTCGATGGGCGGCCGCCTGCCGGATGGGACCGCGCGCGGCACCGCCGTGGCACCGCCCGCGGCGCTCCGCACCCCAGACCCGCCACGCCCACGAGCGCCGCGCCGTGCGCCAAGAACCTCCGCCGCGTGCCGCTCCAGCTCGCCCCCACACCCCAATTGTGCCCGCCGTCAGGCGGGCGCGGGCCGCGGGACCCGCGTGCGGATGCGCGTTACCGCGAACGACGCGCCCATGCACATCGCGCCCGAGAGCAGGAACGCCCAGTGATAGCTGCCGGCGTCGGTGCGGATCCAGCCGGCGCCGTACGCCGCAAACGCCGCGCCGAACTGGTGCGCGGCGAAGATCCAGCCGAACAGGATGCCGACTCGCTCCCGCCCGAACGCGTCGGCCGTGAGCGCGACCGTCGGCGGCACCGTCGCGACCCAGTCCAGGCCGTAGAACACGACGAACGCCAGGAGCCCCAGGTTGGGCGAGCCGAGCACCGAGTGGAGGGCGAGCAGCGAGAGGCCGCGCAGCCCGTAGTACCAGAAGAGCAGGAGCCGCGGGTCGTAGCGGTCGGTGAGCCAGCCGGAGAAGGTGGTCCCGATGATGTCGAAGACGCCGATCGCGGCCAGGTACGACGCGGCCGTCACCTCGGACACGCCGTGGTCGTGGGCGGCCGGGATCAGGTGCGTGCCGACCAGGCCGTTCGTCGAGGCGCCGCACACGAAGAACGAGCCCGCGAGCAGCCAGAAGGTGCCCGACCGCGCGCCCTCGCGCAGCCCCCCGAGGGCGGTTCGCACGGGCCCCGAGACGGGGGCGACGGGCATCTCGATCTCCTCGCCGCCGTAGGGTGGAAGGCCGACGTCGGACGGGTGGTCGCGCATGACGAGCGCCGCGAGCGGGACGACGACCAGGAGCGCGACCACGGCCACGGTCGCCGACGCCCACCGCCACCCGGCGGCCGTCACGATGGTCGCGAGCACCGGCAGGAAGATGAGCTGCCCGGTGGCGTTGGCCGACGTCATGATGCCCGTCACCAGGCCGCGGCGGCGGACGAACCAGCGGTTGCCGACGATCGCCGCCAGCGGGATCGAGACCGCGCCGGTCGCCGTGCCGATCACGAGGCCCCAGAGCAGGCGAAGCTGCCACGGCTCCGAGATGAGGGTGGTGGCGGCTGAGGCGGCGGCGACGACCAGGAGCGCGGTCACGGTCACGCGCCGGACGCCGAAGCGGTCGTGCAGGGCGGCCGCGAACGGCGCCCCCAGCCCGAACATGATCAGGTTGATCGACACCGCCGAGGACACGGTCGCCGCGCTCCAGCCGAACTCGTGCTCGAGCGGCACGATGAGGATCCCGGCGGTCGACCGGAACCCCGCGCTCATCACGAGCACGAGCAGGGTGACCGCCGCCATGGCCCAGCCGTAGTGCACGCGCCCCGGCGCCAGGATCCGGGCGGCGAGAGGACGGCTCTCGGCGGTCACGGCGGCGATGCTACCAGAAGCGTGTATATACTCGTTTCATGTCTGTCGAGCCGGCCGAGATCGTCTGCATCTGCGCCACGGCGCGCATGGCGGCACGTTCGCTGTCGCGCGTCTACGACCGCGCGCTCGAGCCGGCCGGGATCCGAACGAGCCAGTTCTCGATCCTCGCCCGGCTCCTCGAGGAGGGCCCGCTCTCCGTATCGCACCTGGCGGGCCGCCTGGCGATGGACCGAACGACGCTCGCCCGCGACCTGCGCCCGCTCGAGCGGCGCGGGCTCGTCTCGGTCTCGGTCGGGGCCGACCGGCGGGTGCGCATGGCCGAGCTCACCCCGGCCGGGCACCGGCTTGTCGACGAGGTGCGACCGCTGTGGAAGCAGGTCCAGCGCGATGTCCGCTCCCAGCTCGGCACCGATCGCGTCGCCCGGCTCATGGACGAGCTGCGGGCGGCGACGGCGATCAGCCCTGCGCCTGCTCCTCGGACATAACCGCGAGGGTCGTGCCGTCCGGGTCCTGGAAGAAGCCGATCCAGAGCTCCGTGTCGCCCTGGCGGTGCACGACGTGCGGCTCGCTCGTGAACTCGACGCCGCGCCGGGCGAGCTCGGCTCCCGCCTCGCGCGCCGAGTCGGCCCGGAAGTAGATGAGCGGCTGCGACCTGAACTCGGGCGACTCGGCGGCCCCGAGGTAGAGCCGCACACCCTGGCAGTCGAAGAACGCCATGGGCTGTCCGGGCACTTCGAAGAGCAGTTGGAGGCCGAGCACGTCGCGGTAGAACGCGACCGACCGGCCGATGTCCGACACGGTGACGTGGAGCTGCCCGATCGCGCCGGTCAGCGGCCCGTCGCCGGCCGGCATCAGCCCGCCTCTGCGACGGCCCGGCTGACGGCTGCGACCGCGGTCTCCTCGGCCTCGGGGCTGTGTCGGGCCACGGGAGCGATGATACCCATCACCGCCCGCGCCTGGCCGTCGACGTCGAGGACGGGCGAGGCGACGGCCCATCCGCCCACGGTCGCCTCCTCGCAGCTTCGGGCGTGTCCGGCCCGCCGCACGGCTTCGAGGTCGCGGAGCAGCACATCGCGGTCGGTGATCGTGGCCGGCCCGACCTGCGGGAGGGGGCCGGTGACGACGCGCTCGATCTCGCGCGGCGCGAGGTGCGCGAGGAGCGCCTTCGAGGCCGCTCCGGCATGGAGGGGGACGACGTGGCCGACGTCGAGCGCCACCCGCAGCCGCTGGGGCGACTCGATCCGATCGAGGATGAGGAGGCCGCCCCCGGCCGGGTCGCGGATCCCGACGAGCGCCGTCTCGCCCGTCTCCGCCGCCACGCGCTCGAGCGCTATCCGCAGGCTCGGCGCGACCGCCTGATCGCTGGCCCGCCGGCCGAGCGCCATGGCCGCCGGCCCGAGCCGGTAGCGGCCGGACTTCGTCCGCACCACGTACCCCCGGCTCCTGAGCGATGCAAGCAGGCGGTGGGCGGTCGAGGTGGGGAGGTCGAGAGCGCTCGCGACCTCGTGCTCGGCCCACTCGGGCCGGTTGCGATCGAAGAGCGCCAGGATGTCCAGCGCCTTCAGAAGAACCTTCGCCATCTGCCTCGCCGCTCCGCCTGCTCCGTGCCCACGCTTTCCCAGCCGCAATGCTATCCCAGCGCCGGCAATACCGTCCGCTTCCGGTCACCGTGCATACTCCCTGAGCCGCTGCCGACCGACACAGGGAGCCCCGCATGATCCGGACAGGCGATGACTACCGCGAGTCGCTGCGAGACGGGCGCGAGGTGTGGATGAACGGCGAGCGCGTCGACGACGTGACGGCCCACCCGGCCTTTCGGCCCATCGTCGACGTGCGCGCTCGGATCTACGACATGGCCCACGAGCCGGACCACCGCGAGACCCTCACCTACGACGAGGACGGCGAGACGTTCGCGGTCGGCCTGAAGCTCCCGCGGACGCAGGCGGACTGGTGGGACAAGCGCGCGGCGGTCGATGCGGTGATGGACGAGGTCGGCGGCGTCGTGACCCGGGTGGGGGACGAGACGGTCGGCGAGATGTGGTCGCTCTTCGACGGACAAGACGTCCTGAACGAGGTCGACCCGCGCTTCGGCGAGAACATCCGCCGGCACATCGACCGCGTCCTTCGGGAGGACCTGTTCCACGTGTCGGCCAACACCGATCCGAAGGGCGACCGCTCGAAGCGGCCGCAGGATCAGGATCCCGACATGCTCCTGCACGTCGTGCGCGAGACCGACTCGGGCATCGTCATCCGCGGCGCCAAGTACGAGACGGCCGCGGCCTACGCCAACCAGGCCTTCGTGAAGCCGACGATCGCGAACTGGGGCGACGCCGAGCTCTCGGACTACGCGCTCGGGTGCATCGTCGACATGGGCTCGCCGCGGCTGCGGCACCTGTGCCGCACCGGCTTCGCGGGGCGGGGGCCGATCGAGGACTACCCGCTCTCGAACCGCTTCGACGAGGTCGACACCCTGATCGTCTTCGACGACGTCGAGGTGCCGTGGGAGAACGTCCTCTTCTACCGGCACACTCGCGCGGCGGCGTTCATCCGCGGGACGCTCCACCGCTATAGCGCCTTCCCGTTCGTCCAGCGGATCCTGCGCTTCGCCGACATGCTGATCGGGGTCGCCCTCCACAACGTGCGCCAGACCGGGCTCGAGCGCCAGCAGGCGGTGCAGGAGAAGCTCGCCGCGCTGGCGTGCTACCGCGAGGGGATCCATGCCCACCTGACTGCGGCGATCGCGCTTGCGGAGCCGTCGCCGGCGGGCCTCGTCATGCCCAACCAGTCGCTCCTCTACACCGGCCGGGTGCTGGCCTGCTCGCAGCTCCCGGCGATGATGCACGTCGCGCGCGAGCTGTGCGGCGGCCAGATCTGCGTCACGCCCGACCACGCGATGTTCGCGCACCCCGAGACGGGGCCGTGGATGCAGAAGTTCTACAGCGTGAACGAGGAATGGACGGCCGACGATCGCCGCCGGCTCCTTGCGCTGGCCCGCGACCTTCTGAACTCCGACTACGCCGGCCACCGGCTCACGTTCCAGCTCTTCGCGCAGTCGCCCCCATTCGCCCATCTCGGGGCCGTCTACCGCAACTTCGACTTCGCGGGGCCGCTCGACGTCGTGCGCCGCGCCGCGGGCCTCTCCGAGCAGGTGCCGGCGTGAGCCACCGCCGCATCCGCCCGTTCAACACGCGCGACACCTACCCCGAGCAGCGGATCTCGAACGACCTCGCTCAGGCGGTGATCGCGGGGAACACGGTGTACCTGCGCGGCCAGGTGGCGCAGGACCTCGACACCCGGGAGTCGGTCGCGATCGGCGATCCGGCCGGCCAGGCGGAGCGGGCGATGGCCAACGTGGCGCTCCTCCTGGAGGAGTGCGGCGCGCGCCTGGAGGACATCTGCAAGGCCACGATCTACCTCACCGATATCCGCTACCGGGAAGCGGTCTACGGGGTGCTTGGGCGGTGGCTCGAGGGCGTCCATCCGGTGTTCACCGGCGTGGTCGTGACCGCGCTCGCCCGGCCCGAGTGGGTGGTCGAGGTCGACGTCATCGCCGTCATCCCCGACGAGCGGGCATGACGTTCTCGCTGGTCGGCCGCTGCGAGCGCACCGGCATGGTCGGGACGGCGGTCAGCTCGTCGAGCCCGGCCGTCGCGGCCCGCTGCGCGCATGCCCGGGCCGGGGCGGGGGCGGCCGCGAGCCAGAACGTCACCGACCCGCGCCTGGGCCCGGCCGTGCTCGACCTGATGGCCGCCGGGCGAACCGCTCAGCAGGCCGTCGACGCCGCGCTCGCCAAGGCCCCCGGCGCGGCCTACCGCCAGGTGACCGCCGTCGACGAGGCGGGCTCGACCGGCGCGTTCTCGGGCGCGTACACGCTCGGCGCGCATGCCGCCGCGCACGGCCCCGGCGCCGTCGCGGCCGGCAACCTGCTCGCCTCGCCGGAGGTGCCCGCGGCGATGGTCGCGGCCTTCGCCGCCGAGCCCGAGGCGCATCTGGGCGCGCGGCTCATCGCGGGGTTGCGCGCCGGCCTCGAGGCGGGCGGCGAGGAGGGGCCGGTCCGCTCGGCCGGCGTCGTCGTGTGCGACCGGGTCGAGTGGCCGGTGGTCGACCTGCGCGTCGACTGGGACGACGACCCGATCGCGCGCCTCGCCGAGGCGTGGGCGATCTGGGAGCCGCAGATCGGCGACTACGTCACCCGGGCGCTCGACCCGGCGGCCTCACCGGGCTTCGGAGTCCCGGGCGACGACCGCTGAGAAATTGGGGTCAGACCCCAATGTTTCGCTCAGCCGTTGATGCGGCTGTGGCCGGCCATGATGTCGGCGCTGATCGCCGTGAAGATGCCGGTGAGCGAGGTCGCGTTCGGGTTCGAGTAGTAGTTCCCCGGGCTCGCGATCTGCTGCATGGCTCCGACGGCGGAGATCGACGGTGACTCATAGTACGGCGGGCTCTCGTTGCCGGTCACGATGTGGGTGCCGATCTTGGCGCTGGGCGACGCCTCGCACATGTCAGAGCTGGTCGTCGTGTAGGCGATCGTGTAGATCAGTACCTTGGCGGCCTTGTAGATCGCGGCCTGGTCGACGGCCGACTTGCACGGATTGGTCAGGTACGGGCTCGTGTTCGAGTAGTACTGGGGCCCGTAGTTGGCGGCACCGTCGGACAGGAACACGATGACCTTCTGCGTTCCCTGACGGCCGTGCGCCACGAGCTCCTGGTAAGCGTTGTCGATCGCGAGCGTGTACGCAGTGCCACCCACGGCGTGCACGCAGTTCACCGTGGAGACCAGCGGCGACGAGCTGTTCAGGTTGCCGAGCGACGACGCATAGGTGTTCCCCAACGGCACGAGCAGGTACGCCGGCGTGGTATCCGTGTAGGTCTGGTCGTCGTTCGTGCTACAGGCCTGCGACGTGCTGGTCGCTGGAGGAAGGACCACGAGTCCGACGTTGTCGATCGTCGGATCCATACCCGTCAGGAACGACAGAACGCCGGCCTTGGCGTTGCTCAGCTTCGTCCCCGACATCGAGCCCGTGCGGTCGAGCACGATCATCACGTCGAGCGGAAGCCCGCCGCATGGCGAGCACGCCTGCGCATGCACGCTCTCGGTGATCGTGCTGATGCCGATGAGCCGCAGGAAGTACGTCGGGATGTTCGCCGTCTCGGTGATGTGCACCGTGTTCGCCGGGTTGCAGAAGTTCGGGCTCGTCGAGCAGTCCATCGTGATGTTGGCGGTCACGTTGGGCACGCCCGCGATCCGGTTCTTCGCGGTGTTCTCGGCGCTCAGGTTGTGCGCGGCGGCGCTCGCGGCGCCGGTGTTGGGGAGGTTCCCCGCGCCGGCGGCGACGGCGGCGTCCGCGGAGGCCTGGAGGGCCTGCTTCACGCGATACGCGTTGCCGATGTCGATGACCGCGCCGCAGAACAGGAGCAGCGTCAGCAGGAACACGACCACCAGCGGGAGCGTCTGTCCCGAGGTGGTTCGGCGGGTGGTGTCTTCGGTGTCCGACATGAAGTCCATGAGATATGCGAGGGGTGAGCGCCGAACGACCTACTTCGGCTGCTTCACTCAACGTCGCCCATCGAGCACCTTCCGACCATCCCTCGAAAGAGGGCTCCTTGTGACCATTCAGGAGTGCCGTAGACTGGCCCTGATGCTCACCTTCACCCGGCGTGAGCTGCTCCACCGAGCCGGAACGGCTGCTGCCGTGGCACTCGCCGCCGAGGGTGGGATCGCCTCCGCAGCTCGCGGAGCGCCCACCGTGCTGGTCATCGGCGGCGGCCTCGCGGGATTGAGCGCGACCCGTTCGCTCCGCCACCGCGGGCATCGCGTCCGGCTCTTCGAGGCGTCTGACCGGCTGGGCGGGCGGGTGTGGACGCTACGGGGCTCTCTGGCCGGCGGCCAGGTGAGCGAGCACGGCGGGGAGTTCATCTCGAGCGAGCACACCTCGCTCAACTTCCAGGGCTACATGGAGGGCGCCGTCAGAAGCGGCCGTCGCGCGGCCCGCGAGATCGGCTGAAACGAAGAACGCCCGGCTGGACGCGCGCGCCACGCGTCCGGCCGGGCAGCTTCGGGACGGAAGAGGGCGGGAGTGTTGTCCCGCCGGGAGACAGAATCGGCGATGGGCGGGCGGCGGGCGATCCACAAAGAGGGTGATTCGGCGCCACCCTCGCTTGACACCGGTGGGCCGGGGCGCAAGACTGCGCGCGCATCTCGGGCGTCGCCGACGGGCATTGGAGGGGTGAAGATGCGTCGTGTTCTCGTGGTGGCCGTGATTGCGGCTGCGGCCGTGTCGAGCGGGTCTACGCCGGCGGGCGCGGCTCCGTCGCTGAAGCAGGTGGTGCAACAGCACCTCCACGCCCACTGGGTGTCGCAGGGCGCTCAGGCCTGGCTCAACCCGCCGCGTGCGGCCGAGGCCGCGCGGCGCCCGGCGCCCCCGAGTTCCGTCACGCTCGGGACGAACGTCGACGCCGCCGATCCGCAGGAGGATCTGGCGGCAGGCCAGAGCGAGACCGCCATCGACGGGACGTCTTCGGGCCGCGTACTGGTGGCGTGGAACGACGCGACCGGGTTCGCCGTCCAGCCGACGAACCGGCTCCTCGCGTCGCTTACCGGCATCGGCTACTCCGACGACGGCGGCCGGTCGTTCGCCGACCTCGTCGGCCTCCGCAACCCCAACCCGAACCAGCAGTGGTCGGGCGATCCCACTGTTGTCTCGATTGATAACGGCGCGCACTTCATCGTCGGGTCTCTGTACCTGCCGTCACCCGCCGCCTGCAACGACGGGCGGCCTGCCCAGCTGACCATCGCGGTCGAGGTCGTGACGCCAACCGCGACCGGCGTCTCGATGGGGAAGCCCGTCGTGGTGAGCCCCGCCGGAAACGTGTGCTCGCTCCTCGGCGGAGCAGTGACGGCGTCCAACATCGCGTTTCTCGACAAGGACTTCCTGGCGTGGGACCAGACCAGCCGCACGCTGGTCGTGTCATTCACGCGCTTCTTCATCAGCGGCTCGCACAGCGGCACCGGCGCGATCAACATCGCCCGAGCGCACGTCCCCGTCGCGGCCGGGCAGCTCACCTCGGCCGCCTTCCACACGATCTCCGTGTGGCACGAGGAGCCGGCCGACGAGAACGAGGGCGCCTACGCGGCGGTCGCCCCCGGCGGCGACACCTACGTCGCGTGGGAGCGCAACCTCGACTCGAACCTGTTCGACGGCGACCCGCACGTCTACGAGCATCTCGCGCTCGTCCCGGCGCACGCCAACGCGCCGCTGGTCGGCGGGCAGGGGAACCCGGTCGTGATCACCAGGGGCCAGGTGAACGCCAGCCCCGTCGGCGGCGTCCGCTCCCTCGGAAGCGTCGTCATCGCCGGCTACAACCGCGGTACCGGCAACGACTTCCCGCGGATCGCCTGGAACCGTGCGGCCGGCCGGGTAGTGGTGGCCTGGAACGACGCCAGCCTGCACCCGCTCGGCGACATCTGGCTGCGGTCGTACTCCCCGCAGCTTTCGAGCCCCAGCCCGATCGTGCGGTTGAACGACGACTCGGACTACACGCTGCACTTCATGCCCGCCCTCTCGGTGCGCGCCAACGGCCACATCTGCACGTCGTGGTACGACCGCCGCCGCTTCGGGCCGGATTCGGCGCATACCGACTACTACGGCGAGTGCCGCGCTTCGACCGGTGTGCAGGGTGCCGACTTTCGGATCACCACCGGCGCTACGGACTGGACCAACACCTCGTCGCTCATCACGCCGAACTTCGGCGACTACACCGATAACGCGAGCGCGGGCACCACGACGTATTACACATGGTCGGACGGGCGGCTGGGGGTGCCGCAGCCCTTCGCGGACAGCCGCTAACCCGACACGCCGTGGTGGACGGCCTCGACGTTGTTGCCGTCGGCGTCCTTGACGTACGCGGCGTAGTAGCCGGGGTGGTACTGCGGCCGTAGGCCGGGCGGCCCGTTGTCGGTCCCGCCGGCGGCGAGCGCCGCCGCGTGGAACGCATCGACCCGCGCCGCGGTCGGTGGCGTGGAACGCCAGATGGATCGGGGCGCTTGGAGTGCCCTGATGCATCCACAGCTCGGGTTGCTGCGGAAGGCCCAGGGCGATCACTCCGGGAAACTCCATGACGACGCCGAATCCGAGCGACTCGAGCGCCGCGGCGTAGAACGCGCGGGCGGCTGCGAGATCGGCGACAGCCAGGCCGACGTGGTCGAGGACATGGGATGGATCCTGGGCGGTCATGCGACGACTCTACCGGGCGGTGACCGTCCGCCGGTAGGATCGGCCTGTGGCAAGCGAGGCTCGCCGTCGGGAACGACACCTCAGCCATCGCGCCGGCTGGTTGCGTGCCGCCGTCCTTGGCGCAAACGACGGCATCGTCTCGGTCGCCGCGATCATCGTCGGTGTTGCCGCTGCCGACTCGAGCCGCTCCGCGATCGTGACGGCCGGCGTCGCGGGCCTGGTGGCCGGCGCGGCCTCGATGGCCGCCGGGGAGTACGTCTCGGTCAGCTCGCAGTCGGACACCGAGCGCGCCGACCTCGCTCTCGAGCGGCTCGAGCTGCGGAGCGACCCAATCGGCGAGCGCGCCGAGCTGGCGGGCATCTATCGTGCACGCGGGCTCTCCGCCCGGCTCGCTGAGGAGGTCGCGGCCGAGCTCAGCGCCCGGGAGGACGTGCTCGCGGTGCATGCCCGCGACGAGCTGGGCATGACCGCGCTTTCGCACGCCCGGCCGTTCCAGGCGGCCGGGGCGTCGGCGGCCTCATTTACGGTCGGCGCCGCACTGCCGCTGCTAGCGGTGATCGTGGCCCCGTCCTCGCTCCGAATCGCGTTGACGATCGCGGCAACGCTGGTGGCGCTCGGGCTGACCGGCTGGGCGGGTGCCCGTCTTGGGGGCGCGCCGGCACCTCGCGGAATCCTGCGGGTCGTCATCTGGGGCGTTGCGGCGATGGCGCTCACGATGCTTGTGGGCAGCGTCGTCGGAACGACCGTGTGAGCTACCTCAGGCCGAGACGATCGATCACGTCGCGAACTCCCAGAAGACGAGTGCGACCAGATAGATGGCCGCGTATGCGACGACGAACGCCTGCGCGGCCATGAGGCTGAGCTGCCGCATGGGCGGCCGCTCCTCGTGGAGCCAGCGCCACTTGATCAGCTCGCCGCCCAGCATGAGCGCGCAGAAGATCGAGAGCAGGCCGCCCGGCCCGGGGATGGCGAGGAGCGCATAGAGCATGCTCGCGTGCGCGGCATTGTTGAAGAGCACGAACCCGACCGCGATCAGCTCCCGCTCGATCACCCGGTCGACGATGGTCAGGAGAATGCCCAGCTCGGCGACGCCGAGCAGCAGGAGCTCCGCGATCCGCACGCCTGACGGCGAGTGCAGGCTGCGGTCGAGCGCGTGCACGAATGCGACGTAGGCGACCACGAACGCGACCGCCTTCACGGCCGTCTCGGCCCAGGCGAGCGGGTGGTAGTCGCCGATGTGCCAGGAGTGCTCGGTCGTCGCCGTCATGCTCGGTGTGCTTCCCGCGGCGCGGCCGTCGATCCGCGCACCCGAAGCTCCACCGGGACACTCACGTGACGCAGCCTCCCATCCGGGTCGCCCGTGATCCGATGGAGCAGCATGGCGACCGCTCTCTCCGCCTGGAGGCCAAGCGGCTGGGCAACCGTGGTCAGCGAGATCCGGCGGAGCGCCGACACGGCGATGTCGTCGAAGCCGACCACGGACAGGCGGCCGGGGACCGGGATTCCGACGTCCTCGCAGGCGTCGATCAGCGCGATCGCTGTGTGGTCGTTCCAGACGACGGCGGCCGTCGGCGCACCGGGTCCGCTGAGGGCATCCGACAGCGAGAGGGAGCGGCGGCCGACGCGCATCGCCCCGGATATCGGATCCCATGCCAGCGCTTGCGGCTGGATCCCGGCGCCTCGCAGTACGGACGCGTAGCCTCGGTAGCGGGCGCGGTCGCCGACAACCTCGACGGTCGACGTGCCGACGTACCCGATGCGGCGGTGGCCGAGATCGAGCAGGTGCTGTGCCGCGAGCCGGCCCCCTTCCCGGTCGCGTGGGCCGACCGAGTCTGTCCAGTCCTGGCGCAGGCCGATCGTCACGGTTGGAACGCCGGCCCGCTGGAGCGACCCGGCCAGACTGGGCGTGCGCTCGATGAAAGCAAGGAACACGAAGCCGGCCACCCGCTGCTCCACGAGCGACTCCACCCCTGCGACGGCGAGCTCGTCGTCGCCTTCGATGTTGCAGAACATTGCGGTATGGCCGCAGCCGAACAGGGCGCGCTCGACAGCCTGCGCGAGATGTGCGTGATACGGATTCCCGAGATCTCCGACGAGCACCCCGACGATCGTCGTCCTGCGCTTCACGAACTGGCGCGCGACGCCGTTCGGCTTGTAGTTCAGCTTGTCGATGACCGCCAGCACGCGCCGGCGCGTCTCGTCCGACACCTCGTCGACGCCGCGGACGACGTTCGAGACGGTGGATTTCGAGACGCCGGCTTCGTGTGCGACGTCGAAGATCGTGATGCTCCGTCCCACGCGGACAGTGTAAAGCGGCATCGTTGGTAGCGTCCGCCCACGATGAGCGACGACTTCGAGCCTGTGCGGCTCGGCATCGCGGGCACCGGATTCATCTCCGCGGTCCACGCGGCCTGTGCGTTGCGAAGCCCGTCTGTGGAGCTCGTGGCCGTCGCCTCGGCCCGTGGCCGGGCGAGCCGCGAGCGGGTCGGTGCGCTCGATCCGGCGGTGGAGCTCCTGACGCTCGACGAGCTCTTCGCGACCGACGAGGTCGAGGCGATCATGGTGTGCACGCGGACGAACGTCCACGCCGCGCACGCCGTTCGGGCGCTCGAAAGGAGTAAGCACTTACTGCTCGAAAAGCCCGGCGCGGCAACAGTTAGTGAGCAGTCACTAATCACAAAGACCGCTGCGGAGCATCCCGAGCTCCTCGCGAGGGTCGCCTATCACCGCCGCCACGACGCCGGCTTCCGCGAGGTGGCCGACCGCCTCGCGGCGGGAGAGATCGGCGAGCCGTTTGCGGTCCACCTGACGAGCCGCGAGTACTTCCCGCCCAGCGACGCCGACGCCGACGCCGGCGGGTTCATCATGGACGTCGGCGTCCATGACTTCGACACCGCGCGCTGGCTGCTCGGCCGGGATCCGACGGCGGTGTTCACCCAGGTGCACGCTCCGGTCTACCACGACACCGACGTCGACAACGCCTACATCACGATCGCGCTCGGCGATGCCGCCGCGACCGTGCACCTCTCGCGGACTTCGACCTACGGCATGGACATCCGTTGCGAGGTGGTCGGACCGGGCGGGTCGATCCAGATCGCCGAGCCGGCCGTCGGCGGCGGGATGGTGGTTCTCACGGCCGACTCGTCCAACGCCTTCCCGGCCGACTGCCGCGGCCGGTTCCACGACGCCTACCAGGCCCAGATGGACGCGTTCGGGCGGGCGTGCCGCGGCGAGGAGACGGCGGGCGCGACCCTCGAGGACGACCGCTGGGCGGTGGCGACGGCGGTGGCTGCGCGCGCCAGCGCCGCCCGGGGCGGCCGACTCGACGTGGGCCCGTCCTGGGACTGGAACGCGCCGGCCTCCGTATAGGCCGCGCCGTGTCTCGATCTTCTATCTACTCCCGACGAGCTCCGTCAGTCCTCGTCGTGGCTTCTTACTCGGATCTTGACGCCGAACACCACGCCCGCAGGCTGCTGCTGGTAGGTGCACGGCCCGCATCCGGAGAACGCGCCGACGCCGTTCTGGGCGTGCACCGTGATCCGGTTCTTCCCGTGGTGCAGGAACGGCTTGATGTCGAACGTCGTCAGCGAGCTCTGCGCGGCGAAGGCGGCGGTCGCGTCGGTCGTGCTGCCGATCGTGCCGGCGATCGTTCCGTTCACCCAAACCTCGGCGAAATCGTCGGCCGCGATCGAGATCCGCCCGGAGACGAGGTGGCCGTGGATCCTGATCCGCTTCGAGAAGTAGTACTGCGCCAGCTCGGAGGGCGACGTCGCGCCGGTGATGCCGGGCGCCCAGATCCAGAACGCGTGCGGGATGCTGCCGAGCGGTGCCGGCCATCCGGCGCCGAACCCGTAGTCGATCGCCCCCACCGGGCAGTTCGCCGGCGACGTGGGCGCCGTGGCGTCCAGACACACGGTCTGGGCGTGCCCGAGCGGTCCGGTCGTCGGAACGCCCGTGAACGTGGGCCACGTCGTGTTCGACGAGAACGTGCTCGTGTGACTGCCGCTCGCGAACGCCGGCTGAGCGCCGACGATCAGGGCCGTTCCCAGAACGGCCAATGCCAGAATGCGCTTCATGACCCCACCTCCTCTGAAGGAACGCTGCCTCTGCCAGGCAGCAGCGACCGTGGGCGCCCCCAGCCGGCCGGTCGCCCTTCGCTCGACCCTTGCTGGGCGAACGCCGACCCTACGCCTTCGTGGCGTTCATTGCAACCTGACCGTCACACCATCACGGCAGCCGGTACAAGCTGAGCGTCCCCGACGTCGAGTGCTCGTTCGCGTCGCCCTCGCCGATCAGCACACGGCCGTCGATGGCTACCGGGCTCTGCCAGTGGCCGGCCTCGGCAGGCAGCGTCGTCACCGGGTTCGGCGAGGTCGGCCGGTAGACGTTGATGCCGCCGCCCGTCGGGTCGTACACGTACACAAGGCCGCCGGCGATCACCGGGCTCGTGCCGGCCGTGCCGTTCGTCCACATGTTGAGGAGCCGGGGCGTGCCACTTCCGGTCAGGCGGTAGGCGGCCGTGCCCGCGGCCGTCGCGACGAACACGTTCCGGCCCCAGACGGCCGGCGCCGTGAACATCGACTGCGCGCCCGGGGTGGGGAGCGTCTGCACCACCTGCATCCGCTCGATGTCGATGAGCCGCAGGAGCGCGTCCTTCCCGCCCTGGATGCCGTACAGCCGTCCGTCGGCACCGCGCACGAGCGCCGGCGCGGTCGAGCCGAGGTCGACGTCGCCGGAGTTGAGCTCCTCCTGGTTCGGCGGCGTCCAGCTGCCGACGAGCTCGCCGGCGTCGGGTGAGAGCTCGAGCACGCTGTCCCCCCACGCCGTCTTCCCGTCGTACGGCGCGTTCCCCGTCGCGACCAGGATCCGCCCGTTGCCGGGCTCGACCACCGCGCCGGCCCGGGCCCAGATCGCCGCGTCCGAGTCGGGGCAGCTCGCCGGCTCGATAATCTCGTGCCGGTCCGAGCAGAGGGCGTTCCAGACGTGGACGATCTGACCGGTGGCCCGGTCGATCGAGACGACGTGACCCTGGTAGGGCGGCGCGTCGCCGATGTAGCCGCCGGTCGTTGCGAGCACAAGCCGCCCCGAGATGTTGAGCGCCGTCCCGAGCTTCTCGTGGGTCGGATCGCGCGTGATGGTGACCGGCCAGCCGCCGCCGGTGACCTCCGAGCCGTCCGCGAGGTTGAGCTTGTGGACGACGCCGTCGGGGGAGACGGCGTAGACGTGCTCCCCGTCGGGGTCGGCGGCCGGCGAGGCGTTCGTGATCTGGGCGCGACCCCTCCCAGCCGTCGATACCGGGCGGCGTGTACGTCCACAGGAGGTGACCGTTTCGGTCGAGCGCGAGGGTCTTCCCATAGGTCGTGGTGACGATGAAGCGTCCGCCGACGAAGATCGGCGACGAGTCGACCGTGCCGGGAATGCCAATCGACACGCGTGCGAGGGTCGTTGCGTTCGACGCGGTGATCCCGGTCGCGGCTCTCGACAGGTTGGCCCGGTCCGCCGTCACCCCGAACATCGGCCAGGCGTTGCCGGGCTGCTCGGGCGGCGTGGTCGTGACGGGCGCCGGCTCGGTCGTCGCGGTCGCCGTCCCGGTGCTGCTGTCGGTGCTACCCCCGCTCGAGCAGGCCGCGGCCAGCGCGGAAATCGAGAGCAGGATGGATACGCGTCCCCTCACGGCTCGCCGTTGCACCTCACCTTGATCCCGAACCGGACGACCTGCCGCTCCCGGCCGACCTGAAAGACCAGCGGGACACAGGCGCCGCGGGTACCGAGGAGGAAGCCGCCGGCGTACGCGTTCCACACGCCGGACGGCGACGGGCATGGCGTGAAGCGGATCGCGCTGACCGCCGGCCTGCCGTTTCCCCACGTGATGGCCGCGCGGTCGCGCCAATTGACAGGGACGCTCACGTCGATTGGCCGAGAGTCGGCGCGCACGACCATGCCCGCCTTCTCCCAGAACGGCCAGTGCGGGTCGGCGCTTCTCCCGACCTGGGGGAGGTACGCCGGCGGCGCGGCGATCACGCCGAGCACCCGCCGGTAGCCGCCCGCGAATGGATTCGTCGTCCGGTCGATGATCTGGAGGCAGCCGACGCGCATCGGCGGGGCAGCGGCCCGTACGGCCGTCGTGCCTTCGGAGCTCGCCGTGCAGCCGGCCGCAACGGCGAGTGCCGCCGTCGCGACCGCGAGTGCGCGTCTGGTGTCCATCCGGGAAGCCAATCTAGTACCCTCGTATCCCGTTGGCCGCGCCGTCCATCACGACGAAGCCGCTCGATCCGCTGACCGGGGACGAGATCGTCGCAGCGGTCGCAGTCGTGCGCGAGGCCCGCGACCTGGGCGAGCGGGTGCGGTTCGTGTCGGTCGAGCTGCGCGAGCCGGCGAAGGCGGCGCTCGCCGCCGGGACGCCGCCGCGCGAGGCCTTCCTGGTCGTCCTGACCAACGACGACGGGATGACACACGAGGCGATCGTGTCGCTCGACGACCGGCGCCTGGTCGACTGGCGCGACGTGCCCGGCGTCCAGCCCGCGATCCACATCGACGAGTTCGACGACGCCGGAAACGCGATCGTCGCCGACCCGCGCTTCCAGGAGGCGCTCGCCAAGCGCGGCATCGAGCACCCCGAGATGGTGATGGTCGACCCGTGGTCGATCGGCTGCTTCGAGGACGGCGACCGCCGTCTGGCGCGCGGGCTCGCATGGCTTCGCTCCGACCTCGAGGGCGACAACGCCTACTCGCGCCCGATCGGCGGGCTGGTCGGCGTCGTCGACCTGAACACGATGGAGGTCGTGCGGATCGACGACCACGGCGTCCTCCCCGTTCCGTCGGGCGAGGGCGGCGACTACCGGCCCGGCGCGCTCGCCCCGCCGCGCACCGACGTCCGTGCCTATGAGATCACCCAGCCCGACGGGCCGAGCTTCACCCTCGACGGGCACGCGCTGGCGTGGCAGGGCTGGACGCTCGACGTCGGCTTCTCGCCGCGCGAGGGGCTCGTGCTGCACCGGATCGCCTACGCCGGCCGGCCGGTGTGCCACCGTGCGTCGATCGCCGAGCTCGTGATTCCCTACGGCGATCCCAACCCGACCGTCCACTTCAAGAACGCGTTCGACATCGGCGAGTACGGCCTCGGCCCGCTCGTGAACGCGCTCGAGCTGGGCTGCGACTGCCTCGGCGAGATCAGCTACCTCGACGCGTGGGTGAACGACTCGCGCGGCGGCGCCCTCGCGCTTCCGAACGCGATCTGCATCCACGAGGAGGACATCGGGATCCTCTGGAAGCACTTCGACTACCGCTCCGGCCGTACCGACGTGGCCCGTGCGCGGCGGCTGGTCGTCTCGTGCATCGCGACCGTCGGGAACTACGAGTACGGCTTCTACTGGTACCTGGGCCAGGACGGCACGATCGGCTTCGAGGCCAAGCTGACCGGCGTCCTGCACACCGCCGGCGTGCCCGAGGGCGAGCCGGGGCCGTACGCGACCGAGATCGCGCCGGGGGTCGCCGCGAGCGTCCACCAGCACTTCTTCTGCGCCCGGCTCGACATGGACGTCGACGGGACGACGAACACGGTCGTCGAGATCGATGCGCTCTCCGAGCCGCGGTCGCCGCACAACCCCGACGGGACGGCGTTTCTGACCGACCGGACCGTGCTCGATCGCGAGTCGCGGGCCCGGCGGTCGGTGCACTCGGCGGCGTCGCGGCGCTGGCGGGTCGAGAGCGCGGAGCGGCGAAACCGCATCGGCGAGCCGACCGCCTACGAGCTCGATCCCCGGCGAGGGGATCGAGCCGATGGCGCTCCCGGACTCGGAGTTCCGGCGGCGGGCGCGGTTCCTCGACCACCATCTGTGGGTGACGCCGTTCGCGGCGGACGAGCGCTACCCGGCCGGCGAGTACCCCAACCAGAGCCCGGGCGGCGACGGCCTCGAGCGCTGGACGAAGGCCAACCGCCCGCTCGCGGGCGAGGACGTCGTCCTCTGGTACACGTTCGGATCGCACCACGTGCCGCGGCTCGAGGACTGGCCGGTGATGCCGGTCGTGCGGTGCGGGTTCGAGCTCAGGCCGGTTGGGTTCTTCGACCGCAATCCGGCGCTGGACGTTCCGCCGCCGGCGGCGCACTGCGGGAGGCATGAATGATCACGCTCTACTGGTCGCCCGGCACGGCCGCGATGGCGCCGCAGGCCTGCCTCGAGGAAGCCGGCGCGGACTACGAGATGGTGCGCGTCCGCCGCGACGGCTACACGGTGATCGAGCCGGAGGGCTACCTGGCGATCCAGCCGGAGGGGCGGATCCCTGCGCTCCGCGACGGCGACCTCGTCCTGCACGAGTCGGCCGCGATCTGCATGCACATCGCCGACCGCTTCCCCGACGCGGGCCTCCTGCCGCCGGTCGGCACGGCTGAGCGCGCCCACGCGTACCGCTGGCTCACCTACCTCACGAACACGCTCCAGGCGACCTACCAGATGTGGTACCAGACCGACCGCTTCATCCACGACGAGACGACCGAGGCCGGCGTGAAGCGCGACCTCGAGCCGCGGCTGAACGAGATCTTCGACTGGATCGACTCCCAGATCGACGGCCGGCCCTACCTGCTCGGCGAGACGTTCTCGGCGGCCGACCTCTACTGCTTCATGCTCACCCGCTGGGGCCGGAACCTGCCCCGCAAAGCCTGGACGCTGCCGTCGCTCGGCGAGCACTACCGCCGGCTGGCCGAGCGGCCGAGCGTCGTCGCGATGCTCCAGAAGCAGGGCATCGAAGCCGTCCCGGCGTGAGCAGCGAGGAGGCCCTCGCGCGCCTCCGGTCGATCTGCATGGCCTACCCCGAGGCGGTCGAGCACGAGGGCGGCGTCGGGACCCCCAGCTTCACGGTGCGCGAGAAGATCTTCGCCATGCGCCACCCCCACGAGGGTCGCTCGTCGATGTGGTGCAAGGCGCCGCCCGGCATCCAGGGCGCGCTCGTCGAGACGAGCCCGGAGCGGTTCTTCGTGCCTCCGTACGTCGGACACCGCGGCTGGGTCGGCGTATGGCTCGACGTCGAGCTCGACTGGGACGAGGTCGAGGGGCTCGTCGACGAGAGCTACCGGATGACCGCGCCCAAGCGGCTGGTCGCAATGCTCGGCTGACACCCGGTTCCGTCCGGCGGGCTTGCAAAGAATGCAAGTGTCCGCTTTCTTGAGACCGGGTCGTCCTTATTCGAACGAGGCTGGGGGTTCTCCGTGCCGCCGTTCTACGTCCAGCTCCGGTTCCCGATGGAGGACCGGTGGGTCACTGTGGCCGTCGCCGATTCGCGTGGCGTCGCGGCCGCCTATGCGGGTGCCGCGTTCCGGCACGCGCGAAGCGACGACGGCTATCACGCCGACTGCGTCCGCATCGTCACCGAGCAGGAGCTGAAGGTGCTCGCGGGCATGCCGGGCCTGCGCGAGGCGCGGGCGGTCATGGCGGAGCAGTCCGTCGGCGGGTCGGATACGTGACCGGATTGGGGCGGGTCGCGCGAGACACGTGACGGGCTTCGGCCCTACCGTGTGGCCATGGCATCCTTCACCGGCTTCGACCCCGCCGCCCTCGACTTCCTGCGCGATCTGGGCGAGCACAACGACCGCGCCTGGTTCGAGGCGCACCGCGCGGACTACGAGGGCCTCCTGCTCCTGCCCGCGCGCGAGCTGGTCATCGCGCTCGGCGAGCGGCTCGCCGCGATCGCGCCCGGCGTCAACGCCGACCCGCGCGTGAACGGCTCGATCCTTCGCATCAACCGCGACACCCGCTTCTCGAACGACAAGCGGCCGTACAAGACCCACCTCGACCTGTGGCTCTGGGAGGGCGACGGGCCGAGCCGCGCCTCCTCGGGGTTCTTCCTGCGGCTCGAGGCCGACCGGGTCGGCTACGGCGCCGGCATGCACCACTTCGAGAAGGGCATGCTCGCGGCGTACCGAGCCGCCGTCGACGATCCCAAGCGCGGGCCGGCGCTCCAGCGGGCGGTGAAGAAGGCGACCGCCTCGGGCGCGCTCGTCGGCCGCGAGCAGTGGAAGCGCGTGCCCGCGCCGTACGCCGCCGACCATCCCGCGGGCGGAGCTCCTCCGCTACGGCGGGCTGGTCGCCGGCACGCGCGCCGCCGTGCCGGACGAGCTCTTCACCGCCGAGTTCCCGGACTGGTGCTTCGAGCGCCTCGGGCCGCTGCGGCCCGTGCAGAAGTGGGTGGCCGAGGTCGTTGCCAGCGCGACCTAGGTGAGGACACGGGCGTCGCGGCCGCGGGTAGGATGGCCCCCATGCACAGCTCCTACGCGCTTTCAGCCGAAGACTTCGCGGTCGAGCGGAACGGCTCGTCGGAGCCGCTCGACACGCTCTGGCCCGGTGGGTGGCAGCCCGACGACCGCCTGGGCGTCATCCTCGCCCAGCCGATGGACGCGGTCGGCTGCTCGAACCTGATCTGCGGCACGATCACGCTCTTCTACGACCTCCTGCGGGAGAAGCACGGCACCGGCAACTTCTTCCGCTACTCCGACGTGTTCCTGTTCGGGGTGGGGTGCGAGCCGGGCGACTTCAACCAGCTCGACGTGTGGCCGCTGCACAAGTTCGTGTCGATCCTCCAGCCGTCCGCCGAGGCGCGTCATCGAGGCCGTGAACGACCGCCGCATCACGCTGCTCGCCGTGCCCGAGACCGGCGCGCGCTGCCGCGGCGAGGTCGTCCTCTCGACCTGGAACACGTTCCTCGCCCAGGTGCGCTCGGTCATGCTCTACTCGCCGCGCACCGGGCGAGGCCCGCGACGGCGACGTCACCCTGGTCGGCAACAAGGTGGTCGAGAGCTACGTCGAGCAGGCGATCTTCTCGACGCCGGGCCTCGACGCCGGCTTCCAGACGCGCCTTCGCCGCCTGCGCCGCAACATCGACCGCGACGAGAAGCAGTCGGTCGAGACGTACAAGAGCGTCGCCGGCCCGGCGAGCGTGCGCGGCCTGATGGGCGTGACGCAGGTGCTCCCGCCGGGGCACCAGGAGCTGACGCGGCGGGCGACGCCGACCGTGATCATGCCGGTCGAGGTGCCGATGCCGCCGATCGAGGCGACCGCCGCCCCTTTCGACCTGGGCTCGGCCGCGACCCTCGAGATCGAGATGCCCCCACCGGCAGCGCCGGTCGCTACGGAGGGACTGCTTAAGACCGCCTTCGACCAGGTCGAGCGGCGGCATGGGCGGGACCTTCGCCGAGTGGGAGGGGTGGGACTGGATCTCCGACTTCGGCGACCCCGTCGCCGAGCACCACGCCGTCCGCGAGGCGGTCGGGATCTGGGACGAGAGCCCGCTTCGCAAGTGGTTCTTCAAGGGGCCGGACGCCGTCCGCGCGGCCGACCGGATCTTCACGTCGGACATGGGCGCGCTCGAGGTGGGGCAGTGCCGGTACGGGCCGTTCTGCGACGAGAACGGGAAGATGCTCGGCGACGGCGTCGCCTACCGGGGCGAGACCGAGGACGACATGCTGGTCGTCACGGCGCTCGACACGGATGCCGATCACTTCCGCCGCGTCTGCGCCGACATGGACGTCGAGATCGAGGAGCACACGTTCCAGATCCCGCACCTCCAGGTGCAGGGGCCGCGGTCGCGCGAGCTGCTCTCCGGCCTGACCGATGCGGATGTCGCCGGCCTGCGGTACTTCCGCTTCATCCCGCACCCGATCACGGTGGGCGGGGTCGAGGGCTGCTGGGTCTCGCGCACCGGGTACTCCGGCGAGCTCGGCTACGAGGTCTTCTGCCCGGCCGAGGGGGCCGAGACCCTGTGGCGGGCGCTGCTCGACGCCGGCGCCCACATGGGCATCCGGCCGTACGGCCTGGCCGCGGTCGAGTCGCTGCGCATCGAGAGCGGCCTCATCTTCCTGGGCTACGACTACTTCCAGGGCGTGACGAGCCCGTTCCACATGAACCTGGATCGGATGATCAAGCTCGACAAGGAGAAGTTCGTCGGGCGGAAGGCCCTGCGGGCCGAGGCCGAGGCCGGGATCACCCACCGCATGGTGACGCTCGTCCTCGGCGGCGAGGAGGCCCCGGACTACAACTCGCCCGTCGTGCGCGGCGGCCGCCACGTCGGCAAGCTGACGTCGCCTTCGGCGGGCCGCTCGCCGACCGTCGACCGCCTGATCGGCATGGCCTGCATCGAGGCCGAGCTGGCCCAGCACGGCACTCAGGTCGAGGTCACGATGGCCGACGGGAGGCTGGTGCCGGCGATCGTCGACCAGTATCCGATCTACGACCCGGAGAAGACGCGACCGCGAGGGTAGGGCGGCGGCCCCGCGCTCGACGCCTACGAAGCTGGCTCGTCGTCGGTCGTATCGGGCACAAGCACGGCAAGCTGCCGCGCCAAGCCTCGGTCAGCTCGCCACTTGTCAGCGTCTGCCATGAATGCGTCCCACGACGTCGACCGCGGCCGGTTCGGGAGCGGTTTAGGTGCTCGGGATGTCTGCCATAGGCCCAATGTCGCAGTGGTGCTACGTCGAGTCTACGAGCTGGCGCCTGGGTACCACGAACCCCGTGGGGCCAGGGGCCCCGCGTAGCGAGCGCCTACAGGAAGCACCCAGAGACCTGGAGGTAGCACCGCTCCTCCGACCCTCGCGGGAACGCCCTCCACCGGGCGAGGGAGAACCGGACGAGCGCGCCGGCGGGGATCGACCTCGACGTGCGGTTCCATCCCGACGTACGGGACCGACGTCACCGGTTCGCCCTCGGGGAACCAGTATCGCCGTCCTTGGACGGCCGGCACGCGCGACATCGTGAGCGGGTACACGCTCACCCAAAAGCCCACGCTGCCCGTCGGGAGTGGCGGTTGCGGCCCGACGTACGCCCTCCCATTCTCGTTCGTCCGTAAGCGGCCGTCGAATAGCGAATCGACCGATCCGCGCCATGGCTCGACGATCGCCAGCAGCTCCGTGCAGCATGTCGGTGACGGTGCTGAGGCGGCGGCCGTGCGAGACGATCACGTCTTCGACATGCGGCGCCGTGGGGTTCGAATGATCCCGATACGTGAGATCCCAGACCTCGGCGGGACGGATCGGGTGGTCTTCGTGCAGATTCTCACCCGTCGCTCCCAGGAGCCGCAAGCTCCGTCCGGTGTCGACCTCGAGCCCTCCGACGCAGACTCGATCGCCGCGCATCCGCGTACGTGCGACGACGAGAACGTTCACGGCAGTCAGGTGCTGAACGGTGGCCCCGGCGCGTTCGAGTGCGGCTGCGAGAAGTGAGCGGTGGCACGCGGCCGGCTCCCGCTCGACGCAGAAGAGACACACCGGCCGAGCCGCGGCCGTCTCGTCGAGGAACGCCCGGGCGTCGAAGCTGGCCAGATGCTCGGCGGTATACGCGGCGACGAATGCATCGCCGAGTCGAGATCGCGCCCGCTTGGCGACGCCCTCGCGCAAGTCCGCCTCGGCCTGCACGCGGCGCACCTCCTCGCTCGGGAGCCAGGTCGAGTCGGTGGACGTACGGGATCCCGAGCTCCTCGAGCCGCCGCTGGAGGCGTGTGCTGTTCACGAAGGCGTACTCCGATCCGCGAACGCCGCGCCGGCGGCGGATGTCGCAGAAGAGGCCCACGCGTGTCGCCGCGAGCGCGCGAAGAAGCCCGCCTCGCTCCAGCCGAACGCCCCGATGGTCACCACATCTGCCACTGTGAAGAGCCTGTCCTACGCGACGCGGTACTGCTTACGCGAGCCTGCCACGGCCGCGTTCGCTCCGAAGAGCGTTTCCTGCCCGTCGGTCATCGAATCCATGATCTCGCGGTGGCGTTCGCTCGACGCCGCGCTCGTCGATATGGACGACCGGCACCCCGACCGCGACGAGCTCCTCGGCCACGAGCTTCGTCCGGTGGCACTCCTGGGGCTTGCCCTCGCTGCACATGAGCACGATCCGATGCCCCGCCTCCCAGCCGGCATCGAGCGACGCGATGCCCTCCTGGAACTCGGGATGAAGCCGCCGCCGCTCGTAGTCGACCCGCCCATCCTCCCGGTAGGTGTCGGGGTCGTCTGGCCGGCCCGCCGAGGGAATCGCCCATGAAGACGTAGCGGATCCCATGCTGCTCGAGGGCCGCCGCGAGCGGCTCCTTTGAGAACTCCGGCTTGAACCGGGAGTACGGCGCCGATCGGACGTCGACGAGGTAGTCGGCGCCCGCCGTCTGGAGGGCAGCGACGAACTCGTCGATGGAGCGTGCCCCGTAGCCGATGGTGCGGATCGCGGTGTCCCCGTCCATGTCGACCACTTTAGCGAGCGGCGAGGATGGTGGCCGTCGACTCAGGCCGAGGCTCGCCGCACCAGCGTGGTCGGGCAGATGACGTGGCCGTCGTCGGTCCCCGTGCCCTCGACCTGGCGCAGGAGAAGCTCTACGAGTGACGTGGTCATGTCGCCCAGCGGCTGGCGGATGGTCGTGAGCGGCGGGCGGGTGTGGGCGGCGTCGCCCAGGTCGTCGAACCCGACCACGGCCACGTCGTCGGGCACCCGCCGGCCGGCGTCGTCGAGTGCCTGCGAGCGCGCCGATGCCCATCAGATCCGAGGAGGCGAAGACCGCGTCCAGGTCGGGGTGGCGCCGAAGGATGCCGGCCATCGCCCGCCGCCCGCCGACCACGGTGAAGTCGCCGCCGGCGACGAGCCCCTTTCGCACCGGCAGGCCGGCGGCCGCGGAGCGCGTCGGCGTAGCCCTCCACGCGGTCCTCGGCCGCCGTCATGTCGAGCGGGCCGGTGATCGCCGCGATCTTCCGCCGCCCCAGCGAGAGCAGGAGCTCGGTCGCTGCTCTGCCGCCGCCGCGGTTGTCGGCGTCGACCCAGACCAGCTCCTCCCCGGGCCGGGGCCGGCCCAAGAGCACCGTCGGGATCCCGGCCGTCACGACCGCCCGGGGCAGCGGGTCGGCTCCGTGGAGCGAGAGCAGGATGACGCCGTCGACGTGGCCTGCGCGGAGGTAGCGCTCGACCTTCGCGTGCTCGCGCTTGCCCTGCGCCAGGAGCAGGAGGAGCTGGAGTTCGGTCTCGGCCAGCGCGACGGTGGCGCTGTGGACGATGGAGTGGAAGAACGGGTCCGAGAAGACGCGGCTCTCCGACTCCGAGACGACGAGCGCGATCGTGTCGGTGCGCCGCGTGACGAGCGAGCGGGCGGCCCGGTTTGGGGCGTACGCCAGCGCGGCCACGGCCTGCTGGACGGCGTCGCGGGCCCTGCTCGAGACGCGCGAGGAGCCGTTGATCGCGCGGGACGCGGTCGCCCGCGAGACGCCGGCGAGCTCCGCCACCTCGTCGAGGGTGGGGCGGAAGGGCGTGGGACGTTCGGTGGCCAGGGCGGGTCCCCTCGACTCGGAGGAATGTGACGGATTTCACTCGGCGACTCGACGGCCGCCTTCCGAAATGATACTGTGGAAACGCTTCCACCGTCGTGAGAGCGCTTCCACGACACGGGAAAGCGGGAATTTCGTGCCGAATCGGTTACAGGACACCCAGGTTCACAGGAATTCGAGGAGGTCTTCCATTGCGCTCTCCACGCACACCGCGTCGCCTCGTCAGGGCGACGATCCTTGTCGCGGCACTCGCCGCGATAGCCGCGAGCGCAGCTTGCGGATCCAGCTCTGATAGCGGCAACGGCGGGTCCGCGGCAGCCCACCAACGAGAAGGTCACGCTGAAGGTGCGGCTGTTCGGCACCTTCGGCTACAAGGAGGCCGGGCTCTTCGACCAGTACCAGAAGCTGCACCCGAACATCAAGATCGACTACACCACGGTCGAGCAGGAGGCCACCTACTGGACGGCGCTGCAGACCAGCCTCGTCCTCCGGCGCCGGTCTCGGCGACGTGCAGGGCATCGAGGTCGGCCGGATCGCGGCCGTCACCTCGCAGCTCAGGCCGACAAGTTCGTCGACCTCAACACGCTCGGTGCCGCCTCGCTGAAGGACAACTTCTACGCCTGGAAGTGGCAGGAGTCGACGGCCGGCGGCAAGCAGCTCGGCCTCGGCACCGACATCGGCCCGCTGGCCATCTGCTACCGCACCGACCTGTTCAAGGCGGCCGGCCTGCCGACCGACCCGACCCAGGTGAGCGCGCTGTGGGCGAACGGCTGGGACGGCTACGTCGCGGCCGGCCAGCAGTACAAGGCGCAGCGCCGAAGTCCGGACAGTACTGGACCGACACGCGCCGGCGGCATGTTCAACGCCGTCATCGGTCAGTCGCACCAACCAGTACTACGACGCCACCGGCAAGCTCATCGCCGACAGCAACCCGGCGGTCAAGGCCGCGTGGGACGACGTCGATGAAGGTCGCGGCCGGCGGTCTGAGCGCCAAGCTCAGCCAGTTCAGCACCGCGTGGAACGTCGCGTTCACCACCGGCACGTTCGCCACCATCGCCTGCCCGTCCTGGATGGTCGGCTACATCAAGTCCGAGGCCGGCGCCATGACGCGGGCAGTGGAACATCGCCAGCATCCCGGGCGGCGGCGGCGACTGGGGCGGCTCGTACCTGGCCATCCCGAAGGGCTCCAAGCACCAGAAGGAGGCCTACGACCTGATCAGCTGGCTGACCGCGGCCGAGCAGCAGGCCGCGATGTTCAAGGCGGTCGGCAACTTCCCGTCGAACAGCAAGGCCGCGGCCGAGCCGACCGTCGCCTCCGCCACCGACACGTACTTCAGCGGTGGCACCGTCACCCCAGCGGCGCGCCGATCGGCAAGATCTTCGGCGACTCGGCGGCCAAGCTGCCAGCCGGCCGTCCTGGGCCCGCACGACGGTGACGTCAAGAACGCCATCTCCACCGCGATCACCCGGGTCGGAGACCGGGCGGCAGTCCCGGACGCCGCCTGGAACCAGCTCATGACCAAGGACATCCCGGCCGCGGTCGGCAGCTGACCATCGAGCTCAGGCTCCGGCCCGGCGTCGGCCGGGCCGGACTGCTCGCCGGAGACGACGGCCATGGCCGCCGCCATCACCCCGCAATCACGGCGACCCCGACCCGGCGCCGCCGCGGCATCCGCGCCCGCGCCGAGCGGACCGGCGCGTCCGGTGGGATCAGAGAGTCTCGCCGTACGCGTTCGTCGCCCCGTTCTTCATCGTCTTCGGCGCCTTCGGGCTCTACCCGCTGCTCTACACGGCCTGGGTGTCGGTGCACCGCACCGAGCTCATCAACCGCCGACCAGATGGACGTGGGTCGGCTTCGACAACTACACCAACCTGCTGCACGACCGTTCTTCTGGAACGCGCTCCGCAACACCGTTCACGATCGGCGATCCTCTCCACCGTGCCGCAGCTGCTGATGGCGCTCGGGCCTGGCCCACCTGCTCAACTACCAGCTGCGCGGCAGCACCTTCTGGCGGATCGCGATGCTGACGCCGTACGCGACCTCGGTCGCCGCCGCCACCGTCGTCTTCGCGCAGCTGTTCAACCGCGACGTCGGCGCCGATCAACTGGGTGCTCGGCACTGGTTCGGCATCCACAACGTCGACTGGCACGAACGCCAACTGGCCGGCGCAGATCGCCATCTCGACGCATCGTCATCTGGCGGTGGACCGGCTACAACGCGCTGATCTACCTGGCCGCGATGCAGTCGATCCCGGACGACGCTCTACGAGGCCGCGGCGATCGACGGCGCCAGCCGCTGGCGGCAGTTCCGCACGTCACCATCCCGTCGCTGCGGCCGACGATCATGTTCACGATCGTCGTCTCGACCATCGGCGCGACCCAGCTGTTCGGCGAGCCGCTCCTGCTTCGGCGGGCATCAGCGGCGCACCGGCGGCGCCGATCACCAGTACCAGACGCTCGGCCTGTACTGTCTACGACCAGGGCTGGAACAACGGCCACCTCGGCCGGGCGGCCGCCATCGCCTGGATGATGTTCCTGATCATCGTCGTCGTCGTGGTCGTCAACGCCTGGCTGGCGTCGCGGCGCTGGCATGCGCGATGACGGAGGGGCGAGGGCGGCGGCATGACCGCCGCGCGCCTCCATCGGCCCCAGCGCCGCCAGCGGAACGGCTGCGGGCGACAGCGGCCAGTCGGCCGGGCTGGTTCACCTACGCCGTCCTGACTCGTGGTGCGCTGCTCTCGATCTTCCCGCTCTTCTGGACGATCGTGGCCGCGTCGCGCACCGAACACCGAGATCGCCAGACGCCGCCGCCGTTCCGTCCCGGCGCGCAACCTGTTCGACAACTTCCACGCGGCGCTGACCAACGTCAACATGGGTACGGCGATCGCTGAACTCGACGATCGTCTCGGGCTCGATCGCGCTCGGCACGGTCGCTGTTCTGCACGCTGGCCGGCTTCGCGTTCGCCAAGCTCCGGTTCCGGGGCTCAACGGCGCTGCTGGTCCTCACGCATCGCGCACCATGATGGTGCCGACGCAGCTCGGCATCGTGCCGCTCTACATGCTGATGGACAAGCTGCACTGGGTCGAACCAGCTGCAGGCCGTGATCCTGCCGACGCTGGTGACCGCGTTCGGCGTGTTCTTCATGCGGCAGTACCTGATCCGAGCGCGATGCCCGACGAGCTGATCGAGGCGGCCCGATCGACGGCGCGGGCGCTTCCGCGATCTTCCGGTCGATCGTGGTGCCGATCGCCCGGCCGGCGATGGCGGTGCTCGGCATGCTCACCTTCGTATGGCCCTGGAACGACTTCTTCTGGCCGATCATCGTGCTCACCTGCGAGAACCCGACCGTGCAGGTGGCCCTGAACAGCCTCGGAACGGCTACGTCCCCAGCCAGTCGGTGATCCTGGCCGGCACGCTGCTCGGCACGCTCCCGCTGCTGGTCGTGTTCGCGCTGCTCGGCCGGCAGATCGTCGGCGGCATCATGCAGGGCGCGGTCAAGGGATGACGCGCTCGAGCCCGAGGCCCTGCCCGAGGTCGAGAGCGTGCCCGCTTCCCGCCCGGCTTCCTGTGGGGGGCGGCCACCGCCGCGTACCAGATCGAGGGTGCGGCGGCCGAGGACGGCCGCACGCCGTCCATCTGGGACACGTTCAGCCACACGCCGGGCGGGTCGCACGTGAACGGCGACACGGGCGACGTGGCGGCCGACCACTACCACCGCTACCGCGAGGACGTCGACCTCATGGCCGGCCTCGGGCTGCCGGCGCCTACCGCTTCTCCATCTCCTGGTCGCGGGTTCTGCCCGGCGGCGGAGGCCGGCCCAACCAGGCCGGGCTCGACTTCTACCGCCGGCTCGTCGACGAGCTGCTCGAGCGCGGGCATCACGCCGCTTCGCCACGCTCTACCACTGGGATCTGCCGCAGGAGCTGCGAGGACGCGCGGCGGCTGGCCGGACCGCGACACCGCGCTACCGCTTCGCCGAGTACGCCGACATGGTGGCCGACGCGCTGGGCGACCGGGTCGAGCTGTGGACGACGCTGAACGAGCCGTGGTGCTCGGCGTTCCTCGGCTACGGCGTCGGGCGTGCACGCGCCCGGCCGCGTCGAGCCCGAGGTGACGCTGCCGCGCTGCGCACCACCTGCTGCTTGGCCCACGGGCTGGCGGCGGCCGGCGCTGCGGGCCGCGCTGCCCGGCGGCGCCAGGTGTCGATCGCCCTCAACCTGACGGCGGTGCGGGCGACCGCGCGAGCGCCGAGGCCGACCTCGACGCGCGCCGGCGCGTCGACGGCCTGGCCAACCGGCTGTTCCTCGACCCGCTCTTCAGCGGCGCGTACCCGGCGGATGTCGTTGCCGACACCGCCGACGGTCGACCGACTGGGACTTCGTCCGAGGACGGCGACCTGGCGACGATCGCGGCGCCGACTGGACCTGCTCGGCGTCAACTACTACACGCCCGTGCTCGTCGCCGGCTGCGACGGCGTCGGGCAGCGGGGGCTGAACGACGGCCACGGCGCGCACCGGTCCGGCACGGCCTGGCCGGGCTGCGACCGGCGTGCAGTTCCTCGACGCCGCCCGGCCAGCGCACGGCGATGGGCTGGACGATCGACGCGACCGGCCTGCACGAGCTCCTGCATCCGGCGTCGCCCGCGAGTACCCGGCCTGCCGCTGATGATCACCGAGAACGGCGCCGCCTTCGACGACGCGGTCGACGCCGACGGCGCGGTCCACGACGCGGACGCGGATCGACTACCTGCGACGCGCACCTCGGGCGCCGTGCACCGGGCGATCGAGGACGGGCGTCGACGTGCGCGGCTACTTCGTGTGGTCGCTGCTGGACAACTTCGAGTGGGCGTACGGCTACGGCAAGCGGTTCGGCCTGATCGCCGTCGACTACGCGACGCAGGAGCGGAGGCTCAAGGACAGCGCGCCGCTGGTATCGGGCGCGTGGTTGGGGGGAATGCGGTGGGGGGCGGGGTGGGGAGTCCACCTAGCGCTACGACTATTCATGAGCGTGACGAGCCCGGTCCACAAGAACCGTGCGATCAGATGATCAAGCTCCGCGAGGAGAAGTCTGTCGCGCGAAAGGCGCTGCGGGCGGCCCGAGGCC
>CAWHWC010000011.1:0-54824 GCA_963832955.1 uncultured Actinomycetes bacterium | reverse complement strand
GTCGATCCTCGAGCCCGACGCGGACATCCGCCCCAAGACCCGCCTCTACGAGGTGGCCGTCCGCGGCGGAAAGCCCAGAGCTCGTCGTGCTCCCGGGCTATGCCGAGCAGCCCGTCTGGTCGCCCGACGGCCGCCGGCTCGCGTTCGTCGGCACCGATATCCCCGGCGCGCCCGACTACGCGGAGCCCACCCTGTGGGTACGCGAGGGCACGGACGTCCGCAGCCTGACCGCTCACCTGGACGTCCCGACCACAGTCGGGTGGGGCTCCGATCTGCACGACTGGCTCGACGCCGCCGACCCGGTGCCGGCGGATGGACGGCGACGAGCTCCTCGCGATCATGAACCGGCGTGGCCGCGATGAGGCGTGGCGCGTCCCGCTCCAGGGCGAGCCGCAGCCGGCCACGACCGGCAACACGACGCTCTCGTCGCTCTCGGTCGGCTCTGGGCACGTCGTCGTGACCGCGACCGGCGACCAGAGCCCTCCCGAGGTGTGCGCCGTCGAGAACGGCCGGCTCCGGTCGCTGACGAGCCACGGCGGGTCGTGGCTTCGCCGCAGCCCCGCCCCGGTCGTCCGCGAGGTCGACGCCAGCGGCGTCCCGGCCTTCCTATTCGAGCCACCCGGGGCAGGCGAGCGAACGGCGATGGTGCTCGCGCCGCACGGTGGACCGTACGGCTCCCACGCCCCGACGCCGGAGCTCGACACGTGGGTGCTCGTCTCGCGCGGCTACCGGGTGCTCGCGCCGAACATCCGCGGGTCGTGCGGCTACGGGCAGGCCTGGGTCGAGCCCATCCAGGGCAAATGGGGCGGCCCCGACGCCGACGATCTCGTGACCGCCGTCAAGTGGGCCGTGCGCCGCCGGCTGGCCGACCCGGCCCGGATCGCGGTGATGGGCCTCTCGTACGGCGGCTGGGCCGCGAACTGGCTGGCCGGCGCCGAGCCGAAGCGGTTCTGCTGCGTTGTCTCCGAGAACGGCGTCGCGTCGATGTCGACGGCCCATGCAGTGTCGTGCTTCGGCGCCTCGTACGACCGCGACATCGGCTACGGGCCACTCGCCACCCACCACGACGCGCTGTGGCAGGCGTCACCTCTGCGGATGGCCCATCGCATCGCGGCGCCGATGCTGATGCTCCAGGGCGAGGCCGACCGGATCTGCCCGATCGACGACAACTGGCAGCTCTTCGTGGCCCTCCGCGAGCGCGGCCACGACGTCGAGCTCGTGCTCTACCCCGAGGAGCACCACGTGATGATGGCGACGGCCCGTCCCGACCGCCGGATCGACCGGATGGAGCGCGTCGTCAGCTTCCTCGAGCGGCACTGCCCGCCCTGACGGCGGGCACCAGCAGCGCAGCGCCGATCGCGCCGCCCAGGTCGCCGAGCGCCGCGACGTGCACGGCCGGCGGGTTGTCGCTGACGAAGATGTGCGGCTGCATCGCCTTCTCGATCCGGCGTGCGTAGTCCTCGCCGAGCCGCGTCCCGAGCCCGCCGCCGATGATCACGGCCTCGACGTCGAGCAGGTTGCAGGCCGATGCGACTCCGGCTCCCAGCGCCTCGATGGCCCGCTCGATCAGCTCCTTCGCCATGTCGTCGCCGCGGTCGAGCGCACGGGCCCAGACGCCGCTCGTGAGCTGCGTACGGTCGCGGTCGCGCATGATGTCGAAGAGCCTGGTCTTCTGGCCGGCCTTGTGCCGCCGGCGGGCCTCACGCTCCATCGCCAGCCGGCCCGCGTAGGCCTCCATGCAGCCGACCCGGCCGCACGGGCAGTGGGCCCCGCCGCGCTTGATCACCATGTGGCCGATCTCCCCGGCAGCATGCCTACCGGTCCACGCCCTGCCGTTCAGGACGAGCCCGCCGCCGACACCCGTCCCCCAGAAGACTCCCAGGACCGACCGGTACGGTTTGCCCGCCCCCAGCCGGAACTCCGCCATCGTCCCGACGCGCACGTCGTGGCCGAGGTGCACGGGCGCGCCGAGCTCGTCGGCGAGGCTGGCGCCGACCGGGACTGGCGCCTCCCAGCCGGAGACGACGTTGCGCGCGTTCGCGACCGTCCCCGCTTGGGCGTCCCACGGTGCCCGGCGACCCGACGCCGACGCCGTCGAGCGACGACGGCTCGACGCCCGCGGCTGTGGCGGCCGTTCGGATCGCCTCCGCGAGCGCCCACACGACGCCCTCGGCACCGGCGTCCTTGGGGGTCGGCATGCGGTGCTCTCCGAGCACCTTCGAGCGGCCGTCGATGACGACCGCCTGGATCTTCGTGCCTCCGAGATCGATGCCTCCGCGCATGCGCCAGTACCTTCCTGTCGTGGATGTCCGGACGTTACTCTGCCGCGCGTGCCGATACCGGAATGCCGCTACGCCGCGCGGCGCACGGTGCGGGCGTGGAGCTCCGCGATCTGCTCCGCCGGCACGGCGCGGCTGAAGTAGAAGCCCTGGCCGAGCATGCAGCCGTGCTCGACCAGGAAGCGCCGCTGCGACTCCGTCTCGACGCCCTCCGCCAGCGGCTCGAGGCCCAGGTTTCGCGCCAGCTGGACGATGGTGGCGACGAGCAGCGAGACGCGTCTGTCGTCGGGGACGGCGGCGATGAACGACCTGTCGATCTTGAGCGTCGTCACCCGCATCTGCGAGAGCCGCTCGAGCGACGAGTGGCCGGTGCCGAAGTCGTCGATCGCGATCCGCAGGCCGCGCTCGTGCAGGTCGGCCATGATGGGCTCGAGGCTCCTCGGCCGGGCGATCGCCGCCGACTCCGTGATCTCGATCATCAGGCGGTCGGCCGGGATCCCGGACCCGCGGATCGCGGCGAGCACCCGCTGGATCTCGGCCGGGCGCCACATGAGCGCGGGCATGTTGACTGACGCGTAGACGTCGATGCCGGCCCGGCGCCACTCCGCGGCCTGGGCGCAGGCTGACTCCACGACCCAGTGCGAAATGGGCGCGATCAGCCCGGCACGCTCGGCGAGCGCCACGAACGAGTCCGGGCCCACGAGGCCGCGCTCGCCGTCGTTCCAGCGGATGAGCGCCTCGACGCCGACCATGCGGCCCTCGTCGAGCGCCACGAGCGGCTGGTAGTGCAGCACGAGCTCCTCGCGCTCGAGCGCTCCGCGCAAGCGGGCGACCGTCGCAAGCTGGTCGGCGGCGTCGAGGCTCGACAGGATCGCCGGCCGCAGTGCAAGCCGCTCGGCGTGCTTCGCCCGGTACATGGCGATGTCGGCCTTCGAGAGGAGCTCCTCGGCGCCGTCGGCATCAGCCGGATAGAGGCTCGCGCCGATGCTGGCATGGGTGTAGAGCTCGGCGGCCGCCAGCCTCACAGGCGCGCTCAGCGCCGCGCGGATGTTCTCGGCGACGCGCTCGGCCGCCTCGACCGCTCCCTCGAGATCGATGTCGGCGACGAGCACGAGGAACTCATCGCCTCCGAGCCGGGCCACGACGTCGGTCGCGCGCACGGCGTCGCGGAGCCGGTCGGCGACGACGCGCAGGAGCTCGTCGCCGGCCGTGTGGCCGTGGCTGTCGTTCACGAGCTTGAAGTCGTCGAGGTCGACGAAGAGGACGGCGACCGCCTGCTTGCCGCGCCGGGCGCGCGCGATCGCCTGCTCGAGGTGCTCCTGGAAGAGGAGGCGGTTGGGCAGGTCGGTGAGCGGGTCGTGATAGGCGAGGTGGGTGAGCCGGGCCTGCGCGGCGGCCAGCTCGTCGGCGGAGCGGCGGCGGTCGGTCACGTCGGCCGCGATGCCGTCAACGAGGCGGCGGCCATTCTTGTCCGCGGCCGGGCGCGCTCCCACACCCAGCGGGTGACGCCGTCGAAGCCGACCAGGCGGTACTCGAGCTCGCGGGGCTCACCGCGCTTCAGCGCGTCGCAGTACTCCTCGTAGTCCGGCCGGTCGTCGGGGTGGACGGCGGCCTCCCACGCGTCCTCCTCGTCGATGCCGTCCGGGATCGGGCCGACCAGGCTCGTAACACCGGCGCCGATGAACTCGTTGCAGCGGTAGTTGCCGTCGTCGAACCACTCCATCTCGTAGATGTGGACCGCGGCTGCGCCGGCGACGCGGCGGAGGACGTCGATGGTGTCGCTGCGAGGCTCGTCTGCGGACATCTGCCCGTGTCATCGGCTATTTCGGGCTCGTGCTAGAGGGCACGAACGTTCGCCCCTCGAGGTCGATGCCGAAGAGGTCGCGCAGGACAGCGGTTCGTTCCGCCTCGCCTTCCAGCTCACGCTCGCTGCGGTCGTGCTCGGTGGTGGTGATCAGGCGCATTCCGGCCAGGCTCACGCGGCCGTCCTCGGTCGCCCGGCTGCACATCGGCGCGTGGAGGAAGTGGGAGCCCGGGGACGTCTGCTGCAGCCGGCACATCTCGGCGAACTGCTCCATCCGCCGCGGCTCGAGCGCGAACGCGTACTGGGCTGTCCCGTTCTCGTGAAGCACCATGCGGCCGTCCTGTCCACGCGTCACGCGATACGTGTTGCCGTCGCGCTCGTGGGCGCCGTCGTCGTCGAGGCGAAGCGGGCGCGTGAAGCTCGCGCCGAAGCCGACGTCGGCGAGCCAGGGCCGGTCGAGGTCGACGCGGAGGGTCAGGTGCGCGAAGTCGGGCGACGGCGGGTCGCTCAGGACGACCGACGCGGAGTAGCGCGTCACGGCGAAGCCGAGCGCCTCGAGCAGGAGCGCGAAGAGCCCGTTCAGCTCGTAGCACCAGCCGCCCCGGCGGCGCGTGACGATCTTGTCGAAGACGTACTCCGGGTCGAGGACATTCGCGACGCCGAGGTGGATGTCCAGGTTCTCGAACGGCACGGCCAGCATGTGCGCGCGGTGCAGCTCGCAGAGCGTGCGCTCGCCCGGCTCACGCGCCCCCGCATACCCAATGCGCTCGAGATACGCATCGACGTCCATCACCACACGGTAATCAGCAGGCCGCACCGCCGGGGCCAGGCCCCCGGGGTCAGACCCCGTATCGCTTCCGCCGCAACATCGACGCGCACTCGTTGCTGGTTGCGCACGTGTCGTTACGCGGTCGTGCGTACCGTGGGCGCATGGCGCGTCCACCTCGACCGCTGATCGCAGGCGGCGTCTACCACGTCTACAACCGCGGCGTTGTCAAGCTGCCGATCTTCGCAGACACGCTCGACCGCGTTCGATTCCTTCGCGGACTCTCGGAGGTCGTGCATCGCCGGTCATGGACGTGCCTCGCGTACTGCCTCATGGGGAATCACTTCCACGTCGTGCTCGGCACGCCCGAGCCGGACCTCCACCGCGGCATGCAAAGGCTGCAGGGGATCTATGCCCAGGCGTTCAACCGGCGGCACGGTCGAACCGGGCATCTCTTCCATGCGCGGTACGGAGCGACTGTCCTCGGTGACGAAGACCTGACCCGGTACGTCGTCCGCTACGTGCTCGAGAACCCCGTCCGCGCCGGCCTCTGCCGCCGGCCCGGGGATTGGCCATGGTCGAGCCACCGCGCGACGCTCGGGAACGTCGCCTCGCCGTCGTACCTGGCCGCCGAGAGCCTGCTCAGGCTCTTCGGCGGCCAGACTGCCTATCGCGAGTACGTCGACCCGGCGGTCACGCGACCGCCTGCACCGGCTTGGGCTCGAGGGCCAGCTTCAGCACCTCGTCGATCGACATGACCGGGTGGAACGACATCGCCTCGCGCACGTCGTCGGGGACCTCGTCCAGATCGCCGCGATTTCGCTCCGGGAGGATGACGTCGGTCAGGCCGGCCGCGTGGGCCGCCAGCACCTTCTGCTTCAGGCCGCCGATCGGAAGCACGCGACCCTGCAGGGTCACCTCGCCGGTCATCCCGACGGTGTGCTTCACCGGCCGCCCGGTGAGGAGCGACGCGATCGCCGTCGTCATCGCGATGCCGGCCGACGGGCCGTCCTTCGGGATCGCCCCCGCCGGCACGTGCAGGTGGAACTCCTTGCCGTCGAAGACCGACGGGTCGACGCCGAGCTCGGCCGCGTGCGACCGCACGTACGAGAGCGCGATCCTGGCCGACTCCTTCATGACGTCGCCGAGCTGGCCCGTCAGGAGCAGCTCCTGCGTGCCGGGCATCGACGTCGCCTCGATGAAGAGGACGTCGCCGCCCGTGCCTGTCACGGCCAACCCGGTCGACACGCCGGGAACCGCGGTGCGAACCGCCGACTCCTGGAAGAACTTCTGCCGGCCGAGCGCTGAGCGGGCCCGGTCGAGATCCACCACGACGGGGGGCGCAGCCGCCTTCGACGCGATCTCGGTGGCCGTCTTTCGCAGCACGGTGCCGAGCTCGCGCTCGAGCTGGCGCACGCCCGCCTCGCGCGTGTACTCGGTGATGACCATCCTGAGGACGTCATCCGACACCTCGACCTCCTCGGGCCGAAGGCCGTTTCGCTCCACCTGACGCGGCCAGAGATACCCGCGCGCGATCGCGACCTTCTCCTCGGACGTGTAGCCGTCGAAGCGGATGACCTCCATCCGGTCGAGCAGCGGGCCCGGGATCGTCTCGGCCACGTTGGCCGTGGCGATGAAGAGGACGTGCGAAAGGTCGAGCTCGACGTCCAGGTAGTGGTCGCGGAAGGAGTGGTTCTGAGCCGGATCGAGCACCTCGAGCAGGGCCGACGACGGGTCCCCGCGCCAGTCGGCGCCGACCTTGTCGACCTCGTCGAGCATGATCACGGGGTTCATCGTGCCGGCGTCGCGAAGCGCGCGCACCAGCCGCCCCGGCAGGGCGCCGATGTAGGTGCGCCGGTGGCCGCGGATCTCGGCCTCGTCGCGGACGCCGCCGAGCGACATGCGGACGAATTCCCGTCCGGTCGCGCGCGCGATCGACTCGCCGATCGATGTCTTGCCGGTGCCGGGCGGGCCGATCAGGGTCAGGATGACGCCGGAGCGGCGGTCGTCGGGGACGCCCCGCTCAGCGCGGAGCTTGCGCACCGCCAGGTACTCGGTGATGCGCTCCTTCACGTCCTCCAGGCCGGCGTGGTCGGCGTCGAGCACCTCGCGCGCGTGCACGGGGTCGAGCCGCTCCTCGGAGCGCTTCGACCACGGCACCGCGATCAGCCAGTCCAGGTACGTGCGGATCATCGACGACTCGCCGGACTGCTCGCCCATCCGCTCGAGCCTGCCGAGCTCGCGCTCGGCCTGCTCGCGGACGGCCTCGGGCATGCCCGCCTCGTCGATCTTCGCGCGGTACTCCTCGGCGACGGACGCGTCGTCCTCGCCGAGCTCCTTGCGGATGGAATCCATCTGGCGCCGCAGCAGGTACTCGCGCTGCTGCTTCTGGGCGCCGGACTCGACGTCATCGCGGATGCGCTTTCGGATCTGGAGCTCGGCCAGCCTGCCGCGCTGCAGCTCGAGCGCCAGCGTCAGCCGCTCGACGACGTCGACGGTCTGGAGCAGCTCGACCTTCTGCTCGTAGTTGAGGTCGGGCGCGTAGCCCGACGTGTCGGCGAGCGCGCCCGGCTCGGTGATCGAGCGGACGAACGCCGACACGCGGCCGTCGTCGCCGCGCAGCTCGAGGATCTCCTCGACGACCGCGCGGTACTCGCTCTCGAGCTCGCGCGTCTTCGAAGGAGGGGGAATCTCGTCGGGGCGCTCCTCCACCTCGACCCACAGGCGGCCCTGAGGGTCGGACTCGGCGGCGCCGGCGATGCCGCGGTGCAGCGCCGAGAGCTGGACGGCGTGGATGCGGCCCGGCAGGCGCATGCGCTCGCCCACCTCGGCGACGACGCCGACCTTGGCGTAGTCGCTCTCGTGGCGCGGGACGAGCAGGACCTGCGTCTCGTCCCCTGGATCGACCGGCAGGGTCACTTCCATGCCGGGGAAGACGACGGTGTCTTCGAGGGGGATCAGAAGAAGTTTTGGCATGACCGAAGCATAGCGCAATGGTTGAGGTTGTGAAACATCTATCCTCTCCAGTATGATTGTTCACATGGATGACACCTGGGAGCTCCTGATGGACCTGGTGATGGCCGAGCGGGCGCGAATCCCCCAGATTGCGGCCGAATTCCGGCTCTCGCCGCCTCAGGTGCACGCACTCCGGCTGCTCGAGCCCGAGCGGCCGCTGCCCATGGGCCGGCTGGCGTGCGCGCTCGGCTGCGACGCATCGAACGTCACCGGGATCGTCGACCGGCTCGAGCAGCGCGGGCTCATCGAGCGGCGCCCGTCCGCGCGCGACCGGCGTGTGAAGGTGCTCGTCGTGACGCCCCAGGGCGCGAAGGTGCGAAAGGCCCTCATGATCCGGCTGGGCGAGCCGCCGCAGTCGATCGCGTCGCTCTCCCCGGCCGATCGCAGGCGGCTTGCCGGCCTGCTTCGCCGGGCGCTCAGCCAAGCAGCCGCCGCACCAGCGCCGTGATCTGATCGGCGGGCGCGTGCTCGGCTGCGAAGCGAAGCGCGGTCGCGGCGAGCCCGTTCAGGCGCCCGGCGCGCTCGGCGTCGTCGATCGCTCGCAGGAGCCCTGCGCGGGCGGCCTCGGCGAGCCGCTCGTCCGTGATGTGATGCACGCGGCGGAAGGTCTGGAGCCGCGAGTCGTTCGCGAAGGCCAGCACGAGGTCCTCGCGCGAGACGTGGAGCGCGCAGGCGGCGCCCGCAAGCGCCGAGAGCGCGACCCGGTTCTCGATGTCGGTCAGGCCGTGCGTGTCGCGCCACGGGTGAAGCTCGCACGGGTTGGGCACGGCCGCCGGGGCGTAGTCGAGCCCGCCGGCCGCGAGCTCGAAGCCGAGCACGACGGCGACCGCCACGACGGCAACGGCCGGCAGGCGTAGGCCGCTCATATGCCCTCCCTCCGGCCCCGGGCGAGCAGGAGCGGGACGAGGGCCGCGAACGCGAGCCCCGCCGCAACGAAGAAGGATCGCGAGAAGGCGTGGGTCGCCGCCCGCCGCGCCTGGTCGGTGAGGGCAGCCTCGAGCCTGGCGTACTCGGGCCGGTCATCGGAGCTCGGGTGCTGCGCCTCGAAGACCGGGCCGAGGTCCGGGAGGCTGTCGCCGCTCCGTGCCAGCGCGTCGGCGACCGCCTGCCCGAGGTCGAGCTTCGCCTGGATCGAGAGGCTCGAGTCGATGATGGCCGCGGCTCCGGCCCGCTCGGCCGCGATCTCCTGAGAGTCGAGGTCGGAGGTGAAGAGCGGCGTCAAGATGAGGAGGCCGAGGACGACGCCGCCGTGCCGGAACGCCACCGTCCAGCCTCCGTGCAGGCCGTCGGGCGCGAGCCCCCCGAGCGCGGCGACCGTCAACGGACCGAGGGTGAGCGCGAGGCCGCAGCCGATCAGGACCTGCGGCGCGAACGTCCAGACCACCTCCGAGTCGGGCAGGATCGCGAGGCCCGCGAGCCCGCCGCCCACCAGGATCACGCCGGACAGCGCGACCCCGCGGAGCGCAAACCGCGAGGCGCTCGAGGCGATGATCGCTGCGGCGGGCATCACCGAGACGGCGGCGGCAGCGGCGATCGGATCCATGCCCCAGCCGTCGACGAGCATCAGGACGAGCAGGAAGAGCGCGGCCGTGAGCGCGGCCGAGACGAGCGCGAGCGCGAGGTTCGGTGCCAGGCGGAGCCGGGTCGTGGAAGGGCGCGGCACGACCGGCACGCGCCATGCCGAGATCACGGGCGCCAGGACGGCGATCGCGATCGGCACCTGGACGGCGAACACGGCTCGCCACGAGAGCGCCTGCGTGAGCACCCCGCCGATCGCCGGGCCGACGGCCGCCCCGATCGCTGCCGCCCCAATCCACAGCTTGACGCCCCACTCTTCTGACCTTGCCACCGCCGGCAGCAGCTCGAGAGCGGCACAGACCACGGCCGCTCCGCTCACGGCCTGGACGCACCGGGCTGCGATCACCGTCTCGAGGCTCCCGGCGAGGCCCGCGGCAGCGGACGCTGCCGCGAAGACGACGAGGCCGGCCGCCTCGACGCGTGCGGGCCCCAGGCGCCTGGCCGCGATCGCCGCTGGCACGGCGGCCAGCGCCAGCACGAGGTTGAAGGCCGTGATCACCCACGAGATGCCCGTGACCGTCGCGTCGAGCGCCGTCAGCATGTCCGGCAGCGCGAGCACGACGACCGAGGCGTCGGCGAGCACCATCCCGACCGCCACGGCGAGGCCGACCTCCGCCCACACCGGGCGGCGCGGCTCGATCACATCCGCCGGGACAACCTCAATCGCCATTGGCGGGCGCCGGGTCGGGCGACCGCAGGCGGTTCCCGGGCCAGCCCGCCGCCTCGCCGAACAGCGCGACGAGCGCCGGGACGAGGAGCGGCCGGACGACGAACGTCTCGATCAGGATGCCTATGGCCATGACGAATGCAAACTCCCAGAACGCGCGCACGTGAATGATGGCAAGAAGCGCGAAGCTGAGCGCAAGCGTGATGCCGGCGGTGCGGATCGCGCCCGCCGCCTGCGGCGTGGCCTCCGCCAGGGCCTCGCGCACCGGGCGGCCGCGGGCCTCCTGCCACACCCGGCCGGCGATGAAGACGTTGTAGTCCGAGCCGAGCGACACGAGCAGCACGCCCGCCGCGAACGGGACGTAGTAGGTGAGCTCGCCGTAGCCCAGGAAGGTCTGGAAGACCCAGACCGTGATCCCCATCGCCGCGGCGACGCTGAGCACGCTCGCGAGCACGAGCAGGACGGGCGCCACCAGCGCGCGCAGGTAGAGCGCGAGCAGGGCCAGGTTGACGAGCAGGACGACGATGGCGACCCGGATCAGGTCGCTCCCCATGGCCGAGATGGTGTCGTCGGCGAGCGCGGTGTCGCCGGCGACCGACACGCGGGCGCCGTCGAGTCCGGCCGACCGGGCGAGCCCGGGCAGTCGATCGCGAAGCCGGTTCACGTCGTCGATCGCCGTGGCGCCGTGCGGGTCGGAGTCGAATACGACAATGTACCGGGCGGCGTCGCCCTGCCGAAACGCGGTCACGTCGGTCCGCCCGAGCTGCTCCGCCGGGCCGGCGACTGCGGCGACGCCGGGTTGGCGCCGGATCGCCGCCTGGAGCCGGATAAGCGCGGGCCCTTCGTCGGAGCCGACGCCCTCGAGGAGGACCTCGGTCGGCGCGAGCATCCCGGGCGCGAACGCCAGCGAGACGGCCTCGGCCGCCTGACGCTCCTGGGCGTCCGCCGGCAGGCCGTGGACGGAGGTGAAGCCGAGCCGCAAGTTGGGCAGCTGCCAAGCGGCCGCCGCAAGCACCGCCAGACACGCCGCCGCGACGACGAATCCGAGCGGACGCCGGGCCTGCAGGTGGGCGAGCCGCGATCGCAGGTTCCGCCCTTCCGGCTCGGCCGAAGGATCGATCGCGGCCGGTAGGCTCGGCCAGTAGAGCGCCCGCCCGAACGCCGCCATCGCGGCCGGCACGAGCGTGATCGACGCGGCCAGCGCAACGAGTACCGAGACGGCAAGGCCGGGCCCGACCGCGCGGAAAAAGCTGAGCTGCGCCACCTGGAGCGACGCGAGGCTGGCCGCGAGGATCGCCCCGCCGGCGACGACGATCGGCGTGATCTGGGCGGTCGCCTGCCGGGCGGCGGGAACGCGCGGCATGCCGTCGACGACGAGCAACCGCATCGTCGATGCGTAGAAGATGGTGTAGTCGGTGACGATGCCGAGGACGAGCGCGACCATGAGCGGCTTCAGGATGTCGGGCACGGCGAGCCCGGACGCCTCGCTCAGGCGCTCGGTGGCGCGGAGCGCCATCAGGTAGGCGATCCCCACCGTCGCGAGCGTCAGCGCGGGTGCGCCGAGCGATCGGAACTTGAGCCCGACGATGAGCGCCACCATCAGGATCGTGGCGGCCTCGACGTACGGCAGCGCGTCCTCGACGATCGTCCCCTCGTGCAGCTGAGCCGGGAGGATGCCGGTGCGGCCGATCACCGGCGCGCCGGATCTTCGCGCGTCGGCCATGTAGCGGTCGACGGCATGGACGCGTGCCTCAAACGACATCACCGGCGGGAACACGAAGTAGCTGATGACGGCGGTGGACGACTCCCGCGCGCCCGGCAGCACCCCGCCGGTGTTCGTCCAGGGCAAGACGACGAACGGCGGATCGCCCCCGCCGGCGGGCTGGTCGATCGCGAGCGCCTGTTCGACCGCCCGCCGCTGCTCCTGGAGGGAAAGCCCGTGCGGATCGCGCTCGACGACCGAGATCTCCGCGGCGAACGGCACGTCGAACGCGCCGGCAGCCCGCCGGGTCGCCTCGAGCGCCGGCGCGTGCTTGGGGACGAGGGAGATGAGGTCGCCCGGCTCCGAGGTGGGCGCCGCCACGTTGACGGCGACGAAGACCGCGCCCGCAGCCCAGGCGGCAAGGATGGGCCAGCGCAGCGCGACGACCAGCCGGGCATACGCCGCGGCCGTGCGACTCGTGGTGGTGGGCGCCTCCTCCCCGCTCACGCGGGGATCATGCCCGGGATCCCCGGTTCGCAACCGGCGCGGGCGTCAGGCGGTGCCGTCGGGCCAGATGGCCGCGACCATCCGCTCGGGCCAGTTCTTGGGGATCGGGCGGCCCGCGAGGGTGCGGTAGAGGTAGGAGCCGATCAGCATCTCGATCATGGTCTCGGGATCGGCGGTCGCGGGGATCGCGCCCTGGTCGCGCGCCAGCTTGAGCACGGCCTCCATCTGGAGCCGGGTCGGGTGGATGACGCGCTGCCGGAACGAGTCGAGCATCTCGGGATGCTCGTGCCGCTGGAGATAGAGCGACGCGGCGATCCCCAGGCCGTCGTTCGGCCCGACGCACTCGTGGAACCCTCGCAGCAGCTGGATCAGCGTCGAGCGGGGATCGGGACAGGCCCCCGGTTCCTTGACCTCGGTCATCGCGCAGACCGCAGCGGTCACCATGTCGGCTTTCGTCGGATAGCGCCGATAGACGGTCGCGCGGGTGACCCCGGCCTCGGCCGCGACCGCCTCGATCGAGGTGCCGTCGTAGCCCTCGCGGCTCAGGAGCCGCAGCGTCGCAGCCACGATCTCCCGATCGGCGGCGACGTTGCGTGGCCGGCCCGGCGGCCGGCCGGTCGGTGACGGTTCGGTGATTGCCATCTTCTCCTCATTATGATACACCACTGATCTGTATCGAAACTACATTGGGAGATTCACCCTCATGCCACACACCCAAGACCGCAAGGGGCTCGCTCTTCTCCTCCTCTGCGCGGTCCAGTTCATGGTGGTGCTCGACATCGCCATCGTCAACGTGGCGCTTCCCACGATCAAGACGGCTCTCAGCTTCGACGAGACCAGCCTGTCGTGGGTCATCAACGCCTACACGCTGACCTTCGGCGGCCTGCTCATGCTGGGCGGCCGTACCGCCGACCTGCTCGGACGGCGGCGGATGTTCATCGCCGGGCTCGCGCTCTTCTCGGGCGCATCGCTCGTCTGCGGCCTGGCGACGTCCGAGGCGACGCTCATCGCCGCCCGGGCGATCCAGGGAGTCGGCGCGGCGATCATCTCGCCGGCCGCGCTCTCGATCCTGACCACGACCTTCGACGAGGGCGCTGAGCGCAACAAGGCCCTCGGCATCTGGGGCGCCGTCGCCGGGACCGGAGGCGCCGCGGGCGTCCTCCTCGGCGGGATCCTCACCGACCAGCTGAACTGGTCGTGGATCTTCTACATCAACGTCCCAGTGGGCATCGCGGCGATCGCCCTCGCGCCGCGCATCCTGCGCGAGAGCCGCGTCGAGCAGGGCCGGCGGATGTTCGACCTCCTCGGAGCCACGCTCGTGACGGCCGGCCTCTCGCTGCTCGTGTACGCGCTGGTGCAGACCGTCGACCACTCGTGGACGTCGCCGCGCACCATCGCCATGTTCATCGGATCGGCCGTGCTCCTCGCCGGGTTCGTCGCCACCGAGCGGCGCGCAGAGGCTCCCCTCATGCCGCTGCGCCTCTTCCGCAACCGCTCGCTGGCGGGCGGGAACGTGGTCGGGCTCATGCTCGGGGCATCGATCTTCTCGATGTTCTTCCTGCTCACGCTCTACATGCAGCAGGTGCTGGGCTACTCGGCGCTCAAGACCGGCATCGGCTACCTGCTGGTCTCCGGCGTGATCATCGTGTCGGCCGGGGCATCCCAGGCGCTCGTCACGAAGATCGGCGTGCGCACGGTGCTCGCGACCGGCATGGGCCTCACGGCGGTCGGCCTGGTGTACTTCAGCCAGGTGTCGGTCGGCGGCTCGTACCTGGTCGACCTCGCGCCGGGCTTCATCCTGACCGGCATCGGGCTCGGCTTCTCGTTCGTGCCCGTCACGATCGCCGCGCTGGTCGGCGTCGAATCGGCCGAGGCGGGAGTCGCCTCGGGCATCATCAACACGTCGCAGCAGGTGGGCGGCGCGCTGGGGACGGCGATCCTCTCGACCGTCGCCTTCACGCGGGCGGCCGACTACGCGACGAGCCACGCCGTCACGCCGAAGCTGCCGCTCCTCGCGGCGGTGGACGGCTACTCGGCGGCGTTCCTGGTCGGGGCGATCATCGCCACGATCGGCCTGGTCGCCACGGTGACCATGGTGCCCGGCGGTACGGCCGAGGCGCTCGTCGGCGACGAGGCAACGGAGCCGGCCGCGGCGTGATCGCGCCGTTCGGGCTCCATCTGCCCGTACGCATCCAATTCGGGGAGGGCGTCGCAAGCGCCCTCCCCGACGTCTTGCAGGAGCTGGGCGCCAGGCGGCCGGTGGCGATCGCCGACGATGCGGTCGCGGAGCTCGCGGGGCCGATCGAGGTCGTCGTGAAGCCGCCTGGTGAGCCGACCGTCGCGATGGTGGCCGCCATCGCGGAGCGGCTCGGCGAGCTCGAGCCCGACGCGATCGTGACGATCGGCGGCGGCTCGGCAATCGACGTGGCCAAGGGGGCGCGGGCGGCATACGACCAGGGCGTGTCGGCAGCCGACCTCTACGCCGGCCGCGTGCCAATCACAGAGCCGGCGATCCCGCTCGTCGCGATCGCCACCACGTCCGGCACCGGCTCGGAGGTCTCGGGCGGATCCGTCATGACCGATCCCGAGAGCGGCCGGAAGCTCGGGATCGCCTCCCCGCTCATGCGCGCGCAGCACGCCCTCGTCGACCCGCTCGTCACGCTCGGCCTGCCGCGCGATCCCACGATGCAGACCGGGGCAGACGCGCTGGCGCAGGCGATCGGCGGCGTCACCGTCCGGAACGGCAACCCCGGCTCGGTCGCGCTCGGCCTCGAGGCCTGCCGCCACGTCGCCGCCGGCTACGCCCTGGCCGTCGCCGACGGATCCGATCGCGAGGCCCGCGCGGAGATGTCGCTCGGCAGCCTCCTCGCGGGCCTCTCCATGAACCTCTCGGACTGCGGCGCCGACCACGCGCTCGGCCATGCGATCGGGGCGGGCCTCCACCTCCCTCACGGCCTCGCCGTCGGCCTCGTGCTGGCCGAAACGCTCGATGTCTCGCGCGCCTCGTGCGCGGACCGGCTCGAACGGGTCGCCGACGCGCTCGGCGAGCCGGACGACGGGTCGGGCGACGGCTCCCGGGCGGTGGCCGCCGTGCACCGGCTCCTGGCAGCGGCCGGGTTCCCGACGTGCGCCGACGAGGGCATCGGCCCGGATCGGATCGAGCCGCTCGTCCCGGCGGCGGTGGAGGACTACTGCCTGGCCGTGGACGCCCACGACTGGTCCGAGGCAGACGTGCGCACGGCCTTCGCCGCCGCGGTCGCGCTCAGCGGTCGATGAGCACCTGCACGCGGCCGTCCTCGACACGCACCCTGTGCGTCCGCACCGACTCGAGCGCCGGCCCGGTCAGCGCCTCTCCCGTGCGCAGGTTGAAGATCGAGCCGTGGCACGGGCACTCCACCTCGCCGTCGGTCAGGACGCCGTCCGAGAGCGGGCACTCCTCGTGCGTGCAGGTGTCGTCGAAGGCGTAGAGCCGCCCGCCGGCGCGCGCGACGGCGACCGGGTCCTGGGGATCGCCGACCACGACCATCGTCCCCTCGGCGAGGTCGGCGTCGGCGCCCGCGTCGGCCCACTCCGGCATCAGTCGAACCTGACGTGGAGGGCCGTCGGCGCCCGGAACTCCCAGCCGCTCAGCTCGACCTCGTGGTCGGCGTCGAGGCGCAGGCCGGGGAAGCGGTCGAGCAGCATCTCGAGCGGCAGGCGCACCTCGTGGCGGGCGAGCGGAGCGCCGGCGCAGTGGTGGGCGCCGAGGCCGAACGCCGCGTGCGCTCCGCGCCGGTCGATGTCGTAGCGGTCGGCGTCCGGCCAGTGGCGCTCGTCGCGGTTCGCCGAGGCGAGCACCGCCGCCAGCGCGTCGCCCGGCTCGAGCTCGACTCCGGACAGTGTCACCGGCTGGGTCACCTGGCGCGTCTGCGTGCCGACCGGCGAGTGCCACCTCAGCGCCTCCTCGACCGCCGGCCGGAGCAGGCCGCGGTCGGCGCGGACGCGCCCCATCGTCTCCGGATGGGTGAGGAGCGCCCAAACGCAGATCCCGAGCGCGTGGCCCGGCTCCTGCATCCCGCCGAGCAGGATCAGCTTCAGGTTCGATCGCACCTCGGCCCGGGTCGCATCGGCCGCCAGCATGTGGGCGAGGACGCTCCCGTCGGGCTCACGCTCGAGCCGGTCGAGCAGCGGATCGATCAGTGCGTCGATCTCGGCGCTCGTCGCGTCGGCGACCGCCTGCTTCTCGGGGTCCTGCTCGAAGTTCGCGCCGCCGGTCGCGAGATCGCCGAACCACCGCCGCAGCGTGTCGGCGTCGAGGTCGCCCAGCCCCATCACGGCGCCCAGCGCCAGCACCGACACCGGCTCGCAGTAGGCGCTCATCAGCTCCGCGCCGGGGCTGCCCGCGAGGGCGTCGAGGTGACGGCGGGCGATCGGCTCGATCACCTCGGGCGCGTAGCCCTCGACGGCCCGCGGGCGCATCGGCGCATCCATCCCGGCCCGCATCCGCGCGTGGTCCGCGCCGTCGACGGTGAGGACGTTCCGGCCGAGCGTGCGGACGAGCGGCGACGCATCCACCTCGGCGGTGAAGACCTCGGGATGGGTGGCGACGTACTGGACGTCGTCCCAGCGGGTGACCAGGTGCAGGCCGACCGCCGGGACGAAGCACACGGGCTCCTCCTCCCGCAGGCGGGCGTAGATCGGGAACGGGTCGGCCTCGAGCGCCTCGACGGTGATCGACGCGCCGAGCTCAGAGGTGGTGGGTGTACTCACGGAACTCCCAGTCGGTCACGGCCCGCTTCGCGCGATCGAGCTCCGCGCCCTTGATCGTCCGGAAGGTCGCGACGAGCTCCTCGCCCATCGCGTCGGCGATCAACGGGTCGGCATCGAGCGCCTCGAGGGCGGCGTCGAACGTGCGCGGGAGCGGAGTGCAGTCCGCGGCCTCGGGCAGCTCGTAGATCAGGCCGGCCATCGGCGCGGGCGGCTCCAGCTCGCGGTCGATCCCGTCAAGGCCCGCGAAGAGGGCGGCGGCCGACGCCAGGTACGGGTTTGACGACCCGTCGCCCAGCCGCAGCTCGACCCGCGTGGCGCCTCCGCGCTCGCGGGGCACACGCGCCAGCGTCAGGCGGTTGTCGTGGCCCCAGCTGACGAGCGTCGGCACGAGGGCCTCCTCGTGGATCCGCCGGTAGGCGTTCGTCGTCGGGTTGAAGAACGGCATGAGGGCGGGCCCGTGCTCGAGGATCCCGGCCAGGAAGTGGCGGGCCAGGTCGGAGAGCCCCTCATCGCCGTCCGGGTCGTTCAGGAGGTTCCCGCCGTCGTGGCCGCCGATGGACATGTGCAGGTGGAACCCGGATCCCTCGTCGTCATTCCACGGCTTCCCGATGAACGTGGCGAGGAGGCCATGGCGGGCGGACATCTCCTTGACCGTCGTCTTGAAGAGAAACGCGCGGTCGCAGGCCGAGAGGGCGTCGGAGTGGCGCAGGTTGATCTCGTACTGCGCGCGGCCGAACTCGTGGTTCGCCGCGTAGGCGCCGAGGCCCAGGTCGGCGCAGGCGTGGAGCATCTCGCGAAGGACGCCGCGCGGGTCGGCCACCGCGCCGACGGTGTAGACGTGGCTCGGGTTGTCGACGTAGCGGCGCCAGCCCCACTCGGCCGACGGGTCGGGCTCGCAGAGATAGAACTCGAGCTCCGGGCCGAGGACGGGCACGTATCCGCGCTTCACGTACTCGTCGACCGCACGCTTCAGCACCGCCCGCGAGTCGCAGCCGTACGGCCCGCCGTCCATCCGCTCGAGGTCGGCGATGCACCACGCCACTTCCGGGTCCCACGGGATCCGGGCGAGCGTCGCCGCGTCGGGCCGCGCGAGGATGTCCTGGAACCCGTGCTCGAATCCCGAGACGACGTTGTGGGCCAGGTCGACCGTCATGATCGCCTCGCAGTGGGCGGCGCCGTCGGCGACGAGGTGGTCGAAGAACGCGGCCGGGTACTCCTTGCCGCGGGCGATGCCGTGCAGGTCCGGGTAGCTGAGGCGGACGGTGGTCACGCCGTCGTCGATCAGTCGAGCCAGGTTGGCGTCCGTCATGCGGTGTTCCCTCCGGGTCGGGCGGATCGTCTCATGCGCGTGTCGACCCGCACGGGCATCTCCTTGAACGCGTTCGTGAAGTTGGTGCGGATGCGCTCGGCGGGCCGCGCCGGCTCGATCGCCGCGAGCCGGGGCAGGAGCTCCTCGAACATGACCTTCACCTCGAGCTTGGCGAGGTGGGCGCCGAGGCAGAAGTGCGGCCCGCCGCGCCCGAAGCTCACGTGCTCGTTGGGGCGGCGCCCGACGTCGAAGCGATAGGGATCGTCGAACACGAGCTCGTCGCGGTTCGCCGAGATGTACCAGACGACGACCTTGTCGCCCTCGCGGAGTGCCCTCCCGCGGAGCTCGACGTCGCGGGTCGCGGTGCGGCGAAAATGGAGCACGGGGGTGGCCCAGCGGATGATCTCGTCGACGGCGGTCGCCATCAGCGCCGGGTCGTCGCGCAGGCGCCGCATCTCGTCGGGGTGCTCCATGAGCGCCTGCATCCCGTGGGCGATCGCCTGGCGGGTGGTCTCGTTCCCGGCCACGACGAGCAGCAGGAACATCACGTCGAACTCGCGCGAGGTGAGCCGCTCCCCGTCGATCTCGGCCTCGACCAGCTTGGTCACGAGGTCGTCGCGCGGGTCGGCACGGCGGGCCTCCGCGATGCCGTGGCCGTAGCGCCAGAGCTCGACCGCGGCCGGGCTTCGGAACGGAAGGAGCCGGTAGCGCTCCGACTCGGGATCCTCGTAGGAGATGTCCGACATGGTGGGGTCGGTCGAGCCGATCATGCGGTCGCCCCAGTCGATCAGGAGCTGGTTGTCCTCAGGCGGGACGCCCAGGATGCGGCACAGCACCTGGATCGGGAGCGGCGCCGCGATGTGCTCGATGAAGTCGAACTCGCCCAGCGGCAGGGCTTCGTCGAGGATCGCGCGGGTCAGCTCGCGTAGGAGGTTCTCGTAGGCGGCCACCGCCCGCGGGGTGAAGCCGCGGTTCACGAGCCCGCGCAGGCGCGTGTGCCGGGGCGGGTCGGTGTCGATCATCGACTTGCGGGCCTCGATCGCGTCGGCCTCGAGATCCTCGAGCGCCGTCGCTCCCGTCTCGGACGAATAGGTCTCGGTGTCCTTGTGGATCGCCACCAGGTCGTCGTGACGGGTGACCGCCCAGTAGCCCTTGCCGTGCGGCCAGTCGTACCAGCGCACCGGGTCGTTGCGGCGCAACCAGTCGAACATCTCATACGGGACGCTGCGGGCGAACGCGTCGTTCTCGAAGTCGATGGCGGGCGCGGCGGTCGTCATCCCGTGGAGCCGTCGAGGATCTGGAGCATCTTCAGGTCGCTCATGAAGTCGAGCGCGTAGTCGCCGCCCTCGCGGCCGACACCCGAGATGCCCATGCCGCCGAACGGGGCGGTGAGGTCGCGGACGAGGAAGGTATTGACCCAGACCGTGCCGGCGCGGACGGCGCGGCCGACCCGCTCGGCCCGCTCGCGCGAGCCCGTGTAGACGATTCCGCTCAGGCCGTAGCGGGTCGAGTTCGCGAGCGCGACCGCCTCGTCCTCGGAGGCGAAGGTCTGAAAGGTCAGCACGGGCCCGAACACCTCGCGCTGGACGATCTCGGACTCGTTCGCCTTCGGCTCGACCAGGGTCGGCTCGTAGAAGAGGCCGCCGATCTCGGGCTGGGCGCCGCCGCGGACGATGCGGTCGCCGTTCGCGCGAGCCCGCTCCACGAAGCCCTCAACCCGGGCCAGGTGGTCGCGGTGGATGAGGGGCGAGACGGTCGTGCGATCGTCGCGCGGATCGCCGAGAACGTGGGCGTCGGTGTGGCGGTGGAAGCGCTCGAGGAAGTCGTCCTTGATCGACTCCTCGACGAGCAGGCGGGTGCCGGCGAGGCAGACCTGCCCTGCGTCGTCGTACTGGCCGGCGGCCTTGGCGGCCGCAGCCTCGATGTCGGCGTCGGCGAAGACGATCAGCGGGCCCTTCCCTCCCAGCTCGGCCGTGAACGGCACGATGTTGGCGGCCGCGGCCTGGCCGATCAGGCGCCCGGTCTCGGGCGAGCCGGTGAAGCTCACCCGGCGCACGCGGGGGTGCGAGACGAGGGCGGCACCGGCCTCCTCGCCGATCCCCTGGACGACGTTGAAGACGCCGGGCGGGAAGCCGGCCTCGGCGGTCAGGTCGGCGAGGATCGAGCATGAGAGCGGCGACCACTCCGCGGGCTTCAGGACGACGGTGCAGCCGGCGGCGAGCGCGGGCGCCGTCTTCCACGTCGAGAGCATGAAGGGCGCGTTCCACGGCGTGATGACCGCGGCCGGGCCGGCGGGCATGCGGACGACCCGGTTCTCGGTCGAGTTGCTCGACCAGTGGCGCTCCTCGTAGGCCTCGGCCAGGTCTGCGTAGCTTCGGAAGTTGCGCGCGCCGCGGGCGATGACACGGGCGCGGAGCGAGCGCTCGAGCATCGCCATGTCGAGGCACTCGACGGTCGCGAGCCGCTCGATGTTGGCGTCGATCAGGTCGGCGAGCCGGCGCAGGTACAGCCCCCGGCCGGCCGGCCCGAGCGCCGCCCAGGCGGGGAACGCGTCGGCGGCCGCGGCGACGGCCATGCCGACCTCCGCCTCACCGGCCCGCGCCACCTCCGCGAGCACGCTCTCGTCGATGGGCGAGCGGTCCTCGAACCGCTCGTCGCTCGCCACCCTGCGCCCGCCGATCCAGTGGTCGGGCGAGACCGCGATGCCCGCAACGGTGCTCACGCGGAGCCCCGGGGACCAGGTAGCGCATCGGGGCGCGTTTCACTCCAGGCACGCGGTCGTTGCAGATGGCGGTCGCCGGCGGCGGCGGCACCCGCAAAGGTGTGTAGCCGGAGTCGCAAAACGCACATTGGGAGAGGTGGCATACCTGGTCCCCCTACACCGTCTCGAGGTCGTCCACCGTGTACGCGAAGGTGAAGCGGAAGCCTGGGCCGACGCGGACCGGGGCCAGGGCGGCGTGCTCCTCGCCCGGCGCGTCGAAGAGCTCGAGCGTGGCCGGCCCCTCGTGGACCTGAGAGATCGAGCGGTCGCTGCTCCGGGCGCGCACCAGCTCATTCACGGCCGGGTCGTCGTGGCGGCCGGCCGCCAGGCGCGGGAAGTGGCGGCGGTTCACGAGCGGCGGGTCGTTGTGCTTCGGCCCCGACTCCGAGACGCGCTCCGGCGTCACGGTGCCCCGGGCGATCAGCCGGCCGTGCGCCGAGCACACCCCGGCGAACGTCCGCCCCTCGGCCTTGCAGTCGAGCCCGTACGCGCGCGTCATCTCGATCTGCGCGAGCTTCTTCGGGAAGCCCTGGATCCACCCGCGCACGAGGGCGAAGTCGGTGTCGACCCAGATGTACGGGCACGTCGTCACGTGCTCGCCGTCGAGGACGGCGTTCACGACGACGAAGAACTCCTTGTACTGCCCGCGCGCCGGATCGACCAGCTCCTCGCCCGAGTCGGAGCACGACTGCCAGTCGACGAAGAGGGCCGCGCACCGGCCGGGATCGTCGGCGTACGGCTCGAGGCCCGGCGGGAGCACCGCAGCGACCGCCGCCGGCTCGGCCCAGTAGTCGATCACGAGGAAGTCGCCGACGTAGTGCCACGGCGGGGCCGGCACGAGCGACGCCGTCCCGCCCGGCGAGAGCGGCAGCGAGAACCCCCGCGGGCTACTCATGCAGGAACTGCTCCACCAGCGACTCGGCGAACGACTTGTCCGCGAGCTTGTACGCGAGCGCGGTCATCCGCCATGAGTCCGAGAGGTAGAACCGCTCGTAGAGCTCGCCGCGCCCGCCCAGGTCGGAGCCGATGTAGTCCCACGCCAAGCGGAAGAGCCGGATGCGCCGCTCGGCGTCGGCGCCGCCGGCCTGGTAGTACTTGGCGATGTCGTCGGCCAGCGGGCCCTGCATGTCGGCGACCGACGGCGTGCACATGAAGCCGCCGCCGCCGATCAGCTGGAGCAGCTCGTTGCAGTACGGCAGCCACTTCGGCATCTGGCCGCGGAGCGCGAGGAACGGGCGGTCATCGGGATACCAGACCCCGCCCTCGTCGAGGAACGACCCCGCCTCGGCCGACACGAGCGCCGACCGCGTCAGCTCGACCATGTTCCACATCTGCCCGAGCTTCTCCTGGATGTGGTCGAACCGCCCCACACCGGTCGTGTTGGCGATGAGATGGCCGAGCCCGAACGCGAACGACAGCTTGACGTGGGCGCGCGTGAACGCCTGGTGCATGATGTGGCCGCGCCACCCCGTGTCGGAGATGACCTCGGAGTACCCGACCGTGTCGCCGTCGAGGAAGACGCGATTCTTCGGCACCTCGACGTCGTCGAAGATCGCCACCGCGTCCATCTCGTCGAAGCGCGACGAGAGCGGATAGTCGAACGGGTCGCGCTCTTTCGAGTACGAGTCGCGGCAGATGAACTTGAGCCCGGGCGTCCCCATCGGGATCGCGAACGAGAGCGCGTAGCGCTCGTCCTGCGGGCGGATGTCCGAGCCCGGGTAGATCGTGAGCTCGTCGGCGTACGGCGCGAGCGTCGCCAGCATGCGCGCGCCGCGCACGGTGATGTGGCTCTCGGTCTCGCCGATCTTGTGCAGCGCCACCTCGCCCGCCGCCTGCTCGGCCTCGGGCTTCGTGCGGTCGACCTGGGGGTTCATGATCGAGTGCGTCGTCGAGAGATCGCGGTCGCGCATCTCGCGCTGGTAGGCGACGATGTTGGCCGCGCCCTGATCGTTCCCGCGCCGCGCCCACACGTCGGAGCGCCCGGCGAAGCACGCGAACGTGACGTTCAAATAGTCGGGCGTCCGCCCCATCAGCCCCGCGGTCAGCGCCGCCGTCAGCTCGACCGCCCGCCGGCGTCGCTCGAGGTCCTCCTTCGAGCGCGGGATCAGGTGGGTGACGTTCACCAGCGCGCCGGTGTCGGGCGCCGGCGCCAGCATCTCGTCGGCGTGCTCGTGCTGGAGGTCGTAGACGCGCGCCATCGTCCGCGCGGCCGCCTCGAGCGCGGGATGCTCGAGCGGGTGGGTGATCTTCTCGCCGTTCAGCCAGATCTCGCGGGCGTCGCCGCGCAGTCCGTCGAGGAACTGCTCGCCGGTGCGGGCGGCCACGGTCTTCTCGGTCGTCGCCATCAGGTGTGCACCTCCAGGGGAGGGAGCTTCTCGCCCAGCATCTCGAGGCTATCGCGCTCGTAGCGGACGGCCTCGGCGTCGAAGCGGAAGTAGGAGCGCGGAGGCAGCGGCCCCCACGTGTTCGACGAGAAGCGGTCGTCGGGCCAGTGCCGCGGCTCGTGGTCGGGCTCGAGTTGCTCCATGTCGACGTAGCACTCGACCAGGAGCGGCTCCTCGGTGATCCGCACGTAGCCGCAGATGTTCTGCGCGATCCCGTGCCTGAGCGGCCCCCATGAGAGCCACCGGCCGTGTTGGGCCACGTTGTCGAAGAGGCTTCGCAGCGTGCCGAAATCGTAGTAGTCGAACGCGAGATGGTGGAAGTGCGGCACCGACCCCTGGACGAGCGCCATCTGGTGGTGCTCGGCGTTCACGTGGAACCAGATGCCGGCGTCGCCGAGGTAGTCGGCGATCTCCATGCCGAGGACGTCGGTGTGGAACCGCGTCGTCGCCGCCAGGTCGGCGGTCAGGCGGTTGACGTGGCCGAGCTTGCGCGGCCGCAGGCCTGCCAGGGAGGACGTCTGGCGGGCGATCGCAGGCCGGTGGTCGCCGTCGTCGCGATAGGCGACGATGTGGTGCTCGAAGCCCTCCGGGTCGCGAACGACCAGCGTGTCGCCTTCATCGTGCCAATCGGCACCGGCCGCCGCCGCCAGGTGCGCACGGGCGTCGTCGAGCGAGCACGACCGCCGCAGCTGCCAGGCGGTGTGGGCCTCTCCGAGCGGCTCGCCGCGCACGAGCTCGAGGGAGTACGGCTCGTAGTCGCACGCCAGCGTGGCCCGATCGTCGCCCTGCTCGCGCACCTCGAGCCCGAACTGCACCGCGTAGCGCGCCGCCGCCGCGCGGGGGTCGGCCACGTTCAGGCACACGTGGTCGATCTTCAGAAGCTTCAGCACGAGATTGGATACAGTATCCGGCCCTCCAAGGCCCGTCAAGGACGGTCTTGACGGACCATCCCCAGGGTGAATACTGTATCCACTCTCGGTCGCCCGACCGGCCACCCGTACGCCACGGAAAGGGAGGATGCATATGGCCAGCGATGCACCGGCCGCCCAGGCGCAGCTCGGCGAGAAGAACCTCTCCACGATCCACGCCGTCGCGCAGGCGCTCGCCATCGGCCCCATGTTCTCGACCGCGATCGTCCTCGGGCTCGTCTCGAGCCCTGCCACCGGAGCGGCCTGGAACACACCGCTGGCGGTGCTCCTCGCCGGCCTCGGCGTGCTCTCCATCGGCTACGTCGTCGCGCTCTACGCCCGCAGGTTTGCCGGCGCCGGCGCCGTCTACGAGTACCTCACCCACGGCGCTCATCCGAGCGTCGGCATCTTCACCGCGGCTCTTCTTCGTCGGAACGCTGTTCCTCGGCGGCGGCGGCATCTACCTCGGCCTCGGCATCCTGGCGAACGGGTTCTGGGCCCAACACGTCGGCGACGCATCCAACGCGCCCGCCTGGTGGGTGTTCGGCACGCTCGCGCTCGTGATCGTCCTCGTCATGAACTACCTGGGCGTCAGGCTCGCGCTGCGGGCGATGCTCACCTTCGCAGCGTGCTCCTTCATCCCGATGCTGTTCCTGGCTGTCGTGATCATCGCGAAGGGCGGCGACAGCGGTAATTCGCTGACGGTCTTCAACCCCGGCGAGACCTCGCTGCTCGGCGTCACAGGCGGCGGCGTCCTCGGCGGCATCCTCATCGGCATCCTGCTCTTCGTCGGCTTCGAGGCCGCGGCCTCGATCGGCGAGGAGTCGAACGACCCGCACAACTCGATCCCACGCGCCGTGCTCGGCACGATCGCGGCGTCGGCGGCGTTCTACGTCGTGATGTCGTACGCGATCGCGATCGGCTACGGCAAGTCGGCCGTCGAGGCGGGGAAGTGGATCTCCGATCCGGCCTATCTCGACACGATGGCGACCCGCTACGTCGGCTCGTGGCTCGCCACGATCATCGACCTGGTCGTGATCCTCGACGCCCTGGGCCTCGCGCTCGCGATCTGCGTCACGATCGGCCGGGGCTACTTCGCCCTCGGCCGCGACGGCCTCCTGCCGTCGTTCTTCGCTCGGACGTCGCGCTACGACACGCCGTGGGTCGGCAACCTGATGGTCGCCATCGGCTGGGGCTTCCTGGTCTTCGTCGCCACGAGCACGGGCTGGATGGACAAGTTCGTCCCGATCTTCGGCACGAAGGAGTTCTCGGCGTTCATCGTGTCGGCGACGGCGGGCTCCTTCGCGATCGAGCTCGTGTACCTGATCCTTGCTATCGCGTCGATCCGGCTCGTGATGCAGAGCAAGGGGGTGTGGTGGCAGTACATCGTCGTGTTGGTCGCCATCGCCACCCCGCTGCTCGGCTTCTACGGCGCGCTCAACCCTGAGCCGCACAGCGGCGACAACCCCAACTGGCTCGCGATGTACTGGGCGCTGGCCGTGGTCGCGCTCGCCGCGGTCTGGTTCGTGATCGTGCAGGTGACGAGGCCCAACAACGTCCGAAACGCCGCTTCCCACGCGGCCGAGCACCGGGGCGTGGCGCCGCTCGACGAGAACGTCGACTTCACGCCGGCCCCACCCGACACGGCCATTTAGCTGCAATCTCGGTGCCAGGCACGCACAGTGCGTGCCTGGCACCGTCCTTGCATTCAGGGCTCGACCGGCGGATGCCGGGCGATGTGCTCGCGGGTGAGCCGTTCCGTCAGCTCGCCGTCGCCCGCGCCGATCGCCTCGATGATCGCCTCGTGCTCGCCGGCCCACGCGTCCGTGCCGTCGTTCTGGGCCGCCTGGGCCGTGTAGATCGCGACGCTGATCCGCGCCACCCACAGGAGCTCGGCGAAGTGCTCCAGGTGGGGATTGCCTGACGCGGCCACCAGCGCCAGGTGGAACTCGCGGTTGGCGTCCAGGCTCCGCGCCGGGTCGGCACTCGCGCGCTGGGCGGCGACGGCGGCGCGCATCCGGTCGAGCTCGGGCGCCGGCACGCGGTCGGCGGCCAGCCTCGCCGCCGGCGGCTCGATGACGAGCCGGGCGGTCCAGGCGTCGCGCATGTCGCCGAAGTCGAGCTGGGCGACGGTCGCCCCGTAGTTCGGCTGGAGCGTGACGAGGCCCTCGGCGGCCAGGCGGCGCAGGGCCTCGCGAAGCGGCGTCCGCGACACACCGAGCTCGGCGGCCAGCGTCTCCTGCGGAAGCCGCGAGCCGCGCTCCAGCTCACCGGCGAGGATCTGGCTGCGCAGCGCCGCGTGGACCTGGTCGACGACGCTCGCGATCTGGATGGGCCGAACGGGCACTGGACACTGGATACAGTACGCTAGGAACGGCCGGAGCGCACGGCCTCTTCGGCCTCGTCCTCGGGCATCGCGAGGGCGACGTGGAGCGTGTTGGCCGACACCTGGAGCTGCTCGCCCGGGCCGGCGAGGTCGACGTCCCAGTCGACGACCGTGTTCTCGAGTCGCCCCAGCCCCGAGACCTCGACCGCCACGACGTCGCCCGGCTCCATCGGCCGCGAGTTGGCCGGAGTCCCGGTGAGGACGACGTCGCCCGGCTCGAGCGTGATCGTCCGCGCCAGGTCGGCGAGCAGATAGGAGATCGGCCAGATCAGATCCGCCGCCGACCCCTCCTGCACCACCTCGCCGTTCAGGTGCGTGCGGATCGTGAAGTCGGTCGGGTCGAAGTCCTCGGCCGCGGTCAGGGCCGGGCCGATCGGGCAGAACCCGTCCTGTCCCTTCACCCGCAGCATCGATCCCCGGTCGGCGTGGCGGAAGTCGTGCAGACCGACGTCGTTGGCCGGCGCATATCCGGCGACGTACGAGAGCGCGTCGGCCTGCGACACCCCGTGCATCCGCCGGCCGATGACCGCCGCCACCTCGCCCTCGTAGTTCAGGAAGCGCGCGCCGCGCGGGCGCCGCAGCACGCCGCCGTGGCCGTTCAGCGTCGAGAGCGGCTTCATGAAGTACGACGGCTCGGCCGGGGTCCGCGCCGCGTACTCCTCGACGCGGCTGCGATACGTCAGGTGCGTCGCGATGATCTTCGTCGGCTCGACGGGGGCCAGGTACTCGGCCCCGGAGGCCGCAAGCCGCGCGCCCGAGTCGAGCACGATCTCGTCGCCCTCCAGCCTGCCCCAGGCCGGCCCACCCTCGTGCTGCACACGTACACGCCGATCCGCCACGGCCGGGGACAGTATCGTAGGCACCCGCATGAACGACGACACCGCCGACCGCCGCGCCCGCGGCCTTGAGCGCCTGAAGGAGCTGGGAGACCACCCGGGCGGCGAGTCGTTCCTGGAGCGGATGGGCGAGCCGATGTCGACCTGGCTCGTGGACTGGGTGTTCGGCGACGTCCACGCCCGCCCGAACCTGAGCCCGCGCGAGCGCGAGCTGATCATCCTCGCGCTCCTGACGGGCCTCGGGAGCTCCGACCCGCAGGTGGCGGCGCACATCGAGGCGCTCCGCGCGATCGACGTGCCCGACTCCGACATCGAGGAGGCCATCCTTCAGACGGCCCCCTACACCGGCATCCCGCGGGCCATCAACGCGCTCAAGGTGCTGCGGACGGAGCAGGGCCGATGAAGGCGGTCCGCTATGCGACCGCAGGCGGCGAGCCCCGCCTCGGCCGCCTTGACGGCGAGACCGTGGTCGACGCCGGCGCCGCGCCGCCCGAGGGCTTCGTCCCCTCCGACGAGGGCTGGGAGCGGATCGCCGCGGCCTCCGGCGCCTCCATCCCGCTGGCCGGCCTCCGCCTCCTGCACCCGACCGTCCCGCGCAACCTGATCGCGATCGGCCTCAACTATCGCGACCACGCCGCGGAGTCCGACCTCGAGATCCCGCCGGTCCCCGTCGTCTTCGCCAAGTTCCCCTCGGCGCTGATCGGGCCCGACGAGCCGATCGTCGTCCCGCGCGAGGAGACCCGGCCCGACTACGAGGGCGAGGTGGCGGCCGTGCTCGGGCGCACCGTCTATCGCGCCTCCCCGGAGGAGGCCCGGGCGGCCGTCGGCGGCATCACGTGCGTGCACGACGTGTCGGGCCGCCGGGCCCAGCTCGAGACGCCGCTTCGCCAGTTCACCCTCGGCAAGAGCTTCGACACCTTCTCGCCCATGGGCCCGTGCGTCGCCAGCGCCGGCGACATGGACCTCGAATCGATCGGCATCCGCACGGTCGTCTCGGGCGAGACGATGCAGGACTCGACCACGGCCAACCTGATCTTCTCGATCGTCGAGCTGGTCGTCTACTGCTCCGCCGGAGTCACCCTCGAGGCCGGGACGGTGATCGCCACCGGCACGCCGGGCGGCGTGGGCGACTCGCGCGTCCCGCCCCGCTACCTCCGCGAGGGAGACGTCGTCGAGATCACCGTCGACGGCGTCGGCACCCTGCGAAACCCGGTGACGTTCGAGGCCTGACCGGCGGCGCGGCGATGGGCGACGTCCGCCAGATCCGACGCGCGCTCCCGGCGGACGCCGGGGTGCTGCTCGCGCTGTGGGAACGGTCCGTCCGCGCGACGCACGAGTTCCTGACCGAGGACGACATCGTCGGGCTGCGACCGCACGTGGCCGAGGCCCTGGGCGACGACGCGCTCGAGCTCTGGGTGCTCGCCGATCCGAACGACGTGCCGATCGGCTTCATGGGGCTCGTTGGCGACGACATCGCGGCGCTCTTCCTCGAGCCTGCGCATCGCGGCCACGGAGGCGGGCGCCGCCTGGTCGAGCACGCCCAGGCGCTCCGCGGCGGCGAGCTGACCGTCGACGTCAACGAGCAGAACCCCGCCGCGACCGGCTTCTACGAGGCGCTCGGCTTCGTGGTCGACGGCCGCTCGCCGCTCGACCCCGACGGCCGGCCCTTCCCGATGCTCCACATGCGCCGGCCCGCGCCCTCCTGACCCTCACACGTGCGCCGGCGGCCTGGCGGGCTTCCTTGCCCGAGGCCGCCGGCGCTTGGTGGCCCGCCGGAAACCGTCATTCCGCGGGTACCCCACATTCTGTCACCGTATGTTTACGGCCAAGCTTTTCCGCCGTCCATGGCCTCTCCTTTGGAGCCGAAGGATTCAGGAAATCAACCGTATCGTGCTCGACCATATTGTGTCAACAAGCTATGGACAGAAGGCGCCAGGGTGGCTATGCTGGGAAACGTGGGTCGCCGCCCCCCCACCCACGTTGACGACGCAGGCGCGCTCGGAGCGCGGCTCCGACGGCTGCGCAAGGAGAAGGGGCTGTCGCTTCGGCGACTCGCGTTCGACGGCTGCTCGACCTCGTACCTGTGCAAGGTCGAGGCCGGAGACCGCGTGCCGTCGACGCCGATCCTCGCCGAGCTGGCCCGCCGGCTCGACGTGTCGATCGAGGAGCTCGCGGGCCGGGATTCCGCGGGCTCGATCCCCGCGGCGACGATTCTGCTCGCCGAGATGTCAGCTCGCCTGGGAGAGCCCGACGCTGGTTCGCGGCTCGACGAGCTCGAGGCTGAGGCGCGCCGGTCGGGGGACCGGCACGCCCTGAGCCGCGCCCTTGAGGCGCGCGGCCTCGTCGCTCTCGAGCGCCGTGACGACGAGCGCGCGATTGCCGCGCTCGAGCAGGCGCGGACGTGCGACCCGGGTGCAACGCCCCGGCTCAGGCCGGCGATGTTCGAGGCGCTCGGGCGCGCCTATGCGGGCGTCGGCGACCTGAGCAGGGGCATCGCGTTGCTGCGGACGGCGCTCGAGGACGTGATGCGCCCGCCGGCCGACGTTCCGGCGGCCGTGCGCTTCGGCGTCTACCTCGCGAGCGCCTACACCGACCAGGGCCGGTTCGCCGAGGCCGAGGTCGTGCTCGCGGACCTGATCGAGCTCGAGCCGCGGATCGCCGATCCAACCGCCCGCGCCCGGCTCCAGTGGACGCTCGCCCGCACGTACGCCGAGCAGGGCCGGCTGAGGCTGGCCGAGCGCTACGGCCGCGAGGTGCTCTCGCACCTGGAGGAGTCCGAGCAGTCCGCGCTCCGCGGGCGCGCGCACCTGCTCCTCGGCCAGATCCTGCTCGACCAGCGCCGGCGCACTGAGGCCGACGAGGAGCTGACCCGCGCCGAGGAGCTCATGCGCGACGCGGGCGCCGGGGCGCCGGAGCTCGCGATGCTGAACGCCGAGCGCGGGCGATCGGCGCTCCTGGCCGGCGATATCCCCGGCGCGCAGGCCTCAGCGCGGCTCGCCCTGGCCGAGACCGAGGCGACCGAGCCCGCGATCGCCGGCAGCGCGTGCCTCGTGCTCGCGCGGGCCGCGCTCGCCGACGCCGACATCGACGAGGCCCGGTTCCTGTGCGTGAAGGCGATCGACCTGCTCGAGGGCACGGCCGCGCCCCACTACCGCGCCGAGGCCCATCAGGTGCTCGCGGTCGTCGAGGAGCGGGCGGGCAACCCGGCGGCCGCGCTCGCCGCCCTCTGGGAGGGCATCGGCGCCGTCGACAGGGGGCTGCTGTAGTGGCTCGCAGTACGACCGACACGGGCGCCGAGGTTCGGCGCCTCGAAGCCCGCTGCCGGGCACTCGAACAGCTCGTGCATCGAAGCGAGGCGGAGCGCCGTCAGGTCGTCTCGCGGCTGCTTCGGGCCGAGCAGCAGGAGCGCCGCCGGATCTCATCGGAGCTCCACGACGACACGGTGCAGGTGCTGGCCGCATCGCTCCTCGCGCTCGACCGGCTGGCGGGCTGCACCGACGCCGACGCGATCCGCGGCGTGGCGGATTCCACACGGCAGACGCTCGCCGCCGCGACAGAACGCACCCGCCGCCTGATGTTCGAGCTGCGGCCGCCGCAGGGCCTCGCGAAGGCGGTGCGCGAGCTCGCGTCGCACGCGGGCCGCGAAGCCGACCTCGACGTCACGGTCAGCGTCCCCCCGGAGCCCGTCCCGTTCATGGTCGAGGAGGTCGCCTACCGGACGGTGCGCGAGGCGGTCTCGAACGTCCGCCGCCACGCGCAGGCCCGCCACCTCGAGATCGCGATCGCCGTTTCGGGCGGCATGCTGCGCGGCTCGGTGCGCGACGACGGCCGCGGCTTCGACGTGTCCCGGATCGGGCGCCGGTCACACGGGGTGCGCCTGCACCTCGGCATCGAGACGCTGCTCGAGCGGGCCGAGCTGGCCGGCGGCCGAGCGGCGGTCGAGTCGACCCCCGGCAAGGGCACGGAGGTCACGTTCGAGGTGCCGATGTCGGGCGTCCCGGCCGCCGCCGACTAGGTCACTCGTCGCCGGTCAGCATCCGCTCGACCCCGCGCCGCTCGAGCCCGCGGGCGATGATGAGCCGCTGGATCTCGGAGGTGCCCTCCCAGATCCGGTCGACGCGCAGCTCGCGCAGGAACCGCTCGGCCGCCGACGTCCGCATGTAGCCGCGCCCGCCGTGCACCTGCACGCACCGGTCGGCGCACCGCCAGGCCGCCTCCGACGCGAAGAGCTTCGCCATCGCCGCCCGGCCGTGGACGAGCTTGGGGTCGGCGCCGGCATCCTGGGCGCGGGCGACGTCGTGGGTAAGCAGGCGCGCGGCGGCGCAGTCGGCCGCCGAGTCGGCGAGCGGGAAGCTCACCCCCTGGAAGTCGTAGATCCGCCCCCCGAACTGCTCGCGCGCCGCCGCCCACTCGACGGCCTCGGCGAGCAGGCGCCGCATCGCACCGACGCACCGCGCGGCGATGTGGATCCGCTCCTCGATGAACCACTCGTTCTGGAGGTCGTTCCCGCGCCCGATCATCTCGTCGCCGCCGAGGACGGCGTCGGCGTCGACCTCGCAGTCGTACCGGAGGGTCGGATGCCCATGCGGGAACGAGTGCGCGAACGGCGGGTCGTCGATGACCTCGATCCCAGGCCGGTCGCGATCGACGAGGAAGAGGGTCGGCAGCCGCTCGTCGCCGTCGACGACGTTCACCATGACGATGTCGAAGTCCGACACGTCGCCGGACGTCACGAACCACTTCTCGGCCTTGATGCGCCAGCCGGCGGCGGTGCGCTCGGCCGTCCCGGCGATGCCGCCCGCGTCGGAGCCGGCCCCGCCCTCGGTGACGGCATAGGAGTCGGCCCGCTCGCCGCGCAGCGTCGGCTTCAGGTAGCGCTCGACCTGCTCGGGCGTGCCGAACGCGAGCACGTTGTAGCCGCCGCCCATGTTCCACCAGACGCCGTTGGTGTTGCGGCCGAGCTCCTCCTGCACCAGCACCTGGTCGAGGGCCGACCAGCCCTGGCCGCCGACGTCGACGGCGTGATTGCCGCCGACGAGCCCGAGCTCGCGGGCCCGCGTCGACACCGACTTCGCCTTCTCAGGTGGGAGCGGCCCGCCGTTCCGCTCGGCCTCGAGCTCGAGCGGGATCAGCGTCTCGTCGACGAAGCGCGCGGCGCGGTCGCGCAGGTCAATCTGGGCGAGGGTCAGGGCCTCCATGGGCGCGTGACCCTACCGGAGCCGCTGATCCGGGCGTGCCGGGACCTGGCAACGCCTTCGAGAGTGTGGCCCGGCTCCTCGGTCGGGCACCGGGGTACCCGAACATGCGCCCGGCGCTCACGGCCGGATCTCCGGGTCGCCGTGCCGCCACACGAAACGGTCGCTGTACGCCCGCTGGATGACCGTCCCGTCCGCGCCATACTCGGTGATCTCGTAGATGTTGCCCTCCTCGTCCTCGATCAGAATCGCGTAGGAGCCGTCGGGGTTGTCCTCGCGGCGCGTTGTGAAGCTGCGGATCGCCTCCCATTCGACACGTGCCTCGCCAACCGGGGTTCCGTCAAGTCGGCGAGGCACGTCGAGAAGCGCATCCACGTCCATTCTGCCGATCAGACCGCGAACGGGGTTGACGGCGTAGATGTCGATCTTGCCCGAACGGAGCAGCAGCTCCTCGGCCACCGTCAACCCGCACACGCCGTCCGATCCTGAGACCTTAAGCTCGGAGCCACGCCCGTCCAGGAAGGCATCCACACACCGCGATGAGTAGCCCACCCTCATGTAGCGCGGAGCGATGCCCGGCGCGACTGCGACCTCCACCCAGTCGTGGGTGACGGCCAAGCCGATGGCATCGAGCCAGCCTCGAACCTGCTCGGACGTCGCGTCGAGCGCACCGGGCATCCCGAGGAATGCGGCTTTGCCCCACTTGGCCTTGGCGTTGTTGTCCATTCGCCGCCAGGCTTCGGGCGCAACCGGCTCGAAGCGGCTCACCACTCGGGCTGGGACTCGCATCCGCTTGAACCGATCATCGCCGCCACTGCTCATATTGCCTACCGCCATGGTCGCTCCTCCGGGGTGGTGCTGCTGTTGGGTGGCATCGGCATCGAGGTCGTCCGGCTCGATCGCGTACACGCGTTCCGGCATGCCGGGCCAGCCGGCGCGCTGCTCGGCCAGTCCTCAGATGCCGTACTCCACCGGGTCGCGGAGAGCGTCCCTTAGGAGTCTCTGGCTCGCGACCGGGCGCGCTCCACCGCGGCGTGCCACCCGGCGAGCCGCTCGGCCGCCTCGTCGCGGCCCATCGCCGGCTCGTACCGGGCGCCCAGGCGCCAGGCCGCGGCAACCTCGTCGAGGCCGCTCCAGACGCCGACCGCGAGCCCCGCCAGAGCGGCCGCGCCGAGCGCGGTCATCTCGCTGTCGCCGGCCACCTCGACCGGCATCCCCAGGATGTCGGCCTGGAATTGCATGAGCCACGCGTTCTGGGTCGCGCCGCCGTCGGCGCGGAGCACGGGCACGGGCAGCTCCATCGCCGCGACGACGTCGGCGGTCTGGAACGCGATCGCCTCGAGCGCCGCGCGGGCGATCTCGGCCCGCCCGGTGCCGCGCGTCAGGCCCGAGATCAGCCCGCGCGCGTCGGCATCCCAATGCGGCGAGCCGAGGCCCGTGAGGGCGGGGACGAAGTGGACGCCGCCGGTCGACTCGACGGAGCGGGCCAGGGCCTCGGTCTCGGCCGCATCGCGATGATCCCGAGCCCGTCGCGCAGCCACTGCACGGCGGCGCCGGTGACGAAGACCGCGCCCTCGAGCGCCGTCACGCCGGGCTGGGCGGCGGCCGTGCGGAGGATGCCGTGCGGCGGCGGGCCACCGCGCTCGCCCTGGTTGGCGAGGACGAAGCTGCCGGTCCCGTAGGTCGCCTTGGCGTCGCCCGGGCCGAAGCAGGCCTGGCCGAAGAGCGCCGCCTGCTGGTCGCCCGCGAGGCCCGCCAGGGGAACGCGCGCGCCGCCGATCTCGGCCTCGCCGGCGACGCCGCTCGACGGCACGATCCGGGGCAGCGCGTCGGCGGGGACGCCGAAGAGGTCGAGCAGCTCGGGATCCCATTCGACCGGGTCGAGCCGGGCGAGCAGGGTGCGCGACGCGTTGGTCGGGTCGGTGACGTGCGCCTCGCCGGCGGTCAGGTTCCAGGCGAGCCAGCTCTCGATCGTGCCGAACAGGACGTCGCCCTCGACGCGGGCGAGCAGCCACTCGAGCTTGGTGGCCGAGAAGTACGGGTCGGGCACGAGGCCGGTGCGCTCGCGGACGAGATCGGCCGGGAGCTCGCGGCAGCGCTCCGCCGTCCGCCGGTCCTGCCACACGATCGCGGGGTGGAGCGGCCGTCCGTCGCGGCCCCAGACGACCGTCGTCTCGCGCTGGTTCGTGATCCCCGTCGCATCGAGGTCGGCGGCGGCGATTCCGGCGTCGCTCAGCGCATCCGCGGCTGCCTCGTGGACGGTACGGAGGATCTCGTCGGGGTCGTGCTCGACCCAGCCGGGCTGGGGATAGGACTGGCGGAGCTCGCGGTACCCGCGCCCGGCGATGCGGAGCTCCTCGTCGACGACGAGGCAGGTCGTCCCGGTCGTCCCCTGGTCGATGGCGAGGATCACGAGGCGGGCGCCGCCGCGGGCATCGTTCCGCGCTGGGCCGAGCGCAGGATCCAGCCGGCCATGATGAGGCAGAAGCCGACGAGCAGGCCGTAGGCCGCATGGTCGCCGATCGTGTCGGCGATGACGCCGGCGACGGGCGGCGCGACGAAGCTGCCCGCGCCCCAGACGAGCCCGAGGAGACCGTTCACGGTGCCAGTCCCGAGGCCGAGCCGGGCCGAGCCGACGGCGGCCAGCGGATAGCCGATGGTGTACGGGAGCGCCGCCACGGCGAACCGCGCGAGCACCATGAAGACGACGACGGCGGTCGCCGAGCTCACGAGGACGGGCAGCAGGATCGCCGCCTGGAGCGCAGCGAAGAACGCCGCTGCCCGGAGCGACACCGCCCGCTCGCCCATGCGCGTCGTCGCGGCGCTCACCACGATGAAGATCGCGGCGCCGATCGAGAACCAGAGGCCGATCCGGCCCTCCGAGAGGCCGTTGTCGGAGAGCTGGAGCGGCGCGATCAGGTTGACGATCCCGTCGCCGACGCCGCCGAGCAGCATGATCGCGACGGCGCCGACGAGCAGGGGCTCGCTGCGCATCTTGCCGGTGATGTGGCGGAGCGGCAGGTGCTCGTGCGCGACGCTGCGGCCGGGGTTCGAGGCGGCGAGCGCGACCACCACCAGCACCGTCGCACCGGACACGACCGCCCACGGCGCGCCGCGGCCGACGTGCTCGGCGAGGAAGCCGCAGAAGACCGGCCCGGCCATACCGCCCACCCCGGCGACGGTGATCACCGTCCCGAGCGCGGCCGAGCGGCGCACGTCCGAGGCCGAGTCGCCGATCCAGGCCAGGCCGGCCGACCAGATCGTCCCCGACGCGAGCCCGAACGCCGCCCTCGTGAGGAGCAGCAGCGCGAACGCCGAGGCTGCCGCCGTCCCTGCGGTCGATACGGCGATGAGGACGCCGGCGGCGAGCGTGACCCGCCTCGCCCCGAACTTGTCAGACAGGCGTCCCGCGGGGATCGACGCGATCACGATGGCGAGCGGGGCGGCCGAGAGCAGCGCCCCAGCCTCGGCCGTCGAGAGGTCGTACGCACTCGTGTAGCCGGGGAGCAGCGGCACCAGGCCGAGGAGCGCGATCTCGTCCAGGAAGACGAGCGCGTACATCAGCACGAACATGCGCCGCATGGCGCAACCCTATCCACCTCCCACCGGAGCCAGGCCCCGGTGGGAGGTGGCATCTCGGCTCAGCAGCTCCGGTTCGGCCTGATCGGGCCCTCCAGGTTCCCGAAGAAGTACGCCGACGGGCCGCCGTACTGATGGGTCCTGCCGAAGGTGTTGCCGTTACGCATCTGGCCGAACTCCCAGACGCATTCGCCGTTCACCCTGGCCTGCGTCCACCACGGGTAGAACTTCCCGGGGCCCCCTGGAGGCGGAACGGCGCAGCCGACGCCGGTGGGCTTGCAGCTCGCCTCGCTGGCCGCAGCGTTCGTCTGGAACTGGATCCGCGGGTATCCGTGGCCGCGGGTCTGCGGCTGCATCTGGAGGAAGGGCGACGGCCAGTTGTTCGGCGTCGTCCGGCTCGGCCAGTCGGCCCAGTACGACGTGCCGTCGAAGTCCAGGTCGCCGTTCTGGGCGATGGTCTGGATGCAGCCGGCCACCTGGTTGGGTGGCGCCTGCCCGCCGTGCGTGAAGCCCTTGGGCCAGCAGGGCGCATCGCTGAGCTCCGGGTTGGGCTTCCCGTCGGGCATCGTCGTCGACTCATACGGGCTCGTGCAGTCCTGCCAGATGGTGTCGTGGAACGTCCCGAGGGTGATCGGCATCGGGTTCTGCACCGAGGTGCACGGCTCGAAGTGGCCGATCTCGAACTGCGTCGAGATGTTGGTCTCGAGCGCCGCCCACGGGATGATGTTGGCCTTCTTGGCGGTCGAGTACTCGGGCTGGTAGTTGAACGGGGTGCCCGAGCAGTCCGCGATCGACGTCTGCATGAAGCCGTTCCTGGCAGACGCGATCATGAAGCCGCTCTTCCCCGTTGTCATGTCCTTGATCGAGGTTTCGAGCGCGTGGCCCCCTCCGGGGAGCCTGGCATCCCAGATGTGGATCTTGAGCCGGTCGCCCGGGTTCATCAGCAGGGTGTTCCCGTTAGGCGTGAACGACGCAGCGGTCGCGAGCTGCGGGCTCGGCGGGCCGGTGGGCACGCCGTTCGTCTGGATAAACGCGAAGTTCGTCGGCTCGATGCAGTTCGAGTTGCAGCTCTGGAACCCGAGCGTGCACTCGAGGTCGTTGATGTGAAGCGACGCGCACCAGTGCGTGTTGTCGCAGCGACTCGTTGTCGACGAACGGCGCGAACCCCGGTGCGTAGAACTGCATCTCGAGGAACGAGCTGCCGCCGCCGCCCCTGTCGAACGTCGGCGGATGCTTCGGCGCATTCGAGTCGCTGCGCGGCTTGCACGGATTGAGCGGGTAGGACTGGGAGTTGCAGAGCGCCATCGAGAACCACGGCGCGATCGAGAGCTCGAACCAGTGGGTGACGTCGCTCCCCGGGGTCTTGACGGTTGGGAGCGCCTTGGGATCGCGCGGCAGCCGCTCGATCCAGGTGACGTCGTTGCCCGAGCCGTGCCGGTTCGAGAGGAAGCGGATGATCGGCTCGTCGTGGCCGATGTACTGGCCGTTGTCGAAGAAGTGCACCGACTTGCCCTCGTAGATCGAGCGCGGATCGCTGCACGCCAACGAGACCCGCACCGACTTCTGGACGGGGCTTCTGCCGTTGCAGTCGAGCAGCCCCACGCTGTGCGGTCTCACCCCCGCACCGGCCGATGCCGGCACGACGAAGACCGCCGCGGCGAGCGCCGCGGCGAGCACGAGAAACTTCCGCATTCCTGCCCCCTCGCTCAGAATGGACGAAACGGGATAGCAATAGTCCTCACGAGCGGCGTTGTCAATGAGAGTGGTCACGCCGATGTGCCGGCCGCGAGCGACGCGAGAAACGCACTAGCGTTGGGCTCGTGACAGGCCCTGCCACGATCGGCGAGAGCTGCGTCGACCGCTACCTCCCACCGATCGGCCGGGACACCCCCGGCGGCAACGCCCTGAACGTCGCTGCCGGGCTGGCCGCCGCGGGGCTCCCCACGGCCTACGTCGGCGCCGTGGGCGACGATGACGAAGGGCGGTTCGTGCTCGCGCAGGGACACGCACGAGGGATCGACATGCGTCACGTCGCCGTCGCCCCCGGCCGCACGGGACGGACCACGATCACGATTACGCCGGAGGGAGACCGCGTCTTCGATTCCGAGGTGCTCGGCGTCAGCGCGCACCTTCCGGCCGTCGGACGAGGCCGTCGAGTTCCTGAAGAGCCGGTCATGGGTGCACGCGACCGGCCCAGGCGAGATCGTCGATGCGCTGGAGTCGGTCGCCGCGGCGGGGGTGCGACTCTCGTACGACGTCTACCACCCGCCCCGCACGGAGCGGTTCCACGCCGTCGCCGCCCTGCTCGAAGTGGCGTTCCTGTCGGCCCCGGGCTCGAGCGCCGCCGAGGCCGTCGACCTGGCCCGCGACGCCGTACGCCGCGGAGCGCGCTCTGCGGTCGTCGGGCGCGGCAAGGACGGATGCCTGATGCTCGCGGACGGCGCCGTCTTCGAGCAGCCCGCCGTGCCCGCCCGGGTCGTCGACACGCTCGGCGCGGGGGACGCGCTGATCGCCGGCGTCATCGCAGCGCTGCTTGCCGGCGCCCGGCCGCCGGCCGCGCTCGAGCAGGGAGCTCGCGCGGCGGCGGCCGCGTGCGAGCACATCGGTGCATGGCCTCCGTCGAGCACCGACTGACCGAATCGCCGCCCCTCCCGCGGTCCCGTAGACTGGCCGCCATGCCCGCCACCGCGACCCGCATCGACGACTGCCTCTCGATCCGCGAGGGCCGGCTGTGGATCGAGGAGTGCGACGCCGTCGAGCTGGCGCGCCGGTTCGGGACGCCGGTCTACGCCGTGTCGGAGGATCAGCTGCGCCGGAACGCGCGCCGCATCGCCGCGGCGTTTGCCGACCGCTGGCCCGAGGGCCCGGTCACGCTGCTCCCGTCGCTCAAGGCCAACCTGTCGCTCGCGCTTCGCCGGATCCTGAACTCGGAGGGGCTGGGCTGCGACACGTTCGGGCCGGGGGAGCTCCACGCCGCACTCGCCTCGGGGATCGACCCGGCTCTCATCTCGGTGAACGGCACTGCCAAGGACGCGGGGCTCGTCCGGCGCGCGGTCGAGGCCGGAGCCCGAATCACCCTCGACAGCCCGGGCGAGCTCGACCTCGTCTCGGAGGCCGCGCGTGCCGCCGGCCGCACGGCGACGGTCCGCCTCCGCCTGCGCCCCGACTACGACGGGCTTGACAGGCCGTCCGACTTCGACGCCTCGGTGTCGATCCGCGAGGGCGCACACCGGTACAAGCCGGGCATCCCGCTCGAGCAGGCGGCCGACGTCGCCCGCAAGGCGCTGGCCGACGACGGCATCGAGCTGGCCGGCGTCATGGCCCACCTCGGCCGCCACAGCGCGGAGCCCGAGGTGTGGCGCGCCATGGCGGGGAGCTTCGCGGCGGCGATCGGCCGGCTCTCGGCGGAGCTCGACGGCTGGCGCCCCGCCGAGATCGACGTCGGCGGCGGCTTCGCTGCGCCGCGCGACCCCACCGGCCCCGGCGACCCCGCCCCGCCGATCGAGGACGTCGCCGCCGCGATCACGGCCGGCCTGCGCGACGGCCTCGCCGCCGCCGGGATCGACCCGGCCGGGATCCGCCTCGAGGCCGAGCCGGGCCGCGCGCTCTACGCCGACTGCGGCATCCACCTCGCCACCGTCCGAAACCTGAAGCACCAGGCGGCCCCGGTCGCGATGCGCTGGGTCGAGACCGACACGACCGAGATGTTCATGGCCGACCTCCTGATCGAGCACGCCCGCTTCGGCGTGATCGACGCCTCGCGCGCCGACTCCCCCAAGACCGAGACGGCCGACGTGGTGGGGATGTCGTGTGGCTTCGACGTGCTCGTGCCCGACGCGCAGCTCCCGAAGCTCGAGACGGGCGACGTGCTCGCCTTCCTCGACACCGGGGCATACCAGGACGCATGCGCGTCGAACTTCAACGGCCTCCCTCGGCCCGGGACGGTGCTCGTCTCGGGCGCGAGCGCCGAGTGGATCAAGCGGCCCGAGACGGTCGAGGACGTGTTCGCGCGGGACGTCGTCCCGGAGCGGCTCGCGTGATCGGCGGGCTGCACCACGTCGGGATCACCGTCTCTGACCTCGACCGCTCGCTCGCCTTCTACCGCGACCTGCTGGGCCTGCACATCGAGGCCCGGGCGGTCGACGTCGCCGCCGAGGACGTGACGGGGATCCCCGGCGCGCGCGTCTCGATCGCCGACCTCGACCTGCCCGACGGCCGGCTCCTGGAGCTAATCCAGTACACCGCCGGCGGCGGGCGCCCGCTCACGCAGCGGACGAGCGACCCCGGCGCCTGCCACGTCGCAATCGCCGTCGACGACATCGACGCGACCTACGAGCGGCTCGAGCGGGCCGGGGTGACGCTGCGGTCGAAGCCCGTCACGCTGACCGACTCCGGGCCGCGGTGGGACGGAAGCCGGGTCGTCTATACCGTCGACCCGGACGGCGTGACTGTCGAGCTCGTGCAGGCGCCGCCGGTGTGATGGAGGTCGCCGGCACCGGCATCCGCACGTTGACCGCGCCCGGGATGGTCGCCCAGTTCGCGCCGGGGCTCGCGATGGTGTGCTGCTCGCTCGTGCACGCCGGAGAGGAGCTGCTCGGGCTTCGCGGCGGGCTCGAGGCCTACACCGAGCGGGGGTCGACGATGGGGATCCCGCTCCTTCATCCGTGGGCGAACCGGCTGGCCGGGCCGGTCGCCGCGTCGCCGCTCCTGCACACCGACGCGAACGGCATGCCGATCCACGGCGTCCTCCCGGCGGCGCTCCCGTTCGCGGTCGAGCACGAGACCGCCTCGAGCCTCGATGCCGTGTTCGCGACCGACGACCACCCCGAGGTGCTCGAGGTGTTCCCCTACCCGCACCGCCTGCGGGTGCAGGCGTCGCTCACCGACGACGCGCTCGAGATCCGAACGACGCTCCTCGCGCTCGGCCGCCGGCCGGTGCCGGTCGCCTTCGGCTACCACCCGTACCTGCGCCTGCCGGCCGAGTCGCGGCCGGCGGTCGAGATCGAGGTGCCCGCGCCGACGCGGCTCGTCCTCGACGAGCGCGGGATCCCCACCGGCCAGCGGATCCGGGCCGCGATCTCGCCGGGGCCACTCGGCGAGCGCGTCTTCGACGACGCCTTCGCGGACGTCGGCGACGGGACCGCCTTCGTCGTGCGCGGGTCGGGCCGCACGATCTCGGTGACGTTCCTCGAGGGCTACCGCTTCCTCCAGGTCTACTCCCCGGCCGAGAGCGAGTTCATCGCCTACGAGCCGATGACCGCGCCGACCAACGCCCTCACCTCCGGCGACGCGCTCACCCGCCTTCGGCCCGGCGACGCCTACAGCGCCGCGTTCCAGATCAGCGTGTCGTGAGCCTCACAGGTCGAGGTCGCGGACGGCGAAGAACACGGCCTCCGAGAACGTCGGGTAGGGCTGGATGGTGTCGAGCAGAACGTCGATCGGCACCTCGGCTCGGATGGCCAATGTCAATTGGCCGAGCCACTCGCCCGCCTCCGGGCCGACCGCGCAGGCGCCGACCAGCACCCGCTTCTCGGGGTCGGCGAACACCTTGAGGAAGCCCGGGCGCTTCGGCCGCTCGTAGGTCGAGAGCCGGGCCGTCCCGCCGTGCTCGCCCTCGACCAGGCCGTCGCCCGACGTGGTTCCCACGGAGGCAACCTGCGGGTCGGTGAAGGTGACCGCCGGGACGGCGCGGTGGTCGGCGCGGGCCGGCCTTCCCGCCGCGTCGGCCGCCGCCACGCGGGCCTGGTACTTGCCCGCGTGCGTGAACATCGCGATGCCGGTCACGTCGCCCGCGGCCCACACGCCGTCACCCGCGCACATGTGCTCGTCGACCTCGATCCCGCGCTTCGAGATCTCGAGGCCGAGCGCCTCCAAGCCGAAGCCCTCGACGGCGGCCCGCCGGCCGGTCGCGACGATCAGCCGCTCGCCCGAGACGGTCGTGCCGCCCTCCAGGTGGACGTCGATGCCGGGCTCGACCCGCTCGATCTTGCAGCCCAGGTGGATATCGATGCCCTCGCCGGCGAGCACCTCGTGGAGGAGCGCCCCGGTGTCGGGATGGTCGCGCGGGAGGAGGTGGTCGGCGATGTCGGCCAGCACCACGTTCGCGCCCATCCGGTTGAAGAACTGCGCCAGCTCGCAGCCGACCGGCCCTGCGCCGAGGACGACGAGGCTCTTGGGGATTTCACGGACGCTCGTCGCCTCGCGGTTCGTCCAGTAGTCGACGCCGTCGAGGCCCTCGATCGGCGGGATCGACGGGACCGAGCCCGTCGCGATCATGAGCCGCTCGTAGCGGAGCTCTCGGCCGGCGGCCTCGACGAGGCCCGGCTCGCGGACGACAGCCTGGCCGCGCACGAGCTCGATGTTGCGGTCGGCGAGCCACTCCTCCTGCGACGAGTCGTCCCAGTCGCCCGTCACCTGGTCGCGGTGCCAGAGGACGCGCGCGGCGTCGAGCTCCCCGGTGACGGCCTCGGCGGCGCCGGGGGCAAGCCGCGCGGCCGCGAGCGCCTCGGCCGGGCGGAGCAGCGCCTTGGACGGCATGCACGCGTAGTAGGAGCACTCGCCGCCGATGAGCTCGCGCTCGACGAGCGTGATGGCAGGTGTCGGGCTCGAAGCCGCGCAGCGCGCCGGCGAAGGCCTCGCCGGTCGAGCCGCCGCCGATGATGAGGACGTCCCCGGACATCGCATCACTCTATGCCCCACGGGCGCCTCCGTTACGCCACGCAACAACGGGGTCAGACCCCAATGTTGCGCTACTGCGACGGTCGCGTGCCGCCCGCCTCGGCCAGGGCGGCATAAGCGAGCTGCTCGATCAGAAGCGCCGCCTCGCGGGAGGCGTCGGCCGCAGCGTCAGCGGCCTTCTTCGCCAGCTCGACCGCGAGCCGCGGGAGCGCCGCCAGCTCGGCCGCGACGGCGAGCGCGCGCGGCTCCGGGTCGCCGTCGACGACCTCGCTCACGAGGCCCATCTCGGCCAGGCTCGCCGCCGGCAGCCGGCGCCGCAGGAGGATCAGCTCCTTGGCCCGCGCGGCGCCGATCGCCTTCACGAGCCGCATGGTGCCGCCGGAGCTCGGCAGGATGCCGATCTCGACCTCCGGCAGCCCGAACGTCGCCGCCCGGTCGGCGATCCGAAAGTCGCAGGCCAGCGCCATCTCGAACCCGCCGCCCAGGCACCAGCCGCGGATGGCCGCGATCGTCGGCTGGGGCAGCGCGGCGATACGGTCGTAGACGCCGCCGGTGTCGCGGTAGTAGGCCAGCGCCTCGGCCGCGCCCGCCTCCTGCACCTCGCCCAGGTCGGCGCCCGCCGAGAAGGCCCGCTCGCTGCCGGCGAAGACGACGGCGCCGGCCGCGCGCACGTGCTCGTCCGAGAGGGCAGCGTCCAGCTCACGCTCCAGGGCGGTCGAGAGCGCGTTCAGCTTCTCGGGCCGGTTGAGCCGCACCAGGGCAACCGGCCCGTGGCCCTCGACCAGGACGAGGCTCACGCGTCGCCCGCTTCGATTCGGCGCAGCACCCGGTCGAGCTCGTCGGCCATCGGCCCCGGCGCCCGCTCGAGGAAGATGTCGGCCAGCGACCGGTAGTACCAGAGCTGCCCGTCGCGGCCGGAGCCGAAGACCCGCCACAGGTCGTCGCCGCGGATCCGCAGGTCCCACTCGATGCTGCTCGCGTTGTAGAGCTTGTCCGCGAGCGACACGCGCAGCTCGTCGGGCTGGGCCGTCCGCATCCGCTCGATGTACGCGCGCTTGCGTTCCTTCCACTCGGGCTTCGGCCGCTCGTAGGCGTCGGTGCAGGCGTCGACGATCCGCGCCACCCGCTCGCCGAACCGCTCGCGGACGTCTTCGACCGTCGCGTCGGTGTCCTCGACCAGGTCGTGGAGGACAGCCGCCACCGCCTCGTCCTCGGAGCCGCCGTCGTTCAGGACGAGCGAGGCGACACCCAGGAGGTGCGCGTGGTACGGCACGTCGGTGCCCTTCTTGCGCTGAGCGCCGTGGGCGTCGATGGCCCACGCAAGCGCCTCGGCCAGCCGGCTCAGATCCCCACCCCGACGTTCTGGAAGAACCACAGGCTGGACGTGAGCCACAGGCCGAGCAGGATCGCAAAGAGCGTACCGCCGGCCAGCGGGAGCACCCAGCCGGGGAAGCGCGTCCCGCCGCGCACGACCAGCACCTTGGCGATGAACGCGCCGTAGATGACCGAGCCGAGCAGCGAGTGCACCTGGACGCGGGTCGAGTAGTCGCCGTAGCCGAGCAGGAAGATGCAGTGGTAGGCGACGGGCAGCGTGAGCAGGATGGCGAGCCGGCCCGACCAGCGGTGGACCGTGGCGACCCCCGCGCCCATCGGCAGGCGCAGGCGCTCGTAGATGTGGGCGGCGGTGACGACCTGGAAGCAGGCGAGCACGACGGCCGCGGTCGCAAGCCACACCTTGAGGTGGATCGGGTCCGAGAAGAAGAGCTTCAGGTAGCTGGGCGGGTAGAGGCCCGGCGCCAGCGTGTTGTGCTTGGCGATGACGCCAACACTCAGCGACACGAGCGCGAAGACGACGAGCGTCGCGGCCAGCCAGAGCCGGTGCGAGCGGGGGGCGTCGGGCGCAACTGCCACGGCCGGGATCATAGGCGGGCACTCGGCTTCGGTGCTTGTCGTCCGACGGGTCAGTTACGTTACTGACCGTGGGTCAGCTACGAGCGCGAAGCGACCAGGCAAAGGCCGACCGGCGCCTCCAGATCCTCGGGTGCGCGGCGGCAGTCTGCGCCGCCGCCGGCTACGAGGAGCTCACCGTGTCCGACGTGGCTGAGCGGGCCGGAGTCGCCAAGGGCACGGTCTTCCGCTACTTCCCGACCAAGGAGGACCTCGGACGGGCGCTCGCCGGCCAGCACCTCGAGCGCTGGGCCGACGACCTCGACCGCCGCCTGGCCCGCCTGCCCGGGCCGCCCGCCCCCGGCATCGCGGCCCGGCTCCTGGTCGAGTCGCTCGCCGGGCGGCGCGACCTGCTCACGCTCGCCGCGCGCGGGCTTGCCCCGGCCGCGGAGCTCGACGACGCACCCGCCGCGCCGGCGCTCGAACGCGCGCTCCCGTACCTGGGCGATGGGGGCGGCGGCCGCCTGTTGCGGACGGCGCTCGCGGCAGCCGCGGGGCTGCGGGCAACTCTCGCCGGCGATGCCGCCCTCCCCGCCGAGCTCCACCACGCGCTCCGGGCCCATCTCACGGGCCTGCGTTCGGCCCCGGCAACGCGCTAGCGTCTAGCCGCCAAGCAACAGGGGAGGCTCTGGATGCTCAACGAGTTCAAAACGTTCCTGTTCCGTGGGAACATCGTCGACCTCGCTGTCGCGGTGGTGATCGGCATCGCGTTCGGCGCCGTGGTCACCGCATTGGTAGCCGACATCATCACGCCGCTCATCGCCGCCATCTTCGGGAGCCACGACTTCTCCGCTCTGACGTTCACCATCAACAACAGCACGTTCCTGTACGGGGCATTCATCAACGCGGTGATCTCGTTCGTGCTCATCGCCGCCGCGGTGTTCTTCGTCGTCGTGAAGCCGATGAACGCGATCGCCGCGCGGCGCGCGAAGGACGAGGCGGCCCCGACGACTCGTCCCTGCCCGGAGTGCCTGAGCGAGATCCCGGTTGAGGCGCGCCGCTGCGCCTACTGCACCGCCGAGGTGGGAGCCGCGAGCGCGTGACGCGCCGACTCTCGCTGACCGCTGTCTGCGCCGCGGCGCTCTCGGCGGCGGCGACCGCGCCCGACGGTCTGGCCGACACGGCCGCGCGACCTCATCTGCGCGCGCCGCACGCGTGCGGCCGCACGCCGCATACGCGCCCCCGGATCCGGCACGTGATCGTGATCGTGCTCGAGAACCACCCGTACCCCAAGATCATCGGCCGCGCGCCCTTCATCACCTCGCTCGCGCACCGCTGCGGCCTCGCCGCCAACTATCACCACAACGCCAAGGTCAGCCTGCCCAACTACCTTGCGATGACGAGCGGGTCGACGCACGGCCTGCGCCGAAACTGCACGCCGAAGCAGTGCTCCGTCCGCGGGCCGAGCATCTTCACCCAGCTCGCGCGCCACCACAGGAAGTGGCGCGTCTACCAGGAGTCGATGCCGGGCCGGTGCGTCCGGGGATCGTCAGGCCTCTACGCCGCCCGGCACAACCCGGCCGTCTACTACCGCCGGATCGGGCACCGCCAGTGCCGCCGCCACGTCGTCCCGCTCGGCCCGCGCGCCTCAGGCGCCCTGCACCAGGCCCTGAACCACAAGGGCACGCCCGCCTACATGTTCGTGACGCCGAACCTCTGCCACGACATGCACGACTGCCCGGTCGCCGTCGGCGACCTGTGGGTGTCGAGGTGGGTGCGGATGATGGTGAAGAGCCGGGCCTACCGTGCCGGCCACACCGCCATCTTCCTCACGTTCGACGAGGGCTCAAACCGCGTCGGTCACATTCCCACGGTCGTCGTCAGCCCCTACACCCGCGCCGGCAAGGTGTCACACCGGCGCTACACGCACTTCTCGCTCATGCGGACGACCGCAAACGTGCTGGGAATACGGAGATGCCTCGGAAAGGCGTGCTCGGCTCGAGGCCTTTCCAAGGCATTCCGTCTGTAGGAGGGGGAAGGGACTCCTACTGTGCGGAGGCGATCCGACGGACGAGCGCGAACTCGAAGCGCCTGCCGTCACGTGCCGCCGGCCGATCGCCCGCAGCGGAGACCACGGTCATCCGGCGGAGCGCGGCATCTGCGTGCTTTGCTGCCATCCTGGCGTCTGTGGTGCGATCCGTTGCTGCGATTGGTGCGACGAGCATGTGACGACCCCCTGAAGTTAGTGGGCGGCGCCGCCTCGTGACCCCCGTACAGTCGGCGGCGCCGTGCCCAATACTCTCCAGATAGCCGACGCCTGAACGGGCGTCAATGAGTTTCCCGGACTCCATACGATTCCTTTACGGGTGGGAAAGATCGCGTGCGCCCCTTGCAGCCGCGTCGCCCAGGGTGTAGACCATCGCCGCACTCACAGACACGCTCCCCGCGGAAGGAGTCTCGGTGAAACGGGCGGTCACCATCTCGGTGAACGGGGTGTCTCACACGGCGGAAGTCGAGCCGCGCACGTTGCTCGTCCACTTCCTGCGTGAGCACCTGAATCTGACAGGCACCCACGTCGGCTGCGACACGTCGAACTGCGGCGCGTGCACCGTGTGGCTGGACGGCCTCGCCGTCAAGTCGTGCACGATCCTCGCCGTCCAGTCCGACGGCGCGGAGGTGACGACGATCGAGGGCATCGCCGCAAACGGCGACCTGCACCCCGTTCAGCGCGCCTTCCACGAGCATCACGGCCTCCAATGCGGCTACTGCACGCCGGGCATGGTGATGGCGGCGATCAAGCTGCTCGAGGCGAACCCCGACCCGACCGACGCCGAGATCCGGCGCGGCCTCGAGGGGAACCTGTGCCGCTGCACGGGCTACGAGAACATCGTGGCCGCCGTGCGTTCGGCGGCGGGGGTGGCGGTGTGATGGCCATCGCAACCGAGCAGTCCAAGGGCATCGGGCAGGCGGTCCACCGGAAGGAGGACAAGAAGCTCCTCACCGGCAAGGGCCGTTACGTCGACGACCTGAAGCTCCCGGGCATGCAGCACATGGCGGTCGTGCGCAGCACCCACGCGCACGCCGACATCACCGGGATCGACACCTCCAAGGCCAAGGCGATGCCGGGCGTCACTGCGGTCCTGACTGGAGACGACCTCGAGTTCGCGGCCGGCGTGCCGTGCGCCTCGAACCCGACGGGCGACATGGTGCACCCGGTGCGCCTGCCGCTCGCGAAGGGCCGCGTCCGCCACGCGGGCGAGCCCGTCGCAGTCGTCATCGCGGCCGACCGCTACACGGCGGCCGACGCCGCGGCGGCGGTCGAGGTCTCCTACAACCCGCTTCCCGCGGTCATCACGCCCGAGGCGGCGCTGGCCGACGGGGCGCCCACGATCCACGAGGAGCTCGACTCGAACGTCGGGCTCGTCCTGGCCCACAAGACCGACGGCGTCGACGAGGCGTTCGCGAACGCCGAGGTGGTCGTCAAGCACACGATCCGAAACCAGCGGCTGATCCACGTCCCGATCGAGACGCGCGGCGTCGTCGCCGACTGGAACACGGCCTCCGACGAGCTCGTCGTGCACAGCTCGACCCAGGTGCCGCACTTCCTGCGGACGTTCCTGGCGATCGTCTGCGGCGTGAGCGAGGCCAAGGTGCGGGCGATCGCGCCCGAGGTCGGCGGCGGGTTCGGCTCCAAGCTGAACGCCTACGCCGAGGAGTTCATCGCGGCTGCGGCGTCGCGCAAGGTCGGCGCCCCGGTGAAGTGGATCGAGGAGCGCTCCGAGGCGATGCTCGCGACCTGCCACGGCCGGGCGCAGGACGCCACGATGGAGCTGGCCGCGACGAAGGACGGCAAGGTGCTCGCGATGCGGGTGCACTACGTCCAGGACTACGGCTCCTACCTCCAGATGCTGACGCCGCTCATCTCGCAGCTCACGCTGCTCATGTCGCCCGGCGCGTACGCCATCCCGGAGGTCGACGTCACCGTCACGAACGTCTACACGAACACCGTGCCGACCGACGCGCTGCGCGGCGCCGGCAGGCCGGAGGCGACCCACGCCATCGAGCGGATGATGGACATCCTGGCGCTCGAGCTCGGCATGAGCCGCACCGAGATCCGGCGCCGGAACTTCCCGCAGGAGTTCCCGTTCACGACGGCGATCGGGCTCATGTACGACTCGGGTGACTATGACAAGACGCTCGACAAGCTGCTCGAGGAGAGCGACTCGAAGGACGAGTTCGAGAAGCGGCGGGCCGAGGCGGCCACGCGCGGGAAGCTCCTGGGGCGCGGCCTCTCGACCTGGGTCGAGGTGTGCGGCTTCGTCCCGTCGGACGTCGCCCGAAGCGCGCTCGGCCTCACGCCGGGCGGGTGGGAGAGCTCGACGGTGCGCATGCACCCGACCGGCAAGGTCACGGTCATCACCGGCACCTCGCCGCACGGCCAGGGCCACGCCACGTCGTGGTCGCAGATCATCGAGACCGAGCTCGGGATCCCCTTCGACGACGTCGAGGTGATCCACGGCGACACGGCGTTCGCGCCGTACGGCCTCGGCACCTACGGGAGCCGCAGCCTCGCCGTCGGCGGCACCGCCGTCCATCTCGCCGCGACCAAGCTGCGCGACAAGGCGCAGCTCGTGGCGGCCCAGATGCTCGAGGCCTCGCCCGACGACATCGAGTTCTCGGGCGGCTCGTTCACCGTCAAGGGCAGCCCCGACAAGAGCGTCACGATGCAGGAGGTGGCGTTCCGGGCCTGGCAGGCGTTCGACATGCCCGAGGGCGTGACGCCGGGGCTCGACGAGACGGTGTTCTTCGACCCGCCGAACTGCGTCTTCCCGTTCGGCGCCCACGGGTGCGAGGTGGAGGTCGACAAGGAGACCGGCAAGGTCGAGATCACGGGCTACATCGCCGTTGACGACTGCGGCAACGTCATCAACCCCGCGATCGTCGCTGGCCAGGTGCACGGCGGCGTCGTGCACGGCATCGGCCAGGCGCTCTACGAGGGCGCCGTCTACGACGAGAACGGGCAGCTCCTCACGGGGTCGCTCGTGGAGTACGTCATCCCGTCGGCGGTCGAGGCGCCGTCGATCCAGACGCACCGCACGGTGACGCCGTCGCCGACGAACCCGCTCGGCGTGAAGGGGATCGGCGAGGCGGGCACGATCGCATCGACGCCGGCCGTGGTCGGCGCGGTGTGCGACGCGCTCGGCGTCCGCGACATCGACATGCCGCTCCAGCCGGAGACGGTCTGGCGCGCGATGCGGGAAGGAGGCCGGGCGTGATCCCGCAGGAGTTCGACTACGAGCACCCGAGCTCGGTCGCCGACGCGATCGCGATGCTCGGAAAGCACGGCGGCGAGGCGCGCATCCTCGCCGGCGGGCACTCGCTGGTGCCGCTCATGAAGCTGCGACTGGCGGCCCCGGATGCGCTGATCGACATCGGCGGGATCGCCTCGCTGCGAGGCATCACCGACACGCCCGACTCGATCACGATCGGCGCGCTCACCACCCATGCGGAGGTGGCCGCGTCGGACGTCGTCGCGGCCGGCTGCCCGATCCTGGCCGAGACCGCGGCCGGGATCGGCGACTCGCAGGTGCGAAACCGCGGCACGATCGGCGGCTCGCTCGCCAACGCCGACCCGCACGGCGACCTGCCGGCCGTCTTCCTCGCGCTCGACGGCGAGGTGACGGCCGAGGGCCCGGGTGGGCAGCGGACGATCTCCGCGGCCGACCTCTTCGTCGACTACCTCCAGACGTCGCTCTCGGACGACGAGATCCTGACGGCGGTGCGGGTGCCGAAGGCGGCCAGGAGCGCGTACGTCAAGTTCAACCGGCGTGCGCAGGACTGGGCGGTCGTCGGCGCGGCGGCGGTCGTCGAGGGCTCCTCGGCCCGGATCGCGCTGACCGGTGTGGCGGCGACGCCGGTGCGGGCGACGGCGGCCGAGGCGGCGTTCGCGGGCGGCAACGCAGCCGAGGCGGCGGAGCATGCCGCCGACGGGCTCGACCCGCCGTCCGACACGGCGGCCTCGGGCGAGTATCGGGCGCACCTGGCGAAGGTGCTGGTGCGCAGGGCCCTCGAAGCCGCGCTCGCGCGGTAGCGGATGCAGTTCTCGAACGAGTTCACGGCCCCGGCGGCTCCCGACGACGTCTTCACGACCCTGATGGACGTGCGGGGCGTCGCCGGGTGCCTGCCGGGGGCCTCGATCGGCGGTGACACCGAGGACGGCGGCCTCGAGGCGACGGTTGCCGTGAAGGTGGGCCCGATCCGGATGAGCTACGGCGGCACCGTTCACGTGATCGAGCGCGACGACGACGCCCGGACGGCGTCGATGCGCGTGCGGGCCCGTGAGCAGCGCGGCCAGGGGACGGCCGAGGCGACCCTGGGGCTGGCGGTCGTCGAGGACGGCGACGGCGGCTCGCGGGCGACGGTCACGACCGACCTCATGGTCACGGGCCGTGTCGCCCAGATGGGGGCCGGGATCATGCAGGATGTGGCGTCGTCGATGGTCGACGACTTCGCGGCCTGCCTGAGCGCGCGGCTGGGGCCGGCGCCTGCTCCTGCCGCGGCTCCACCGGCCCCGGACGCTCCGGCGGCTGACGCCGCCACCGCCGCCGGCTCCCGAAGGTGGCGAGCGAGGTCAAGGCCCTGCCGCTTCTGTGGAAGGCCCTGATGGCCAGGCTGGGGCGCCTGTTCGGCCGCGGCTGAAACATCGGTGCCTGATGCCAATGTTTCACGCTCGCCGATACCTGAGCCGATGCATCGATCCGGCTCGGAGGCCGTCCGGCCCGCCCGGTGTTCGACGATCGGCGCCGCTGATCGGCTGATCGTGGCCGACGGGGTCGACGGCTACGCCGGCCCGCAAACGCCGCCGCCGCCTCGTCGCCGAGGAGTCCGTCCCACGGTACGCTGCGGGCGCGCGCGGACGCGCCGCGCGCGCTCCTCGAGGATCGGGCGCCGGCGTGGCTCGCGGCGAGCGCCCGTGCTGCGCGCCGCGGCCACCGACGAGTCCGTTGGGAACGTGCCCAGATCGGCGCAGGTCGAGCGGCGTTCGCCGCGATGAGCGGCCCCTATCGCGGCCTGTCGTCGCCTCCAAGATCTGCACCTCAAGCGGCCGCGCCGAGCGCGATCGTGGATGCGCCGGCGCGGCAGCTCCGCCGAGCGTGCGGTCGGCGCACGCGCAGTCCGAGGTCGAACGCCGCTCATTCAAGCCGAGCGGCCGCGCGGCCCGCGCAGAGCGTGACGCACAGGTCGAGCTCGAGGCGAGCGGCCCACCCACCGGATCGCGCGGTGGATGGACCGGGGCATCTCATCCTGCTGCCAGCATGCACCCCGGGACAGCGTCTGAGCGCCGATCGACGCCACGTCCGACCCCCGGCACTCGCCCGAAGCTGCCATACCAGATACCCCGCTGTACGGGGTCTACGCCGCGCGCCGCGCGCGGCTGCGAACGAGCGGCGCGACCTCGGCCGCCGGCACGGCCGGCGAGAAGAGGAAGCCCTGGCCGAACGTGCAGCCCTCGGCCAAGAGGAAGTCGCGCTGCGCCTCGGTCTCGATGCCCTCCGCCAGCGGCTGGAGGCCGAGCTTGCGGGCGAGCTGGATGATCGCCGAGACGAGGACGGTGGCGCTGGGTCGGCGGGCAGGTCGTGGACGAACGACCGGTCGATCTTGAGCGTCGTCACCATCATCTGCGAGAGCCGCGAGAGCGAGGAGTGGCCCGTGCCGAAATCGTCGATCGCGAGCCGCAAGCCGCGCTCGTGGAGCTCGGTCAGGATCGGCTCGACGCGGCCCTCGTCGGCCATCGCCGCCGACTCGGTGATCTCGATCATGACCCGCGCCGGCGTGCAGGCCGAACTGCTCGATCGTCTTCAGGACGTGGCGCATGGCCGTCCGCCGCGACAGCGCCGGCGGCATGTTCACCGACACGTAGAGATCGAGGCCCTGCGCGCGCCACTCCGCGCCCTGGCGGCAGGCCTCCTCGATGACCCAATCCGACAGCGGCCCGATGACGCCGGTGCGCTCGGCGAGCGGGATGAACTCCATCGGCGGCACCATCCCACGGGCGGGGTCGTTCCACCGCACCAGCGCCTCGACGCCGACGACGGAGCCCGTCTCGAGCTCGACCAGCGGCTGGTAGTGGAGCACCATCTCGCCCCGGGCGACGGCGCCGCGCAGGCGACCCGCCATCGAGAGCTGCGCGACCCGGTCGTGGCCGTCGGAGGCGTAGAGCTGGTAGCCGTCGCGGCCCGACTCCTTCACCTTGTACATCGCGATGTCGCCGTTCTTCAGCATCCCCTCGGCGTCGGTCGCATCGACGGGGAGACGCTGATGCCGATCGAGGCGCTCGTGTGGAGCTCGGTGCCCGCCACCAGGAACGGGGCATGCAGGGCGGTCTGTACCTTGCGGGCGATCTGATCGCAGGCGGTCCGCATCGACTCGGGCTCGGCGCGATGGCCGTCGAAGTCGCCGATCAGGATGAGGAACTCGTCGCCGCCCTGGCGGGCCACGAGGTCGCCCGATCCGCGTGACCCGACCCGCAGCCGCCCGGCGACCTGGCGCAGTAGCTCGGTCGCCGGCGGAGTGCCCGAAGCTGTCGTTCACGAGCTTGAAGTCGTCGAGGTCGATGAAGAGCACGGCCGCGCCCGAGCCGGTCCGGCGCGCCCGGGCCCAGGACGAGCTCGAGGTGCTCGTTGAACCATCCGCGCGGTTGGGCAAGCCCGGTCAGCGGGTCGTGGTAGGCCAGGTGCGCCAAGCCGACTCCTCGGCGCACTTTCCCGCTCGGTGATATCGAGCAGGAATCCCTGCCGGAAGAGCGGCGTCCCGTCCCGGGCGCACACCTGCACCGTCCGGTCGAGCACCCACACCACGCGGCCGTCGCGCGCCATGAGCCGGTACTCCTCCTCGAACACCGACCCTTCGTCGCGGCGCGTGGCCGAGAGCGTTTCGACCCACTGGCGATCGTCCGGGTGCAGGAGGGAGGAGAAGAGCGCGCCGTCGTGTCCCACCCACTCCTCGGGCGCGTAGCCGAGCACCGGCTCGATGTGCGGGCTGATGTAGGTCATCCGGCCCTCGAGCGAGTTCACGTAGGTGCCGACCGGCATGTCCTCGACAAGTTTGCGATAGCGCCACTCGGCAGCCCGCAGCTCCTTCTCGGCTCGCTCGCGCTCGGCGATGTCGCGCGTCAGGCGGGCATAGAGGAGCGCGTTTGCGATCGCGCTCGCGATAACGTCGGCAAGGGAGCGGTGTTCCGATCTCGTGGCCGGCGAACTCGTGCCGCTCGTTGTAGCGGATCCGCATGACGCCGACCGACTCGCCGCGTGACACGAGCGCGGCCACCAGCGACGATCCGGCGTCGGCCTCGACCACCTCGGGCTCGTGCGTCTTCAGGGCAGCGCCGGGCAACGTCGGAGTCGGCCTCGACGGCCGGCGCGCCGCTGCCGAAGGCGACGAGGCACCGGGCCTCGCGGTCGTATCGCTCGAGCGAGCACGGCGTGCGCGCCGGTAAGCGCGGACGCGCAGAGGCCGACCTCTCGCAGAACGTCATCGAGGTCGAGCAGCACGCGAGCTTTCGAGACAGGTCGAAGAGCGCGTCCAACCGGCCAGGGGTAGCCATTCTGGCTCTACCGGGATGTGGTCTCGACCGGCTTGAGCATTACCGCACGGGATTGCGCCGGTCCCCGGTCATTGGGAGGGGGTTGGACCCGGCGCCCGAGTCGTGGTCGATCGCGGCTACAGTCGCGGCAGAAGGGGAGTAACCCAGCGAGCGGCGGTGCCGTCAATACGGCTTTTTGGCCCGGTGCCGCCGGCCCTCGGGGCGGGTGAGACCTTCGGAGTCGTTCAAGC
>CAWHWC010000010.1:0-29703 GCA_963832955.1 uncultured Actinomycetes bacterium | reverse complement strand
GGTCGCGGAAGGACGCCCGCGACGCCGTCCGGGCGGCGCGGGGCGCGTTCGCCCGCTGGTCGGGGACGACGGCGTACAACCGCGGCCAGGTGCTCTACCGGCTGGCCGAGATGATGGAGGCCCGGGCCGCCGACCTGGGCGCGGTGTGCAGCGGCGGCGACGAGGTCGACCGCTCGATCGACCGCGTGGTCTGGTACGCCGGCTGGGCCGACAAGCTCGCGCAGACGCTGGGCGGCGCCAACGCCGTCGCGGGCCCGTACTTCAACTTCACGGTGCCCGAGCCGACCGGCGTGGTGGCGACCCTGGCGCCCGACGAGCCGGCGCTCGAGGGCATCGTCTCGCGCATCCTGCCCGCGCTCGTGAGCGGGAACGTGGTCGTCGCGGTGGCGTCGGAGTCGAGCCCCCTGGCTGCGATCGAGCTGGCCGAGGCAGTCGCCACGTCGGACATGCCGGGCGGGGCGCTCAACATCCTCACCGGCCGCCGGAGCGAGCTGGCGCCGATCCTCGCCGGCCACGCCGACGTGAACGCGATCGACATCACCGGCGCGGACGGCGACGTCGCCGAGCTCGAGCGCCTCGCCGCCGGGAACGTGAAGCGCGTCGTGCGCGGGATGCCCGCCGGCGAGAGCCTGTGGGAGATCGAGCCGATGCTCGAGATGAAGACCGTCTGGCATCCGGTCGGGGTCTGACCCCGAGACGTTCGCCCCCGGGGGTCAGACCCCGCATCGGCCGCCGTGACGCCGGCGTGACGGTTTTGCGGACTGCGTCAGGCCGGTTCGGGCAGGAGCGCGCCCAGTACGACGCCGAACACGAGGTGTCCGCCGATCTCCTGCGCGATCGTGCCGCGATCGGTGAGGAGCTTCGGCCACGCGCCGGAGCGGACGTCGGGGTGGACGCGGTCGGCGATCGCCATCCCCGGCCAGAGGATGGCGTTCTCGGCCTGCGCGGCGAGCACCGCCCGGCGGATGCCGTGGCCGCCGAGGCGGTGAAACGCGAGGCCGAACGCGGCGCCGTTCGCCAGGTGGACGGCGAGGCCCAGGCGGGTACCGCCCCGGCCGGGTGAGAGCAGCCCTGAGATCAGCCGCAGCTCGCGATGCGTCCCGCCCACGGCGCGCCGGACGGCGGGCTCGGCGGCGATCCACGCGGCGGCTGCCAGCGCTCCTGCTGCGGCGGCCTGGACGTCGCGGCGCATCGTCCAAGGGTACTGACGTCCCGACCCCGAGGGTAAGGTAGTATCTCCAGTATGCTGATGGACAAACTGGAGAATAGATCAAGCGCCGTCCAGCTCGACCCGGACGACGTCCATCGCGCCATCGCGGATGGGGCTCTGCTCATCGACGGGCGCACGCCCGAGGCATACGACGCCTGCCATGTGCCGGGCTCCGTCAATGTCCCGGTGGCCGGAGGCGAGCTCCCCTCTCGCGCGCTGGCCGCGGTGGGCCGGGAGCCGCGGTCGATCGCCGTCGCCGGGACCGACGTCGAGTCGCTCAACCTGGCCCTCGTGCTCGAACGGGCCGGGTATAGGGGGGTTGGCGGGATCCTGGCCGGCGGCGTCGACGCGTACCGCGCGGCGGGCTATGCGGTCGGGCGCCAGCACGCCGTGGCGGCGGAGCGCGTCGTCGACGACCTCGCGCTCGGGGGCGCCGTCCTTGTCGATGCGCGCGACGACGAGGACTGGGTGCGACGGCACGTTCCCGGCTCGTTGCACATCCCGCTCCGGTCAGTCGCCGCGGCCGCGGCGCTTCTTCCCCAGACACCGGTTGCGGTCGCCTGCACCGATGGGCGCCGGGCGGCCACCGCCGCCAGCATCCTGCGCCGTCGCGGCCACGCCAACATCTGGCGGGTGACCGGCGGCGGCCTGCCGTACCTCCTGAGCCGCCGGCTCAACCTCGGCGGGGTCTGAGCTCGCGGCATCTGTTGGGCTGCGGTTAAGCGAGTTGACCGCCTCGGCTCGTGCCCGTAGAGTTATACTCGACAATGTCGATAGACAATGTACTTATAGCCGGTGACGAGAGGCCGGTGAACCTTCCCGCCTCGCTCACGGCGCTCGAGAAGCGCCGACCCGAGGCCGCAGCGCACTTCCGCCGAAACCACTTTCCCACACCGCCGGTCGACCCGGAGACATGGGCCGTCGCGCTCGGAGGCGCGATGTCCGAGCCGATGGTCATCCCGGCGATCACGCTCCGCACGTTCGAGCACCGCACCCTCCCGGTGGTGCTCGAATGTGCGGGGCACAGGCGTGCCGAGCTCGACCGGCCCGGGGACGGGCTCCCGTGGGGGGTCGGTGCGGTCTCTGAGGCGGTCTGGACAGGCGTGCCGCTCGGCGATGTCCTCCGGCGCGCGAACGTTGCGGACGAGGCCGTCGAGGTCGTGCTGCGCGGCGCCGACCGGGGAGCCTGCGAGCACCCGGGTGTCCACTCGTACGCCCGCTCGCTCCCGATCGAGAAGGCGCTCCATCCCGACACCCTGCTCGCGTACGAGATGAACGGCGAGCCGATCCCGGCGGAGTTCGGCGGGCCCCTGCGCGCGATCGTTCCCGGCTGGTACGCGATGGACTCGGTGAAGTGGCTGACGTCGATCCGCGTTGTCTCGCGCCCGTTCGACGGGCCCTTCCAGGCGGTCGACTACCGCTGGCGCGAGCCCGGCGCCGACGGTCCGGGCACGCGCATCGACCGCCTCTCGGTGCACGCGCTCGTCACGAGCCCGGCGACCGGCGAGCGCCTCGGGCCGGGCCCGGCGGTCGTTCGAGGCGCCGCATGGGCCGGTGAGATCGGCATCGCCCGCGTCGAGGTCAGCCTCGACGGCGGCCCCTGGGAGGTGGCGGAGATCGAACGCCGCGGCCTCTACGCGCGGGCGCTCTGGCAGCACGAGGTGGAGCTCTCATCCGGAATCCACCGCATCGCGGTCCGCGCCACCGATCGGCGCGGCGCCACCCAACCCGAACGGCCGGCGGCGAACGCCGGCGGCTACTGCGCAAATGCCGTGCACCGCGTCGCGGTCACGGTCGAGGAGGGCTGATCACCATGTCGACGTTCGCCCGCGCCCCCGAGGGTGCGCACGAGATCGAGGCCGACGACCCGGCGCTCGCCGCCTGGTTCGCAGAGCGCCATCACGGCAGAGAGCACAGCCGGCGCGAGCTCGAGGCGATGGTGCGTTCGCTCGCCCTGCGCCCCGAGCTGTGGCGGGCATGGGTGGCGCACTCCGCCGTCGAGCGCATCTACACGCGCCTCCACCTCGACCAGAACCTCGAGGTGTGGCTGATCTGCTGGTCGCGGCTCCAGGACACGGGCTTCCACGACCACGACGGCAGCCGTGGTGCGGTCGCCGTCGTCGACGGGGCCCTCGCCGAGCGGCGGCTGGGCATCGGGCCGGTCGCCCCGGCGACTGCGGTGTTCGGCGGGGGAAGCTCGTTCTCGTTCGGCGCGGCGCACATCCACGATGTGAGCCAGACCGGGCCCATCCCGGCGACGTCGATCCATGCCTACTCGCCGCGGCTGGGACAGATGGGCTTCTACGAAGTGGGCCGCGACGGCCTTCTGTCGCGCCGGGCCGGCGGTGCGTCCGAGGAGTTCTGCTAGACGCCTAGCCGCCATCGGGATCCGCACGGGCTTGGCTTGTGCGGGGTGAGACTTATACTCGCCCGATGGAGCGCAAGCTCGCGACGATCCTGTTCGCCGACCTCGTCGGCTCGACGGAGCTGGGCGCGTCGCTCGACCCCGAGCACACGCGCGACCTGCTCGACCGCTTCTACGACGCGATGGAGGCCGAGATCGCGCTGGGCGGCGGGACGGTGGAGAAGTTCATCGGCGACGCGGTCGTCGCCGTGTTCGGCGCGCCCGCAGCCCAGGAGGACCACGCCGAGCGGGCAGCGCAGGTCGCGCTCTGGATGCAGGAGCGGCTGGTGGAGCTCTTCGGCGGCCGGCTCGCTCTCAGGATCGGCATCAACTCCGGCGAGGTCGTGATCGGCCGCCCCCGCGAGGGGAGCTCGTTCGCGACGGGCGACGCGGTGAACGTCGCCGCGCGCCTCGAACAGGCGGCGCAGCCCGGCCACACGCTCGTCGGGGAGCGCACCGCGGCCCTCCTCGGCGACGCGTTCGAGCTCGGCGAGGCGCGGACGATCGAGGCCAAGGGGAAAGCGGGCGGGGTCGTGTGCAGGGAGGTACTCCGGCGGGGAGCCGCGCCGCGGCGGCCGCGCGGCGGGCACGGCCTGGCAGCCAAGTTCGTGGGTCGCAAGCGCGAGCTCGAGTGGCTCGAGGATCTGGTCGCGCGCACGCAGGCGGACGGGCGCCCGCGGCTCGCCGCTCTGATCGGTGAGCCGGGCGTGGGCAAGACGAGCCTCGTCCGCGAGCTCCGGGAGCGGCTGCCGGCCGGGACCTCGTTTCGGCTCGGCCGCTGCCTCTCCTACGGCCGCGGCGTCACCTACAGCGCGCTCGCCGACGTGCTCCGCCAGGAGCTCGGCCTGCGGCAGGAGGACTCGGCCGAGGCCGTGCTCGAGCGGCTCGCCGGCCGCGAGATCCTCGGCCTGACGCTCGGCCTCGACGTCGGCGGCGATCTCGATCCCCGGGCGGCGGTCCTGCGCCTCCAGGACCAGTGGGTGCAGCTGATCTCCGAGCTCGGCGCGGGCGGACCGGCCGTCGTCGTCATCGAGGATCTGCACTGGGCGGCGGAGCCGCTGGTCGAGCGTGCTCGAGCGCGTGCTCTCGAAGGCGGAGGGCCCGGTCCTCGTGCTCGCCACGATGCGGCCGGATCGGCCCGTGCCTCCCGCGGCGGACGTGCTGAGGTTAGAGCGACTCGGCGACGACGCGGTGGCCGAGCTCGTCGAGGCTGCGCTCGCGGGCCCGCTCGAACCACGCGCACTGAAGCTGGTCACCGGCCATGGCGAGGGAAACCCGTTCTTCGTCGAGGAGGTGCTCGCGGACCTCCTCGACAGAGGGCTGCTCGAGCGCGGCGACGGAGGCTGGTCGCTCCGCGACGCCGCGCTCGATCTCGGCATCCCGGACTCCGTGCACGGAGTCCTCGCCGCCCGCATCGACCTGCTGCCGGGCGAGGCGAAGGAGGCGCTCCAGGCCGCGTCGGTGATCGGCCGCTCGTTCAGTCCGGGAGGCCTGGCGGCGCTGACCGGCTCGAGCGCCGAGGTGCGCACCCTGGTGGAGCGCGGCTTCGTCCGGCCCACGGAGCCCGAGCTCGTCTTCAAGCACGCGCTCACCCGCGAGGTCGCCTACGGCAGCCTGCCGAAGGCGAGCCGCGCGCGGCTGCACGCCGCCTTCGCGCGCTGGCTTGAGACGGATGCCGAGACGGGCGGCCGCGCCGGCCTGCTCGCGCACCACTACTCCGAGGCGGTCGCCCCCGACATCGCGGAGCTCGCATGGCGGGACCGCGAGGACGAGCTCGAACAGCTCGAGGCGGAGGCGCTGCGCTGGCTGCGACGCGCCGCCGAGCTCTCGCTGGCGCGCTTCGACCTCGACGACGCCCTCTCGCAGCTTCACCGCGCCGCCGAGCTCGCTCCGGGCGACGCCGAGCTGTGGCATGCGATCGGCCGGGTGAACGCGCTGAGGTTCGACGGCGAGGCCATGTGGCCGGCGATGGAGCGGGCGATCGAGCTGACCGAGGGCAGCGAGGCGCTGGCCGAGCTGTATGCGGAGCTCACGTTCGAGTCGACCATGCGCGGCGGGATGTGGAAGCGTCAGCTCGACCACGCCCTGGTTGAGAGCTGGCTCGCCCGAACCCTCGAGCTGGCGGATGCCGGCGGCGCGGCGCGGGCCAAGGCCCTCGTCACCAAGGCGATGTGGGAGGACGCCGCCGAGCCCGCGGAGCAGGCGGTCGCTCTTGCCGAGCGAATCGACGATCCGGTCCTTCTGTCCTACGCCTACTGGGCGCGGTCGGGAGTGCCCTTCGTCGAACTCGACTTCCACGAGGCCGACCGCTGGGCACAACGCCGCTTCGAGCTCCTCGACCGCCTGACCGATCCGGACAAGATCGCGCACATCCAGTACTACGGAGCGACGGCCGCGCTTGCCGCCGGCCGGCCGGACGAGGCAGAGATGCTCGTGCGCAAGCACGACATCGTCGCGTCGCGGCTGAGCACGCACCACGAGGTGCACGCGCTCGCGGTGCTGCTCTTCGTGGAGGAGGCGCTCGGACACTGGGACGAGGTTCGGCTGCTTCAGCCTCGCGTCGAGCGGGCCGTCGCCGACAACGAGGGCACCCCGTGCGTGCTCGCTCCGAGGTCGCTCCTCTCGTGCGCCGTCGCGTGCGCCGAGCTCGGTCTCGACGGCGAGGCCCGGCGACTCGAGGAGATCGCAGCTGAGCAGGGCTTCGAAGGCGGTGACCTCGCTGTCTGGCTCGATCCACCGTCGGTGCATCTCGCACTCCTGCGCGGCGACCGCGACCGGGTCGCCGGGGTGCTCGAGTCGTCCGGCGAGATATGGGGATTGTCTCTGGACGCCAGCCTCCATGCGCTGGCGACGAAGCTCGATGCGCTGATCGCGCTCGGCCGGCCGGGCGAGGCCGAGGAGACCGCGACCTCCCTGCTCGAGCCGGGGACGTATCTCGAGCCGTTTGCGCTCCGCGCCCTCGGTCGCGTTCGGAGCGATCCGGCCCTGACTGAGCGGGCGGCCGAGCGCTTCGAGGCGATGGGGCTCGGCTGGCACGCCGCCAAGACGCGCGCGCTCGCGACGGCGTAGAGATCCGCGTCGTAATCCACCGTCCATAGGCGACCGAAGATCACACGGCGTTCGGCCGTCTGGCCTTGTACGGGACGCAACTTTCCCGCAGGGTCAGATCGGAGGGCATCATGGGCAAGGTACGTGGGCACATCGAGGGAACGGTCGTCGCGCAGCGTCGGCCGGGGGCGCCGGACGTGGTCACCGCGGGGGCGCCGCTTGGAGAAGGGGACGGGGGCAGCGTCCCCTCCGTGCGGGAGCGACTGCGGTCGCGCGATCTGGCGGTGAAGGTGTTCGTCGCCGGCGCGACCTACGTCGCTCTCGCGTGGATCAACAAGGCGTGGGCCGTCATCGGGCGGTGCTGTCACCGATCGTCTCCGACCTCGTCAGAGACTTCGTCGAGCGGCACAACTGGAGCCTGCGTCGTCTCCGGCGAGGATCGGTCGCCACGGTGCTGCTCGGACACGAGGAGGCGGCGTACGCCTCCAGGAAGCGAACCGGGTGGCGCGGGCCTGGCGGCCGGATCCCGAGCGGGTTGATGGCAAGCGCCTCGGCAGTCGCACTGGTCGGTGTGGGCATCGCCGCGGTGAGCCTCCTACTGCCAGGTGGCGCTTCTCATGCGGGTACCACCGGCCCGCCTCCGACACTGGCGCGAGTCGCCAGCGTACAGGGCGTGAGCCCAACGGCGAGCGCGCCGAGAATCGCATGGCAGGCGGTGCCGGGGGCCACGAGCTACGTCATCTACCGAAACGGCGGACGGATTACGGTCCGCGCCGGGCTGCGCTACGTCGACGCGCACGTGAGGCACGGTACGTACACGTACCAGGTGGCGGCAATCGCGAATGGGAGCGAAGGACCGCCCTCCGCCGGGAGGACGATCGTGTATCAGGGGACAGTGCCGCCCAATTCCACAACCCACCTGTACGGCTCGAGCCCCACGGCATCCCCACCATCCGACGCTACCCAAAGCGCCGGGGTCCCGACCGGCCTCCATGCGGTCGGCCCGATTGTTGAGGCCCCTCGACTCGAATGGAACGCGATTGCCGGCGCGGATCACTACGTCGTATACCGAGACGGGAACCCAGTCGCGACCGCTCCCAGGCCGGAATACCGGGACACCACCGTTGAGCGGGGGACGTATGTCTATCAGGTGAGCGCAGTGATCGCGCGCGACCAGAGCGGTCGATCGGAGAGCGTCGGCGTCCAGTACGCGCTCGCGGCGCCCGTTCTGTCGACGCTCGCGAATCCCACCAACCATCCGCCCCGGTTCAGCTGGACCGACGTACCGGGTGCCGAGAAGTACGTTGTGTACAGGGGCGGCCAGGAGATCACCCGAACGCAGAATCGGGGCTTTGCCGACCCTACGCGCCTCGCCGATGGGTCGTACACGTACGAGGTTGCCGGCCTCGATTCGAAGGGGAACCTGGGGAGCCGCGGCACGCTCACGGTCGTCTACGACACGACGCCACCATCGACGCCGACGGGCTTCGGCTCCGCGAGCAGCGACCCGAGTCAACCCCCCTCGATGACGTGGTACGCCGTGCCGGGTGTGACGTATCTTCTGGCGCGGGGCGACGGCACCGTGTTTCGGGTCGACGGCGCCTCATACACCGACACATCGGCCCCCGTCGGCAAGCTCTCCGTCTACGAGCTCCGGGCCGTTGACGACGCCGGGAACCAGAGCAAACCGGCTGGGGCGGTCGAGATCCTCTACACCGGTTGACGGCGGTGCGATGTTGGGGCGCGGGTACCTGGCGACCCGCGCCCCAGCCTCGCGAGGACGTCACTGCATCGACACGTCCTCGAGCCGGAGCTCGAGCGTCGGGTTGACCGTCGAGCCCGTCACGTCCTTGCGCGACAGGTAGTTGATGGTCTCGTAGTGCGCGAAGATGAGCGGGACGTCGTCGCAGACGATCTGCCGCAGCTGTGCGTACAGCGTCCTTGCGGGTGGCCTCGTCGGTCTCGCGTGCGCGGCCTGGTCGATCAGCTTGTCGAACTCCGGGTTGGAGTACTGGGTGGCGTTGATCGAGCCGCCCGTCTTGAGCACGAGCGAGTAGAAGTTGTCGGGGTCGATCGTCCGCTCCTGGTAGGCCGACGTGATCTCGTAGTCGCCCTTGCTGAAGCGGTCGAACCAGACCGACACGTCGACCTGCTCGATCTCCATGTTGATGCCGATCTGCCTTGAGCTGCTGCTGCACGACCTCGCCGGTCTTCAGCAGCTCCGGGTACTGCGGCAGGCCGAGGTAGTCGATGGTCAGCCGTTCGCGATGCCGGCCTCCGCCAGCTTGGCCTTGGCCTTGTCGATGTCGGGCCCGCCTGCGTAGGGGTCGCTGCCGTCGAACCACGGTCGAGCCGGTCGGCACCTCCTCGAAGCCGACCTCGCCGGCGCCGAAGTAGGCGACGTCCGGATCTCGTCGCGGTCGAGCGCCCAGGCGACCGCCTGGCGCAGCGCCTTGTTGTCGAACGGGGCGCCTTGGACGTTCATGGCCAGGAAGTCGGGGATGCCGGCCGGGCCGAGGTGACGTAGGTGAACGCGGGTCGGTCTTCAGCGTCGCCAGCTGCTGGAGCGGCACCGCGTCGACCCAGTCCAGCTCGCCCGAGCGCGAGCGCGTCGATGCGGCTCTGGTCGACGGGCAGGAACCGGAACTCGACGCCGTCGAGGTACGGCTTGCCCGTCCTTGAAGTAGTCGGGGTTCTTCTCCAGCGTGACGTGGTCGCCCTGGACCCACTCGACGAACTTGAACGGGCCGGTGCCGACCGGGTTGCGCGCCGGATCCTTGCCGCTCTCGATGGCCTTCTGGTTCACGATCTCGCCGTTGTTGGCGAGGTTGCGTGAGGAACGGCCCGAACGGGCTCTTCAGGTGGAAGATCACCTGGGTCGGGCTCGTCACCTCGACCGAGTCGATGACGTCGTACAGCGGCGCGTAGCCGCTCGCCGTCTTGGGGTCGAGGATGCGCTCGAAGGTGTACTTGACGTCGGCCGGCGGTGAACGGCTCGCCGTTGTGGAACGTCGACGCTTCGGGACGAGGTCGAACACCCAGGTCGTGTCGGGTCGGTCTGCTTCCACTTCGTGGCGAGCACGCCGTAGAACTGCTGTGCTCGTCGATGTCGATGAGCTTGCTGAAGATGTTGTCGTAGACCTGGGCGCCGGTGTAGATCGTGCGACGTCGCCGGGTCGAGGGTGTCGGGCTCGCCGGTCAGCGCCGCCTTGAGGATGCCGCCCGCCTCGATGCGGTGCCGGCGGTGCTCGGTGGTCGAGCCCGCCGGCCGCCCTTGCCGCCGCACGCCGCGAGCACGCCGCCGAGCGCCGAGGCCGCGACGGCCGCGGCGCCCAGGCCGCCGCTGCGCCTGAGGAAGAGCTCGCGGCGGCTGATCGCGCCGGTCAGGAACGGCTGCGCGAGCGTCTCGGCGCGCGTCCGTTCCTCCTCGAACGATGTCTGCACGTCTCCTCCTTGGGTTGGTGGCCGTCGCGGGCCATCAGGGTGCGGCCGAGAACTCGAGACGGCCTGGTTGAACGGGGCGGGGTGCTCCCAGACGCAGGCGTGCCCGCCGGGGGTCGGTCAGCCAGCTCGGCGCCGGGGATGGCGGCGTGCAGCTCGCTGCGACAGGCTGACCGGGATGAGGATGTCCTCCTCGCCGGCGAGCACCAGCGTGGGCACCGAGATCCGACCGACCCGATCGGTGGTGTCGTGGGTCTGGATCGAGCTGCAGCTGGGCGAGGTACGCATCGACGGCCTCGGCATCGGCGCCATCTCGGCCTCGAACTCCTGCAGCTCGTCCTCGCGCTCCTCGAAGAACGGCACGGTGAACGCCCACAGCGTCACGTCGCGCATGACGAACGGGACGCCGATCACCGGGGCCATGTCCGCCCACATCGAGAACATGCGCGAGCAGAACGGGCCGGGCGCGGCGTAGGTGCAGGCGAGCGTCAGCGACGCGCAGGTCCGGCCGATAGGCGAGCGCGTACTCCTGGGCGATCATGCCGCCCATCGAGATCCCCATCATGTGGAAGTCCGCGAGGCCGAGCTGGTCGACCAGCGCCTTGGTGTCGTCGGCGAAGAGCCGGGTCGTGTAGGGGCCGGGCGGCGCCGAGCTGGCGCCGACGCCCGCGGTTGTCGAACCGCAGCACGCGATAGCCGGCGCGCGAGCAGGTCGTCCATCTGGAGCACCCAGGTCTCGAGGTCGTCGGCGAGGCCGTTGACGAGGACGACCGTCTCGGTCGCCGTCGCCCTCGAGCGTGTAGTTGATGTCGATGCCGTTGACGGATGCGATGGGCATGGTCATCCTCCTGTTGGCGATCGACTGGTGTCGCGCGGCGGTCACGTGGCAGCGGCGCGATGTGGCCCTCCGCGAACGTCGTCATGGCCGGCGCGTCCTGTCCGGCAGACGTCGATGGCGACGCGGGCAGCGCGGGTGGAAGTGGCAGCCCGCCGGCGGGGCGAGCGGGCTCGGGATCTCGCCGCGCACGGCGCCGGCTGCGAGCCGCCGCCGGGGGTCGGGCTGCGGGATCGCGTCCATCAGCGCCCGGGTGTACGGGTGCAGCGGCCGCGACAGCACCTCGTCGGCCGGGCCGGCTTCGACGATCCGCCCGAGGTACATGACGGCCACGCGGTCGGCGATGTGCTCGACCACGGCCAGGTCGTGGGTGATGAAGACCAGTGCCAGGCCGAGCTCGCGCTGGAGGTCGCAGATCAGGTTGAGGATCTGGGCCTGCACGAGCACGTCGAGCGCCGACGACCGGCTCGTCGGCGACGATCAGGTCGGGCTCGAGCGCCAGCGCGGCCGCGATCGCCACCCGCTGGCGCTGGCCGCCCGAGAGCTCGTGCGGGCGCGCCTCGCGCGTGCCGCTGCGAGAGCCCGACGCTGCTCGAGCAGCTCGCCGACCCGGCGGTCGCGGTCCGGCGCGTGCCGATGCCGAACGCGTCGAGCGGCTCGCGCACGGTGCGGGCGACCGGCCAGCGCGGGTCGAGCGAGCTGTACGGGTCCTGGAAGACCGGCTGCACGCGGCGGCGGAAGCTCGCGCGCGGCCCGTCCGGCGGTGCCCACCTCGGCCCCGTCGAACCGCACGGTGCCGGCGGTCGGCCGCATCAGCCCGAGCAGGCAGCGTGCCGAGCGTCGTCTTGCCCGAGCCCGACTCGCCGACCACGGTCAGCACCTCGCCGGCGCCACGTCGAGGTCGACGCCGTCCACGGCGCGCAGCGGTCGCCGATCGCCCCAGGAGGCCGCCGCCGACGCGGAAGTCGCGCGTCACGCCGCGGGCCTCGAGCAGGGCGGGAGCGACGGCGCTCACGCGACCCGCTCCGCCTCGACGTGCCAGCACGCGGTCGCATGGCCCGGCTCGCGGCTGGTGAATGCGGGGAAGCGCTCGCAGGCGTCCATGCGCACCGGGCAGCGCGGTGCGAACCGGCAGCCGGGCGGCGGGTCGGCCAGGTCGGGCACCCGGCCGCCGGCGACCGGCAGCGATCCCCGGCCCGTGGCCCTGGCTCGGAAGCGCGGCGAGCAGCGCCTTCGTGTACGGATGCTCGCGGCGCGTCGAAGATCCGCTCGACCGGCGCGACCTCGACGAGCTGGCCGGCGTACAGCACGCGCCGCCCGGTCGCACAGCTGCGCGACGACGCCCAGGTCGTGCGTGATCAGGATCACGGTGGTGCGGTGCCGGTCGCGCAGGTCGCGGATGAGCGCCAGGATCTGGGCCTGGATCGTGACGTCGAGGGCGGTGGTCGGCTCGTCGGCGACGAGCAGCGCCGGCTCGTTGGCGAGCGCGGTGGCGATCACGACGCGCTGCTGCATGCCGCCGCTCAGGCGATGCGGCGGGTCGCCGTAGCGCTTCGCCGCGGCCGGGATCCCGACCTCGCTGAGCAGCTGCGATCGCCCGCTTACGGGCCTCGCGGCCGCCGACCGGCCGGTGGGCGCGGATCGTCTCGGCGACCTGCTCGCCGACCGCGAAGGCCGGGTCGAGCGACGCCTCCGGATCCTGGAAGACCATGCTGATCCGGTCGCCCCGCAGCCGCCGCCGGGCGGCCTCGGAGAGGGCGATGACGTCCTCGCCCTGGAACTCGATCCGCCCGCGCACCTCCGCCGCGGCCGGGAGCAGGCCCATGACCGCGAGCGCCAGCGTGGTCTTGCCGCAGCCCGACTCGCCGACGAGGCCGAAGATCTCGCCCTCGCTGACCTCGAGCGACACGTCGTGCACCGCCGAGACCGGCCCGTAGTCGACCGACACCCCGTCGAGCGCAAGGAGCGCAGCGGTCACCGGCTCACCCCGTGTGGGTCGAAGTGCTCCCGCAGGCCGTCGCCGACGAGGACGAAGCCCAGCACGGTGATCGCGATGGCGAGGCCGGGGAAGATGTCCGCCCACGGGGCCTGCTGGAGGACCTGGTACCCGTCGGCGAGCATCAGCCCCAGCGACGGCGTCGGCGGCTGCGCGCCGAGGCCGAGGAACGAGAGCGCCGCCTCGATCTGGATCGCGAACCCCATCAGCACGGTCGCCTGCACGACCGCCGGGCCGATCGAGTTGGGCAGGACGTGGCGGACCATGCAGCCCGCACGAGAGACCCCCCGGGCGCGCGCCCCGGCGACGTACGCCTCGCCCGCGACCGAGAGCACGGAGCCGCGGACGACCCGTGCCAGGATCGGCAGGTAGATGACGGCGATGGCGAAGCAGGGCCACGCCGGTTCCCGGCCCGATGATGGCGATCAGGGAGATCGCGAGCAGCAGGGCCGGCAGGGCGAGCAGCAGGTCGACGGGGCGCATGATGAGCGAGTCGACGGCGCCGCCGTAGAAGCCCGCCAGAAGGCCGAGCGGGATGCCGACCGCCATCGCCACGAGCACCGATCCGACCGCCACGCCGAGCGAGACGCGGTAGGCGAAGAGGACGCGGGAGAGCACGTCGCGGCCGAGCGCGTCGGAGCCGAACGGGTGGGAGGCGTCGGGACCGGCGAGCACGCGGCTGGGGTCGATCGCGTTCGGGTCGTGGGGAGCCAGCACCGGCGCGAGGATCGCGAGCAGCACGAGGATCGTGAGGATCGCGGCGCCGACGGCCGCGCGGCCGTGCACGACCCGGCGCGTCCCCGCCACGACCGCCACGGCGCTCATCGCTCGGCCCCCTCGCCGATCCGCGGGTCGAGCCACCCGTAGAGCAGGTCGGTCACGAGGTTCACGACGATGAAGAGCGTCGCGATGACGAGCACGGCGCCCTGCACGACCGTGTAGTTGCGCTGGTTGATGGCGGTCACCGTGAGCCGGCCGACGCCCGGCAGCCCGAACAGGGTCTCGATCACGATCGCTCCGCCGAGCAGCACGCCGAACTGGATCCCGACGACGGTCACGATCGGCACCGAGGCGTTGCGCAGCGCGTGGCGGAAGACGATCGACCGCTCGGCCAGGCCCTTGGCGCGCAGGAACGTGACGAACGGCGCACCGAGCGCCTCGTCCATGGCGCCGCGGGTCGTGCGGGCGATGTAGGCGGCCTCGCCCACCGCGAGCGCCAGCACGGGCAGCGTCATGTAGCGCAGGTTTCCGATCGGGTCGGCGGTGAAGGGCGTGTAGCCGGACGGCGGCAGCCAGACCAGCGTCGCCGCGAAGAGGAGCACGAGCAGCGTCCCGAGCCAGAAGTCGGGGATGCTGACGCCGACGATGACGAAGCCGTCCATCGCGCGGCGGATTGCGCCCGGCCGGGCGGCGGCGAGCACGCCGAGCGGCACGCCGACGACGAGGGCGAGGCTCATCGACAGGAAGGTCAGCTCGAGCGTCACCGGGATCGCGTTCGAGAGGAGGTCCGAGAGCGGTGCGTGGCTCACGTAGTCGCGGCCGAGGTCACCGTGCAAGAGGCCCGAGAGCCAGTCGAGGTACTGCGTGACGAGCGGCTCGTCGAGATGCAGCTGGTGGCGGATGGTGGCGACGTTCTGCGGGGTCGCGCGGAAGCCGAGCATGGTCTCCACCGGGTCGCCGGGGACGAGCCGGATGAGCAGGAAGACGAAGAGGCTCATGGCGAGCAGCGTCGGGACGGCGAGCAGGATCCGCTCGAGGGTGTACCGCGTCCGCCGGCTCACCGCCGCACCCGCCCGAGCAGCTTTCGGATCGCGTCCTCGGTGAGCGAGAAGTGGACGGCGGCGAGCCGGGCCGCGTCCTCGGGGCGGCGCTTCACGACCGCGCGGACGAGCTCGTCGTGCTGCTCGATCGCCGTCTGGCGGATCGCCGCGCTGTACGGCTCGGCCTCGAACCCCAGGCTGATCTGGGCCCGCAGCTGGCGTGAGAGGTTCCCGAGGAGCGGGTTCTTCGTCGCGCGCGCGATGGCGGCGTGGAGCTCGCGGTCGGCGACGCGCGAGGCCTCGCGGTCGGAGCCGGCGTCGCGGTAGCGGTCGCGCGCCGCCTCGATGTCGGCGACGTGCCCGTCCTCGAGCCGCTCCGCGGCGGTGCGGGCGATCTGCTGCTCGATCAGCCGGCGCAGGTCGAACAGGAGCTCGAAGTACTCCCAGTTGGGAGCGAGCGTCCGCTCGACCATCTCGGCGGTCCCCGGGCCCCAGTCCGCCTGGACGACGGCGCCGCCGTTCCGGCCCCGGTGGATCTTGACGTAGCCCGTCGCGACGAGCCGCTGGAGCGCCTCGCGGACCGTGCTGCGGCTGACCTCGAGCATCCCGGCCAGCTCGCGCTCGGCGGGCAGGCGCTGCCCCGGGACGAACTCGCCGAGCGCGATCGCCGTCACGAGCCGCTCCGCGATCTGCTCGGACGCGTTCTGGAGCCGGAGCGGGCTCAGGGGGACGCCGTCGCCGATGCCCTCGATCATCCCGCCGCGCCCCAGGTGCGGATGAACCGGGCCAGCGTGCGCGCGCCGGCGACGATGCTCGCGAGCTCGACTCGCTCGTCGGCGGCGTGCATGTTCTCGACCCGGGGGCCGTAGCAGAGGGCCGGGATCCCGAGCTGGTTTCGGTAGAAGCGCGCGTCGGTCGTGCCGGCCGTGGTCACGAGCGCCGGCATCCGGTCGTGCGCGTCGCGATGCGCGGCGCCCACGGCCGCCACGAGCGGGTCGTCGGCGCCGAGCTCGTATCCCTCCGCCCGGAAGCCGTTGAAGGTCACGCGCGCGGGCGCGCAGGCCGGCTCGTCGCCGGCAGCGCGGCCGACGGCGTCGCGCACCCGCCGCATCGCCTCGTCGACGGTCATCCCGCGCGGGAAGCCCAGGCGGCAGCCGATCCGCGCGGCGCCGGGGATGCTCGACTGCCACTCGCCGGCCGTGAACGTCCCGATGTTGAGCGCGTGGCGCTCGCGGCCGCCCAGCAGGTTCAGCTCCGACTCGAGCCGGCGGAGCTCCTCGATCACGTGGAGCGCGACGGTGAGGGCGCCCATCGCCGGGCCGGCACCAAGGGCATGGCCCGCCTCGGCGAACACCTCGACCTCGAACCACAGGACGCCGATGCCGGCGATCAAGAGGCGCAGGTCGGTCGGCTCGAGGAGCAGGGCCGCCTCGCCCACGATCCCGGCCCGGATCGAGGCCAGCGTGCCGTTCCCGCTCTGCTCCTCCTCGATCGCGCCGACGACGGTCACCGGCGGCTGCGCGCCCGGGTCGGCCGCCAGGAGCGCCTCGATCGCGAGGGTCGCCATCGCGAGCCCCGACTTCATGTCGCCGGCGCCCCGGCCGACCATCCAGCCGTCGTGGACGCGGGGGGCGAAGGGCGGCGACGACCACAGCCGCTCGTCGCCGGCCGGCACGACGTCGAGGTGGCCGTTCAGGATGAGGCGGCGATCGCCGTCCGGGCCGAGCCGGCCGACGACGATCGTGCGCCCGGCGTACGGCCCGGGGCCGACGCCCGCCACCGGATCGAGCTCGATGCGGTCCGGGAACGGGACCCGCTCGACGGCCATGCCGACCCGCTCGAGCTCGGCGGCGAGCACGTCCTCGGCACCCTGCTCGGCGCCCGGCACGCTCGGCTCGCGCACGAGCGCCTCGAGGAAGGCGAATGCCCGCTCGGCGCAGTCGTCGACTGCGCCGTCGATGGCCCGCTCGACGGAATGGTGTTTAGGCTGGGCCATTTTGCCGAAACTATCACGGCCTTGGAGCGGCGTGGGCGCGAGGCCCGGCTGTTCGGCTACCGAAGCGGTGCGATCCGCAGACTGTTCAGCACGGCCTCGGCACGCCCGCGTACCGCGCGCGACGGATGCGGACCGAAGACCGCCCACGCGTAGAGGAACCGGCCCGAGTCCCTGAACCGGAAAAGCCGGGTGCGCGGCTCGTCACAGCCCTCGAACACCTGGGATCGTCGCAGCCTTCCGATGCGGAACGACCCGGGCCGCGGTGCGTAGACGCTTCGGGGTGGAGCCGGGTCGCCGAGCAGCTCCGGCCGCACCTCGCTCAGTGAGATCACGACGTTGCCGTCCGGGACGGTGTTGCACATCAGGCCGCGACCGCGCTCGGCTGTCCGGTAGGACGCGGTGTCGAAGATGCCGCGTGGGTCGACACAGTCGCGGCACGGCCGCCAGCTCACCGTCCACTCGGCCGGGAACGTCGCCGTCACGCCCAGGTGCGGGTCGCCGCCGGCCGACGGCGTGTCCCCGGCCGAGCCGTCGAGGCATCCGGCGCAGAGCGCCGCCATCAGCACGAGCCCGCGGATCCGCATGCGAGACGTACGGCCGCGAGCCGCACCGGCGTCCCCTCAGCGCGGGACGAGCTGCTGCGAGCCGCGCACGCGCACGCCGCCCGAGAACGTCCGTGCGTACCAGCCCCGGTCGATGCGGTTGATCGACACGACGCGGCCGGTCTCGGGAGCGTGCACGAAGCGGTCGCCGCCGACGTAGAGCCCGACGTGGCCGGGGCCGAAGAAGACGATGTCGCCCGGGAGCAGGTCGCGCCGGTGGACGTGGCGGCCGGCGTCCCACTGGGCGTAGCTCGAGTGCGCGAGCGTGATCCCGGCGCCGCGATAGGCGTAGCGCACGAGGCCCGAGCAGTCGAAGCCGCCAGGCGTCGACCCACCCCAGACGTACGGGACGCCACGCATCGCGAGCGCCCGGTCGAGTGCAGCGGACGCGACCGTCGGCGCGGGGGCGAGGCGGACCTCGCGGGGCGTGAGCCCCGTCCCCGACGCGTGTGCAGCGGGCGCGACGAGGAGCAGCGCAGACGTGGCGATGAGCACTGGGCGCAGCACGAAGCGGCGAACGCTACCCAAGCAGCCAGATGTTGACGCCGGTGGAACGTGGCAATCGCCACGCAACTCGGCGCGAGGACAGGGGCGAACGCGCGGCGAGTTACAGTGGACGACCTGGGGCCGTTGTGGACGAAACGGGGGATCACATGAGTACGACCGAGACCACCATTCGCGAGTGCCGGCACTTCATCGCCGGGGAGTGGGTCGACCCCGGCGGGGCGCGCCGGTTCGACGACACCGACCCGTTCACGGGCGACGTCGTCGCCCACGTGGCGGCCGGCGACCGCGACGACGCCCGCCGCGCAGTCGAGGCCGCGGCCGCCGCCTTCCCCGAGTGGTCGCACACCCCGCCCGTGGTGCGCCAGGGGATCTTCCTGAAGGCGGCCGACATCCTCGAGAGCCGTCGCGACGAGATCGTCGAATGGCTCGCTCGCGAGACCGGGTGCAGCTTCGGGTTCGGGATGTTCCAGATGGGGTTCGTGCCCGGGCTCTTCCGCCAGGCGGCGGGGGCCGCCTACGCCCCGACGGGGACGATTCTTCCGTCCGATCTGCCGGGCGCCTTCGCGATGGGCATGCGCAAGCCGGTCGGCGTGGTCGGCGCGATCGCGCCCTGGAACGCGGCGCTCATCCTCTCGGCCCGCTCGATCGCCGCACCGCTCGTCTTCGGGAACACCGTCGTCTTGAAGCCGTCCGAGGAGTCGCCGTACGTCGGCGGCCTCGTATGGGGCGAGATCTTCGCCGAGGCGGGCCTGCCGCCGGGCGTCCTGAACATCGTGACGCACGCGCGCGGCGAGGCGGGGCCGATCGGCGACGAGCTCGTCGAGAGCCCGCACGTGCGGCGGATCAACTTCACGGGCTCGACCGCGACCGGGCGCAAGCTCGCCGAGGCGGCGGGCCGGAACCTGAAGCGGGTGGTGCTCGAGCTGGGCGGCCAGAACCCGCTGATCGTGCTGGCGGACGCCGACCTCGACTACGCCGTCTCGGCGTCGGCCTTCGGCGCATACCTGCACCAGGGCCAGATCTGCATGTCGGCCCGGAAGATCATCGTCGAGCGGCCGATTGCCGACCAGTTCGTCGCGCGCCTCGCCGAGAAGACCGCGGGCCTGACGCTGGGCGACCCGAAGGAGCACGCCACGATCATCGGCCCGCTCATCACCGAGCAGGCGCTCGCGACCGTCAAGGGACGAGTCGACGACGCGGTCAGCCGCGGCGCGCGAGTGCTCGCCGGCGGCGAGGCGGTCGGGAGCTGCTACCAGGCGACGCTTCTGGCCGACGTGCCACCCGACTCCGACCTCGCCCGGCTCGAGACGTTCGGGCCGGTCGCGTCCATCGACATCGTCGACAGCGCCGACGAGGCCGTCGAGCACGCGAACGACACAGGGTACGGGCTCGCGGCCGGCATCCTCACGGGCGATCCGGATCGTGGCCTGGCCCTGGCCGACAAGCTCCAGTCGGGGATCGTCCACGTGAACGACCAGCCTGTCCACGACGAGCCGCAGATGCCCTTCGGCGGCGTCAAGGACAGCGGCTGGGGCCGGTTCGGCGGGACGTTCGCGATGGACGAGTTCACCGAGCTCAAGTGGGTCACCGTGCAGAGCGGGACGAGGCCGTTCCCCTTCTGATGCGCGGCGAGGAAGCCGATGGCTGAGGTCGTCTCCCTCTCGGAGGCGGTGACGGAGCTCGTCCACGACGGCGACACGGTCGCGCTCGAGGGCTTCACCCACCTGATCCCCCATGCGGCCGGTCACGAGCTCATCCGCCGCGGCGTGCGCGACCTCACCCTCGTGCGCCTGACGCCCGACGTGATCTACGACCAGATGATCGGCTCGGGGTGCGCGTCCCGGATGATCTTCTCGTGGGGCGGCAATCCGGGCGTGGGGTCGCTGCACCGGTTCCGCGACGCGGTCGAGCACGGGTGGCCGGTGCCGCTTGCGATCGAGGAGCACTCGCACGCGGGCATGGCGGCCGCCTACGTCGCCGGCGCGGCCAATCTCCCGTTCGGCGTCCTGCGCGGCTACGCGGGCACCGACCTCCCCGCGCACACGCCGTCGGCGTCGTGGATCGACTGCCCGTTCACGGGCGAGCGGCTGGCCGCCGTCAAGGCACTCCGCCCGGACGTCGGCATCATCCATGCGCAGCGCGCCGACGCCGCCGGCAACGTCCAGCTCTGGGGGATCAGCGGCGTCCAGAAGGAGGCGGTGCTGGCGTCGGCGCGATCGATCGCGACCGTCGAGGAGCTCGTCCCCGAGCTCACGCCGATGCACGGAGCGGTCATCCTGCCGGGCTGGGCCGTGACCGCGGTCGCCGTCGCGCCCGGCGGCGCGCACCCCTCCTACGCCCACGGCTACTACGACCGCGACAACGCCTTCTACCGGCGCTGGGACGCGATCAGCCGGGATCGCGACCGGTTCCAGGCATGGATGACGCGTCACGTGCTCGAGACGGCCGGCGTCGAGGAGTACCGCGCGAGCCTCGTGGAGGCGGCCACCGCGTGACCGGGGACGGCTACACGTCGGCCGAGATGATGGCGGTGGCAGCCGCCCGCCGCCTGTCGAACGGCACCGTGTGCTTCGTCGGCATCGGCCTCCCGAGCCGGGCGGCCAACCTCGCCCGCGCGACGCATGCCCCGAACTGCGTGCTGATCTACGAGAGCGGCACGATCGGCGCCAAGCCCCGCCACCTCCCGCTCTCGATCGGCGACGGCGAGCTGGCAGAGACCGCCGACGCGGTCGTCTCGGTCCCCGAGATCTTCGGCTACTGGCTCCAGGGCGGCCGGATCGACGTGGGGTTCCTGAGCGCGGCCCAGATCGACCGTTTTGGGAATCTCAACAGCACGGTGATCGGCGACTACTCGGCCCCGAAGGTGCGGCTGCCCGGCGGCGGCGGCGCGCCCGAGATCGCGGCGTCGTGCCGGGAGACGCTCGTGATGCTCGAGCACACTCCCCGCGCATTCGTCGAGCGGCTCGACTTCGTGACGACGGTCGGATACGGAGACGGGCCGGGCGCGCGCGAGCGGTACGGCCTCAGGGGCCGCGGGGTGACGGCCGTGATCACCGACCTGTGCATCCTCGAGCCCGATGCGGCGACGTGCGAGCTCACGCTCACCGCCCTGCACCCCGGAGTGAGCGCCGAGGACGTCCGCGGAGCGACCGGATGGCCGCTGCGCGAGGCCGAGCGCGTCGAGGTCGGCGCGGCGCCGAGCGCGGACGAGCTCGGAGCCCTCCGCGCCCTGAAGACCTTCGACGGGGCGGACGGCGGATGAGCGGCGTGCGGCTCATCCGGGTCGACGACTCCGATCGCGGCGGCCGCGACCCTCGCTATCTCTCGCCGGACTACCGCTCGAGCGTGAAACGGGCCCCGGCGAAGCCGCTCGTCCTCGTGCCCGACGCGCTTGCCGACATGACCGGACCGGCCTTCGGGGACGGTCACGTATCGGATGCGGAGGCCGACCTCACGGCGCAGCACGACGGCGAGCCGCTCGGCGAGCGCATCATCGTGACGGGCCGCGTCCTCGGATCGGACGGCAGGCCCATCCCGCGGACGCTGATCGAGATCTGGCAGGCCAACGCGGCGGGCCGCTACCGCCACCAGAGCGACCGGCATCCGGCGCCGCTCGACCCGAACTTCACGGGCGCGGGCCGGTGCCTCACCGATGCGGAGGGCCGGTACCGGTTCGTCAGCGTGAAGCCCGGCGCCTACCCCTGGCAGAACCACCCGAACGCCTGGCGCCCGGCGCACATCCACCTCTCGGTCTTCGGCCGCGCGTTCACGGACCGGCTCGTGACGCAGATGTATTTTCCGGGCGATCCGCTGTTCGACTCCGACCCCATCTTCCAGTCCGTCCGCGATCCGGCGGCGCGCATGCGCATGGTGAGCGCGCTCGACTGGGAGACGACCACGCCGGAGTGGGCGCTCGGCTTCCGGTTCGACGTCGTCGTCGGCGGCCGCCACGGCACGCCCACGGAGGAGTGAGCCCATGGCCGAGCTGACACCGTCGCAGACGGTCGGCCCGTTCTTCTCGATCGGGCTCTCCGTCAGGCCGGAGCACGAGCTCGTGCCCGCGTCGGCCGAGGGCGCCGTCGCGATCTCGGGCCGGGTCCTGGACGGCGACGGGGAGCCCGTGCCCGATGCCGTCGTCGAGGCCTGGGACCGGTCCGGGGGCCGGTGGGGCCGCTCCGCCACGGACGCGGACGGCGGCTATCGGCTGGTTTCGGCGCTCCCGCGGCCGGGCCCCGACGCCGAGGCGCCGCACCTGGCGCTCCTGGTCTTCGCGCGCGGGCTCCTGAAGCCGGTGCTGACGCGCGTCTATCTCCCCGGCGAGGAGCAGGCAAACGCCTCGGACCCGGTGCTCTCTGCGCTCGATGCCGCCGAGCGCGCGACCCTCGTCGCACACCCGGACGGCGACGGCCTTCGGTTCGACATCGCCCTCCAGGGCGACGGGCAGACGACCTTCTTCGCCCTGTGAGCGGATTCGAGGCGATCCTGGTGCCGGACGACGTGCGCGACGCCGTCTCCGACCGGGCGTGGCTCGCGGCGCTGCTCGAGGCGGAGCGGGCGCTTGCGAACGCGGAGGCGATCGCGGGCGCGATCCCCGCCGGTGCCGCCGCCGCGATCGCCGATCGCTGCCGTCCCGAGCTCTTCGACGCGGCCGGGTTGGCGGAGGCGGGCCGTGCCGCCGCGAACCCGGTCGAGCCGCTCGTCCGCGAGCTCGCGGCTGCGGTCGGCGGAGAGGCGGCCGCGTACGTCCACTGGGGGGCCACGAGCCAGGACATCATGGACACGGCCGCGATGCTCGTCTCGAAGCGGGCGCTCGGCCTCGTCTGCGGCCGGCTGGACGCGGCCGCCGAGCGCTGCGCGGAGCTGGCGCGCGCCCACCGCGCGACGGCGATGGCCGGGCGGACGCTCCTCCAGCACGCGGTCCCGACGACGTTCGGGCTGAAGTGCGCCGTCTGGCTGGTCGCGCTGATGGATGCCCTCGACGGCCTCGAGCGGATCCGCCGCGAGCGCCTCGCGGCCCAGCTCGGGGGCGCGGCGGGAACGCTCGCCGCGCTCGGGGACGCAGGGCTTGAGGCGGCGCGCCTCTACGCCCACGAGCTCGACCTGTCCGAGCCGCAGGTGCCGTGGCACGCCGACCGGCAGCGGATCGCCGAGCTGGGCGCCGCACTGGCGGCGGCGGCCGGGGTCGCCGGCAAGATCGCGGGCGACATCGTGCTGCTCTCGCAGACCGAGGTCGGAGAGGTGGCCGAGGGTGCGGGTGGGGCCTCCTCGACGATGCCCCAGAAGCGAAACCCCGCCGCGTCGGTGCGCACGATCGCGTGCGCCCGCCAGGCGCGCGGGCACGCGTCGGTCCTGCTGGCCGCCCTCGACGGCGAGCACGAGCGCGCCGCCGGGGCGTGGCAGTCGGAGTGGGCCGCGCTCTCGGGAGCGCTGGCGTGCGCCGGAGGTGCGGCGGCGAACGTCGCCGAGGCGCTCGCCGGTCTCGAGGTCGACGGCGAGCGGATGCGCCAGAACCTCGACGCGACGGGAGGGCTCCTGCTCGCCGAGCGGGTGTCGCACCTGCTCGCCCCAAGGGTCGGCCGGGCGGAGGCGCGCGACATCGTCGCGACCGCCGCGGCGACGGGCTCGTTCCGCTGGGCGCTGGTTGCGGATGAGCGGGTGGGCCTGGGCGCGGACGAGGTGGCGGCCCTGCTCGACCCCGATACCTACCTGGGCTCCGCCGGGGCCATGATCGACCGCGCGCTCGCGCGGCATGCGGAACGGAACGGAGGCCGAACGTGAGGGTGCATCATCGGATCGACGGGGCGGGCGCGCCGCTCCTGCTCGTGAACTCGCTGGGGACGGCCCTCGAGCTGTGGGAGCCGCAGGTCGTGTCGCTCGGAGCCCGCCACCGGCTGGTGCGCTACGACCAGCGCGGCCACGGCGGCACACCGGCGCCGAACGGCCCGTACACCATCGAGGCGCTCGCGGGCGACGCGCTCGAGCTACTCGACCGCCTTGGGCACGAGCGGGTCTCGGTGTGCGGCCTCTCGATCGGGGGCGCGGTCGCCACCTGGATCGCCGCGAACGCCTCTGACCGCGTCGACCGGCTGGTGGTCGCGTCGTCCGGCGCGCGATTCGCGACGCCCGAGACGTGGGTCGAGCGGGCGGCGACCGTGCGCGCCAACGGGACGGAGGCCGTCGTCGACGGCGTCCTCGAGCGCTGGTTCACGCCCGCATTCGCGGCGGCGAAGCCGGCCGTTGTCGCCCGGTTCCGGGAGGTCTTCTGCGCGGTGAACCGCGAGGGCTATGCCGGCTGCTGCGACGCCCTGGCCGTGTGGGACGCGACCGCGCACCTGCGCAGGGTGTTCGCGCCGACCCTCGTCATCTCGGCGGCCGACGACACGGTCGCGCCGCCGGATCGCGGCCAGGAGCTGGCGGACGGGATCCCCGACGCGCGGCTCGTCGTCCTCGATGACTGCGCCCACCTGGCGAGCGCCAACCAGCCGGCAGCGTTCGCCGACGCGGTGCTCCTCCACCTCGCGGGGGAGGTCCCGTGACAGACGACCGGTATGAGCAGGGCATGCGCGTGCGCCGCGAGGTGCACGGCGACGAGCACGTCGATGCCGCCACGGCGCGCGCGACCGACCTCACGCGCGAGTTCCAGGAGCTCCTCACCCGGTATGCCTGGGGCGAGATCTGGACGCGTCCGGGCCTCGACCGGCGCACGCGCAGCCTCATCACGATCTCGGCGATGGTGGCGCTCGGCCGCGAGCGCGAGCTGGAGCTGCACCTGCGGTCGGCGCGCCGGATTGGCGTCGTCGTGGGAGGACATCAAGGAGGTGCTCCTCCAAAGCGCCGTCTACTGCGGCGTCCCCGCCGCGAACTCGGCGTTCGCAATCGCCCAGCAGGTGATGGACGCCGAGGAGAGGCTGAGGCGGCTGTGCGTACCCAGGTCGGGATCGTCGGCGCCGGGCCGGCCGGGCTGACCCTCGCCCAGCTCCTGCTCGCCGAGGGGATCGAGTCGGTCGTGCTCGAGTCGCGCAGCCGCGACTACGTCGAGCACCGCATCCGGGCAGGCGTGCTCGAGCAGGGGACGGTCGACACGCTGGCCGGCGCCGGCGCGGCCGAGCGGATGGCCCGGGAGGGCATCGTCCACCACGGGATCGGCCTCCAGTTCGACGGGGAGCGGCATCGCATCCCCCTGAGCGATCTGACCGGCGGAGCGGCGATCCTGATCTACGGCCAGACCGAGATCGTGAAGGACCTGATCCGGATCCGGCTCGACGCCGGCGAGCCGCTGCTCTTCGAGGTGGGCGACGTCGCCGTGCACGACATCGACGCCGACCGGCCCCGGATCACGTTCCAGCACGAGGGCCGGGCGCAGGAGCTGGAGTGCGACCTGGTCGCGGGCTGCGACGGCTTCCACGGCGTGTGCCGCGAGGCGATCCCCGCGGGCGTCCTGCGCGAGTTCTCGCGCGAGTACCCGTACGGCTGGCTGGGGATCCTGGCCGACGTGGCGCCGTCGAACGACGAGGTGCTCTACTGCCACACCGAGCGCGGGTTCGCGCTCCTCAGCCTGCGCTCGCCCGAGATCAGCCGCCTTTACCTCCAGTGCCGGCCCGACGAGGATCTCGGCGAGTGGCGCGACGAGCGGATCTGGGACGAGCTCGAGGCCCGGCTCGGCGTCCCGGGCTGGACGCTCGAGCGCGGCCCGATCCTCGAGAAGGGCGTCACGGGGATGCGGAGCTTCGTGGTCGAGCCGATGCGCCACGGCCACCTGTTCCTCGCAGGCGACGCCGCCCACATCGTCCCGCCCACCGGCGCCAAGGGCTTGAACCTCGCCATCTCGGACGTGACGCTGCTGGCCGAGGCGATCGCGGAGCGGCACCGCACGGGGCGCACGGCGCTGCTCGACGCCTACTCGGACGCCTGCCTGCGGCGGGTCTGGCGGGCCGAGCACTTCTCGTGGTGGATGACCTCGATGCTCCACCGGCCGGCCGACGCCGACCCGTTCGACCTCCAGCTCCAGCTCGCGCAGCTTCGCTACGTGGTGCGGTCGGAGGCGGCGGCGAGGACGCTGGCCGAGAATTACGTCGGGCTGGCGGGTCGGCTCTAAACGGCCTCATCCGCCGGGCTGCGGACTCACACGGGCGCGGCTCGCCGTGACTGCCAGCGCTGCCAGGCGACGAACGCGAGGGCGACCGCTCCCAGCACGGCGATCAGCAGATGCCCGTTGCCGAACACGCCGTTCACGACCGAGATCGCGCCAAACACCGTGAGCAGCGCGTCGCGCAGGTTCCGGTTCATCGTGTCCCTCGTCCCCCGCCTCTGGAGGATCTGCGCCCGGGGGGAAGGAGAAGCGGTGGGCGACCCAGCGGACGTCGCGCATTGCGACCGTACCACAGGTACCTTGCTCGTGGCGGGGAGTACAATCGACGCGTGCATCCCGTCGCCTTCCTCATCGGCAAGGGCGCGACTCCGGGGCAGGCTGCCGCGGTGATCTGGGGCACGGCGACGCTGGTGGCCGTATCCACCGGCCTGTGGCTCGCGGACAGGCGGGCCGCGGTGGCCGTGCTGATCGTCATCGCGATCTCAGCACCGCGGGCCCTCGTGTGTCTGGTCGCCCGGTGGGGCCGGCCGGGTGTCGGCACGGTCTCGTCCGAGCTCGCCGCGTGGCCGGCACTGCGCCGGCCGGTCTGATCCGGGCGCCTCGGGCGGCGCTACGACACCAGCGTGTCGACGTCGAAGGCCGTCTCCTGCGGGGGCGACGTGAACCCGCCCGGGATGCCCTGCTGCATGTGCGGCAGGAGGGTGCCGTCGCGGAACGTCTCCCAGCTCTGCCTGGAATCGTGGACCGCCGTGATCGCCCAGCCGTCGGCGCACGGGCCCGCCGCGTGGAAGATCTGACCGGCGGGCAGGCTGCCGTCGCTCGGGTGCACCGCGGCGATCGACGCGTCGTACTGCTCCTTCGTACCGCCCGGAAACACGTGCACGATCCCGTACGCCATGGTGGTTCTCCTCAGTCGAGTTGGCCGGAGTGGCCGCGCGACAGTACCACTCGGCGACGCCGCGGCTGGCTCAGCGCTCCCGGCGCTCGAACTCCAGCATGACCTTGCGGAGCAGCCCGTTCAGCTGCTTCTGCTCCCGCGCGCTCAAGGACATGGCCATCAGCGCCTCCTTCTGAGCCTGCACCCCGACCGTCTTCTGGATCGTCTCGCGTCCGTGGTCCGTGAGCTCCACCACGACGCTGCGGCGATCTTCGGGGTCGGGAAGACGCTGGACGAGGCCGGCCTCCTCGAGCCGGTCGAGCCGGTTGGTCATCGCCCCGCTCGAGAGCTCCATCCGCTTCGCCAGCCGCCCGGGTGTGCTCCGAAACGGCGGGCCGGACTGCGAGAGGAACGACAGCACCTTGTACTCGCCGTGGTCGAGGCCGACCTCGGCCAGGGTCTCGTCGAGCATCCGGTTGATGCGGCGGTTGATGCCGCCGATGCGGTCGACGATGCCCTCGACCTCGAGGTCGAGGTCGGGGAAGGCGAGGTGGATCCGCGCCAGGAAGGCGTCGACATGGTCCTGCTCGGCGGGCGGCGGAGTCATCTCATATAGTTTGACACAATTTTTCTTGACGTCAAGAGATTCGAGCGATACTATCTCGATCTCAAGATAGTCTAGATCGAGAGGTATCCGATGCTCCAACCGACCGACATGACGGCAGCCCGCCAACTCGTCGCCGCCGAGCGGATCGACAGATTGCGCCGCGACGCCCGGCCCAAGCCCCGCACACCCGGCCCGGTGCGCCGCCGCGCCGCCGCGTTTCTCGTGGCCTCAGGTCTTCGGCTCGCGGGACAGTGCGTGTGGTTCGTGGCGGCAGAGCCGGCGACGGCCGGTGCGGCGTATCCTTCCTTCCTCCCGGATGGCGCCACGGACCACACCACCGTTCCGGGCTGACCACGTCGGCAGCCTTCTACGCCCGCCCGAGCTGCACAAGGCCCGGGTGGACCACGCCGAGGGCCGGATCGGCGCCGACCAGCTTCGGGCGGTCGAGGACGAGGCCGTCCGCGACGCCGTCCGGCTCCAGGCGGACGCGGGCCTGCGGTCCGCGACCGACGGCGAGTTTCGCCGCAGCTCCTGGCACATGGACTTCATTTACTCGCTGGGCGGGGTCGACAAGGTCATGGACTCGACGCTCAAGGTCGAGTTCCGAAACGCGGACGGCACGATGGAGTTCACGCCGCCGTCGATGCGGATCTCCTCGCCCGTCCGGCTCGACCACACGATCTTCGCCGACGCGTTCGGCTTCCTGACCGAGCAGGTGGGCTCGGGCATCACCCCCAAGCTCACGATCCCGTCGCCGAGCATGGTCCACTACCGCGGCGGGCGGGCGTCGATCGACGAGGCCGTCTATCCCGACATCGAGGAGTTCTGGGCCGACCTGACGGCGGCCTACGCCGAGCAGGTGCGACGGCTGGGCGAGGTGGGCTGCCGCTACCTCCAGCTCGACGACACGAGCCTCGCCTACCTGAACGACCCCCGCCAGCGCGAGCACGCGGCGGCGATCGGCGGCGACCCCGAGCACCAGCACGAGGCCTACATCCGCCACATCAACGAGGCGCTCGCCGGCCGGCCCGACGGGCATGGCGGTGACCACCCACATGTGCCGCGGCAACTTCCGCTCGGCCTGGGCGGCCGAGGGCGAGCTACGAGTTCGTCGCCGAGGCGCTCTTCACGAGCTCGACGTCGACGGCTTCTTCCTCGAGTACGACGACGAGCGCTCCGGCGGCTTCGAGCCGCTGCGGTTCGTCCCGCCGGGGCAAGATGGTCGTGCTCGGCCTCGTCACCACCAAGCGCGGCGAGCTCGAGCGCAAGGACGAGCTGAAGCGCCGGATCGAGGAGGCGAGCCGGCACGTCGACATGGACCAGCTCTGCCTCTCGCCGCAGTGCGGCTTCGCGTCGCACGGTCGAGGGCAACGCCCTCACCGTCGAGGACGAGATCGCCAAGCTGCGGCTGGTCGTCGAGACGGCCGCCGACGTCTGGGGATAGCCAGGCCGTGAAACATTGGCATCGGCACCGGTGTTTCAGACCCGACCGGCTAGAGCGCGCGCATGCGGTTGTTGCGCGGGTTGTGCTCGACCTCGGCCAGGCCGAGCACCTCCATCACCGGCGGCACGTACATCGCCGAAGCGGCCGCGCAGGCCCTTCTTCAGGCCGTACCAGCCGCCGACCGGGTTGTCGGCGCGAGCGGCCCCAGGCCTCGACCGTGCCCTCGGCCGCCGGCTTCTGCTCGTCGGCGCTGCCGAGCGGCATCCAGTCGCCGTGCGCCTTCAGCATCGCGTGGAGATCGTCGATGCAGCGCAGGTGGTAGCGCAGCTCGGTCTTGCCGACCTGCACACCAGCGCCGGCGGGTCGAGCGTCTCGTCGCGATACATCTGGTACTCGGACCCGCCGCTCGGCGTCTTCAGCACCCAGGGGCTGTCGCGCGTTCCGTCGCCCATCGCGGCGAGCATACCGCCGTGCGCCCCCTACACGTCGATGCCGAGCTTACGGAGCTCGAGGATCGCCGTCTTGCGCCAGCGGGTCGTCCCGGGCGAGAACGGCAGCGTGACCGGCATCCCGTTCTCCTTGCGAAGCGGCTTCCCGTTCCGCCACACGTGGTAGTGGCCGGGCGTCGACTCGACCTCGAGGCCGGCGGCCTCCAGCCGGCGGATGAACTCGCGGACGTCCTTTCGCATCAGATGACGAGCCTCGCCGTCATCCGCCAGATCGCCACGCGCCAGGTGATGAGCCCAAACACGATCAACACAGCCCAGTGCACCAGGTCGGCCCCGACCTCGAAGCCGAACGCCGCGTGGCGCACGAGCTGGACCGTGTGGTAGAGCGGGTTCAGCTGGGCGAGGTGCTGGGCCCATTCGGGCAACCCCGAGATCGGG
>CAWHWC010000009.1:0-197350 GCA_963832955.1 uncultured Actinomycetes bacterium | reverse complement strand
GCGTCCGTGGGACCACCGTTTCTCACACGTCAAGGAGAGTGCAGATGGCCACGATCACCCCGGCGATCAGATCGGCGATCACCTCGGTGTGCGGGGACGGGCCGTCGTCGAAGGTGAGCGCTAGTCGGGGCATTCAGGCTGGATCCTAGGCGTTGACCATGCTGGCAGGAATCGGTAAAGTTGGCCAAGGGGGTGGAGGCCGATGTGGCGTGTGATTGCAGTGCTCGCCGCGGCGCTGGTATGGCCGGCGCAAGCTGCGGCATCGCTCGAATCGGACTACGTAGCGAGCCATGTGCCGCTCACCGGCTCGTGCGGGAACGTGTGGGCGAACGCGACAATCCATCGCGGCTACGGGTTCGAGGGGAGTCGCGGAGGCCCGACGCCGCGGGACGTCTGGTTCATACACCTATGCCGGCAGAGACGGCACCGGAGGATTCACGACACGGGCGGGTGCGTCTCCTGGGGCCTGCACGCCGTCACCCGTGCGGGGGTCGGCCGTCGTGGCGGGCGTTCATGGTCGGCTGCGCGGGCTGGATCGAGTCTGGATATTCGCCAAGGGCAAGTTCGATCCAGCGGGAACCTGCGCCGCGCCGTGCACACTTCCGCAGTTCGTCGCCGCGTTCTATCCAACCGGCACGACGTGGACCGAGCGCGGGTCGTGGCTCGAGTTCTCGGTTCGCCCTGCCTCTCAGTGGTATCCGCTGCTCTGCCTGGCCTCACTGTCGGGAGGCGGCGATGCAATGACGTCCCTCGGTGGGGGCGACATCGCTTCGACGTGCTAGCCGACCGCTAGTCGGGCCACCGATAGCTGAAGTAGAACTGCCGCCACGCCGTCCACCAGTCGTCGGCGCGCGAGGCGATCGTGCGGCCGTCGACGATCTCGACCACCGGGTGGTGGCGGAACTGCTCCGTGTGGTCGGGCGTCGCGAGCTCGACCAGGATCTCGCACGGCTTGCCGGGATCGTACGGCGGCACCGCCTTCGTGTCGGCGACCGCGGCCTTGGCTCCGTCCTCGATCATCTGGCGCGCCACCGCCGGCGTCTTGTGCCGGCCGCTGAACCGCCCCAGCGCCGTCTTCACCTGCACGGTCGTGAGCCCGTCGCCGAGCAGCTCGCGCCCCTCGCGGCAGGCCGCCTGGTCGCCGGTGACGAGAAGCACCGGGCAGCCCCAGGTGCCGCAGAGCGCTGCGTTGATCCCCGTCTCGCCGACCTCGGTGCCGTTGAACCGGACGCTGCGCCACTCGGTCCCCGAGACGGTGTGCGTCATGAACCCGTCGCTCGTCCCGGCCATGGCGTGCATGCCGACGAAGAGCGCCGCGTCGCAGCCGTCCTCGAGGACGCCCGTGTACTCGGTCCACTCCTTCTGGACGACGAACTCGCACCCGTCGTCGAGATCCTCGGGGATGAGCGAGTTGAACGACCAGCCCTTCCCGGCTCCGTGGCAGTCCATCACGACGACCTCGGTCGCGCCGGCCGTCCGGGCGCCGCGCACGGCGGCGTTGATCTCCTGCGTGTAGAGCTTGCGCCCCTCCTCATAGAGGGACTGGCCGCCGTCGACCTGCTGCCAGTTCGAGATGCCGGCGACGCCCTCCATGTCGCTCACGATGAAGACACGCATGAGGCGGCCACTCTACCGGCCGCCCGGCTCGGAAGGTCGCAACGTGCGCGAAAAACCTGGTTGCAGACGGTGGACACGTGCCGTAGCTTGACCACTGCGCCGTCCAGGGCAGCCGAGTAGGTCGAAGCCGGGCGGAGGAGCGGGTAGAGGTGACTCGAACGCTCTTTCGCCCGGGGGACGAAAGGCCAGCCGGGACGGCGAATCCTTTTAAGCAACATCGGGGTCAGACCCCAATGTTGCAGGGGTACGGTGTACTACATGGGAACCGGTGGAATCACGCCGTGGGGCGAGTCGCCCAAGGGTCTTCGCGGGTGGCTCCGCTTCCTCTTGCGCCTGATCGCGCCGCGCCCGCCGCGGCACTAGCTCAGCCGGACCGAGCCGTCCTCGCGGAACGTCCAGTGCGGGTTGTGGGCGACCTCCCACGGGTGCCCGTCGGGATCGGCGAAGACGCCCGAGTAGCCGCCCCAGAACGTCTCGGCGCCCTCCCGGAGCACGGTGCCGCCGGCCGCGCGGGCCTCCTCGAGCACCGCGTCGACGTCCGCGGGCGACCGGGTGTTGTACGCCAGCGTGACGCCGCCCCAGCCGCCGGTGTCGGTCATGACCGAGTCCTCCGCGAGCTGCTCGCGGCTCCACAGCGCGACGACCATCCCGCCCGCCTGGAAGAAGACGACGTCGTCGGCCGGCGCCGCGCCGGACGTCCATCCCAGCCCCTCGTAGAACGCCCGCGCACGAGCGAGATCCGAGACTCCGAGCGTCACGAGGCTGACGCGCTGCTCCACGCCCGCATCGTAGACTGGCCGCATGCCTGAGACCATCCGCATCCCCGCCCGCGAGGGCCACGCCCTGCGCATGTCCGCGGGCGATCGCATCCGCGTCATCGACCCCGAGGGCGGCCAGGTGGCCGACGTCTTCGCCTTCTGCGCCGACGACCTCTCGGAGTACCACTCGGCCGAGCACACGCGCGTGTATGTGAACCGGCTCTTCCCGCGCGTCGGCCAGCAGTTCGTGACGAACCGGCGCCGGCCGATCCTGACACTCGAGGCCGACACGTCGCCCGGCATCCACGACATGCTCTGCGCCGCGTGCGACCCCAGCCGCTACGCCGGTCTCGGCGTCGAGGGCTGGCACGCCTCCTGCCAGGAGAACCTCCAGAAGGCGATGGCAGCGCTCGGCTACGAGGGCATCGAGATCCCCCAGCCCATCAACGTCTTCATGAACATCCCCGTGCTCGACGATTGGGAGATCGGATGGGAGCCGGCACCGACGAAGGCCGGCGACTCGGTCATGCTCCGCGCGGAGCGCGACATCGTCTTCGCCGTCTCGGCCTGCCCCCAGGACCTGGTCAGCATCAACGCCGGCAACCCCGGCCCGATCGACCTCGAGCTGCAATAGCGGGGAATTGCGCTACGTATGCGCGTCCGCGTAGGCGGCCAGCGTGTCGGCGATCACCTGGCAGGCGGCCATCGCCGACTCGCCGTTGTCGTATGCGGGGGCGACCTCGCAGACGTCCATCGCCACGATGTCGGCGCGGCCGATCACCGAGACCATCGTGAGCGCCTCGCGCGCCGTCAGGCCGCCCATCGTCGGCACGCACGTGCCGGTGCAGACCGAGCTGTCGAGGCTGTCGACGTCGAAGCTGAAGTAGACGCCGTCGGTGCCGTCGGACGCGATCTGCGACCGCCTCCTCGGCGATCGCCCGGGCACCGCGCCGGTCGACGTCGGAGACGTGGTACACCGTGACGCCCGCCTCGCGCACGTAGGCGTACTCGCTCTTCGGGTTCATCGCCCCGTGCGGGCCGATGATGACGCACTTGGCCGGGTCGAACGCGGCGAGCTCCATCGCCCGCGTGATCGGGCAGCAGTGGTTGATCCGCTCGCCGCCGACGTCGGGCGCCGTGTCGAGGTGCGTGTCGACCAGGATCAGCCCGTACGTCCCGTCCGGCGCGTGCCGGTCGACGGCCATCGAGCCGCCGATCGTCGTGATGTGCTCACCCCCGCACAGGACCGGGATGGCGCCGGCCTTGATCGCCTCGCCCATCGCGTCGGCGACGAGGTCGACGGTCTTGGCGGCGTTGGCCGGGACGACGGCCACGTCGCCCATGTCGGCGACGCCGAGCGCCTCGAAGATGTCGAGGTCGTACTCGCCGTGGTAGGAGAGCATGTGGCTCGACCAGTCCCGCACCGCCCGGGGGCCGAGCTGGGCCCCCGGACGGGCGATCGTGGTCGAGTCGAACGGCATGCCGACGAAGGCCGCCTTGACGCCCGCCGCCCGCAGGGCATCGGCGTCGGCCTCCACCTGGGGCGCGCCCATGAACGTGGCGATCCCGCCCACGAGGACGGAGTGCCAGCCCTGGCGGGTCTGCTGCGAAGCGACGGAGCTCATCGAGTCCCCTTCCTCATTCCGGCGGGATCTCGGCGAACACCTTGTCCACCGAGACTCCGCGCTGCTTGCTTGTGAACCACGCGATTCCGTAGCACCACGGCCGCGCTCGGGATGATCAGCGCCATGACCCACCGCAGGTCGTGCCCCAGAGGTCGAAGCCCTGGACCGGGTCGTACCAGAACCAGTACTCGCAGAACAGAGGCACACCGTCGAGACGGCCGCCGAGGATGGTGATGTTCGGAATCCCGAGCGTGGACCCGTTCCACGGCGACGCCTGCCACAGGTCGCGCCGCCGGTATGGGAACACGGTCGCGGCGATCGAGCACAGGACGAACGACAGGATCCAGGCGAAGATCCCGTTCAGGGTGTTGAAGATCTGATCGACGTACAGGTAGAGGCAGATCTCCGACAGCACCCACACGAACGCGATCGCGTAGATCGGCGTGTGGTAGCGCTCGTTCACCTCGGACAGCTTGCGCGGGAACAGCCCGTCGAACGCCCACGCCAGGATCGCCCGCGTCGCTGCGAGGAAGTTGATCGGGAGCCACACGTACGTCCAGAAGACGAAGCTCACGCCCAGGACGATCACCAGCCATCCCTGGTTCTGCACCATTGTGGCGATGACCTCGTTGTAGGTCGGCAGGTTGCCGATTCCGAGGACGCTTGGCACGTCCTGCGGCAGCGGATAGCCGAGCTGGCCGAGGAACGTCGTGCCGACGGCGTGGTTCAAGCCCGAGCACGAGCAGGAGCATCAGGATCGTCACGTAGACGATCGAGCCCGGCATGGCGAGGAACTGCGACCGCTTCGCGTTTCGCACCTCGCCGCCGATGAAGCTCGACGTGATGGCGTAGAGCGTGATGAAGAGCGGCCACACCATCGCGTAGAGCGTCTGCTTCAGGTCGAAGCTGCTCTGCTGCAGGTTCTGCGAGTACTTGCCGAGGCTCGCGGTCGCGTTGTCGACGCCGCCGACGCCGGAGACGTAGGCGTTGAAGCCGCTCGCGGTGTCGGTCTGGTTGTGGACCGCGAGGATGACGAGGCCGACCACCACGCCGACCATCGCGATCGACGAACGTCACGTTCTGGATGCGGAAGTAGAGCCGCGTTCCCAGCGCGAAGACGATCGCGAAGAAGGTGAGCAGGAGCGATCCGGCGACGAAGATCCACCACTTGCGGCTGAAGTTGTCGCCGTAGCCGACGAGCGTCGGGCTGTCGAACACGTACCCGAGCTCGCGGCACAGGCCCGGAGAGGCCGTACTGGGCCAGGTACGCCGCGGGGATGCCCGTGTAGGTGACGAGCCAGACGACCCAGTTCCACGACGAGAGGAAGCCCAGGAACGGGTGCAGCGTGCGGCTGATGTAGATGTAGTCGCCGCCCGATCGCGGCATCGCCGCGGCGAAGTAGGCGTAGACGCCCGCCATCGGCAGCGCCAGCAGCCCGGCGAGGATCGTCGCCGTCACCATGCTCCCGCCCGCATAGAGCGCCGGGATCAGCAGCACCATGAACGTGACGCCGATGCCGACGTTCTGGTTGTTCGTGTTGTAGATGAAGACGTCGCGGGCGGATGCCTCGCGCCGCAGCCCCGTCGCCTTCCGGGCGAAGACCTGCGGGGCTGCACGTGGCTTCGGTGGCCATAGTGCTTCCTCCTTATCCGGTGACGAGCTGGCAGGACCGAACCCGGTCCTTGCGCAGGTCGATGACGGCCCCGTCGATCACGCCCTCCGAGTAGGCGCTGCCGGGGTTGACGCAGGTGGTCTTGCCGATCTTGGCGATCGCCTTGGACTCATGGATGTGCCCGTGCAGCGAGAGCACGGGCTGCACCTCCTCGATCAGCGTGCGCACGGCCGTCGAGCCGACCGAGACGATCCGCGGCTCGCCGCCGTCGAGCACCACCTTGAGATCGGCCGTGAGCTGCGGCGCGCGGTCGAGCATCGTGTCGTGCGGCGGGCAGTGCAGGTTGAAGACGGTCGTCAGCCCGGGGTCGAGCTGGGCGGCCAGGCCGTGAAGCCGCTCGAGCAGCTCCTCCTCGGGCTCCTCGCGCGGGCTGTCCCACGGCGTCGGGTTCGTCCAGGAGCACGAGAGCATCTGGAGGTCGTCGCCGACCCGAACCACCCTGTTGTCGGGATTGACGACGGTGGTCGACTCGAGCGCCTCGTCGATCGCGAACTCGTCGTCGTTCCCCGGCATGACGAAGCAGCGGATGCCGGTGCCCGTCGAGGCGCTCCTCGGCGAGCGCGATCCAGCGCCGCACCTCGTCGATCATGAGGTCGCGTGAACGTCTCCTCCCGGTAGTCCGTGTCGGAGTTCAGGCGGTCGTACTCGGCCCGGTCGCAGCGGTACGGGTAGAAGCCGTTGAACCGGATCCGCTTCTCGATCTCCTCGAGCCTCGTCGGCCGAGACGATCTCGTGGCGGCCGAGCACGCGCGCCTCGTGGCGGCCGTCGGCCGTCGTCGACCACGGGCACCATCATCTTGCCGGTGATGTCGCCGCCCATGATCAGCGTGTCCGCCTCGTAGAACTTCGCCGCGTTCAGGAACTTGCGCCAGCACTTCTCCGAGCCGTGCACGTCGCCCGCGTAGTAGAGCTTCACGCCTGCGCCTCCCGCGGCGCGGGCGAGGGCGTGGAGCGAGATCATCTCCCAGGCGATGTTGGCCGCCGAGGAGCGCCGTCGGCTGGCCGGGCGAGTCGTAGGACGGCGAGACCTCGACCACGTCGCACCCGACCAGGTTCACGCCGGTCAGCGCGCGCACGAACGCGGCGCCTGCGCCGGACGTCGGGCCGCCGATCTCCGGCGTGCCGGTCCCCGGCGCGTAGGCCGGGTCGCAGAAGTCGACGTCGAACGAGAGGAACGCGGGCCGGTCGCCCACGCGCTCGCGCACCAGCTCGCCGTAGCCGGCCGGGCCGAGCTCGAGCAGCTCGATCGTCGAGAGCACGGTGAAGCCCATGTCGCGCGCGTCGCCGATGTCCGACGGCGCGTACAGCGACCCGCGCATCCCGGCCTGCACCGAGGCCGACGGGTCGATCACGCCCTCCTCGGCCGCCCGCCGGAACGTCGTGCCGTGGTAGAAGCGCTGGCCGAAGTACTCGTGCCAGGTGTCGCCGTGGGCGTCGAGGTGGACGAGCGCCAGCGGGCCGTGCCGGGCGGCATGCGCGCGGAGCTCGGCGAGCGTGATCGAGTGGTCGCCGCCGAGGACGACCGGGAACACGCCGGCGTCGACGAGCGGCGCCGAGCCCCTCCTCGACCAGCGTGTACGTGGCCGACCGTGTCGCCCGGGGCGAGCTGGAGGTCGCCGGCGTCGACGCCGGAGAGGTGGGCGAAGATGTCGACCTCCTGCTCGGCGTTGTACGGGCGCAGGAGCGCCGAGGCGGACCGGATCGCCTCGGGGCCGAAGCGGGCGCCGGCGCGGAAGCTCGTGGCGGTGTCGAACGGCAGGCCGACGACGGCGAAGTCGACGTCCTCCATGTCGGTCACGTGCGGGCAGCCGCATGAAGGTGCGGATCGCCCGAGAAGCGCGGGCTGCGGAAGGCGTCCGCCGGCTGGTAGCGGCCGCCGCTCACGGCGCGCCTCCGTTCACCGAGACGACCTGGCCGGTGATCGTCCCCGCGCGTCGCTCGCTGCACAGGTGGGCGATCGACCCGGCGACCTCCTCCGGCCGGCCGACCCGTCCGAGGGCACCTCGCCGCGCGTAGCGCTCGGCATCTCGGCCATCGGCAGGCCGGCGTCGTCGGCGTCGACCTCGAGCTGGGGCGTGTCGATGACGCCGGGCGCGACGCGTTCACCGTGACGCCGTGCGGGCCGAGCTCGCGGGCGACGGCGCTGCGTGAGCGAGATGATGCCGGCCTTCGACGCGCAGTACGCGGTCGCCCGCGGCCAGCCGGTGCGCGCCCCACTCGGACGCGACGTTCACGATCCGCCCGCAGCCGGCATCGGTCATCGCCGGGGCGCAGGCCCGGATGCAGTGAAGCGTGCCGGTGAGGTTCGTGTCGACGACGCGCCAGAACTCGCCGGCGACCGACCTCCTCGATCCCGCCCATCACCATGTAGCGCCGCGTTGCGACCAGCACGCTCGACCGGGCCGAGGTCGCGCGTCACGCTCGCACCATGCCGGTCGACGGCGGCGGAGTCCGAGACGTCGGCCTCGCGCCGAGTAGCCCGACACCGTCTGGCCGGGCAGGTGGTTTCGGGCCACCGCGAAGCCGCGCCGCCTCGAGCAGGTCGGCGGTCGCCGCGCCGATGCCGGTGGCCGCTCCGGTCACGAGCGCCACCCTCACATCACCGCCCCCGAGTTGGGCGAGAGCGACCTCGCCGGTCACGTACGACGGCGGCGTCCGAGGCCAGAAACGCGATCGGTCGCGGCGATCTCCGCCGGGCGTCGAGAGCCGCCGCACCGGCAGCGACTCGACGTACGTCGGGCGTGCGCCACATGTCGGTCAGAAGCGCCGTGTCGGTGGCGCCGGGCGCGACCGAGTTGACGCGCACCCCGCGGCGGCGCGAGCTCGAGCGCGAGCGACTTCGTGAGGCCCACGATCGCGCCCTTGGCGGCGCAGTAGTGGGCGTGGAGCTCGGCGCCGCAGAGGGCGAGCTCGGAGCTCACGTTCACGATCGAGCCGCGGCCGCGCGCGGCCATCCGCGGCGCCGACCTCGCGGCACGTGTGCCAGGTGCCGCCGAGGTGCACGCGCAGCATCCGGTCCCACTCCTCGTCGGAGATGTCGCTCGATCGGCGTCTCGGTGATGTGGCCGGCGCAGTTCACGAGCACCTCGATCGGGCCGCGATCGGCCTCGGTCTCGGGCCACGAGCTCCGCGATCGCCGTCCTCGTCGGCGACGTCGAGCGGCAGGTCGGTGCGGGCGACGTCGTGCCCCGCCGCCTCGAGCGCGTCGGCGGATGGCGCCGCCGATCCCGCCGGCCGGCGCCGGTGACGAGGGCGACGGGCCTACTCAACCGGGATCTCCGCGAAGCGCTTGTCGATGTCGACGCCGCGGCTGCGGTTGAAGCGCGCGGGCGACGAAGTAGATGACGGGCCCGAGAGGAAGATCGCGACGTTGTAGAGGATCCGCCCCACCAGTAGCGCGAGCCGTTCGCGTGCTGGAGGCCGGCGTAGGGGTCGCTGCAGAAGATCACGAGCGACGCGATGCAGGCGACGAGCGAGAGCGTGCCGACGATGGTCATCACCGGGACGCCGCCGACGCGCCAGCGCACCGGCGAGGACTCGAACACCTCGGGCAGCCGGTAGGGGAAGAGCGATCGCCCGCGATCGAGACCAGGAGAACCCGAGGATGAAGCCGAAGATCCCGGTCAGCGTCGCGAAGTACGTGCGTGTAGACGTAGAAGAAGAGGACATGATCGACCCGACGACCGACCACCCAGATCGCGACGAGCGGTGTGTGGCGTGCCCTCGCTCACGTACGCGAGCTGGCGCGGGGCGACGCCGTCGATCGCGTAGGCGACGAGGTTGCGCGAGGCGTTCAGGATCTGGCCGGGGAGCCAGGTGTAGCTCCAGAACACGAACCCGCCCAGGATCAGGACGCCGATCGAGGTCGGCCGCTCGCGGCCGCCGCGATCTCGCTGTAGACCGGGCGTCGACGACAGGCCGAGGCTGGCGCCGAAGTCGTTGCCGAGCCCGTTCCAGAGCGTGAAGCCGACGTCGAGAGCATCGCCGCCCAGGTGAGCAGCATCAGCACGCCGGGGCGACGACGCCGCGGCCGGGATCGACCAGAGCTGCACGCGGTCGCCCGCCGCACCTCGCCGCCGATGTAGGCCGACGACTGGTTGAACACGAGCTCGAGGTAGAGCCACGTCATCGGCAGGATCGTGTTGCGGAGGTCGAACGAGCGCCTGCGGCGTGCCCGCCTTGACGCGTCCTTCACGCTGTCGGTGCCGTAGGTCGAGTTGATGCCGTTCACCACGTCGGCGTGGCTGCTTGGCCGCGAAGACGACGATCGAGATCACGATGCTCGCCATCGCGAACAGGAAGAGCGTGTTCTGGATGCGGAAGTAGAGCGTCAGGCTGCAGGAGAAGACCGCGCGAGCGACCACGATCAGGATCGTGCCCCGGCGATGAACGTGCCGCGGTCGCCGACCAGCGTGTTGCCCCAGTCGGTGAGCGTGCTCGAGCCGGACATGTCGCCGACGGTGCGCAGGAACGGCCCGAGGCCGTAGCGGGCGAAGAACGCCGACGGAACGCCGCCGTAGATGAACCACCAGGCGGTGTTGTTGAACGACGACATCATCCCGAACGCCGGGTGCAGCGTGCGCGAGACGTACACGTAGTCGCCGCCCGAGCGGGGCATCGCCGCCGCGAACATCGCGAAGACGAGCGAGAGCGGGATGACGAGCGCGAAGGCGATCAGCTCGTTCAGGTACACGTTCACGCCGGGGTAGAACGGGATCGTGACGCTGAACAGGAACGCGGCCATCAGCCCGATCGAGATGAAGTTCACGTTGTAGACGAGGACGTCCCACCAGCCGGCCTCGCGGACGAGCCCGGTGGCCTGGCGCTCGAACGCGCGCGGGTGCGCTTGCCTCAGCGCCATAGACGTCCTCCTCGATCTGAACGATGGGCACCGGCCGCGCGTCGGCTCGCGGCGATCGCGGTCCGGGTGTGCGCGGCGATCTCGCCGGCGGCGCGATCCAGACGCCGCCGAGCTCGCGGGCGTGCTCGACGACCCGCTCGAGCGTCGCGACCCGCGACGGCGCGGCCCGACAGGAACGGGTGGCTCGTCTGCATCATCAGCCCGCCCTCGTCGGCGAGCGCCTCGAGCTCGCCGCCCCACAGGTCGAGCACCTTCGCCGGCGACTCGATGACGGCGCCGATGTGCGGCTCGGGCAGGAACGCGTACTGCTCCCAGTCGTCGAGCATCCAGTGCACGGGGAGCTCGGCGAGGATGCCGCGCGCCGGTGTCGAGCAGGTAGGGCCGGTCGTCGTCCATCATGCTCGAGTCCCACGGACGCCGAAGTCGGCCAGGATCCCGGGCGTCGAGTTCGTGAGCTCCCACCACGGCGCGCGGAACCCCTCCGGCCGCAGGCCCGGTGACGCGCTCGAGGCTCGCGAACGCCCGCTCGATGTCGCGCGCTGCTCGTCGTCGGTCATCCGGTGGTAGGGGACGTGCGAGTAGCCGTGGTGGCCGAGCTCGTGGCCGGCGGCGACGATCGACTCGACCATCGCCGGGTAGCAGGTCGGCGGTGAGGCCGGGCACGAAGAACGTCGCCGCGTGACGCCCGTCCGCTCGAGCATCCGCAGGATGCGCGGCACGCCGACCTTCGGCCCGTAGGCCTGGTGGCTCATCGTCGTCAGAGCCGGCCGGCGTACTTCGGGTCGACGGCCAGGATGGCCGACTCCGCGTCGACGTCGAACGTCAGCGAGAGCGCGGCACGGTGGCCGTCGGGCCAGGCGAAGGGCGCCATTCGCGGCGGGCAGTCTGGCCCGATCGCGTGGGCTCGACAAGGGTGCGACCCTACAACGCTGTACGATCGGCGTTGGAGGTTCATCCAATGCCGATGACGCGTGCAGGAGCTGCTGGCGACCCCGACGCTCGACCTCCGGGTCGTGGTCGACGGCGACCTCGACCGGCCGATCCGCTGGGTGCACACGACCGAGCTCGCGACCCGACGCGCTACCTCCAGGGCGGCGAGCTGATCCTGACGACGGGGGTGTGGCGCGACGCCGGCCTCACGAGCGCCCAGTTCGTCGCGCCGCTCGGGCGCAGGACGTCGCCGCGCTCGGGTACGGCATCCCGACGGCCGGACGGCGGCGTGCCCGACCGACCTCGAGCGGGCCTGCCGGGCGGCGGGGCTGCCGCTCATCGCGGTCCCGTTCGAGCTGCCGTTCATCGCCGTTTCGCGGGCGTTCGTCGACCGCGTGTACGGCGGCCGCGAGGACGCGCTGCGCGAGCGGGTGCGGCGAAACGACGGCTCGTGCACGCCGCCGGCCACGGCTCCGGCCTCGAGAGCATCCTCGACGTGCTCGACCCGCGGCTCTGCGGCATGGGTCGCCGGCCCGGGCTCGCACGTGACGGCGGCGCGGCCGCGGCGCCGTCAGACGACGACGCGGCGGCGCGTCCGGGCGGCGGTCGCCGGGCTCCAGGCCGAGTACCCGGTCGCCGCCGACGGCTGGCTCGCCTTCCCGATCGTGACCGTCGGGCGGACCGAGGCCCACCTGGTGGTGGCGGCCGGGGCGCGCGGCCTGGGCGACGACGACCGGGCGGCCGTCGACCAGGCGCTGCCCGTTCCTCGGGCTCGAGCTCGCCCGGCTGCCGGGCGCATCCGCGAGAGCGAGCGGCGCCTGGCGTCGGAGCTCGTCGACCTGATCATGGCCGGGCCCGGCCAGCAGCAGGCGGCGGCCGCCCGGCTCGAGACGTTCTCGCTCGACGCCGCCCGGCCGCTCGCGGCGATCGTGTGCGAGGCCGACGATCCGCGACGTCGGCCTCGATCCGGCTCGAGATCGGCGCTGGCGGAGGCGGGGGTCACCGCGGTCGCCGCCGTGAAGGCGCCCGAGATCGTGGCGGTCGTCGCAGTGGGACGGCGACGAGCCCGGCCTCGCCGACCTCGCGGCGGCGCTGCACGAGCGCCTCGGCGGCGCCGATCGGCGTGGGCGGCCTCGCGGCCGACTGCGACCGGCCTTCGCACGTCGATCGTCGAGGCCCGCCACGCCTGCCGGTTCGCCCGCCTGCGCCGCGACGCCGGCTGGGCCACCCACCACCAGGTGGGCTCGCACTCGCTCCTGCTCGCGCTCCAGGACGAGGACGTGCTGGCGGCGTTCCGGCGGGCGCTCCTGCGGCCGCTCGAGGAGCACGACGCCCGCCGCCGCTCGCGGCTGGTCGAGACGCTCGACCGGTTCCTCTCGTCGGGCTGCCGCTGGCAGCGGACGGCCGCCGAGCTGCACGTCCACGTGAACACCCTCCGCCACCGGCTGGACCGGGTCGAGCAGCTCACCGGCCGCGACCTGGGATCGATGGAGGATCGGGTCGACCTCTGGATCGCGCTTCGCTCGCGCGGCTGAGCCGCCTAGCCGTCGACCTCTTCGGGCTCCTCGTACCAGCGCACCTTGTCGCCGACCCGGTTTCGCATCTTCCACTTGGTCGACTTGGGCTCCGACTCGATCCGCGCCCACAGCCGCTCGAGGCGCTCGCCGACGAGCGACTGCTGCTCGGCCGTGAGGCTCGAGCCGACGAGCGCGTTCGCGCGTGCGCTCGACGTTCAGGTTGGTCGTCCGCCACAGGCCCCAGTCGCCGGCGCAGAGCTGGGCGACCCGTGCGGCGTTCACGACGTCGCCGCCGTCGTCGCCCTCGGCGACGTCGTGGTGGTAGAGCATCGTCAGGATGTCGGCCTGGTCCTTGGCGTTCAGCTCGACGATCTGCATCTTGGTGAGCAGGAGCTCGGCGAGCGGCACCGCCGACGGGTGGAGCTCGATCCGCTCGGTGATCGGGATGGAGTGGCACATCTCGAACGCGCCGACGAAGACGTCCACCTGGCGGTCGTGCGGGGGGTCGTAGTAGAGCAGCCGGCGATGGCCGTTCGTGGCGTTGAACGGCCGGTCGGCCTCGTAGCCCTTCGCGGTCATGAACTCCGAGACGGCCCGCTTCCCGCGGCCCTTCAGCGTGACGAGGTCGATGTCCTTGTACGTCCGGCGTGATGACCGGCTCGCCGCCGGCGTGCATCCGCACCGCGAGGCCGCCGACAAGGCGGACCGGCACGTCCGCAGTGGCGGCCGCCTCGAGCAGGCGGTCCGCCTCCAGGACGATGTCGTCGAGAGGGGCGTGATCGGACATCCGTCGGTGCGCGGTAGAGGGTACACTCGCCGCCTATGAAGATGCGGGCCGCGGTGCTCGAGGAGTTCGGCGCAGCCGCTCGTCGTCCAGGAGATCGACATCGCCGAGCCGCGCGCCGGCGAGGTGCTGGTGCGGCTCGAGGCGTGCGGCGTCTGCCACACCGACCTCTACACCGCCTCGGGCGCCGACCCGTCGGGCTACGCGCCGACCGTGCTCGGGCACGAGGGTGCCGGCGTCGTCGAGCGGGTCGGCGACGGGGTCACGCTCGTCAGCCCCGGGCGACCACGTCGTCACGCTCTTCTCGCCCCAGTGCGGCGAGTGCATCCACTGCAAGAGCCCGCGCACGAACCTGTGCCTCGCGATCCGCGACAAGCAGGGCCAGGGCTACCTGCCCGACGGCACCGCCCGGCTCTCGCGCGACGGCGAGCCGATCCGCCACTTCATGGGCTGCTCGACCTTCGCGGAGTACACCGTGATGCCCGAGATCGCGCTCGCCAAGGTCAACCCCGAGGCGCCGCTCGACCGGGCCTGCCTCTTCGCCTGCGGCCTCTCGACCGGCCTCGGCGCGGCGCTCAACACGGCCAAGGTCGAGGCCGGCTCGACCTGCGTCGTCTTCGGCGCCGGGCATGGTCGGGCTGGGTGCGGTCGCCGGCTGCCGCCTGGCCGGGCGCCGAGCGGATCGTGTGCGTCGACCTCTCGGAGGATCGGCTCGAGCTCGCCCGCGGCCAGGGGGCGACCGACGTCGATGGTGGGCGGCGAGGACACGGTCGAGCGCATCGTCGAGATGACCGGCGGGTTCGGGGCCGACTACACCTTCGAGGCGACCGGCAACGTGAACGTCATGCGCCAGGCCGTCGAGGCGGCCCGGATGGGCTGGGGCCTCTGCACGGTCGCCGGCGTGGCCGGCAAGGGCGAGACGCTCGACGTCATCCCGCGCTTTCTGATCACCGGCCGCCGCATCGCCGGCTCGTCGTTCGGCGGCGTCAAGGGCCGCGACGGCGTGCCGGCGTTCGATCGACCGCTGGCTGGCCGGCGACATCGACGTCGACCCGTTCGTCTCCCACCACATCACGCTGGACGACGTGAACCGCGGCTTCGAGCTGATGGAGGCCCAGGACGGCATCCGCAGCGTGATCGGCTACGGCTCCTAGCCGGCGTGCAACAACGGGGTCAGACCCCAATGTTGCAGAGAGGCGATGGGAGAACGGGCTGGCGGCGTGCAACATTGGGGTCTGACCCCGTTGTTGCGCTTCCAGCTAGCTGCGGCGGAAGAGGCCGCGCCAGCCGTCGCCGTCGGACTCGCCGACCGCTTCGCGCAGGGGGCCAACATCGACGCCGGCCGGGCGCTCCGGCGGGGAGTCGGCGGCTGCGACCAGCCGCTGCACCCGCGCGCGCTGGGCGGCGTTGATGTCGACGAACGCGCAGCCCGCGATCGTGCGGCCGTTGACGCCGTCGCGCAGTGAGGTGACCCGCACCTCGGCCTCGACGTGCTCGGCGAAGAACCGGCCGTTGAAGACGAGGCGGTCGTGGACTCGAAGCACGCGCCGGGTGGCGAAGGCCACGCCCGACTCGCTGAGGTCGACGATCGTGCCCTCGATGCGGTCGCCGTCTGAGACGTCGCGGCAGCTCACCGCGATGAGCCAGGCCACGCCGCCGGCCGGCACGCGCTGCGTGCGCCGGCGGGAATGGTCGGGACCGACCGACACGGCGCGGAGCCTGACCCGGGCGAGCTCGTTCGTGTGGAAGGACGCGTCCTCGGTCTCGAAGCGGACGAGCCACGGCTGCGCCTCCTCCGGGACGATGATCCGCCCGCGAAGCGGCATGCCGGTCGCAACCGCGAGTCGCGGCGCGGTGGCCCAAACCTTGGCGCCTTTCATCCCGGTGGCCTGCATCGGGATCAGGACGCCCGCATCGGTCTCGAGCTCAGCCGTCAGGCCGGCGAACAGCATGCGAATGGCGTCCGAGGGGTTGAGACGTGGCATCCGGTGACATATCGGCGCGAGAGGCCCGCGACCTGAGGGCGACCTCAGAGCTCGTCGTCACGCTCGTCCTCTTCGGCAGCTCGTTTCCGGCCTTCAAGCTCGCGACGGAGCACTTCGGCGTCGGCACCGTTGTCGGCCTCCGGTTCGCACTCGCCACGGCGACGCTGATCGTCATCATGCGCGGCCTGCCCGCGCTCGAGCCGCGGATGTGGCGGCGCCTGCTCCTGATCGGCGCGGTCGGGCTCGGCGGCCAGGCGGTCGCGATGACGGCCGGGATCGACGCTGGCAGCTCGACGCTCGGCGCGCTCGTGCTGGGCCTCGAGCCGATCGGCGTGGCGGTGGCGGCGGTGCTGGTCGCCCGCGAGCGGCCGACCCCCGCGACCCTCGCCGGGCTCGGCCTCGGCCTCGCGGGCGTCGCCGTCGTCTCGGGCCTCTTCACGGCCGGCATCTCGGGCGCGGGCAGGCCGGTCGCCTTCCTTCTCCTCACCGTCGTCCTCTTCGCCGCCTACACCGTGTCGGTGCGCCGCGAGGCCGGCAGGCTCGACGCCGGTGCCGTGGCGGTGGTCACGTCGATCGGTGGATGCATCCTGACGCTGCCGCTGATCGCGCTCGACATCGCAGACGGGCCGCGCCGTCCAGGGCGACCTGCACGCATCGTCGGTGGCGGTCGCCGTGTACATCGGCGTGGGGAGCGGCATCGCCTACTTCCTCTTCGCCCACGTCCTCTCACGCCTCCCCGCGTCGCGGTTCGCGGTCGCCATGTACGCGGTGCCGACGATCGGCGTCCTCGCGTCGTGGGCCGTCCTCGGCGAGCGCCCCATCGCCCGCGACGTCGTCGGCGGCGCCATGATCCTGGGCGCTGTCTGGGTGGCCGAGCATCGCCGGGGAGGGCGCGACGTCGCGGCGGCCTGACCCGGCGGCCGGCCGGTCAGTAGTATCGGAGCGAGCCGAGAAGGGGAGGACGTGATGTCGCAGGTCGCCGCCGAGACGCTCCGGGGCATCCCGGAGATCCGCCGGTTCTTCCGCACCCAGACGACGCCCGTCTACTTCGTCTCGGCGACGGCGTTCAACCTGCTCGGCATGGACCGCTGGGTGCGCGCGCTGCGGTACGTCAACTACTACGACTCGTTCGACGGCCACCACCCGCGCGTCTTCGTCCCGCGCGACCGGCCCGACCGGGCGTTCGACTCGATCGAGGAGATCTGCAACCACCTCCTGGCCCACAAGGAGACGCACGACCTGGTGGGCGACCGCGGCGGCAAGGTCGTCTTCCTGATGTTCGACGACGAGACCGAGAGCCTCGCGGGCGACCTCGGGCTCGACGTCGCGTTCCCGCCCGCGGCGCTTCGGCACCGGCTCGACTCGAAGATCGAGACGACGCGCATCGCCGACGAGGCGGGCGTGCCGAGCGTCCCGAACGTCCTCGGCCGGGCGTCGACCTACGACGAGCTCTGCGCGCTCGCGACGGCGGGCGGCGTGGGCGACGACCTGGTCGTGCAGACGCCGTACGGCGACTCGGGCCAGACGACGTTCTTCATCGCCTCTCGGGCCGACTGGGACGAGCACGCCGCCGACATGGCCCGCGAGGAGCTCAAGGTGATGCGCCGGATCAACTGCCGCGAGGCGGCGATCGAGGGCGTCATCACCCGGCACGGGACGCTCGTGGGGCCGCTCATGGCCGAGCTGGCCGGCTTCCCCGAGCTCACCCCCTACGGCGGCGGCTGGTGCGGGAACGACGTGTCGTCCACCGTCCTCACCGACCGCCACCGCCAGATCGCCCGCGAGCGCACCCGCGCCATGGGCGACCGGCTCGCGGCCGAGGGCTACCGCGGCTACTTCGAGCTCGACTTCCTCGCCGACGTCGACACCGGCGAGATGTACCTCGGCGAGCTGAACCCGCGCGTGACCGGCGCCAGCTCGATGACCAACGTGACCGCGGTCGCCTACGGCGACATGCCGCTCTTCCTGTTCCACCTGCTCGAGTTCATGGACGTCGACTACGAGATCGACGTCGCCGAGCTGAACGACCGCTGGAGCCAGTCGCAGGCGATCGACTCGTGGAGCCAGTTCATCCTGAAGCAGACCGACGACACGATCGAGCTGATCACGCACGCGCCGACGTCGGGCATCTGGCGGCTCGCGCCCGACGGGTCGATGGGCTTCGTCCGCCGCGACACCGACTGGCACGCGGTCGCCGACGAGCGCGAGGCGTTCTACCTCCGCATCGCTGCGGCCGGCTCCTACCGGTACCCCGGCGCCGACCTGGGGATCCTCGTGACCCGGGGCCGGCTGATGGACGAGGACCACAAGCTGACCGATCGCGCGCACGCCTGGATCACGGGCGTCAAGAACCAGTTCACGGGCGAGCCGGCGGCTCCGGCGTCTCCGGTACCGCCGCCGGATCCCTTCTCGTTTAAGATGTTGTAGGAGTGCAGTCGATCCAGTTCACATTTCGCGCGGTGCAGGAGGATCGACCGGGGGAGGCGTGGCGCGGCGTCTTCGAGGAGCTGTGGCCCACGTATCGGGACTGGTTCCTGCGCGACGGCGAGGCGGCCCGCTCGAGCTTCGCCCACTCGTCGCGGATGCTGCGCGAGCACATGCCCGAGCTCGTGCCGACGTGGGAGCGGCTGGTCGAGCTGGCCGGCGGCGGCGACGTGGCCGCGCGGATGCTCTCGATGGTGAACCCGCCGCCGTACCTGAGCGGCTGCTCGCAGGGCGTCTTCCGCGGCCCCGGCGGCCCGATCCTCGTCCGAAACTACGACTACGCGCCCTCGCGCCTCGAGGGGCTCGTCTGGAACACGGCATGGAATGGGAAGCGCGTGATGGGCACGAGCGACTGCCTGTGGGGCCTGCTCGACGGCATCAACGAGGACGGCCTGGCGGTCTCGCTCACGTTCGGCGGCCGGCCGGTGCTCGGCGACGGGTTCGGGGTGCCGCTCGTCCTGCGCTACCTGCTCGAGACGTGCTCGAACGTGGCCGAGGCGGCGGCGGTGCTCGCGCGGCTTCCGTACCACCTGGCCCACTCGCTGACGCTGGCGGACCTGTCGGGTGACGTCCTCACCGCCCATCTCTCGCCCGACCGGGGCGTGGCGTTCCGGCCGACGCCGGCGGCGACGAACCACCAGGACGTGGTCGAGTGGACCGAGCACGCGGCGGTCACGCGCACGCTCGAGCGGGAAGCGTGCATCCTCGCGATGCTCGACGACCCGTCGACGACCGCCGAGGGCTTCGTCCAGGCATTCCTCGCCCCGCCGCTTCGGTCGACCACGTACTCGCGCGGTTTCGGCACGCTCTACACCGCCTCCTACAACCTGCCCGACCTGACCGTCGACTACCTGTGGCTCGGGGCGGGCTGGAGCCACTCCCTTCGGAACTTCCAGCCGAGCACCCATGTCGAGGCGCTGGTCGAGGCCTCTGTCGCGTAGCGCCCGCGCTGCGCTCGCAGCCTGCGTCGCCGTGGCCGCTCTCGGGTTCGCCGCGCCGGGCGCGGCCGCGGGTGTGCTCGCATCGGCGTGCACCGGTCGGGAACAGCCACCCGACACGTACCGGCACGTTCTCGTGATCGTGATGGAGAATCACTCGGCGAGCCAGATCTTTGGCTCGCCGAAGACGCCGTACATCACCAAGGTCGCGCGCCGGTGCGGGAAGGCGGTCGAGTACCGGGCGATCACCCACCCGTCGCTTCCCAACTACATCGCCATGACGGCTGGCTCGACCGGCGGCATCGTGACCGACTGCAACGCATGCCGAACGAACGTGCCGAACATCTTTCGCCAGGTCGTCCGCCGCGGCCGCTCGTGGAGGGGGTACGAGGAGTCGATGCCCTCGCCGTGCCTGCGGGCCGACTCGGGCCGGTATCTGATGCGGCACAACCCGGCGGTCTACTTCCGCCATCTGGGTGGCACCTGCCCAACCTCCGACCTGCCGATGGGGACGCCAGCGCACGGAGCGCTGCGCCACGCGCTTCGCAAGAACATGCTGCCGGCCTTCGCCTTCCTCACGCCCGACGCCTGTCACGACATGCACGACTGCCCGAAGTCGGTCGGAGACGCGTGGCTTCGGTCGTGGCTTCCGATGATCCTCCGAAACCAGTCGTACCGAAACGGCCAGATGGTGGTGTTCCTGACCTTCGACGAGGGCGTCGGCGCCGACCAGCGAGTCGCCACGGTCGTGCTCAGCCCGTACGTCGCTGCAGGGACGGCCTCGGGGGCGCCGTTCACGCACTACTCGCTCCTGCGCACGACCGAGAACCTGCTCGGCCTGCCGCTGCTCGGACACGCCCGAACCGCGGTCGGGATGCGGCGCGCGTTCGGGCTCTGAGCAGCTCCGAGTTGCGCCCGTAGTGAATCTTCACTAACCTGCCCCTCTTCATGGTCCAGGAGCGCACCCGGCTCACCTATGAAGACCGGCGGACGGCCATCCTCGACGCGGCCCGGCACGAGTTCGCGCGTAAAGGATTCCGCGGCACGGGCACAGCCGACATCGCGGCCCGGTGCGGCTGCTCCGAGCCGATGCTCTACAAGCACTTCGCCTCGAAGCAGGAGCTCTTCGCCGCCGTCCTCACCCACACCGGCGTCCTCATGGGCCAGCGTGTGGACGCGCTGCTCGACGAGTCAGGCGACTCGGTGACGGCGCTCCTCGTCGAGGTCGCCGAGCTGGCCGCGACCGACGAGCTGATCGTCGAGGTGATGCGCCTCAGGATGCTGGCCGCGTCGCTGGTCGACGAGCCGGCGGTGCGGGCCGCCCTGGACGAGAACATGCGCTTCATGCGCGGCCGCATCGTCGCGATGCTCACCCGGGCCCGCGACCGCGGCGAGGTGCGCTCCGACCTCGACCTCGAGCACGTTGCATGGCTCTGGGTCGGCTTCACCCTCTCGTGCGGTTTCCGGCACGCCCTCGAGCCCGAGAGGGCCGTCGAGGACAGCCCGTTCGTCGCCCGCACGTTCGTTCAGATGCTCAGCTCCGACCCCAACGCAGAGGAGGCGGCATGACCTCTGATCATCCCAACCACAAATGGTGGACGCTCTTCGCCATGTGCTTCGCGCTCTTCATGATCATGCTCGACAACACGATCGTGAACGTGGCGCTGCCGTCGATCCAGCACTCGCTGAACCCATCGCCCGAGAACCTGGAGTGGACGATCAACGCCTACGTCCTCGTGTTCGCGACGCTGATCCTGCTCGGCGGGAAGCTGGGCGACCGCTACGGCCGCAAACGCATCTTCATCCTGGGCCTCGCGATCTTCACGCTGGCGTCGGCCGGCTGCGCCCTGGCCCAGTCCGACACGCAGCTGATCGGCGCCCGGGCGATCCAGGGCGTCGGCGGCGCGCTTCTGAACCCGCTCTCGCTCTCGATCATCGTCGCCGCGTTCCCGCGCAAGCAGCTTCCCCAGGCCATCGGCATCTGGGCCGGCATCTCGGGCCTCGGTCTCGCGATCGGCCCGCTCCTCGGCGGGTTTCTGGTCGAGCACTTCTCGTGGTCGGCCGTGTTCTGGGTGAACGTCCCCGTCGGCATCGTCGCGGCCGCCGCGACGGCGTGGGCCGTGGTCGAGTCGCGCGACACGACGACCCACAGCCTCGACATCGTCGGCACGGTGCTCATCACCGCCGGCCTCGGCGCCCTCACCTGGGGCCTCATCAAGACCGCGAGCCACGCCTGGCTCAGCCCGTACACGCTCGCCTTCCTCGGCGCAGCCGCGGTGCTCATCGCGCTGTTCGTGCTCTGGGAGAGCCGCCACGCCGACCCGATGGTGCCGCTCAGCTTCTTCAGGTCGCCGGCGTTCACGTCGTCGAGCATCATCGTGACGCTGATCGGCGTCGGGCTCTTCGGCGTCATCTACTTCCTGACGCTCTACTTCCAGAACGTCGAGGGCTACTCGCCGATCGAGGCGGGTGTGCGCACGCTGCCCACGACGATGATGATCCTGTTCGTCGCCCCGATCGCCGGCAAGCTGGGGCCGAGGATCGGGCCGCGAGCGCTCATGACGTTCGGCATGCTGACCGCGACGGTCGGCCTCGTCGGGCTCTCGTTCATCGACGTCGGTACGAGCTACAACGCGATCTGGCCGTTCCAGATGCTGCTCGGCATCGGCCTGGCCTCGACGATGCCCGCGTCGGCGGCGACCGCGATGGGTGCGGTCGACCACGCCAAGGCCGGCGTCGCTTCCGGGGTGATCAACGCGTCGCGCCAGGTCGGCGGCGCGCTCGGGATCGCCGTCCTGGGCGGCATCGGCGCGACGCTGGCCGCGAACGCCTGGTCGGACAAGATCGCGGCCGCGAACCTCCCGCCCGCGCGGCAGGCGCTGGCCGAGAAGCTCACTCCGCTCGTCCAGGGCGGCCGCGGCAACGTGATCGAGCGTCTCACCGGCAATCCGAAGGCGGGGGCGGACGCACTCGACTCGTTCATGCAGGGGGTACACGCGGCGCTGCTCACCGCAGGCGCGCTCACGTTCGTGGCTGCGCTGGTCGCGCTGATCGGCCTGCGCGGCGTCCACGTCCGCGAGCCGGCCGAGGGCCGCGACGCGGCGCCTGCGGCCGTGGTCGAGGCCTGAACAACCGGGGCCTGGCCCGTCCGGGCCAGGCCCCGAGCAGGCTCAGTGTCCGGGCGGGGGGCCGGGGGGGCCGAGGATCTCGAACCCGTTTCGCTGTGCGATCGGCGCGAGCCGAGCCATATCCGGGTGACCCTCGGGCGGCGGCGGCAGGACGCGCTCGGGGGCCGGCACACCGACCTCTCGCTGGAATCCTTCGAACTGCATCGGCGCGAAGCCGACCAGAGCCCTGGCCCCGCCCGCCTCGGCGTAGAACGTGTGCGGAACGCCCTTGGGGCCGAACGCGAACGAACCGGCCTTCAGCGACAGGCGCGTGTCCGCGACCCAGAAGGTCATCTCGCCCTCGAGGACGTAGAACCACTCGTCCTCCTCGGGGTGGACGTGCCAGGGCGAGCCGACGCCGGCGGGGACGACGATCTCGAGCAGGCCGTACTGCCCGGCCGTGTCGTCCCGACCGATCTTGACCGTCTGGAGCATTCCCAGCAGCCAGAACGCCTCGCCTTCATCAATCGCAAGCGCGTATCCGGCCTGTGCGCGGTCCGTCGAAACGGTGGCCATGTCTGACTCCTCCTCTGGGGTTGTATAGTTCGCAACAGTTCACCGAACAACTGTTGCAGATCGGACTATCCCATATGGAACAATCTCTGTCAACCCCCTCGCCCGCGCGGCTCCGCTGCTGGCGTCTCTTCTTCGAGAGCTCGCTGGCGCTGCTCGACGTGCTGGATACCGAGCTCCAGGACGCGACGGGCATCCCCCAGCGCTGGTACGACGTCCTCGTCCATCTCGAGGAGTCACCGGACGGCGTCCCCATGAACGAGCTGGCCGAAAGGATCCTCTACAGCAAGAGCGGCTTCACCCGGGTCGTCGACCGCATGGAGGAGGCCGGGCTCGTCCGTCGCGTCCGGCCCGGGCACGACCGGCGCTCGATCCTCGTCCTCCTCACCGACAAGGGCACCGAGACGATGGAGCGCGCCCGCCTCCACCACCGAGACGGCATCGACCGGCACTTCTCCCAGCACCTGACCGACGCGGACGTCAAGGCCCTCACCGGCGCCCTCGAAAAGCTCAGCAGCCATGCCCGTCCACTCCGCCCCGGCCGCATCCACGGCTAGGCGGAGTTCCTACGACACGGACCAGCTGTCGCGGCTTAGGAAGAAGCTGTGGCCGGCGGTGTTCGAGCACTGGAGGCCCGACGGGTCGGAGAGGCACGAGACGCCGCCTCCGCCCCAGGTCGACCCATAGTCGAGCGTCGGGGCCGAGTCGTCGACGATCGTGTCGCTCGCGCAGTTCGGCTTCGCCTTGCCGTGGGCGGCGAGGGTGGCGCCGCCCCAGTCGCCGGCGCAGCTCTTGGCCGGCGGCGGCTTCAGGCCGCTACGGATGTCGCACCGCACCGTTGCGTCCTCGAGCTCGCAGCCGATGTTCCCGGAGGGCATCTTGAAGCTCGCCGTCGTCAGCACCGGATAGCCGAGCGCCTTGCACGCTACGAGCGTCTGATCGTCGAGGGGGAGGGAGGTGCACCCGATGTCGGTGCCGGTGTTGAAGATGTTCCACTGAGTGCCGTCCCACGCCAGGAACACCTGGGCAGAGTCGTAGCAGTTGCCCACGCCCTCCTGGCAGACCGAACGGTCGGGCACGGCGATCACGAACGCATAGTCGTTCTGGCAGCGCGTCACCTTGACCTTGACGATCGTGAGCTTCTCGGCCGTCCCGTCCATCTTGGCCTTGATCACCGGCAGCAGATCGCTTGCGGCGCACGGGCGCGGCCGAGCCCGAGCCGGTCGACGAGCCCACGGTGTCGGTCGCGGTCTGGGTGACGGTGCTCGTGACCGTGACGCCGCTCGAGCCCGAGCCGCCGCTTCCTCCGCAGGCCGCAGCGGCCGCCAGGACGATGGCCGCCGACACCAGGAGGCCGGCTGCCCGCCCGGCCGTGGATGAGATCCGCATCAGTCCGGAGTATGCGCCATTCGACGGCCGGACGCCGGTTGATCCCGGTGAGGAGTCGCAGGTGGCTCCCCGTCGGGAGCCACCGGCCTCGCCGGCGTGCCTAACGCCGCACCTTGTACCGGGCGAGCATCCCGGCGCGGATGTGGTCGTTCACGTGGCAGTGGAAGTGCGCGGCCTCGCAACCGACGGCTGCGACCGGCAGTGTGACGAGCCAGGCGAGGCGTTCCCCACGCACGCAGGCCAAGTCGAGAACGTGTCAACCACGGAGGAAAGGCGAGCAGGCGTCTACGATCGAACGATGGCGCCGGCACTCGACCACGTGCAGGTGATGATGCCGAAGGGAGGCGAGGACGAGGCGCGCGCGTTCTACGCCGGCCTCCTCGGCCTCACCGAGGTCGAGAAGCCCGGGCCGATGCGCGCGAACGGCGGCGTGTGGTTCGCCGAGGGGATCCACGTCTCGGGCGAGGAGGGCTTCTCCGCTCCGCGGCGGGCGCACCCCGCGCTGCGCGTCGACGGCGTGGACGCGTTGGCCGCGACGCTCACGGCCGCCGGCTGTGCCGTTGAGTGGGACGAGCGTTGGCCCGGCGTGCGGCGGTTCTACACGCGCGATCCGTTCGGGAACCGCGTAGAAGTACTGAGCTCCAGCTAGGGGATAGACGAGTCGTTCATAGGTTTGGACGCCATCCGTACGGCGCGTATCGACACCGAGGACGGTCGAAAGCACGCGCTGATGCTGGAAGAGCTCGCCGCGCCGCTCACCGGCTCCGAGGAGTGGAAGGCCCTCGGCGGAAAGACGTGGCTTTGACGACGGCCGGAGTCTCCGCCGGCCCGGGGAACTAGCGCGAGAGATGCCTCATCCGGCCGGCAGCTCGTGGACGCCCGCGTACACGTGGATCTCCATACCCTCGGCGCCGATCGTCCCTTCCGCGATGCAGACGACGTCGTTCAGCCACCGGTAGCGCTCGTCATCCGACTCGAACCAGCCCACCAGGTTCTGGCGCCCCACCCCGTCATCACCGAAGATCGTCCGCCCGCGAAGCTCGAACAGGATCGCCGCCCCGTCGGAGGTCGTGATGAGGCCGCGCGCGTTCGGGAGCATCTGGCCGTCGCTCCGGCGCCGCGGGTAGTTCGACCAGACGACGTCGCCCTCGACTCGGCCCGTCGCCGTCCCGCGGCCCTCGCCGTAGCCGATGCCCTCGTCGCCGCCGTATGCGCTCACGATCGCGTACCCGGGTGCAGCAACACGCCCACCCTCCTCGTAGCTCCAGCGGAACACGGATACCGGCTCGAGCCGCATCCCGGCCATGGTATCCGGCCGCGCCCGCCGAGATCGAGGTCTCAGCGGGCTTACGGTGAGGCGTTCGTCGCCGCCTCGACCCGACCCGATTCGACCGCGGCGAGCAGCGCCCGGTAGTCGCGGTCGTTCTGCTCGGCGTATGCCTCGCTGAACGCCAGGATCGCGCGGTCGAAGACGGTACCGCCGCCCAGGTAGGCCGCGATCGCGATCCGGTCGCCGCTGCGTGCGTGCGCTCGCGCGAGCGTGGCCGCGCACAGCTCTCCGTAGACGGCGAGCGCGAGGCCGTCCATCTCCTCGACCTCGATCGAGCCCTTCCAGTCGCGGAGCTGGCGGACGTAGGAGTCGTAGGGCACGCCGTCGACGCCCTCGTCAACGTGCAGCCAGCCGAGGAAGATGTCGCCGGCGGCCTGCATCACCCGCTGGCCGGCGACGACGCGCTCGCCGCAATTGTCGTACTCACTCGCCCCGACATAGTCCTCGAGGACCGACGCCTGCGCCTCCTTGACCTGGAGCACGAGCGGGTCGTCGCCGTCGCGTCCGAGCGCCAGCACGATCCACGCGTTCGTGCCGACGCTGCCGACCCCGACGACCTTGCGGGCGACGTCCACGAGCCGGAACTGCTCCATCAAGAGCCGGCGGTCGTGGGACAGGGTCGCGGCATATGCCTCGAAGAACCGCTCCACCCGCTGCTCGAAATCCTGGAACTGCGCTGCGTTCAGGGCCTCCCGCGCGGGGACGATCAGCGGCGGTTCGGAGATGATGTGCGCGTCGCCGCCGATGTCCTCCGTGAACTTCGCGAATGCCTGGACGTTGTCTCTCGCGCGCGCCTTCGAGATCCGCTTGTGCAGGCGCTTTCGCATCTTCGTACCGACCTGGCGCGAGATCCCCCGCACGAGCGGCTCGATCTCGAACCGCAGGTACCAGAGGTCGAGCGTCTGCATCTCCGCGAAGGCCGCCATGCGGGCCCGGTACTCGGCGGCAGTGCGCAGGACGACGCGCTCCTGCTCCTTCGCCGAGAGCCCGTTGTTCCGCGCGGCGATGAGCAGGCTGCACGCCAGGCGCTTGACGTCCCACTCCCACGGTCCGGGCAGCGTCTCGTCGAAGTCGTTGATGTCGAAGAGGAGCCGCCGCTCCGGCGACGCGAAGAGCCCGAAGTTGGACAGATGTGCGTCCCCGCAGCACTGCACCTCGAACCCCGATCGGGGCGTTTCGGCGAGGTCGGCCGCCATGATCAGGGCGGCCCCGCGGTAGAACGTGAACGGCGAGGCCAGCATCCGGCCGTACCGGATCGGCACGAGCTCCGGCACCCGGTGCTGCGCCTGTCCCTCGAGCAGATCCACCGGGTCGGCGCGATCACGAGCGGCTGTGAACGCCGCGTGGGCCGACCGCGGAGAGTGCCTTCGCGCCGCCTTCCCCCTCGCGGCGCGCTCGGCCGGAGTGCCGGGGTACGGCCGCGACATGTCCAGCGAAACGTCCAGCAGCGTCTGCGTCACCCGGCCCTCCGACGCGGTCGTTCGAGCACGCGCACGAGCATCAGCCTATCCCGGGACCGGGTGGGGTTGCTCCCGCCAAGGAAGAAATCATGACGGCGAGACGTCTGGGGACCATGGCTCCTGTCGCCCTCAGAGCGGGCCTCGCGCGTTGACCTCGCCCGCGGCGAGGCGTATCCTCGTGCTCGGCTTCGGCGGCGAGGCCCTCGAAGCGCCGCTCGGCTTCACGCCACCGGGAGCGCCGAAGCCCGGGGAACACCTGGACTCTGACGCGCCGGAAGGAGGCCGCGGTGAGTGATCATCGAGGTGAGACGCCAGACCCAACGGGTCAGGGCGCGTCGGCGAGCATCGGCCACATGCCGCGCGTCGGCTCGGATTTCGCCTCGTACCGGATCCAGGGCGTGCTCGGTCGTGGCGGGATGAGCGTCGTGTTCCGCGCCGACAACATGCGCCTCGGGAACGAGGTCGCCCTCAAGGTCCTGAGCGCCGATCTCTCCGAGAACGACGCGTTCCGGGAGCGGTTCGTGCGCGAGTCGCGGCTCGCGGCCTCGATCAACCACCCGAACATCATCCCGATCTACGACGCGGGCGAAGAGGACGGCCTCCTCTACATCGCCATGCGCTTCGTCGCAGGCGCCGACCTGAAGACGCTGATCCGCCAGGAGGGCCCGCTCTCGATGCGGCGGTCAGCCGAGCTGATCTCGCAGGTCGCGCGCGGCCTGAGCGTCGCGCACCAGCGCGGGCTCATCCACCGCGACATCAAGCCCGCGAACATCCTTACCGAGCGGGCGGGTGGCGACGGCGAGACCGTCGACCACGCCTACCTCGCCGACTTCGGTCTCATGAAGCACCAGGTGTCGCGGTCGGGCCTGACCGACACGGGCCAGTTCCTCGGCACGGTCGACTACGTGGCGCCCGAGCAGGTGGAGGGGCGCCAGACCGACCATCGCGCCGACGTCTACTCGCTCGGATGCGTGCTCTACGAGTGCCTCACAGGCTCCGTCCCGTATCCACGCGAGAGCGACGTCGCGGTGCTCTTCGCGCACGTCCAGGACACCGTTCCCCGTATCACCGACCTGCGGCCCGACCTGACGTCGGCGATCGACGAGATCTGCGCCCGGGCGATGGCGAAGCGCCCCGAGCACCGCTACGCCAGCGCGGGCGACCTCTCCCGCGACCTGTCGGAGCTCGCCGGCGCCCACCGCTACTCGAGCGAGCGGCCGTCGCGCGTGACCACCGAGCCGACGATCCCTCCGGGACAGACGTCGCGCTACGGCGAGTCGCCGGGCGACGTCGTCCGGGTCGCGCAGCCCGTCGCCCAGGAGCCGCCCCCCGGGCCGCCCGGCGATTCCGGGCGCGGCGGCGGGGGAGCGCCGCCGAGGGCGCCTCGCGGCCGGCCGTCGACGCTCGTGATCGCGCTCGTCGTCGCGCTCGCGGCTGCGCTCGGCGTGATCGCCTTCCAGCTCACGACCGGCGGCGACTCTGGGTCGAGCTCCGGCCCGGGGACGACCGCCTCGCCGTCCGGGACGACGGCGCCGCCGACCGGCGGAACCGGCACGACGGCGCCCATCGGCGGCCCGGTGCAGGCCGGCGACCTGCGGCTGGCCATGCCGAAGAACCTGCTCGCCCAGTGCACGAACGTCCCGCCGGCCGGCGCGGCGCTCGCGTCGCTCAGCTGCTCGGCGCCCTCGAACTCCGCCATCACGTACGACGTCTCGATGTACCCGGACACCGCCGCGGTGCAGGCCGTCTTCAAGACCCTGCTCGCGTCCCAGGGGATCAAGACCAACACGAACGGCTGCACCAAGCGCAACTGGAACGGCGAGCGGGCCTGGACCCACCCGACCGGGTCGCTGGGCGGGCACGTGGCGTGCTATCTCGACGCGAACGGCGACTCGGTCATCATGTGGTCGCACATGAGCAAGAACGACAAGAACGCGCCGCCGCAGCCCGACCATCGCGACATCCTTGGCATCGCGCGCCAGCACACGCAGCTTCCCGGTGAGCTCCTGACGTTCTGGAAGTTCTGGAGCGGCGCGAGCGGCACCGACAGCATCATCGGGAAGTTCGGGAGCTAGAGGCCTACTGGCCGGTCGTCGTTGCCCGGCCGGCCGTTCGGACCATCTGCGCGAACGTGGCGGCCGATTGCGGCCGCTGCGCCGGATCCTCGGCGAGGGCCGTGCCGATCGCCCACTCGAGGTCGTTCGACACGGCTCCGCTCCGGGCGAGGCACGCCTGGGCGATCGCCGCCAGCTCGTAGACGTCGCTCGCCGATGTCGGCTCCGCGCCGGCCTGCGCCTCCGGGGCGCCGCTGTTCTCAGGGCTGGTCGCGACCGGGACGAGCAGCGCCCGGCCGTCGCCGTCGAACAGGATCGACCCGGTGCGAATCCCGCCGTGGATGAGACCCGCGCGGTGTAGGGCATCCAGCCCGCGAGCGACCCGAACGACGATACGGATCGTCTCCTCGGCCGACGGCGCCCGGCCTGCCACGAGCCGGTCGGCGAGCGAGCCGCCGTCGCACCACGCGAGGACGAGGTACCTCCATCCGTCTGCCTCGTCGGCCCGTAGCCCGGGGACGAGGCTGCGGTCCTCCACGCGCGCCGCCCGCGCCGCCGCCTCGCGGAGCCGGCGCCAATCGTCGGCGCCCCCGCCGTCGGACCGCCCGACGAGGCGCAGCGCGACGGGCATGTCGTCCGCCGTGAACGCCCGGGCGAGGGCACCGGGAGTCGGCGCGACGCCCTCGACCATGTAGGGGCCGATGCGTGTGCGCGTCCTCACCGGCTGCTCGCCGGCCGGGGCGTGGTCGCGCTCGGCGGGCGGCTCGAGGTCCTCCGCCGCCTCGCCGAGCCGCTCCCGGAGCCGGTTCGCCGCCTCGGGGTCGTCCATCCGCTCGGCGACCCGGAGGGCACGTCGCCACAGCCGGACGGCCTCGTCGCGCTGGCCCCACTCCTCGGCGCGCGCTGCGGAGCGGTCGAGGTACTCGAGCGCCTTCGAGAGGTTGCCGCTCTGGGCGTGGTAGTGGGCGAGCATCTCCATCCGCTCGTCGAGCGCGTCGGCGAAGAGCTCCTCGAACACCTCCGCCACGCGGGCGCAGAGGGCGGCCCGCCGGGCCTGGGTGAGCGTGCTGCGGGCCGCCTCCTGGAGGAGGCCGTGGCGGAAGCTGTACTCGAGCTCGGGGTAGCGGCGCACCTCGCGGACGACGCCGGAGCGGAGCAGGCCGGAGAGGCCTGCCTTGAATCGCTCGGCGCCGGCCACGCGCTCGAGCACGCGCGCCGGGAATTCGCGACCGATGACGGCGGCCGTCTGGCCGAGCGTGCGGGCGTCCTGGTCGAGCCGGTCCATGCGCGCGATCAGGAGGGCGTCGAGTGAGGCGGGGAGCGCGGGGGCGGTCCCCACGGTCACGGTCCAGGCGCGCGGGCGGATCTCCTCGGCCTCGAGTGCGTAGGCCATCTCCTCGAGGTAGAGCGGATTCCCCTCCGCCCGGGCCACGAGCTCTTCGCGAGTGGTCGGGTCGAGCAACCCCGAGGCCGTGATGTCGAGCAGCTGGCCCGCCGCTCCGTCGGCGATCGGCTCGAGCGCGATCTCCTCGAACCGGTGGCCGAAGTTCGTCATGGCGTGCGCCCGGAAGCGCCACGCGGGCGTGTCGTGGTCAGGACGCGAGCTCATGACCACCATGACGGGCGCCTTGTCGGTCAGCTCGAGGAGGTCCTCGAGCATCTGGCAGGTGGCGACGTCGGCCTCGTGTAGGCCCTCGATCGCGACGACGACCGGCGACTGGTGTGCGAGGCGCAGCGTCCAGTCGCAGAATGCCGAGCGGGTCCCGGCGGCGAGGTCGTCGGCGTCGCCCTCGCGCAGGAGGTCGCGGTGGTCCGGCTCGGGCTGGACCGAGAGGAGATGGCCGATGTACATGAGCGCGTTGTCGGCGTCGCCGTCATACAGCGCGGGCAGGCGCGCCCGAAGCCGCGTCCGGACGACGATCTCGCGCTCGGTGTGGTCGATCCCGAGCCACGCACGGATCATCTCGACGAACGGCTGGTACAGGCCGACCGCGCCGTACGAGCGGCAGTCGCCCTCGAGCCAGGTCACGTTCGGGCCGAGGTTCTCGCGCAGCTCGCCGAGGAGGCGCGACTTGCCGATCCCCGCCTCGCCGATCAGGAGCAGCGACTGGCCCCGCCCGGCGAGGAGGTCGTCGGCGGCACGGCGCAGGTGCGCGGCCTCGGCCTCCCTCCCGACGAGGGGCGACTGGGTGTGGTCGCGCCCGGTCGTCTTGCGCCGAAGCACTCGCCAGGCCGACACGGGGGCGGCGCGCCCCTTGAGCGCCAGCTCGCCAATCGGCTCCAGCACGAAGCGAGGCATGAGCCGTTGTGCCGTCGTCTCGCCGGTCACGATCGTCCCGGGAGCGGCCGCCGCCTGGAGCCGCGCGGCCACGTTCGTCATATCGCCGAGCGCCACCGCCTGGGGCGTGGCCGCCCCGACCACGCCGACAGCCGCGAGGCCGCCGTTGATCCCGATGCGGACGTTGAACTCGTCGATCTCCCAGGCCTGGCGAACGTCGCGCCCGTACGCCCCCACCATCTGGAGCACCGCGAGCCCCGCCTCGGCAGCGCGGTCGGCGTCGTCCTCGTGCGCGGCCGGGACACCGAAATACGCGCACACGCCGTCGCCCATGTATGCCTGCACCGTCCCGCCGAACTCCTCGACGACGCGGCTCATCCGCGTGACGCACTCGCCGACGAGCGCCTTCACCTCGTCGGGGCTCATGCGCTCGCCCAGCCCGGTGGAGCCGACGATGTCCGCGAAGAGCGCGGTCACCGGCCGAAGCTCGTCACCCCCGCCGGACCCGCCTTGCTCGATCGAATCGGATGGCTGTGACACGCAGTGGCTACGGTAGTGACTTCCGGCCGCGGTCGTCAATCGAGCCTCCGCAGAACCGCCCCGCGGTTTGACATCCTGCTGGGATCGACGCCGGATTCTGGTCACTCTCCCATCGCCGCTCCGACGCCGTCGGCCGTAAGGGTATGGTCGCGACCTCGAACCCCGACGCGGCGCTCGCGGGGCTGCGGGCCATGGAGGCCGGCGGCAACGCGTGCGACGCCGCCCTCGCGGCGGCCGGGGTGCTTGTCGTGACAGAGCCGTACCAGTGCGCGCCCGGCGGCGACCTCTTCGCGATCGTCGTCCGCGACGGCGAGCCGCCGGTGGGGCTGAACGCCAGCGGACGGGCGCCGGCCGAGCCCGGAGACGCGCTTCCCGAGGAGTTCGGGCCGCGCAGCGTGACCGTCCCTGGATGCGTCGCCGGCTGGACCGACCTCGCGACGAGGTTCTCGCGGCGCGGTCTGGCCGAGGCGCTTTCGCCGGGCATCGCCCTCGCACGCGACGGCTTCGAGATCCAGCCGAAGGCCGGCCGCCACTGGCGGGCGTGCCGCGCCGACCTGGAGGGCGACGCGGCGGCGGCGTTCGCCCCCGCCTCGCCGTTTCGCTCGCCGGCCATCGCGACGGCGCTCGAGCACGCGGTCGCGGGGACGTTCTACTCGGGGCCGGTCGCCGCGGCGATCGCGTCGGTCTCGTGGCTCGACGAGGCGGACCTGGCGGCGCACGAGAACGACTGGGTCGAGCCGGTCGAGTTCGGCTACCGCGACCGGACGCTGCTCGAGCTGCCGCCCAACGGCCAGGGCTCGATCGCCGGCTGGGCGCTGGAGGGGCTCGCGTCACCCGATCCGCCCGCCCAGGTCGAGGCGCTCGCCGAGGCGTACGCGCGCGGCTACGCCACGATCGGCGGCACGGCCTACGTCTGCGCCGCCGACGGCGAGGGGATGGCGGTGTCGCTCATCCAGTCGGTCTACCACGGGTTCGGCTCGCGGGTGCTGGTGCCGGGCTTCGGGTTCGTGCTCCAGAACCGGGGCGCCGGGTTCGTGCTCGACCCCGGCCATCCCAACCAGTTCGCCCCGTCCAAGCGGCCGTTCCACACGATCATCCCGGCCGCCCTCCTCGGGCCGGACGGGCGCTGGGAGGCCGTGTTCGGCGTAACCGGAGGCCAGTACCAGCCGCAGGGGCACGTCCAGGTCGTCGTCAACCTCCTCGACCACGGCATGGGCCCGCAGGCCGCGCTCGACGCGCCGCGCTACCGGCTGGAGGAGGACGGCACGGTCTCGCTCGAGTCGCCGCTCGCGCACCTCATCGGCTCGTTCGGTGACCGGCCGACGACCGTCGTCGACACCGACGACAACTACGGCAACGGCCACCTCATCGTGCGGCCGCCCAACGGCCGGCTGCTCGGCGGCACCGAGCCGCGCCGCGACGGCCTGGCGGTTGGGTTTTAGTATCAGCACCGTGCCCAGCCTGACGACCAAGGACGGCCGCACGCTCGCCTGGCACGAGCGCGGCTCCGGCCCTCCGCTCCTCTGCCACCCGGGCGGGCCGGGCAGCTCGTCGGCGTACTTCGGCGACCTCGCCGACCTCGCGGCCGAGCGGACGCTGCTCCTGCTCGATCCGCGCGGCACGGGCGCCTCCGACCCGCCGGCCGATCCGTCGGCCTACGACCTCGAGGACTACGCGGACGACATCGAGGCCGTCCGCCGGCACCTCGGCATCGAGCGGCTCGACGTGTTGGGCCATTCGCACGGAGGGTTCGTGGCGATGCCGTGGGCCGCCCGGCACGCCGAGCACGTGCGCAAGCTGGTGCTCGCCAGCACGGCGCCGCGGTTCACCGACGAGATCCGGCAGGCCCGCAGGGCCAGGGTCGCCTCACATGCCGGGCAGCCCTACTTCGCCGACGCCATGGAGGCGCTCAAGCAGCGCGAGGAGGGCCGTTATTCGGACGACGCGGAGTTGACCGACCTCTACCGGCGGGAGGGCGTGCTCTTCGCCCCGGCCGGCGTCGACCCGACGCCGGTGCTCGACGCCCTCATCCGCGCCGGCGACAACTCCGATGCGCTCCGGCATTTCAACGACGAGATCGCCGGCACGATGGACCAGCGGCCGCTCCTGGCGCACGTGCGGGCGCCGACGCTCGTGATCGCCGGATCCGAGGACGCGTTCGTCTCAGGGGCGCGCGAGATCGCCGAGGCGCTGCCCGACGCGACCCTCGTCATCCTCCCCGGCGTCGACCACTTCCCGTTCCTCGAGCCCGGTCATGAGGCGGCCTGGTCGCGCGCGGTGCTCGAGTTCCTGAGCTCCTGACGGACGGTCAGGCGGCCGCCGCGCCGACCACCCGGTCGCGGCCGGTGGTCTTCGCGCGGTAGAGCGCCGCGTCGGCGGTGCGGACGAGCTCCGCGCGGTCGTCGGCGTCGGCGGGGAAGACCGCCCAGCCGATCGAGGCCGAGAGCGCGCGGCCGTCGCCCGGCTCGATGGCCAGGGAGCGGACCGCCTGGCGCGCGCGGTCGAGAAGGTCGGCGACGCCGCCGGGGTCGGTCGTCTCGAGCAGCACCGCGAACTCCTCGCCGCCGAGGCGGTAGATGCGGTCGGAGCCGCGCAGCACGTGCCGGATGGCCTCGCCGGCGCGGCGGAGGACGGCGTCTCCCTCCGGGTGCCCGAACGAGTCGTTCACGTCCTTGAAGTGGTCGAGGTCGACCATCGCGAGCGTGAACCCGAGGTCGCGCCGCTTCGACACCGCGACGCGGCGGCGGAGCTCCGACTCGAACGTGCGCCGGTTCGGGAGGCCGGTGAGGGCGTCGTGGCCGGCAGCGCGCTCCAGCTCCTCCTGGCGGAGCACCGTCCGCCACAGGGCGGCGAGGTGGCCGAGCATGAGGTCGAGCGCGTGGTGGTCGAGCTCGTCGCCCCGGCCCGCCGCGAAGCAGACCGACGCGTGCAGGCCCTCGCCGGCGGTGTCGACCGGGAGCGTGATCCGCGCCAACCCGTGCGAGCCGTGCCGCGGGGGCGCGCCCTCGGCGATGCTGAGGCAGGCGGCGCCGATGGCGTCGCGGGGCGCCATGTGCGCGAAGCCGATGAGCTGGCTGCGCGTCGTCGCCTCCTTCGCCCGGCTCGACCAGGCGAGGATCTGCTCGATCTGCCGCGCCCAGCGGCCGTGCCGGTCGTGGCGGGAGTCGGCGTCGACGGCGAGCCGCCAGGCCTTCTGGAGGAGCAGCGCCCCGCCGGCGAGGAGGACGCCCATGCCGATGAGGGTCGCGACCAGCGTCGCGATGTCGGAGATCCGTGTCGCGTGAGCAGCGTCGGCGTCGGCCCGCGTCGCGACGGCCGTCAGCCGGTTCGCGCTCGTCGCGAGGCGCTGCTCGAGAGCCGCGCCTCGCCGGTCGACGCCGGCGTTGAGAGGAGCGGTCGGGCGATCAGTCGAGGCCATCGATGCCTCCCAGCGCTCGATGGCGGATGCCAGGGCCTGCGCGTCGCCGACCGATGCGCCGGCAGCGCGCGCCGCGTGCACGGTGCGCGCGAACCGCGCGATGCCCCCCTTCGTCGCGGCTCGATCCGCGGTCAGCGCGTTCTCGTCGCGCGCGTCATGCGAGAGCTGCCACGCGAGGCGATGGTTCATCTCCTGCTGGATCGATCCGAGCAGCGCCGTCGCCGCGGCCTGGGCGTGGTCGCCGGCCGTCGCGCGGTGGGATGCATCCGCGCGGTAGACGGCCGTCGCGACGCTCGTCGCAACGATGGCGACGATGACTCCGGCGGTGGCGACCGCCCACAGCAACGCGAACCGCCGGACCTGGTTGGCGATCCGGGGCTGCGCAGGTACGCGTGGCTGGTCGAGCTGTCGAACGGGGGGATCCGACCGCATTCATCCCAGTGTTGCGGCAAAGGGGCAGTTCGGCATCACCCGGATTCGGGATCGCGAAGCCGTCAGGGCGCGCGGCGGTCGTTCGCGACGAACGCGGCGTGGGTGATCGGCATCGTCGCGGCGAAGAGCTCCTCGACCGCCGCGGCGTAGCGGCGGATCTCGCGCTGGGCCGTCTCGGAGTTGCGGAGCGAGAGGAAGTTCATGAGGCTGCGCGCGTTCACCGTCCAGTAGAACTGGGTGTAGATCGCGACCGGAAGCACGTTGCGCGCGATCTCCTTGGCGACGCCGCGCTCGAGCAGGTCCTCGTATGTCCGGTAGGCCTCGTCGAACACCGCCCGCTGGGACTCGCGCGTGTGCTCGGCGAGCTCGGCGTCGACCGTCTCGAAGGAGTAGGAGCCGGGCTTTCCGACCTGCGTTCTGACGTCCTCGGGCTCGGGCACGTAGAACTCGGGCTCGAGCTGCGAGTATCTCCCACTCCACTCATTAAATGAACCTATCCGGTGGCGGGCCCATTCGCGCATCACGAAGATCGGCAGCTTGATGTGGAAGCGGAACGCGTTGTGCTCGAAGGGGCTTCCGTGCCGCTCGCGCATGAGGAAGCGGATGAGCCCGGCCTCGCGGTCGGTCATCTCGTCGGAGCGCTGCGCGAACGACACGCGCGCGCCGTTCACCACCGAGAGGTCGTCCGCCATGCAGCCGTCGAGGCGGACGAACCCGTGGTCGAGAACGCGGATCTCGTCGGTCTCGTGCATCACGGCGCCCATCGCGTCCAGCGTACCAACGCCTACGGACGCAGCAGCCGGCCGCCGTCGACGACGACGTTCTGGCCGGTCACGAAGTCGGCTTCGATGCAGAACCGGACGGCCTGGGCGACGTCGACGGGGTCGCCGAGGCGGCCGAGCACGGTCTCGTCGGGGTTTCCGGCCACGCCCTCGGGCATCAGCACCGGGCCGGGCGCGACGCCGCAGACGCGGATCCCGTCGCGGCCCCAGGCGGCGGCCAGGCACTTCACCAGGTGGATCTGAGCCGCCTTGGCCGCGGCATGCGGCGCGAACCTGGGCCATGGCTGAAGCCCGGCGACGTCGGTGATCGCGATGATGACGCCGCGACCGGCCGAGGCCATGACGCGCTGCGCCGCCTGGGCCGCGAACATGAAGCCCTTGGCGGTCGAGTCCATCGCGATGTCCCAGAGGGTCTCGTCGACATCGGCGGCGTCGCGTGGCTCGAACCCGCCGGAGGGGCAGTGGACGTAGACGTCGAGCCCGCCGAGCGCGTCGGCGGCGGCGTCGACCATCGCCGTCATGTCGGCCGGGTCGGCCGCGTCGGCCTTCACGACGCCAGAGCGGCGGCCGAGCGCCTCGATGTCGGCCCGCGTCTTCTCGGCCGGTCCGGCCGAGCTGTGATAGCTCACGAAGACGTCTGCGCCCGCCTCGGCGAGGTCGAGCGCGAGAGCCCTCCCGACCCGGTGTGCGCCGCCGGCGACGAGGATCCGGCTGCCGTCGATGGCGGGCATGTGGGGATATGCTAGTCGCCGGGTAACAAGGGAGATGACAGGCTCCGGAAAGGAGATGGGATGGGCTACGAGGTACCCGATCTGCCGTACGGCTACGACGCGCTCGAGCCGCACATCGACGAGCAGACGATGCGGATCCACCACGACAAGCACCACCAGGCGTACGTGGACAAGGCCAACGCCGCGCTGGAGGGCACGGAGTGGGCGGACAAGCCGGTCGAGGAGGTCCTGAAGAACCTCTCGTCCCTGCCGCAGGACAAGCAGGGGCCGGTGCGAAACAACGCCGGCGGCCACGCCAACCACTCGCTCTTCTGGACGATCCTCGGCCCGAGCGGCGGGGGCACCCCGTCCGGTGAGCTCGGCTCGGCGATCGACTCGACGTTCGGCGGCTTCGACGCGCTGAAGAAGCAGCTGATCGACGCGGGCGTGAACCGGTTCGGCTCCGGCTGGTCGTGGCTGGTCGTGGACGGGGGCAACCTCAAGGTGACCTCCACCGCGAACCAGGACTCGCCGATCTCGGACGGCCAGACGCCGATCCTCGGGATCGACGTGTGGGAGCACGCGTACTACCTGAAGTACCAGAACCGCCGGCCCGACTACCTCGAGGCGATCTTCAACGCCATCGACTGGTCGGCCGTGTCGGACCGCTACACCGCCGCCCGCTCGGTCGGCGCCACGGCGTAGCGCTCGTCATACTCCGCGCAACGCCGGGGTCAGACCCCGGCGTTGCGCGCAGTCGACGACGCGGAGGTGAGCGTGGCCACGGTGGTGTTCTTCCCGGAGGGGGCGTTCGGCCCCACGAACAACTGCGTCGGGATCGGGGACGTGCTGCGCTCCCGCGGCCACCGCGTGGTGTTCATCGTGGAGGAGTCGTTCGCGGGCACGCTTGAGGCGCGCGGCTTCGAGGAGCGGCTCATGCGGCTCGGGCCGGCCCCCGAGGTCGAGGAGGCGCCCGGCCAGTTCTGGAAGGACTTCATCCGCGACACGGCGCCGACGTTCCGAAAGCCCACGATCGAGCAGCTGGGCGAGTTCCTCGAGCCCACCTGGCGCGCGCTGACGGACGGGTCGCGCTACGTGAACTCCCGGCTCGAGGAGATCATCGGCGAGCTCGAGCCGGACGTCATCTGTGAGGACAACGTGCCGGCGTTTCCGGCGCTCCCGGCGTGCGGGAGGCCATGGGTTCGCATCGTTTCATGCAATCCGCTTGAGGTCCGCGACCCCGACATCCCGCCGGTCTTCTCCGGCTATCCGGCGGACGACCGCTCGGGATGGGACGAGTTCCACGCCGAGCACGACCGCACCCACCGCGCGCTCTGGGCCGAGTTCAACGAGTTCTGCCAGGAGGCCGGCGCGCCGCCGCTGCCCGAGCTCGAGTTCATCCACGCCTCGCCCGACCTCAACCTCTATGTCTACCCGGAGGAGCTCGACTACCGCCGGTCGCGGCCGCTCGATTCGACGTGGCACCGGCTCGAGTCGTGCGTCCGCTCCTCCGACGCCGACTTCGAGATCCCCGAGGCGGTGCGCGAGGGCGACGGTGCGCTCGTCTACCTCTCGCTCGGCTCGCTCGGCTCGGCCGACGTCGACCTGATGCGGCGCCTGGTCGAGGTGCTGGGCGAGACGGCGCATCGCTACATCGTCTCGAAGGGGCCCCAGCACGACCTCTACGACCTGGCCCCGAACATGTGGGGCGAGGAGTTCGTGCCGCAGCCGTCGATCCTGCCGCAGGTCGACCTCGTCATCACACACGCCGGTAACAACACGACGACCGAGTGCATGCACTTCGGCAAGCCCATGGTCGCGCTGCCGCTCTTCTGGGATCAGTACGACAACGCCCAGCGGGTCGACGAGACCGGCTTCGGCGCGCGCCTTCGCACGTACGCGTTCGAGCCTGGCGAGATGTCCGCGGCGATCGACCGCCTGCTCGGCGACGAGGGCCTCCGGCGCCGCCTCGACGCGACCGCAGCCCGGCTCCAGGCGAGCCCCGGCACCGTCACCGCGGCCGGCCTGATCGAGCGCGTCGCGGCCGGGTAGTGCGATCAATCATCTAGTGGCAGTCGGTCTGGCCGCTGTCCAGGACGCCGTTCGTGGTGCTCACGAACTTCCAGTCGTACCGCTGTCCGTGCAGCGTCAGCTTGAGGACGCCGAACTTGGTGGCCTGGCGGAACTGGCCGTTCGTGAACGGACCGGTGAACGGGTCGAGCGACCTGCCGCCGGTGCCGACGACGAACTCGCGGATGCCGTGCTTGGGGTCGCGCGCCTGCGCGGGCGTCTGGAGGGCGTATCGCTCGTAGACGTGGTTGTGGCCGCTCAGGACGACGTCGACGTGGTGCGAGTAGAGCACCTTCCAGAACGTGTCGTAATCGGCCAGGTTTCCATTGGGGCCGGAGGAGAACCGGGCGTGGTGCCAGTAGGCGAGCGTGCACGCCGGATGGTGGGCGGCGAGGTCGTTCTTGAGCCACGTCACCTGCCGCGACGACGGGCCGCACCCGCCGACGTGCGTGCAGTTCGAGTTGAGCGCGATCAGGTGCCACTTGCCGACCTGGTAGCTGTACCAGCCCCTGCCGGGCGTGCCCGCGCGCGAGCCGAAGTAGTCGAAGTAGCCGGTGCCGTTGGCTCCCGCCGCGTACTCGTGGTTCCCCGGGACAGGGTGCGTCTTCCCGAGCGCCCGGCCCCAGGTGGCGTCGTAGACGGCCTGGAAGTCGGCCAGCGCGCCGGTCTCGTACTGCTCGTCCCCGAGCGGCAGGACGGCCGTGATGGCGGGGTTGCCGAGGAAGAGGGCGGCCGTGTTGGCCTGGCGGCAGGTCGTGGCCGTCACCATCCCGCCGGGCGCGCAGGCGATGTCGCCCGCGGCGGCGATGATCGGCGCTTTCGCATTGGCCGCGGCCGCCGGCCACAGGATCATCGCGGCGGCCAGCATCGCGCACGCCGCTGCTCGCCGTCTGCCTCCCACGAGGACAGGGTAGCCCAGCCGTGACGCCCGCCCCCGCACTGCCGACGGCCGAGGAGCTCGCCGCCGCCCGCTGGTTCGGCGGCAAGGCGGCCGCGATCTCGACGATCGAGCTCGAGGACCGGCTCGAGCTCGGCGACGGCGCCGCGATCTCGATCCTGCTCGTGGACGGCGCCCATCGCTACGTCTGGACGGAGGGGCCGGTGGCGTCCGCGATCGTGGTGGGGACAGTCCCTGAACATTCCGCGTGGCGGATTCGGCGCACCGGCGTGACGCTCGACGCGGACGGGACCGAGCGGCCCATCGGGCGTCGACCAGTCGAACACGTCCTACGTCGTCGGCGAGCGGGTCGTCGTGAAGCTCTTCCGCCGGCTGTGGCCGGGGACGCATCCCGAGATCGAGATCGTCGAGTACCTGACGGGCCGGGTCGACTCCGTCCCGGCGTTCGCGGGTGCGGTCGAGTGGCGCGGCCACGGCGTCGCGCTCCTCCAGGAGTACGTGCCGGGCGGCCGCGACGGCTGGTCGTGGTGCGGCGACGCCGTCATGGCGGGCGACGTCGGGCGGATCGGGCGGATCGGCGCGATCTCGGCCGAGCTCCACGCCGCGCTGGCCGGGATGGGCGAGACCTCCGCCGGCCCGGACGTCCTCCGCGCCTGGCGCGAGGCGGCCGACGCGCAGCTCGCCCGCGTGCTCGACGTTGTGCCCGCCGACGTCGCCGAGGAGCTCGGCCGCGGGCGCTCCCGCATCCGCGCCGAGCTCGCAGCGCTCGAGACGCCGGCCGAGCCGCCCGCGCTCCAGCGCGTCCACGGCGACTTCCACATCGGCCAGATCCTCGCCGCCGGCGACCGCCTCCTCGTGCTCGACTTCGAGGGCGAGCCCACCCGGCCGGTCGCCGACCGCGCCGCGCCCGGGACGGCCCTTCGCGACGTCGCCGCGATGCTCCGCTCGTTCGACCACCTCGGTCGGTCCGTCGAGCACGAGCGCTGGCCCGGCCACCGCGCCGACATCGAGCGCTGGATCGACGCCGCCCGGACGGCCTTCCTCGAGGCGTACGGCCCGGTCGACCGCCGGCTGCTGCGCGCGCTCGAGTTCGAGAAGGCCTGCTACGAGTTCGTGTACGCGGCCGAGTTCGAGCCGTCGTGGGTGTACGCGCCGCGGGCGGGGATGCGCTGGCTCTTGGAGCACGATGGCTGATCTCCGTCCGGAGTATCTGAGCCCCGATGTCGTCGAGACGCCGGCCTGGCTTCACCGGGCCGCAATCGCCCACGGCGGCATCGAGCCGCTGGCGCTCGAGGCTCGGCGGGTGCTCTTCGTCGGGATGGGCAGCTCGCGCTACGCCGCGCTCAACGCGGCCGCGTACCTCCGCAGCCTCGGCCGCGACGCCCACGCCGAGCATGCCTCGACCGGAGCGCCGCAGCCGCCTGAGGAGGGGCTCCTGGTCGTCGCAATCTCCGCAGGCGGAGGCTCGCGCGAGACGATCGCGGCGGCACGCAGGCATCGCGGCACGAGCACGGTCGTCGGCAGTCACCAACCGCCCGGACGCGACGCTCGCGTCCGAGGTCGATACCTGTCTCGAGCTCCACGCCGGCGAGGAGGTGAGCGGCGTCGCCTGCCGGACGTACACGAACACCCTCGCCCTCCTGCTCATGCTGTGCGGGATCGAGGGGCGCGGGTCGCCGCGGCCGCCGACGCCTCCGCAGGCCTGATCAACACGACCCGCGAGTGGCTCGGCGCCGCCGCGGAGCTCGTCGGGCGCCGTGCCGTCCACGTGCTCGCGCCGGCGGAGCGGATCGGCTCGGCCGAGCAGTCGGCGCTCATGCTGCGCGAGGTGCCGCGCGTGCGCGCCGACGCCTGCGAGACCGGCGACTGGTCGCACGTCGACGTCTACCTGTCGAAGCTGCCCGGCCTCGGGCTCGTGCTCCTGCGCGGATCGGCCTGGGAGGCCGAGGTGATGGAGTGGGCGCTTGCGCGCGGCTGCCCGGTGGTGACGGTCGGCGGCCCGCTCCCGGGGGCCGGCCTCGACGTGCCGGTGCCCGGTGCAGAGGATCCGATCGTCCGGATGCTCGCGGAGGTGCGTGTGTGCGAGCTGCTCGCGGCCGACCTCCACAACCGCCACGGCGATAGGCTTTCGATGTGAACCTGCCCAACTGGCTCTCAGTCGGGCGCATACTCCTGATCCCCGTGTTCATGGTGGCGCTCCTCGGCCGGCTCCCCCAGGGCGACCTCGTAGCCGTGGCCGTGTTCACGGTCGCGGCGCTGACCGACAAGCTCGACGGCTACCTGGCCCGCTCGCGGAACGCGACCACGACGTTCGGCGTCTTCCTCGACCCGCTCGCCGACAAGCTGCTCGTCTCGGCGGCGCTCATCTCGCTCGTCGAGCTCAACCGGCTCGCGGCGTGGGTGGCGATGGTCATCATCGCGCGCGAGTTCATGGTCTCGGGCCTGCGGATGGTCGCCGCCAGCCAGCACGTCGTGATCGCCGCGTCGCAGTGGGGGAAGGTCAAGACGACGGTGCAGGTCGTGGCGATCGCCGCCCTCATCGTCGACCACCCGCCCCACGTGGTGACGACGGCGCTCGTCGCCGTGGCCGTCGCGGTGACGGTCTGGTCGGGGATCGACTACTTCATCGAGTCCCGCGACGTGCTGCGGGCGCCCGCATGACCGACGCCCTGATCGCGGTCGCAGTCGGCTACCTCCTGGGGTCGCTCCCGTTCGGCTACTGGGCCGGGCGGCTGCGCGGCATCGACCTGCGGCTCGCCGGCTCGGGGAACACCGGCGCCACGAACGTCATGCGGGTGCTCGGCCTCAAGGTCGGCGTGCCGGTGATGGCGCTCGACATCGCAAAGGGCGCCGCCGCGGTGGTGATCGCCCGCGCCCTCTCGACCGACGACATCGTGCCCGTGCTCGCGGCGGCGGCCGCCGTCACCGGCCACATGTACCCGCTCTTCCTCGGCTTCCGGGGCGGGAAGGGCGTCGCGACGGGCGCCGGGACGATGATCGCGCTCGTGCCGTGGATCGGGATCGCGGCGTTCTTCCTCTGGCTGGGCGTGTCGCTCGCGACCCGCTACGTCTCGATCGGGTCGGTCGTGACGGCGGTCGCCTACCCGGCGACGACCATCGCCTCGGGCCAGCCGTGGGCCGTCTGCGTCTACACCATCGGCGCCGGCGCGTGGGTGATCTGGCGCCACCGCGCCAACATCGCGCGCCTCCGAGCCGGCACCGAGAACCGCATCAACCTGCGCGCGGTCTTCGCCGGGCGGACGTAGATGAGTCGTCGATGTACGAGCCTCGACGGATGGCTGGAGGGAGATGGCACAAGCTCAGTCGTGACGGCGTTCAGCTGCTCTGCCTGGAGTACGGCGGGTCGGGATCGCCCACGGTTCTGCTCCTGCACGGTCTCGCGGGATACGCCGCAGAATGGGCGGAGACGGCTCGCTGGTTGACGGACCACCACCGTGTGCTCGCGCCGGAGCAGCGAGGCCACGGACGGAGCGAGCGGGCACCCATGGACGTCTCTCGGTCGGCGTTCGTCGGCGACGCCGAGGCGTGGCTCGAAGAGCTTGATCTCGCACCGGTGGTCGTGGTCGGCCAGTCGCTTGGTGGGCACACCGCGTTCCTCCTGGCGGCGAAGCGCCCGGACCTGGTGCGGGGCGTCGTGGTGGCGGAGGCGACTCCAGAGGCTGATCCCGACGCTCCGAGCGTGGTTCGGGGATGGCTCGAAAGCTGGCCGGTGCCCTTCCCGTCTCGCGCTCGAGCGGTCGAGTTCTTCGGAGGCGACACGGACTGGGCGCGGGTGTGGGCCGACGGGCTGGAGGAGCGAAGCGACGGCTTGTGGCCGGCATTCGACATCGACGTGATGGTCGCCGCGCTCGACGAGGGAAGTCGCACCTCATACTGGGAGGCCTGGGACGCGATCCGCTGTCCGACGCTCGTCGTGCGAGCAGCCGGTGGCGCTGGAAGAGACGCGTATCAGCGGATGGTGGCGTCGCACTCACACGCGCATCTGGCCGAGATCGCAGACGCCGGCCACGATCTGCACCTCGATCAACCTCGGCGGTGGCAAAGCGCCCTCGAACGGTTCCTCGAAGAGCTCGAGCCGTAGCCGTCTCTGGAGCCTACGCCGCGAGGGCGAAGATCCGCTGGCTCAGCTCTCGAGCCACGCTCGCGCGGTCGTGTGCTCGGCCGGCGCGATGCCGGGCCGGCCCTCGAGGTCGGCGCGAAGCTCCGACACGATGCCGTGGCGCTCGGCCAGGACGTCGTGGTTGTGGATCGTCTCGTGGTTCACCTGGCGGGCGAGCAGGAAGCAGCCGTCCGAGAGGTCGGGATAGCGCTCGAGCGCGCCCGCGATCATGAGCCGCACCGAGTCCTCGACGAAGCGGGGGTGCAGGTGGGCGTGCTCGACGACGAACAGCTCGTCCGGCCGCTTCAGGAGCTCGAACACCGGCGCGCTCATCGAGTTCTCGGCGATCCCGATGAGGTCGCGCGCGTCGATCTCGCGCTTCGTCCCGATCATGATCGTCGCCTCGGCCCGCTGGTTGTGGGTCGCCGCGGGCAGCATCGAGAAGATCTCGGCGATCTGGGCGTCGTCGTAGCCGGCGTCGGCCAGGCGCTCGGCCGCCCGCTCGCGGATGAGGCCCTGCGCGCATGGGCAGGCGTTCAGGCCGCGCACCTCCACGCCGACCATCCGCCGCGGCCCGGCGCCGTTCGCCAGCGCGTGCCCGATCAGGTGGTAGATCTCCTGCGTGGGGAGGTCGGAGACGGGCGCCCGCCGCGTGACCGGGAACTTCGCCCGGATCGTCACCTCGGAGCGCACCGCCTGCTGGCGCTCGATGATCTGCTCGGCGATGTGCTGGGCGAGGTCCTCGACATGGAGCGCCTCGCCGATCACGACCTGGTCGATCGCCTCTGCCACCGTCTCGGGGAAGCGCGACATGTGCACGCCCTTCTGATCCGGGTCGAGGTCGACGTAGCAGTCGATGTCGGCGTAGTAGAGGAGCTCGGTGCCGGCGTGGCCGATGCGGATGACCTTCTCGACGCCGGTGACGCCCGCGCGCGTCAGGGCCAGCCGGACGTCGGGCTCGGCGGCCTGGAGGTCGTGGGTGAAGGTTGTTGCGTGTTCAAGCATTTCGCGAATCCTAGCCGTCCCCGGGCCTATTCCCGTAAGAGACGTGACAAACGCCTGTCGGCGAGCGTCCGGCCGCCGGTCTGGCAGGTCGCGCAGTAGAAGACGGTGTGCTCCTCGAACGAGACGCGCCGGATGATGTCGCCGCAGCGCGGGCAGGGCTCGCCGAGGCGGTCGTGCACGGCGTAGCCGCGCGCGGCCTTGGTGGTGAGGCCGCCCGTCGAGAGCGGCACGAGCCGCTCGACGGCGTCGCCGAGGACGCCGGTGATCGCGGCGTGCAGCCGCTCGAGCTCCTCGTCGGTGAGCGTCGCGCCGCGCTGGTACGGCGAGAGCATCGCGGCGTGCAGGATCTCGTTGGCGAACGCCCGGCCGATCCCGGCGATCGCCCGCTGGTCGCGCAGGAACCCGTGGAGCTGGTGCGGGCGGGCCTCGAGCTGGGCGCGGAGCGCCTCGACGGTGAACGCCGGGTCGAGCGGCTCGGGGCCGATGTGGGCCAGCTCGGCGGCGAGCTCGTCCGGACGCAGGAGCCACGCGGCGGCCCGCCGCTTCGACCCGGTCTCGGTCATCATCAGGTCGGAGCCGTCGGCGAACTCGACGACGAGCATCGCGCTCCGCGTGCGCTTCCCGCCCATGACGAGCTTGCCGGCCGACATCAGGTGCAGGACGAGCGTGTTCCCGTCCTCGGCCTCGAACAGGATCCGCTTCGCCCGCCGGCCGACGCTCGTGAAGCGCTGGCCGGCAAGCGAGGCGATCGGCGGGTCGATCGTCTTCACCGTCGCGAAGTGCGCGACCGGGATCGCGGCGATCGGCTCGGCGGTCAGCGCGTCGCGCTGGGCGATGACGAACGCCTCGAGCTCGGGGAGTTCCGGCACAAAGAGGATGCTACGTGAGTGCCTGCGCCGTGTCCCGGAGCCACTCGGCTGCAGCGTCGGGAAACGCCTCCTGGGTCGCCGGCGCGTCGACGGCGATCGCGTGCCATGTCAGCGCGCGCGAGGCGCCGCCGAGCGCACGGCCCAGCGTCGCGCCGCGGCGCAGCTTCGCCAGCGGCGCGAGCGACGACCAGCGCTCGAGGTAGGCGTCGATCGCGGTATCCACCGTCGGGCTGTCGTCGGCGACGCCGACCGTCGACGCCAGCACCCGCAGCGAGACCGTGAGGCTCAGGAAGGGATGCGCGACCGACGCGTCGCCCCAGTCGAAGAAGCGGTCGCCGTCGGGCCCCGCGAACACCTGGGCGTCGTGCAGGTCGGCGTGCTCGATCGTCTCCGGGATCCCGAGCGCCGCGAGCTCCGCGCACGCCTCCGCAACCCGCGGCACGAGCCCGTCCACGCCCGCCGGCCGGAGCTCCGCCACGAGCTCGGCGACCCGGTCCGGGAGGACAGCCAGCCGCCGGTCGGGCACGCCCGCTCCCACCAGCTCGGCGGCCGCGCCCTCGGCTGCCCGCTGGAGCCGGGCGTAGGTCCGCAGCATCGCCATCCACCGCTTCGGGTCGTGCCGCGGCCCATCGAGGTCGCGCAGGCGCGTGCCGCCGTCGGCGGTCAGCATCAGCCGCCGCGCGCGGTGTGCGGCCAGGAGGCGCGGCACCCGGTCGGGCGCGGCGCGGGCCAGGATCGAGATCGCGACAGGCTCGTGGGCCACCGCCGGGACCATCGCCTTGCACCACACCGTCCCCTCGCTGCCCGGCGCGCGCAGCACCGTCGCCCACGGCCGCACGTGGGGCTGCTCGATCGGCCCCATGAGCGTCAGCCCTGCCCGGTCGAGCGAGTCGATGATCCAGTCGTGGGTCTCGGCGAGCCACTCGGGGTCCGTCCAGATGAGGTCTTGGCCGACGTCCACGCCCTGTAGTGTGGCGCGCGTGCCAGAGCCCGCGCTTGTCAGCGTCACTCGAAACGGGCTCGTCGAGAGCACGCACCTGGTCCATGTCGCCGTCACGCGTGCCGACGGCTCGCTCGTCGCCGGCTGCGGCGACGTCGATCGGCCGACCACGATGCGCTCGTGCGCGAAGCCGCAGCAGGTGCAGCCGCTGATCGCATCCGGTGGCTTCGACGCGCTGGGCCTCGACGACCGCGTCCTCGCCGTGACGTGTGCGTCGCACATGGGCCAGGACATCCACGTGGAGGCGGTCGAGCGCGGCCTCACCGCGTGCGGCCTCACCGCCGACGCGCTCGACAACTGCATCGGGACGGGCGAGGAGAAGCTGCGCCACAACTGCTCCGGCAACCACCTCGGCTTCCTCGCGCTCTCCGTCCACAACGGCTGGGAGACGAAGGCCTACCGGCATCCTGGGCATCCATCGCAGGATGCCGCGAAGGCGGAGGTGGCCGCGCGGGCCCGCGTACCGGCCGCGTCGATGCCGACCTGCACGGACGGCTGCGGCGTCGTCGCCTTCGAGCTCCCGCTGAGCACGATCGCTGCGATGTACGCCCGCATCCCGGAGGAGCTCCCGCGCCAGTTCGCTGCCATGCGGGCCCACCCCGAGCTGGTGCGCGGCGACGGCGATCTCGACACCGAGCTCATGCGGGCGCTGCCCGGCGTCGTCGCGAAGGGCGGCGCCGAGGCGCTCGCGTCGGTCGGCGTCGCGGACGAGGGCCTCGGCATCGCGGTGCGCGTCGAGGACGGCGGCTACCGCGCCATCGACCCGGTGCTGATCGAGACGCTGCGGCAGGTCCTCGGGTGGGACGCGGTCCCGGAGCCGCTCCAGCCGTTCGCCGAGCCCGTCATCCCCAACTTCGTCGGCGACCGGGTGGTCCGCCTCACGGCGCGGGTGGGGCTCACTACCCGCGCCGGGTAGACGTTCCAGCACGGAAACAAATTGGTTTCGTCCGAGCCCTTGTGGGCGGCGAAACCACGGCTATACTGGCCACGTCTGCGATCCGTTTTGTTCCCCAATCGCCGGTGTCGGGGGCTACTGCATTTACCCGAACCCGGTGACTTCTGTGCTTCACCGGTCCGAACAACAACCGACGTTTGCGAGGGGGCCCATGCTCACGGTCGACACCGCGCTTGCGGACATCGAGGAGCTGCGGACGCTGGTTCAGGAGGGCCACGACAAGGGCTACCTGACCTACGACGAGGTCGCGTCGACTCTCGAGGAGGTCGAGCTCTCCAAGGAGCAGCTCGAGGACTTCTACACCTACCTGCTCGACCACAACATCGAGCTCCTCGACGCGGACTCCAAGCAGACCGCTCAAGGGGACGCCGCCCTCCACGGCGAGAAGGCTCCCGAGCTCGACCTGACCGTCGAGCCGAGCCTCGACTCGCTCCGGCTCTACCTGCGCGAGATCGGCAAGGTGTCGCTCCTCACGGCCGACCAGGAGGTCAGCCTCGCCAAGCGCATCGAGCGCGGCGACATGCTCGCGAAGCAGCAGATGACCGAGGCCAACCTGCGCCTCGTCGTCTCGATCGCGAAGGGCTATCTGGGACGCGGGCTCTCGTTCCTCGACCTGATTCAGGAGGGGAGCCTCGGCCTGATCCGCGCCGTCGAGAAGTTCGACTACCGCAAGGGCTACAAGTTCTCGACGTACGCGACGTGGTGGATCCGCCAGGCGGTCACCCGCGCGATCGCCGACAAGGCGCGCACGATCCGGATCCCGGTGCACATGGTCGAGAAGCTGAACCGGGTCGTCCACATCGAGCGCCAGCTCGTCCAGCGCCTGGGCCGCGAGCCGCGCCCCGACGAGATCGCGCTCGAGCTCGGCATGACGGCCGACGAGGTGCGCGAGATCCAGCGCATGGCCCAGCTGCCGGTCAGCCTCGAGAAGCCGATCGGCGAGGAGGAGGAGTCCGAGCTCGGTGACTTCGTGCAGGACGAGCAGGCCATCTCGCCGTTCGACTCGGCCACGACGACGCTCCGGCGCGAGGACATCGACCGCGCGCTCGACTCACTTCCCGAGCGCGAGCGCAAGGTGATCGAGCTTCGATTCGGCTTGAAGGGCGAGCAGCCCTGCACCCTCGAGGAGGTGGGGCGCGCGTTCGGGGTCACCCGCGAGCGCATCCGCCAGATCGAGAACAACACGCTGAAGAAGCTCGAGGGCCTGCCCGAGGCGCAGGCGCTTCGAAACGCCGAATAGCTAGAATCCGCGCGCTCGGGGAGGGTGTCCGAGTGGTTAAAGGAGACGGGCTGTAAACCCGTTGGCTCTGCCTACACAGGTTCGAATCCTGTCCCTCCCATTCGTTCGTGGAGGACTGTTCCAGCGCGAGTTCCAGAGTAGTGGCCGGAGCGCTCTCCGCTAGCCAGATTTCGCATGTTCCAGCTGGGCGGGCGTCGGCAGACGGCCGCTGGCGGCCCCAGGGTTGGGTGACCGCTGAGGGTGGGCATGCTGCTGCCAGCCCTGGTGGACCTTGGGGGGTTGTATCGGCTGGGAGGAGGGCTAGCCGGGTGGTGCGGGGCCGGCGCGGGATCGGCGATTGGCGATGCGCCGCCCCAGCGGCCGAGGGATCGCCGTCTTTCGAGCGTTTGCTCGTAGACGCGTTTGGATGTGCGCGGGCGGGGTTCCTCGTGGCGGCCGCTCTTGCCGAGCCAACCTTGGCGGAAGCAGACGCGTAGCCATTCGATGACGGTGGCGGCTGAGACGCGGAGTTGTTGCCAGGCGGCGCCGATGCGCTTGGGGCGGAGTTCGAGGCAATCGGGGCCGATGCGGTAGCGGCGCCGGTTGTGGTTGTGGACGCGCTCGTATTCGGGGTGGGCTTCTCTGAGGATTTGACTGGCGGCTGTTGACGCACGGAGGAAGGGCACGCCTATGGAGTTACGCGAGTATCTTCGCCTGCGCGACGGGCCTGACGATCGTCAGCCGCCCGTTGGGAACCGGCCCAGCAGGCGCGCCCTGCTTGGCCGCGAGGGCGGGCCGTCGGACGCCCGACCCGCCTCGCAGCGCCGATACTGATCTACGGCTCGAGCTGCAGGATGAACCCCTGGGTCGGGCCGCTGGAGTTGACGAAGATGACCTGGCCGCGGGCGTTGTGGAACCGCCCCGCACCGCCGGTGATCGCGCCCCGACTCCGGTCGTTAAGGCCGAAGTGAATCGGCCCGTCGAGGGTCACTAGCCCGTCGTGCAGATAGATTTGGACGCGACACTCGCCGACAACCCCGCTTGGCTCGATCAGCGTGCACTCGGCGTGGATCGTTCCCACTTTCTGGTTCCCTGACGGCGCGTACGCCGGCGTGTTGGCGTCCACCAGGTCGCCGGTGAAGCTCTTTTTCTGATGGTTGATCGCAAGGAACGTGATGTGCCCACCTCGCGCGACGACATGAATCGTCTCTGGCTTGGTGAGCTGGCCTCCTGTTGATGACGCCACGGCGATCGCAGCGGTGACCAGTCCGAGCGCGATCGTCAGCAACGCGACGACGACTCCCTTGCGCGGCATGTGCTCTCCCCCTCAATTGAGTATCAATGACCCGACAGACCGTCCGCGCTCCATCGGCCAACAACCTCCCTGCTACCCCAGACTCCCCAAGTTGATGCCTCCACACGCTGGGCGAGGTGAACGCCGCCTCGCTGACCAGGATCTGCCCCGGCGCCCGGCAATCGCGCACAGCCGCGAGGCGAGGTCGAGCGGCGACAGGCGCCGTCGGCACCGCTTCCGCGAGCCGACTTCGACTCCGACAGCCCTCGAACGGTGGTCTCGCGCGTGGGCAGGTTGCGCGCGGAGGTTGACCGAGTCGGGTGACCGACCGCGGCCCAGCGCCCCTGTGCGTACCCGCTAACAGCAGTTGTACATAGGGATCAGCGGGCGGGGAGGGTCCGCCCGATGTCCGCTCGATCGGGCCCGGTGGCGCTCCACAACCGGGTCTGACCACGACCACGCCGGTGAGTTCGGCATGCCGGCCTAAGACGATGGATCGACGACTCGGCGCACGTGGGAGTCAGGTGCGCCGAGCCACGCGCGGCCGGCGGCAACGTGCCTGACCGAGTGGCTTCCGCGGCAGCGCGTGGCTCGGTCGCCGCTACGCCGGGGAGCCGGCGCGGAACTGGCGATCCTAGCTGCGCCCGCGCATCCGGCGGTGATGGTTATGGTCTGGTGGTGAGCGGCCCCGGTCACTTCCGCCAGCGCACGGGCGATGAGCAACGAGCAACCTGGCTGGAGCTGTTCTTCGATCTCGTGTTCGTGTTCGCGGTGACGCAGCTCAGCCACCTGCTGCTCAATCACCTGACGCTGCGCGGCGCGTTGCAGACCCTGTTTCTGCTGCTGGTCGTCTGGTGGGCTTGGATCTACACCGCCTGGATGACCAACTGGTTCGATCCCGACTCCGTGCTGGTGCGACTGGTGCTGCTGGTGGTGATGGCATCGAGCTTGTTGATGGCCGTCGCCATCCCCCAGGCTTTCGGCGACCTGGCGCCGCTCTTCGCCTGCTCCTACGTCGCACTCCAGGTGCTGCGAAACGCGTTCAACGTCTACGCCACACCGCGCGACAACGACTTCCACATCGTCTTTCGCCGGATCCTGGTCTGGAGTCTGGCCTCGGGAACCCTGTGGCTGGCCGGCGGGTTCGCGGCCGGAGGGCGCCCGCTCATTGCTGTGGGTCGCGGCGTTGGCGGTGGACTATGTGGCGCCGTCGCTGGGCTACTGGACGCCTCGGCTGGGCCGCTCCGCGACCACGGACTGGGAGATCGAACCAGCGCATTTCGCCGAGCGGTTCCAGCTCTTCATCATCATCGCGCTGGGCGAGTCGATCGTCGTCACCGGTGCGACCGCGTCGTCGCAGGCGTTTGACCTCGCGATCGGGACGTCTTTGATGGTGGCGTTCGCGACGTCCGCCGCCTTGTGGTGGCTGTACTTCGACGAGGTAGGCTGGCGCGCGCAGCGGTTCCTCTCGCGGGTAGATGACAGCGGCCGGCTCGCGCGCGACGCGTACACCTACCTGCACACGCCGATCGTGGCGGGCATCATCGTCGTGGCCGTGGCAGACGAGGTCGTGATCGCCCATCCCGGCTCATCCCCTTCGGGCGTCGAGTTGGCCGTGATCCTAGGCGGGCCGGTGCTGTACCTGATCGGCCACACCCTGTTTCGGCTGCGCATGATCCACAACGTCAGCCGCAAGCGTCTGGTCGCCATGGCGGCCATCGTCGCCCTGGCGCCGCTCGGCGCCGCGCTCACCTCCCTGGGAGTTGCAGCCTGCGTGCTCGCGATCCTTACCGTCCTGGCCGTGGCAGAGACCGGCAACCGGCTCGCCGACGCCGCGACAACGGCCTGACCGACGGTCGAACGTCTCCAATCCACGCGAACCTACCGAATGAGCGAAGTTGTTCACGCGCTGTTTGCCCTCGCCGGCGCCACAATGCTCGGGGATCGTCTAGCAGCAGTCGATCCCGGCGCCTACGCCCTGAGGTTGTCCCGTTTCTGTTGGCGCCTTCTGGTTAGGCGGCGTCGGCCGCGCGTTGGCTGATCCTCTCGTATTCGATTTGGGCTCTTGTGCCCGAGTCGTGAGTGGCGTCTGTGCGGGTTGTAGAAGCCTTCGATGTAGTCGAAGACGGCCAGCCGTGCATGGTCTCTGGTCGTGAAACGGTGCTGGTGGACGAGCTCGTTTTTGATCGTGGAGATGCAGCTTTCGGCGGCGGCGTTGTCGTAGGCGTCGCCGCAACCTCGCCCGGCCGCAACCCTACACTGCACCGCGGTGAGGAGTCCGGCATGACGCGCTCGGTGATCGTTTCCGCCGTCAGAACGCTCGTCGGCAGGTACGGGGCGGGTTGCGGAGTCTGACGGCCGTCGGCCGCGGCGCGGTCGCCATCGACGCGGCGACGGCACGCGCGGGTATCCCGCCCACCGCCGTCGACTGGGTGGCGATGGGGCACGTCCTCCAGGCGGGTGCGGGACAGAACCCGGCTCGCCAGGCCGCGCTCGGCCTCGCCGACCAGATGATCCGCGCCGGTGAGGTGGAAACGGTCGTTGCGGGCGGGATGGAGTCGATGACCAACGCCCCCTGCCTGCTGCCGACACTCCGCTTGGACGCCCGCGTCGGGGATGCGCAGACGGTCGACGCGATGATGTTCGACGGGCTGTGGTCCACGTTCAGCGGTCAGGTCATGGGCGAGTCGTCCGACGAGGTCAACGCGGAGTCGGGTCGAGCTCACGAGTTCAGCCTGCCCGTCCCGCCGCCGACGACTCCTTCGTGTGGCACCATGTGAACCATTAGCCGGTAGCAGTGTGAACCAGAGGCGCTTGAAGGGCCCGCGATCCCGCTGCCAGAGCCACTCTGGAACTGTCCTATTCGTGCTGCCGCGGGGCGACGCCCCAGGTTGCCATTGACACTTGCCTCTCGCCGCGCGTACGATTCGGCCGTCAGCAGCCTGAGGAGGCTCCGTTGGGCCGAGGCCTCGATCTCCGCGCCCGCATGAGCGGTCATGCGACATCGTTTCCCGAGCTGGTCTCGGTGCACCACCTGTGGCGTAAGCAGCTGGCCGCGCTCGAGGCGGGCGAGCCCTCTGCGGCGAGCACGGTCAAGGTGCCGCTCACGCCGGAGTACGAGCGCATGCTCGCGAGCTTCGAAGCTGAGTACGGCCGCATCGTGTTCGCATACTGGTGCAAGAACGTCCCGTCCGCCGTGGCGGTCACGGTCGACGACCTGCATGGCTGGGGCCGCCTCCGCAGGCTGTGGAAGGGCCATCCGCACACGCGATTTCACATGGCGACCGACTGGGCGACGACGCTCGATCCGGACGTGAGCACGCTGCTTCACCGGTGCCAGCAGCGAGCGACGAAGGCGTCGGAGGTGCTCGTGGGGACCAGCGAGCGGCTTGCCGTGACGTGGATCGGCACCATTGCCGCCCACCTTCTGACCGTCCCCGCGTGCGAGCGGGAGTCGAACGGGCATCCGTTCAAGGGGCGCACCGGCCTGCTCCGGGCGGACAAGGGCGCCCTCGACGACGTGGACGACTACTACACGCGGGCCGGCCCGCAGGCCGCGCGGCTCGTCTACGTCTGGGGCATGCTCGTGACGCTGGTGCTCCTCGGCGCCCTCGCGGGAGGGCTCGCGCTCCTGTGGCGAGCGGACGCGTGGGGCCTGCACGACACAACCGTGCTGGATCTCGCCATTGCCGTTGCCATGGGGGCCGTGGGCGCCGTGGTGAGCGTGCTCTTCCGGATGGGGCCCGCCGGCAAGACCGGGTTCAAGGTCGACTACGAAGTGGGCCGGCGGATCATCCGCCGGCTCGGGTACCTCCGCCCGCCGCTCGGCGCCGCGTCGGCGGTCGTCGTCTACGGAGCGATGCAGGCCGGCATGTTCCACGCGCCGACGTCGGCCGGATCGAACGATGCCTACGTCGTGATGGTGGTCTCGTTCGTCGCCGGCTTCAGCGAACGCTGGCTGCAGGTGATCGTCCGCCAGACCGAGAGCTCGGCTGATGACGCCGACGGCGATACGCCGCCGTCAGAGCAGAACGGCGCGGGCTTGACCCTGAAGCGCGCACGGGCGGTGGTGCGGCACGACGAGCACGTCCAGACCGGGAGCGACGGCGGGACTGGCTCGAGCCCCTCGCCGATCTGATCGGCGGCGGGGCTCCTACCCGATTTCGAACCGGAGCGGTGTGATCACGGCCCGCTCGTCCGGTCGTGCGCGGACATGCCGTTGGGCCTCGATCTCGTAGCGCCACGAGACGACGTAGCCTTCCATTCCGGGTGGCAGCCCGGGGCGTATGTCGAAGCTGAATGGGTACCAGCGCCGTTCCGGATCGAGCTCGACGCTCGTCTGATGCTGCCAAAGCACCTCGTCGTCCCAAAGGGGCGGATGGCGCCAGTTCCGGATCCGGAAGTTGGTGCGCCACGTCTCCCTACATCGGATAGCGATCCGAACGACACCCTCGGAAATCCCCTCTGCGACGTGTACACGACCGCGCAGATGCCCACCTCCCTCAAGCAGCGCGGAGGCGAGCTCGAGGTGGAAGTGCCGCGCCGGATAGGACGCGATCAGACGGTCGTACAAGTGATCCCCCTCGTGCACGGTCTGTTCGCCGCCCCGGACGTCCACCGGCACCACCACCTCCGCCCGTCGCCGACCCCGCACTGGGCTGCGAGCACGCACCACGAACCCCAACTCGCAGCGAACCCCGGCACAGCCCGGCGGGACGCCGTCCGGCACGAGCAGCTCAAACGCGGGGTCGGTCGGGTCGACGACGCACGAGGAGATCGACACGGGCAGCGTGCCCGCCGGGCAGCGCTCCACCCGCACCAGCGCTACCTCGGCGGGCTCGGTCAACCCCGCCAGCTCGCCCCGCAGCCGCTCCCCCACCAGGGCCACCCTGCTCGCGAGCGCCAGTTCGACCATCTTCCCTCCAGTGAGCCCTATCCGTCGCGTCGTGGGGCGTGCACCCGTTGAGCATCCGGGAGGGGGTTGTTCCCAATCGAGTAGTGATCGAGGTCGGACTCGGTCATGCCGAACAGGTGCCCCAGCTCGTGCAGCAGCGTGTCGTGGATAACGCGCCGAAGGTGCTGCCGGTCGACTGCCACTCGGGTGATTGGCAGGCGGTACAGCGTGATCTCCGAGGCCCCGCTGTATCGGGCGAATATTCCAAGCGTTCGCGGCTGGTCAGGAAGCGCGTCCTCGATCGATATGGCGACGTTGTGGGTGGCGATCGCTGCCTGGATCCAGCCGGGCAGGGCGTCGAGCTCGTCCTCCGCCAACGCTGCGAACTCATCCTCGGAGCACATGACCGCGGGAACGTGTTCCTGCATCTCCCAAGGGTACTCCGCCGACGCTCGCGGGCGACAGAACCGCCGGGCGGGGGCCTTTCGTGCCTGTGACCGGCGATGGTAGAGTCTGGAATTGCGTTGTCGAGATTCGTGGCAAGCTTAGGCGGTTGGCGGGTAGGGGGTGGCGCGGAGTGGATCGAGCGGCTCCGTGAGCATGTCCACGTCTGGAATGCCGTCCCGATCGCGCTCGCGGCCGTTACGCTCACCGCGGGCGGGTTCTGGCTGGGGAGCGTCGTCAGCGAAAGCGGCTCGACCGCGGCGGCGACGCGGACGATCCGGGTTGAGGGACACGTGATCACCTCAGGCGGCGTCCGCTACGTCAGCACCCCCGCCCAGACCATCCTCGTCAAAGGCAAGCCCGTCAGGCTCGCCGCCCAGACCGTGCCGCTCTCCGCTCAGACGGCGCAGCTGCCGGGGCGCACGGTTCTCGTCGCCACCACGGTCAACAGCACGTCCGTGGCGACGGTCGTTCGCACCGTGTCGGTGCCTGTGACGGTCACGGCGCCGGCAAGCACGGTCACCGGCCCGACGACCACGGTCCTCGACACGATCACGGTTCCGGTCATCTCGACCGTGACGATCACCGTGCCGTAGCTAGGCGAGCGAGGGCGTCTCGGCCGCCGGCCGGCCGAACGTCACTGCGTCACGGACGGGGCCGGCACGGCGTCGGCGAGCTGGCGGTCGGGCTGCGCACCGAGCGCGTCGTTCACGGTCGAGAACGCGACCCGCAGCGCCAGGAGCATCGTCGCCTCGAAGATCTCGCGCTCGTCGAAGCCGGCCTCACGCAGGCTCGCCACCTGCTCCGGAGTCGTCGTCATCGGGTCGTGCACAACCGTCCGGCACCACTCACACAGCGCGGCCTCGCGTGCCGAGAGGTCGCCGGGCAGCGCGCCGGCGATGACCCTGCCTGCCGTCTCGTCGCCCGCGAGCTTCGCCAGCTTGGAGCCCCACGCCAGGGAGCAATACGAGTCGCCGAACGCCGACACGGTGGCGGCGACGACGATCGCCTGCTCGCGTTCGGTCAGCGTCGTCGAGCCCATCAGCTCGAGCCGCAGGTCGACGAACGCCTTGAAGAGGTCTGGCCGCCAGCACCAGAGGCGGGTGAAGTTGGTGACGTAGCCGTCGGACTCGCGGTTTGCGTCGAACATCGCGTCGGACTGTGGGCTCTGGGGAGGATCGGTGAGGAACATGCCGCCAAGATTACGACCTCCCGTCCGCCGCTGCACGTGAGATGTTCCGGTTCATGCGGAACACGTTTTCGGGGTCGTACTGCTGCTTCACCGCCGCCCGCGCTCCAGAAGCCGTTCCGCACGGCTCAGCCAGCCGGACGCCGAGCCGGACTCGCGTTGGAGCGTCCGCCCACGGCACCTGTGGCGTGCACGGCAGGCGACATGTATGCAGACTATCCGTCCAATGCCCGACGATCTGACCGCCCTCTCCGCCCGCGCCGCCGTCGCTCCGCTCCGGGCCGGCGACGTCTCGCCGCGCGAGATGGTCGAGGCGGCGCTCAGCCGGATCGAGGCTGTGGACGGCCCGCTGAACGCCCTTCCAACCCTCTGCGCCGAGCGGGCGCTGGCGCATGCCGACGCGGCGGATCGCCAATCGGCATTGTCGGGATTGCCGATCGCCGTGAAGGACCTGACCGAGGTCGCGGGCGTCCGTACCACCCACGGATCGCCGATCTACGCCGACAACGTGCCGGAGCGCTCCGACATCGTCGTCGAGCACCTCGAGGAGCGCGGCGCCGTCGTGGTCGCCAAGTCGAACACGCCCGAGTTCGGGGCAGGCGGCGCAGACCTTCAACGAGGTGTTCGGCCCGACCCGAAACCCGTGGGACACGAGCCGCACGTGCGGCGGGTCCTCGGGAGGCTCGGCGGTCGCGCTCGCCACCAGGCAGGTCTGGCTCGCGACCGGCTCCGACCTCGGCGGCAGCCTGCGCACGCCGGCGTCGTTCTGCTCGGTCGTGGGCCTGCGGCCGTCGCCGGGACGGATTGCGCGCGGGCCGGCCGAGCAGCCGTTCGACACGCTGACGGTGGAGGGGCCGATGGCGCGCGACGTCGCCGACGCCGCGCTCATGCTCGACGTCGATGGCCGGGCCGCACCCCGAGGACCCACTCGCGCTCCCCGCTCCGCCGGAGCCGTTCCTCTCAGCCGCGCTGAGCCCCCAGCTCCCGGCCCGGATCGCCTGGAGCGACGACCTGGGGATCACGCCGCTCGAGCCCGACGTGCGCGCGGTCTGCCGGGCGGCGGTCGAGCGCCTCGCGGCGGCCGGCGTCGAGATCGTTGAGGCCCATCCCGACCTCTCGACGGCGCCCGAGACCTTCCAGGCCCTCCGCGGCAGCCGGGTTCGTCGCCGCCCTCGAGCCGCTGTATGAGACCGACCGCGACCGGCTGAAGCCGGAGATCGTCGGGAACATCGAGCTCGGTCTCGCGCTGCCGCCCGCCGAGCTCGGCCGGGCCGAGCGCGATCGCGGCCGGATCGTCCACGCCATGGCCGCCTTCCTTGCCGAGCACGCCATCCTGGCCTGCCCCGCCGCCTGCGTCGCACCGTTTCCGATCGAGCGGCGCTGGGTCTCGGAGGTGGACGGCGTCCACTTCGAGAGCTACGTCGAGTGGCTTCGGATCGCCTCGGCGCTCACGCTCACGGGATGCCCTGTCATCGCGCTCCCGTGTGGCTTTACCGCCGCCGGGCTCCCGGTGGGCATCCAGATGGTCGCGCCGCACGGCGGGGAGGCCGCGCTGCTCCGCGCGGCCGCCGCCGCCGAGGCCGTCATGGGCGTCGTCGGGACGCGAGCCGCCTCCGGTCTGATCCGCCGGTCTGTGCCACTATGCACGTATGGCGGGAACGGAGGGCGAACGCCGCGTCGTGGCGGTGCTGATGGCCGATATCGCGGGCTCGACCGCGATCGGCGAGGCGCTGGGCCCGGAGCGGTCGAAGTACCTCTTCGACGAGGTGATGCGGCTCGTCGCGGCCGAGGTCGAGCGCTACGACGGCACCGTCGCGCAGCTCGCCGGCGACGGGCTGCTCGCGGTCTTCGGCGCGCCCGTCGCCCACGAGGACGACAGCGAACGGGCAGTCCGCGCCGGCCTCGCCATCCAGCGCGCGCTCGAGCGCTACGGCGCCGACGTGCGCGAGGCCTACGACATCGACATCCGGGCGCGGATCGCCGTGAACACCGGCCCGGTCGTGATCGCCCCCGGCGACGGCGACGCCCGCGGCCGCTACAACGCGCTCGGCGACACCGTGAACGTGACGGCCCGCCTCCAGTCGATCGCGGCCGAGGGCGACGTGCGTGCTCGGCCCGCAGACCGCCGTCCAGGTGCGCTCGTCGTTCGAGCTCGAGGAGCTGGGCCCGACGTCGCTTCGGGGCCGGGCCGAGCCGATCGACCGCTACCGCGTGCTGGGCGAGATCGAGCCGGGGCCGACCGCCCAGGAGGGCGCGCTCGTCGGCCGCGACGCCGAGCTGGCCGAGGTGCGCGACGCGCTCGATCGGCTCGCCGACGGGATCGGCGCGATCCTCGCCGTCACCGGCGAGGCGGGCATCGGAAAGTCGCGCCTGGTCGCCGAGGCGGCGGCGCCGCTCGGCGAGCGGCTGCTCACGCTCGAGGGCCGCGGCCTCTCCTACGCCCAGGCGTTCCCGTACGGCCCCGTCCGCGAGCTTCTGCGCGACTGGCTCGGCGCGGGCGCCACGACGAGCGAGGCGCGCATCCGGCTCGACCTGAAGGCGGCCGTCCAGCCGCTCTTCGAGGACCCCGACGAGGTCTACCCGTTCCTGGCCGGCCTGCTCGGGCTCACGCCCGACGCCCAGACCGCCGCTCGCCTTCGGGAGCTGAGCCGCGAGACGGTGCACCGGCGCAGCGTCCACGCCGTCGAGGATCTCGTGTGCGCGCTCGCGCGCGAGCGGCCGGTGCTGCTCGTGTTCGAGGACCTGCACTGGGCCGACGAGCCCACCCTCGACCTGATCGAGGAGCTGCTCGACCTGACCGAGCGCGACCCGGTCGGGATCGCCCTCCTCTACCGGGCCGACCGCGACGCCGGCTCGTGGCGGGTCGGCGAGCGCGCCCGCCAGCGCTACCCGCACCGCTACCGCGAGCTCGAGCTGCGCGCGCTCACGCCCGACTCGACCCGCGCGCTCGTGCGCGAGCTGGCCGACGGCGACGTCCCCGAGCCGGTCGCCGCGCTCATCAGCGAGCGTTCCGGCGGAAACCCGCTCTTCGCCGCCGAGGCGCTGCGCGACGTGGTCGAGCGCGGCTCGATGTGGCACGGCGACTCCGGGTGGGAGCTGGCCGTCGATCCCGGTGCGCTCGAGGTGCCGCTGCTCGTGCAGGGCGTCCTCCAGGCCCGGCTCGACCGGCTCGACCCGGGGGCGCGCGAGGTGACCGCCGTGGCGTCGGTCATCGGCCGCCGGTTCGCGATCCCGCTGCTCGAGCGGCTGGTCGACACCGGCGGGCTCGCGACGGCGCTCACCGATCTCCAGCGGCTCGAGCTGATCGTCGAGGAGCGGCGCCGGCCCTACCCCGAATACCGCTTCCGGCACGGCCTCGTCCAGGAGGCGGCCTACGCGATGCTGACCGACACCCGCCGCCGCGAGCTGCACGGGCGCGTCGGCCGCCGCGCTCGAGGCGCTGGCGGGCGACGACCCCAGCCCGCGCACCTTCGCCCAGCTCGCCCGCCACTACTCCGCCGCCGACGACGCCGCCAAGGCGGCCGACTACCTGATCCGGGCCGGCGACGAGGCCCGCGGCATCTCGGCCGACCCCGAGGCGATCCGCCACTACCGGCGCGCCCGGGAGTTCCTGAGCCGCATGGGCGACGACCGCCGCTCGCGCGAGACGCTCTTCAAGATCGCGCTCGTCCACCACCTGGCGTTCGACTTCGAGGGCGCCGAGCGGGCCTACGACGAGGCGTTCGCGTGCAAGGTCGAGGCGATGCCGCAGCCCGAGCTGTGCGAGCAGCTCACCGCGGCGATGTTCTGCCCGTCGGCCGTCGCGCCTGGCCTGGCGTACGTCGCCGACACGAGCGCGCTCACCCAGCATCTCTTCCGCGGGCTTCTGATCGTCGACCGCGAGCTGAACGTGATGCCCTCGCTCGCCGAGAACTTCCGCGTCTCGTCCGACGGCACGACCTACCTCTTCCAGCTCCACGACGACGCCCGCTGGAGCGACGGCGAGCCGCTGACGGCGCACGACTTCGTCTACACGTGGGAGCACGTCCGCGGCCTCTCGGCCTCGACAGCCTTCCTCTTTGCCGACATGGCCGAGGCGAACGCGCTCGACGATCACACCCTCGAGGTCGTGCTGCGCGAGCCGCGCAACTACTTTCCGTACGTGCTCGCCTCGACGCCGGCCTATCCATGGCCGCGGCACATCTGTAGCGAGGCGGGTGAGACGTGGCACCAGCGCGTGCCGCTGGTGTCGAGCGGTCCGTTCGTCCTGACCGCGCGCGACGAGGAGGGCCTGGTGCTCGAGGCCAACCCGCGGTGGCGGGGCGCCCGCGGCAACCTCTCGCGGATCACGATCCGGTTCCGGAAGCGGACCGACGACTTCGAGGCGCTCTGGAGCGACGGGACGATCGACGTCATGCCGAGCGCGCGGACGCTAGTCCCGGATGCCGGTGAAGGCTGCGTCGAGACCGCGCCGGTGCTCGGCACGACGATCGTGGGCTTCGGCACCGACCGACCCGCCGTCGACGACGTCCGCGTCCGCCGCGCGATCTCTGCGGCAGTCGCGGCGGTTTCGGCCGGCGCCGAGCGGATCGGGCTCGGCAGCCGCCCGCCGGGGCGCGGCGGCCTGCTCCCTCCCGCCATGCCCGGCCACAATTACGACCTGGCCTCGCCGCCGTCGATGGACGAGGCCCGGAGGCTCCTCGCCGACGCCGGGCATCCGGACGGGGAGGGGCTCGGCCGGCTCAGGATGCTCGCCACCGCCGGCACCGCACAGCAGGCCGAGGCGCTGGTCGAGGCACTCGACCTGCTTGGGGTGAAGGCCCGGATCGACTTCTCGGAGCCCGACGTCATCCTCTCGGGGCAGGACTGCGACGTGTGGGTGTGCACGTGGTTCGCCGACTTCCCCGACCCGGAGGGGTTCTTCCGAGGGCTGGTCGGCGACCCGACCGATCCGATCGTGACCGACGCCGAGACGTTCGCGCGCCTGGATGCGGCACGCGCGAGCCGCGACCGCGACGAGCGGCTGGCCCTCTACTCGGCCGTCGACCGCCGGATCGTGGCCGACGAGGTACTGATGCTGCCGGTCTCGTACTCCCGGGCGACCCTCCTTCGCCGCCCGTGGGTGCAGGGCGTGTGGGCCAACGCGCTCACGCCGCTTCGGCTCGACCGAGCCGTCGTCGAGCGGACGCGGGACCCGGCCCGAAGCGGCGCGGGTGTAGCATCCTCCGTCTGACGCCAGGGAGGTGCTCGGGATGGCCGATTCGCACTACGACTTCATCATCGTCGGTGGAGGCTCCGCCGGCAGCATCCTCGCCAACAGGCTGAGCGAGGATCGCGCGAACAGGGTGCTCGTGCTCGAGGCGGGGCGGTCCGACTACCCGTGGGACGTCTACATCCACATGCCCGCGGGCCTGATGTTCCCGATCGGGAACCGGTTCTACGACTGGAAGTACGAGTCGGAGCCTGAGCCCGCGATGGGCGGGCGCCGGGTCTACCACGCCCGCGGCAAGGTGCTCGGCGGGTCGAGCTCGATCAACGGGATGATCTTCCAGCGCGGGAACCCGATGGACTACGAGCGCTGGGCGGGCGAGCCGGGGATGGAGTCGTGGGCCTACGCCAACTGCCTGCCGTACTTCAAGAAGATGGAGACGTGCCTCGCCGGCGCGGACGAGTTCCGGGGCGGCGACGGGCCGCTCGTGCTCGAGCGCGGGCCGGCGACGGGCGAGCTGTTCCAGGCGTTCTTCCAGGCCGTGCGGCAGGCCGGCTACCCGCTTACCGACGACGTGAACGGCTACCGCCAGGAGGGCTTCGCGGCCTTCGACCGCAACATCCACCGCGGCCGCCGGCTCTCCGCTGCTCGGGCCTACCTGCACCCGGTCATGAAGCGGCCGAACCTCGACGTCGAGACGCGCGCGTTCGTGACGCGCGTCCTCCTCGACGGGACGAAGGCGATCGGCGTCGAGTACACCGACTGGCGCGGGCGGATCCACCGCGTGCTGTCGCGCGAGGTCGTGCTGTGCGGCGGCGCGTTCAACTCGCCGCAGGTGCTCCAGGTCTCCGGGCATCGGGAACGCCAAGGAGCTCGAGGCGGTCGGCGTGAAGGCGATCCACGACCTGGCCGGCGTGGGCGAGAACCTCCAGGATCACCTCGAGGTGTACGTCCAGTACGGGAGCAAGAAGCCCGTGTCGGTCGCGCCGGCGCTCAAGTACCGAAACCGGCCCGCGGTCGGCGCGAAGTGGCTCTTCGGGCGCACCGGGCCGGGCGCGACCAACCACTTCGAGGGCGGCGGCTTCGTGCGCGGCAACGACGAGGTGGCCTACCCGAACCTGATGTTCCACTTCCTGCCGCTCGCGATCCGCTACGACGGCACCGAGCCGGCCGGCGGCCACGGCTACCAGGTGCACATCGGCCCGATGTACGCCGACACGCGCGGCACGGTCAAGATCACGACCGCCGACCCGACCGTCCATCCGGCGATCCAGTTCAACTACCTCTCGACGCACAACGACCGCAAGGAGTGGGTCGAGGCGGTGCGCGTCGCGCGGAGCATCCTGAACCAGCCGGCGTTCGACGAGTACAACGCGGGCGAGCTCTCGCCGGGGCCGCGACGTCGCGACCGACGAGCAGATCCTCGAGTGGGTCGCCAAGGACGCCGAGACGGCCCTGCACCCGTCGTGCACGTGCAAGATGGGCGTTGGGGACGGGGCGGTGGTCGACCCGACGTCGATGCGGGTGCACGGCGTGGACGGCCTGCGGGTGGTCGACGCATCGGTCTTCCCGTTCGTCACGAATGCCAACATCTACGCGCCGGTCGCGATGACCTCCGAGAAGGCGGCAGATCTCATCCTCGGGAACACGCCGCTCGAGCCGCTGAACGTCGAGTACTACAAGCACGGGGTGAGCCCAGCGCCGCCCGTGCAGGCGCCGGAGGCGGCGGTCGCGGGGGAGTAGCGAGCAGCCGGGGCCAGGCTTCGACTGGGCCTGGCCCCATGGGTTTCGTGCGACCGCTGGCCGTCGGCAGCCCGACGCGGCTATCCTTGCCCCGCCCGCCCTCTTAGCTCAGTCGGTAGAGCACCTCCATGGTAAGGAGGGGGTCAACGGTTCGAGTCCGTTAGAGGGCTTCCCCGCAATCGCTCTCTCAGACTCAAGAATCAGGGGTGTGAGGCTCTCGCCCAGGCCCCCCGGATTTACCCCAGGAGGGGCCAGAAGGGGGGGCCGATTTACCCCGGGATCTACCCCGAGGGCAGCCTCTCAGACGCCCTCTGAGCGGGGTCGTCCCCAGGCCAGGATGATGAGCCTGGCCTGGTGCTCCTGGCCGCTGCCAGCCCTCCTGAGCAGGCCCCTTGGCCGTGCTGGCTGACCGTCAGGCCCGGCGCGTACACTGGCCCTCGTGGCCGCCGACGACCTGGAAGCGACGCTGCTCGGCCTCGTGCTCGCGTGTCACCTGCCAGCCGAGGAGCCGATCATGCGGTGGTGGGCGAACCCCGACGTGACCTCGCTCAGGCTCCGGGCGCACGACCACGCGCTGCTCTTGGCGGGCGGACTGGTCGAGTACCACGTCGAGTCGGACACCGGAGCCGTGCAGGTGCTCGACAGCCGCGACCCGCGCAGCATGAGGAGCCAACGCTACGAGCCGGGTCGGCCCCAGCCTTACCTGCCGCCGCATGTCGAGGAGCGGGACGAGTCGGTATGGTGAGCGCTGTCGCTGGGCCTTAGTGGGTTAGGTGGTGTGTCCCCCAGTCGGGGATGCTCTCGATGACGTTTGGCGTGTGGGTGATGGCGTGTGGATTGGTTCCGTCCGCGTTCATAACCCACAGGTCGGACGTGGCCTGCCCAGCGAGGATGCGGCTAAACACGATCTGGCGGCCATCGGGGGAGTAGCTCGGCCAGAAATCGCTGGGCCCAGTAGTGATCATGTGGATGCCGGTGCCGTCGGGGCGAATCGTGAACACCTGAGAGTTGGGCACGTCGGCGTTGGTGGCGGACGCGATCCGGCGACCATCGGGCGACCAGTCATTGGAGCCGGCGCGGAGCCGAAGCGGCGTCAAGCGATGCGTATGGCTGCCGTCTGCGCGCATCAGGTAGACGGCGGGTACGCCGGTCTCGGGGAAGGTGGAAAAGGCGATCCAGCGACCGTCGGGCGAGTACTGGGGGAGTTCCTCGTCTAGGGCGCTGTGGGTCAGGCGGTGAACGGGGCCCCCTTCCGCGCTGACGGTGTAAAGGTCGTAGGGCAGGTTCCCGGTGGAGCTGTGGGCGAACACGATGCGGCTGCCGTCTGGCGACCAGGATGGCTCCCCGGTGAACCCCCTCATGTGGGTGACCTTGTCTACGTCGCTGCCGTCGGCGTTCATGGTGTACACCTGCCACGCCCCGGTGCGGTCGCTGTCGAAGACGAGTTCACGCCCGTTCGGCGACCAGTCGGAGTAGAGCGAGAGGTGCGTCGTCGAGGTGTGCGTGAGTTGATCGCGGTGGCTGCCGTCAGGATTGATGCGGGCGATCTGAGGGCTGCCACTGCTGTCGTTGACAAACGAGATCTGCCCGTTATGACCCGGAAACGCGGCACGCGCTTGCCCAGCACACACTGCCACTCCCACGAACACGGCTGCCACCGCCAGCAGACGCCCGACACAGCCAACGCGACGCGTACCCATCGTTCCCCCTTTGCCCGAGTCCCCGAGACGAGAGCTTGTCGCCATCGTCACGGACTCCGACGACCGTACCACACCGAGGTGTAGCGGGCTCGGCCGCCCTGGGCGAGCCCGGGCGCGGTCGGGTAGCATCCGGCCACGTCGCGTCCCGGTAGCCGCCGAGACGCGAGCCGCATACGGCAACGGCTCCAGGCCCGCGAGTCGCCAGATTGGCGGTCGCCAGCCCCGAGTGCTTCGCCGGATCGAGAGCCGCCCAGCTGCCGCCACCCTGGCACCAGGCGGGCGTCCACCACCACCGGACGCATGTCGTGACTGAGCCGACCCTTGATTCCGGAGGAGACCCCGTGACCATCGAGACCACCAAGAAGGAGTACGCCGACCTGCGGGCCAAGGCCCTGGCCATCCCCGAGCAGGCCGACCGCTTGTTCAGCGGGCCGCGACCGAGGAGGTTCAACCCGCCTGCACGCGAACTGTGAAGCGTCGTTTGCGCGCATGAGAGCGGTCGATCGGAAGGGGAAACAATGAGCCTCGAACTTCAACGGAAGCTGGCGGTCGAGTTCCTCGGAATGTTCATCTTCGTGTTCACGGTCGGCATGGCCACCAACAAGGCCGGCGCCGGCGCGCTGGCGCCGATTGCGATCGGGTCGGTGCTCATGGTGATGGTGTTTGCCGGCGGCCACGTGTCCGGCGGCCACTTCAACCCGGCGGTGAGCACCGCGGTACTCCTGCGCGGGCGGATGGCCGCAGGTGAGTATGGCCCGTATGTCGCAACCCAGTTCGTCGCCGCGGTGATCGCAGGGCTGCTGGTGCGCTACGTCGGCGGCCGCGAGCCGCACGCCGTCGTCGCCAGCAACGGCAAGATGCTGATCGTCGAGTTCATCTATACGTTCGCCCTGGCCTGGGTCGTCCTGCACGTGGCCACAGCCCGAGGCACCGACGGCAACTCGTTCTACGGCCTCGCCATCGGCTTCACGGTGGTAACCGGCGCGTTCGCGGTCGGCGGCATCTCCGGCGGCGCGTTCAATCCCGCCATCGCATTGGGCGCGTCGGTAACTGGGCTCTTCGAGTGGTCGAACATCTGGATCTATCTGGTCGCCGACTTCCTCGGCGGCGCTGCGGCCGCATTCGCGTTCCTGTACGTGCTGCCGGCCGAGAAGGAGATCGGAGACATCGAGGCGGCAAGCACTGAGTGACCACGCACCCGTCGGGTCGACGGGCTTGCCCGCAAGGTAGATCTGCCTCGAAACTAGCTGAGGCTTCGGATCATCGCTATGCCGCCGCGAACCCCTTTGCGCGCGGCAATGACCCCGACTGCGACGAGGCCGATGGCGACGACCGGGACGACCGAGCGCAGCTCGGCCAAGAGTGCGGCGCGCGAATCCTCCAGCCGCCGTCGCTCGACGGCGATCTCTCGGCGGATCTCCTCGGCACCGCGGTCAGCCATTGCCCTGCAGCTCCTTCACGGTCTGTTTCGCCTCCTCGATCGCCTGCGATGGCTGCAGAGTCGACGCCCGGCGCGCGTAGCGGCGCGCCATGACTCCGAGGATCGCTGTCACGACGACGAGCACTCCGGCGACGATCAAGAGCGACAACCACAACGACAGCGTCTCAGCCAGCCCCGCAGCCGCGGCGGCAAACCCGAATCCAATCGCGTAGAACGCGACGGCAGCCGCAGCGGCCGCCATACCACCGGCGATGCCAAGGGCAGCTGCCTTCTGCTTCACCTCGACTTTAGCCAGCTCGAGGTTCAGCTTCGCGAGCGACTGCGATCGTCGCCTCACAGCATGTACCTGTGCGAACAGTCCAAGCATCGTCGGCCCGTTCGGGTTTCGAGGAAGGTCGCCGACTTCCTTTGCCGATCGCAGGTCGACGAGCAGTCCGCCGAGTTGGCCCTGCACGGCTCACAGTCCGCACCCCTGCCGGGCGCCACGGTTCGAATCGCCCCCATGTTCGCCGTCGCGATGACGGCACGACGGTCTTGCCACCGTGATGACTACGTCTGAGCGCGTGGATAGGATCGGGCGAACCGACCTAGGAGCCTTGGATGATCGTGCTAGCCGACTATCCGTTTCTCGATGTGATGTGGACGATGCTTGTCTTCTTCCTTTGGGTCGCATGGTTCTGGATGCTGTTCGGCGTGTGGGGAGACATTTTCCGGCGGCGCGATCTCTCGGGACTTGGCAAGACCGGGTGGTTCATCTTCACGCTGGTGCTGCCGTTCCTTGGCGTGTTCGTCTACCTGGTCTCGCAGAACGACGGCATGAACCAGCGCAACCTCGAGCGGGCCCAGGCGCAACGAGCGCAGATGGACGATTACGTGCGCTCGGCCGGAGGCAGCGGCGGAGCAGCGGCGGAGATCGAGAAGGCCAAGCAACTCCTGGACAGCGGCGCGATCACCCAGCCGGAGTTCGACGCGCTCAAGCAGAAAGCACTGGCCTGAGAGGGATTCTCGGGGCGGGCGTACGGGGCGAGGTGATCCTGCAGAAGGCCGCGCGGTGGGGTCAACGGTTCGAGTCCGTTAGAGGGCTTCTTGGCTCAACTCGGAGCGAGATCCTCAGGCGGACGAGCCGGGTTCGGAGGCTCGGCCCCGGCTCATTCCTCACCGAGCGCCAGCGTGACTGCTTCGTCCAGTGTCAGCTCAGTCCCCGCTTTCGACTCCCCACCGAACGCGTCGCCGAGTCGCTGGCGGGCCGTCTCTGCGGCCCGGTCCACAAAGCGAAGCGCGTAGGTCGTGTCGAGCCGGTGCCCGCTCTCTTCGGCGATCGTCTCGGCCGCCGAGAACAGCCGCGCCGCCGCGCCGGGATCGGTTTGCACGCGAACGCACCCGAGCCCGGCAAGCGCTTCGATGGCCAGCGCCACGGACTGGAGCTCGACCGCCCTCCGGAGAGCCTCCTCGAGAATCGGTCTCGCGGCCTGGTGCTGACCGTCCGCGATCAGCACGTAGGCGATCGCATTCTCCGCGGTCGCCGCCTCCCACCGCCTGCCGAGGCCTGTGAAAATCGCAACGGCCCTGTTGAGAGCCTCGCGTGCCTCTTTGAGGCGTCCCTCGTCGAGGAGCGTCACGCCGAGCAGGAAGGCGACCCAGCCGAGGCCGCCGTCATCTCCGAGCTCGCGGAGAAGCCCCTCGCACTCGTCCAGCAGGTGCCTACGCTCATCGAGATCCGGCTCATCGAAGCTGAGGACTCGAAGCGCCCACTCGATCTGGCGTTTGTCGTGTCGTTCGCGGGCGATCTCCAGGCTCTCGCGGGCGTACTCCCGCGCCACCTCGCTCTCGCCCAAGTTCGCCGCCGCGAGCGCGGCGGCGCCGAGCGCATCCGCTCGGAGCCCAGGGTCGAGGTCAACCGAGTGGTCGAGCGCCGAGACAAGCCACGCTTTCAACTCCCGCAGGCTGGCTCGCGTCCACAGGGCCCATAACGCTGCTACCGCGAGGCGAGCCTCCCGCTCCACGTCGCCCGAAGCGATGAGCCGGCCACGGGCGCGCCGGATGTTGTCCAGCTCGTCCTGCAGCCGGACCCCGGCCTCCGGGAGCGCGGACGGCCCGCCGACAGCGGCATCCTCGGCACGCGAGAGGAAGTAGTCGGCGTGGCGGCGGCGCAACTCGTCCTCCTCTCCCCGCTCCTCAAGTCGCTCGATCGCGTATTCCCGGATCGTTTCCAGCATCCAGAACCGCTCTCCCTGCCGGCGAAGCAGGCTCTTGTCGATCAGCGACTGCAGCGTGTCTACGTCGGCGTCGCAGACCTCCTCCGCCGCCTCGAGCGTGCAGCCGCCGCGGAAGACGGACAAGCCTTCGAACAGGAGCCGTTCCTCTTCGTCGAGGAGGTCGTAGCTCCATGCGATAGTCGCGCGCAGGGTCTGCTGCCGGGGGTCTACTCCGCGGCCGGCCTTGAGCAGGTCGAGCCGCTTCGACAGGCGGTCGAGCAGCTGCTCCGGAGAGAGCACGGGGACGCGGGCGGCGGCGAGCTCGAGCGCGAGCGGCAGGTTGTCGAGCCGGGAGCACAGCTCGTGGACGACTGGGCGGGCCTCGAAACGAGGATCGACTGCCCGCGCGCGCGTGGTGAACAGCTCGGTCGCATCCTGAGGCTCGAGCGGCGGGACCGGATAGGCCTGCTCGCCAGGAAGTCGCAGCAACTCCCGGCTTGTCACCAGGAGCTGAAGCTTCGGACAGTCGGCGAGCAGCCCAGCGAGCTCGCCCGCCGCATCGATCAAATGCTCGAAGTTGTCGAGGATGAGCAGTAGCCGGCGGTCGCCGATGCGGTCGGCGAGCTCGTCCCTCGCTTCGAGCGCCTGAGCGGCTATCTCGAGCACGAGCTTCGGGTCGCGCAGCGCAGCAAGCGACGCCCAGAAGACACCGTCGGGATACTGGTCGGACGCTTCCGCGGCGGCTTGGAGCGCGAGCCTGGTCTTGCCGGCTCCGGCCGGGCCCGTCAACGTCAGCAGGCGCGTGACCCCGCTTCCGAGCAGGGTCGTCACCTCGCCGAGCTCTCGTTGGCGCCCGAGGAAGCGCGTCGCAGGAATCGGGAGGTTCGTCTGCTGCAGGCTTCTCAGGGGTGGGAAGGCTTCGCCGCCGAGCTGATAGATCCGTTCCGGTGCGGCGAGGTCCTTCAGGCGGTGTTCGCCGAGGTCGCGCAAGCTGTCGCCCTCGACCAGCGACGCGGTCGAGGACGAGACCAGGATCTGGCCACCGTGCCCAGCCGCTGCGATGCGGGCTGCTCGGTGGACGTCCGCTCCGACGTAGCCCTCGTCGGTAACGTGCGGCGTCCCGGTGTGGATCCCCATGCGCACGCGGATCGGTCCGGCCGCAAGCACCTGCTGCGCTTCGGCGGCGGCGGCAATCGCGGCCGGCGCGGTGGAGAACGCGATGAAGAACGAGTCGCCCTGCGTATCCACTTCGACTCCGTCGTGGCGAACGAACGCCTCACGCAGAGTACGGCGATGCTCCGCCAGCGCATCTGCGTAGGCATCGGCACCCAACCGCTGCAAGAGCCTCGTCGAGCCCTCGACGTCGGTGAAGACAAAAGTGACGGTTCCGGTCGGAAGCTCGCGTGCCACACGGCTATTCAAGCGCGGCCAACTACCCGATGTCGAACCGCCGCGGCGCGACGTCGCGCAGGCGCAACCGTTCCTAGCCACGCTGAATCCGCCGGCTGCTCGCCAAGGCACCCACAAGGCGCGTGTCGCGTTGCCAGCCCTGACTCGTCTACGAGCGTCGCGGGTACGCTGCTGGGAGGTTTTGAGACTCTCACGATGGTCATCGGTGTGGAGTCGAGCCTCGTCCCTGGCCGTGTCCGGCGAGAGGGGATGGTGACCGCCCTCAACGGTGCGAAGAAGTCCGCGTCGGCCTATTCGGGGATTACCGCCGACATCTCTAACGCTGCGCCGGCGAACGCCGTCCTGCCGGTCGTCAGCCACGACGGCGTTGGGGGGCTCCGCGCGTCCGGGGCCCCCAAACGGCATACTGTCTTCTTCGCAGGAGGTGTGCGCCATGGATCTGAGGCTCGAGGTGGTTCCAATTCCCGTGTCCGACGTCGATGCGGCAAAGGCCTTCTACACCGATCGAGTCGGCTTCAAGCTCGACCACGACGTCCGGCCGAACGATCACATGCGCGTCGTTCAGATGACGCCGCCGGGCTCGGCGTGCTCGGTCGTGATCGGCGAGGGTCTGCCCCTCGGCGAGCCGGGCTCGGTAAAGGGCGTCCAACTCGTCGTCGAGGACATCGACGAGGTCCGTCGGATGCTCGCCGACCGCGGTGTCCCGATCGGCGACGTGCAGCAGCTCGGCCCCGAGGGCACACGTGGATCGCGGTTCGCCTTCTTCGACGACCTCGACGGCAACACCTGGGCGATCCAGGAGCTGAAAGCCGACGCCGAGAGCTAGCGTTCCGTCGCGATGGACGTCTTCAACCTCGACGACATGAAGTTCAGCCCGACGGCTGCGCTGTTCGAGGGGCTTCCCCGAGCCGGTATCGGCGTCTCGGTCTTCGTCGTGCGGACGCCGCCGGGAAAGGGCGTGGACATCCACGTGCATCCGTACTCGGAAACCTTCGTCCTCCTCGAAGGGAGTGGCCGGTGGACGGCCGGCGACGACGTCGTGGAGCTGCACGCGGACCAGATGCTCGTCGTGCCGCCCGAGACGCCGCACGGCTTCCGAAACACAGGCGACGGTCCGCTGCTCGTCGTCTCGGTCCACGAGTCGGGAACGCTCGACCAGACGTTCCTCGGCCGCGAACCCGCCTGACGTCAGCGCCGATCCCAGTATGTGATCCGGCTGACACCGGGGAAACCGGCCATGCCCCGTCCCCCGTATCACGCCGTGTCCGGCAGTCGTTCGCGAAGGAGGGGTCATGGGATCCACAGCTGAATCGGCCAATCGGCGATCGTTCTTGCTCAAGGGAGCCGCGGTCGGAGCGGGAGCCGTCGGCGCGGGGTTGCTGGCCGACACCGCTGCGGCGGATGCGAGCGGCGGACTGACCAGAGGCGACGCCGCGATCCTCCGGTTCCTGGCTGCGGCGGAGATCCTCGAGTCCGATCTCTGGCAGCAGTACAACGAGCTCGCCGGCATCCAGGATCGCGAAGTCCCGGGCGGAAGCGGGAACCCGGCGTACGCCGAGGCGGTCGCGGTGCTGGACGAGGACATGGCGCAGTACATCCACGACAACACCGACGACGAGATCAGCCACTTCACCTTCATCAACGCCTACCTGCGAGCGCACGGCGCGCGAACGGTCAACCTGGACAAGTTCCGCACCCTGCCCAGCAGCACGGCGACGGGCGCCCAGCAGATCGGACGGCTGACCAACCTGATGCAGCTCACCGTCAACACCAGCTTCTGGACGCGCTACCGCAGCGACTCGAAGAACACCGACCTCGGCGACACGCTCCCAAACGCCGTGCCGGACCTCGCCACCGGCCAGCACCCGGCCATCCCCCGTTCGGATGCCGACCTTTCGCCGAAGAAGCACCTCCAGGCGATCGCCAACACCGCCGGCTTCCACTTCGCGTGGGTCGAGCAAGGCGGGACGAGCCTCTACGCCGGGCTCGCCCAGCGCGTCACCAATCCCGAGGTGCTGCGCGTCCTGCTCAGCATCGGCGGCTCCGAGATCATGCACTTCCAGACATGGCAGGACAAAGCCGGCAACGCGCCGCCACTCACCGACCCGACCACCGGGCTCACGTTCCCCGACCTCAACGCCGACGGTGAGCTGACCCAGACCAACCTGATCATGCCCGAGCCGACGCGCTTCCTCGATCGCAAGTTCCCCAAGGTCTCAATCATCCGCCCCACCGAGACCGACGGCGCAGCCATGGGCGCGGTCAAGGCCCTGACCGCCGACGGCCTCTTCATCGGACAATCAGCGGAGTTCTTCGCCACCCTCACAAGGCTGGCAAAGGCGGCAGACGCGGCCCGACACCGATCCTGAACGGGCCACGGTCGGGTTCGCCGCGGGCGTGCCGTCGGTGGCGATGAGCTGGTGGACGACTGAGGCGACGTACGACGGGTGCGTGTAGTGCAGCGCGTGTGACCCGTCCGCGACGACGAGGAGCCTGCCGTGCGGCAGCAGGGCTGCGACCTCCTCCGCCCACCGCCGGCTGATGAAGCGGTCGTTCCCGCCGTGCACGACGACCGTTTGCTGGTGGATGTGCGGCAGCCGTTCCTCGATCCGGTCGGCCAGCGCCGAGCGGGCCATCGCGTGGAGGCCGGCCGCCCCGCGGCGCGCGGTCTCGCGGAAGGCCAGCGTCACCAGCCCCGCCGGTTCCTGCGCGCAGGCGCGCAGCGCACGGAAGATCTGCTGCGGCGCGGCGCGCCTGGCCGGTTCGATCGTCGGGGCGATGAGCACCAGCGGCCCGACCCGCAGCGGCCGGCGCACGGCGAGCTCAGTGACGATCTGGCACCCCATCGAGTTGGCGACGAAGGCGGGGCTGGACAGGCCCACGGCGTCGAGCCAGTCGCCCAGCGCGTCGGCCAGGTCGCGGATCCCCGTGGCAGCGGCCTTCCGGCCGCGCCGGCCGCGGCCGGGCAGGTCGGGGACGTACGTGGCGCACCGGCCTGCCAGGACCGTTGCCAGAGGAAGCAGGTAGCGGCCGGACACGCCGTATCCGTGCACCAGCACGACCGGTGGCCCGACCCCACCCACCCGGGAGTGGATCCGCACGTCGCCCACCTCATCCGAGCGACTGACGAACAGCGGCGACGTCGCAAAGGCAGCCTGACTCGCATCCATACGCGCATGACATCAGCGCGCGCGTCGCGGCGTATCGTCCGTTCGAGGTGAATTCATCCGGGTTCTGAGCGTGCAGCCTCGCCGCCGCTCGGGAGCGTCGGCTGGTCGGTGGGATAGACGCCGACCGCGAAGCCGTACATCGTCTCGCCCGACCGCGGCAGCCGGTCGAACTCCGCGACGAGCTCGGCCATGCGCTCCCAGAAGTCCGACGCCTGCGCCTCGGAGATGCGGGCGTGGCGGATGAACCCCCACAGCTTCCCGTCATGGAACGCGTCGACCGACTCGCGGGCGGCGACCTCGAAGTCGTTGAAGTCCCGAGGCATGTCCTCGCCCGCCGCGCTCCGCTCGACCGAGACGTAGAACATGCGCGCCGTCCGGCCGTAGAAGCGCTCCTCGATCGCCCGCACCCGCCGGGTCCTCACCACCTGCACAAGTCCGGCCTCGGAGAGCACCTTGACGTGATGGGCGACCGTGCTCTTCGGGCGGCCGACCGCGACCGCGAGCTCGGTCACCGTGGCCGCCCGCTCGTGGAGCAGGCCGAGGATCGTGTTGCGGAGGGGGTGGCCGAGCGCCTTCACCTGGGACGGCCGGGTGAGCGCGATCCGGTCGGCGAGGTCGTAGTCCGGGGGAGTCGCGTTGCCGCTCACGTGCGAATAGGCTAACATCTCCGAACGTTCCAAGTAAATGGATCAATTGCCGAGGAGGACGCCAGATGACCGAGGTTGTGCTGTACCACCACGTCCAGGGGCTGACCGAGGGAGTCCGGTCGTTCGCCGACGACGCTGCGGCAGGCCGGGCACACCGTACACACGCCCGACCTGTTCGACGGACGCCGTTTCGACACCATCGAGGAGGGGATGGCCTTCGCGCGCGAGGCGGGGTTCGGGGCGCTCGCCGAGCGCGGAGTGGCCGCCGCCGAGGAGTCGGCCCCGGCGTCGTCTACGCAGGCTTCTCGTTCGGCGTCATGCCCGCCCAGGAGCTGGCGCAGACCCGGCCCGGCGCGCGCGGGGCCGTGCTGATGTCGGGCTGCCTCCCGGTATCGGAGTTCGGGGACGCATGGCCCGACGACGTGCCGGTGCAGGTGCACGGCAAGGAGGCCGACCCGTTCTTCGCCGAGGACCTCGAGGCCGCCCGGGCGCTCGCCGAGTCGGCCGGCGGCGCCGAGCTCTTCCTCTACCCGGGCGAGGAGCATCTCTTCGCCGACTCATCGCTTCGGGGGTACGACGCCGCGGCTGCGAAACTGCTCACAGAGCGCGTGCTGGCGTTCCTCGAGAGGGCGGAGTAGTGGAGGCGACGTACACGATCAAGGCGCTGGACGAGTCGACGTGGGACGCGTTCGCCGCGCTGGTCGAGCACAACAACGGCGTCTTCGGCGGGTGCTGGTGCATCGGCTTTCACCCAGAAGGAGCCGACAAGGAGACGACGGCGGCGCTGAACCGGCGGCGCAAGCTCAAGCGCGTCAAGGAGGGGAAGGCCCACGCGGCGCTCGTGTTCGACGGCGACGATTGCCTCGGCTGGTGCCAGTTCGGCGTGCCCGACGAGGTGCCGCGGATCAAGAGCCGCGCCGCCTACGAAAAGGGCCGGACGACCTCCCCGGACTGGCGGATCGCGTGCAACTTCGTCGGCAAGGGGCACCGCCGCCGGGGCGTGGCGACCGCGGCGCTGGCCGGTGCGCTCGACCTGATCGCGGGCCTGGGCGGCGGCACCGTCGAGGGATATCCGGAGGCCGCCGGCGCCGTGCCCGCCGGCTTCCTCTTCAACGGTGCACTGTCGACCTACGAGCGGCTCGGCTTCACGCGCGACCGCAAGATCGGCAAGCACCGCTGGGTCGTGACCAGGGTCGTCGCACCGAACGACTAGGCACTAGGGTGGGCGCCATGGAGTCGACGACGGCGCTCCCCGAGATCGCGGCGATCCGCTACGTGGCCGCCCTCCGCGAGGGCGGGTCGATGCCGGGGCTGGTCGAGGCCGACGACGACGGCCTCTACGTGCTGAAGTTCCGCGGCGCGGGCCAGGGGCCGCTCGCGCTCGTCGCCGAGGTGATCGCGTGCGAGCTCGCACGCGCCCTCGGCTTCCGGGTGCCGCAGCTCGCGCTGCTCGGGCTCGACCCCGTGCTCGGCCGTGCCGAGCCCGACCCGGAGATCCAGGAGCTGATCTTCGCGAGCGGCGGGCTGAACGTCGGCGTCGACTTCCTCCCCGGCGCGCTTGCGTACACGCCGGGCGGGCCCGTGCAACCGGACGCGGAGCTCGCCGCGGACGTCGTCTGGCTCGACGCCCTGCTCACCAACGTCGACCGCAGCGCCGCCAACCCGAACCTACTGGTGTGGCATCAACACGTGTGGCTGATCGACCACGGCGCGGCGCTCTACCTCCAGCACGGAGGGCTCAGGCCGGCCGAGCAGGCGACCCGCGCCTTCCCCCAGATCGCCGATCACGTGCTGCTGCCGCGCGCCGGCTCGATCCTCGAGGCGGACGATCGCCTGGCGCCTCGCATCGACGGCGCGCTCCTCGAACGCGTCGTCGCCCTCGTTCCGGGCGAGTGGTTCGTCGGCGACCCCGCCGAGACGTACGTCGACTACCTCGATCGGCGCCTGCGGTCCCCGAGGGCGTTTGCGCAGGAGGCGGAGCGTGTCCGGCCAGCGCCGTAGCCAGTTCACCTACGCGATCCTGCGCGTCGTCCCGCGGATCGAACGGGGCGAGTGCTTCAACGCCGGCGTCGTCCTCTACTGCCAGGAACGCGAGTTCCTCGCCGTCCGCACCTTCCTGGACGAGCGCCGCCTCGCGGCGCTTGCCGACGACGTCGCGCCCGCGGCGGTTCGCGCGCACCTGGACGCGCTGGTGCGCATCGCCGAGGGCGCGGCAGACGCCGGGCCGATCGCCGCGCTCCCGCCGGCGCAGCGATTCGGCTGGCTCGTCTCGCCTTCGAGCACGATCGTGCAGCCGTCCGCGGTGCACTCCGGGCTCTGCGATGAGCCGTCGACAACGCTCGACGAGCTTCTCACCGACCTCGTGAAATGAGCGGCACGCGGCGGTCAGGCGTCGCGGTCGAGCACCTGGCGCAGCGTGCGAGCGAACGCCTCAGGCTGGCCCGCGTAGCCGAACTCGCCGCCGAGGAAGCCTCCGTGGTGGCTCGGGAACACCGTCGCCTCCTGGCCGAGGAGCGCGGCCGTGGCCACGGCCGCGCGGCCGGTGAACGTGCCCTCGGACTCCTCGCCGGCCGCGATCACGACGCGGGTCGGAGTTGACGTAAGGGCGGGAATGTCGGGGCGGTAGCCGGTGATCGCCCACGACCGGTCGGAGAGGAGCGGATCGTCGCGGCGGCCGTCGTCCTCCGTCGACATCCCGAACATGGCCGGGTCGGCCGCGGGCTGGGCGAAGTACTCGTCGGTGAACTCGCCTCGCCATGACGTCATCGCGATGAAGGCCGCCATGCCGTGGCCCGACCCGCCGGCCTCGTAGGCGTCGCGGAAGCCGGAGCGGGCGCGCTCGGCCGCCGCGGCGTCGGGGAGCACGGGGATGAGCGGAGGCTCGTGCGCGACCAGGATCGTCACGTCCTCAGGATGGGCCGCGACGAGGGCGAGCGCGGTCACCGCGCCTCCGCTGCTTGCGAACATCTCGACCGGCCCGGCGCCGAGCGCCTCGATCACTGCGTGCACGTCCTCCGCCTGGACGAGCGGGTCGTTGTCGGTCCGGCCGTCGTGGCGCGCGCTGCGGCCGAGCCCTCGCGGGTCGTACGTGACCACGGTTCGCTCGGGGAAGAGCGACGCCAGGGTCGCAAAGCCGCCGGCCGCCATCGGCTGGCCGATCATGAAGAGCGGTGCGCGCCCGTCGGCGCTGGGGAGCGGGCCGTGGACGTCATAGACGATCTCGGCCCCGCGGGTCTCGAGCGTATGCGTTTCACTCGTCATGCTCTGTCGACCGCACGGGGCCGAGAAACTCATCGGTCAGGCCGGGACGTCCGTCACGCGCCGTTGACGCCCTGTCGCAGCTGGAGCCGGTTGCCGTCGGGATCCTGGAACGGTGCGACCGAGCCCCACGGGTAGTCGAGCACGCCCAGCTCGAACTCGACGCCGCTCGACTCCAGCGTCTCGACCGCCTTTCGGCAGTCGTCCACCTCGATCGTGTACGCGGCCGGGATGCGGCCCTGGACGGGCACGCCCTGCCCGGGCGTCCCAGGCCAGAGAACGAGCTGGAAGTCCTGTCCCTCGACACCGACGGTCAGGAACCGCGGCCCGTCCGGCGTGGGGTTGTCGGCACGCTGCTCGAAGCCGAGCACGTTCGTGTAGAAGTCGAGCGCGCTGTCCTGGTCGCTGACGTAGACGGCGGTGTAGAAGACGCTCTTCAACATCGTCGGTCCTCCTGTGGTCGTGGTCATCACCGAGATGACCCGCCGCGGCGAGTGAATGTGACCGTCGACGAGCTGCCGTCGATCGAGATGCCCCGTCTGAAGGACAAGGCGGCGCATGTCAGTCCGGGTACTCGTCCTTCCGCGAGATCGCGGATCTCGCGCGGCTGCGGGCTTCGGCGTTCGCTCCTCCAGGAAGCTGAAGTACGGCGCGACGAACGGGTCGGGCGCCGACACCGTGTAGGTGTGGTAGACGGTGCCGTTCTCGCGGGCGAAGGCGATCCAGCTCGGGTTCTCGCGCAGCCCGTCCTTCAGCTCGGCCCCGACCTGGCCCGACCACTCCTCGAGCCAGCTCGGGCGGGTTCTCGATCAGCTCCTTGACCTCGGGGACGTGCCTGCGCCTGCTCCTCGGTCAGCGCGAGGCCGAAGTCGAAGGCGAAGTCGGTGTTGTAGGTGGAGACGTACGGGAACTCCCAGCCCATCCGCTCCTTGTAGGCGGTCAGCCGCTCGATCGGCGCCCGCGAGAAGCAGATCAGCGTCACGTCGCGGTGGTTCAGATGGACGAGCGAGCCGTCGAGCCCGTCGGCCAGGCTGGTGCAGCCCGGGCAGGCGCCGAGCGTGTAGTCGGGGCCGAACATGACGTTGTAGGCGAGCAGCTGCGAGCGCCCGTCGAAGAGCTCGGCGAGCGTCTTCTTGCCGTCCTCGGTGTCGAACTCGTACTCCTTCTCGACCGGCACCCAGGGGAGCGCGAGCCGCTTCTGCTTGACCTCCTCGTTTCGCTTCGCCTGCTCGGCCTCGAGCTTCGCGAGCTCCTCTCGGGCCGCCTGCCATTCCTCGCGAGTTCCGATCGTGTGCTCGGGCATCTCATTCCCTCCTGTTTGGTCGATCAGGACCAATGAGACCGGTGATGCCCCGAAAACTCATCGCGAGCATTCCGCGCTCCGGCGATCGAATGGCGAGCCACGCGGGAAGGCGAGGGCAGGATGACCTGGATGAACGAGAACACTCACGCGCTCGCAGCCGAACGACGCTCGTGCTGGTCGGCGGAGCGCTCGCCGCGTGGGCGGTCACGATCGATCGGATGCGCGGGATGGACGCGGGCCCGGGCACCGACCTCGGCGGGCTCGGCTGGTACCTCGGAGTCTGGGTCACGATGACCGCCGCCATGATGCTGCCCACGGCGGCGCCGGCGGCGCGACACGTCGCGCGGCGCGCCTCGGCCGCGCGCCGACGCTGCTCTTCACCGCCGGGTACCTGGCGGTCTGGACGGTCTACGGCCTCGTGGCCTACGGCGTCTACCGGCTCGTCGAGCTCGCTCGACATCGGTCAGCTCGCCTGGGATCGGTCCGGCCCGTACGTGGCGGGCGGCGTGATCGTCGCCGCGGGCCTCTACGAGCTGACGCCGCTCAAGCGGGTGAGCCTGCGCCGCTGCCGCAGCGCTCCGCACGGGAACGCCGTTCCGGAGCGGTCTCGCGCACGGCCTCGACTGCGTCGGCTGCTCCGGGGCGCTGATGGCCGTGCTCTTCGTGCTCGGCGTGATGAGCCTCTTCTGGATGGCGGTCGTCACCGTCGTCGATCTTCGCCGAGAAGGTGCTGCCGCCCGGTCCGCGGCTCGCACCCGCTGTTCGCGGTGGCGCTCGTCGCCTCGGAATCTGGGTCGCCGTCTCGCCGGCGACCGTGCCCGGGCTCACCGACCCGGCCGGCGCGCCCTCGATGCAGATGGAGATGGGCGGGTGAGCACTTGGCGCGAGGCTAGCCGTGCGAGTGGGTCGTCCGTGCCGCCGGCCGGGGCTTCGGCCGGTCGCGAGCCACGCCGACCGCCGAGTAGGCGGCCGGGAAGCCCTGCCGCCAGCTCGGATAGCGGAGCGTCCAGCCCAGCTCGCGCTTGGCCTTGGCGTTCGAGGCTCCACGCGCCTGCGTGCCCATGACGACCGCCCCCTCGCCCGCGGCGAGGCGCGCGAGCCACGCCGGGAAGTGCCGCGGCGGCTTGGCGCCGAGGATCTCGGCGAGCTCCGGCAGCCATTCGCGGACGGGCGCGGGGTCGTCGTCGACGACGTTCAAGATCGCGGGCCCCTCGTGGTGGAGCGCCAGGACGGTCGCCGCGGCGGCGTCGTCGAGGTGGATCCACGAGAAGACGCCGCTCCCTTCGCCGACGATCGGGAACTGCGCTGGCGCACGAGGTCGCCCCAGCCGTCTTCGGGGGCTCCGTAGAAGGCGCCGTAGCGCAGGGCGATCCCGCCGAAGCCGGTGACAGCCTCGTCGAGATGGGCCATCGCCGCGAAGGTCTCGCCGGCGTCGGCCGGCGGGGTCGGGTCGAGCGGATCGTCCTCAGTCTTGACGGGCCCACCCTCGCGGATGTACCGGTACGGGGCGAAGCTCTGGGCGACGACCGCGCACCCCTGCCTCCCAGGCGGCCGCCAGGAGGGCGTCGGTGCCCCGGTCCGCAGCGCGTTCGTACCTCTGAACATCTTGTCGAGGCTGCGGCCGAACTTCGCGTTCGCCAGGGCGGTCGCCTCGTGCACGATCGCCTCCGGCCCGCTCTCGAGCACGGCCTCGCGCACGGCACGCGCGTCGAGCAGGTCGAGCAGCACCGGCTTGGCGCCGAGCGATCGCAGCACCTCGGCGCTCGCCGGCGAGTTGTGGGTTCCGATCACCTCATGCCCGTGCGTCGATCAGCTGGGGAACGAGCCGCCGTGCCGAGGATCCCGCTTGCGCCTGCGACGAACACACGCATCGTTCTTCCTTTCGTTCGCTTTCCTGTCACATCCCGCGGATCTCGCGGGTCTACTCAGGTGACACCTCGCGGGAAAGGGAACGTGACGTGGATCAGCAGGAATGGCTCGCAGCCGCAGTTCGAAGATCATCGTCCCCGCCTGCGGGCGGTCGCCTATCGGATGCTCGGATCGCTCAGCGAGGCGGACGACGCGGTCCAGGACGCGTGGCTGCGCGTCAGCCGCGCGAACACGAGCGAGGTCGAGAACCTCGGCGGCTGGCTGACGACGATCGTCGCGCGCGTCGCGCTGAACATGCTGCGCGCGCGCAACACGCGGCGCGAGCAGCCGCTCGACGTTCGCGTGCCCGACCCGATCGTCGACCCCGTCGACGGCACCGACCCCGAGCACGAGGCGCTGCTCGCCGACTCGGTCGGCCTGGCGCTCCTGGTCGTGCTCGAGACCCTGACGCCGGCCGAGCGGCTGGCCTTCGTCCTGCACGACATGTTCGCCGTCCCGTTCGACGAGATCGCGCCGATCGTCGAGCGCTCGCCGGAGGCGACGCGTCAGCTCGCGAGCCGCGGCCGCCGTCGTGTCCGCGGTGCCGACCCCGTCCCGGACGCTCGACCGACGCGCCCAGTGGGAGGTCGTCGAGGCGTTCCTCGCCGCCGCCCGGAACGGCGACTTCGACGCGCTCGTCGCGGTGCTCGACCCCGATGTCGTGCTCAGAGCCGACGGCGGCCCCGTCGCCGACCTCTCGGCACACGTCCAGGGGGCGGAGAACGTCGCCGGCCGGGCGCTCTACTGGTCTCGCGTCGACCTGACGCTGCGGCGGGTGCTCATCAACGGCGCCGCCGGGATGGTCGCCTTCCGCGACGGGCAGCCGTTCTCGATCGGCGCCTTCACGATCAAGAATGGGAGGATCGCCGAGATCGACTTCCTCGCCGACCCGGAACGGATCGCACAGCTCGACCTGTCCGAGCTCGGCGGGTAATCGCCCCCCGTCAGGCAGACAAAGGAGAGACCCATGGCTCAGCGCAAAGCCGCACCGAAGAAGCCCGCGAAGAAGGCCGCCGGCAAGGCGTCCAAGGTGTTCACGGCCGAGGAACGAGCGGCAATGAGGGAGGCCGCCCGAGAGCGAAAGGCGGGCTCAGCGGACGGGGAGGCCGACGTGCTCGAGAAGATCGCCGGGATGCAGGACTCGGATCGCGCCATCGCCGAGCGGCTGCATGCCATCGTCATGGCCACTGCGCCGGGTCTCTCGCCGAGAACCTGGTACGGGATGCCGGCGTACGCCAGGGACGACAAGGTCGTCTGCTTCTTCCAAAGCGCGCAGAAGTTCAAGTCGCGATACGCGACGCTCGGGTTCAGCGACAAGGCGAACCTCGACGACGGCTCCATGTGGCCGACCTCGTTCGCGCTCAAGAAGCTGACGGCCGCCGAGGAGAAGCGGATCAAGGCGCTCCTGAAGACCGCTCTCACCGAGGGCTGAGGCCCTAGGAGGCGGCGAGGGCGTCGGGCCGCGGCGCGACCCCGGAGCCCTCCGGGATGACCCGGAAGAGCTCCCACGTCCCCGGCACCCCCTTGAGCTCGGCGGCGCCGCGCTCCTCGAATTCAAGTCCCGACCCGGCCACGAGATCCCTGACGGTGCGCGAGACCATCACCTCGCCGGGGCCGGCTTCCGCCGCGACGCGGGCGCCGATGTGCACGGCGATCCCGCCGACCTTCCCGTCGACCTGCTCGCACTCGCCGGTGTGGAGCCCCGCCCTGACCTCGATCCCGAGGTCGCCGACGGCCTCGACGATCGACGCTGCGCAGCGGATCGCGCGTGCGGGCCCGTCGAACGACGCGAAGAAGCCGTCGCCGGCGGTGTCGACCTCGAGGCCTCGGAAGCGGGCGAGCTGCCGGCGCACCCGTGCGTGGTGCTGCGTGAGCAGGTCGCGCCATCGGCGGTCGCCGAGCTCGGCCAGCCTGGCCGTCGCGCCCACGATGTCGGTGAAGAGCACGGTCGCGAGGATGCGGTCGGGCTCCGGTGCCTGCCACTCGCCGCGCTCCCAGACACCGGTCAGGAAGGCCTCGACGTTGTCGCCGATCTGGTCGGGCCGCACCCACCAGCCGTGGTCCGTTCCCGGGAGCTCGACCAGATGCGATCCGGGGATGCGGTCGGCGATGTACTTCCCGGACGCGAAGTCCCAATCGGTGTCGTCGATCGGATGCAGGACGAGCGTCGGCACGCTGATGGACGAGAGCACGTGTCGGGCGTCGAGCTTGCTGTTGATCCGCCGCAGGTCGGTGAGCGCGCCGGGGCTCGTGCTCGACCGCACCCACCGCCGCCACCAGCGCTGGGACTCCGGGTCGTCTGCGATCGAGGGCGAGAGCCCCCGGAGGCTGTCGTCGAACCACGCCTCGCTTCCGAACGGCGTCCCGCTTCTCTCCTCGATGATCGTCTGCCACTCGTCGGGCGTCGGCGACCACGGGTGGTCGGCGTCGCCGACGAACGTCGACGTGGTGGCGTAGAGGATCGCCGCGGCCACCCGCTCTGGGTGGCTCGCAGCGAAGAGCAGCGTCAGCGGCCCGCCCTCCGAGACTCCGACGATCGCGGCCCGTTCGGAGCCGGCGGCGTCCATCACGGCGCGGATGTCGTCCATGCGGGTCTCGTAGTCGGGGAGCCCGTACTCGCGGTCGGAGAGGCCGGTGCCGCGCTTGTCGAACAGGATCAGCCGGCCGATCGACGCGAGCCGCCGCAGCGTGTCGGCCGCAGGCCCCTCCCAGGCCGTCTCGAAGACGGTCAGCACCCACCCGGCGACGAACACGATGTCGAACGGCCCGTCTCCGACCGTCGCGTAGGCGATGTTGACGTCGCCGCTCTTCACGTAGCGGACCTCGGGCGCCTCCATGGCGAAAACCCTACATTGCGTCACGTTTGGCCACCGTGGCGGGTCTACTGGTCGATGGACGAGCGCGAATGGATGGCAGAGCGTTTCGAGGAGCAGCGGCCCCGGCTCCGGGCGGTCGCCTACCGGATGCTGGGCTCGACGAACGAGGCCGACGACGCCGTCCAGGAGACCTGGATCCGGCTCAGCCGTTCGGACACCGGCGCGATCGCGAACCTCGAAGCGTGGCTCGTCACGGTTGCCGGGCGCGTCGCGCTCAACATGCTCCGCGCACGCAGGACGCGCCGCGAGCAGCCGCTCGAGGGCCGTCTGGCCGACCCGATCGTCGACCCGGTCGACGGCATCGACCGCGGCTGGCCTACGTCCTGCACGACATGTTCGCGGTGCCCTTCGAGGAGATCGGCGCGATCCTCGACCGCTCTCCCGACGCAGCCCGCCAGCTCGCGAGCCGCGGCCGCCCGCGAAGGAGACTTCGACGCCCTCCTCGCCGTGCTCGATCCCGACGTCGTGGTGCGAAATGACGCGGGTAGCGGGGTGCTCCAGGAGCTGCGCGGCGCCGAGACCGTCGCCCGCGGCGCAACCGCGTTCTCGCAGCAGGGGCTCGTCACGCGCCCGGCGCTCGTGAACGGCGTCGCCGGCTGGGTCACGTTCCGCGACGGAGACGTCTTCTCGATCGCCGCCCTGACGCAGCAAAACGGCCGGATCACTGCAATCGACGTCCCTGACGTTTTGCGACCGGCTCGGGCCGGCAGGCGCGTCAGGCGGCCGCCTGCACGAGCAGGCACATCAGCCGGAGTGCGTCGGCGTCGGACAGCCCCTGATCGTGCGTGAGCGAGCGCCAGGTGGGGAAGGCGACGGCGTGGCCGACGGCGGCGCGGGTGCGGCGTGCCGCGCCGCCGCGCAGGCCGCGTCCGGCCATGAGGGTGTCCTCGATCGACTTCAGGTAATCGTGGAAGCCGCGCAGCAGGCGCTGGACGGTCGGGACGAGCGGCTCGTCGCGCAGCAGGCTCGTGTACATGGCGTCGGTGCGGCGGTAGAAGCCGTAGAGGTCTGCGAGCCCGGTCTCGGTGCGGACGCCGGGGTCGGCGATCGCCGCCCAGGCGCGCGGGTCGGGCGGCGGGTTGGCGGCGCGCCAGTGTGACGAGCAGGCTGCGAAGAGAGCGGCCTCGTCAGGGAAGTGGCGGTAGACCGTCGAGCGGCGCACGCCGGCCCTGTCGGCGACGGCGCTGATCGACGTGCGGGCGGGGCCGAGCTGCTCGTGCAGCTCGACGGTGCTCTCGGTGATGCGCCTGCGCGTCTCCTCCTCCAGCTCGGCGCGGCGGGTCATCCGGTAGGGGCGTTTTTGGCTGGACATGGCTGTCGTTCCAATACTACTTGACAGATCGGGATCGGCGCCGCTATATTCGCGCAACACTACTGTTCGATCAATAAGGAGTGAAAACGATGGCAGCGACGGAAACAGGCGTGAAGGTGGTCGGGCCCGGCGACGGAGCCATGGGCTTCCTCGGAAGCATCGGGGTGCGCTTCATGATCGACGGGTCGGAGGCGGCGGAGCGCTTCTCCCTGGTCGAGCATCCGATGTCGCCGCGGGCGCTGGCCGCCCCGGTTCACCGCCACACCCGCGAGGACGAGTACAGCTTCGTGCTCGAGGGCCGGATGGGCGCCCTGCTCGGTGACGACGTGGTGGAGGCCGGCCCCGGCGACCTGGTCCACAAGCCGCGCGACCAGTGGCACACGTTCTGGAACGCCGGCGACGAGCCGTGCCGGATCCTCGAGATCATCTCGCCGGCCGGCTTCGAGCGCTTCTTCGCCGAGCTCGACGAAATGGGCGGAGCCCTTGCTGCCGACCCCGATGCGGTGGCGGCCCTCTCCCAGCGCTACGGGCTCGAGATGCAGCCGGACACCGTGCCCGACCTGATCCAGCGCTTCGGCGTCAGGATCGGCGAGCCGCTCCCCGGCGGCTGGAGGCCGTAGCCTGCTTCTCGGCCGCGCCAAGCTCGTCGGTGCCGCGGAACCGCTCGACGAGCTTGCCGGCCGAATTGGACTCGCGCGCCTCGCGGTGATCGGCGAACCGGCGCCTGTGACCGGCGGCGAACTGGCCCGGGTCGAGTGCCCGCAGGTACGCGAAGATCTCGCGCGTCCCCCGGTGGACGCGACCGTCGTCGGAGACGAGCACCGGGATCGAATCCGTCCCCGTCACCTCGCGCATCTCGCCGCGCTGCTCCGGCCACGGCTCGACCTGGCGCAGCACGACGTCCAGGCCCAGCTCTGTCAGCACCTCGCGGACGGCCGACGAGAACGGGCACCATTCGGCCTGATAGAGCGTGACCCTAGGGTCGGCCACGCCTCAGTCAGGCCACTCGACGGGAACCTGGACGCCGTCGCCGCCCTCGGGGCGGTCGGAGCCGACTGCGATGAACTCGAGGCCGTCGTCGCCCGCCTCCAGCGCGCGCACGACAGAGGGGCTCACGCGGACGACGTCCCACTGGCGCAGCGCGTGGATCTCGTCGTCGAGCTTGATCCGTCCGGAGCCGGCGATGACGATGTACGCCTCCTCCTGCTCGCGATGATGGTGCCCGGTCGACCCGCGCATGCCAGGCGCGTACCGGAAGAGGCTGATCCCGAGGTGGTCCGACTCGAGAGACGTGCGCCCGAACCGGCCCTCGATACCGGGCACCCGCCCGCTCACGACGTCCTCGAGCTCTTTCAGGTTGACGATCGTGTAGTCGCTCATGCGTGTACCTCCGTCATCAGCACGTCAGGTGAAGCGCCGCTGCCGTCGTCCCTGGATCGAGCTCGGAGTACCGGGTGACGGCCTCGGCCGTCGGAAGCACCTCGACCTCGACCCCGCGGGCGCGCAGCGTCTCGAGCGTGCCCGGGTCGGGCCGCATCCGGCCGTAGGCGCCGGTGCCGACGACGAGCCGCTCGGGCAGCTCGTCGAGCACGCCTTCCAGGTCGTCGAGCACGAGCCCGTGGCCATCCTTCCGCCACCAGTTGTGGACGACCCGTTGCGGGAGCACGATCACGTCGCGCGTCTCCTCGCGCCCGTCGATCTCGACCCGCCCGAACGCGTATCCGGCGAGCTCCGGCATCGCCAGCGATGGTAGCGCGGCCGGTCAGCCGTCGGTGTGCAGCAAGGGCGCGTACGAGATGCCGACGATCAAGCCCTCGATCGAGAGGAGGCGCGCCACGGTCTGGCCCCACGGCTCCTCGCGCGCCGGGTGGAGCAGGCGAAAGCCCCGCTCCTCCAGCTCGGTCGCGGCGTCCGCCACGGCCCTCGCGTCCTCGACCTCGAACTCGATCGACGCCTGAGGCACCGTCACCCCGTCCGGCCACTCGTCGCTGCCGAAGCAGGCCTGCGCGGCCTGCGCCAGCGGCCACACCCCGAAGTGCCGCGCGCCGTCGATCCGTTCGCTGTGGAAGTACTCGTCGCCGGGGCGCGCCTCGAGCGGGAGACCGAGTGCGTCGACGTAGAGCTCGCGGCTCTTGGGCGGGTCGGCCGCGACGACGGCGATGCCGGCGACGAACAGGACATTCATGGGGGACCTCCTCGATTCGCTTCGTGGTCTACGAGGACGGTAGGGAGGCGGCCCGATCGTCGCTTGGAAGAATCGGACTTCGAAGCAGCGCGTGCGGCGTCGCCCCGGCGAGCTCGCGGACATCGTTGGCCATGTGCGCCTCGTCGTAGTAGCCGTGCTCGATCGCCGACCGGGCCCAGCTCTCGCCGCGCCCGTCGAGGAGGAGGCGCTGCCGGGAAATGCAGCCATCCGGCGGGATGCGGAGCTCGAAGTCGACGTCGGTCTCGATCCGCCAGTGCGCGGCCACCCAGGGTGCGAGCGCCGGGTGCGGCGGGCGCTCCTCGTAGCGGACGCCGGCGCCGCCGAGGAACACCGCGTGCGTTCGTCTGCCCTCCAGCCATCCGTGACATCCCTTCCCGGGCGAGCCGCCGTTCACGCATTCTGCCGCGGCGCCGTCAGGAGGGATCGCGCGGCAAGGCCCAGAGCATGTCGTAGACGACGCAGGGACGTCCACGGTCGTCCGGCTCGCCGAACGTCACGGTGGGAGTGTCGGGATCGGCGGCGTCCACCAGAAAGGTGCGCTCGTCGATGGGCGGAGCGTCGACGACGACGTCTTCGCGCGTGATCACGAGACAGGTCTCCCTCGCCGTCACCTCCCAGCGCCGGTCCGGCCACCCGTAGCCGCCGGCGAACCGCGAGAGATCGCCCGCGGCCCCGGGCGACGGCGTGAGCACGAGCGGCGGCATCGTGATGCCGAAGCACCGCTCCATCAGGTCGCCGAGGAGCGACCGATAGAGCGCGCGACCGTTCCCGCCGTTCGTCATCAGCACCACCGCGGCGTGCTGCTCAGGCACGAGTCGGAGCACCGCTCGCTCGCCGCTCAGGACGCTGTCCCATCCCCACACGGGGTCTCCGCCCCAGTCGAACCACGCCCACCCGAGGCCCCACCCGTCGAGCCAGCCGTGGATCCGAGGCTCGGCATGCAGGCGGCGCAGCCCTGCGAGCGAGGGGTCGTCGAGATGCAGCGCGGCGAAGCGCACCATGTCGCCGATTGTCGATACCACGCTCGTGCCGGCCGGGCCGAGTCTCCGCGCGACCAACGGCTCGACCGTCACGCACCCGTCCGCCGTCAGCTCATGACCCGACACGCGATGCCCGCGGGCGGGCTCGCCGACGGTCGTCTGGCGCATCCCGGCCGGCAGCAGCAGACTGGCCCGCATCGATTCCTCCCACGGGCCTCCCGTCACCGTCTCGATCGCCCGTCCGAGCAGGCACCAGCCCGCGTTCGTGTACGACCAGGAGGCGGTCGTCGGCTCCGTCTCCGCCACTCGCGTGGCGAACCTCGAGAGCACGTCGTCGCCCTCGTCCTCCTCGGGCGCGAAATCGAACTCGAGCTGTGCGCGGAGCGGGAGGCCGGAGCGATTCGCGAGGAGGCCACGAACCGTGGCCCGTTCCGCCCAGCCCGTCCCGCGGAGCTCCGGCACGTGCGCGACGATGGGATCGTCCAGCGAAAGCCGGCCTGCCTCGGCGAGCCGGGCAACGACCGTCGCAACCATCGACTTCGTGAGCGAGCCGGCGCCGAAGCCGCTCTCCGCCGTCACCGGTGCGCCCGTTCTCACGTCCGCGACGCCGGAGAACGCGAAGGTCTCGACGCCTTGCCGGAGGACGCCGACCGCCGCGCCGGGCACCCGATGCGCGCTCGCATGCTCACGGAGGAGGTCGGCGAGCTCCCGCTCGTTCACGCGAGCACCGCCTGCCCGCTCATCACATCGCCGCCGTCGCGCCGGTCTCGAGGCCGAGCCACCCCGCCAGGTCGTCAAGCTCCGCCTGGACGGCCTTCGCGATGGCTCGGGTGAATTTGACGTCCTCGTGGATCGCGTTCACTCGAAGGACGCCGGCCTTGCGGTCGGTGGCGGCGTCGACCTTGCCCACCATCCGGTCGCCGTGGAGGATCGGCAGCGCGAAGTAACCCCAGCGCCGCTTGGCCGCCGGTTTGTACATCTCGAGGACGTACTCGAAGCCGAAGAGCTCCTGGGCGCGGTCGCGGTCGTGGATGAGCCGGTCGAACGGGGAGAGGAGCGCCGTGCGGTCTGCGAAGTCGCCGCCGAGCACGGCGGGGTCGACGCGCCATTCGCCGCGTACGCCCTCGACGACGGCCGGCTCGCCGGCGTCGCCGACGTCGATGGGCTCGACGGGCATCGCGGTGGTCTTCCGCCGGGCGATGCCCAGCGCCCGCAGCCGCCGCTCGTTCCTGATCCTCGCCGCGTCCGCGACCGACGGGATGACGATGTCGGCCGGGTACACCCGCTCTGCCAGGTCCCACACCCGCTCGCGCCCGACGCGGCTCGAGATCGCGACCTCGCCGCGCCGCATCAGGAACTCGAGCATCTGGGTCACGTTGCGGTTGTGCGTCCAGCCGGTCGAGGCCCACGGCACCGCGCACGTGTCGGGGATGTCGCGCGAGGTCAGCGGCCCGGAATCCGCCAGGCGGGCGAGGATGTCGCGCCGGAACGAGTCGTTGTCGCGAACCCAGGCCCGCGGCCGCTCGTAGCTCGTCCAGCCGTCGGCACCGCCTGCGAAGTAGAGGCCGAGGTCGGTCATCGGCCGGATCGTCGCGTTGTGCTCGAAGAGCGTGCGGTCATCCTCGAGGGCCTGCTTCAGGTGCTCGGGCCGGTACGTCGAGCCCAGGCGGCTCCAGGCCACAAGATCCGCGGCCGGGGCGATCGCCGCGGTGGGATCGACCTGGAGGAGCGTCAGGTGAGTGACGACCTCGAGCAGGTCGGTGGGCCGACCGGCGGAGAGGAGCTGGGCGCGAATCGCGATCCGGCGGGCCTCAGCCCGGCTCAGCCGGTGGTGGGCGGCCATGGCCGCACGCTACCCGAACCGCCGGGTCCGGCCCCTGGCGGGGCCAGACCCCTTCCGCGTCCCGCTACTCGAGCGGCTCGCCGGTCTCGAGTAGCGTCTTCAGGCCGCTCAGCACATGCATCCAGCCGGGCCCGGAGACGCTGGCCGCGGTCTTCGGTCCTGCACGGTACCGCATCGACAGTTCATCCCACGATGAACAGTCGAGGCTTCGCCATCGGCCTCGCAGACGGCGACAGGCTCCGCTACCCGGTCTCTGACGTCGCGCTCGGTCGCGGGGCCTCGTACTGGCGCGCAGACTCCGGTAGCAGCAGGATCGCCCCGACCAGGAAACAGAGGCCGCCGAATGCAGTGCTCACGTTCGCAGCTGCGAGATCGACGACGCTCCCGGTGGAGGGAACGACGAACGAGGCGATGGCGGCGATCCCGAACGCGACGCATCCGAGGAGGTTGACGGCCACGATCTGCCACTCGAGGCTCCGACGCCGCCAACAGGTGAGCCCGGCGCAGACCTCCACGAACGCGAGGTAGCCGGAGACGAGGAAGCAGAGTGACCCGACTGCGTCGGGCGTCCAGACCAACCTGTCGTATGAGACGTTCCCGAGCCCGGTCTGCATGGCGCGGAACGTATTGACGTTGAACAGAAGCGTGCCGACGAACTGGAGGACGCTGCTCCACCAGTCAATGCGGCGGGGCTCGAACGCGACGATACACAGCCGTCGCCGGCCGCCACCGGCGGGCTCCCGGTCGGCATTGAACGTCTCAAGACACTGGAGCGCCGCTGCCGAGGTGAAGAAGATCGAGCCGACGAAGAAGATCATCCCGTCGACGCCCGACCCGACGACCTGGACAACACCCGGGAAGGGAGCGATGAGGAAGCAGCCGGCGCCGATCGCGAACAGGACGCCGATCCACCATGACGCCCTGCGCGGCGCCCACCACACCGGCTCGTGATGAGGTGAGGCTCGCGAGATCAGCGACGCGTGCTTGCGGTGAAACCGCGACGACCATTCGCTGGTCCGGCCGTCGGGCCGGCGAAACGTGACGTGGGTGATGAACGGCCCGGCCGACCCGCGCGCGACGCGCGTCCAGTCCGCCGGCGTCTCGGGGTACTCCTTCACGCTCCGATCAGAGCCACCGACACAGCGCCTAGTGGTGGAAGCTCGTTGCGGTTGTGCGATCGTGGATTGGTGCCGGCTGCTTCTGCAGGCGCGGCAACTGTCGCTTCAGGTCCTTCACGAGCAGGTCCGCCAGGTCGTGGGTGAAGCCACGCCTGATGACGACCCTCAACGCCGCAAGATCCGCGCGGTTCTCGGGGAAGGTGTACGCGGGCACCTGCCAGCCGCGCTCTCGCAAGGCGTTTGAGACGTCGAAGACCGTGAAGTTTTCGACATCCGGGCGCAGCGTGAACGCAAAGACCGCGAGCTCGTCGCCGCGTGTGATCAGCTCGAACGGGCCGAGATCGGCGATCTGCGCCGACAGGCGTGTCGCGACCTCGCGCGCGTAGCCGTGAACCTGCCTGTAGCCGTCGAAGCCGAGGCGGAGGAAGTTGTAGTACTGGGCGACGATCTGGGCCCCGGGACGCGAGAAGTTAAGGGCGAAGGTCGGCATGTTGTCGCCCAGGTAGTTCACCCAGAAGATCAGGTCATCGGGCAGCGACTCGGCGTCGCGCCAGACGACCCAGCCGACGCCGGGATAGACGAGACCGTACTTGTGGCCAGAGGCGTTAATCGAGGCGACGCGAGGCAGGCTGAAGTCCCACTCGACGTCCGGGTCGACGAACGGCGCGACGAATGCTCCTGACGCACCATCGACGTGAACCGGGACGTCGATCCCGGTCTCGCGCTGGAAGGCGTCCAGCGCATCGCAGATCTCCTTCACCGGCTCATACGAGCCGTCAAACGTCGAGCCCAGGATCGCGACCACGCCGATCGTGTTCTCGTCGCAGCGCGCGACCGCCTCGTCCGCGGACAGATGGAACCGGTCGCCGTCCATCGGCACCAGGCGCATCTCCACGTCCCAGTAGTTCGCGAACTTCTCCCAGCAGATCTGGACGTTGATGCCCATGACCAGGTTCGGCGTGTCCGCAGGCTTGCCCTCCGCCTTGCGCGCGTGCTGCCAACGGCGCTTGAGCGCGAGCCCTCCGAGCATCGCCGCTTCGCTCGATCCCGTCGTCGAGCATCCCGTCGACTGATCGGCGTCCGGTGCGTGCCACAGGCGGCTCAAGATGTTGACACACCGCATCTCGAACTCCGCCGTCTGCGGGTACTCGTCCTTGTCGATCATGTTCTTGTCGTAGCACTCGGACATGAGCCGCTCCGCCTGGGGCTCCATCCATGTTGTGACGAACGTCGCGACGTTCAGACGTGCGTTGCCGTCCAGCATCAGGTCGTCATGGATGATCTGGTAGGCGACGTCCGGCGGAAGCTGGCCCTGCGGCAGCTCGTGACGCGGGATGCTGGTCGTCTCCAGCGTGAACAGCGGCGGCACGGACACGGTTCCCACGGCCGATGGACGCGATTTCGGGTGTTTTAGTGTCACGGTGTTGCTCCCTACTCGTCGGGGCCGGAGTATCTCTCACCGTCGCCGCGGCCACGCATGCCTCGATCACCCCGACAGGATGATTCGTCCGGCCGCACCTGCGTCCGCCGGCGGGTAGGGGTCTCGTAGACTCCCGCCAAACGCGAGTGAGGAGGGAGCCAACATGGTGCCAGAGGCCCCGATGGAGGACGGTCCCGACGGCAAGAAGCCGGCCGGCGAGGGGTGGTTCGTCCTGAACGCCCGCGAGGGCGCGTGGATCCACAACGAGAAGTTCGGCTCGGGCGTCACGTTCGAGGGCACGCCCGACTTCCCGCACTACGGGATCAACATCCAGGTGATGTGGCCGGGTCAGCCCAACTGCTACTACCACGCCGAGGAGGGCCAGGAGGACTTCCTGATCCTGAGCGGCGAGTGCCTCCTTCTGGTCGAGGGTGAGGAGCGCCGCCTGCGCGCCTGGGATCTCGTGCACTGCCCGCCCTTCACCGAGCACGTCTTCGTCGGCGCGGGCGACGGCCCGTGCGTGTTTCTGGGCGTCGGCGCGCGGAACGCCGGAGAGGGGCTCCGCTATCCGGTGTCCGAGCTCGCGCTGCGCCACGGAGCCGGCGTCACCGAGGAGGCGACCACCGGGAAGGTGGCCTACGCCGGGGTCCCCGAGACGAAGCCGGGACCCTGCCCGGAGGGGCTCTTGCCGGATCGGTAGTTCGACCGGCGCCGCGGGTTCGCATGGCGCGGGCGTTGCGGTGCTCGCCGCCTCCTTGACACAACTTGCAGCACGGGCGTAGGATCGGCGCCCGTCAGGAGAGAGGGCATCCTGGCGCCGGCTCGGGACGTTCGGGCCCTCACGTGTTCGGGCACCGTATGGGCGCGCAATTTCCGCGTAGTGCACCTGCATCGGCGTCGAGGCTGGGCAAAGGAGGCACTGATGGCGAGCGATGACTTCGCAACGCAGGTCCTCGCGGACGGACCGGTCGGCTACTGGCGTCTGGGGGAGCCTTCAGGAGCCGTGACGACGACAGCCGACTCGTCGGGGAACGGCAACAACGGGCTGTGCAGCGGTGGGATCGCGTTCGGGGAGCCCGGACTCTTCGGCGGCGATACGGCGGCGCTTTTCGATGGCGCAACAGGCCGCGTCACCGTCACGAACTCCGCGACCCTGAACCCCGTGAGAATCACCATGGAGGCCAAGGTCCGGTGGGACGGCGCCACCGGCTTTCAGCAGCGCATTCTCGAGAAGGAGAGCTTCGCAGGCACGACGCAGTACGGCCTGAGCGTGCTTCCGGACGGGCACGTGCACGTGGAGCTTCGGATGCGGGTGGCGGGGGCGCCGCAGGTCGTGGCCGCCGACAGCACCGGCCTGGTTGCGTTGCACGCCGAGACACATGTGGCGGCGACGTACGACGGTCTGGCGATCGCCATCTACCTGAACGGAGCCCTCGACAGCACCGCTCCGGTCAACACCTCGCCGGTGGATATCGATGTCAAATGGCCGCACGACCCGCCCGACGATCCGGAGGTCGCGCTCGCGATCGGCGATCGGATCGGGATCATTCCGCCGGACACCCACCACCGGACGTTCAACGGGCTCATCGACGAAGTGGCGCTGTACGCCGCGCCGCTTCCTGCCGAGCGAATTCGAGCGCACTACCAGGCGCAGTTCCAGAAGCGCGTGACGTTTCAATATGCGGCGAAGACGATCTGCGGCAGGTCGAAGGGCGACGTCGTCGCTCCGGGCCGGTACTTCACCGCGATCAACGTGCACAATCCGGAGCGCAAGGACATCCGCTTCGCCGTCAAGTTTGCGCAAGCGCTGCCGGGTCTCAAGGCGGGTCCGGTATCGGGATGGCGTACGGTCGGGTTGGGCCCGGACGAGGCATTGGAGATCGACTGCCCCGACATCTCGAAGCTCGCCAAGACGAGGAGCCAGTTCCTGAAGGGGTTCCTCGTCCTCGAGAGCCGGACCGAGCTCGATGTCGTGGCCGTCTACACGGCCGCCGGAAGCGACGGTGAGGTCACAACGCTCCACACCGAGCGGGTCCCGGCGCGGCCGGTGGAAGCAGACTGATGGACGACCACGGCGTCAGAACGTGAGCGTCCAGCCCTCCTGCCGGGCCTGCTCGCCCGTGTAGGCGACGCCCGCCACCTTGAGGCCGGCGGGGTCAAGGAGGGTGATCAGCCCGCCCTGGTTACTCAGCTGGGCCGGATCGGTCACGGGCACCTGGAGCAGCTCTCCCGGGCCGAGGCTCACGGCCGGAACCGGGCAGGCGCGCTTGAGCCCGGTCGGCGATCCGCCAGCCGGTCAGGTCGACGGCGCTCGGGGAGGCGTTCACCAGCAGCACGGACTCGTGCTCGGGCGCCGGCCCAACGGGGTTCACCATTGCGGCGAGGATCCGGATCGCGGCGCGCCCGGTGACAGCGTCTCGCCCGCGGCTCGGATTCCGACGAACGCGGAGCCCCACGCGACGACGGTAACAAGCCCCGCTGCGAGGGCCGCCATGTCCGTCCGCACGGCGGGCGCCGCCACGGTCTCGTCACCTGTTGTCATGCATCTCGAGGAACGCTGGGAAGCGGGGTGCCGTGAGATCGAGTAGACCATGCCTGATCCGATGGTGCCGGAACGAACAGAGGTGGTCGTGGTCGGCGGCGGCATCGCAGGCCTCTCGGCCGCGTGGGAGCTGCGCGACCGCGACGTCGTCGTCCTCGAGGCCGAGCCGCGCATCGGTGGGCGGCTCATGTCCGAGCCGCGCGGCCCGTACTGGCTGAACTTCGGCGGCCATGTCGTCGGTGGGCCCGAGACCGCCACCGGCCGGCTCCTCCAGGCGACGGGCGTCGAGGCGGCCGAGCTCCCGGGCGTGCTCGGCGGTCTCGTGCTGGGCGGGCGGCTGCTCGCGGGCGGGCGCGTCGAGACCTACCCGCTGCGCGCGAGGCGTCTCGGCTCGCGACCGGATCGCGCTGATCCGGGCCGGCGCTCGCCTGCGGATGGCGGTCGCCCAGTACGGGCGTGTCTCGCGCCTCAGGGCGGGCGAGTCGGAGGCCGACCGGCGCGCGCGGGTGCTCGCCTTCCGCGACGACACCACGTTCTCGGAGTTTCTCGGCCCGGTGCGCCCGGCCGTCGACGGCGTCTTTCGCGCGACGATCCGGCGGTCGTCCGGGGAGCCGGAGGAGGTGTCGGCAGGCTACGGCATCGGGTACTTCCAGCTCGTCTGGGATCGCAGCAAGGGCCTCACCCGGAACATCGTCGGCGGCTCGAGCACACTGCCCGAGGCGATCGCCGAGGCTCTGAGCGGGCGGGTGTTCACCGGGCACCGGGCCACGGCCCTGTCACGCACCTCCGACGGCGTGGTCGTCGGGTTCGAGGAGGGCGGGCGTGAGCGGGCGATCCACGCCCGCGCGGCGGTCGTCGCCACCCCGGCGCCGATCGCCCGCCGGATCGTGCGGCGACCTGCCCGCCGGGGTCGCCCGGGCGCTCGAGCGCATCTCCTACGGGCCCGTACGTTGTCGGCGCGTTCCTCACCGATGAGACCGCGCCGATGCCGTACGACGACGTGTACGCCGCCGCGACCCCGAGCATGTCCTTCAACATGCTCTTCAACACGGCGAACGTCCTGCGTCGCGGCGGGAGCGCGAGAGCCCGGCGGAAGCCTCATGGTCTACTCGGCCGCAAGCCTCGCCCGCGACCTCGCCGGGCTTGGTGACGCGGACATCGAGCGACGGTATCTGGACGACATCCACGGCCTCTTCCCGGCGCTCCGCGGACGCGTCCGCGAGACCGTGATCCGCCGCTGGGAGATCGGCCTTCCGCACCCGCGCCCCGGCCGCCATCTGCTTCAGCCGGCGCTGGAGGAGCCGCTCGGCGCGATCCATCTCGCCGGCGACTACCTCGGCACGACCTATATCGAGACCGCGATCGAGACGGGCGCCGAAGCCGCGCGCCGGATCCGCGGCACGCTCCCTCCGTAGGTCAGGCGACGTGCGCCGCGATGGCGCGCACAGCCGCGTCCGTGATCCTGTCGAGCGCCGCGTCGTCGGCCGTCGGCCACGTCGAGAGCTTCGCGACCACCAGCTCCGCCGGCGGGTGCACGAACACGTGCTGGCCGTTGATGCCGTGCCCGGCGTAGAACGGGACCGACGGATCCATCACCCACCACTTGTTGCGGTAAAAGCCGCCCGGGTAGGCGGCGGAGTAGTTCGCTCCTATGAAGGCCTCTCGGCTGTCGGCGCCGCCGGTCAGCGTGTCGGCGATCCACTCCTCCGGGACGACGCGGCGGCCGTCGACGAGGCCGCGCTCGAGCCACAGGAGGCCGAACCGGCCCAGGTCGCGCAGGGTGGCGCAGACCCCGCCGTCGGCCATCGCGTTGCCATGGCCGTCGACGGTCACGTCCGCATCGAACTCGGCGCCCATCGGCTGCCACACCTCGCGCGAGACGAGCGGGGCGAGGCGGGCGCCTCCGCACCGCTCGACCACCCATCCGAGCATGTCCGTGAGGATGGAGCGGTAGTCGAAGGCGCCGCCGTGGGGGCGGTCGTTCTCGAGCCCGGCCATGTACGTCCACGCGTCCTCCGGCAGCCCGGCGTCGACACGCGGACGCCACAGGTAGATCTGCTCGTACACGCGCACGTCCGACGTGGGGTCGGCGTACTCCTCGTTGAACCGCGTCCCGGCGCGCATGTCCAGCAGGTGCCGCACCGTCGCGCCCTCCCAGGCCGTGCCCGCGAGCTCCGGGAGCACGGAGGTGACGAGCGACTCCGGGTCGAGCAGCCCCCGTCCGGCCAGGATCGCCGGCAGTCGTGGCGGTGATCGACTTCGACACCGACATCAGGAGGTGCGTCGCCGGCCGGGGTGAGCCCGTTCCGGTAGATCTCGGAGACGATCCGGCCCCGGTGGATACGAGGAAGCCGTCCGTGTACGTGGCGTCGAGGGCCTCGGCGAGCGTCCACGTGCGCCCCTCGGCCTCGAACGCGAGCGCCGCCAGGTCGCGCTCCTCGCGCGGAAGCGGGCGCGGCTGGCCGCGCGGTCGATGCGCGCCGTCGGGATCAGCTCGCGCACGTGCTGGAACCCCCACCGGTTGAAGGGCGGGTCCTGCCAGTTCGCGAGGGTCACCAGGCCGCCCGGCGCCGGCGGCGATCCCTCCATCAGGCCCAGCTCGGCGGCGGTCGGAGGGGGCGGCTGGGCTGGCACAGGCGGACGTTACCGCGCGACCGGCCTCCCGCGCTCACTGCGTGCGCCGAGCGATGAATTCCCATGGCCCGAGACGTCTGTCCTCGTGATGGGAGGGGAACAATGACGCAGCCTGACCTGCGGTCGCACGCCGAGGCGATCATCGACGCCAGCGGATACATGACGCTTGCCACCGCCGACGAGGGCGGCCTCCCATGGGCGTCTCCGGTGTGGTTCGCGTCCGCCGACCACCGCGAATTCCTGTGGATGTCTTCGCCGGAGGCGCGCCACTCGCGGAACATCTCGGTGCGACCCGAGATCGCAATCGCCATCTTCGACTCGCGCCAGCCGCCGAACACGGGCCACGGCGTCTACGTCGCCGCGAGGGCCGCCGAGGTGCCCGCGTCGGAGCTCACCGACGCCGTCGCCACGTTCTCGCAGCTGTCGCAGGCACGCGGCGCGTCGGCCGTGACCCGCCCGGACGTCGAGCCGCCCGCCCGTCACCGGCTCTATCGGGCCGTTGCGCTCGAGCGATTCGTCCTCTCCTCGAAGGACGAGCGGCTGCCGATCGATCCCTAAACGGCGGACTATGGTTGCTCGAGGTTTTGAGTCACACAACGTTTGGGTACGCTTGCAGCAGGCGCGACGAAGGCGAGGACACGGATGTTGATCCCTGTGACGGCGAGCCTCTACGACCGGCTGCTTCTCCTGCACATCATGGCCGCCATGGTGTGGGTGGGCGGGCTTGTAAACCATGAAGCCGGCCTGAAGCCCGGCGCACGCTAGATTGGCGTTGTCGTGTCGGCGTCCGCCTCCTCCGCTGGTCCGCGAGCGTGACCCATGACGTAACCGTCGCGCTGGCCGTGCTCGGGGTTGCCGGCCAGGTGCTGATAGGGCTCCTCGCGATCGCGGGGCTGCTGTGGCTGGCCGGCGTGCGCGGGCCGCTCACGTGGATCCGCTCGACGATCTGGGGGTACGAGCTCTGGCTGGCGTTCGCGGTCTCGGCGATCGCGACAGGCGGCAGCCTCTTCTTCTCGGAGGTGGCCCACTACGTGCCCTGCGAGCTGTGCTGGTTCCAGCGGATCTTCATGTACCCCCTCTCGATCGTCACGTTGCTCGCGGCGATCTGGAACGACCACCGCGTGGCCCGCTACCTGCTGCCCCTGCCCGTCATCGGCGCCGGGTTCTCGATCTACCACGTGCTCGTGGAGGAGGGCGTGGTGACGCAGAGCCAGTCGTGCCTCGTCTCGGCGCCCGGCGGCTGCGCGACGAAGTGGATCGACGAGTTCGGCTACGTGACGATCCCCGTGCTCGCGCTCACCGGGTTCGCGCTCGTGTTCGTGTTTCTGCTGTTCGCGGTGTTCGAGATGCCCGCGAGTGGGGGCGACGAGACAGAACGGACGGCACGCCGCGGCTACGATCCGGCCGCGTGACCAGCGGAAAGCACGCCAAGCGCCGGCGCACGGCGCAGGCCCCGCCGCGGCAGCCGACCCGCGGCGCAGCGAGGCGCGAGGCATCGCCTCGGGTCCTCGTCGCTGCGGCTGTCATCGTTGCGCTGCTGGCGGTTGGGGCCGTCCTGGCGGTCAAGCTCACGGGCGGATACGGACGCCAAGCCGCCGCCGGCCGGAGTCGCACTGCCCGGCTCGGGCGACGTCGAGCGCCTGCTCAAGGGCATCCCTCAGAGCGGGAACGTGCTCGGCTCGCCGACCGCGCCCGTGACGATGGTCGAGTACGTCGACCTCCAGTGCCCCTTCTGCCAGGAGTTCGAGACCCAGGTCATGCCGACCGTGATCCAGCGCTACGTCCGTTCCGGCAAGCTCAAGGTCGAGGCACGTGTGCTGGCGTTCATCGGGCCCGACTCGCTGCGCGGTCAGTCGGCTGCGATCGCCGCGGGCCAGCAGGACAAGGAGTTCAACTTCACCCAGCTGCTCTACGCCAACCAGGCCGGCGAGAACAGCGGCTGGCTGAGCGACGACATGGTGAGGGCGGCCGCCTTCAGCATTCCGGGCCTGAATGTACGAGAAGCTTCTCTCGGCCAGCGACTCCGCCGCGATCAAAGCCCAGGCGAAGCGGTACGTCACACAGGCGACGGCCGACAAGGTCACCGCGACGCCGACGCTGCTCGTGGGGCCGAGCGGGGGCACGCTCAAGACCGTCAGGCTCAGCTCGCCGACCGATCTCCAGTCGCTGTCGGACGCGATCGACGCCGCGCTCGGCTGACCGCCGCCGAGTCGACGTCTGCCAATCCGATCGGCGGGCGTCCGCGTACGCTTTGGGATCGGATCGCCGACGAGCGAGCCTTCACGACGACAGGAGGGGCTTCGATGGCAGAGCGAGAGACCGTGCTCGTGAACCTTGCGACTGGCCTGGAGGATGCCGAGCGCGTCACTGTGGCGCTCCTGGTGGCGAATGCCGCGGCCGACGCGGGCAAGCGCGTCGCGATCTGGACGACGAAGGAGGCCGTGCGCCTGGCGCTCGCGGGCTACGGCGTGGGCATCGCCTGCGACGGGTGCCCGCCCGTCGAGCGGTTGCTGGAGCAGTTCAGGGCGGCCGGCGGCGAGCTTCTGGCTTGTCCGATCTGCTTCAGCGCGCGCAAGCTTGCGGAGGGCGATCTCGTCGACGGTGCGCGCCTGGTGGGCGCGACGCCGCTCTGGGAGTGGATCGGCGACGGCGCGACCGTGTTCAGCTACTGAGCGCGCGCCTCGGCTCGCTGCTTCAGCGTGAGCAGCATCTTCCGCATCATGGCGAAGTCGCCGTGCTCGTTCAGGAAGAGCGAGGCCAGCGCGCCGAACGGGCTTGTGCGCCACTGGTACAGGATGCGCAAGCGGGTGACGAGCCTCGTCCGGCCGCCGGCCTCGGTGAGCGTCCAGGCCCACGTGCTGTCGGGCTTCGCCCAGAGCAGGTGGCGGGCGGTGTCGATTGACGCCACCCTGAAGGCGGTGACGTCGTTGACCTTGCTGAACATCGGGATCCGGTCGCCCACCTCGGGGTGCTGGAACCGCCCGATCACATGGTCGGCGCTCGGGTGGCCGACGTTGTCGAGCAGGTCGTTCGAATAGAAGCCCGCCTTCCCGAACCCGACCTGCACGAGCCACGGCCACACCGCGGCGGGCGGAGCCTCAATCGTGATCGCGCGCGTGCAGGAGTACTGGCAGCCGGGGACGAGGTCGTCGCCCGGCATCGGGGCGGCCACCTCGGCATCGGTTGCGCCCCATCGCCGGTGCCACCGGCGCAGGAGCGGGGCTGCCAGAAGGAGCGGGACCGCCACCGCCACGTCGACAAGCTCGCGTCCAAACTGCCCCCAGGTCGGGCGCGAGCCGCCGACGTGGACGACCTGCACATCGCGGGATTCCGTTGGTGCCATACCCAGATCGTCATGCGCCGCTCTGCGCCGCGCATCGGGGGAATCACGGCTTGTCGTACGGGGTTGGCCGTACGTGGAGAATCCGAATCCGATCGGGCGGCGCGCCCGTAGAGGAGGGAACCCAACCCGACCGCCCACCGCCGTGATCTCGCCCACCCGCCCCATCGAGACCGCCGAGCACCTGCTCGAGCGCACCCCGGAGCTCGACGCGCTCGGCGATGCGCTGCGAGCCGTCCGGCCACGCGCCGCGGCCGGCTGGTGGTGGTCGGCGGCGAGGCGGGGATCGGGAAGACGGCGCTCGTCCAGGCGTTCTGCCTGAGCATCGCCTCCCGGCCCGCGTGCTCACGGGCGCCTGCGAGGCGCTCCAGACGGCCCGGCCGCTCGGGCCCGCTCGTCGACATCGCGAGCGAGACGGGCGGCGAGCTCGAGCGGCTCGTCGAGCGCGGGTCGGGGCCGGTCGACGTGCTCGCGGCGCTCCTCGGCGAGCTGCGCAGGCAGCCGCCGAACCTCGTCGTCATCGAAGACCTGAACCGCGCCGACGGCGCGACGCTCGACCTCGTGCGCCTGCTCGCGCGCCGGATCGAGACGGCGCCGGCGCTCGTCGTCATCACGTACCGCGACGACGAGGTGGGGCGCACCGATCCGCTGCGGCGCGTGCTCGGCGAGCTTCCGCGCACCTCGGTGATCCGCCTCGCAGCTCGAGCCGCTCTCCCAGGGCGCGGTCGACGACCTCGCGCGGCCGTACGAGGTCGACTCCGCCGAGCTTCACCGGGTGACGGGCGGCAACCCGTTCTACGTCACCGAGGCCCTCGCGGCGGGCGGGACGGCGCTCCCCGAGAGCGTGCGTGACGCCGTGCTCGCCCGAGCGGCCCGCCTGCCCGCCGGCGCCCGGGCGCTGCTCGACGCGGTCGCGATCGCGCCGCCGCGTGCGGAGCTGTGGCTGCTCGAGGAGATCGCGGCGGTCGAGCTGGCGTTCGTCGAGGAGGGCCTGACGTCGGGGATGCTGCGCGTCCACCGCGACGGAATCGCCTTCCGCCACGAGATCGAGCGGGTGGCGATCGAGGAGACGATGCCGCCCGACCGCCGCCACGAGCTTCACGGCCGCGCCCTGCGCGCGCTCGCAGGCCCGCCCCGCCGGGCCGACGTCGCCCGCGTCGCACACCACGCCGAGGCCGCCGGCGACATCCCAGCCGTGCTCGAGTTCGCTCCCGCCGCAGCCGAGCGCGCGGCGGACTTCGGCGCGCACGGCGAGGCGGCCGCGCAGTTCGCGCGGGCGCTTCGCTTCGCCGACGGGCTCCCCGGCAGGGATCGGGCGCACCTGCTCGAGCGCCGTGCGTACGAGTGCTACCTGATCCACGCCATCGACGAGGCGATCGAGGCTCGTCGCCTGGCGCTCGTCGAGCACCGCTCCCGGCGCGACCGGCTGCGCGAGGGCGACACCCGCCGCTGGCTCTCGCGGCTGGCCTGGTTCTCCGGCGACGGCACCGAGGCCGAGGCCGAGGCTCGCGCCGCGATCCGGCTGCTCGAGCCGCTGCCGTCGAGCCCCGAGCTGGCGATGGCCTACAGCAACATGGCCCAGCTTCGGATGCTCGCGGGCGACGTGCCGGGAACGCGGGAGTGGGGCGCCCGGGCGATCGAGCTGGCCGAGCGCCTCGGCTACACCGACGTTCTCGTCCACGCGCTCAACAACGTCGGCTCGGCGGAGCTCTCGGGCGGCTCGATCGACGGCGCCGGCAAGCTCGAGCGCAGCCTCCAGCTCGCGGCCGACGCCGGACTCGAGGAGCACGTCGCCCGCGCCCATCACCAACCTCGCCGTCGGCGCGATCGAGACCCGCGAGTACGCCCTCGCCGAACGACACCTGCCGCGGGGATCGAGTACTCGGCCGAGCGCGACCTCGACTCGTGGGTGGTCTACCTGAAGGGCTGGAGGGCGCGGGTCGCATCTCGAGCACGGCCGGTGGGACGAGGCCGAGGCCGCGCGCGACGTGCGGTCATCGAGCGCCCGCGCGTCGCCGAACGCGAGCCTGATCGGCCCGCTCGTCGTCCTCGGCCGGATCCGCGCCCGCCGGGGCGACGGCGATCCGTGGGAGCTGCTCGACCGCGCGCTGGAGCTGGCCGAGGCGACGGGCGAGCTCCAGCGGCTCGGGCCGGTCGCCGTCGGCGCGGGCCGAGGCCCACTGGCTCGCGGGGAGCCCGGATCTCGTCGGCCGCCGAGACCGAGCGCGCGCTCGCCCTCGCCGCCCGGAACGCCGATGCCTGGGCGGTCGGCGAGCTCTTCGTCTGGCGGCGCCGGGCGGGCATCTGCGAGCCGAGCCGCCGGCTGGCGCGTCGCCGAGCCCTACCGGCTCGAGCTCGCGGGCGAGCCGGAGGCCGCCGCCCGCGTGTGGGCCGAGCTCGGCTGCCCGTACGACGCCGCGCTCGCGCGGCTCGAGAGCGACCGCGCGAGGACGAGCTCCGGCTCGGCCTCGCCGAGCTCCAGCGGCTCGGCGCGCGTGTCGCCGCCGCCCATGCCGCGCGGCTTCTGCGGGAGCACGGGCGTGCGCGACCTGCGCCGAGGGCCGCGGGCGCCGACCCGCGCGAACCCGGCGGGCCTGACCGGCCGCCAGCTCGAGGTGCTCGGGCTCGTCGTCGAGGGCCTTCGGAACGGTCAGATCGCCGACCGGCTCGTGCTGTCGCCCAAGACGGTCGACCACCACGTGTCCGCGATCCTGCGAAAGCTCGACGTCGGCACGCGCACCGAGGCCGCCGCGGAGGCCGGACGGCTCGGGATCGTCGAAAGATAGGGAGTCCCTCCGATGTGCGCCGGCAAGCCTCGCCGTAGCGTGAAGCCCAACGATGAACGACAAGGAGGGACACGTGGAGCAGTACGTCATCCTCCGGCGCGGCGGCTGGGGCTCCGCGGCGGAGCTCGGCCGGGCAGGCGCCCGTTCGAAGCAGGTCGCTGACGAAGAGATGTCCGACGAGGTCGTGTGGGTGCGGAGCTACGTGCTCGACGAGGGCGGGGCCTCCGTCGGGATGGTGTGCATCTACGAAGCCACCGGACCGGAGGCGATCCGAAGGCACGCAGCGCGTGCCGGACTGCCCGTCGACGAGATCATCCGAGTCGTCGACACCGTCGTCATGCGGGCCGATCCCGAGCCCGCGATGGTGTAGCCGACAGCCAGACCGTTTCCCGAGACCAGGCCCCACCTCCTCCCGGGGCCTGGTCTCATCCCGGTGGGCCGCCAGGACGAGACGCGAGAGGTCAGCGAGACCGCGTCGTTCGGATAGGGCTTCGCTCTGAGTCTGGCATGCTCGCCCGATGACCGGCGGACGGATCTCGGGCATGGACTACGTGCGCGTCGCCGTCGGCGAGGCCGAGTACCTGGCCGCGATCGCCGGCAGCGGGCCGCCCGTGCTCCTGCTCCACGGCTTTCCGCAGACGCACCACTGCTGGCGGTACGTCGCTCCGGCCCTGGGCGAGCGGCACACGGTCGTGGCGGCCGACATCCGCGGCTACGGCGGGACCAGCGCCCCCGCGGGCGGGCCAAAGGGCGAGGGCTACACCAAGCGAGAGATGGGGAACGACCTCTTCGACCTGATGGCCGCGCTCGGGCATCCGCAGTTCGCGATCGTCGGACACGACCGCGGCGGCCGGGTCGCCTACCGCATGGCGCTCGATCGCCCGGATCGGGTGGAGCGGGTGGCGGTGCTGAACATCGTCCCGACGATCGACCAGTTCGAGCGCATGGGCACCGGGCCGTCGCTCGGCTACTGGCCGTGGTTCCTGCTCGCCCAGCCGGCGCCGTTCCCCGAAGGGCTGATCGCCGCGGCGCCCGAGCACTTCTTGCGCTTCATCTTCGACTCGTGGTGCGAGCGTCGCGAGGCGATCGATCCCGAGGCTTTCGACGCCTACCTCGCCGCGCTCGACGAGCCGACGATCGCGTCGATGTGCGCCGACTACCGGGCGAGCTTCTGGCTCGACCAGGCCGACGACGCCGCCGACCGGCGGGCGGGCCGCCGCATCGAGTGCCCGCTGCTCGTGCTGACGGGCGATGCCGAGACCCAGCTCGCGGACGCCGGGGAGGTGTGGGCAGCATGGGGCCGGGACGTCCGGGCGGCGACGCTGCCCGGCGGCCACTTCATCCCGGAGGAGGCCGCCGAGCCGCTGGCCGCCGCCCTGAACGAGTTCCTGGAGATCTAGGTCGCCGTCGCAGCGCCCTCCGCCGCGCGTTCGAGCTCGGCGATCTCGATCTTGCCCATCTTCATCATCGCCGCCATGACGCGCTGCGCCTTTTCCCTGTCAGGGTCGGAGACCAGCGGAGAAGCACCTCAGGCACGATCTGCCACGACACGCCGAAGCGGTCCTTGAGCCAGCCGCATGGGCCTTCCTCGCCGCCCTCGGAGAGGACGGCCCAGTAGGCGTCGACGTCCGCCTGCGTCTGGCAGTCGACCTGGAACGAGACGGCCTCGCTGAAGGAGAACTGCGGCCCGCCGTCCAGGGCGACGAACGGCTTGCCGTCGAGCTCGAACTCGACCGTCATGACGGTCCCCTCGGGGCGGTCGGGCCGAGTCGTGACCTTGGTGATCTTCGAGTTCGGAAAGACCGATGTGTAGAACCTGGCAGCGTCCTCGCTCTCGGTGTCGAACCAGAGGCATGTCGTGATCTCGGGCATATCCCTTCCTCTCTGTTGCGTTCGGTCGATAGACCGGCCCGCGCCCCGGAACTCATCGGCCTAGGCTGCGACCGTGCCCGGGAACGACAGAGACCATGCAACATTGGGGTCTGACCCCGTTGTTGCGCGGGACTGGCAGAACGCGGTCGTCTACCAGATCTATCCGCGGTCGTTTCAGGACTCCGACGGCGACGGCATCGGCGACCTGCCCGGGATCGCCTCGCGCATCGATCACATCGCCGGGCTCGGCGTCGACGCGATCTGGCTCTCACCGTTCTATCCGTCGCCGTTCGCCGACGGCGGCTACGACGTCTCGGACTTCACGGACGTCGACCCGCGCCTCGGCACGGTCGCCGACGTCCGGGCGCTCGCCGAGGCGGCCCACGCTCGCGGCATCGCGCTCCTGCTCGACCTCGTCCCGTGTCACACGTCGATCGAGCATCCGTGGTTTCGCAAGCACCCCGACCGCTACGTCTGCGCCGACTCCCGGCCCAACAACTGGCGGGCGGCGTTCGGCGGGCCGGCGTGGACGCGGGACGCCGCCTCCGGGCGCTGGTACCTGCACTCGTTCTTCCCCGAGCAGCCCGACCTCGACTGGCGGAATCCCGCGGTCGTCGAGGCGATGCAGGACGTCATCCGGTTCTGGCTCGACCAGGGCGCCGACGGGTTCCGCCTCGACGCCATCGACCGCCTGGCGAAGCACCCCGACCTGGCCGACGACGCCCCGCGGGCCGAGCCGTTCCCGTTCCCGGAGCCGGCCGACGTGGCCGCGCTCGACCGCCGCCACTCGAGCCACTGGGCACCCGGCATCGCCGCTCCGCTCCGCGCGCTTCGCGAGGCGGCGGGCGATGCGTTTCTGGTCGGCGAGGTCTACCGCCCGACCGCCGAGCTCGGCCCATACCTCGAGCATCTCGACACGGCCTTCGTCTTCGAGCTGATGTTCGCGCCCTGGCGGGCCGACGCGCTCGGCGCCGTGATCGAGCGCGGCGCCGGCCTCGGCCGCGCCTCCTGGATGCTCTCGAACCACGACTTCAGCCGCGTCGGGAGCCGGATCGGCGAGGGCGCGATGCGCGTCGCGGCGATGCTCCTGCTCACGCTCCCGGGGGCGGCCTTCATCTATCAGGGCGACGAGATCGGCTTGCTCGACGGGCCGGGCGGCGATCCGCCGGAGGACCGCTACGGCCGCGACCGCGCCCGCCACCCGATGCAGTGGAGCGGCGATCCGGCCGGGGGCTTCACGACCGGCGTCGCTTGGCTTCCGCCGGTCGACCCCACGGCGCGGAACGCCGATGACCAGGAGGGCGACCCGGGCTCGCTGCTGCATCTCTACCGAGCGCTCATCGAGCTCCGCCGGACGCTCGGCGGCGGCCTCGAGCTGGTCGAGGCCGACCGCGACGGCCTGCTCGTCTACCGTCGCGGCCAAGTGGCGGTCGCGCTCAACCTCGGCCTCCGCGAGCGGCGGCTCGATCCGGCCGGCGAGGTGCTGCTCGCAACCGAGCCCGATGCCGAGCCCGGCCGCCTCGGGCCGGGAGCGGGAATCGTCACCCGGTATTCGGGGTAATACCCTGCATGCATGCCCTGGGACACGGGCCTCTCCAACCTCGATGCCGAGTCCGACTTTCAGCGCGCGCGCCGGCGGCAGGTGCTTTCGCGGCTCGCCCGCCGGCTGCGCGGCGAGCCGGACGACATCAACCTGATCCTGCCGTTCGATGAGGTCGTCGCGGCCGTGGGGAGGGCCGGCGAGCGCCGGCTCGGGCTCGAGATGATCGAGCTTCGCACGATCGTTGGCAGCGTCGACCGCACCGCCGACTTCGACCGCCGGTTCCGGCCCACCTCGAACCGGTTGCGGGAACGCTGGCAGGGCATCAACCTGGCCCAGCGCAGCGGCCGCGGCGTCCCGCCGATCACGGTCTACCGCGTCGGCGACCTGCACTTCGTCCGGGACGGCCACCACCGGGTGTCGGTGGCCCTGGCGCTCGGACACAGCGCGATCGAGGCGAACGTGACCGAGGTGCTGACCCAGATCCCGGCCGCCGGCATCTCCGACCGCGGCGATCTCGTGGTCAAGGGCTACGAGCGCCTGTTCCGGCAGCGCGTCCCGCTCCCCGACGATGCGGCCGCGCGCATCGTCTGCAACGACCCCTGGAACTACGCGGAGCTGTCCGAGAACGTCGAAGCGTGGTCGTTCCGGCTGGTCCAGGACGTAGGCGAGTACCTGAGCCGGGCCGAAGCCGCGCGGCGCTGGTACGAGGACGAGTACCGGCCGGTCGTCGCGATGCTGCACGAGGCCGACCTGGTCGGCCGCGGCACCGAGGCGGAGGCGTACCTGCGCGTCGCCTGCGACCGCTACCGGCTCATCCGGGCGCACGAGTGGAGCGACGAGATCGTGGCGCGTCTCCGCGGCCCGCGGCCGGAGGGCCGTTGACGAGTCGTTTACCATGTGCCGCGTCGTGTTGATGCCTGCCGTTCTCGGCCAGGATTCGCGCACCTCAGTGCTTCCGAGGGGCCCCGTCGGCTATCTGCTCCGGCTGGCCGTGCTCGTCGCCTTGTACGACGGCGCTGCCCAGCTCAGCTTCCACCTGGAGTTCGCCGGGCCGGTTGCGGCGATCGTCTGGCTTCCCGTCGGCGTCGGAATCGCGTTCGTGTACTTCGCCGGGCTCCCGTTCCTGCCGGGGGTGCTCATCGGCGACCTGCTCGCCAACGACTACGGCGCGCTTCCGCTTGGGTCGGCGATCGGCCAGACGTGCGGCAACGTGCTCGAGATCGCCGTCGCCATCCTCTTGATCCGCCGCCTTGCCCGGCGCGGGCCGCCGCTCGCGACGGTTGACGGCCTCGGCGGCATGCTCATCGCCATCGCCTCCGGCGTCGCGGTGAGCGCGACGATGGGGACGCTCTCGCTGCGGCTCGGCGGTGTGATCTCCACGGACGCGATGCCGACGATCTGGCGCACCTGGTGGCTCGGCGATGCCTGCGGCGCGCTCATCGTCGTCCCGCTTGCGCTGGCGTGGTGGAGACGAGTCCCCAGGCTCAGGGGGACCCGCCGGCTGATCGAGTTCGCTCTGCTTCTGGCGACGACCGCCGCCGCGGCCGAGTTTGCGCTGCGAAGCCACGAGCCGCTTGCCTACCTGGTGTTCCCGCCGCTCATCTGGGCAGCGCTCCGGTTTGGCCAGCGCGGCGCGACGCTGATCCTGACGATCGGCCTCGGCCTCACCGTGTGGAACACGGTCCACTACGTCGGCCCGTTCGCCTTCCAGTCGATCTCGCGAAGCGTCCTGAACACGCAGCTCTTCATCGCGGCTGCGGCGCTCTCGACCCTGTACCTGGCGGCCGTCGTCTCGGAGAGGGAGCGGTTCGCGGCCGGGCTCGCGGCGTCGCGGGCACGGCTCGTCAACGCCGCCGACACCGAGCGTCGCCGCCTCGAGCGCCATCTGCACGACGGCGCCCAGCAGCGGCTCGTCCGGCTTGCCGTGGACCTCGGGCACGCGGCCGAGCGGCTCTGCATCGCCCCCGACGACGCGGCGCGCGCACTCGACGACGCCCGCGTGCAGCTGGCGCTCGCGGTGGACGAGCTTCGCGAGCTGGCCCACGGCATCCACCCGGCCGTCCTGAGCGACCTCGGCCTCGGCCGGGCGATGCGGAGCGCCGCGACGCGATCGTCGGTCCCGATCGAGCTCGTCGAGATCCCGGTGGAGCGCGCGAGCGACGCGGCCGAGGCGACTGCGTATCACGTGTTCGCGGAGGCGGTCGCGAATGCCCAGAAGCACGCACGAGCGACGTCGATCCGCGTCCGGGCCGGCGTCCGGTCGCGCACGCTGCACATCGAGATCGTCGACGACGGTGCCGGCGGCGCCGCCGAGGGGCCGGGCATCGTCGGACTGCGCGACCGGGTCGAGACCGCGGGCGGGAGGTTCGAGATCGAGAGCATTGCCGGCCGCGGGACGCGTGTGGCGGCGCGGATTCCCGCCGCCGACGTTGTCCGTTCGGTGACCGCCGAGGCCCCGCGAAGGCCGACCGCCGCGGTGCGTCGCTGAGGTCGAACCGGCAGGCCGGCTGGTGGTGTCCGCCCCAACGGCGCCTTCGTGCCCGCTCCCTTGAGCCCGCCGGGCCGACCGGTGACGCTGGGACGCGATCGCGGCACCCGGCGTGGGCGGTCGAGCGATGACGGACTGGCTGAGTCAACTCTGGGACACGCTGACGTCGGTGTCCGTGCCCCTGCTCATCCTGGGGCTCGCGTTCCAGACCGCCCAGACCGTGCTCGTGGCGCTGGCGTGGCGGAACATCCTGCGCGCCTCCTATCCGGAGGGCGACGTGAGGTATCGGGCGATCCTGGGCTATTACGCCGGCGGGAATGGGCTGAACGCGATCCTCCCGGCATCGGCCGGAACCGTGGCGATGCTGGGCCTCTTCCGAACCAGCATCCCGGGATCGACCGTCGCCGGGCTCCTGGGTGCGACGGTCGTCGAGAACATCTTCTTCGGCGTTGTCGGAGGGCTCGTGTATCTCTGGCTCTTTCTCAGCGTGGCGGGATCGTTCGAGGTGCAGCTCGGATGGTTCGCAGACCACTGGTTCCTGACGCTGATCATCGTGGTCGTGGGTGCTGCGCTGATCGGGCTCGTCGTCCGAATCCTGAGGCGGCGCCTGCACGAGACGTGGCAGAACACGAAGGAGGGCGGGGTGATCCTCTCCATGCCTCGCAAGTTCCTCGTGCAGGTCGTGGGTGTCGAGGCCGCGTCATACGTTGCGCGCATGGGGGTGAACGCCACCTTCATGTACGCGTACGACATTCCCGTGTCGCTCCAGAACATCTTCCTGATCGTCGCCGCGGCGTCGATCTCGTCGACCGTCGCGATCGCGCCGGGTGCGGTGGGGACGCAGACCGCCCTCGCGTCGGTGGTGCTGAAGGGCGTCGCGCCGCAGGCGACGATCTCGGCGTACAGCATCGGCCAGGCGCTGATCACGACGGCGTGGAACGCCGTCTTTGGGCTCACCATGCTCGCCCGCACGATTGGATGGGAGCAGACGCGCAAGCTGATGCACCGCAAGAAGAAGGACGACGGGGAGACGGACGAGGCGGGGGAGACGGTTCCCGCCGAGAACGGCTGAGGCCGGCATCGCCGAGTTCCTGTGGGCACACCCGTGACTGGGGGCCGTCCGGTCGGCGCCGACGGCGGGAGCGAGAAGACGCCGCCAGCGAAGTCGCGCCTGCGTCGCATCGCCGGAACGGCCGGCGGCTTCGCGGTCGTCGCCGTCGTGTTCGCGGTCATCCTGCCGCGGATCGCCGACTACTCCGAGGTCTGGGATGTGATGACGAGCCTCACCACCGCTGAGCTGCTCGCGCTCGCGGTCGCGACGCTGATCAACGTCGCGACGTACGGGCCTCCCTGGATGGCGGCGCTCCCCGGGCTCGGCTACCGCCAGTCGATGGTGCTCACGCAGACGTCGACCGCGCTCTCGGTCGCCGTGCCGGGTGGAGACGCCGTGGGGATCGCGGCGTCGTATGCGATGTTGCGAGGGTGGGGATTCAACCGATCGGCCGTCGCGGTGGCGGTCGTCGTGACGGGCGTCTGGAACCAGATCGTGAACATCGTGCTGCCGCTGCTCGCGCTCTCGCTCCTTCTCCTCTCGGGCGGCTCGAGCCCGCTCCTCCTGACGGCCGGGCTGATCGGTATGGCGGCCGTCGCCGCGGTGGCGGTCGCCCTCGCGCTGGTGCTCCGCGGGGAGCCGCAGGCCCGCGCCACCGGAGAGCGCGCCGAGCGGCTGGCGAACCGAGCGCTCCGCCTGGCGAGGAGGCATCCGCGGGCGGGATGGGGCGAGGCCGTGGTCCAGTTCCGGCGCGAGACGATCGACCTGCTCGCGCGGCGGTGGGCCGCGATCACCGTCGCGGCGTTCGCCGGGCACCTGGCGGTGTTCGGGGTGCTCATCGTGTCGCTGCGGGCGACCGGGGTGGACGCCGGCCAGGTGAGCTGGGTGGAGGCGCTCGCCGCGTGGGGCCTCGTCCGGCTCCTGACGGCCGTCCCGGTCACTCCGGGCGGGGTGGGGATCGTCGAGCTCGGCCTCTCGTCCGCCCTCGTTGGCTTTGGTGCCGACAACGCCGAGGCCGTGGCGGCCGTCCTGCTCTACCGGGTGCTCACCGTCATCCCGACGCTTGTGCTCGGAGGCATCCTCGGCCTCACGTGGCGCAGGCACCGCGTCGTGCCGTCGGCCGAATGAGTACCCGGCCCCATTGCAGCGGGGCCGGCGTCTCGGTACCCTCTCGACCAGTCGCACAAGGGGTGTGTGATGGATGACGTTCGCGCCTCGCCGGGTATGGCCGTCCCGAGCGGTGAGCGCCTATACCTTGGCAGTCCGATCCGTGCACGGATCGCGCGGCGGGCGGTACTCGTGGGGCTCCTCGCAGCCGCCGGCGCGGTGGCGCTCACGCTGTCGAGCGACCACGTGCGCTACGGGTGGGGAGATGCGCTCTTCCTGGCCGACGCCATCGCCGGGTTCGCGGCTGCCGGCGCGTACTGGGTCGTGCGCCGGCCGGCCAGCATGCTCGGCGCGGTGCTCATGGCGACCTCCGCAGCATGGGCCCTGGTCGCGCTCCAGAGCGCCGACGGCTCGCTCGCCTTCAGCCTGGGTGTGCTGGCAGAGTGGCCGGTCACGGTGGCGACGTTCTTCGCGCTCCTGGCGTTTCCGTCGGGGCGCCTGACGGCCCTGCTCGACCGCGCCACCGTCGTGCTCGTCGGCGCGGTCGGCGCGGTGCCCATCCTCCTCACGGTGCTTCTCTTGCCGGTCGCGGCCGCCGGGCAACCGCCGGCCGAGTGCTCGGCCGCGTGCCCCCCGAACGCGCTTCAGGTCGGGTCGATCTCCTCGGCTTCGCTCGCCGACATCGACCGCGCTGCGTCGGTCGGTGCCGCGGTCGCCGGGGCGCTGGTGTGCTTCGAGCTGGTGCGCCGGATTCGCGCCGGCACACGGCCGCGCCGCCGCGCGCTCCTCTGGATCGGGCTTGTGGGGGTGCCGTACGCGGCCCTGTATGCGCTCCGCGAGCTGACGGCGTTCGCCGTCGACGCCCCTGCCGACGTCGTCGAGACCGTGCGCTGGGGGCTCGCAGGCATCCAGCTGCTCCTCCCGTGGGCGTTCGTCGCCTCGCTCCTGCACTCCGAGGCGTTCGCAGGGGGCGCCCTCGAGCGGCTCGTCGCAGGGCTGGAGCGCCACCCCGATGCAGACGAATGGCAGCGTGGCGTCGCACAGGAGCTCGACGATCCGTCCCTGCGGATAGCGGTGTGGTCCGACGATGCGGGCTGCTACCTCGGGATCCACGGAGCACCGACGCAGCCGGATGAAAGGGAGGGTGGATGGACACGGATCGACGACCACAACGGCGCGCCCGTGGCGGCGATCCTGCACGACCCCGGCCTGAGCGATGACCCCGAGCTGCTCGAGGCCGCCGGCACGGCGACGCTGATCTCGCTGGAGTCGGGCCGGCTCGAGCGGGACATCCGTCAGGCTCGCGTGCGCCTCCTCGCAGTTGCCGAGGAGGAGCGCCGCCGCCTCGAGCGCGACCTCCAGGAGGGGGCCGAGCAGCGGCTGGTTGCGCTTCGGGTGAAGCTGGGCATGATGGGGGCCGCAGGGGCGGAGGAGGACGAGCGCCTGATCGCAGAGATCGGCGACGATCTGGACGCCACGATGGACGACCTGCGCCGGCTTGCGCACGGGATCTACCCGACGCTTCTGCGCGAGGCGGGAGTGGCGAGCGCGCTGCGAGCCGTGGCGCGCCGGTCACCGGTGCCCGCGACGGTGGAGGCGACCGGCGTCGGCCGCCTCCGCGCCGACGTCGAAGGCGTCCTCTACTTCTGCTGCCTCGAGGCGATGCGAAACGCAGCGACGCACGCCGGGGCGGACGTCACGATCGCGGTTCGCATCGACGTCGCCGACGGCCGCGCGCGGTTCGCCGTCGCGGACACGGGAACTGGCCTCGTGGCGCCCTTAGGGCGGGACGGGGGCCTGGCTGCGATGCGCGAGCGGCTGCGGGCGGTGGACGGATGGCTGGCGATCGAGTCGCCGCCCGGCGGTGGGACGACCGTGAGCGGGGAGATCCCGATCGCGGCGATGTGACCGCGGGAGCATCGAGCCCCGCCGTCTCCGGCCCGCGAACCGGCGGGCCGGAGACGGCGAGCCCTCAGAGGCCTGGCCTGGCCCTGAGGTCGTCGCCGCGGAATGCGAGCGCCCAGATGACCCAGACGCAGAGGGCGATGATGAGGATCGACCAGAACGGGTAGTACGGGATGAACATGAAGTTCTCGATCGCGGCGATCATCGCGAGGAGAATGCCGACCGTCCGGGCCCACGTCGCACCCGAGAAGATCCCGTAGCCGGCGAAGACAACGATGATGCCGATGATCAGGTGGACCCACCCCCACGCCGTCGCGTCGAACTTGAACAGGTCGTGGGGAGTGGCAACGTAGAACTCGTCGCGAATGATTCCGGTTAGCCCGGCGAGGGCGTCGAAGATGCCGATCATGATCATGATCGAGCCCGCGAACATCGCGGCGCCGATGGCGGAAGCGCTTGGTGCGCGCTGCTCTGACATCGTGAAGACTCCTTTCGGTCGTCCGACGCTGCACATTCGACCGTCCCGTGAGGGCGCTGGCGATGATGCCCGCAACACCGCGGACAGGGTGCCGGCAGGTGGATGTGCGCCTAGATGGGCGTTGCCTCCGCGGCCGGCAGTGCCGTCTCGGCCTGGAGATGGCGACGCCAGCCCAGGAGCAGGCCGTGCACAGCGGCCGCGCCGATGATCGGCCCGTCGGGTGACGGCAGGTCGACCGGATACAGGATGAACGGCTGCGTTTGGATGCCGCCCAGGCCGCCGTGAAACGAGATCAGCTCCTCGAACGCGCATGCCTCGTCGAGCTGTGCGTCGTAGAAGCTCCCGACCATGATGTCGGCCACGTGCTCGAAGCCGTCCGTGCGCAGAAGATGGCGGGGCGCGGTCGGAGAGAACGGGGCCAGCGGATCGACGCCCTCGATCGTCCCGTCCGCGAGGTGGTGGACGCCTCCCGCTCCGAGCACCAGCGGGCCCTGCTTCGCCGAGTGGACGAGGATCCAGCCGACGTGCGGGTGCTCGCGTAGGGCCGGGATGAGGCGCGGGTGGCGCTGGTCGAGCTCCTCGAGCGTCAGCCGCCGGTCCTCCTCCATCAGGTAGATCAGGCCCAGGTTGCCCGAGCCGAGGACGATCGCGTCGCGGCCGGAGACGTCGTCCTTCGCCGCCTTCGGCTTGTCGGTCCGGCCGGTCGCCTCGCCGAGCGCGAGGCCGGCCATCGCGCCCTGCTCGTCGCCGTCGGCGATCTCGCTGACGTCGTCGGCCTCCACCGACCGCCGCACGAGCTCGTCGAGGCCGTACCCGTTCCGTTGCTTGAACGTCGCTCCTTGCGTCTGGCCGTGGTCGGAGAGGACGACGATCTCGTACGGCCGCGGTGCGAACCGGCGGGCGCGGTCGATCCGGCCGAACTGCTGGTCGAGCTTTCTGAGCGCCTCGAGCGTGTCCGTCCGCTCGAGCCCCGAGTGATGAGCGACTTCGTCGTAGCTCGAGAACGTGGCGTACACGGCCGGGCGGCCCTTCATCAAGTCCGTCAAGACGCCGTAGACGATCAGGTCACGGACGACGACGCACATGGCAGCCCTGAGGAACGGGTAATAGCCGCCCCGATGCCCTCGCGGCCGCACATCGCGCCGCCTCGCGCGGGCGGCGGCGATCACCTCGAGGACGACCTCCCAGGTGAAGAGGACGAGCGCGCGCGTGACGTTGTAGCCGTTGGCGAGGAATCCGCGGTAGCCGGGGTTCGCCGACTTCTCCGCCTCGATCCGGCTCACCGTGAGGATGACCTCGTCGGCCTCGCCGGAGAGGAGGTTGCCGCGGCTCGACCCTCCCTGAGCGAGCAGACCGACACCGGTTGCGCGGCGCCGCTCGATCTCCGCGCAGTCCGCGGGCGCAGAGCACGTCATGACGACCCCGCGCTCCTTCTCGACCCACCTGAATGCGGGGATGTCCTCGTTCGAACCGAGCAGGATCCCGGCCTGGCTGGCGCCGGTCTGCGACGAGAGATCGGTCTCCCACTCCACGAGCCGGTGGGAGCCCTCACCGAGCCACGCCGCCATCCGTGGGGCGTTCCCATCGCGCATCGCCCGGCGGAGCACCGGCAGGCCGAGCCCGTCGATCTCGAGGTAGATGATGCCCGGCACGTCGGTCACGACCCGCTCGCCGGACCTCCGGGCGATCCGTTGGATCACACGCAGCGTGTACGTATCGTCGTCGTCGGCCCCGAAGACAATGTTCAGCAGGATCGATACCGCGGCGGCGATCAGCGCAGCCGCGAGCGCCCACCCATAGGAGTCGACCGTAAGCTCGTCAGGCGCGATCCGCGATGCCGTCTTCAGCATCCACGCGTCGACGAGCAGCACGATGATGAACCCCAGGCCGAGCATGAACGGCAGACGCAGTGCGGCGATGATCGGCGGGAGGATGGCGTTCATGATCGCAACGAGGGCCGCCACGAGCAGCGCGCCCCAGAACCCGGGAACCGAGACGCCCGGCAGCACAGCCGCTGCGGCGAGCACTCCGGCGCCCGAGACGAGCCACGCGACGGCGAGCCTGACCGGGTCCAGTCGCGGGCGCTCGGGCTTCCACTCCGGCCGCGCTCCGTACCGGGGCTCGGCGATCATCCGGGCGCGAGCTGCTCCCAGAGCGCGCGAAGCGCTCCCGGGCTGAAGCTGGTCTTTGCCATGTACGGGAGATCGGTCGCGGAGATGCCGGGCGTGTCCTCGCGCTCGCCGCCCGAGATCAGGACGATCCGGGCGCCGCAATCGACGGCGAGCGTCAGCGCGGCGTCGAGACCCCCGCTCGTGGGCATCCGCACGTCCATGAGGACGAGCTGCGGCCGGAGCTTGCGCGTGAGCTCGACGGCCTCCTCGCTGGTGGCCGCGGTGCCGACGAGCTCGAAGCCCGGGCTGCGTTCGATCACCTGGCGCGCGACCCGGCGAAACGCGGGGCTGTCGTCGGCGACGAGCACGCTGATCGCGGCACCTGCCGAAGCTTGGTCGCCGGGTCGTCGCCGGGTGGCCGGGGCGTCGGCTCGCATCTGCGTGATGCCCCGGGAACACACCGGGGCAGAGTCGATGGTTGCAGCGCCGCCGCGCCTGCGCCACCGTGCTCACATGTGCTCACCGGTGTGGCCGGCTCCCGTCGTGAAGCTCGGCGAGGAACAGGAGCGCCGCGTGCACGCGACGGCTGGCGACCGACTCGTCGGGCAGGTCGAGCTTGGCGAAGATCGCGTTGATGTGCTTCTCGACCGCCCGCTTTGTGAGGAAGAGGTCGCCGGCGATCGCGGCGTTGCTGCGGCCCTCCGCAACCAGCGAGAGCACCTCGAGCTCGCGAGGCGTCAGGTCGTTCAGCGGTGAGAGCTCGGCGCGTCGGCGCTCGGTGACCAGCACCTCGACCACCCTGGGGTCGGTCACGGAGCCGCCCGACGCAACGGCGGTGATCGCGCGCGCCAACTCACCCGGGGTCGCGATCCGCTCCTTGAGGAGGTATGCGCGGCCGGCGGCGCCCTGCTCGAAGAGCCGCACCGCGTACTCGGGCTCGAGGAATTGGCTCAGGATGATCACCCCGACGTCCGGGGCGGTCTCACGCAGCTGCGCCGCGAGCTCGATACCCTCGTCGGACTGGCCCGGGGGCATGCGAATGTCGGTCATGACGACGTCCACGCCGCCCGCATCGATCGCCCGCTCGAGCTGGGCGCGCGTCTCACACATCGCGACGACCTCGACGTCGGCCATGGTCGCCAGCACCTGACGAATGCCCTCTTGCACGAGGTAGCTGTCCTCACCTACGGCGAGCTTGATCACGTGGCGTCGATTGTAACGGGGTGGTGAGCGCTGTTGCCTGGGGGTGGGCCCACGGTGTAGCGTCTGCCCGCGGGCGCGATGGTGATCTGAGGAAGGGGGGGTCGAGTGCCGCCAGTCGGGAGGCTCTCGGCGCCGAGTGGCGTCGTCAACCGCGACATGGTCGTGCAGGTCGCCAGTTCGCTGCGACGGCCAGTGGCGTGGCTCCTGGTTCTGGCCGCAACGGGTGCAGCTGTCGCAGTCGCGCTCACCAGCCGCCACGTCGGCCAGCCCGCCGCTGAGGCAGCGTTCGAGGCGGAGGCCATCATCGGCATGAGCCTGGCCGCCGCATGGTGGCTGCGGCGTCGTCCGGCCGGTCAGCTGGGCTACTGCCTCGCAGGTCTCGCGGCCCTCACCGCCGGCGCGTCGCTGGAGTCCTCTGACGAGCCCGCGATCTACGCCGTGGGCGTCATGTGCGGCGCGATGCTCCTTGTCGCAGGCGCCTATTGCCTGCTCGCGTTCCCGAGCGGTCATCTCCGCGGCCGGGGCCGCAGGGGCGTGGTCGCGTTCGCCGCCGCGACGCTCGTCCTCGCCTCGGTTCCCGCCGCGCTCGTCTCTCCGTCGATCGAAGCCTCAGGGCCGCTTGATGCCTGCAGTGCGAGCTGCCCGGAGAACGCCCTTCAGGTGGCGACCGTCTCGCCGGGCGTCGTCGACGCGCTGCGGTGGGCCGAGGGGATCGGCGCGTCGATCGCCGCGCTCGGGCTCGCGGTCGTGCTGGTGCGCCGGTTCGCCCTCGGCACACCGCCGAACCGGCGAGCGGTTGCGTGGATCGTCGCCGTGGGCGCACCGGCCGGAGTTGTCTTCTCGGCGCGCTGGCTCGTCTCCGCCGCGTTCCCCGGCGCGGACGGCCTCGCCGAGTGGCTGACCTGGACGTACGCGATCCTCCTGGCCCTGCTTCCGCTGGCGTTCGTGGTGCCGCTGGTCCGCGCTCAGGTGCGAGCGGGATCGGCCCTCGAGGACATGCTGAGGCAGCTCGCGCGGCGGCCGGATCTCGGCCGGTGGGAGCAGGACGTCGCAGCGGCGCTGGGCGACCCGGGCCTGCGGCTGGCAGTCTGGTCCTCCCCTGAGCAGGCGTACCTGGGAACCGACGGAAGGGCGATCGTCGACCCCGCGGAGCTGCGCTTATGGCACCGGATCGACCGCGGCGGGGCTCCCATCGCCGCCATCGTGCACGACCCGGCGCTCGAGGCCGACCCCGAGCTCCTGCACGCGGCCGGGACCGCGACCCTGCTCTCGCTGGAGTCGCGGCACCTCGAGGACGAGATGCGCGCGGCGCGGTTCCGGATCCTCGCCGGAGTGGAGGCGGAGCGGCGCTCGCTCGAGCGAGACCTCCACGATGGGGCCCAGCAGCACCTCATCGCCCTCAGGGTCAAGGTTGCGCTCATGGCCGAGAGCGACCCGGACGATGCGGAGCGGGTGCTCGCCGAGCTGGCTGAGGACGTCGACGCCACGCTCGACGAGGTCCGCGCGCTCGCCCAGGGCATCTATCCGCCGCTCCTTCAGGCCGAGGGCCTGACGGGCGCGCTCCGCGCGGCCGCGCGGCGCTCGCCGATCCCGGCGAGCGTCCACTGCACGGGCGCCCGCTACCCGGTCGAGGTCGAGAGCGCGATCTACTTCTGCTGCCTCGAGGCGCTTCAGAACGCCGGCAAGCACACGGACCCGACCGCTCGAGCGACGGTCCGCGTCTCATCGTCGGACGGCGTGCTTCGGTTCAAGGTCGAGGACACCGGCCAGGGGTTCGACGTCCGTGCCGCGCGGGCCGGGATGGGGATCGCGAACATGACCGAGCGGATGGCCGCCATCGGCGGAGACATCCGCATCGTCTCTCACCCCCAGCAGGGGACCGTCGTCAGCGGGTGGGCGACGATGGAGGAGCTGCCGCCGACCCGCTGAGGTGCTGCGGCCTACGTCTCCTCGCCGGCGGGAGGCTCGGCTGCGCGCGTCGGGACCTCGCCGTTCTCTCCGGCGGTGTTCGCCTCGGCGGTCAGGTTCTCGCCGCTCTCCGGGTCGAAGACTTGCACCCGCCGCAGGTCGAGCCAGAAGTCGAGCTCCTCGTCCTCCTTGGCGCCGCTCGCGGCGTCGAGCCGGGCCGTCACCTGCACGCCGCCCTCCGTCGACATCTCAACGCCGCCGCTGTCCTGCGCCAGCTCCTCGAGGTGCTGGGCGGTGGCCCGCTCGCTCTTCACCGTGAAGTACGCGTACTTGTCCGATCCGAGCGACTCGAGCAGGTCGACATTCGCGCGAACAACAGTTCCCTGATCGCGCTTGTCGCCCACCAGGGAGGCGTCTTCGAGGTGCTCTGGACGGATCCCGATGATGAGCTGGCGATCGCCGCCGCCGTTCGACCGGAGCCGTCGCCGGCGCTCTTCCGGAAGCCGCAGCTCGCCGAGCGGTGTGCGCAGCACGTCCCCGTCGACCGTCGCCGGCAGGAAGTTCATCGCCGGCGACCCGATGAAGCCGGCCACGAACAGGTTCGCCGGCCGGTTGTAGAGCTCCTCGGGCGGGCCCACCTGCTGGATCACGCCGCCGCGCATCACGGCGACCCGGTCGCCCAGCGTCATCGCCTCGACCTGGTCGTGGGTGACGTAGACGGTCGTCGTCCCGAGCCGCTTCTGAAGGCGCGAGACCTCGGTGCGCATCTGCACGCGCAGCTTCGCGTCGAGGTTCGAGAGCGGCTCGTCCATCAGGAACGCGTTCGGCGTGCGCACGATGACGCGCCCCATCGCGACGCGCTGGCGCTGGCCGCCCGAGAGCTGACCGGGCTTGCGGTCGAGGTGGCCGGTGAGATCGAGGATGTCGGCCGCCCAGTTCACGCGCTCGTCGACCGTGGACTTGTCGGCCTTCGCGAGCTTCAGCGAGAAGGCCATGTTCTCGCGCACGGTCATGTGGGGGTAGAGGGCGTAGTTCTGGAACACCATGCCGATGTCGCGGTCGCGGGGCGACTTCTGGTTCGCCACCTCGCCGTCGATGCGCAGCTCGCCGTCGGAGATGTCCTCGAGGCCGGCGATCATGTTGAGCGTCGTCGACTTGCCGCAGCCGGACGGTCCGACCAGGATCACGAACTCGCCGTCGGCGATCGTGAGGTTGACGTCGTCCACCGCCAGGGCGCCGTCGGGGAACCGCTTCGTTACGTGGTCGAGGACGATCTCTGCCATGTGCCTTGATCCCTCCTTAACCCTTCACGGCGCCCGCAGTCAGCCCGGCCACGATCCGGCGCTGGAACAAGAGGACGACGATGACGACGGGAATGGTGATGACGACCGCCGCGGCGGCGATCGACCCGGTCGGCTGCTCGAACTGGGAGGCGCCCGTGAAGAACGCGAGGGCCGCCGGAACCGTGCGGGCGTTGTTGGTGGACGTGAGCGAGATCGCAAACACGAAGTCGTTCCAGCAGTAGAGGAAGACGAGGATCGCGGTGGTGAAGACGCCGGGAGCGGCAAGCGGGATGATCACCTGGCGGAACGCCTGCATCGGCGTGGCCCCGTCCAGCGCCGCCGCCCGCTCGAGCTCCCACGGGATCTCGCGGAAGAACGCCGAGAGCGTGTAGATCGAGAGCGGAAGCGAGAACGTCATGTACGGGATGATCAGCCCGGGCCAGGTGTCGAAGATCCCGAGCGTCCGCCACAGGTTGAACATCGGGTTCACGAGCGAGATGGCCGGGAACATCGCGATCAGAAGGGCGGAGGCGACGAGGAGCCGCTTGCCCGGGAAGTCGAGCCTCGCGATCGCGTAGGCCGCCATCGCACCCAGGACGACGCCGAGGAACGTCGAGATCAACGCGATTCCGATCGAGTTCACGAGCGCGTGGGTGAAGAGCGGCTGGTCGAAGATGCCGCGGTAGTTCGCGGTCGTCCACTTGTGCGGATAGAAGCTGCCGTCCGTGATGGTGCTCGGGTCCTTGAACGAGAGCGACACCAGCCAGAGGACGGGAATCGCCGCGATCAGGACGACGATCACGTTGGCCGCGCCCCAGCCGACACGTTGCCGGGCGGTGGTGCTCATCGCGGCCTCACGTCCTGGCCCGGCGCCGCTGCACCGAAGCCCTTGATGTAGCCGAACGCGATCAGCGCGGTGGCGAGAAAGATCAGGACCGACATGGCGGAGCCCACCCCCAGGTTGAGCGCTGTGAACAGCTGGTCGTAGTTCAAGATCGAGACCGAGCGGGTGTTCTGAGACCCCTGGGTCAGGACGTAGATGTTGTCGAAGATCCGGAACGCGTCGAGCGTGCGGAAGAGCAGCGCCACGAGGATCGCGGGCTTCATCACCGGCACCATCACGCGCCAGAACCGCTGCCAGGCGGTGGCGCCGTCCACCTTCGCCGCCCGCAGGAGCTCCTCAGGCACGAGCGAGAGCCCGGCGAGGAGCAGGAGGGCCATGAACGGCGTCGTCTTCCAGACCTCGGCGAGGATGATGATCGCGATCGCCTGCCACTGGTGCGTGAGCGGCGCCGCCGTCGACGACAGGAGCCCTGCCAGGTAGCCGGTACCCGGCGTCCAGGCGTACTGCCAGCTGAAGGCGGCGGCAACAGTGACGACCCCGTACGGCACGAGCACCGCTGTGCGGATGATTCCGCGGCCGAAGATCGCACGGTGCATCACGATGGCGATCGCCATTCCCAGCGCCAGCTCGATGGTCACCGACACCAGCGTGATGAGCACCGTGATCCCGAACGCCTGCCACCAGAGGTCCGTGGAGGTCAGGATCGTCGTGTAGTTCTCGATGCCGATCCAGGTCTTGTCCTGTGGGAACCGCAGGTCATAGCGCTGGAACGAGAGCCAGATTGCATAGACGACCGGGTAGATCGCGACCAGCGCCATCACGGCGACCGCCGGGGCGCACAGCATCCAGGCCAGCCGCCGCTCAGCGCGGGCGCGCTCGGTCACGGGCCGGCGGGGACGGCCTGCGCCGATCTCCGCGCCCGCGTCGGCCACCGCGCCGAGCGTCATGCGGTTGCCCAGCCTCACGGCACCAGGCCCCTCGAATTGATCGCGTCGTCGATGCGGCTCCGCAGCGTCCCCACGAGGCCTGCGTTCACGGAGGTCGGCGGCGAGAGCGTGTAGGAGATCTGGAGGGAGACGCTCTGGTACGCCGGGGTCTTGGGACGAACGCTCGCCTGCTCGAGCGTATCGAAGATCGCCTTCCACATCGGATACGCCTTCTGGAACTTCGGATCCGGTAGACCGCGGTCAAGACCGGCGGCAGCCCGCCGAGCACGGCGTTCGTCACCTCGTGCTCAGGCGAGCGCAGGCACTGGATTGCGTCGAAGGCTTCTTGCTTGTGCTTCGAGAACGCGCCCACGGCCAGGTCGATGCCGCCGATGGTGACGTGCGGGGGCTCGTCGGGCTTCACCGTCGGATACGTTGTCCAGGCCATGTTCTTGAAGATGTCGGGGACATCGGCCTTGGCCGACGGGTAGACGTAGGGGTAGTTGAGCTCGAACGCCGCCCGACCGGCCTCGAACTGGAGCCGCGTCTGGTCCTCCATCTGGTTGCCGATCGAGGGATCGACGGCCGGCGAGGTCGCCAGCTGATGGATCGTGTCGAGGGCCGAGACGGCCGACTGGTTGAGCGTCACCTTCGACCCGTTGTCGTTCACGATCTGGCCGCCGGCCGAGTTCACGAGGGTGTTGAACCAGACCGTGTAGCCCTCGTACTGGGCGCCCTGGATCTCGATGTAGTGCGGCTTGCCCTCGTCGGCCAGCTTGCTGGCCATCGAGATCATCTCGCTCCACGTCTTGGGCGGGTTCGGGACGAGGTCCTTGCGGTACCAGAGGAGCTGCGTGTTCGTGTTGAACGGCGCGGAGTAGAGCTTGCCGTTCCACGTCGCCGTGTCGATCATGCTCGGAAGCGTCCCCTGCTTGATCTTCTGCGCCTCGCTCTCCGGCCACGGCTCGAGCCAGCCGGCCTCGGCGAACTCCGGCGTCCAGGTGACGTCGAGGCCGAGGATGTCGAGCGACGAGTCGTCGGCCGCCAGGCGGCGCACCATCTGCTGGCGCTGGCCGTCGGCGGCGTTCGGGAGCGTCTGGATCTTGATCTGGTACTGGCCGTTCGAGGCCTTCGAGCAATCCGCCGCGCCCTTCACGAACGCACCGGAGAACTCGGGGAAGATGTACCAGTTGAGCGTGACCGCTCCGCCCGACGACCCCCCGCCGCCGCATCCTGCTGCGACAGCGAGCGCCAACGCGCTGAGCGCAAGCCCAATGCGCGGAAGCCGAGGCGTTCGGGGGGATCCCGTGCTCACTCCGGGTCGAACCTTCCCCGGGCCTTCATGCACCAAACCTCTGGCATGCTGCGAGCTTCGACCCACACGAGGAGGGGGGGATCCCATGACCGTCGCCGATCGCCGCGCCCGTTTCCATGAGCTGCACGCCCGCGGGGGCATCTTCGTCATGCCGAACCCGTGGGACGTCGGCTCGGCGCGGCTCCTCGAGCGGTGCGGGTTCGAGGCGCTGGCGACGACGAGCGCGGGCTACGCCTGGCTGCTCGGCAAGGAGGATCACGCCGTGACGCGCGCCGAGCTCGTGGCGCACGTCGCCGAGCTCGCGGCGGCGGTCGACGTGCCGCTCTCGGTCGACAGCGAGCGCTGCTTCGCAAGCGACCCGGCCGGCGTCGCCGAGACCGTGCGGCTCCTTGCGGGCGCAGGCGCCGCCGGATGCTCGATCGAGGACTGGGATCAGGAGAGCGGCCGCATTGACGACCCCGGCCACGCGACCGAGCTCGTGGCCGCCGCGGTCGAGGCGGCCCACGAGGGCGAGGCTCCGCTCGTCCTGACGGCTCGCGCCGAGAACCACCTGCACGGCATCGACGACCTCGACGACACGATCGCGCGCCTCGTGGCCTTCCGGGGCGTCGGGGCCGACTGCGTCTACGCGCCCGGGCTCACGGATCCCGGCCAGATCGCCGCGGTCGTCGAGGCCGTCGACGCGCCCGTGAACGTGCTCGCGCTTCCGGCCGCGCCGTCGGTGCCGCAGCTCGCCGAGCTCGGCGTGCGGCGGGTCTCGACGGGCTCGCTCCTCGCCCGGACGGCGTACGGCGCGATGCTCGCCGGGGCGCGGGAGCTGCTCACCGCCGGCACGTCGGAGTACGCCGCGGTCGGAATCACGCCCGAAGAGCGCGCGGCGGCGTTCGGGGTCTGACCCCGCGGTCGCTGCGCCGGGGCCGGCGCTCGATCCGGTATCCATCGCCGAGATGACGGTCGCTCTCGGGCTCGGTGCCGCGGTTGCGTGGGCGGTGGTCAACCTCTGGTTGGTCACGCTCAGCCGCCGCATCGACCTCGCGGTCACGACGCTGGCCGTCCTCGCGTCGAGCACGGTCGTGACGCTGCCGCTGGCGCTCGCGTTGGAGGGAAGGCCGAGCGGGGACGCGCTGTCGCACGCGCCCGCGGCTGCGGCCGCGGGCCTGCTCGAGCTGGCCGGCTTCGGGTTCTACATCCTGGCGATCCGGCGCGGCTCGCTGGCGGTCGTCGCGCCTCTTGTCGGGCTCGAGGGCGGCATTGCGGCGCTCGTCGCCATCGCGGGCGGGGAGCAGGTCGGTGCGGCGGTGGTCGTGGGGATCGTCCTGGCGGTGGTCGGAACGTCGCTCTCGTGCGCGGAGCGAGGCGAGCGACGCGCGAGCGGCGCGGGCTGGGCGATCCTCGCCGGCGGGGTCTTCGGCCTGATGTTCGTCATGTACGGTCAGACCGATCCGCTCGATCCGTTCACCGCGGTGACGATCGGCCGGTTCTGCGCGCTCGTCATCCTTATTCCGATCGTGCTCCGGCGCGGTTCAGTGAGCGTCTCGCGTTCGGACCTGTGGCGTCTCTCCGCGGTGGGAGCCGTCGACGCCGTCGCCTTCGGCGCGTTCGTCGCGGCGGTCGACCGCGGGCCGGTGAGCGTCGCCTCGGTCTGCGGCGCCCAGTTCGCGACGCTGAGCGTCATCCTGAGCGTGCTGTTCCTGCGCGAGCGCCCGGCTCGGGTCCAGGTCGCCGGGATCGTGCTCACCCTCGCCGGCACGACCCTGCTGGCGGCGGCCACGGGATGACCGGCGGGCGGGAATGGCCGCCGGCTGGGGAGGCGCTCCTGCCGCTGCTCGGTCTCTCGCCGTCCGCCGAGGTGGTCGCGGATCCGGGGACGCTGCTGCGCCCCGGCCGGGAGCGCGATGAGGCCGATACGCTGGTCGCCCGCACGGCGTGGCTCATCGCAGACCGAGACCGGGGCGTCGTGGTGCGTGCGGCCGGCCGCGTGCTCCAGGTGGCGGCCGTCGCCCGTGGCGGGCGGTTCACCCCCTTCGCCCGCGTCCGCTGGACGGATGTCCCCGAGGACATCGCCGCTGTCGCCGAAGTGGTGGCGCCACTCTGCCGCGCGGCGGAGCGGCTGACTGCGCCACACTCTCCGCGGCGGCTACCTTGCAGGATGGACCTCGACAAGGAGATCGAGATGAACATCGGCATCATTGGCAGCGGCAACATCGGCGCGACGACCGCGCGGCTCTTCACGGGAGCGGGGCACGACGTGATCATCGCCAACTCGCGCGGCCCCGAGTCGCTCGCGGAGCTGGTCGCGGATCTGGGGCCCAACGCCCGTGCCGGAACGGTCGAGGACGCGGCTCGCACCGGGGACGTGATCCTGATCGCAATCCCGCTGCGCGCGTATCCCGACCTTCCCGCCGGGGCATTCGCGGGCAAGATCGTCATCGACGCCAACAACTACTACCCGCAGCGCGATGGGCAGATCCCGGAACTCGACCGCGAGGAGACGACCTCGAGCGAGCTCCTGGCCCGCCATCTGGCCGGCGCCCGCGTGGTCAAGTCCTTCAACACGATGAACTTCCGCCCGCTCGCGAGCGAGGGCCGGCCTGACGCGCCCCGGGCCGAGCGGCTTGCGATCTACCTCGCAGGCGACGACGCTCAGGCCAAGGACGTCGTCGCGGCCCTGATCGACGAGGTCGGCTTCGCGCCTGTCGACACCGGCACGCTCCACGACGGCGGCGCCCGCCAACAGCCCGGCTCGCCGATCTACAACAACCCGATGACGGCCGAGGAGGCCGAGGCGGCCGTCACGTCGCGGCGCTGAGGATCTCGAGCACGACGGGCGTCGGCTCGACGGAGGCGTCCGAGATTTCGAAGCTCGCACGCACCGCGTCCTCATCGACCGGGCCGCGGGAGTGGACGGTCGCAAGCACGTCGCCAGTCTGCACCGCGTCGCCGCGCTTCCGGTGGACGACGATCCCGACCGCGTGGTCGACGGCGTCCTCCTTGCGGGCCCGGCCCGCGCCGAGCCGCATCGCGGCGTCGGCGATCCCGCGCGAGCGGCACTGCTCCACGACGCCCGACCGGTCGGCCCGCACCTCGGCCACGAGCGGAGCGCTCGGCAAATCGGCGTCGGGGTCGCCGCCCTGGGCGGCGATCCACTCGCGGTAGGCGGCCAGCGCGCGCCCCGAGCGCAGCGCCTCTTCGGCCGGCGCGCGGTCGCCGAGCATGAGCCCGGCGGCGACGAGGCACAGCTCCGTGAAGTCGGCCGGCCCGCGACCCTCGAGCGTCGCGACAGCCTCGTCCACTTCGAGCGCATTTCCGACGGCACACCCCAGCGGCTCGTCCATCGACGACAGCATGCACGTGGTCGGGAGCCCGGCCGCGTCGCCGAGGCGCATCATCGCGTGGGAGAGCGTCCGGGCGGACTCGAGATCCTCCATGAAGGCGCCCTCGCCCACCTTGACGTCGAGCACGAGCCGCGACGCACCGGCGGCGATCTTCTTGGACATGATGCTGGTCGCGATCAGGGGGATCGACGGCACGGTCGCGGTGACGTCGCGCAGCGCGTAGAGCCGCTTGTCGGCCGGGACGATGTCGGCGGTCTGCGCGGCGACGGCGATGCCGTGCTCGGTGACCTGCGAGACGAGCTCCGGGATGGTGAGGTCGACGCGGAAGCCGGGGATCGACTCGAGCTTGTCGAGCGTCCCGCCCGTGTGCCCCAGCCCGCGCCCGGAGAGCTTGGCGACGGGAGTCCCGGCCGCCGCCACGATCGGCGCGACGACCAGGGTGGTCTTGTCGCCCACGCCGCCGGTCGAGTGCTTGTCGGCGACGGGGCGGCCGACCGGCGAGAGGTCGATCCGCTCGCCCGAGTCGACCATGGCGTCGAGCAGGTCGGCCGTCTCGCGGTCGGTCAGGCCGCGCAGCACGACCGCCATCAGGAACGCCGCCACCTGGTAGTCGGGCACGCCCGGGTCGACCATCGCCCGGATCTCGTCGGCCGAGAGCTCGTGCCCGTCGCGCTTGCGCGCGATCACGTCGACGATGCGCATCAGCCCCTTCACGTACGGCTGCCCGTCGGCCGCCGGCGGGCGCGAGCGGCCCACGAGGCCGACGAGCGCGATCAGCGTGAGCACGTAGGGCAGGGTGTTCAGCAGGTTCGGCGACACGCCGGCCACCGACTGGAGCCGGTCGGCCAGGCCGCTCGCGAACCCGAAGAGCAGGCAGGCCCCGAACGCGCCGTACGGGCGCCACTTGCCGAAGATCACCGCCGCCAGGGCGATGAACCCGCGCCCGGCGGTCATGTTCTGGCCGAACGACCCGACGAACCCGATCGAGAGATAGGCCCCGCCGAGCGCGGCCAGCATCCCCGAGAGGAGCACGCACACGTACCGGATCCGAAAGACCGGGATGCCGACCGTGTCGGCGGCCCGTGGGTGCTCGCCGACGGAGCGGATGCGAAGGCCGATCGGCGTGCGGAACAGGATCACCTGCGTCAGGATCAAGAGGCCGAACACGATCCAGATCATGAGGTTGAGCGAGCCGAAGACGCCGCCGATGCCCGGGATCGACTCGACGGCGGGCAGGTGGACGTTCGGCACCGAATCGATCGAGGCGGGCGTGCCGTTCGAGCCGTAGATGTCGATGAACAAGTACCCCGTGATCCCCACCGCGAGGAAGTTGATCGCCGTGCCCGTCACGATCTGATCGGCCCGCAGGTGGATGGCGAACACCGCATGCACCAGCGCGATTGCGGCGCCGGCGACCATCGCCACGACCAGGCCGATCGCCCAGTGGCCGCTCCAGACCGTCCCCCAGATCCCGAAGAACGCGCCCGTCAGCATCATGCCCTCGAGGCCGATGTTCACGACCCCGGACCGCTCGGAGAAGATGCCGCCCAGGGCGGCGTAGGCCAGCGGGGTCGCGTAGACGAGCGTCGCCGCGAAGAGCCCCGAGTTCACGACGAGCGACGTCGACGTGTCGCTCTTGCCCTGCACCCAGATTGCGAACACCGTCGCGACGACGGCGACGAAGAGCGTCCACAGGCCGAGCTTACGCTCGTCGCGGGTGAGGGCCCAGATCGCGCAGGCCGCCGCGGCCAGGCCGAGCACGACGGGCACGGCCGCCGCCTGCACCTGGAGCGGCGGGAGCGCCAGCTCGAGGCCCACGAGGCCGACGACGATCCCCAGGATCGCCACGCCCCGGGCGCCGCGCGGGATGCGGTCGAGCGCCGTCATGCGCCCGTCGGGTCCACGAGCGTTGTGGTCGTCGGCGGCGGCTCGGCCTGCCGGCGCCGCCGCGCGCGCCATGCGTACACGAGGAGCAGCTGCGCGCCGATGAACAGGATGATCAGGCCCTGGATGATCACCGCCAGGTTGCCGGCGAGCTGGGGCGGGAAGACGCTCGGGTCGAGCGCCCGCGACGACGTGCCGACCTGCAGCCCGCCGAAGAGCAGCGCCGCGAACGCGATCCCGACCGCCGAGTTCCGCCCGAGCAGGGCCACGGCGATGCCGATGAAGCCGACCTGGCTGACGGCGATGTCGTTCGTGACGATGTGGAACTCCCAGCCGAGCACGTCGCAGGCGCCGGCCAGGCCGGCGAAGGCGCCGCCGATCGCCAGGGTCGCCACGTAGCTGCGGGCGACGGGGATGCCGCCGTAGCGGGCGGCGTCGGCGTTGTGGCCCACGGCGCGCACCTCGTAGCCGAACACCGTCCGGTTGATGAGGACGGCGTAGACGACGAGCGCGGCAAGGGCGAGGAAGATGCCCGCGTGCAGCGGCTGGAGCACACCCCAGACTGCGGGCAGCTTGGACGAGTCGGTCACCTCGGCCGACTGCGGCACGTCGGGCAGCGGCCCCTGGAGCGGGCCGTTCAGCTCGAACAGGTACTGCGCCCCGTAGATCGCGATCCAGTTCAGCATGATCGTCGAGATGACCTCGTGCGCCCCGACCGCGGCCTTCATCGCGCCTGCGATCCCGCCCCAGACCGCGCCCGCCAGGGCCGCGGCCGCGAGCGACAGCGTCAGGTGAACCGGGGTCGAGAGGCTCGCGCCGTGCGACCCGACCACGATCGCCGCGACGATCCCGACCACGTACTGGCCCTGGCCGCCGATGTTGAACATGCCGCACTTGAAGGGCAGCGCCACCGCGAGCGCCGTCAACATGAGCGGTGCGGTCAGGATCAGCGTCTGCTGAAGGTTGAGCGCGGCGAAGTCCTTGTCCTCCGCCGACGTCCACGGCAGGAGGTAGTTGAGGCCCGTGCCGTTGAAGATCGCCTTGTAGGCGTCGATGGGGTTGTGCCCTGTGGCCGCCACGACGAGGCCGCCGATCGCGAACGCCAGCACCGTCGTCCCCACCGGCAGGAGCACGGCCGGCGCCTTGGCGCGAAGCCAGGCTGTGACCCGCTCGCTCATAGCGCGGCGGCGCTCCTGCCGCCCATCATCTCGACGCCGAGCACGGATTCGCTCACGTCGGGCGTGTGCTCGGCCACGATCCGGCCCTCGTACATGACCAGGATGCGGTCAGAGAGCGACAGAATCTCCTCGAGCTCGAAGCTCACGAGCAGGATCGCGACGCCCAGCTCGCGCACGGCAACGAGCCGGCGGTGGACGAACTCGATCGCGCCGACGTCGAGGCCGCGCGTCGGCTGCGCTGCCACGAGCACCCGCCGTGTCCCCGACATCTCGCGGGCGACGACGACCTTCTGCTGGTTTCCGCCCGAGAGGGAGCCCGCGAGCGTGTCGGGCCCGCCGCCGCGCACGTCGTACTCGCTCAGAAGCCGCCGGGCGCGCTCGGCGATCGCGCGTGGACGCAGGAACCCCCAGCGGGAGGCGGGCGGATGGCGGACGTCGCGCAGGCCGAGGTTCTCGGCGAGCGTGAAGTCGAGCACGAGCCCGCGGAGGTGGCGATCCTCCGGGATGTGGCCGACGCCGGCCTCGAAGCTGGCCCGTGCGCCGTGGCCGGCGATCTCGTGGCCCTCGGCGACGATGCTGCCGGACGTCGGTTTCACGAGGCCGGTGATCGCCGCGACCAGCTCGCTCTGGCCGTTCCCGTCGACGCCGGCGATCCCGACGATCTCGCCCGCCTTCACCTCGAACGACACTTCGCGCACGGCCTCGAGCCCGCGGCTGTCGTGGACGACCAGGTCGCGAACGGAGAGGAGGGGCTCGCCGGGCTGGGCGACGCCCCTCTCGACGTGGAGCAGCACCGGCCGGCCGACCATCAGCTCGGCGAGCTCGCGCTCGGACGTGCCGGCCGTGGCGACGGTGGCCACCGCCTTGCCCCGGCGGAGCACCGTGATCCGGTCGGACACCTCCAGCACCTCGCCCAGCTTGTGGGTGATGAAGATGATGGACGTGCCCTGCTCCTTGAGCGAGCCGATGACCTGGAAGAGCTCGTGCGTCTCCTGCGGGGTCAGGACTGCCGTGGGCTCGTCCAGGATCAAGAGCCGCGCCTTGCGGTAGAGCGCCTTCAGGATCTCGACCCGCTGCTGCTGGGCGACGCCGATCGACTCCACCCGCGCCTCGGGACGCACCGCCAGGCCGTAGCGCTCCGACAGCTCGCGCACGTTCTCCTGGGCCTTGCTGTAGTCGAGCAGCGGTCCCTCGCGGGGCTCGGCCGCCAGCACGATGTTCTCGGTCACGGTCATCACCGGGATCAGCATGAAGTGCTGGTGCACCATGCCGATGCCGGCGTCGATGGCGTCGCGCGGTGAGCGCATGCGGAGTGGCTTGCCGTCGAAGCGGATCTCGCCGGCGTCCGGCGAGGTCAGCCCGTAGAGGACGTTCATCAGCGTCGACTTGCCTGCGCCGTTCTCGCCCAGGAGGGCGTGCACCTCGCCCGGGCCGACGTCCAGGTCGATGCTGTCGTTCGCCACCAGGTCGCCGAAGCGCTTGGTGATACCGCGGAGCTCGAGCAGCGGTGCGTCAGGCGGTTCGTGCATCACGGGAGGCCGGAGGGGCGGGCGGGCCGCCCCTCCGGCCTATTCGATCACGGAACGGTGTCCGGCGGGCTGATCGAGCCCGACTTCAGCTGCGCGGTCTGGTCGTCGAGCTTCGAGATGACGTCAGCCGGGACGGCCGAGTTCACCGCGCCGAGCCCGGTCGCGCCCTTGGCGGCGTCGAACGTCGTGATGCCGCCGCCGGTGAACGTGCCGTCCACGACCTGCTTGATCGTGTCGAACACGGCCACGTCGACCTTCTTGATCGCGCTCGTCAGGATGTAGTCGCCCAGGTAGGCCTGGTCGGCATCGACGCCGATCCCCCAGACGCCCTTCTCCTTCGCCGCGCTGAGCGCGCCGAGCCCGCAGCCGCCGGCGACCTGGAACACCACGTCGGAGCCCTGCGAGATCTGGTTCAGCGCGAGCTGCTTGCACTTCGCCGTGTCGGTGAACGAGTTCGAGTAGTCGTTCAGCTCCTTCACCTTCGGGTCCGCCGCCTTGGCGCCGGCGATGTAGCCCGCGATGTAGTGGTCGACCGGCGGGATCTTCTGGCCGCCGACGGTCGAGACGGTGCCCGTCTTCGACGTGAGCGCCGCCAGGTAGCCGGCCAGATAGCCCGACTCCTGCTCCTTGAAGAGCAGCCCCTGGACGTTCGCCAGGGCCGGGGTCGGCGCGTCGTCGATGATCGCGAAGTTCGTCGTCGGGAAGGCCTTCGCGACCTGCTTGATCGCGCCGTCCATGAGGAACCCGACCGCGATCACGAGGTCGTAGTGGGCGGCCGCCAGCGACTGGAGGTTGGGGACGTACTCCGACTCCTGGTGCGATTCGAGCACCTTGAAGTCGATGCCGAGCTGCGACTTCGCCCGCTGGATCCCGACGAAGGCAAGGTGGTTGAAGCTCTTGTCGTCGAGCCCGCCGATGTCGGTGACGAGCCCGATCTTGAAGACCTTGCCACCGCCCCCGGAGCCGGCGGCCGGTGTCGACGAGCCCGAGTCGCTGCCCCCGCAGCCGGCAGCGAGAAGAGCGACCGCCGTCACCGCGGCGAGCGCCCCGAGCACGAGGATGCGTGAGCGCTTCACATTGCCTCCCGAGATGGATTGGTCAGAAAACGGGGGCCATCCTACAACCACAACCCCTCCGGTGCCGGGAGCCTGGCCGCTTTGGCCCATCATCTACGATCCGGGCCATGCAGGAGGCCACGTCGCCGGCCCGCGCGGTCGAGCCGTTCGAGCCGCGCCTGACCCGGATCGGCGCGGTCGACGCGGTCGCGCTCGAGGCGCGAAGCGCCGATCTCGCGAAGCGCTCGATCAAGCGCGGGTCGAAGCTCGAGGCGCTCGACCTGATCGTGCGGATGATCGACCTGACCACGCTCGAGGGCGCGGACACCCCCGGCAAGGTGGCGGCGCTGTGCGCGAAGGCGATGCGGCCGGACCCGGTCGACACGAGCATCCCGGCGGTCGCGGCGGTCTGCGTCTACCCGACGCTCGTGGCCGAGGCACGGTCGCGTCTGGGCAGCTCGCCGGTGCACGTCGCCTCGGTGGCGACGGCGTTCCCGTCCGGCCAGTCGCCGATCGCGCTCAAGGTGGCCGAGGCCCGGGCCGCCGTCGAGCTGGGCGCCGACGAGGTCGACATGGTGATCGACCGCGGCGCGTTCCTCTCGGGCCGTCACGCCGAGGTGTTCGACCAGATCGTGAAGGTGCGCGAGGCGTGCGGGCCGGCCCACCTCAAGGTGATCCTCGAGACGGGCGAGCTGGGCACGTACGACGCCGTCCGGCGGGCGTCGCTCCTCGCGATGGCGGCCGGCGCCGACTTCATCAAGACGTCGACCGGCAAGGTCAGCCCCGCCGCGACGCTGCCGGTGACGCTCGTGCATGCTCGAGGCGATCCGCGACGTCCACGTCGAGACGGGCCGGGTCGTGGGGATGAAGCCGGCGGGCGGCATCCGCCACTCCAAGCAGGCGATCCAGTACCTGTGCGTGCTCCACGAGACGCTGGGCCGCGACTGGCTCACACCGAATCGCTTCCGGTTCGGCGCCTCGAGCCTCCTGAACGACGTCCTCATGCAGATCCGCACGCAGAAGACCGGCGTGTACGAGTCCCCCGACCGCTTCACGATCGACTGACGTGACCGACCTCGAGCCACGCACCGAGACGGGCCTCGAGTGGACGTACGCGCCCGCGCCCGAGTCGCGGGCGATCGTCTCGCTCGAGGAGCGCTACGGCCTGTACGTCGGCGGCGAGATGGTCGAGCCCCGCTCGGGCGAGTGGTTCGCGACGATCTCGCCGGCCACCGAGGAGCCGCTCGCCGAGGTCGCCCAGGCCGGCGCGGAGGACGTCGACGCCGCCGTCGGCGCCGCCCGCGAGGGCTTCGGCGCCTGGTCGGAGCTGCGCCCGGCCGAGCGGGCCAAGTACCTCTTCCGCATCGCCCGCATCCTCCAGGAGCGAGCCCGCGAGCTGGCGGTGGCCGAGTCGCTCGACGGCGGAAAGCCGATCAAGGAGTCGCGCGACGTCGACCTGCCGCTGGCCGCGGCCCACTTCTTCTACCACGCCGGCTGGGCCGACAAGCTGGAGTACGCGTTCCCGAACCGGCAGCCGCGGCCGCTCGGCGTCGCGGCCCAGATCATCCCGTGGAACTTCCCGCTGCTGATGCTGGCGTGGAAGGTGGCGCCGGCGCTCGCCTGCGGCAACTCGGTCGTCCTGAAGCCGGCCGAGACGACGCCGCTGACCGCCCTCCTCTTCGCCGATGTGTGCCGCCAGGCCGAGCTTCCGGCCGGCGTCGTCAACATCATCACGGGCGACGGGTCGACCGGCGCGGAGCTCGTGCGGCACACCGGGATCGACAAGGTCGCGTTCACCGGCTCGACCGAGGTCGGGAAGGCGATCCAGCGCGAGCTCGCCGGGCGCGGCGTCCCGCACACGCTCGAGCTGGGCGGCAAGGCCGCCAACATCGTGTTCGACGACTGCGCGCTCGACCAGGCGGTCGAGGGCATCGTGAACGGCATCTACTTCAACCAGGGCCACGTGTGCTGCGCCGGGTCGCGGCTGCTCGTCCAGGAGTCGATCCTCGAGCCGCTCATCGGCAAGCTCCGGGCCCGCCTCGCCACGCTCCGGCTGGGCGACCCGCTCGACAAGAACACCGACATCGGCGCGATCAACTCGCGCGCCCAGCTCGATCGCATCACCGAGCTCGTGGCGAGCGGCGAGGCCGAGGGCGCCGAGCTCTTCCAGCCGGCCTGCGAGCTGCCCGGACCGCGGGTTCTGGTTCCCGCCGACCGTCTTCACGAACGTCGCCCAGAGCTTCCGGATCGCCCAGGAGGAGATCTTCGGCCCGGTGCTCTCGGTGATGACGTTCCGCACGCCGGCCGAGGCGATCGAGAAGGCCAACAACACCGCCTACGGCCTCTCGGCCGGGCGTGTGGACCGAGAAGGGCTCGCGGATCCTGTGGATGGCCGAGCGGCTGCGGGCCGGCGTCGTCTGGGCGAACACGTTCAACCGCTTCGATCCCGCCTCGCCGTTCGGCGGCTACAAGGAGTCGGGCTTCGGCCGCGAGGGCGGCCGCCACGGGCTCGAGGCCTACCTGAGGTTCGACGGATGAGCCGGCTGCCGGTCAAGAAGACCTACAAGCTCTTCATCGGCGGTGCCTTCCCGCGCTCGGAGTCGGGCCGCACGTTCGTCGCCGACGGGCAGAACGTCGCGCTCGCGTCGCGGAAGGACGCCCGCGACGCCGTCCGCGCGGCGCGGGGCGCGTTCGCCCGCTGGTCGGGGACGACGGCCTACAACCGCGGCCAGGTGCTCTACCGGCTGGCCGAGATGATGGAGGCCCGGGCCGCCGACCTGGCCGCGGTGTGCAGCGGCGGCGACGAGGTCGACCGCTCGATCGACCGCGTGGTCTGGTACGCCGGCTGGGCCGACAAGCTCGCGCAGGCGCTGGGCGGCGCCAACGCCGTCGCGGGCCCGTACTTCAACTTCACCGTGCCCGAGCCGACCGGCGTGGTGGCCACCCTGGCGCCCGACGAGCCGGCGCTCGAGGGCATCGTCTCGCGCATCCTGCCCGCGCTCGTGAGCGGGAACGTGGTCGTCGCGGTGGCGTCGGAGTCGAGCCCCCTGGCTGCGATCGAGCTGGCCGAGGCGGTCGCCACGTCGGACATGCCGGGCGGGGCGCTCAACATCCTCACCGGCCGCCGGAGCGAGCTGGCGCCGATCCTCGCCGGCCACGCCGACGTGAACGCGATCGACCTGACCGGCGCGGACGGCGACGTCGCCGAGCTCGAGCGGCTGGCCGCCGGGAACGTGAAGCGCGTCGTGCGCGGGACGCCCGCCGGCGAGAGCCTGTGGGAGATCGAGCCGATGCTCGAGATGAAGACCGTCTGGCACCCGGTCGGGGTCTGACCCCGAGACGCTCGCCCCCGGGGGTCAGACCCCGCATCGGCCGCCGTGACGCCGGCGTGACGGTTTTGCGGACTGCGTCAGGCCGGTTCGGGCAGGAGCGCGCCCAGTACGACGCCGAACACGAGGTGTCCGCCGATCTCCTGCGCGATCGTGCCGCGATCGGTGAGGAGCTTCGGCCACGCGCCGGAGCGGACGTCGGGGTGGACGCGGTCGGCGATCGCCATCCCCGGCCAGAGGATGGCGTTCTCGGCCTGCGCGGCGAGCACCGCCCGGCGGATGCCGTGGCCGCCGAGGCGGTGAAACGCGAGGCCGAACGCGGCGCCGTTCGCCAGGTGGACGGCGAGGCCCAGGCGGGTACCGCCCTGGCCGGGTGAGAGCAGCCCTGAGATCAGCCGCAGCTCGCGATGCGTCCCGCCCACGGCGCGCCGGACGGCGGGCTCTGCGGCGATCCACGCGGCGGCTGCCAGCGCTCCTGCTGCGGCGGCCTGGACGTCGCGGCGCATCGTCCAAGGGTACTGACGTCCCGACCTCGAGGGTAAGGTAGTATCTCCAGTATGCTGATGGACAAACTGGAGAATAGATCAAGCGCCGTCCAGCTCGACCCGGACGACGTCCATCGCGCCATCGCGGATGGGGCTCTGCTCATCGACGGGCGCACGCCCGAGGCATACGACGCCTGCCATGTGCCGGGCTCCGTCAATGTCCCGGTGGCCGGAGGCGAGCTCCCCTCTCGCGCGCTGGCCGCGGTGGGCCGGGAGCCGCGGTCGATCGCCGTCGCCGGGACCGACGTCGAGTCGCTCAACCTGGCCCTCGTGCTCGAACGGGCCGGGTATAGGGGGGTTGGCGGGATCCTGGCCGGCGGCGTCGACGCGTACCGCGCGGCGGGCTATGCGGTCGGGCGCCAGCACGCCGTGGCGGCGGAGCGCGTCGTCGACGACCTCGCGCTCGGGGGCGCCGTCCTTGTCGATGCGCGCGACGACGAGGACTGGGTGCGACGGCACGTTCCCGGCTCGTTGCACATCCCGCTCCGGTCAGTCGCCGCGGCCGCGGCGCTTCTTCCCCAGACACCGGTTGCGGTCGCCTGCACCGATGGGCGCCGGGCGGCCACCGCCGCCAGCATCCTGCGCCGTCGCGGCCACGCCAACATCTGGCGGGTGACCGGCGGCGGCCTGCCGTACCTCCTGAGCCGCCGGCTCAACCTCGGCGGGGTCTGAGCTCGCGGCATCTGTTGGGCTGCGGTTAAGCGAGTTGACCGCCTCGGCTCGTGCCCGTAGAGTTATACTCGACAATGTCGATAGACAATGTACTTATAGCCGGTGACGAGAGGCCGGTGAACCTTCCCGCCTCGCTCACGGCGCTCGAGAAGCGCCGACCCGAGGCCGCAGCGCACTTCCGCCGAAACCACTTTCCCACACCGCCGGTCGACCCGGAGACATGGGCCGTCGCGCTCGGAGGCGCGATGTCCGAGCCGATGGTCATCCCGGCGATCACGCTCCGCACGTTCGAGCACCGCACCCTCCCGGTGGTGCTCGAATGTGCGGGGCACAGGCGTGCCGAGCTCGACCGGCCCGGGGACGGGCTCCCGTGGGGGGTCGGTGCGGTCTCTGAGGCGGTCTGGACAGGCGTGCCGCTCGGCGATGTCCTCCGGCGCGCGAACGTTGCGGACGAGGCCGTCGAGGTCGTGCTGCGCGGCGCCGACCGGGGAGCCTGCGAGCACCCGGGTGTCCACTCGTACGCCCGCTCGCTCCCGATCGAGAAGGCGCTCCATCCCGACACCCTGCTCGCGTACGAGATGAACGGCGAGCCGATCCCGGCGGAGTTCGGCGGGCCCCTGCGCGCGATCGTTCCCGGCTGGTACGCGATGGACTCGGTGAAGTGGCTGACGTCGATCCGCGTTGTCTCGCGCCCGTTCGACGGGCCCTTCCAGGCGGTCGACTACCGCTGGCGCGAGCCCGGCGCCGACGGTCCGGGCACGCGCATCGACCGCCTCTCGGTGCACGCGCTCGTCACGAGCCCGGCGACCGGCGAGCGCCTCGGGCCGGGCCCGGCGGTCGTTCGAGGCGCCGCATGGGCCGGTGAGATCGGCATCGCCCGCGTCGAGGTCAGCCTCGACGGCGGCCCCTGGGAGGTGGCGGAGATCGAACGCCGCGGCCTCTACGCGCGGGCGCTCTGGCAGCACGAGGTGGAGCTCTCATCCGGAATCCACCGCATCGCGGTCCGCGCCACCGATCGGCGCGGCGCCACCCAACCCGAACGGCCGGCGGCGAACGCCGGCGGCTACTGCGCAAATGCCGTGCACCGCGTCGCGGTCACGGTCGAGGAGGGCTGATCACCATGTCGACGTTCGCCCGCGCCCCCGAGGGTGCGCACGAGATCGAGGCCGACGACCCGGCGCTCGCCGCCTGGTTCGCAGAGCGCCATCACGGCAGAGAGCACAGCCGGCGCGAGCTCGAGGCGATGGTGCGTTCGCTCGCCCTGCGCCCCGAGCTGTGGCGGGCATGGGTGGCGCACTCCGCCGTCGAGCGCATCTACACGCGCCTCCACCTCGACCAGAACCTCGAGGTGTGGCTGATCTGCTGGTCGCGGCTCCAGGACACGGGCTTCCACGACCACGACGGCAGCCGTGGTGCGGTCGCCGTCGTCGACGGGGCCCTCGCCGAGCGGCGGCTGGGCATCGGGCCGGTCGCCCCGGCGACTGCGGTGTTCGGCGGGGGGAGCTCGTTCTCGTTCGGCGCGGCGCACATCCACGATGTGAGCCAGACCGGGCCCATCCCGGCGACGTCGATCCATGCCTACTCGCCGCGGCTGGGACAGATGGGCTTCTACGAAGTGGGCCGCGACGGCCTTCTGTCGCGCCGGGCCGGCGGTGCGTCCGAGGAGTTCTGCTCGAGTCGAACGCGAGTCGGGGCGCCGACCCGCTCGCCGACTACCGCTGGACGAGCTGCTGCGAGCCGTGCACGCGCACGCCGCCCGAGAACATCCCTGCGTACCAGCCACGGTCGATGCGGTTGATCGACACTACGCGGCCGGTCTCGGGTGCGTGGATGAAGCGGTCGCCGCCGACGTAGAGCCCGACGTGACCGGGGCCGAAGAAGCCGATGTCGCCGGGCCGCAGGTCGCGCCGGTGGACGCGGCGGCCGGCGTCCCACTGGGCGTAGCTCGAGTGCTCGAGCGTGATCCCTGCACCCTGGTAGGCGTACCGGACGAGGCCCGAGCAGTCGAAGCCGGCGGGCGTCGATCCGGCCCACACGTACGGGACGCCGCGCATGGCGAGCGCACGGTGCAGCGCCACCGAGGCGACGGTGGGCGCGGGAGCGAGGCGGACCTCGCGGGGCGCCAGCCCCGTCCCCGACGCGTGTGCAGCGGGCGCGACGAGAAGCAGCGCGGACGTGGCGATGAGCACAGGGCGCAGCACGAAGCGGCGAACGCTACACAAGCGGCCGGATGTCGGCGGCACCGGAACGTGTCGATCGCCACGGGGTGTCGGGTGTGGCGGCGTCGGTCTCGGCGGCGCCCGACGGCGGGTAAGCTCGTGTCTTGCACGCCTCGGCACCCGGCGCGGTCCGCGCGGTGACGGAGGGACAGAGCAACGAAAGGTCAGGGGATGAGCCGCGACAGATACCAGCGTCCGCGAGTGCCAGCACTTCATCGCCGGGAAGTGGGCCGAGCCCGGGGGTGGGCGCCGGTTCGACGACTCGGATCCGTACACCGGCGACGTGGTCGCCCACGTTCCGGCCGGCGACCGCGCGGACGCCCGCAGCGCGGTTGAGGCCGCGGCGGCCGCATTCGAAGAGTGGTCGCGGTCACCGCCCATCGTGCGCCAGGGGATCTTCCTGAAAGCGGCCGAGATCCTCGAGGGCCGCAGCGACGAGATCGTCGAATGGCTCGCGCGCGAGACCGGGTGCAGCTTCGGCTTCGGGATGTTCCAGATGGGCTTCGTGCCGGGGCTCTTCCGCCAGGCTGCGGGCGCCGCCTACGCGCCGACCGGCACCATCCTGCCGTCCGACCTGCCGGGCGCCTCCGCGATGGGGGTGCGAAAGCCGGTCGGGGTGGTCGGGGCGATCGCCCCGTGGAACGCGGCGCTCATCCTCTCGGCGCGATCGATCGCCGCGCCGCTCGTCCTCGGGAACACGGTCGTGCTCAAGCCGTCGGAGGAATCCCCGTACGTCGGCGGCCTGGTGTGGGGCGAGATCTTCGCCGAGGCGGGTCTGCCGCCGGGCGTGCTCAACATCGTGACGCACGCGCGCGGCGAGGCCGGGCCGATCGCCGACGAGTTCGTCGAGAGCCCGCACGTGCGCCGGATCAACTTCACGGGCTCGACCGCGACCGGGCGCAAGCTCGCCGAGGCGGCGGGCCGGAACCTGAAGCGGGTCGTCCTCGAGCTCGGCGGCCAGAATCCGCTGATCGTGCTCGCCGACGCCGACCTGGAGTACGCCGTCTCGGCGTCGGCCTTCGGCGCCTACCTGCACCAGGGCCAGATCTGCATGTCGGCCCGCAAGATCATCGTCGAGCGGCCCATCGCCGACGAGTTCGTCGGGCGCCTCGCCGAGAAGACCGCCGGCCTGACGCTGGGCGACCCCAGGGAGCCCGCCACCATCATCGGACCGCTCATCACCGAGCAGGCGCTCGAGACGGTCAAGGGCCGCGTCGACGATGCGGTCGGCCGCGGGGCGCGTGTGCTCGCCGGGGGCGAGGCGGTCGGCACGTGCTACCAGGCGACGCTCCTGGCCGACGTGCCGCCCGACTCCGACCTCGCCCGGCTCGAGACGTTCGGCCCGGTCGCGTCGATCGAGATCGTCGACACCGCCGAGGAGGCCGTCGAGCACGCCAACGACACCGGCTACGGCCTCGCGGCCGGGATCCTCACGGGCGACCCGGACCGCGGCCTCGCCCTGGCCGACAAGCTGCAGTCGGGCATCGTCCACGTGAACGACCAGCCCGTCCACGACGAGCCGCAGATGCCGTTCGGCGGCGTCAAGGACAGCGGCTGGGGCCGGTTCGGCGGGACGTTCGCGATGGACGAGTTCACCGAGCTCAATGGGTGACGGTGCAGAGCGGCACGAGGCCGTTCCCGTTCTGATGGGCCGGGATCCGGCCCATGGCTGAGGTCGTCACGCTCTCGGAGGCCGTGGCGGAGCTCGTCCACGACGGCGACACGGTCGCGCTGGAGGGGTTCACGCACCTGATCCCGCACGCGGCCGGCCACGAGCTCATCCGCCGGCGGGCGCGCGCGACCTCACGCTCGTCCGCCTGACGCCGGACGTGATCTACGACCAGATGATCGGGATGGGGTGCGCCTCCCCGGCTCATCTTCTCGTGGGGCGGCAACCCGGGCGTGGGTGCGCTGCACCGGTTCCGGGACGCGGTCGAGCACGGGTGGCCCGTCCCGCTCGCGATCGAGGAGCACTCCCACGCGGGCATGGCGGCGGCCTACGCCGCCGGCGCGGCCAGCCTCCCGTTCGGCGTGCTGCGCGGGTACGCCGGCACCGACCTGCCGGCCCACACGTCGTCGGCCTCGTGGATCGAGTGCCCGTTCACCGGTGAGCGGCTGGCCGCGGTCCCGGCGCTGCGGCCGGACGTCGGCATCATCCACGCGCAGCGCGCGGACGCCGCCGGAAACGTGCAGCTCTGGGGTATCAACGGCGTCCAGAAGGAGGCCGTGCTCGCGTCCTCGCGGTTCGATCGTGACCGTCGAGGAGATCGTCCCCGAGCTCACCCCCGTGCACGGCGCGGTCGTGCTGCCCGGCTGGGCGGTGACCGCCGTCGCGGCGGCCCCCGGCGGCGCGCACCCGTCCTACGCCCACGGCTACTACGACCGCGACAACGGCTTCTACCAGGCCTGGGATGCGATCAGCCGGGATCGCGACCGGTTCCGAGCCTGGATGGGGAGGCACGTGCTCGAGACGGCCGGGGTCGAGGAGTACCGCGCGAGCCTCGCGGAGGCGGCCACGGCGTGACCGTGAACGGCTACACAGCGGCAGAGATGATGGCGGTGGCCGCCGCGCGCCGCCTCACGGACGGCACCGTCTGCTTCGTCGGCATCGGCCTGCCCAGCCGGGCCGCCAACCTCGCCCGGGCGACCCACGCCCCGAACTGCGTGCTGATCTACGAGAGCGGCACGATCGGCGCCAAGCCCCACCATCTCCCGCTCTCGATCGGCGACGGCGAGCTTGCGGAGACGGCCGACGCGGTCGTGTCGGTCCCCGAGATCTTCGCCTACTGGCTTCAGGGCGGCCGGATCGACGTCGGGTTCCTGAGCGCCGCTCAGATCGATCGCTTCGGAAATCTCAACAGCACGGTGATCGGCGATTACGGGCGCCCGAAGGTGCGCCTGCCCGGCGGCGGCGGCGCGCCCGAGATCGCGGCGTCGTGCCGGGAGACGCTCGTGATGCTCCAGCACACGCCGCGCGCCTTCGTCAAGGAGCTCGACTTCGTGACGACGGTCGGGTACGGCGACGGCCCCGGCGCGCGCGAGCGCGCCGGCCTCACCGGCAAGGGCGTGACGGCCGTCATCACCGACCTCTGCATCCTCGAGCCCGATCCCGCGACCTGCGAGCTCACGCTGACCGTGCTCCATCCGGACGTGACGGTCGAGCGCGTGCGTGAGGCGACGGGATGGGAGCTGCGAGCCGCCGAGCGGGTCGAGGTCGGTGCGCCGCCGACCCCGGAGGAGCTCGAGGCCCTGCGCGCGCTGAAGACGTTCGACGGGCGCAGCGGATGAGCGACGGGCGGATCATCCGCGTCGAGGACGCCGACCGGGGCGGGCGCGACCCTCGCTATCTCGATCCCGACTACCGCTCGAGCGTGAAGCGCGCTCCCGCCGAGCGGCTCGTCCTCCTTCCCGAGGCGCTCGCGGATCCGACCGGCCCGGTCTTCGGCGACGGGGACGTCGCCGCGGCCGAGGCCGATCTCACCAGGCAGCACGAAGGAGAGCCGCTCGGCGAGCGGATCACCGTCACCGGGCGCGTGCTCGGCTTGGACGGCCGGCCGGTCGCCGGGGCGCTGGTCGAGATCTGGCAGGCGAACGCCGCGGGACGGTACCGGCACCGTAACGACGAGCACGATGCGCCGCTCGACCCCAACTTCACGGGCGCCGGCCGCTGCCTCACCGACGTGGACGGCCGCTACCGGTTCGTCAGCGTGAAGCCCGGTGCGTACCCGTGGAAGAACCATCCGAACGCCTGGCGCCCGTCGCACATCCACCTCTCGATCTTCGGGCGTGCGTTCACCGACCGGCTCGTGACCCAGATGTACTTTCCGGGCGATCCGCTGTTCGACTTCGACCCCATCTTCCAGTCCATCCACGACCCGGCGGCGCGGATGCGGATGGTGAGCGCGTTCGACTGGGAGACGACGACGCCGGAGTGGGCACTCGGCTACCGGTTCGACGTCGTCCTCGGCGGCCGACACGCCACGCCCATGGAGGACTGAGCCGTGGCCGAGCTGACACCGTCCCAGACGGTCGGGCCGTTCTTCTCGATCGGGCTCTGCGCGCGGCCCCAGCACGAGCTCGTTCCCGAGGGGGCCGACGGAGCGATCGCGATCGCCGGCCGCGTTCTGGACGGCGACGGGCGGCCGGTGCCCGATGCCGTCGTCGAGGCCTGGGACAGCTCGGGCGGGCGGTGGGGCCGCTCCGGCACAGACGCCCAGGGGGCCTATCGGCTGGTCTCGGGGCGGCCGCGGCCGGGCCCGAGCCTCGAGGCGCCGCACCTGGCGCTCCTGGTCTTCGCGCGCGGGCTCCTCAAGCCGGTGCTGACGCGCATGTACCTCCCGGACGAGGAGCAGGCGAACGTCGCCGACCCCGTCCTCGCGGCGCTCGGCCCGGAGGAGCGCGCCACGCTCGTCGCGCACCCGGACGGCGACGGCCTGCGGTTCGATATCCGCCTGCAGGGTGACGGCCAGACCACGTTCTTCGTCCTGTGAGCGGGTTCGAGGACATCCTGGTGCCCGACGATCTGCGCGACGCCGTGTCCGACCGGGCCTGGCTCGCCGCGCTGCTCGAGGCGGAGCGGGCGCTTGCGAGCGCTGAGGCGATTGCCGGCGTGATCCCGCCGGACGCCGCTCGAGCCATCGCCGCCCGCTGCCGGCCCGAGCTCTTCGACGGGGCCGCGCTCGCGGGATCCGGCCGCGCCGCGGGCAATCCCGTCGAGCCGCTCGTCCGCGAGCTCGCCGCGGCGGTCGGCGGGGGGGCGTCCGCCTTCGTCCACGTCGGCGCCACGAGCCAGGACATCATGGACACCGCAGCGATGCTCGTCTCGAAGCGGGCGCTCCAGCTCGTCTGCGATCGGCTCGGCGCCGCCGCAGCCCGCTGTGCGGAGCTGACGGGCGCCCATCGCTCGACGGTCATGGCCGGGCGGACGCTCCTCCAGCACGCGGTTCCGACCACGTTCGGGTTGAAGTGCGCCGTCTGGCTGGTCGCGCTGATGGATGCTCGCGACGGCCTCGAGCGGATCCGCCGTGACCGCCTCGCCGCGCAGCTCGGGGGTGCCGCCGGGGACGCTCGCTGCGCTCGGCGACCGGGGCCTCGAGGTCGCCCGCCTCTTCGCATACGAGCTCGGCATGCCAGAGGCGGCGATGCCCTGGCACGCCGACCGCCAGCGGATCGCCGAGCTGGGCACGGCGCTCGCAACGACCGCCGGCGCGGCGGCCAAGATCGCGGGCGACATCGTCCTGCTCTCGCAGACCGAGGTGGGGGAGGTGGCCGAGGGTGCGGGCGGGGCCTCCTCGACGATGCCCCAGAAGCACAACCCGGTCGCGTCGGTGCGCGCGGTCGCCTGCGCCCGCCAGGCCCGCGGGCACGCCTCCGTCCTGCTCGCGGCGGTCGACGGGGAGCACGAGCGCGCGGCCGGGGCGTGGCAGTCCGAGTGGGCCGCGTTGTCCGGGGCGCTGGCATGCGCCGGCGGCGCGGCGGCGCATGTCGCCGAAGCGCTCGCCGGCCTCGAGGTCGACGCCGACCGGATGCGCCAGAACCTCGACGCGACCGGAGGCATGGTGCTTGCCGAGCGCGTGTCGCAGGTGCTCGCCCCGAGGCTCGGGCGCGCGGCGGCACACGACGTCGTGAGCGACGCGGCGGCGACCGGCTCGTTCCGGTGGGCGCTCGTCGCGGACGGACGCGTCGGCCTCACAACCGACGAGGTGGATGCCCTGCTCGACCCGGACGCCTATCTTGGCTCCGCCGAGGCGCTGATCGACCGCGCGCTCGGGCGGTACGCGGATTGGAATGGAGGCAGAACGTGAGGGTGCATCATCGGACCGACGGCGCCGGGCGAGGCCTTCTGCTCGTGAACTCGCTCGGTAGCGCGCTCGAGCTCTGGGAGCCGCAGGTCGGCCCCCTGGCCGGGCGGTTCAGGCTCGTCCGCTTCGACCAGCGCGGGCACGGCGGCACGCCCGCGCCGCAGGGCCCGTACACCATCGAGGAGCTGGCGGGCGACACGCTCGAGCTGCTCGACCGGCTCGGGCTCGAGCGGGTCTCGATCTGCGGTCTCTCGCTCGGCGGCGCGGTTGCGACGTGGCTCGCGGCCAACGCGGCCGACCGCGTCGACCGGCTGGTGATCGCGTGCGCCGCGACCCGGTTCGGCACGCCGGACGGGTGGCATGAACGGGCCACGACCGTTCGGGCGGGTGGCACCGAGGCGGTCGTCGACGTCGTGCTCGGCCGCTGGTTCACCCCGGCGTTCGCGGCGGCCAACCCCGGGGTCGTGGCCGGCTTCCGGGAGGCGTTCTGCGCCGTCCACCGAGAGGGCTACGCGGGCTGCTGCGAGGCGCTCGCCGCCTGGGATGCGAGTGCCCACCTGGGCCGGATCCGCGCGCCGACGCTCGTGCTCTCGGGGTCGGAGGACTCGGTCGCTCCGCCCGACCAAGGCCGCGCGATCGCCGAAGGCATCGCCGGTGCGCGCTTCGCGGTGCTCGAGGACGCCGCCCATCTGGCCAGCGCCGGGCAGCCGGCGGCGTTCACCCGGGCGGTGCTCGACCACCTGACGGAGGAGGAGCCATGAGCGAGCCGCTCGGAGATCGCGGCATGAAGGTTCGCCGCGAGGTGCTCGGCGATGCCTACGTCGACGCGGCGACCGCGCGGGCGACCGAGCTGACGAAGGAGTTCCAGGAGCTCATCACCCGCTACGCCTGGGGTGAGATCTGGACGCGGCCCGGCCTCGACCGGCGCACGCGGAGCTGCATCACGATCGCGGCCATGGTGGCCTTGAGCCAGGAGCACGAACTCGAGCTGCACATCCGCGGCGCGCGCCGAAACGGCCTCGACTGGGACGAGATCAAGGAAGTGCTGCTCCAGAGCGCGATCTACTGCGGCGTGCCGGCGGCCAACGCAGCGTTCGCGGTGGCACAGCGCGTGATGGACGCCGAGGCCGAGGGCTGATGCGTACACAGGTGGGCATCGTCGGCGCCGGGCCCGCCGGGCTGACGCTCGCACAGCTCCTGTGGGCCGAGGGAATCGAGTCGGTGGTGCTCGAGTCGCGGAGCCGCGACTACGTCGAGCACCGCCTCCGGGCCGGCGTCCTCGAGCAGGGCACGGTCGACACGCTGGCCGGGGCCGGCGCCGGCGAGCGCCTGGGCCGGGAGGGCATCGTCCACCACGGGATCGGGTTCCAGTTCGACGGCGAGCGGCATCGGATCCCGATCAGCGATCTGACCGGCGGGGCGTCGATCGTGGTCTACGGCCAGACCGAGATCGTGAAGGATCTGATCCGCGCTCCGTCTCGCCGCGGGCGAGCCGCTGCTCTTCGAGGTGGGCGACGTCGCCGTGCACGGCATCGACGCCGACCGGCCCCGGATCACCTTCGAGCACGACGGCCGCGCGCAGGAGCTGGAGTGCGACCTCGTCGTGGGCTGCGACGGCTTCTACGGCGTCTGCCGCGCGACGATCCCCGCGGGCGTCCTGCGCGAGTTCTCGCGCGAGTACCCGTACGGCTGGCTGGGGATCCTGGCCGACGTGGCGCCGTCACACGACGAGGTGCTCTACTGCAACAGCGAGCGCGGGTTCGCGCTCCTCAGCCTGCGCTCGCCCGAGATCAGCCGCCTCTACCTCCAGTGCCGGCCCGACGAGGATCTGAGCGAGTGGCCCGACGAGCGGATCTGGGACGAGCTCGACGCCCGGCTCGGCGATCCCGGGCTGGACGCTCGATCGCGGGCCGATACTCGAGAAGGGCGTCACCGGGATGCGGAGCTTCGTGGTCGAGCCGTTGCGCTACGGCCACCTCTTCCTGGCCGGCGACGCTGCCCACATCGTCCCGCCCACCGGCGCGAAGGGCCTGAACCTCGCGATCTCGGACGTGACGCTGCTCGCCGAGGCGATCACCGACCGGCACCGGACGAGGCGGCACGGCGCTGCTCGACGCCTACTCCGACACCTGCCTGCGCCGGGTCTGGCGGGCCGAGCACTTCTCGTGGTGGATGACCTCAATGCTCCACCGCCCACCCGACGCGGATCCGTTCGACCTCCAGCTCCAGCTGGCGCAGCTTCGCTACGTGGTCCGGTCAGAGGCTGCGGCACGGATGCTGGCCGAGAACTATGTGGGGCTGGCGGGTCGCCTGTAAATCGCGGCCGCCTGGCTACGACACCAGCGTGTCCACCTCGAACGCCGTCTCGTTCGGCGGCGACGCGAACCCGCCCGGGATCCCCTCCTGCATGCGGGGCATGAGGGTACCGTCGCGGAACGTGTCCCAGCTCGCCTTGGAGTCGTGGACCGCCGTGATCGCCCACCCTTCCGCGCACGGGCCCGCTGCGTGGAAGATCTGACCGGCGGGTAGGCTGCCGTCGCTCGGGTGCACCGCGGCGATCGATGCGTCGTACTGGTCCTTCGTACCGCCCGGAAACACGTGCACGATGCCGTACGCCATGGTCGTTCTCCTCGCAGTTGAGTTGGTGCCCGGGTGGGCCTCATGACGGTACCACTCAGGTCACCTCGGGCGGCTAGGCTCCTCCAATGCCAAGTGCACGCGGGCCCGTGCGCGTCTTCATCGCGTCATCGCTGGACGGGTTCATCGCGGGACCGGGCGACGATCTCAGCTGGCTCCCGGAGGGCGGCGGCGAGGATCACGGCTACGACGACTTCATGGCGGCGATCGGCGCGGTTCTGATGGGCCGCACCACGTACGACGTGGTGCTGGGGATGGATGGCCCGTGGCCGTTCGGCGATACGCCGGTCTTCATCGCGACCTCGCGTCGGCTCGATCCGGCCGTGCCCACCGTGCGTGCGGTCACCGGGGAGCCCGAGCGGATGCTCGCCGCCGTGCGTGAGGTCGTCGCAAGCGGCGGCATCTACGTCGACGGTGGTGCGCTCATCCGCCAGTTCCTCGCCGCCGGCTTGATCGACGATCTCACCGTCACGATCGTCCCCGTCATTCTCGGCGCCGGCACGCCGCTCTTCGCCGGTCTCCCGCAACGGCAAGGGCTGACGCTGACCGGGTCGCAGTCGTACGGCAGCGGGTTGGTGACGCTGAAGTATCTCCCGGCGTCGTGACGGCCGCTTTGCGCGGTCCGCGCGGCCGCGTCTCTCAGCGCTCGCGGCGCTCGAACTCGAGCATGACCTTGCGGAGCAGGCCGTTCAGCTGCTTCTTCTCGCCCGGGTTCAGGGCGGCGGCGATCAGCGCCTCCTTCTGGGCCTGGACGCCGATCGCCTTCTGAATCGTCTCCCTGCCGTGGTCCGTGAGCTCGACCATCACGCTGCGGCGATCCTCCGGGTCGGGCAGGCGCCGGATCAGGTCGGCCTCCTCCAGCCGGTCGAGCCGATTGGTCATCGCCCCGCTCGAGAGCTCCATCCGCTTCGCGAGCCGCCCCGGCGTGCTGCGGTGCGGCGGCCCGATCTGCGTGAGCGAGTTCATCACCTTGTACTCACCCATGTCGAGCCCGAACTCCGCGAGCGTCTCGTCGAGCGTGCGGTTGAGCCGGCGGTTGATCCCGCCGATCCGGTCGACGATGCCCTCCACCTCGAGGTCGAGGTCGGGGAATGCGAGGTGGATCCGGCTCAGGAAGCTGTCGACGTGGTCGTGCTCTTCGGGCGGCGGATCCATCTTCCCGATAGTTTGACACAATTTTTCTTGACGTCAAGGTATTCGAGAGCGTACTATCTCGATCTCAAGATAGTCCAGATCGAGAGGTGCTCAATGCTCCAACCGACCGACATCACGGCCCGCCGACTCATCGCCGCCGAGCGGATCGACCGGCTGCGGCGCGACGCGCGGCCGACGCCCCGCGTCCCTGGCCCGTTGCGGCGGCGCGCCGGAGCGTTCCTCGTGGCTTCGGGCCTTCGGCTCGCGGGGCAGTGCGTGTGGTTCGTGGCGGCAGAGCCGGCGACGGCCGGCGCGGCGTATCCTTCCTTCCTCCCGGATGGCGCCACGGATCACACCACCGTTCCGGGCTGACCACGTCGGCAGCCTGCTGCGCCCGCCCGAGCTGCATCAGGCGCGGGCCGACCACGCCGACGGCCGGATCGACGCCGACCAGCTCCGGGCCGTCGAGGACGAGGCCGTCCGGAGCGCGGTGCGGCTCCAGGCCGACGCGGGCCTGCGCTCCGCGACCGACGGCGAGTTTCGCCGCGGCTCGTGGCACATGGACTTCATCTACGCGCTGGGCGGCGTCGAGAAGGTCATGGACTCGACGCTCAAGGTCGAGTTCCGAAACGCGGACGGCACGATGGAGTTCACGCCGCCCTCGATGCGGATCGCCTCCCGCGTCCGGCTCGACCACACGATCTTCGCCGACGCGTTCGGCTTCCTGACCGAGCAGGTGGGCTGCGGGCATCACGCCCAAGCTCACGATCCCCTCGCCGAGCATGGTGCACTACCGCGGCGGGCGGGCCGTCGATCGACGCAGGCGGTGTATCCCGACATCGAGGAGTTCTGGGCCGACCTGACGGCGGCCTACGCCGAGCAGGTGCGACGGCTGGGCGAGGTGGGCTGCCGCTACCTCCAGCTCGACGACACGAGCCTCGCCTACCTGAACGACCCCCGCCAGCGCGAGCACGCGGCGGCGATCGGCGGCGACCCCGAGCACCAGCACGAGGCCTACATCCGCCACATCAACGAGGCGCTCGCCGGCCGGCCCGAGGGGATGGCCGTGACGACCCACATGTGCCGCGGCAACTTCCGCTCGGCCTGGGCGGCCGAGGGCGAGCTACGAGTTCGTCGCCGAGGCGCTCTTCACGCAACTCGACGTCGACGGCTTCTTCCTCGAGTACGACGACGAGCGCTCCGGCGGCTTCGAGCCGCTGCGGTTCGTGCCCGCCGGGGAAGATGGTCGTGCTCGGCCTCGTCACGACCAAGCGCGGCGAGCTCGAGCGCAAGGACGACCTGAAGCGCCGGATCGAGGAGGCGAGCCGGCACGTCGACATCGACCAGCTCTGCCTCTCGCCGCAGTGCGGCTTCGCGTCCACCGTCGAGGGAAACGCGCTCACCGTCGACGACGAGATCGCCAAGCTGCGGCTGGTCGTCGAGACGGCCGCCGACGTCTGGGGATAGCCTGGCCGTGAAACATTGGCATCAGGCACCGGTGTTTCAGACCCGACCGGCTAGAGCGCGCGCATGCTGTTGTTGCGCGGCTTCGTCTCGACCTCTGCCAGGCCGAGCTCGGCCATCAGCGGCGGCACATACATCCCGAACCGGCCGCGCAGGCCCTTCTTGAGGCCGTACCAGCCGCCGACCGGGTTGTCGGGCGAGCGGGCCCAGGCCTCGACCGTGCCCTCGGCCGCCGGCTTCTGCTCGTCGGCGGACCGAGCGGCATCCACTCGCCGTGCGCTTTCAGCATCGCGTGGAGATCATCGATGCAGCGCAGGTGGTAGCGAAGCTCGGTCTTGCCGACGCGGCACACCAGGGCCGGTGGGTCGAGCGACTCGTCGCGGAACATCTGATACTCCGACCCACCGCTCGGCGTCTTCAGCACCCAGGGGCTGTCGCGCGTTCCGTCGCCCATCGCGGCGAGCATACCGCCGTGCGCCCCCTACACGTCGATGCCGAGCTTACGGAGCTCGAGGATCGCCGTCTTGCGCCAGCGGGTCGTCCCGGGCGAGAACGGCAGCGTGACCGGCATCCCGTTCTCCTTGCGAAGCGGCTTCCCGTTCCGCCACACGTGGTAGTGGCCGGGCGTCGACTCGACCTCGAGGCCGGCGGCCTCCAGCCGGCGGATGAACTCGCGGACGTCCTTTCGCATCAGATGACGAGCCTCGCCGTCATCCGCCAGATCGCCACGCGCCAGGTGATGAGCCCGAACACGATCAACACAGCCCAGTGCACCAGGTCGGCCCCGACCTCGAAGCCGAACGCCGCGTGGCGCACGAGCTGGACCGTGTGGTAGAGCGGGTTCAGCTGGGCGAGGTGCTGGGCCCATTCGGGCAACCCCGAGATCGGGAAGAAGGTGCCCGCCACCAGGAAGAGCGGCGTGATCACGGCGCTGATCACGTAGCTGAAGTTGTCGATCGACTTCATCGTCGCCGCGACCGTGATCCCGAACCCGGCCCATCCGATAGCCGGCCACGAACCCGATCACCGGCACGACGACCATCTGCGGCCGCGGGTCGAGGCCGAACGCGATCGCGACCAGGAGCGGCGCGCACCCATAGGTCCCGGCGCGCATCGCGATCCAGAGCGCCTCCGCCGTCACCAGCTCCTCGGTGTCGACCGGCGCGGCCAGGATCGCGTCGTACGTCCGCTGGAACCGGTGCTTCACGAACGTCGAGAACATCGCCGGGAAGACGCTCGAGAAGAGCACCGCGGTCGCGACCGTGCCGGTGCCGACGAACTCGACGTAGTCGTACCCGCCCACGCGCGAGACCAGGGAGCCGAACCCGAAGCCGAACGCCAGCAGGTAGATGGTCGGCTCGACCGTCGACGAGAACGTCGCCGACCGCCAGTACGACGAGAAGTTCACGATCTCGCGGTAGAGCACACCCGCCAGCGCCGGCCGTTCGAGCCGGTGCAGGCGGCGCGTGACGGTGCCCACGGTCATTCGATGTCCTCGCCGGTCAGGAGGACAAAGACGTCCTCGAGGTTGGCGGGCCGGCGGGCGCCGTCATGGCTGAAGCCGTTCGCGTCCTCGATCCCGACCACGGCGACGCTCGTCCCGGTGCGGCGCGTCCGCAGGCCTCCTGCGACCGCGGTCTGCTCCACCTCTGCCAGCCGGGCCGGCGGGCCGTACACCTCGAGCACCTCGCGCCCGGCGTGCTCGGCCACCAGGTCGGACGGGCGGCCCGTGACGACGGCTTTCCCCTCGGCCATGATGGTGACGGTGTCGGCGAGCCGCTCGGCCTCCTCGATGTAGTGCGTCGACATGAGGATCGAGACGCCCTCGGTGCGGAGGCTGTCGATCAGCGCCCACAGCTCCTGGCGCACCTGCGGGTCGAGGCCGACCGTCGGCTCGTCGAGCAGGACGAGGCGTGGGCGGTGCACGAGCGCGCGGGCGATCAGGAGCCGGCGCCGCATGCCGCCGGAGAGCTCGTCGACGCGCGTTTCGCGGCGGGCGTTCAGGTTCGCGATCTCGAGCGCGCGCTCGACCGCCGGGCCGCGCTCACCCCGGCCGAGCCGGTAGAGCCACGCGAACACGCGCAGGTTCTGCTCGACCGTCAACGTGGTGTCGAGGTTGTCGAGCTGAGGGACGACGCCGCACTCGGCCCGGGCCTGCTTCGACTCGCGGGGGAGGTCGTAGCCGAGCACCTCGAACTCGCCCTCATCGGCGATCGCCTGGGCGGTCAGCATCTTCATGGTGGTGGACTTCCCCGCACCGTTTGGTCCGAGCAGCCCCACGCACGTGCCCGCCGGCACGTCGAGGTCGAGGCCGTCGACCGCCGTGATGGGGCCGAAGCGCTTCGTCACGCCGCGCATCCGGATCGCGATCTCGGGGTCCCGTGCCATCGGTCGCACGGTACCGCGGGGAGGCCGCTCAGCCCACGGCGAAGGGGTTCGACCAGGCCTGGGCACCGTCGACGGAGACGACCTCGACCCGGCCCCACTTCCAGTACTCGGGCGGCTCGAACCGGGCCCGGGTGATCGCGCCGTCGTCGCGCGCGCTCGAGCACGCGCCCGCGCCAGTTCATCGCAAGCGGCGCCGCGTTCACGCCGCAGCCGTCCCACGGCCCCGAGCGCACGGTGATCGAGCGGGCCGGCCCGGCCGCGACCTCGACGCCGCCGTCGTCGACCTCGATCGCCGACGGATCGTTGCGCCGGACGTGGCGTAGAAGTTGCCGTCGCGGAGCGCCGCGACGACCGCCTCGCGCGACCGCTCCCGAGCCCGCACCATCGTCCACGCGAGCCGGCTGTCCTGGCCCGGGTAGTGCGAGTCGTCGGTCGCGATCCCGAGGCAGCGCGCCGCCGAGGTGCAGGATGTCGTCCCAGTGGACGACCGAGAGGCCGTTTCGCTGCATGAGCTCGGAGCCGCCGTTCATCACCTCGATGCCGGAGAGCGCCGGCGCCGCCAGGTAGTCCTCGGCCCGAAGGCCGCTCCAGTAGGGGTGCGCCAGGTACGCGACGCCGCCCTGGCCGACGATCCACTCCGCGGCATCGGCGATCGACGGGAACTCCTCGGCGGGATCGGGCAGGACGTCGATCCCGTAGGCCAGCACGTCGGCGTCGAACTCGCCCCGCCCCTCGAGCTTTGCGGAGAGCTCGCTCGACGGGATCAGCAGGAGCTCGTCGTGGGCGTGGGTCGTGATGTGCCAGTGGTCGGTGATCGCGAGCACGTCGAACCCGGCCCGCACGTAGTGCTCGACGAGCCCCTCGGGGGTCGCCTCGCCGTCGGAGTTCGTGGTGTGCGAGTGGAGCTGGCAGCGCAGCCACTCGCCGTCGCTGCCGAAGGGGGCGATCACGGCCGCGGACGCTACCGGGCGGGTCGGCCTGCACGCAACCGGCGCGGTTTGTACCATCTCGCAACCGTGGCCGACCCCCGCGTCACCCGCCGCACGCTCCTCCAGGGCGCAGCGTCGGGCTCGCTCGCCGTCTACCTGGCCGGCTGCGGCGGCAGCTCGTCCAAGCTGCCGCCCGCGTCGTCGGGGGGCGGAGTCGCCGTCTCGGGCGCCGTGCCCGGCCCGCCGGTGACCGGCGGCGTCCGCGGCGGGAGGGTCGTGAACGCCTTCGATGTCGAGGGCAACGGCTACGACCCCGCCATCGCCTACACGAGCACGGGGTGGGAGGCGATCTGCAACGTCCTCTTCTCGCCGCTCTACTCCTACGACACCGACAACTCGCCGCGGCCGAACGCCGCCGCCGCGATGCCGAAGGTGTCGGACGGCGGCCTCGTCTACACGATCCCGCTGCGCAAGGACGTGAAGTTCCACAACGGCCGGCCGGTCGTCGCCGCCGACTACAAGTACGCCTGGGAGCGGGTGCTCGACCCCAAGACCGAGAGCTGGGCGGCGAGCTACATCTACACGATCAAGGGCGCCAAGGAGCTCTACCGCCGCCAGGCCCAGGAGCTCACCGGCGTCGAGGTCGTCGACGACTCCACGCTCCGGGTGACGCTCATCCAGCCCGACATCACGTTCGTCTACGCGCTCACGCAGCCGTTCATGGCGCCGGTGCCCAAGGAGGAGGTCGACCGGCTGGGCGCCGACTTCGCCGACACCCCGGTCGGCAACGGCCCGTTCAAGGTCGGGACGTACGACTCGCAGGGCCAGCGCTACGTGTTCACCCGGTTCGACGACTACTACTGGAAGGGCCTCCCGTACCTCGACGAGGTCGAGTTCCGGTGGGGCATCGACCAGAGCGTCCAGCTCCTCATGATGCAGCGCGGCGAGCTCGACCTCATGGGCTACGGCCTGAACGCCCAGAGCCTCGCCGAGACCCGTGCGTCCGACCGGCTCAAGAAGTACCGCTTCGAGCAGCCGCTCCTCGCCTCGCGGTGGATCAACATGCACCCGCGCGTCGAGGCGTTCCGCGACGTCCGCGTCCGCCAGGCGCTCAACTGGGCGACCGATCGCGACCAGCTCGAGCGGGTGACGGGCGGCGAGGCGACCGCCTGGGGGGCGCCGTTCCCGAAGGACGTCCTCGCCGGGCGCGCGCACGTTCCAGCCGTACACCCTCGACCTGGACCGCGCCCGCAGCCTGCTCGCCGAGGCGGGGTCGCCGCAGGTGGCGGCGACGCTCTGGGTGAGCGACAGCCCCGAGCCCCAGGTCGGCGCGGTGCTCCAGCAGCAGTGGAAGGCCATCGGCGTCGACATCACGCTGAAGCAGGCCTCGTACGCGACCATCAACGATCTCAGCATCAAGGGCAAGTGCGACGCGTGGGTCTCGACCTACTACGCGATCTACCCGACGGCGATCGACCTGATCAGCCAGTACTGGGAGACCGGCGGGTCGGCGAACTACACGCACTACTCGAACGCCGACGTCGACCGGCTCACCGCTCAGGCCCGGGGGACGACCGACCCGGCGGCGCGAAACGCGCTCCTGGCCCAGGTCGAGGCCCAGGTCGGCGAGGACGCGGCCGGCGTCTTCTGCGAGAACGTGAACTGGATCATGGCCCGCAACCCCGACCGCCTGCGGAACTTCCACTACTCCGGTGTCTACGGCGCTTACTACGACCGCCTCTGGGTCGCGACGTAAAGCGCCCGCGGCCACCTGGCCGCGGCGGACGTTCATCGCAGGGGTGGCGATTCTCAGCGCCGGTGTGCTGCTGGCGGTGTTCGCGCCGCTCTTCGGCGACCCGTACGCGACGCCCGTCGACGGCCTGACCCCGACGGGGCTGCCGCTCGGCGTGCTGAGCTCCGGCCACCTGCTCGGCACCGACGCGCTGGGGCGCGACATGCTCGCCCGGGTCGCGTTCGGCGCGCGGGCGAGCCTTCGAGATCGCGTTCATCTCGAACATCACCTCGGTCGGCCTCGGCGTGATCGTCGGGCTCGTCGCCGGCTTCTACCGCGGCTGGGTCGAGCACGCGCTCATGCGGATCACCGACGTGTTCCTGGCCGTGCCGACGGTCATCTCGGGCCTTGCGCTCGCGAGCGTTCTCGGGACGGGCGTGATCGGCATCTCGGTCGTGGTGACGGCCCTCTACTGGGCGTGGACGGCGAGGGTCGTCTTCGGCGAGACGCTCGCGCTGCGGCGGCGCACCTTCGTCGAGGCGGCGATCGCGATGGGCGCGCCCGGGCGGACGGTGATCCGCCGGCACATCCTCCCCAACCTCGCCAGCCTGATCGCGACCATCGCGGCGTTCAACGGCGCGACCGTCGTCGCGGTCGGCTCCGGGCTCAGCTACCTCGGCGCCGGGATCCAGCCTCCGACGCCGGAGTGGGGGAACATGCTCGCCGAGGGCCAGGGGGCGATCGACTACGCGCCGCACCTCCTGATCGTGCCGCTGGCCTGCGTCGTCCTCATCGTGTTCGGCTTCGTCCTGATCGGCGAGTCGCTCTCGCGCCGCGGCGCCGTCTCGCTTCAGAGGTCATGGCTCGATATCTGATCGTTCGCGCCGGCCTCGGCCTCGTCACGATCGCCGGCGTCGTCCTGCTCACGTTCGTGCTCCAGTTCTCGCTCCCGGGCGACCCCGCCCGCCGGATCGCGGGCCCGCGGGCGTCGCCGGAGGTGCTCGCGACCGTGCGCGCCAACCTGCACCTCGACGACTCGGTCCCCTCGCAGCTCGTCACCTACGTCTCGGATGTCGCCCAGGGCGATCTCGGCGTGTCATACATCCGCCGCCGGCCGGTGATCGACCTGATCATGGAGCGGCTGCCGGCGACCGCCGTGCTCGCCGCCGGGGGCCTCGTCGTCGAGGTGATCCTGGGCGGCGGCCTCGGCCTGTGGGACGGCCTTCGCCGCAAGCGCAGCCGCGGCCTCGCCGCTGCGAACGTCGTGCTGCTGTCGATCCCGACCTACTCGCTCGGCTTCCTGTTGCTCGTCGTCTTCGCCTACCGGCTGGACCTGCTTCCGCTCGGCGGAGGGACGAGCGCCAAGGAGCTCATCCTGCCGGCGGTGACGCTCGGGCTCTTCGGCGTGCCCTACTACGCCGCGGTCGTGTCGGAGTCGACGCGCACGGCGCTGTCGGCGTCGTACATGCGAACGGCGGTGGCGAAGGGGCTTCCGCGGCGCGTGATCCTGCGCCGGCACGTGCATCAGGAACTGCCTCTCGCCGGTGATCACGCTCGCCGGCCTCGACGTCGCGATCTACCTGTCGGGCGTCGTCTTCGTCGAGTCCGTGTTCGCCTGGCCGGGCATCGGCGAGCTCCAGGAGCAGGCCTACAACGAGCTCGACCGGCCGCTCCTCATGGGCACCGTCATCATCGCGGCGGTCGTGGTGGTCGCCTTCAACCTCGTGGCCGACGTCATCCGGGTGCTGGTCGACCCGCGGGCGCGGGTGGAGGAGTCCGGGTGACGCCGCTCCTCGAGGTCGAGCGCGTCTCGGTGCGCTACGGCGCGTTCGAGGCCGTGACCGAGGCGTCGATCGCGGTGGAGGAGGGGAGCACGATGGCGATCGTCGGCGAGTCGGGCTCCGGCAAGACCTCGCTCGCGCTGGCGGTCGCCCGTCTCCTGCCGCCGGGCGGCGAGATCGCCGCGGGCTCGGTGCGGGTGGACGGCGTCGACGTGACGAGCCTGGCCGGGGCCGACCTGCGCCGGGCGCGCGGGCGGCTGGTCGGCTACCTGGCCCAGGACTCGATGGCGGCGCTCAACCCGGTCCTGCCCGCCGGCCTGCAGGTGGCGGAGGTGTTCGAGACGCGCGACGGCGTCGGCCGCCGCGACGCTCGCCGACAGGCGGTCGAGCTGCTCGCGCAGGTCGGCATCCAGCGGGCGGGGGAGGTCGCGCGCATGTACCCGCACGAGCTCTCGGGCGGCATGCGCCAGCGGGTCATGATCGCGATGGCGCTCGCTCTGCGCTCGCGGCTTCTCATCGCCGACGAGCCGACCACGGCGCTCGACGTCACGGTGCAGGCCGAGATCCTGGCCCTGGCTGCGGCGCTCCAGGCCGAGCACGGCGTCACGTTCCTGTGGATCACCCACGACATGGGCGTCGTGGCCGAGATCGCCGGCACGGTGGCGGTCATGTACGGCGGCCGCATCGTCGAGCAGGGCGCCCGCGGCAGAGGTGTTCGCGCGTCCGGCCCACCCCTACACCCAGGCGCTGCTCGAGACGGTCCGCGGCGGGGCCGAGGCGCCGCCGAAGGCGCCCTTCGCCACGATCGCGGGCGCCCCGCCGGCGGGGTTCATCCCGCCCGGCTGCCCGTTCCATCCCCGCTGCGCGCACGTGCACGAGCCGTGCCCCGACGTCGTGCCCGTGACGGTCGACGTCGGCCCCGGCCATCAGGCGGCGTGCCACCTCCTGGGAGGCGCCCGGTGAGCGCCCCGATCGTCGAGCTCGACCGGGTGACGAAGCGGTTCGGGGGCGTGACCGCCGTCGACGGCGTGTCGCTCGAGCTGCACGCCGGCCGGACGCTCGGCGTCGTGGGCGAGTCGGGATGCGGCAAGTCGACCACCGCCCGGCTGATCGTCGGCCTCGAGCGGCCGAGCGACGGCGCGCTTCGCTTCAACGGCACGCCGTACGGCCGCTCGGCCCGGGCGCTGCGGGCCGCCGCGCAAGGCGATCGGGATGATCTTCCAGGACCCGTACGAGTCGATCGACGGCCGGTTCACGGTCGGGGACGTCGTCGCCGAGCCGCTCGACATCCACGGCCGTCGGCGCGGGGCGGGCGCGGCCGAGCGGATCCGCGAGCTGCTCGACTCCGTCGGGATGGGCGGCATCGACCCGGCCGCCTACCCGGCCCAGTTCTCGGGCGGGCAGCGGCAGCGGATCGGCATCGCCCGCGCGCTCGCCGCTCGACCCGGAGCTCGTGGTCTGCGACGAGCCCACCTCGGCGCTCGACGTCTCGGTGCAGGCCCAGATCCTGAACCTCCTGCTGCGACCTGCAGCGCGAGCGCGGGGTGGGGCTGCTCGTGCATCTCGCACGACCTGCACGTCGTGCGGCGGATGAGCGACGAGGTCGCGGTGATGTACGCCGGCATGGTGGTCGAGCAGGGGCCGGCCGAGGAGGTCACCCGCTCGCCGCGGCATCCCTACACGCGGGCGCTGCTCGACGCCATCCCGGGGACGTCGCCCGCCGAGCGGCGCCTCAGCGGCCGCCCGCGCGCCGCCGAGGGGATCGCGTCGGCGGCGGTCGCCGGCTGCCCGTACTCGACCCGCTGCCCGCTCGTGACCGACATCTGCCGGGCCGAGAAGCCGGCCCTCGAGGGCGGCGCGCACGCGGTCGCCTGCCATCACGCCGACGCGGCGGGATGACGGACTACGCTCCGCGCGTGCTCGCGCCCGGCGACCGCGTCCCCGACGTCACCCTCTTCGGAAACGACCTCGAGGTCGTGCGGCTGGTCGAGTTCGCCCGCCAGGGGCCGCTCCTGCTCGCGTTCTACCTGTACGACTGGACGGGCACCTGACGAAACGAGCTTCGGCTCCTGCGTGACAGGAGCGCGGTGTTCGGGGTCGCAGGGGTCCGGATCGCGGCCGTCTCGCGCGACAGCCCTTACTCGCACAAGAAGTGGGCCGAGCAGCAGTGGCTCGACTATCCGCTCCTCTCCGACTGGACCGGCGAGGCGGTGCGGGCGTTCGGCGTCGCCCAGGAGCTCGACGGCCTCGTCGACACGCCCGTGCGAAGCTGCTTCCTGATCGACGGCGACGGCGTCATCCGCGGCGCGTGGCGCTACGAGGACGACGAAGTGCCCGACGTGGAGGAGCTGGCCCGGGCCGCAGTTTCGCTGAAGGACAGGTAGTGCTACGCTCGGTGGCCGGGCATGTCGCGTGACAACGGAAAACGGCCGGAGCGGGTGCCGCGGAAGGTGTACGACAAGGAGCTCGAGCGGCTCCAGGTCGAGTTGGCCCGCATGCAGTACTGGGTGCGCGACGAGGGCGTGCGCGTGGTCGTGGTGTTCGAAGGCCGCGACGCCGCCGGCAAGGGCGGCACCATCAAGCGGATCATGGAGCCGCTCAACCCGCGCTACGCGCGCATCGCCGCACTGCCGGCGCCGAGCGAGCGCGAGCAGACGCAGTGGTACTTCCAGCGCTACGCCGGCCATCTTCCCGCCGCGGGCGAGATCGTCCTCTTCGACCGAAGCTGGTACAACCGGGCCGGGGTGGAACGGGTGCTCGGGTTCTGCTCGCCGGCGCAGTACCAGCTCTTCCTGCGCCAGTGCCCCGACCTTCGAGCGGATGCTGATCGACGACGGCATCCTCCTCACCAAGTACTGGTTCTCGGTGTCCGACGAGGAGCAGCTGCGGCGCTTCCGCGAGCGGATCAAGGACGAGACGAAGCGCTGGAAGCTGTCGCCGATGGACCTCGAGTCTCGCAGCCACTACATCGACTACTCGCGCGCGAAGGACGAGATGTTCGTCCACACCGACGTGCGCGAGTCGCCCTGGTTCGTGGTCGAGGCCGACGACAAGCGGCCGCGCGGCTGAACTGCATCTCGCACTTCCTGAGCCGGATCCCGTACGAGGATCGGACGCCGGGGCCGGTCGAGCTTCCGGCTCGCCAGTCCGAGGACGGCTACCGCCGGCCCGAGCGCGAGACGCAGAAGTACGTGCCCGATCACGCCGCCGATCTCGGCTGACATCATGGCCGCATGTCACTGGCGCTCGCCGTGGCGTGCTCGCTCGCGTTCTCGCTGACGAACGGGTTCCACGACGCCGCGAACGCGATCGCCACCCTGGTCGCGACCCGCGGCGCACGGCCCGGTCAGGCGGTGGCGCTCTCGGCCGTCTTCAACATGCTCGGCGCGGTGCTCGTCGGCACGGCGGTGGCCGACACCATCGCGGGCATCGTCACCGTGCCGGCCGCGAGCGGCGTGGCGGTCATCGGCGCCGGAGCGCTCGGCGCCACCCTCTGGAACGTCGTGACGTGGCGGCTCGGGCTCCCGTCGAGCTCCGGCCACGCGCTGGTCGGAGGCCTCGTGGGCGCCGCCGTGGTGACGACCGGCCTCGACGGCATCAACTGGGGCGGGCTCGACGGCTGGCACCCGGTCGGCGTGTTCGGCGTCCTGATCGCGCTCGCCGTGTCGCCGGTCATCGGCTTCGTGTTCGGGACGGCGACCGCGCGCTGTCGTCCGCCTGGTGCTGCGCAGGGGGACGCGCCGCCTGGCCGAGCCGGTGCGGGCCGGCGAGTGGGTCATGTCGGCCGCGCTCTCGTTCAGCCACGGAGCCAACGACGCCCAGAAGGCGATGGGCGTCACCGCGGCGCTCCTGGTCGCGGGCGGCCGCCTCGACACGCTCTCCGTGCCGCTCTGGGTCAAGGTCGCCTCGGGGGCGATGCTCACGCTCGGCACGGCGATGGGCGGGTGGACGATCGTCCGCACGATCGGCCGGCGCATCTTCCACCTACACCCCATCGACGGGTTCTCGAGCCAGACCGCCTCGACGGCCGTCGATCCTCGCCTCGTCGTACGTGGGCGCGCCGGTCTCGACCACCCACGTCGTCGCCTCGTCGGTGGTCGGCGTCGGGGTCGGCCGGCGCCGGTGGCGCCATGTACGCTGGGACGGTGGTGCGCACGATGGGCTTCGCATGGCTCGCGACGTTGCCGGTGACCGCTGCGCTCGGCGCCGTGATCGGCCTGGTCTGGACCGGCCTCGCATGACCACGAAGCGGTGGTTCCTCCCACGCTCGCCCGACGTCCTGGGGGCGCTGCGGGCGCAGACGGCCGCCACCGTCGACGGGCTCGACGCGCTCGCGGCCTGGGCCGCCGGCGACCTGTCGGCCGCCGCCCGGGTGCGGGAGTGCGAGCACATCGCCGACGATCGCAAGCGCGAGCTGCGCGCGGCGCTCTCGGAGGCGTTCTCGACGCCGCTCGAGCCGGAGGACCTGTTCCAGCTCTCGACCGGCCTCGACCGGGTGATGAACGGCGCGAAGAACATCGTCCGCGAAGCCGAGGTGCTGGGGCGGGCGCCAGATCGGCCCATGGTCGAGCTGGCCGCGGCGCTCGCGGAGGGCACCCGCCACGTCTCGGCGGCGTTCGCGGCGCTCGGCGACTCCGGCGGCCTGCGCGCGACCGGCGCCGCCGACGCCGCGCTCGACAGCCAGCGCCGGGTCGAGCGCATCTACCGCGCGGCGATGTCGGATCTCCTCGGGGTCGACGATCCGGACGAGGTCTCGGCCCGCCGCGAGCTCTACCGCCGGCTGGCCGCCGCGAGCGAGGCGCTGAAGGACGTCGCAGAGCGGGTCTGGTACTCGGTGCTCAAGGAGAGCTGAACACACGGGGTCACACCCAAATTTTCAGTCAGCCGCCGACCAGGCAGGCCCCGGGGGTCAGACCCCGCATCGGCTGCCGTTGCTCCTCCGTGACGGCGGCGTTGCCGGCAGAGGTCGACGGCGGCCTGAAGCGCGCGCGGTTCGTCGCGCGCGTGTGGCAGAAGTGCCACCTGGACCGATGCGGGGTCTGACCCCGTTGTTGCGTCAGCCGCCGACGAGCCAGCACGCCGCCGCGTGGCCGCCGCCCACGCCGATCAGCTCGTCCGGGTCGTCGGTCTTGCAGCGGTCGAACGCGACCGGGCAGCGGGGGTGGAACCGGCAGCCGGACGGGATGCGCGACGCGTCGGGCAGCTCGCCCTCGAGGATCGTGCGCCGCTCGCCGTCCGAGCGCGGGATCGGCGACGGGACGACCGAGAGCAGCGCCCGGGTGTACGGGTGGCGGGGGTCGGCCAGCACCTGCTCGGTCGTCCCCTGCTCGATGATCCGCCCCAGGTACATGACTGCGACCCGGTCGCACAGCGCCCAGGCGAGGCCCACATCGTGGGTGATGAAGATGAGCCCCAGGTCGCGCTCGCGCCGGAGGTCCATCAGCAGGTGGATCACCTGGGCGCGGATCGAGACGTCGAGCGCCGACACCGGCTCGTCGCAGACGAGGCCCTCCGGCTCGAGCACGAGCGCCGCGGCGATCACGACGCGCTGGCGCTGACCGCCCGACAGCTCGTGCGGGTAGCGGTCCCAGAAGCGCTCCGGCGGGCGCAGGCCGGCTCCCTCGAGCGCCGCCAGAGCTCGCTCGACGCGGTCGTGCCCGCGCTTTCCGACCTTGTGGATCTGGAGCGGCTCCTGCACGAGCGCGCCGACGCTCATCCGCGGGTTGAGCGACTGGTAGGGATCCTGGAACACCATCTGGATCCGGCGCCGGAGCCGCCGCATCTCTGACCGGCGCAGGAGCGAGCCCTCGAAGCGCACCTCGCCCTCGGTCGGCGGCTGGAGGCCCATGAGCGTGCGGCCGAGCGTCGACTTGCCGCAGCCGGACTCGCCCACGATCCCCAGCACCTCGCCCCGGTTCCACTCCAGGTCGACGCCGTCGAGCGCCCGCACCGCGATCCGTCCCCGCGTTCCCCGGACCGGGAAGTGCACCTTGAGGCCGCGCACGTCGAACAGCGTGGTCGGGGCGGCGACGGCGCTCACAGCGGCGCGCCTCCCGGCCACGGCGCGAAGAGGCAGCGGGCCGCGCGGTTGTCGCTCACGGGACGCATCGGCACCCGCCCGCGGACGCAGTCGGCCTGGGCGGCGTGGCAGCGCGGCGCGAACCGGCAGCCGTCAGGCATCGATGTGGGATCGGGCGGGATCCCGGGGATGGCCGGCGCCAGCTCGCGCGGGCCGCCGACCGTCGGGAACGCGCCGAGCAGGCGGCGCGTGTACGGGTGCTGCGGCTCGCCGAAGACCTCCCTGATCGAGCCCGTCTCGGCGATCTCGCCGCCGTACATGATCGCCACCCGGTCGCAGGTCTCGGCGAGCACCGACAGGTCGTGTGTGATCAGGATCATCGAGAGCCCGAAGTCGGCCCGCAGCCGCTCGAGCAGCTCGAGGATCTGGGCCTGCATCATCACGTCGAGCGCCGTCGTCGGCTCGTCGCCGATGATCAGCTCGGGGTTGCAGGCGAGGGCGAGCGCGATCATCACCCGCTGGCGCATGCCGCCTGAGAACTCGTGCGGGTACTGGCGCGCCCGGCCGGGGCTGATGCCGACGTAGCCGAAGAGCTCCTTGACGCGCGCGTCGACGGTCTTCTGGTCGGCGCCCGGGTCGTGCAGCCGGATCGCCGTCGCCGATCTGGTCGGACACGCGCATCACCGGATCGAGCGCGTTCATCGCCCCCTGGAAGACGATCGACACGGTGTTCCAGCGCAGGTCGCGCAGGCCCCGCTCGGTGCGCCGGTGGACGTGCATGATCCCCCGCGTCGAGTCGATGTCGACCGTCCCCTCGGCCCGGTAGAGGTTCGTAGGGAGGAGGCCGAGCATCGCGAGCGCCGTCGTGGTCTTGCCGCACCCCGACTCGCCGGCCAGCCCGAGCGCCTCGCCGCGCCGGAGCTGGAACGTGACGCCGTCGATCAGGCGGATCTCCTCGCCGGCCTTGTCGCGATAGGCGACGGCCAGGTCGCGCACGTCGAGCAGGACGTCGCTCGTGGCGGGGACGGGCGAGTCAACCATCGTTACTGGCGTTCCCGGAGGCGCGGGTTGATGATCTCCTCGATCGCGTACCCGACGAGCGTGAAGCCCATCACGAGGAGGCAGATGCAGAGTCCGGGCGGGATGAAGTACCACCACGCCCCGGCCGACACGGCGCCCGACTCGTTGGCGGTGTCGAGCAGCGTCCCCCACGACGGGTGCGTGATGTCGCCGAGGCCGAGGAACGAGAGCGTCGACTCCGACAGGATCGAGAGGGCGATGATCAGCACGGTGTTGGCGAAGATCAGCGGCAGGACGTTGGGCAGGATCTGCTTTCGCAGGATCCAGAACGTCGACGCGCCGAGCGCGTGGGAGCGCTCCACGAACATGCGCTCCTTCACCGACAGAACCTGGCTTCGGATGATGCGTGACGTCCCCGCCCAGCCGGTGACGCCGATCACGAGGATCACGATCGAGAGCTTGCCGAACGGCAGGTCGCTGGCCTTCGGCCCGAGCAGGGACACGAGCACGATCGCGAGCGGCAGGAACGGGATGACCAGGAACCAGTCGTCAACCGCGGTCAGGCCGTTGTCGATCCAACCGCCGAAGAAGCCGGCCGAGATCCCGATGATCCCGCCGATCACGGCCGAGACGAGCGCCGCCGAGATGCCGACGATCATCGAGATGCGGGTCCCGAGGATGAGGAGCGAGAGCACGTCGCGCCCGTTCTCCTCGGTCCCGAGCAGATGCTCCGACGACGGCGCGGCCAGGATGTGCGAGGAGTAGGACGACGAGGCGGCCGGGTCCTGCGGGGCGATCAGCGGGCCGAAGATCGCGATGAGCGTGAAGAAGACGAGGATGAAGAGGCCGACCATGCCGCTCTTGCTCGCGCACAGGAGCCTGATCGAGTGCGCCGTGCCGGTTGCCATGCGGCCGAAGAAGCCGCGCTCGGCCGGAAGCTCGGCTCGCTCGGCGGTGGGGCTCTCGGCGCTCATGACGTTCGCACCCGCGGGTCGAGGTAGGTGTACGCGAGATCCGCGATCAGGTTGGCGACGATCACGCCGGCCGACGCCACCAGGAAGACCCCCTGCATGACGGGATAGTCCTTGTTCAGGATGGCGTTGTACGACAGGAGGCCCATGCCCGGCCACGAGAAGAGCGTCTCGACCACGGTGGCGCCGGACACCACGAATCCGAGCGTGATCGCCGAGAGCGCGACGACCGGCAGGATGGCGTTTCGCGTCGCCCGCCGGAGGACGCGGTGACGCGGAAGGCCGATCGCGCGGGCCGTCGTCACGAAGTCCTCACCCATCACGTCGGCCAGCGACGAGCGCATGATCACGACGTACTGCCCGATGATCCCGATCGTGAGCGTGATGATCGGAAGCGTCGCGTGCTGTGCGACGTTCCACATGTAGCCGAAGGTCGAGAACGACGCGCCGGGCTCCGACTTCTGACCTGTCGGGAAGAGGCCGACCTCCACGGCGAAGAACCAGATGAGGACCATGCCGGCCCAGAAGTCCGGCATCGCGTAGAAGAAGAGCGACGACTGCACCACGCCGGTGTCGCCGGGCGACCCGCGGTTGGCGGCGGCGTAAATGCCGAGCCACGACCCGATGAACGTCGCGAGCAGGGTGGAGATCCCGACGAGGATCAGCGTGTTCGGGAGCGCCGCCCACATCATCGTCGAGACGGGCTCGTTGGTCTGGAAGCTCGTGCCGAAGTCTCCGTGGAGCGTGTCGTCGATGTAGATCCGAAACTGCGTCAGGTAGCCCTGGTCGAGGCCGCGCTGATGGATCAGGCGCTCACGGCCGGCCTCGCTCAGCCGCGGGTTGCCCCGGATCAGGTCGTTCTTCGGGTTGCCGGCGATGCGGAAAAGGAAGAAGTTGAAGACGAGGACGAAGACAAGCGTCCCGAGCGCGACGGCGATCTTCTTGAGGACCGGCTTCACCTGGCCCGGGCTCCCGTCGCTCCCGGTTCAGGAAGCTCGAACGGCTGGCGCTCGTCGCGCCGGCGGCGCACGTAGCTGATGGTGCCGATGAGCGCGGTCGTTCCGACCAGGAACGCGATCACCCACGGCGTGCCGGCGTAGCTCGTGCTCGCCTTGGCGCCCGGCTCGATGAGCTGGAGCTGGATCCAGCTCACGCCGAACGGCTGGCCGACGGGCTGCGGAGAGGGCTGGTAGTTCGTCCACGTGTCGGTCCGCGTGACCGATAAGTAGGGCCCGAAGTCGTAGATGATGTACGGCGAAGCGGCCAGCTCGATCCGCTCGGCCTGGTGCAGCAGGTCGACGCGCTTCTTCGGATCAGCCTCGGTGAGCGCCGCCTTGGTCAGCGCGGTGTACTTCTGGTCGCACCAGAACGAGTCCGACGACGGGTTGCCGCAGGCCAGCACCTCGAAGTCGTAGTCGGGCGTCGTCAGGTCGCCGAACCACCCCCAGATGAACGCGTCGAACGTGGGCTCGTACTTGTCGGCGTCGGCGGACGCCTTGGAGCTGGTCGGGTTGTAGATCTTGGCGTTGAGCGCGTCCTCGGTGATGGTGTCGAGGTTGATCTTGATCCCGACGTCGGCCGCCCACGCCTTGACGCGCAGGCCGACCTGCTGCTGCTGGGAGTCCGACGAGCGCAGGTCGAGCGTGAACTCGGCCTTCGTGCCGTCCTTGGTGCAGATCCCCTGCGAGCCGACCGCCGGGCATTTCCAGCCGCCCTGCTCGAGCACCTGGTGGGCCTTCTCCGGGTCGTACGTGTAGCCGATCTCCGGGTCACCGGCGTACGAGGTGAAGTAGCCGCGGCTCTTGTAGTACGACGAGATGATCCCCGTGCCCGGCGTGTAGAGGCCGTTGTAGACGATCCGCGCGAGCGCCCCGCGGTCGATCGCCCAGTTGAGCGCCTGGCGGATGGCCTGATCCTGGACGACCTTCACGTTCACGTTCTTGCCGGGGCCCGTGCAGGTCGGCGATCCCTGGATCGGACACGAGTTCATGGCGATCTCGTCGAAGCCCGGAGCGGGCGACGCCCACATCTTGGCGTGCACCTCCTTTCGCAGCTGGACGGCCCAGGTCGTCTTTCCGGTGTTGATCGCGTCGACCTGCCCGAGCTCGAGGTCGCGCAGGGCGGCGTCATCGTCCTGGTACTTGATGAGGAGGATGCGCTTGATGTGGCCGGGGTGGCCGTAGAAGTACGGATTCGGCTTCAGCACGATCGTGCCGTTCGGGTCGAGCGACGTCACCGTGAAGGCGCCGCTCCCGACCATCGGGCAGCACGGGTCGAACTTGGTGAGGTGGGCGGGCGTGTCGGCATGTGGGGCCCAGATGTGCTCCGGCACGATCGGGACGTACCCGGTCAGGAAGCGGGCGTCGTAGCGGGAGAGCACCATCCGCACCGTCGTCGGGTTGAGCGCCGTCACGCTCTTCATGTTCTCGGTGTAGGTCGAGTTGACGTTCGAGTCGGCGGCGTGCTCGTACGAGAAGACGACGTCGGCGGCCGTGAACGGCTTGCCGTCGCTCCAGCGCATCCCCGGGCGCAGGTGGAACGTGTACGTGAGGCCGTCGGGCGAGATGGTGTAGGCCCTGGTCGGCGAGTTCACGAGGTCGGGGCCGCCGTCCTTCAGGTTGTAGTTCAGGAGGGTGTCGTAGACCTCGGTGAAGATGAAGTAGGGGGTCGAGTCGAACGACGCGAAGACGTTCGACTGGAAGTCGATCGCGTCGGAGAACGCCATCTTCCAGTCGGTCGACTTCTCTCCGGCGGCGGCGGATTGGGGCGCGACGGCGGGGCCGGCGAGGGCGCACGCGGCGAGCGCGGCCGCGAGGACCAGCAGCTGCACGGTCCTCTTCCCGCCGCGTGGTCGGTCAGCCATCCAACCAGATTCGAGCACACCGTCCAATGCCGCGTCAAGGGAGACGTGTTCCTGTTCGCGAAAACGGGAATACCTGGAACGAGACAACCGTTAGAAGTCATGGATGGAGCCGTGGGGCTTGCGAAGGCCCCAGACGCCCGGCTCCTTCCGGGTCTACACAACTACCCCCAAGCGTCCGGGACCCGGTCGGGTTGCGCGGGCGCTATGCACCAAGAGGATGATGAGGATGAATGTGATGAACCACACACCGCTGCGAGATCTACTGGAAGACGCCGAGGCTCGCGGCAGCGTGGATGCGGACGAGATGGAAGCAGCGATCGCCGGTCTGGACCTCACCGAGGAAGACGAGGCCGATCTGCGGCGCCAGCTTGACGAGCTCGACGTCGAGGTCGTCTCCGTGCGCGCGTCCGAGCCCGACGTCGTCGAGGCTCCGCCGCGGTGGTACGCCACCTCGGCGACCACGAACGGGCTCGATCTGTACCTTGCCGAGATCGGCCGGACCCCGCTTCTCACGAAGTCGGAGGAGCAGCGGCTGGCCCGGCTCATCGAGCAGGGTGACGAGCGCGCCAAGCGCCACATGGTCGAGGCCAACCTGCGGCTCGTCGTGTCGATCGCGAAGAAGTACCGCGGTCACGGCGTGCCGTTCGTCGATCTGATCCAGGAAGGCACGCTCGGGCTCGTGCGTGCGGTCGAGAAGTTCGAGTGGCAGCGCGATCTCAAGTTCTCGACGTACGCCACGTGGTGGATCCGCCAGGCCGTTCAGCGCGCCGTGGCGAACCAGAGCCGGACGATCCGGGTGCCCGTGCACATCCACGACCGGATGCGCAAGGTCGACCGCGCCCGCCGCGACGCGGAGGTGCGGCTCGGCCGTGCCGCCACGATCGAGGAGGTTGCGAAGCAGGCCCAGGTGGCGGTCGAGGACATCGACGCGCTCGACGAGGTGCGGACGAGCACGGTCTCGCTGCACCAGCCGGCGTCGGTCGAAGGCGAGACGGAGCTCGGTGACCTGCTCCCCGACGCCGACGCCGAGCCGGTCGACGACGTGGTTGCGGTGAACCTGCGGGCGGATGCCCTCCGCTCGGCGCTCGAGCGGCTCTCACCGCGGACGCGGCGAGTGCTCGAGCTGCGCTACGGGCTCGCCGGCGGCGACCCGATGAACCTCGACGTGATCGGCCGCGAGGTCGGGCTCACCCGCGAGCGGGTGCGCCAGCTCGAGGTCGAGGGCCTGGCCGAGCTGGCCCGCATGCCCGACGTCGTCAGCCTGCACGAAGCGGCCTAAACCGTCGAACCCCATGGGGCCACGCACCTCGAGGTGCGTGGCCCCGGTGGTTTCGGTCCTAGCGGACGATCAGCACTGAGCCGGCGGCCCTGTGGGCGACCGCCTCGCTGACGCTGCCGAGCGCCCGCAGTCCTCGCAGGCCGCGCGAGCCGACCACCAGGAGGTCGTCCGCCGTGGCCGCTCGACCAGCGCCGCGGCCGGCGAGTTGTCGAGCGCGTGCACCGGATCGAGCGGTGCGCCGGTGCGCCGGCTGAGCTCGCCGGCGACGGCGAGCGCCCGCATCGACGGCTCTGACTCGTCGACGCCGACGACGATCGAGAGCGGAAATTCGGCGTTCGGGGCGGGGCGGGCGATCAAGATGGAGCAGGCGGCGTCGTGGACGACCCGCGTCGCAACGCTGCCCAGGAGCCTCCCGGCGAGCCGGCCCTGCCCGTGGCTTCCCACGACGATCACGTCCGCCCCGAGGCGCGCGGCCTCGACTGCGAGGAGCGCCGCGGCGGGCCCGGTGCGCAGCGTCGTCGTCACCTCGATCCCGCTCGGGACGTCGTCGGCCGCGTCGGCGAGCGCCGCCCAGGCGTGCTTGCGTAGCCGGTCGCTCGGGCTCGGGCGTCCGCGCGGGCATCACCGAGGCCACCGATTCGACGAGGCCGGCGTGGATCACGCCGACGAGCTCGATTCGGGCCCCCGGCGCGGCGAGAACCGCGGCCTGGCGGACGGCTTCGGCCGCCTCGAGAGAGCCGTCGATCCCGCAGACGAACGTCGCAAGGACAGCCGTGGAGTCGACCGCCGGGACGTGAATCGGGTGAAGCTCGGTCATGTCGCGAGGGTACCCGCGCGGCGGCGCCCGGGCATCGGGGGAATGCCCGAATCGGCCGTGGATTTCCACGCAAAAATGCGGCGGGGTGGAGATCGCTCTCCACCCCGCCGCTTCGGTGGGACGGTGGTGTCAGCGTCCGAGCGGAGCCAGAGGGCGCTCCTCCTTGAGCATCCGCACCGGCGGCTCGGGCAGTCTCCGGCAGCGCGTCGAACGGGGATGCCTTCGACTGGCGCCAGCGCATGAACACGTACACCGGGACGCCTGCCATCAGAAGCAGGAACCCCTGCGCGATGTACTCCTCACCCGCTCCGTAGATCATCCAGAACGAGTACGCGAAGGCCAGGATGGCGATCGTCGCGTCGAGCGTCAGCCGCCGTCCGCTGAACCGCTCGGGGTCGGTGAACATCAGCATCAGCTGGCCGGCCGCGGCGAACGCGTACGGCACGAGCGTGGTGAGCGTGGCCAGGATGATGATCTTCGTGAACGTGTCGGTGAGCGAGGACTGGTAGTTCATCGCCATGAGCCCGCTCAGGAGCACCGACGAGGCCACGAGGCCCACGACCGGCGTCTTGCGCGTGCCGCTCACCTGTGCGAACGCCTTCGGGAAGAGCCCGTCCTGCGCCGCGGCCAGCGGCACGCGGCCCTGGATCAGGATCCAGCCGTTCAAGGCGCCGAACGTCGAGATCATCGCCACCGCGGCGATGAGCTTGTCGGGCGAGACGCCCAGGACCGACGAGCCGAAGATCTCGCGGGCTGCGTCGGCGAACGGGGCGTTCGAGCCGGCCAGCGTCGCGGCCGGGATGACGCCCATGATCGCGACCGTGGCGAGCACATAGAGGCCCGTCGTGACGGTCGTCCCGAGGATCGTCGCCCGCGGCAGCGTCTTCTCGGGGTTCTTGACCTCTTCGGCCGGCACGGTGGCCGACTCGAGGCCGAGGAACGCCCACAGGGTCAGCGTGGCTGCGAACGAGATCGCGTGCCAGTGCCCGGAGAGGCTGACGTGGTTCGGGTCGAACGGCGTGAAGTTCCCGCTGTGCATGTAGAAGAGCCCGATCAGGCCGATCAGGAGCAGCGGCACGAACTTGAGCACCGTCGTGACGAGCTGGATGATCCCCGACTCGCGCGCTCCGGCGATGTTCGCGAGCGTCAGCACCCAGATGACCGAGAGCCCGAGCGTGAACGCGAGCACGTTGTCGGTCCCGAGGCTGGGCCAGAACACGCTGGCATAGCTCACGAAGATCGTCGCGATGGCGGCGTTGCCGGCCCATGCGGCGATCCAGTAGCCCCAGGCGGTCCAGAACCCTGCGAAGTCGCCGAACGCCCGCCGCGCGTAGGCGTAGGGCCCACCGGTCTCGCGGGTACGCCCGGCCGAGGTTGGCAAACACGAGCGCGAGCAGGATCGCCCCGGCTCCCGTGAACACCCACGCGAGCAGCGAGATCGGTCCCGTCGACGCCAGCGCTGCCGGAAGCCCGAAGACTCCCGATCCGACCATGTTCCCGATCACCAGCGCGGTCGCCATCCAGAGCCCCAGCGAGCGCTTGAGCTTCGGACGGCCCGCCCCGGCCAGGTCGGAGTGACTGTTCGAGACGCTTGACATGACGTCCCCCTTCCATGAGTTGGGCGGATGAGTCTGGCCTCACTATCCGTCCGCTCAGTGCCACCCCGCATCGGGGCAGCCGCCGCTCCCCTCAGAGGGGAAGTACCAAACGATTTGCGGCGGACTACGCACTCTCGATCGGCGATAGCCCGGATGCCGAACCGGCGCCCTCCGGACGACCATGAGGAGCACATCTCGGGCACCGTCCCAAGGGGGTCACCATGGGCACGTCCACACTCTTCCCGTCGAAACCGGTGTCTCGGTTAGCGCCGGGCGACACAACCCGGCCGTCAGCCGTAGAGCTTGTCTGCGACGAGTGCGGCTACAGCGTGACAGCTCGCCGTGATATCCCGCACTGCCCGATGTGCGGGGCCGAGGGTGTCTGGAAGGCCCCCGCGGCCCGCTACCGCAGCGCGCCGTCGATCCGCCGCGCCAGGTAGGGCGCGAGGAACGGCGCGGCGATTTTGTCGGGAGGCGACCAGAAGGGCTGGGTTGTCGCCACCGACGAGAGCTCGGCGCCGTTTCGCATGTGGCTCGAGAGGTAGCGCGGACCGTTCCCGGTGAGGAGCACGCTTCGGATGACGGGCCGGAACGGCTCGGGAAGGATGGCCGCTCCCGCCTCGGCGGCGATGACCTCGGCCACGGCGTCGGCCTGCTGGGCAGCGACGCCGCCCTGCTTCACCGAGTAGTTGGTGATATCGCCCGCCGCGAACACGTTGGTGAGGCCGTGCACGCGGCCGTGCTGGTCGACCGGGATGAAGCCGCCCGGCACCTTGGGGACGCCGTCGAGCTCGATGCCGTGCTGCACGGGCAGCGCCACGAACCGGTCGGCCTTGACGGTGCCTGACGGAGCGAGCGTCAGGCTGCCGTCGCTCACTCCCATCGGAAGCATGCCGGTCAAGAGTGCGATCCGGTACTCGGCAAGGAGCTCTGACACCGCACGGGTCGCCGCCGGGCCGAGGACGTCGAGCGGCTCGTCCTCGGGGGTGACGAGCGTCAACTCCGCATCGTGCTTCGCCGGCCGCCTCGCGGTCATGAGGGCGAGCTCGTACATGGGGAGCGGCCACACCGTGCCGTGGGGGATGACGAACGCCACGGACCCGACATCCCCGGAATCGATGTCGTCGAGAATCTCCCGGTAGGTCTCGACGTCCGCGATCCCCGCGAAGGTCGAGGCACCGGGCACCGCGGCGACGAGCTTCGTCCCGCAGGCGATCACGAGGGCGTCGTACTCGGCGCTCGTGCCGTCGTCGAAGATCGCCCGCGATCCGGCATCGTCGACCCCGGCCAGCCCGGCGATCCGCAGCGTTGCACCGGCGTCGGCCGTGATCTCCCGGAGGTCGAGCATGTGCACGTGGCCGCGCCCGAACGGCTCGGAGACCACGAGCGGCCGGTATGCGAACGCCGGCTCGGGGGACGCGAGCTCGACCGTGACCAGGTCGGACGCGAGAGCCCGGAGCGCGAGCGCCGCCTCGATACCGGCGACCCCTCCGCCGGCGATGACAACACGGAACGGCATGCCCCGAAGCATCCGTTCTCTGGCGGCCACGTGCATCCGCGTTTGCCCCGAACGTGTGGTTGTGGGAAACCCGCAAACGCCCGGGATGGGCTACTGGAGCAGGCGCGGCGCCGTCAGGATCTCGGTCATCCGGGTCGCCTGGCGGAAGTGCTCGGGCGTCTCCGCGATCTCGCGGAGCTGCGAGGCAGCGCCCGGTCCTGTGAACACGAAGATGACCTCGGTGTCGCCGAGGAACACCTCCGGGTGCTCGAAGCTCTCGCCGGGCAGGCCGAGCAGGTGGTCGTGCTCGAGCGCGCGCTCGAGGTCGGCCCGCTTTCCCGGCCGGATCTCGGCGAGGATGGCCACCCGGTCGTTGATCCCAGGCCGGTTGGCTTCGGCGAGCGGCCGGACGTCCTCGCGCGCCGCCGCGACGGCATTCTGCAACTGGTGCGCGGCTCCCCAGCCTCCGAGCAGGAGCTCCACGACGATTTCGCCGTCGGGGCCTCCGACCGCAACTGCGGGGGACGGACGCCAGCGGTTCAACGCGAGGCCCGTGATCTGGTCAGCAGGAATTCGAAGGCTTCGCCGCAGCCCGCCGGGCGGTGTCCCCTCGAGGACGAGGTCGTGGTCGTCGACCCGCGCTCGCCCGAGGTAGCGCTTGTGGTTCTCATCCGACCACGCCACCGCGTACTCGACGACGGCGGTGTGGTGATCCACCGGCTGCCTTGACTGTTCGGCCATGATCAGAGGATCGTCCGCACCGCCCCAAACTGCGTCGGGGTCGACACCGAATCGGCTTCGGGAAAACACCGGACCCGACGTGGGCCGGGCCGAGCGGGTCGGGATAAACTCGCGGGCTCGGGGGCGGGTCTTGCGAGAAGGGGCTGTGATGATCACCAACGATGAGGCGGCACTTCCCAATACGCAGGTGCACTACCTGTCGTCGGGGCATGTGGCGGACGAGTTTCGGATCATCGTGGGCGGCTGTGAGGATGCTCCGGCTGGGGTCGGCGTCCTGGTCGTGTTAGACGCGTTCTTTTTTCTCGGGACGGCACTCGACACGGTGCGGCTGCTGGCGATGACTGAGCATATAAAGCCACTGTTGGTGGTCGGAGTCGGCTATCGGCCAGTCACCATCGCCGATACGATGCGGCTGCGGAAGCGGGATTTCAGCCCGGTGGCCGACCCGAGTGACCCCGACGATCCGCCGATGATCCCGGGCGCCGACCAGTTCGCGGGCTTCCTGGAAGAGGAATTGAAGCCGTGGATCTCTCGACCGCTTCGACGTCGCCCAAGGCGACTTCGGCGTGGTCGGCTACTCCCAAGGCGGCCTGTTCGCGACCCACCTGCTGCTGACCCGGCCATCCGCATTTCAGCGCTACGGGATCGGCAGCCCATCCTACTGGTACGGCCCGAAGGTGATCTTCGAAACGGAGCAGAGCTACGCGAACGACCACGACGACCTGGCAGCCAAGGCATACGTGTCGATCGGAGAGTACGAGACGCCGGCCGGCGACGATCGCCACCGCGAGCAGATGACCCCGGAGGCGCGAGAAGCGTCGCTTCGCGCCGAGGCAGAGTTTCCCATGGAAGACGAGGTCGGCTACGCCCGTGACCTGGTGGGCCGCCTGCAAGGCCGCGGCTACGCGAACCTCGACATCACGTTCGAGGTGCTACCGGGCGAATACCATCCGACCGCACCGCCCCTCACCGTCTCGCGCGCAGTGCGCCACCTCTACAACGCGCCAAACTAGGGCGCCGGTACAGGACCCGTCGGTCGATCATCTAGGATCCGCGACCGACCGCGAGGGGGTGCCTGATGGCGAAGGTTCGGATCGGCGTGATGAGCGCGGCGAACATCGGCCGCAAGGTCGTCATCCCGTCGATCCTGCGTGCCGAGAACGCGGAGCTCGTCGCGCTCGCGAGCTCGGGCGACGCCGGTGCGTCGTTCCTGCGCGAGACCGAGCTCGCCGTCCGCCTGCACGGCTCCTACGAGGCGCTGCTTGCCGATCCCGACGTCGATGCGGTCTACATCCCGCTGCCGAACCATCTCCACGCTGAGTGGTCGAAGCGGGCTGCCGACGCCGGAAAGCACGTGCTGTGTGAGAAGCCCGCGGCGATCGACGCCGCCGAGACGGCCGACATGCTCGACCACTGCGTCGACCGCGGGGTCGTGTGGATGGAGGCGTTCATGTACCGCTTCCATCCCCAATGGGAGACGCGTGCGGCGGCTGCTCTCCGAAGGAGCCGTCGGCGAGCTCCGAACCGTGCGCGCCGTCTTCACGTTCACCGTGCGCGATCCGGCCAACATCCGCCGCCGGCCGGAGTTCGGCGGCGGGTCGCTCTACGACGTCGGCTCCTACTGCGTGAACGTCTCGCGGTGGCTGATCGGCCGCCCGCCCGTGGCCGTCTCGGGGATCTCGCACGCCAGCCCGGAGGGCGTCGACGAGGAGTTCCTGGGCGTCCTCGACTTCGGCTCGGGCCAGTCGGCCCAGTTCGTGAGCAGCCTCTCGCAGCCGTACCGGCATGAGGTGCAGCTCCTCGGAACGGAGGGCTCGATCACGGTCCCGCAGGCCTTCGTGCTGCGAAGCGGTGACGTCGCGGTCGAGGTGACCGACGCCGACGGCGAGACGCGCTCGGTGGCGGTCGGCGGCGACGACGAGTACCGGCTCGAGGTGGAGGACTTCTGCAGCTGCGTGCTCGACGGCCGCCAGCCGGAGGTCGTCTCGCACGAGGACACGCTCTGGAACATGCGGACGATCGACGCGCTCTACGCCTCGGCCCGCGAGGCCCGCGTCGTTCGCATGTAGCGGTCAGCCAACCCGGTGATCCGCCGATCTACGCCTCCAGCGGCAGGCCCACCCAGCCGCGCTCGTGGTGGGAGCGCTCGACGGCGTTGATGACCTCCTGCACCCAGGCGGCGTCGGCGAAGCCGCCCTCGTTCTCCCGTGCCGGCCAGGATCTCGTCGACGAAGTTCGCGGTCAGGTTCGAGTAGTAGAGCGTCGGCCAGTCCTCGTGGACCGACCCGCCCGGCGGGTAGAGCCGCTCCGGAACCTCGACTGGCTCGAACTCGACGGCGTCGGGCTTCGCCGAGCGGAGCGTCTCGGCCACCCCGTGCTCCTCGACCAGGCGCGCGATCAGGGCGCCCTCGCTGCCGTACACGCGCACCTCGATCCCGGGGTAGTTCCCGACCGTCACGAAGCTCGACTGCACGGAGCAGATCGCGCCGCTTGCGAATTCGCCGATGAAGATGTCGCCGTCGTCGATGTTGGCCCGGGTCATGAGGCCGGTCTCGCGGATGACCCGCTCGGGCACGAAGTTGCGAAGGACGCCGACGACCGCGGTCAGGTCGGACGCCATGAACCAGTGGCCGAGGTCGATCACCGGGGCGCCGTAGCCCTCGAGCGACGAGACGACGATGCGGTCGGCCTCCGGGTCGGGCGCGCACCTGCCGGAGCGGGGTCTGCGGATCGATCCACTGCGAGTTCTGCTCGTAGGCGTTGTAGATGTAGGGCGTCCCGACGAAGCCCTCGTCGATGAGCTCCTTCATGTACCGCACGGCCGGGCTGTACCGGAACGTGAACCCGACCTTGGTGCCGAGCCCCTTCGACGCGGCCAGATCGCGCGCCCGCAGCGTGTCGCGGTAGTCGTGCGCCACCGGCTTCTCGCAGAGCACGTGCTTGCCCGCCTCGAGCGCCGCCATCGTGAGCATGAAGTGCTCCTCGTCGCCCGTTACGACGTCGATGACGTCGACGTCGTCGCGCTCGATCACGCGCCGGTGGTCGGAGACGGCCTCGCCGACCCCGAACTTGTCCGCCGCGGCCTGGGCCAGATCGGGATCGGAGTCGCACACGGCGACGACGCGGCAGCGCTCGTCGCGCGTCCATCCCGGGCAGGTGAGCCCAGTTCGCCCACCTCCCGCACCCGATCACGCCGATCCGTAGCTCTGCTCCGGCCATGCATCCTCCCTTCGGCGTCTCTTCGTGGCGCCAGCACCGGGCCGTATGGCCGTCGGCGCCGGCGGGTAGGAGCTCGGTCTCCCACTCGCGGCACTGGTCGAGCGCGAGCGGGCAGCGCGGCGCGAACCGGCACCCGTCCGGGCACGTCGACGAGGGCCGGCGGGGCGCCGCCGATCGAGCGCAGGTACCGGCTCTGCGGAGTTCACGTCGGGCAGCGAGCGCAGGAGCGAGATCGTGTACGGATGGCGGGGCTCGCTGAGGAGCGTCTCGGTGTCGGCCAGCTCGACGATCTCGCCCGCGTACATGACGGCCACCCGGTCGCACATCTCGCCGATCACGCCCAGGTCGTGGCTGACCAGGATCATGCTCATCCCGAAGTCGCGCTGGAGCTCCAGGAGCAGGCTCAGGATCTGGTCCTGGATCAGGACGTCGAGGGCGGTGGTCGGCTCGTCGGCGAGGAGGAGCTTGGGCCGCGCCGGCGATTGCCATCGCGATCAGCACGCGCTGACGCATGCCGCCCGAGAACTGGTGCGGATAGTCGCGCATCCGCCGCTCGGGCACCGGGATGCCGACCCGCTCCATGAGCTCGATCGCCGCGGGTGCGACGGGCGCGGCCGGAGAGCGTCTCGTGGGCTCCGACCGCCTCCTCGATCTGGGCTCCGACCCGCATGACCGGGTTGAGCGCGCTCATCGGATCCTGGAACACCATCGAGAGGTGCGCGCCGCGCATCCGCTGGAGCTCCTGCGCCGACAGCGTGAGCAGGTTGCGCTCGCCGTACCCGGCGAGGTGCACGTTGCCGGTCGAGCGGGCGGGCGGCGACGGCATCAGCCCGGCGATCGTCCGGCACGTGACGCTCTTGCCGCAGCCGCTCTCGCCGACCAGCCCGAGGATCTCCCGCTCGCCGACGGTGAACGACACACCGTCGACCGCGCGGACGACGCCGGCGTCGGTCGCGATGTACGTGCGGAGGTCATCGACCTCGAGCACGGGCGCCGCGGGCGTCAGTCACCGGGCCTGAGGATGTCCGCGAGACCGTCGCCGATCAGGCTGAATCCGACGCCGACGAGGATGATCGCAATGCCCGGGAACGTCGAGAGCCACCAGGCGGTCAGGAGGTAGTTCTGGCCGTCCGAGATCATCACGCCCCACTCGGACGAAGGCGGTTGCGCGCCGAGCCCCAGGAAGCCGAGCGACGAGCCGAGGACGATGTTCCCGACCGCATCGACCATCGCGAAGATGATCACGTACGAGACGACGTTGGGCAGGATGTGGCGCAGCACCACCCGCCGGTTCGTGTAGCCCAGCGCGCGGGCGGCGAGCGTGTACTCCTGGCGTTTGGCGCCCAGCGTGTGACCGCGGGAGATGCGGGCGTAGCTGATCCAGCTCGTGAGCCAGATGGCGACGAACATGTTGAAGATGCTCGGGCCGAGCATGGCCACGATCGCGATCACGAGGACGAAGAACGGGAACGCGAAGAAGAGGTCGACGATGCGCATGATGACCGTGTCGACCCAGCCGCCGACGTACCCGGACGTCAGCCCGATGACGGTGCCGACCACGGCGGTCACGGACGTGGCGCCGAACGCGATCAGGAGGTCGATCCGCCCGCCGTAGAGGATCCGCGAGAAGATGTCCCGCCCGAACGAGTCGGTCCCGAGCGGGTGGCCGGGCGAGAGCGGGTGAAGCAGCGGGTGCAGCGGGTCGATGGCGTCGGGCTTGTAGCTCGTGATGAGCGGCGCTGCCACCGAGACGGCGATCATCGTGCCGAGGATGAGGATGCCCACCGCGAGCGTGATCCGGCCCCGGCCGAAGCGGCTCGTACGGGAGCGGCGCTCGAGCGACTCGAGCAGCGTCCCGGATGGGCCGATGACCGCGCTCATTCGTAGGTCACCCGGGGATCGAGCGCGGCGTGGACGACGTCGGTCAGGAGGTTCACGAGCACGACCAGGAACGCGAGCACGAGCGTCGTCCCCTGTACGACCGGGTAGTCGCGTGACGAGACCGAGTCGACGAGGAGCTGGCCGAGGCCGGGGATCGAGAACACGTTCTCGACGAGGACGGTGCTCCCGATCAGGAACGCGAGGTTGATGCCGAACACGACGACGATCGCGACGATCGCGTTCCGCACGACGTGGCGCATGAGCACCGTCGTCCGCGAGATGCCCTTGATCCGGGCGGTGTCGACGAAGTCCATCCTGAGCGTCGAGAGCATGCTGGCCCGGAGCGTCCGGGTCAGGATCGTCGAGAAGGCGAGTGCGATCGTGAGCGCCGGCAGGAACAGGTGCCAGAGGTGGTCGGTCAAGCCCTCCCCGTAGCCCGACACCGGGAAGAGCTGCAGCTTCAGGGCGAAGACGAGCAGCAGGATGATCCCGAACCAGAACGGCGGCATCGCGAACGTGATCAGCGTCCCGATGCGCGTGGCCTGATCGAAGACGCCACCGCGCCGCAGCGCCGCGACGATCCCGATCGGGATCGAGATCAGCGCCGCCAACACCCCGGCGTAGACGATCAGGAACATCGTCGCCGGCATGCCGCTCGGCGATCAGCGATCGCGCGGACTGGTTGTAGTAGACCGAATCGCCCAGATCACCGTGGAGGAGCCGGTCCATGAAGAGCTTGTACTGCGTCCACACGCGGCTGGTCCAGGCCGAGCTTGTGGTGGATCTCCGCCGCCGCCTTGGGCGTGTAGTGCTGGCCCAGGATCTGGCGGGCCGGGTCACCCGGGACCAGGTGCAGCAGGAAGAACACGAGGATGGTGATCCCGAGCACCACAGGGATGAGCTGGAGCACCCTGCGGCCGAGGAACCCGAACCGCCCGGTCACGTCCCTCTCCCTTCCTTCTCAGACAGACCCTCAGTGCTGGTCGACGGTCAGCGTCTCCAGCGACAGATTGTAATTCCCGAGCGGCGTGGCGTGGAAGCCGTGCACCCACTTGCCGGCCGCGTACCGGTACGGGCTGTAGTCGAGGATGAGGTACGGCGTCTGGTCGTAGACGATCTGCTGGATCTGCTCGTACATCTGCTGCGCGCTTGTCCGTGTCGAGCTCGCCGCGGGCCTGGTGGACCAGCTTGGTCGCCGTCGGATCGCCCCAGTAGGAGCTGAACGCGTTCGCGCCGCCGTTGGGATCGACGCCGAACGTGGTCACCTCGTCGGGGTCGATGATGTCGTTCGTCCAGTAGCGCTGACCCATCTGCGAGTTCCCGCCGTCCTCCTTGCCGTATGCGGTCAGAAGCTCGTACGTCTTGATCTCGACGTCGATGCCGATCTTCGCGAGATCAGACTTGATGACCACGGCTGTTGCGTTACCGGCGACGTCATTTGCCACCTCGATAAGGAACGTCTTGAACCCGTTCGGATATCCCGACTGCGACAGGATCTCCTTCGCCTTCGCCGGATCGTACGGATACGGCTTCAGCGAGTCGTTCCAGTACTGCATCTTGTACGGCATGAACGACGATCCCGGTGTTGCATGACCGGAGTACGCAAGCTTCACGATCGCGTTTCGGTCGATCGCGTAGTTCAACGCCTCGCGCACCTTCGGATCCTTGAACGGCGCGAAGTGCTGATCGAGCTGGATGAAGTCGACGCGCGTCGACGGGAAGAGAAACGTCTGGAGATCGGGGTTCGCGCTCAGCTCGTTGATCAGGTTGCCCGGCGGGTTCTCGATGATGTCCGCATTCTTGTTCTGGAGCAGGAGGACCCGTGAGTTGTCATTGGGCACGATCATGATCTTGAGCGTCGAGAACTTGGGCTTCGCGCCCGACCAGTGCGGGTTCACCTTGAACGTGAGGTCGCTGCCCTTGTTCCACTGGGTGAGCATCCACTCGCCGCTTCCGATCGGGTGCTGGAAGAAGTCCTTGGCGCCCTGCTCCTTCACGAGCTTCTCGGGGATGACCGCGTAGGCGTACATGGCGAGGTCGGCCAGGAGCGGCGCGTGCGGCCGCGACAGGGTGACGACGACCGTCTTCGGATCGGGCGCCTCGACCGACTTCACGGCCTCGAGCAGGAAGCCCCACCCGCCGTCGTAGTGGATGGAGCGCTCGATCGAGTAGCGGACGTCCTCGGCGGTGACCGGCGACCCGTCCGAGAACTGGTGGTCGCCCAGGTGGAAGGTGTACGTGAGGCCGTCATCGGAGATGTCCCACGACTCCGCCAGCTGCGGGATGACGTCGGTGCCGTTCGCGTTCGGCTGGAGGAGCCGCTGGTAGATGTTCTGGGTCATCCAGATGCTCTCGTTGACCGAGTTCGCGGCCGGGTCGAGCGTGTCGACGTTCACCGCGTTTGCGATCACGAGCGTGTCGCTCTTGGCCGTGCTGCCCCCGGCGCCCGTCGACCCGCCGCCTCCGCCGCAGCCGGCGGCGAGTGCAACCGTCGCCAGGGCGGCGAGCACGGCTGCACGCCGTGCGCGCCATGCGCGGTTGGGGCTGGTCGTCGGCGTGTGCGGGAGGTCGACCATGGCTGATCCTTTCATCCGTGCGGCCAAAGATATGCTTGTGCCGGAAAGATGTACAAATGCACCAAAAAAATCCTTATGCTTCCTGGGTGTAACGGTCTTCCGATACCGAGTGATACGAATCATCCCTCCCGCGATGCGGCCGAGTGTAGGAGGGGCGGGTCGGAGGTGTCAAGGGTTCGGAGCGCCGTTATGCTTGCGCCGCGCACGAGGGGAACCGCGAACGAGAGGACGGTGGGGAACGCCGCTTGGCGCGTTTCGACGGGATGACTGCGGCCGTGACCGGCGGCGCCAACGGCATCGGCCGCGCCGTCGCGGCGGGCTTCCTGGCCGAGGGCGCGAACGTCGTGGTGGTCGACCTGGTCGAGCCGCCCGAGACGTTGCGCGGGCCGCGCTTCGACGCCATCGTCGGCGACGTGGCCGACGAGCGGGTCGCCGAGCGGACGGTCGGCACGGCGCTCGGCCGCTTCGGCGACCTGGACGTCCTCGTGAACGACGCGGCCGCCTACCCCGACGCGGCGCTCGTCGACATGGAGCCCGACGCCTGGCGGCGGGTGTTCGACGTCAACGTGACCGGCGTCTACCTGATGTGCCGGGCGTTCGCCCGCCACCGGATCGCCGCCGGCGGGGGCGGGCGCATCGTCAGCATCTCGTCGGGCTCGGCGCGCAGCCCCCGGCCCGAGGGGGCCGCCTACGCGGCGTCGAAGGCGGCGGTCGAGACGCTCTCGAAGACGCTCGCGCTCGAGCTCGGCCCGCACGGCGTGAACGTCGAACGTCGTCGCCCCCGGCTACATCGACGTGCGCGGGTGGAGCGACGCCTTCCCGAACCGGGCGACCGACGAGCTGCGGGCGTCGCTCGTGCGCTCGATCCCGCTCGGCCGCGCCGGCGAGCCCACCGACATCGCCGAGGCGGTGCTCTTCCTGTGCTCCGACGCGGCGGCCCACGTCTCCGGTGCCGTCCTCGACGTCGACGGGGGCTCGCTCGCCGGCCGCTACGCCGTCTCCGAGGGCTCCTGACGTGGGCGACGTCCGGGTCGTCATCACGAGCCCGCTCTCGCCCGAGAACATCGCGGCGATCGCAGCCGCCGACCCGCGCCTCGACGTGGTCTACGAGCAGGACCTGATCCCCGCTGCCGAGTACCCCTCGGCGCACCCGCTGCCCGAGATCGCCGACGCGCGGGCCGAGCGAGCGCTGGATCGAGCTGCTCGAGAGCGCGGAGATCCTGTTCGACTTCGGCCCGCTCGCCCTCGCCGACCGGCTCCCGGAGTGGCCGCGCCTGCGCTGGATCCAGGCGACGAGCGCCGGGGTCGGCCAGCTCGCGCGCCGGGTCGGGCTGACCGAGCGGCGCGACGTCGTGATGACGACCGCGAGCGGCGTCCACGCCCGGCCGCTGGCCGAGTTCGCGGTGCTCGCGATGCTGATGTTCGGCAAGGACGTCCTGCGCTACCAGGCCGACCAGCGCGCCCACGTGTGGCGCCGGCACGCCGGCGAGGAGGTGGCCGGGCAAGGTGGTGGCCGTCGTCGGGGCGGGGCGGATCGGCCGCGAGGCGTCGCGGCTCCTGCGCGCCCTCGACGCCCACGTGATCGGGGTCGTCCGCACGATCGCCGACCGCACCCCGGCCGACGTCCACGCCGACGAGATCGCCGCGATCGGCGACCTCGACGCCATCCTGCCGCGCCTGGACGCGGTCGTCCTGGCGACGCCGCACACGCCCGAGACCGCACGGCCTCCTCGACGCCCGCCGGATCGGGCTCCTGCCCGAGCGGGCGATCGTCGTGAACATCGCCCGCGGGGACGTCGTCGACGAGGCGGCGCTCGCCGACGCCCTCGTCGACGGGCCGGCTGCGCGGGGCCGCGCTCGACGTGTTCACGACCGAGCCGCCGCCGGAGTCGAGCCCGTTCTGGGACCTGCCGAACGTGCTCGTGAGCCCGCACTCCGCCAGCACGGTCGCGGAGGAGAACGACCGAATCGTCGAGATCTTCTGTGAGAACCTGCACTCGTACCTGGCCGGCCGGCCGCTGCGAAACGTGCTCGACCCCGACCTGCTCTACTGACCGTGACCGCCGCCACCGCCCTCCGCACGAACGCCGACCGGCTGGTGACGCTGGGCATCGGCGCGCAGGTGAGCCATCCGACCGGCGACTCGTGGAGCGTCGACTCCTACGGCCGGCCGATCATCCTGCCCGGCATGGCGGGCGTCTGTTACAACGTCCGCGTCGGCAGCCCGGTGTTCGAGTGGGCGGCGGACCACCTCGAGGCCGCGGCGTCTCGGCCGGCGGCGCCGGCCCGCCGCCCGATGCCGCCCTCCAGTTCCTGGCCTGCGTCGGGAACCCGGTGCGCGTGCTCACCGGCCCGGCGGCGGGCGGCGACGGGCACGGTCGTCGGCAAGCACGCCTTCGTGCTCATCGACTTCCCCCAGCAGACGCTCGACCTGCTCGGGCCCGGCGACCGGCTGCTCGTGCGCGCGCCGCGGGCAGGGGCTCGCGCCTGCTCGACTTCCCCGACGTGGCGCTCCGCAGCTGCAGCCCGGAGCTGCTCGACGCGCTGCCCCGTGCGCGTCCGCGACGGTGCGCTCGAGATCGCCGTCGCCGCCGAGATCCCGGCCTTCCTGATGGGCGCCGGCATCGGGATGAGCTCCGAGTGGGCCAACTGCGACGTCATGCTGACCCGCGCCGACTCGGTGGCCGACCTCGGCTACGAGCACCTGCGCATCGGCGACGTCGTCGCCATGACCGACCAGGACCACCGCTACGGGCGCGGCTCGCCGCTCCGGGTCGTGCGCGATCGGCATCGTCGCTCACGGGATCGGCGTCATCCCCGGCCACGGCACGGGCGTCATCACGATCATGTCCGGCCCGCGCGAGCGGTTCGCGCTCGAGGCTCGATCGCGGCGCCAACGTCGGCACCAGCCTGGGGCTGCCGGCATGAGCGCCGCTCGCGCCAACCTCGACGAGCTGGTCGTGACCGCGGTCGTCGGCGAGGTGACGACGCCCGGTGATGGCCGAGAACCCGTACGAGGTCGGGCGCCGACGGGACCCCGTTCGTCCCGGTCGGCGCCGGCGGGATCTGTTACAACGTCAAGGTCGGGATGGCGGCGATGGGCTGGGCCGCCGACCAGGTCGAGCCCGGCGTCAGCATCGCCAACCCGGACCCGGCCGCCAACGACGCCCTGGCCGTCTTCGCCTGCGTCGGGAACCCGGTCGTCGTGCGCACGGGCGCGGCGGCGGGCGCGCGCCGGCACCGTGATCGGAAAGCACGAGTCGTTCCGCGCCTACAAGCACGTGCTCGTCCACGTCGGCGACGACGTCCTCGAGCAGATCGCGCCCGGCGACGAGCTGCTCGTGCGCGCGTGCGGCCGCGGCATGGCGATGCGCCGACGCGCCGGGCGTCGCCTGCCACAGCCTCGGGCCCGGAGCTCTGGCGGGCGTGGGCGCCCGAGCGCCGACGGGCGGCCGCGCTCGAGGTCGCGGTGACGCGCGTCCTGCCGCCCGAGGTGGTCGGGATGGGCAGCGGCCGGGTCGCCGCCGCGACGTCGATCGCGCTCCAGACGAAGGACGACGACGATCGTGCGCGAGCACGGCCTCGCCGACCTGCGCCTCGGCGACCTCGTGGCCGTGCGCGACTGGGACGCGACGCTACTACACCGGCTACCGCGACGGCGGGGTCACCGTCGGCGTCGTCGCGAGCGGCGACAGCCCGCTGGCGGGCAACGGCCCCGCGGTCACGTGCTGCTCTCGGCCGGTGACGGCTCGCTCGAGCCCGCAGGTCGACGCCGGCGGCGAACCTGGCCGTCGATGCTCGGGCTCGGGTGACCGGCGTGGCCGAGCCCGCCTCGCCGCCCCGCCGCTCCTCGAGACGCGCGACGTCTCGAAGCACTACGCGGCGGCGGCGGCTTCTGCGCGCACGCTCGCCCGCAGGCGCGAGCCCGAGCTGCTGCGCGCGGTCGACGACGTGTCGCTCCGCATCGAGCGCGGGGAGACGCTGGGGCTGGTCGGCGAGAGCGGCTCGGGCAAGAGCACGCTCGGCCGGCTCGTGCTCCAGCTCGAGCCGCCGACGTCGGGCGACATCCTCTACGACGGCCGGAGCGTCCTGGGGCGCCGGCGCGCGCGAGACGCGCGAGCTGCGAAAGCGGATCCAGGTCGTCTTCCAGGATCCCGTACTCCTCGCTCAACCCGACGATGACCGTGCGCCAGACGCTCGAGCGAGGTGCTGAAGGTGCACCGGCTCGGCCGCCGCGCGACGCCCGCCGGGACCGGGTCGAGGAGCTGCTCGACACCGTCGGCCTCGCGCCGGGCATCGGCCGACCGCAAGCCGCACCAGTTCAGCGGCGGCCAGCGGCAGCGCGATCGGGATCGCCCGCGCGCTCGCCGTCGAGCCGGAGTTCATCGTGGCCGACGAGGCCGTCTCGGCGCTCGACGTGTCGGTGCAGGCCCAGGTGCTGAACCTGATGGTGCGGCTCCAGGACGAGCTCGGCCTGACCTACCTCTTCATCGCCCACAACCTCGCCGTGATGCGCCACATCAGCCGCAACGTCGCCGTGATGTACCTCGGCCGGATCGTCGAGCACTCGCCGACGGCGGACCTCTTCCGCGAGCCGCTGCACCCGTACACGCAGGCGCTGATGAAGGCCGCGCCCGCGCCGGTCGCCCGGCGCAAGAGCATCAAGCCGGCGCTCACGGGCGACATGCCGAACCCGATCTCGCCGCCGACGGGCTGCCACTTCCACCCCCGCTGCCCGCGCGTCATGGACGTGTGCCGGGCGAGTACCCCCGCACCCGGACGGTCGGAGGGCCGCACGGTGGCGTGCCACCTCTATCCGGAGGTCGAGCCGACCGCGACAGGCACCTGACGGCCGGCGGAATACCGCCGCGGCCGGTATCATCTCGCAGCGGCGTATGGAGCACCCAGGCCGCCTCAGCGAGCATTCCGCCGACGTGCCGCTCCGGAGCCTGAGCGAGCGCGCCTACCAGCACATCCGGGGCGAGATCCTGCGCGGCCGCCTGGCCGTCGGCACGGTGGTCGGCGAGTCGGCGCTGGCCGACGAGCTCGGCATCTCGAAGACGCCCGTCCGCCAGGCGCTCCAGCTGCTGCGCGGCGAGGGCCTGCTCCAGGTCGGCGCCCGCCGCCAGCTCGTCGTGCGCGGCTTCAGCCCGGAGCACCGGCAGGAGATCGTCGACGTGCGCCAGGCGCTCGAGGCGCTCGCCGTGCGGGCGCGCGGCGAGCGGATGACGCTCGACGACGTCGACCACCTGCGCCTGCTCCTGATCCGCCAGAAGCGGGCGGCGCGACGCCGAGCGCGAGGACGACTTCATCGAGCTCGACGAGGAGTTCCACCTCCGGATCGCGGCCGGGCGCCGGCATGCCCGTCGTGGAGCGCCTGCTGCGTCAGCTGCGCGGCTTCGTGCGCGTGATGCACCTCGGGACGACGCGGCCGCGCGGCTATCTGGAGCACGTCCTCGCCGAGCACACGGCGATCGTCGACGCGCTCGAGGAGCGCGACGCGGCCCGGGCGGCCGAGGCGCTGGGCGAGCACCTGCGCCGATCGGACTACTGACGCGCAACAACGGGGTCAGACCCCGTTGTTGCGGGCGCGGCTTTCCCACAGCGGCGATCGGACCCGGCACCGATGCGCCACCTGGCGCCCGGGCCGATACTGGGATCCGTGAGAGCTCTCTCACTTCGAGAGGCCACACTGAGAGCCAGATGAACATCCTGGTCGTCGAGGACGAAGCCTTGATCACGGACTTCCTGCGCCGTGGGCTCGAGGCTGAGGGATACGCCGTCGACACGGCGGCGCGGGGCGAGGACGCCCTCGCCTGCCTGCGTGCGCGCCCGCCGGACCTCGTAATCCTCGACGTGATGCTGCCCGGCATGGACGGGTTCGAGGTCCTCGGCGCGATCCGCGCGAGCGACCCCGACCTGCCCGTCATCATGCTGACGGCCCGCGGCGAGATCGCCGACCGGGTGCGCGGGCTCGACCTCGGCGCCACCGACTACCTCGGCAAGCCGTTCGCATTCGCCGAGCTCTTGGCGCGCATCCGCGCCCGCACCCGGACGTCCGGCGCAGAACGGAAAGCCCGCGTCGTCGCTCTCGGTCGGGCCGCGTGCACGCTCGACCTCCTGGCCCGCGAGGCCGAGCTCGACGGCCGCCGCGTCGAGCTCTCGGCCGCGCGAGTTCGCGCTGCTCGCGTACCTCATGCGGCATCCGGGCCAGGTGCTGTCGCGCCAGCAGATCCTGAACGGCGTCTGGGGCTACACCTTCGACCCGCGCTCGAACCTGGTCGACGTCTACGTCGGATACCTGCGCCGCAAGCTCACGACGAACGGCCGGTCGCCGATCGAGACGGTGCGCGGCATGGGCTACAGGATGGCGCGCGAGAGGGCGGCGTGAAGGCGCGGGCTCGCGATCCGCACCGCGGCTTGCGATCGTGAGCGCCACGCTCGCGGTGGGCGTGCTCGCCGCCGGGCTGCTCACCGTCTATCTGATCGATCGCCGCCAGGTCGACCAGTCGCTCGCGGCCGATGCGCGGGGCTGCGCCGCGGCGAGATCTCGGCCGGCGTGACGCCGCAGCCAGCGCCACGGGCGACGCTGGACGACGACGCCAACACGACGGCCCGAGAACGACGACCAGCCTCGTCGACCGCCGTATCTCCAGGCTCGGGGCGGGTCGGGACAGCTGCTGGCCAGCGTCCCGCCGAAGCGGGTTGCCCCGGGCGAACAGCCACCTCGCGCAGCGGTTGTGGGCTCGGCACTCGACATTCCGGCTCGGGGAGGCGCAAGCGGGTCGAGGTCGCCGGGGAGGAATACGTCGCGTCGGCGGCCCGCCGTGACGGACGCACGGTTCGTGGCCGCCGTCCCCGCGGCCGAGGCCGACGCCGGCGTCCGCACGCTGCTCGACGCGATGCTGATCGTCTGCCTCGTCGGGCTTATTCCCGCCACCGGGGCGGCCTGGCTCGTGACCCGCCGGGCGCTCTCACCGCTGTCGCGCATCGCCCAGCGCGCGTCGCGCGTCACGGCCGGCGACCTCTCCGTGCGGATGGGGCCGGTACGGTCGCACGACGAGATCGCCGACGTCGCGACCGCGATCGACGCGATGCTCGACCGGCTCGAGGTCGCGTTCGCCGCCCAGCGGCGGTTCGTCCACGACGCGTCGCACGAGCTGCGAACGCCGCTCACGATCGCGCGCGGACACCTCGAGATGGCGCTCGTCCGGGGCCACGCACCCGGCCGAGCTCGACGCGGCGGTTCGGCGTCGCGATCGCCGAGCTCGACCGGATGGGACGGCTGGTCGACAGCCTGCTGCGGCTGGCGCGCACCGGCGCCGACGGCCGGCCGACTCGCGACGCCCGTCGACGTCGGCGAGCTCGCCCGCCGAGTCGTCGACGCGGTCCGCGGGTGCTCGGCGACCGGGCCTGGCAGGTGGACGCCGCGCCGGAGCGCGATGGTCGAGGGCGACGACGACGCCGCTCGAGCAGGTGCTCCTGAACCTCATCTCGAACGCGGTGCGGCACACGGCCGCCGGCGAGGCCATCAGCGTGTGCGTCGAAGCGCGACGGCGACCGCGTCACGCTGGAGGTGGCCGACTCCGGGCGAGGGCATCGACCCCAGCCCTTCTGCCGACGCTCTTCGACCGGTTCACCCGGGCGGATGCCGCGCGCGGCCGCGACACCGGCGGCGCCGGCCTGGGGCTTGCGATCTGCCGCGCGATCGTGGAGGCGCACGGCGGGACGATCTCGGCCGCGAGCGCCCCGGGACACGGCGCGACGTTCACCGTCGAGCTGCCGCGGATGGCAATTGCGGGCCCCGCCGAGGCCATGAGAACCGTCTCACCCCCGGCTCACGCCTAGCTCACCCCCGCTTCGTACGGTGGGAGATGACGCCGCACGACCGCGGCGCCCCCGACCGTAGGAGGAACGTCCGTGACCGTCCACCCGTCAGTTGCCGTCGCGGCCTTCGCCGCCGGGCTTGTCGTCGGCGGCGGCGCCTACGCCGCGAGTCACGACCTCGGGCTCGGCGACGGCCTGGCGGCCTCCGCCGACGCTCGAGCGCGGCTCGGGCAGGACATGCCGGTCGGCCGCCACGGCCGCCGCGTGCGCCTCCTGGCATGGCACGCCCCGCATGTGCCCCACCTGAAGCCGCCCCGTCCACGCGCGCCTGTCCTTCAGGTCGTGTCGGCGCCGGCGGTTGCGCCGGCACCGGTCGCGGCACCGGTCACGAGCACGAGCCCGGCCCCGCCGGTCACGAGAACGAGCCCCACGGGCGGGGACGATGGAGGAGCAGGATGACTAGCACCGGACTTCGCATCTACACGACCGTCATCGCGCTCATCTGCGGCGCCGCCGTGGCCTGGTCGATCCACCAGGCATCCATGGCCTCGTCGTGGCAGGCGGACGCCCGCTCGTGGCACGCGGTCGCGCAGCGCACGGTGACCCACGACCGCGTGACGACCAACCGGATGCGCCAGCTGGTGATCCGGTACAACACGCTCGTCGTCCGCACCCGGCGCTCCGAGCGGAAGCTGCTCGCAGGCATGCGCCGCGCGCAGACGGCCGGCGCTGCAGCTGCCTTCGGTGCCCGCGCTCGCGAGCGCGGCGGCTCCGACATCGGCGGCGCCGGTTGCCGCGCCGGCCCCCGCCCCGCCGACCACGCACACGAGCTGATGCGGACGGCCGCGAACATCGAGACGACCGCCGCGTGGGAATGGCGCGCCACCGGCACCACCTGGCGCATCCATCACACCGGCGGCGTCGACTCCGGCCTCGCCGCGACGATCGCGCAGGCGGTCGAGCGCGACGAGGCTCGCTGGTCGCGGTTCCGGCCCGAGAGCGAGGTCGCGCGCGTGAACGCCTCGGCCGGCCGGCCCGGTTTCCGTCTCGCCTGCGACGCTCGACCTGCGTCGAGGCGTGCGTCCACTGGATCCGCTCGACGGGCGGCGTCTTCCAGCCGCTCGTCGGCGGCGCGCTGGTCGCGTGGGGCTACCGTCGCAGCCTGGCCGACCGCAGGGCGTACGCCGAGTCCAGCCCGGACCCGCGCCGGCTGGAGGGCCGCCCCCAGGTCGACCGTGTCCGGCGAACGGTGCAGATCCCGGCCGGCACGAGGCTCGACCTCGGCGGGATCGCAAAGAGCTGGATGGCGTGCCGGGCTGCGGCGCTCGTGCGCGGACGGTGCGACGACCCCGCGATCCTCGTCGACGCGGGCGGCGACCTCGTCGCGGCTCGCGGCCTGCACCTCGTGGCGGTCGAAGACCCTCGCGACCACCGACGCACCGCCGATCGCCCGGGTCCGGGTCGACGAGGGACAGGGGATCGCCACGTCCGGCTACGGCCGGCGCCGGTGGCGGAACGGCGACGGCCGGCCGGCCCACCACCTGATCGATCCGGAGACCGGCGCGCCCGGCCCGAGGACGCATGCCACCGTGATCTCCGACGATCCGGTCGGCGCAGACGTGCTCGCGAAGCTCCTCACGCTTCGGCCCGGGCGGATCGCCGCGCTGGACGAGGCCGCGATGGTGATGAGCGACGGCGTCGTACGGACGACGGCCGCGGTGGACGGAGGTGGCGGAGTGATCCTCTGGGACGTCGCCCGGGCGAGCGCCTTCGTCGCCTTCGCCTGCTACACGCTGGTGGTCGCCTGGGGCATCGCGCTCAGCGCTCGCGTGTGGCGCCCGCCGGCTCCGCACCTGGCCTATCACCGGTTCCTGGCGTCGCTCGGCCTGGTCGCGGTCGGGATCCACATCGGCGCGCTGATGCTCGACCGCTACGCCCGCGTGACGGTTTCGTCCCTGGTGGGGCTCGATCCGCGGCCCGGCGTGGTGTTCGGCGCCGCCGCGCTCTGGCTCGTGCTCGCCCTCCCGCTGTCGTTCAGGCTGAAGCAGGCGCGGTGGATGAGCCAGCGGGCCTGGCGCTCGCTGCACTACTTCGGCTACGCGGTCTGGGCGCTCTCGCTGGTGCACGGCATCGCGGCCGGCACCGACTCCCGATCGCCCTTCGCGCTCGCGGTCTACGGCGCGTCGGCCGCAATCGTCGGCGGGGCGGCGTGGTACCGATGGATCGAGCGGCCGGCTCCCGCCCCCAGGCGCGCACCGGCGCGTGACCGGCTGCCCGCCAGGGCGGCGCTCGAGATCGAGGGAGGCGAGTCGTGAGCACCGCACGGTCGGTGACGGTGGTCGGAAACGGTGTCGGCGGCTACGCGTGCGCGCGCCGCCTGGCCGAGGGCGGCGCCGCGGTGACGCTGATCGGCCCCGGCCTGCCGTGCGATCGGCCGCCGCTCTCGAAGCGAGCGCTCGTACGCGGCTCGGCGCCGTACCTGGCGACGGCCGCCGGTCTTGCCGAGGCCGGGATCCGCCATCTCGACGGCTGGGCGGTCGAGCTCGACCTCCCCCGCCGGCGGCTCGGCGTGCAGTGCGCGGCGCGGGGCGAGATCCACGAGCACGCCTTCGAGGAGCTCGTGTGGGCGACCGGCCTGCGCCCGACGCGGCCCCCGATCCCCGGAATCGGGGTGGCCCACCAGAACGCCGACCCGGCAGGGCTCGAGGAGCTTCTTCCCCGCCTCGAGCGGCCGGGTCGGCGGGTGGCCGTCATCGGAGCCGGGCTGATCGGCACGGAGACCGCCGCCACGTTGTCGGCGGCGCACCGCGTCACGCTGGTCGAGAGGGACGAGCTGCCGCTGAGCCGGCTCCACAGCGCCGTCGGAGCCGAGGCGAAGCGGGTGCTCGCCGCGCTCGGCGTCGAGTTCGCCGGGGGCTGCAGCCTCGAGCGCATCGTGCCGATCCCCGGCGGCTCGCAGCTCATCGAGACGTCGACCCACGGGCGGATGGCGGCCGATGTCGTGATCGCCGCAGCCGGAGTGGCCTCGACGCTGCCGCCCGCGCTCGGCGCCGGGCCGACCGTCGATACGGACGAGCTGCTCGCGGTCCGAGGCCTCGACGGCGTCTGGGCGTGCGGCGACGTGGCGGCCTTCCCACACCCCCGGTTCGGCCGCATCGCGATCCCGCATTGGGACAACGCCCGGGCGGGCGGCGACCATGTCGCGCGCACGATCCTGGGGTCGCGCGCGCCGTTCGAGCGGGACCCCTACTGGTTCTCGGACATCGGCCCCCTGCGCGTGCAGCAGCTCGGGTTCGAGCCCGCCGTGTGTGAATGGTCGGTGCGCGACGGCCTTCACGTCGGTCGCGCCGACGACGGCCGCGCCGCATGCGTCCTCTTCTGAACTCCCCGCACCGATTGAACGATGCCCGCCGCCTGCTGGCGGCCTGACCACCCCGAGAGGAGACGACCTGATGGAGACTCAGCTCATCATCGACCCGGACGCCTGCGTCGGATACGGCGAGTGCGTCGCCGAGGACGCCGCCGCCGTCGAGCTCGACGAGAACGGCTGCGCGCGCGCCCTCGTACAGCTGCTTCCCCGCGACCGGGCGGAGCGGATCTGCGCCGCGTGCCCGGTGGGCGCGATCACGCTCAGGCCGGCGGCATAGCGCCGGCGCGGCGCCAGTCGAACACGGCGCTCATCGCCTCGGGCGCCTTCACCGCGCCCGCCAGCTCGATCACCTGAAGCTGGAGGTCATGATCGTCCGCCAGGCGGCGGACGATGGCCTCCGGGTCCGTGCCCTCGAACAGGAAGGCGACGTGCCTCGGGCCGATGAACACCGTGTGGCGCTCGAGCTCGGTCGCCGCGATGTCGTAGGGCGGCTCCCCCGAGAACGTCTCGAGGAGCTCCTCGCGACGGGCGGGGTCGATCTGGGCGACGTACAGGACGGTGGTCATGGGCTGCCTCCTCCCAGGGCGCGCAGCGCGTTCAGAATGACAGCGACGTCGATAACCTCCTGGAACACGGCCCCCGACACCGGCGGCAGGTATCCGGCGGCGGCGATCGCCATCCCCAGGATACTGAGACCCAGGCCGGCGATGACGCTCTGGCGGGCGATCCGGATGGAACGGCGGCCGATGCTGCACTGCGCGGGCCACGCGATCGATGCGGTCGACCGCGATCACTGCGTCGGCCGCCTCCGACGCGACGGTGGCGCCGGCCGCGCCGAGCGCGATGCCGACGTCTGCGAGCGCCAGGGCCGGGGCGTCGTTGATCCCGTCGCCGACCATCACGATCGGCGTCAGGTCGTCGCGAGCGGCGAGCGAGCGGACGAGCTCCAGCTTGTCCTGCGGCGACTGCCGCGCGTAGATCCGGTCGACGCCCGCCGCGAGGCCGACGGCCTCCGCGGTGGTCTCGACGTCTCCCGTGGCGAGGGCGACGTATCGGACGCCCGACGTGCGCAGGTCGGCCACGAGCCCCGCCGCATCCTCGCGCAGCCGGTCGCGACATCACGATCACGGCGACGACGCGGCCGTCGGCGGCCACGGTCACGCGCGCCTCGCCGGGCTCGGCGGCGCCATGGCCGCCGCGGCCTCGGACTCGGTCGCGTGCGCCGCCACGAACGCCGAGCTCCCGACCGCGACCCGCCGGCCGTCGACGTCGCCCGCGATGCCCTGGCCGGCGTCCTCGCGCACGCCGCTCGGCATGCTCAGCCGGAGTCCGCGGTCGGACGCCTCCCGGACGAGCGCCGCGGCCATGGCGTGCGAGGAGAACTGGTCGAGCGACGCCGCGATCCGCAGCGCCTCGCCGGCCGGCACGCCGTCGGTGGTCAGGATCCGGTCGACGTGAGCCGTCCCCAGCGTCAGCGTCCCGGTCTTGTCGAAGAGCACGGTGCGCGCCCGGCCCAGCGCCTCGATGACGGCGCCGCCCTTCACGATCACGCCCTCGCGCGCCGCGCGGGAGACGCCCGCGACGAACGCGATCGGCGCCGCCAGGATCAGCGGGCACGGCGTCGCGACGACCAGCACTGCGACGGCCCGCCGTGGGCTGCCGCTCATCGCCCACGCCGACGCCGGCCACCACGAGCGTCACGGGCAGGAAGACGGCGGCGTAGCGATCGGCCATCCGGACGAAGGGCGCCTGGCTCCGCTCCGCGTCGCGCACGAGCCGCACGAGCGCGGCATACGTGCTGCCCGACGCCGGCGTCGCGGCCTCGAGCTCGAAGGCCTCGCCGGCGTTCGTGCAGCCGCCGCGCGCTGTCGCGCCGGTGTGCAGCGTGCGCGGCAGCGGCTCGCCGGTCAGCGCCGAGTCGTCGACGATGGCCTCGGCGCTCAGGACGACGCCGTCCGTGGGGATCACCTCGCCGGCCCGGACGAGCAGGCGGTCTCCGACCTGCACCTGCTCGACCCCGATCCGCTCGACCGCCTCGCCCGCGATCCGGTTCGCCCACTTGGGCGCTCGGTCGACCAGGAGCGTCAGCTCCCGCCGGGCCCGCCCCTGGGCGAAGAGCTCGAGCGCGTTCCCGCCGGCGAGCATCAGCGCGATCACGGCCCCCGCCAGGTACTCGCCGAGCGCCAGCGCGCCGGCCATGGCGAGGAGCGCGATCGCATCGACGCCGACGTCACCGTGAAGCAGCGACCTGCCGACCGCGATCGTAAGCGGGATCAGGAGGGCGAGTGTCGACGCCGCCCAGATCGCGCTCGCGGCGGAGTGGGCTCCCGCGAGCTCGAGCACACCTCCCGCGACCAGGCTCGCGGTCGCCGCGCCCGGCAGGAGGAGGCGTGTCTCCATGGCCGTGCGCGGCAGACCGGGCATTGCGCCTTGCGGTCAGGCCTCGATCGCAGACGACTCTGCGGTCTCGAGCCCGTGTCCGGTGTAGCCACCGGGGACGACGAGCACCGGGCACGAGGCGATCGGCAGCAGGCGCTGCGTCGTGCTTCCCAGCAGCGCGCCGGCGAACGGCCCGCGGCCGCGGCTGGCGATCACGATCAGGTCGGCCTCGGCTTCGCGGGCGACGTCGGCGATCATCTGCGCCTCGTCGCCGAACAGCGTGTCGCGGATGATCGATGGAGGTCTCGATGCCGGATCGGGAGAGCTGCTCGACGTGAGCGTGGAGCGCTGTGCTCGATCGCGGTCTCGAGCGCGTGCGTGCGGGCATGTGCAACCACGATCCGGGCGCCTTCCCGGCGCGCGTACGCCTCGGCGACCGGGATCGCCCGATTGGAGCCTTCCGATCCGTCGAGTGCGAGGACGATCGTGCGGTACATGGCAACACCTCCGTGTCGTTCTCACCATGGTCGCGTGTCGGGCGCTCCGGCGGCATCGGGGCGGGTACCGAACTCGTGTGCGGGGTTCCCGTATGGCGGTTCATGGCGGCCACGGATGGCCGTCCGTGCCGGTTGGCGGTAGCCTTGAGCCGTCACCGAGTCCAGCGGAGGTGCGTGATGAGCGGCCTGCGGCGGCTTCGCGTCGTGATTGCCGGAGGAGGGGTGGCGGCGCTCGAGACCGCGCTTGCCCTGCGCACGCTGGCGCCCGAGCTGACGGAGATCACGCTCGTCGCGCCGACCGACCGGTTCAGGTTCCGGGCGGCGGCGGTCGGGGAGCCGTTCGGCCGCGCCGAGGTGCACCGGTTCGACCTGGCGTCGATCGCGCGCGACATCGGCGTCACGCTGCGGCATGGTGCGCTCACGGCCGTCGATGCCGAGAACAGAACGGCGATCCTGGGCGGCGACGAGAAGATCGAGTACGACGCCGATCGTCATCGCATGCGGGGCCCAGGCGACCCCGGTCGTGCCCGGGGCGCTCGTCTTCGGCGGCCCGGAGGACGTCGAGGGTCTGCGCAGGCTCGTCGCCGAGATCGACGCCGGCGACGTCCACGCCGTGGCGTTCGCGATCCCGGCGAGCATCGGCTGGACGCTGCCCGCGTACGAGCTCGCGCTCCTGACGGCGCACCGCGCCGACCCCCGGGTGTCGATCTCGATCGTGACGCCCGAGGACGAACCGCTGGCCGCCTTCGGCGGCGAGGCCAGTGCCGAGGTGCGCCGGCTGCTCGAGGCGAACGGCGTTGCGCTGCACCTGCGCCAGACACCGGCCGAGTTCACGGCCGGCGTCCTTCGCACGCAGCCCGGCGACGAGCTCCAGGTCGAGCGCGTGGTCGCCCTGCCACGGCTCGTGGGCGTCCCGATCGAGGGCCT
>CAWHWC010000008.1:0-162286 GCA_963832955.1 uncultured Actinomycetes bacterium | reverse complement strand
GAAGCGTGTACGGCGATGGCGACGGTGGAGGAATGCGGGTTTCCGCATGGTTGTAAGGGTCCTGGTTCCCGGCTGGAATCGACCACGTGAACGTGCCGTCGGCCGACGTCTCGTGGAGCTTCGGCGCGCCGACGAGCGACTCGCTGCGGAGGCGGGCCTTCATGAAGGCATACGTGTCGGCAGCCGTGATCCGGGTCGACACCGTGAGCGACCCGTGGTCGATCGTGGTCGTCGGCGGTGCCAGCCACTCCCAGTAGGCGTTCGCCAGGTGCTCGGCGGCGCCCAGGCCGAAGATGCGAAGCGGGGTCGGCGCCGGGACGTCGCCGTCGGCGCACGGGCCCGGGTGGCTCTTGAACGAGCACCCGTAGAAGCCCGGGTCGTGGAAGAACTGCCAACCCGAGATGTCGGCGGACGTGTCGACCGCGACGGAGTAGGTGCCTGCGTGAGCAGCTGTCGGGACGGCACCCATGACGGAAACCGCGGCGGTGAGGACGCCGAGCAGGCGAAGGCGGGAGAGCACGGGGGGTTCCTTTCGCGAGGTGAGAGGGTCACTCGCATCGTGTGACGCGGCCCCGTCACGCCGCTACGGCGAAGCGTCTGCGAGACCGGTGCGGAACTGTCACGCGGGCCGTTACAGCTCGCTGGGGCCGGACGCGGACGCCCAGGGCGGCCGTATCTGGCAGGCATGCCGCCCACCCCCGCCGACCTCCGCGATTTCGAGCGCGACGGCTTCGTGGTCGTCCCCGGCGCGCTGTCGCCGGCCGACGTGCGCCGGCTGCACGCGCTCACCGACCGGGCCCGTCGCGGGACGGCCGCCGCAGACGACGGCTCCGTGCACATGCTCGGATTCGTCGGCCGCGAGCCGGCGTTCGCCGGCCTCGTCGACCATCCGCGCGTGCTCGACCTGGTCTGCGCGACGCTGGGCTGGAACGTGCACATGTACCACTGCCACCTCGACGTGCACCCGCCCTCTCCCCCCAACGGGCCGCAGCGCTGGCGCTGGCACCAGGACGGCGGGCGCCAGAACATCGAGATCGAGAGCGATCCCCGGCCGCGCCTCTCGGTCAAGGTGGCATGGTTTCTCTCGGACGTCTCACAGCCCGGCCGCGGGAACCTCCTGGTGATCCCCGGCAGCCACCGCCGGAACCGCCTTCCGCGTCCGGACTCGCCGGAGGAGGCCCCTCCCCCGCCCGCGGGTGCGACCGAGGTGCTCGCCGGTCCCGGCACGGCCGTGATCTTCGATCGGCGCCTGTGGCATGCCCGCGGCGAGAACCGCTCGCGACGGACGCGACGCGCGCTCTTTCTCGCCTACACCTACCGCTGGGTGCGTGAGCGCGACCGCTATCCACGGTCGTCCTCGTGGTTCCGGGCACTCTCCCCCGTCCAGCGCCAGCTGCTCGGAGCCGCCGCGACGCCCGAAGGGCACTGGCTCCCCACCGACGCCGACGTGCCGCTGCGGGCGTGGATGAGGGAGCGCGGGTTCGCGGCCGAATCGCTACGCTGAGCGGCGATGTCGAGGGCAGCAGTCCTGTGGGAGCCGGCGCTTGCGCCGACGGGTGACCTCTTCCCGGCGGCGGTCGAGCACGTCGGCCGCAAGCTCGGCCGGGCGAAGCCGCTTCCTGCGGAGCCGCTGCCGGACGACCGCTCGGCCGCGGTGGCCGCGCTCGACGCGTGGGCCGGCTCCGACGTCGACTGGCACGGCGAGCTCCGCCGCTACTACGAGGAGCACATCCCCGTCCACGTGCGCCCGGCGGCGGCGGTCAACGCGACGCTGCGCCGGTTGCACGCCGCCGGCGTCGAGCTCGTCTGGGCCTCGCCCGGTCCCGCCGAGGCGACGGCTGTCCTGCTCCACCACCTCGGCGTCGCCCGCCTGCTCGACGAGATCGTGATCGCGCCCTCGGCAGCCGCCGCCGCTGCGGCGCTCGGCCTCGACTCGGCGGTGCTCGTCGAGAACGGCCTGGACGGCCTGCTTGCGCTGGTAAACGAGACGGCGGTGGCAACGTGATCGACGACTCCGACCGCCGCCTCGAGACGCTTCTCGACAGGATCGAGCAGCTGCGGCGCGAGCTCGAGGTCATCGGGCGGCGGCTCGACGGGCTCGAGGGCCTGAACCGCATCGCCGAGGAGCTGCACGAGCTGAACGGCTCGCTCCAGACGCTGGCGTACGCCGCCCTCGGCAGGCGCGGGCCGGACGTGCGCGAGAACCGCTAGCCGACGACGACGCCGGCGTCCGCGACGGCCAGCGGGAGGACGCGCGGCGCGACGCCCGCCAGCGAGCCGGCGACAGCCTCCGCGGCGCCGCGCTCGCACCAGACGAGCACCGACGGGCCGGCGCCCGAGATGGTCGCGCCGTAGACCGGGAGGCCGTCGAGCCGGCCCCGGACCGCATCGAGGAGCGGGACGAACGGCGCGCGGTACGGCTCGTGCAGGCGGTCGTCGAGCGCGTCCCTCAGGAGCTCGGTCCGGCCGGACTCGACGGCGGCCACCAGCAGCGCGGCCCGCGCGGTCGTATGGGCGGCGTCGGCGTGAGCGATCGTCTCGGGCAGGGCCTCGCGGGCGAGCTTGGTCGGAAGCTCGTCGTCGGGGACGGCCACGGCGAAGTCGACGGGGCAGCCTCCCAGGCGGATCGCCGCCGCCCCGCCCTCCGTCGTCCAGGCGAGCGTCAGCCCGCCGAGGAGCGCCGCCGCCACGTTGTCGGGGTGGCCCTCGAGCTCGACCGCCGTCGGCAGCGGATCGACGTCCCGACCCGTCCACGCCAGGCCGGCGGCGACGCCGGCCGAGATCGTGGCCGCGCTCGACCCCAGCCCGCGGTAGAACGGGATGCGGTTTCGCATCTCGAAGCGCAGCCCGCGGGCATCGGCCCCGGCGGCGCGAAAGGCGCGCACGAAGAGGTTGTCGGCGCCGCGAGACGCCGTGCGGACGCCCTCGCCCTCGATCATCACCTCGACACCGTCGCCGTCGCCCGGGCCGATCGTCACCTCGTTTCGCAGCTCGAGCGCCACCCCGAGGCAGTCGAAGCCCGGCCCCAAGTTCGCGGCCGAGGCCGGGGCCGAGACGTGCATCCGCTCAGGCACGCACCGGCTCCGCGCCCAGCGCCAGCTCCTCGAGGCTTTCGACGTCGGGCGGGCAGCGCACGATCTCGGCGCCCTCCGCGCCCGCGATGTCGGGGTCCTTGAGGCCGTGGCCGGTGAGGACGCATACGACCGTCGATCCTGGAGCGACGAGCCCATCGGCCACCGCCTCGATGAGCGCGGCGACAGACGTCGCCGACGCCGGCTCGCAGAAGACGCCCTCCTCCTGGGCCAGCAGGCGGTAGGCGCTCAGGATGCGATCGTCGGGCATCGCCCGCACGGCGCCATCGGAGTCCCGCACCGCGGCGGTCGCCTCCTCGAGCCGCGCGGGGTTTCCGATCCGGATCGCGGTCGCGACGGTCTGCGGGCTCGCCACAGGCCGGCCCGTGACGAGCGGCGCGGCTCCCTCCGCCTGGCCGGCGAGCATCCGAGGCGCGACACCCGACTCGCGAAAGCCCTTCCAGTAGGCCGTGATGTTGCCGCCGTTGCCAACGGGGAGCGAGACCCACTCGGGCGTGCCGCCGAGCTGCTCGAGCACCTCGAACGCCGCCGTCTTCTGACCCTCCAGCCGGTGCGGGTTCACCGAGTTCAGGAGCGCGAGCGGGCGGCGCTCGACGAGCTCGCGCACGAGCCGAAGCGCGTCGTCGAAGTCGCCCTGCACCGCCACCACCCGGGCGCCGCAGATCTGGGCCTGGGCGAGCTTCCCGCGCGCGATGGCGCCCTCCGGCAGGACCACGGCCAGGCGAATGCCGGCCCGGCCGCAGTAGGCGGCCGCCGACGCCGACGTATTCCCGGTCGACGCGCACACCGCCGCGGTGGCCCCGTCCTCGAGCGCCTTCGAGACGGCGACGGTCATCCCCCGGTCCTTGAACGACCCGGTGGGATTCGCCCCCTCGTACTTCAGGTAGACGTCGACGCCCACGAGGGCCGAGATCCGGGGAGCCGGCAGGAGCGGCGTCGAGCCCTCGTCGAGCGTGACGACCGGCGTCAGGTCGGTGATGGGAAGCCGGTCGCGGTAGCGCTCGATCAGGCCGGCCATACGATCCCCGGCTAGTGGATCGCCGGCATGAGCACCCGCTTCAGCTCCTCCTCGGAGCCGGGCTCGAGGATGGCCATCACGAGGTCGCCGGGCCGAAGCTCGGTCTCGCCGATCGCGATCTCGGCCCGGCCGGCGCGGCTCACCGAGATGAGGCGCGACTTCCCGGGCAGGTTGAGGTCGCGAACCATCCTGCCCGCCGCAGGCGAGTCCTGATCGATCGCGAACTCGACGATCTCGAGGTTCTCGCGCCGCAGGTCGAGCAGCGTGACCAGCTCGTGGGCGGGCAGCTCGTGCTCGATCAGGGCCAGGATCGTGGCCGTCGCCGAGACGGTGAGGTTGATGCCGACCATGTCGAAGTGCGGCTGGTTTCGCGGGTCGTTGACCCGGGCGATGCACTTCGCGACGCCGTACTTCTCCTTGGCGACCTGGCAGACGATGATGTTGTCCTCGTCGTCCCCCGTGACGGCGACGACCAGATCGGCCCGCTCGACGCCCGCCCGCTCGAGCACGAAGAGCTCGGTGGCGTCACCGTAGCGGGCGACGTGCTCGAACCTCGCCTCCAGAGCGGGCGTACCGGCTCCGGTCGTTGTCGAGCATCGTGACCTCGTGGCCCATCTTGAGGAGGGTGAAGGCGAGGTTCGAGCCGACCTTGCCGCCCCCGGCGATCAGGATGTACACGTGGCGCTCCCCTATGCCGCCCGGCCGGGCGTGGCGCAGATCGCCTGCGTGGTGGTCTCGATCGCGGCCGAGGTCGCGCAGACCGTCTGGAGCCCGAGCGAGGAGTAGAACGCCGCCCGCGCGGGGTCGAGGATCCGCGTCACGACGCAGGGGCAGTTGAACCGCTTCTGCGCCACCTGGGCGATCACGATGTTGGTGTTGTCGCCGTCGGTCGCGACGACGCATGCGTCAGCCGTCTCGATCCCCGCGTCGATCAGGACGTCGAGGTCGAGGGCGTGGCCCTGGACGAACCGTCCGGGCCAGTCTTCGGGTAGGCGGGCGAGCGCCTCGGGGTCGTCGTCGATGACCGAGACGTCGTGCCCGTCGGCGGCCATTCGGCTGGCGATCGCCGAGCCGACTCGGCCGCATCCAACGATCAAGAGTTTCATGCATCAAGCCTAGCGTCTGGCGCGATATCGTCGCGGCCGATGTCGACCACCCGCATCGGCCTCCTCGGCTACGGGACCGTCGGTGCCGCGGTCCACCGCCTCCTCGACGGCGGCGCAGCGGCGATCGAGCGCGTCACCGGCGGGCCGGTCGACGTCGCCGCGGCGCTCGTGCGCGATCCGGGCCGGCACGCCGACGCCCCCGCCGGGCTCCTCACCACCGACTTCGCGCGGCTCAGGGACGACCCGTCGATCTCGGTCGTCGCCGAGGTCATGGGCGGGATCGAGCCGACCCGCGAGCACGTGCTCGCGCTCCTCGAGGCGGGCAAGTCGGTCGTCTCGGCCAACAAGCAGCTCCTCGCCCGGCACGGCGAGGAGCTCTTCGGCGCCGCCGAGGCGCACGGCGTGCAGCTGCGGTTCGAGGCCAGCGTGTGTGCCGCCATCCCCGTGATCAAGGTGCTGCGCGAGTCGATGATCGTGAGCGGCGTCCACCGGATCGACGGCATCGTCAACGGCACGACGAACTTCATCCTGAGCCGGATGGTGCAGACCGGCACGGCCTACGCCGACGCGCTGGCCGAGGCGCAGCGGCTCGGCTACGCCGAGGCCGACCCGACCGAGGACGTGACGGGCGCCGACGCGGCTGCCAAGATCGCCATCCTCGCGTCGATCGCGTTTCACACCCGCATCCTCCTGGAGGAGGTCGACTACGTCGGCATCGACCGGCTCGACCTGGCCGACGTCGAGCATGGCGCGGAGCTCGGCTACGCGACCAAGCTGATCGCCTCGGCCATGCAGTCGGGCTCGGCCGTCGTCGCCCGCGTGCATCCCTGCCTCGTGGGCCGCGACCATCCGCTGGCCACAGTCGAGGGCGCGTTCAACGCCGTGATGCTGCGAGGCGAGTCGATCCGCGAGGTCATCCTCGAGGGCCCGGGCGCCGGCGGCGCCGAGACCGCCACGGCCGTCATCGGCGACCTGCTGGCTGTGATCGGGACCCAGGGGACGGGGTTCCTTCAGCACGACGGCTACTTCCGCGAACTCGACCGCCTGCCGGTGCGAGAGCTCGAGAGCCCGTTCTACCTCCGCTTCGACGTCGAGGACGAGCCGGGCGTGCTGGCGCAGGTGGCCCAGGCGCTGGCCGACCGGGGCGCATCGGTCGCCCAGGTCGTGCAGCGGTCGGTCGACGGCGTCCACATCGTCATCCTCACCCACCGGGCGCGCGAGGGCGCCGTGCGCGACGCGGCGGCCGCCGTGGGCGCGCTCGGGTTCAGCCGCTCGGAGCCGGTCGTCCTGCCCGTGCTCGAGCGCGGCGGTTGATCCCCTAGGTCTCGACGAGCTCGGCGCCCGCCGGGAAGTGCGTGACGATCACGCGGCACGGGGCCTTGCGCAGGATGAAGTCGACCGTCTGCCCGAAGAACTCCTCGTGCAGGCTGGCAGCGACGCGATGCTTCTGCGGCGACCCGACCACGATCAGGCCCGCGTCGTGCTCGACGGCGGCGTCGACGACGAGCCGGCCCGGGCTGCGCGTCCGGGCCACGACGGAGCGGTACTCGACGCCGTACTCCTCGGCCAGCGACGCCGCCATCTCCTGCACGTCGGCCACCTCCGCCTCACGCTCCGGCATCTCCTGGTCGAGGGGATCCCGCACCGGCACGTAGATCGCGCTCACGCCGACCACCGCCGCGCCCGCCTCGACGGCCAGGCGGCAGGCCGTCGCCATCGTCTCCTCGGCGATCGCGTCCAGCCGTTCGAGCGGCACGACGACGGTCGAGAAGGCGATCTCGGTCACGTCCGCGGGCGGCGGCGCCGCGTCCTCGACGCGCGCGATCAGCGGGAGCCCTGCCCGGATCCGCGTCCCGGCGTAGAGCACGAGGCCGCCGATCATCCACAGCGGGCCCGACGACGCGCGCGCCGGGATGCGTGCCGAGCGCGACCACCCAGGCGGCGAACGACAGCACGGCGCCGACCACCGACGTCACCGGGATCAGCCGGTCGCCGATCCAGACGTTGCCCTTCATCATGAACGGTCGCGGCAGGTCGGGCTCGGAGATGCGAAGCCAGATGATCGCGGCCTGGGTCAGCATGAACGCGATCAGGATCCCGAACGAGTAGAGCGACGCCAGCGTCAGGGTCTCCTCGTCGGAGAAGAACGAGCCGACGACGAGGAACCCGATCGCGAGGACCGAGACCGAGATGATCGCCGCCGGCGGGGCCAGCACGCGCCGGCTCGTGCGGCCGAAGACCGGCGGGAGCTGCGTGTGGCGCCCCATCGCCTCCGCGAGCCGCGCGCAGCCCGAGAAGCTGGTCGCGATGGCCATGAGGAGGATCGTGCAGGCGGTGAGCCCGACCCCGATCCGGAGCGCGCGTCTCGACCCAGCTCGGGCCCTTCTGGCCGATCGCGTGCGCCAGCCCGAGCATCGGCGTGTCCACCCACTGGGTGCCGAGCAGCGTCGTGCCGCCGGACTTGCTGTCGTCCGGGTGCGCTGGGAACGCCGAGACGGCGGCGGTCGCAACCGCGCTGTAGACGATGACGACGGTGAACACCGACGTGCGAACGGCGTCGGGAAGGCTCTTCTCGGGGTTCTTCGCGACACCGGCCAGGCTGCCGACCTTCTCGAGGCCGGTGTAGCCGATCATCGCGATCGGGAGCGCGAACGCCAGGGAGTTCCAGGTCGGAACCGCGCCGAGGTCGATGCTGTTCTTGAGCGCGTCGACCGAGAACAGGAGCGACGAGCCCGAAGACGGCGATCCCGACCTGGAGCACGAGGTCGAGGGCGGCGACGACGACCCCGATCGTGTAGGCGTCGGTGCGCCGCAGCATGCGGATGACCGTGACGACGAGGACGATCGCGACCGCGACGGCCGTCGCGCGGCCGGGCTGTCCGTGGAACCACCCGTACTGCCCCAGCGCGCCGGCGACGTAGTACGGCAGGAAGAGCGCCGACAGCGAGATCGCAAGGACGAAGTCGAGCACCGTCGCCCACCCGGCGATGAAGCCCACGAGGTCGTTGAACGCCCGCCGGGCGAAGGCCGACGCACCTCCGGGCTCGGGGATCGTCGCCCCGCCCTCGGCGTACGCCGCCGCCGCCAGCGCGAAGAGAAAGCCGGCGGCGGCGAAGACGACCGGCGTCAGCGACAGCGCGTAGACCGCGGTGATGCCGAGCGCGTAGTAGAGCGAGCTCGAGATCTCGCCGTAGGCCATGGCGTACAACGCCCTCACGCCCAGGAACCGGCCGAGCGACGGGATCTTGCGCGCCATGGGGAGAGCTTAGTGGGCCTGCAACTCGGCGCAGCGGCGAGAGAGGAACGCCCGGTCGGCCGCCCCGGGCGCGAGCTCGAGCGCGCGCCGGTACTCGGCCAGCGCCTCGGCGGTGCGCCCGAGCCGGCGGAGCATGTCGGCCCGGGCCGCCGGCAGCAGGTGGTAGCTCGGCGAGCGCCGCCTCGGGCGCCAGGCGGTCGAGGAGCACGAGCCCCTGCTCGGGCCCCTCGCCCATCGACACCGCCACCGCCCGGTTCAGCTCGACCACCGGCGACGGCGCCACCTCGGCGAGGTCGTCGTAGAGCGCGACGATCGCCCGCCAGTCGGTGTCGGCGGCGGAGGCGGCCCGGACGTGCTCGCGTGAGATCGCCGCCTGAAGGCAGTAGACGCCGACCCATCCCGCGTCGGCGGCGCCGCGGAGCGCCGCCTCGCCCTGGGCGATCATGTCGCCGTCCCACAACCGCCGGTCCTGGTCGTCGAGCAGGATCGGCACGCCGTCGGCCCCAGTCCGCGCGGGCGCCCGGGCATGATGGAAGAGCATGAGCGCGACGAGCCCAGCCGGCTCCGGCTCGTCCGGCAGCAGGCTCGCGAGCACGCGGGCGAGGCGGATCGCCTCGGCGCACAGCTCCTGGCGGACGGGCGCGTCGCCGGACGAGGCCGAGTAGCCCTCGTTGAAGATCAGGTACAGCACCGCCATCGCCTGGTCGAGACGCTCCGGGATGACCGGCTCGGGCGAGTCGCGAAGCCCGATGCCGGCCACCCGCAGGCGCCGCTTCGCGCGCACGAGCCGCTGCGCCATGACGGGCTCCGACACGAGGAAGGCGCGCGCGATCTCCGGCGTCGAGAGGCCGCCGGCGAGCCGCAGCGTCAGCGCGACCTGGGCATCGGACGCGAGGGCCGGGTGACAGCAGGCGAAGATCAGCTCGAGGCGGTCGTCGGGCAGGCGGTCGTCGGGGAGCGTCCGGGGCGGGCTCCGAGCCCGGCTGCTCGAGCTGCGGCAGCTTCAGCGCCAGCGTCCGGTCGCGCCGGAGCCGGTCGAGCGCCACGTTGCCGGCCGTTGCGATTACCCAGGCGGCCGGCTCGGCGGGGACGCCGTCGACCGGCCAGCGGGCCGCGGCGCGCGTGAAGGCCTCCTGCACCGACTCCTCGGCGAGGTCAGGGTCGCCGAACCGCCGCCACAGCGCACCCACCGCCCGCGCCCAGTGATCGCGAAACGCGGCATCGACGGCTGTGCGGGGAGGCTCATCCACGACGCTGAAACATTGGCATCAGGCACCGCTGTTTCACGGGCGGAGGGCGCGCAGGCGGATGGCGCCGAGGACGAGGAAGACGACGCCCGCGAGGAAGCCGACCTGGCCTCCCCCGAGCCAGATCGTCTCGGCGAGGATCGCGATCCCGATGGCGAGGAACAGGTAGGCGACGGCGCGGCTGGCGGCGACCATCAGCCGACGGGCTGGGTGCCGACCATGACGCGGCAGTCGGCGTTTCTGAGGACGTAGTCGATGACCCGCCCGAACATCCGCTCCCCGCCCCGCTTTCGCTGCTCGGCGCCGAGGACGATGATCTCGGAGCCGCGCCGGCTGGCCTCGTCGACGATCGCCTGGCCGACGTTCCGGGTACGCACGATGCGGGTGATCACGCTGACGCCGTACTGGCTCCCGAGCGCCGCCGCCTCGCGCAGCTCGTGCTCGGCGCGCTCCGCCTCCTCCGCCATCGGATCGGCCAGCGATCGGGTGAGCGGGACCTGGATCGGGTAGAGGGCGATGAGCTTCGTGCCCGACTCGGCCGCCAGCCTGAGCGCCGTGACGGTCATCTCGTCGGTGACCGTGTGCGACGTGAGCGGCAGGAGGATCGAGCGGTACTCGACCTCCACGGCCGGCCCGTACGCCGCCGTCTGTGCCACCACCGTGACCGTCAGCGGGAGGCCCTGGGTGCGGCGGTAGATCACGTAGACGACCATGCCGATCGCAAGCCACGCGAGGCCCACGGGCGCGACGTTGTCCGAAAAGTGCTTGTCGATCGTGACGAGCCAGAAGATGAACGTCGCCAGGCCGCCCAGGACGGCAAAGAGCGGCACGTCATAGCCGCGCACCACGAACGACAGGGGGCCTCGATACGGCATGTCCGCCGACGGCATGGTGTGCCGCATCCAGACCACCGAGGCGTGGGCGAGCGTGAACGACAGCATCGCCCCGAACGCGTACAGGTTGCCCAGGAACGTCGAGTTCCCGAGCATCAACCCGACCGCGACGGCGCTGTAGAGGGCGATCGCGACGTACGGCGTGAAGAAGCGCGGGTGGATGCGCCGCAGCGCCTCGGGTAACTGTCTGTGCTGCCCCATCGAGTAGGTCAGCCGCGACACCCCGATGATCCCGGCGTTGGTCGCGATGATCAGGATCGTCGCCGCGAGGATCGCGACGTAGTACCCGAGGCCGCTCTCGATCGTCGTCGGGAGGCCGATGTTCTGGACGAGGCCGGCGACCGGGTCGTTCGCAAACCTGCAGGCCAGATCCGACGTGGGGTCACCGACCTTCAGATCCTGGTTCGTGCAGTCGAACGTCTTCGTGTCGCGCACCTGCGCCGGCGTCGCGCCGTTCACCGGCAGCGCCGACAGCGCGACCGACGGCAGGAACGCGTAGATCGCGAACACGGCGACGACCACGTACATGATCGAGCGCGGGACGTGCCGGGGCGGGTCGATCGCCTCCTCGGCCATGTTCGAGATCGTCTCGATGCCGGTGTAGGCCACCATCGCGACCGGGATCGAGATGATGAAGTTGTCCCATGTGGGCGTCACCCCGAGGTGGACGTTCGACTGGAGCGTGTCGGGCGAGAAGACGACGAACAGGCCGATCACGACGAGCAGCGCCTGGGTGGCGAGGTCGGCGAGCGCGAGGAAGATGTTGAGACCCGCGGCCTCCTTCACGCCGACGATGTTGAGCGCAGCCAGGAGCACCACGACGAGGGCGCCGCCGATGATGTCCACCGGATGCGTGCGAAGCGTGTCGCCGCCGGCGAAGATCGCCAGGTAGTGCGGCACGAAGATCGCCGAGATCGCGATCGTCACGGTGTAGTTCAGCATCTGCGCCCAACCGGCGAAGAACGAGACGGCCTCGTTGAACGCGTGCCGGGTGAACGACGACGAGCCGCCCGCCTCGGGGAAGCGGGCCGTCGCCTCGGCGTACGTCACGGCGGTGAAGAAGAAGATCGCGCCCGAGATCGCGAACGCCACCGGCGTCAGCCCGAGGGCGAACACCGTGACGAGGCCGAGCGCGTAGTAGATCGACGAGCCCACGTTGCCGTAGGCCGTCGAGAAGAGCGCCGCCGTCCCGAGAACGCGGTGGAGACCGCCGGCCTGGCGTCGCTTCAGTGGCACGCCGCGAGTTTACGCTGAGCTATCGGGCGAGCAGCGGGATTATCAGGATCGCAACGATGTTGGTGATCTTGATCATCGGGTTGATCGCCGGCCCGGCCGTGTCCTTGTAGGGATCGCCGACCGTGTCTCCCGTGATCGAGGCCGCGTGTGCAGCCGAGCCCTTGCCGCCGTGGGCGCCGTCCTCGATCAGCTTCTTGGCGTTGTCCCAGGCCCCGCCGCCCGACGTCATCGCGATGGCGAGGAAGATGCCGGTCACGATCGTGCCGACGAGGAGGCCGCCGAGGGCGTAGTAGGAGATCAGGCCCACGACGATCGGGATGACGACCGGGATCAGCGCCGGGAGCTGCATCTCGCGGATCGCGGCCCGCGTCACCAGGTCGACGCACCGCGCGTAATCCGGCTTGGCGGTGCCCTCCATGATCCCGGGGATCTCGCGGAACTGGCGCCGCACCTCCTGCACCACGGCGCCGCCGGCGCGGCCGACCGCGTCCATGGCGAGCGACGCAAAGAGGAACGGCATGAGGCCGCCGATCAGGAGCCCGGCCAGGACGGCCGGGTCGTTGATCTGGAACGTGATCGGGTGGCCGACCTTCTGGCCCAGCTCGTCGTTGTAGGACTGGAAGAGGACGAGCGCGGCCAGTCCGGCCGAGCCGATCGCGTAGCCCTTCGTGACGGCCTTCGTCGTGTTTCCGACCGCGTCGAGCGGGTCGGTCACGTTATCGCGCACCTCGTGCGGCAGGTCGGCCATCTCGGCGATCCCGCCGGCGTTGTCGGTGATCGGGCCGAACGCGTCGAGGGCCACGACCATGCCCGCCATCGAGAGCATCGCGGTGACCGCGATCGCGATCCCGTAGATCCCGGCCAGGTGGAACGACGCGACCGTCCCGAGCGCGATCACGATGACCGGGAGGGCCGTGGCCTGCATGCCGACGGCGAGCCCGGCGATGATGTTCGTCGCGTGACCCGTGAGCGACTGCTCCGAGATCCGCTGCACCGGCCGGAAGCGGGTGCCCGTGTAGTACTCGGTGATGGCGACGATCAGCGCCGTGATGAGGAGGCCGATCAGGGCGCACCAGTAGAGGTCGGTCGAGCTCGCCCCGTCGGTGAACGACCCGAAGCCGTCTGCGCTGTTCGAGATGACCGGGATGTAGATGATCGCCGAGAGCACGGCCGAGACGATGACTCCGATGTAGAGGGCGTTGATCACGCTGCCCGACTTGGGCAGCCGCACCATGAACGTGCCGACGATCGACGCGGGGATCGAGAACGCCGCGAGCAGGAGCGGCAGTCGCACCGCGTCGGCGTTGCCGAAGAGCGCGCCGAGGAACATCGAGGCCACGATGGTCACGGCGTACGTCTCGAACAGGTCGGCCGCCATGCCGGCGTCGTCGCCCACGTTATCGCCAACGTTGTCGGCGATGACCGCGGGGTTGCGCGGGTCGTCCTCGGGGATCCCGGCCTCGATCTTGCCGACCAGGTCGGCGCCGACGTCGGCGCCCTTGGTGAAGATGCCGCCGCCGAGCCGTGCGAAGACCGAGATGAGCGACCCGCCGAACGCGAGGCCGACCAGCGCCTTGGTCGCCTGGAGGTCGCTGTCGCCGTTCAGCATGAGGATGCCGAAGTAGCCGCCGACGCCGAGCAGGCCCAGGCCGACGACGAGGATGCCGGTGACCGTGCCGCCCTTGAAGGCGACCGAGAGCGCCGGCTTCATGCCTGACTTGGCCGCCTCGGCCGTGCGCACGTTCGAGCGCACGGCGACGTTCATCCCGATGAAGCCCGTGAGCGCCGAGAGGACGGCGCCGATCATGAACCCGGCCGCCACCTTCCACCCCAGGTCGTCCGTCCACGTGCCGGCGACGCCGATAGCGAGGAACACCACCACGGCGACCACCGCGATCGTCGTGTACTGGCGCTTGAGGTAGGCAGCCGCCCCCTCCTGGATGGCGGACGCGATCTCGCGCATGCGGTCGGTGCCGGCGGACTGGGCAAGCACCCAGCGCGTCAGCGCCAGGCCGTAGACGACGGCTGCAGCGCCGCAGATCAGGGAGATGAGCACAGCATGGCTGGCCAGTGAACTCACGTCAGAGGCTCCTTGGAGGGTCTCGAAGGGCAGGCGGGAACCGGGGGATTGTAACAGCGGCTTCGGTTTTCCCAAGCCGGATTGACGGGTGCGCTCGTGATCTAGGCTCGAGCCCCCGAGAGGGCGGTCGCGCAGATGTCCTGCGGCTGCGCGCCGATCTTCGGGATAGCGGCGAAGAGCAGCTTCCGGAGGCGCTCGTTGTTCTCGGCGAACACCTCCATCACCGACGCGTGGCTGACCGGGCCGACGCTCGCGTCGTCCTCGAGCCCGACGTCGTAGTCGGTGATCAGCGAGATGTTCGCGTAGCAGAGCTCGAGCTCGCGGGCGAGCCAGCCCTCGGGGTACGCGGTCATGTTGATGACCTCCCACCCCATCGAGCTGAACCACTTCGACTCGGCCCGAGTCGAGAACCGCGGCCCCTGGATGACGACGACTGTCCCGCCGTCACGGATGTCGATCCCCTGCTCGCGCCCGGTCTCGAGCAGGATCTGGCGCAGGTCGGGGCAGTACGGGTCGGCCGCCGACACGTGGGTCGTGACCGGGCCGTCGTAGAAGGTGTCGTCGCGGCCGGACGTTCGGTCGACGAACTGGTCGCAGACGACGAACGAGCCGGGCGGCACGTCCCGTGAGAGGCTGCCCGACGCACAGGGCCCGATCACGCGCCGCACCCCCAGCTCGCGCATGGCCCACAGGTTCGCCCGGTACGGGATCCGGTGGGGCGGCAGGTGGTGGTGCCTGCCGTGGCGGGGCAGGAACGCGACCCGGCGGCCCTCGATCGCGCCGACGACGAGCCGGTCGGAGGGCGGGCCGTACGGCGTGTCGACGGCGACCTCCTCGGCGTCGTCGAGGAGGCTGTAGAAGCCCGAGCCTCCGAAGACTCCGATCTCGGCTTCGGCGCTCACATCTCCCCGCCCGGTGTCCAGATCTTGGGCCGCGGGACGTCGACCTCGGGCGCGTCGGGCTGGGGCGCGGCGCCCTCGGCCGGCGCGGCGGCGGACGGCCCCTCGGTCGCGCGGGCGTAGGCGAGCTGGAGCTGGGCGATCTCGCCGCGAAGCGCCGTGACCGACCCCGGCTCGAGGAGCCGCTCGAGCACCGGGACGAGCGCCCGGAGCGCCTCGATCGCGACCTCGGTCTGAGGAAGGTCGCGCTCGTCGGCGGCGCCCTGGACGAGCCCCGTGCGCCGATATCCGAGCTCGATCAGCGTCTGCACGGTCGAGATCACCACCTCGCCGATGGGGACGTGCTTCATGTACTCCGCCGCAGCGGCCTGTGCGGCCCGGGCCTCGTCCTCGCTCATCGCCTCTCCCCCTCTCTCACGGCCAGCCACTCGACGACGGACTCTCGCGTCCGCGCGACGACCTGGGGCCAGACCTCCCGCACCGACTCGCCCTCCTCGAGCCGCGCGGCGTAGACCTCGGCTGCGGTCGGCTCCCGAAGCACCTCGAGGTACGGAGCGATCCCGAGCTCCGAGGCGATCTCGGACACCTCCTCGACCAGCGCCTCGATCCGCGCCTTGGCCGGCATCACCGCCCCGGAGTCGAGGTCGATCAGCTCGCCGGACATTCCCCACCGGATCGCCCGCCAGAAGTTCTCCTCGATCAGGCGGTGCGGGTGCGCGGGCAGCGGCCGGCCCTCCTCGTACGCGCGCGCGTAGTGAGCGGTGAGGGCGGTCATCAGGCCCGCGAGCGCCACGGCACGCCCGAACTCGGGCTGCGCGTCGCAGATCCGCACCTCGACGGTCGGGAACGCCTGATGCGGGCGGACGCTCCACCAGATCTCGGTGTGCTCGCGGATCGATCGCGTCGCGATGAGGAAGCGCACGAACTCCGCGTACTCGCCCCATCCCGCCAGCGAGTCGGGGATCCCGCAGCGCGGGAAGAACTTCGTGAACACCTGGGTCCGGGTCGAGTGCAGGTGGGTGTGACGATCCTCGAGCCACGGCGAGCTGCACGACGCGGCCAGGAGCTCGGGGAGCACGCTGCGGAGGGCGCTCGACACCGCAACCGCGCGGTCGGCGCCGCGGATCCCGGTGTGCACGTGGATCCCGAACGTGTTGTTCCGCCAGGCCACGTAGCGGAGGGTCGACTCGACCAGGTGGTAGTGCTGGGTGTTGATGACCTCCTGGTCCTGCCAGCGGGCGAAGGGGTGGGTGCCTGCGGCGGCCAGCGCGTAGCCGAGCCGCTCGGCCACCTCGATGACGTCGAGCCGGCGGTGCGCCATCGCGTCGGCGGCCTCGGCGAACGTCTCGCAGCGCCCCGTGCGGACCTCGACCTCCGAGCGGATCAGCTCGCCTGCCACCATCCCGGCGAGCGGGCCGGTGCGCGCCGCCTCGTCGATCCGCTCGAACCCGGCGGTCATGTCGAGCGTCGCCGGGTCGAGAATCGCGAACTCCTCCTCGACGCCGACCGTGAAGTCGTCGGCGGCCTCGAACACTGCCCGAGCCGCCTCGAGCGCCTCCAGCGGATCGGTGATCTTGGGCGACTCCCCCACGGCGGCGCACGATACCCGCAGCGGCAGCTCCGCAGGGGTCAGGCGGCCTGGTGCGCGTCGCGGCGCGCCGTCGTGCGCAGCCGCACCGTGAACGCCGATCCGCTGCCGAGCTCGCTCACGACGGCGAGGGCGCCCCCGTGCGCGTCGACGATGCCCTTCGAGATGGCGAGGCCGAGGCCGGTGCCCGGGATGGCCTGCTCGGTCGCGCTCGCGGCCCGGAAGAACCGCTCGAACATCCTTCCCAGGTCGTCCTCGGAGATGCCGATCCCCGAGTCCTCGACGACGAGCTCGGCCATGCCGTCCGACTCGGTGAGGCGGACCGAGATCCGGCCGCCCTCCGGCGTGAACTTGACGGCGTTGGCGAGCAGATTGCCGACCACCTGCCCGAGCCGGTCGATGTCAGCCGTGACCTCGACCCGCGAATCGGGCATCTGCACGTCGATCTCCTGCCGGCGCTCCGAGAGCGCGGGCCGCTCCACCTGGACGGCGCCGAGCACGAGCTCGCCCAGGTCGACCGTCTCGAACCGCATGGAGAGCTTGCCGCTCTCGAGGCCCGCCAGTGTGAGCAGCTCGTCGATCAGCGCCAGGAGCCGGTGGGCATTCGTGTCGACGATGCCGAGAAAATCGCGCTGGAGCTCGGTGAGGTCGCCGACCTCGCCGGTCGAGAGGATCTCGAGGTAGCCGAGGATCGAGGCAAGCGGCGTTCGCAGCTCGTGCGAGACGCTCGAGACGAAGTCGGACTTCATTTGGTCGGACAGGCGCAGCGCCTCGATCTGGCGAGCCAGGCGCCCGTTCAGGTCGTCGAGCCGGGCGAGCGTGTCGGCGCGCTCGATGGCGACGGCGGCCTCGGCGGCGAACAGCCCCACGACCGCCGCAGCCCGGTCCGACAGGTGGGCCAGGCCGCGGTCCCAGGAAACGAGCAGCACGCCGACCGGCTCGCCGTCCTGGAGCACCGGCTGCCACAGCGCGAGACCGCGCCCGTTGCGTCGACCACGCGCCGCGAGAGGCCCTGCTCGCCGGTCAGGTCGGCGACGAAGAACGGCTCGCCGGTCACGAAGACGCGCGCAGTCGCCGAGCCCGTGGCGTCGAGCGGCACGCGCATCGGCGCCGCGTCCGCGCCGGCGACCGCCGTCGACACGAGATGGCCCGTGCCGTCCGGCTCCATCAGCACCGCGATCATCCCGTCGCACACGGCCAGGGCGCCTTCGCAGATCGCCTGGCGTGCTCCGGCCGCATCCGCCGTTCGCGGCAGGCGCCGGGCGACCTCCGAGACGGCGGTCAGGTCGGCGGCGTACTGAAATGCGAGGACTCCCACCTGCTCCTCGGCGAGCCTCCGGTCGGTGACGTCGTGGATCGCGACCACGCGCGCCGTCCCGCCCCGGTACGGGATGGTCCGGCCGCAGACCTCCATGTGACGGCCCTCGCCGCTCTTGGTGACGCCCACCAGCTCGTAGCGGTCCTCGCTCTGGGTCTGGACGCGCTCCACCAAGAGGTCGTGGTGCTCGGCGGCGATGATGTCGAAGACCGTGAGATCGAGGGCCTCCTCGGCCGTGTAGCCGAACGTCGTCTCGAACGCACGGTTGACCTCGACGATCCGCCCGTCGACGTGCACGAACACCGCGTCGAAGAGCGCATCTGCGAGTAGGCCGATGCGGGTGTCGTCGTAGAGCGACTCCGAGCGCGGCTCGCGGCGCCCGGCGAGGCGCCGAAGGCCGATTTTGAGGCGGGGGGCCACGGGGCACGAATCGGCATCGAAAGACGGTGCCTTAAGGCTTTCGGGTCACCACTCTGTGGTATTCACTCGAGGCTGAGGTCGATCAGGCGGCGTGCGATCCCCTCCCAGCTCCAGCGCTCGAGGACGGCCGCGCGGGCTTCCACGCCCATCGCGCGCCTGCGCGCCTCGGGAAGCGCGAGCAGGCCGGCGAGCCGCCCTTCCAGATCCTCGACGGTGCCGTCGAACGTCAGGCCGTTCTCGCCCAAGCCGGCGGCGACCTCAGCGAGGCCCGAATGGTTCGCGACGATCGGGACGACGCCGCACGAGGCCGCCTCGGCCGCCACCATCCCGAAGGCCTCTGGCAGCACCGACGGCACGACGACGGCGTCGGCGAGCGGCACGAGGCGGTGGAGGTGGTCGTGGTCCATCGCGCCGGTGAAGATCACCCGCTCGTCCGCCATTGCCTCGAGCTCGGCGCGGGCATCGCCGAAGCCGACGACCACGAGGGCCACGTCCGGGAACGCGGGAGCCAGCCGGCTCCACGCGTCGAGCACCAGGTGGACGCCCTTCTGGCGCATCAGCTTCCCGAAGTAGAGGACGAAACGCCCCAGCCCGGCGAGCCGGTCGCCGGCGTCGAGGTCCGGCGCCCGCTCGGGCGGGCGGCCGGGATGGGGCGCCGCCGCGTCTCTGCGGAGCATGGCGATCAGGGCGAGAAGGTCGCCGCCGTCGGGCCGGAAGGCCTCGGTGTCGACGCCCGGCGGGACGACGTGCATCCGGTCGTGAAGGCCCTTCCCGAGCAGCTCCTCCGTCACCTCGACGATGTGGCCCGAGCCGGCGAAGAGCGCGCTCGCCGCCGCGAGCGACGGGACGGCCAGCGCCGCCAGCTGCGGACGGCCGCGGATGGCGTACTCGAGCTCGGAGCCGTGGATCTTGACGGCGTGGGCCGTGCCGTCCGCGCAGGCCCGCGCCGCGACGGGCCCGCCCATGAGGACGTGGTTTGCCAGCACGAGATCGGCCCTGCCGTCGTGGGCCTCGGCCACCGCCCTCGCATTCCGGTCGACGAAGAGCTCCAGCTCGGCGGGCGTCATGTCGGCCACATGGCGGGCCTCGATGCCCTCGTAGCGGTCGAGGATGAAGGTCGGGAGCAGCGGCCCCACGTCGGGCCGGACGACGCGGACGTTCGGGCCGAGCTCGAACTGCTCCGGGCGCGGCTCCTGGCACACCACGACGACGTCATGCCCCAGCCGCCCCCACGCCCGCGCCACATGCTGCGTGTAGATGTTCGAGCCGGTGCCCTCGAGCAGGTAGCCGTGCCACAGGACGAGCCGCACCGCCACAACCTACCGGCCCGGCCTGCGGGCTAGGTCAGGTGGAAGTAGAGCGCGTGCAGGATCTCGACGACCGGGCTCGACCGGTGCACGGTGACGTCGGCCGGCGTGTCGATGAGCGCGTCGGAGTAGTTGAAGATGATCTTCACGCCGGCGCGCACGAGCCGGTCGGCAGCCTCCTGGGCCGCCTCCTCGGGCACGGCGAGGACGCCCACGATCACGTTGCGGTCGCGGATCGCCCCCGGCAGCTCCGACATGTCCTGGATGCGCACGTCGCCCGAGTCGCTGCCGACCTTGGCCGGGTCGTTGTCGAAGACCCCGGCGATGTTGAAGCCATGATCGGCGAAGATGCTCGACTTGGAGATGGCCTGGCCGAGCGAGCCGGCGCCGATGAGGACGATGTTGTGCTGGCCGGACGTCCGCAGGATCTTCCGGATCTCGCCGATCAGGAAGTCGATGTTGTAGCCGACCCCGCGCTTGCCGAACTTGCCGAACCCGGACAGATCACGGCGGATCTGCGTGGCGTTGACGTTGGTGTACTCGCCGATCTCCTGCGATGAGATCGAGTCCCGGCCCTGCTTCTTCGCCTGCGTCAGCACCTGCAGATAGCGCGAAAGCCGGGCGGCGACGCCGACGGTCAGGCGGTCCGAAGCCAACGAGGTCTCCTTCAGGGCGGGGGTTTGTAACACGTCACGATCAGTGTAGCCCCGCGGCTTTCGCTGCGGTGTCACACCGCCACGAGCCGGAATTTCTAGGAGGCGCTTGTGGCGACCGCGACCCGGCGGCGAAGCTCGTCCGCGTCGACGCGGAACTTGAAGGCCTTGCGGCCCGCGACGAAGACGACCGGGATCTGCTCGCGGAACTCGGCCTCGAGGTCGGGGTCGCCCGTGATGTCCACGCGCACGAGGTCGAAGCCCGTCTCGGCGCGCACCTCCTCGAGCACCGCATGGGCCTCGTCGCACAGGTGGCACCCGGCCGCGGTCATCATGCGCACCTCGACGGTCACGCGGCCGTCGCGTAGGCGTCGCGGGACAGGTAGTCGGGATACGCGAGCGGCGTCGCGTAGCGGGCCGCCGACGCGATCATGGCTGCGTTGTCGGTGCAGAGCTCGGGCGGCGCCAGGGCCAGGCGCACGCCCAGCTCGTCGCAGCCGGCGCGCCGCGGCGTCTCGCAGGACGGAGTTCCGGGCCACGCCGCCGACGATCGCCAGCGTCCCGGCGCCGGTGGCCTCGACCGCCTCGGCGGCCCGCTCGACCAGCGACCGGACGATCGCCGCCTGGTACGACGCGGCCAGGTCGGCCGGCGGCCGCCGTCGTCGCGGACGGCCCGGGCCAGCGCCGTCTTGAGGCCGCTGAACGAGAAGTCGTGGCCGGGCCGGCCGACCATCGCGGCCGGGAAGCGGTGCGCCGTGACGTCGCCGCCGGCGGCGAGCCGTTCGAGCTCCGCGCCGCCCGGATAGCCGAGCCCGAGCAGCCGGGCGCCCTTGTCGAACGCCTCGCCGGCCGCGTCGTCGAGACTGCGCCCGATCACGGTCATCGCACCGCGCGTCTCCACGGACGCAAGCAGCGTGTGACCGCCCGACGCAAGCAGCGCGAGGAACGGCGGCTCGATCGGATCCGGCTCGAGGTAGAGCGCGGCGACGTGGCCGTGCAGGTGGTCGACGGGGACGAGCGGCAGCCTTCGGGCGAACGCGATCGCCTTCGCAGCCGAGAGGCCGACGAGCAGCGCGCCGATCAGCCCGGGCCCCTCGGTGACCGCCACCGACGTGATGTCGTCCAGGGTCACCCCCGCGTCGGCGAGCGCCGCCTCGACCACCGGCACGACCAGCTCCAGGTGCCGGCGCGACGCGACCTCCGGCACGACGCCGCCGTACGGCGCGTGCAGCTCGGCCTGCGAGCTGACGACGTTGGAGAGGACGACGCCGTCCGGCGACACGACCGCAGCGGCGGTCTCGTCGCACGACGTCTCGATGCCGAGGATCACACCGGGGGCTCCGCATCCTTCCACATGATCAGCGCATCCTCGCGGTTGTCGGTGTAGTACCCGCGGCGGACACCGGTCGTCACGAACCCGAGCGACTCGTACAGGTGGATGGCGACGACGTTCGAGACGCGCACCTCGAGCGTGTAGCCGCGGTCGGGGTCCTCGTCGGTGACCTCGAACAGCTGCTCGAGCAGCGTGCGCGCCACGCCGCGGCCGCGCCAGATCGGGTCGACCGCCACGTTCATGATGTGCCACGCGTCGACGTACCGGGCCACGATCAGGTAGCCGAGCATGTCGTCGCCCTGGAACGCGCCCAGGCAGATCCCGCTGGGCTTGGCGAGCTCGCCGGCGAACATCGACCGCGACCACGGCGTCGGGTAGCTCTCGCGCTCGAGCTCCTCGATCCGGTCGAGGTCGGACGTCCGCAGGCGCCGCAGCTCGACGGCGGTCATCATGAGGCGGCCCTCGCTGCGAGCGCGCGGTCGGCGTCGGGAGCGCGGAGGTAGAGCGGCTCGGGCGGCCCCGCCGTGCCGGCGAGGGCGGCGTGATGGCGGGCCCAGGGGACGTGAAGCGGCGAGTCGTCGGCCGGGATCTCGAGGCCGCTGCAGCCGGTCGCGGTAGCGGACCGCGCCGTCCCCGGCGCAGACGGTGCCGGGAGCGAGCGCCTCCGCGAGCGCCTCGGGTGCGATCGCCTGGACCTCGAGCCCGGCGCCGGCGGCGAAGACCTCGCCGCGGCGGGCGTCCACGCACGCCACGTCGACGCCGTCGGCGGCGCGAAGCGCGTCGAGCGTCGAGACGCCGCTTCACGGGGATCCCGAGCGCGAAGCCGAGCGCGCGGGCGGTCGCGAGGCCGATGCGAAGCCCGGTGAACGTGCCCGGGCCCGTTCCGGCGACGACGAGGTCGAGGTCGGCCGGGGTCACCCCGGCCTCGTCCATCAGCCGATCGACGTCGGCGAGCACGCGCTGGGCGCCACCGAGCGGGCCCGGGTGGCCGATTCTGCCAGTGCGAGGCCATCCCGCCAGACGCACGCGGTGGCGACGTCGGTGGCGGTATCAAGCGAGAGAATCAGCAATCGCCGAGAGCAATCCTGGATGTTCGCTTCGCAACGAGATCAGCCTAGCATCGGCCTCCTGCAACCGCAGTTCCACGACGAGGCGCGGTGCGGGCAGGACGCCTGCCCCCGGCTCCGGGCCACTCGACGAAGCACACGGCATCGTCGAAGTACGGCTCGAGGTCGGCCCACTCCTCCGGCGACACGCCGGCCGAGCGGTAGAGGTCGAGGTGCGACACCGGGAACGCCGGCGCCGGGTAGCGATGGCCGACCGTGTAGGTGGGGCTGGTGACCAGGTCGGTCACGCCGAGCGCGGCGCACGCGGCGCGCACGAAGGCGGTCTTCCCCGCCCCCAGCTCGCCCACCACGTCGACGACGTCGCGGCGGCGCGAGCTGCCCGGCGACCGCGGCGGCGATCCGCTCGGTCGGCGGCGAGGCTAGAAGAGGCCCAGCTGGGCGTACTCGCTGGCTCGGGCTCGGCGACGGGCTCGGGCGGCGCGCCGACGGCGACCGGCACCGGCGCGCGGCGGCGCCTCGACGGGCGCCGGCGAGCAGCTCGGGCAGCCGCGCGAAGTCGCCCTCGAGCGTGTCCATCATCGCCGGCGTGTAGAGCGCCGCCGCGGGGTGGAAGATCGGGTAGAGGACGAGGTCGACGCCGCCGATCCGGCGCGGCTGCGGCCGGCCGTGGACGCGGGTGATGCCGTGCGGCTGGCCGGAGAGGAGCTTGGTCGCGAAGTTGCCGAGCGTGCAGATCACCTTCGGCCGGATCAGCTCGACCTGGGCGAACAGGTGCCCCTCGCAGGCCTCGATCTCGTCGGGCAGCGGGTCGCGGTTCCCGGGCGGGCGGCACTTGAGCACGTTGGCGATGTAGACGTCCGGCGCGCGTGAGCCCGATCGTCGCCGAGCAGCGAGCTCGAGCACCTTCCCGGCCTGGCCGACGAACGGCGCGCCCTGCTTGTCCTCGTGGAAGCCCGGCGCCTCGCCGACGAACATCAGGTCGGCGTCCGGATGGCCCGTGCCCGACGACGACCTGCGTGCGCGAGGCGGAGAGCGCGCACTTGGTACAGCCTCGCCACTCGTCCGCCAGTCGCTCGAGCTCGGCCGCGCGTGCGGGTGCGTCGCTCACGGATCGCATTCTGGCAAGCGGCCCGGACGACTCCGGATCAGTGGCCGCAGCCGCAGCTTCCGCCGCAGCAACCGCCACCGCCACCGCCGCCGACCGTCGCGCCCACGGGGCGCGGGGTCGCGAACGACGACAGGAGCTTCGTGACGGTCCCGCTGCCGCAGTCGGGGCAGCGGACAGTCGCCGGCGCTGGACGCCGACACGAGCTCCTCGAACGTGTCCGAGCAGTCGGCGCACAGGTACTCGTAGATGGGCATGGGCCAGTCTAGCGCCGCGCAACATCGGGGTCTGACCCCGATGTTGCGGCGGTGGGCGTAACCTTGCCGCCCAGTGCATGCCAAGCCACACCGTGGTCATCGGCGCGGGTCGCGTGGGCACCGTCGTCGCCGCGCGCCTCGGGAGCCCGAGCTCGTACGGCCGCGGCGAGGAGGTCGCCGCTCGACGGCGTGCGGCTCGTCTGCTGATCGCGACCCCCGACGGCGCCATCGCCGACGTCTGCGCCGCGCTCGCCCCGCGTCTCGCCCCCGACACCGCCGTCGTCCACTTCTCGGGGGCGACGAGCGTGCACGCGCTCGACTCCGCCCCGGGCCCCAGGGCGTGCGTCCACCCGTCCAGACGATCTGGCCCGAGCGCGGGCCCGACCAGCTCGAGGGCGCCTACGCCGCCGTCACCGGCGACTGGGAGCTCGGAGCCGGCCTCGCGCGCGACCTCGGCCTCGAGCCGTTCCCGCTCGCCGACGAGATGAAGGTCACCTACCACGCCGCCATGGTCTTCGCCTCGAACTACCTCGTCACGATCACCCGGACGGCGGTCGACCTGCTCGAGCGGACCGGCCTCGACCGCGACCTGGCGCTGCGCGTGCTCGCGCCCGCTCCAGCACCGCACGGTCGACGTGGCCGGCGGGCACCCGACCGGGCCGATCGCCCGCGGCGACGCCGAGACGGTCGCGGCCCACCTGCGAGGCGATCGGGCCCGAGCTCGCGCCGCTCTACCGGGCGCTCGGGCGGGCGACCCTGCCGCTCGTCGATCCGCGCGTCGGCGGCCGCCGTCCGAGACCTCCTGTGACGACCGGCCTCGTGCCGACGATGGGCGCGCTGCACGACGGGCCACCGCGCGCTCCTGCGCGCCGGCGCGCGGTCGGAGTGCGACCGCGTCGTCATGAGCCTGTTCGTGAACCCGACCCAGTTCGGGCCGGGCGAGGACCTCGACGCGCTACCCGCGCGACGAGGAGCGCGACCGCGGCGATCGCCGCCGACGAGGGCGTCGACGAGGTGTACGCGCCGACCGTCGAGGAGATGTATCCGGACGGCTTCTCGACACTCGGTCTCGGTCGGCGAGCTCGGCGAGCCGCTTCGAGGGCGCGCACCGGCCCGGCCACTTCGACGGCGTCGCGACCGTCGTCCTCAAGCTCTTCAACCGCCTGCGGCCCGACGTCGCCTACTTCGGCCGCAAGGACGCCCAGCAGCTCGCCGTCATGCGGCGGATGACCGCCGACCTCGACGTCGGCGTCGAGATCCGCGCCGTCGAGACCGTCCGCGAGCCCGACGGGCTCGCGATCTCGTCCCGAAACGTCTACCTGTCGCCCGAGGAGCGGCAGCGCGCGCGCCGTCGCTGCACCGGGCGCTGCTCGCCCGCGACCCGCGGCCTGTCGAGGGCGAGCGTCGACTACCTGGCCGTCGTCGACCCGGACACCTTCGTCGAGGTCGAGCCGCGGCCGGGCGCCCTCGTGATCGGCGCGGCCCGGTTCGGGTCGACCCGCCTGATCGATAACATCCGGCTCGAGGACGCGTATGAAGGTCACGCTGCCTCAGCTGCACGAGCTGAAGATCGCCGGAACGCCGATCGTGATGGTGACGGCCTACGACCTCCCAGCGGCCCGGATCGTCGACCCGGCCGGCGTCGACCTCGTGCTCGTCGGCGACTCGGCCGCGAACACCGTGCTCGGCCACGACCCGATCTCGACCGTCGGCGCGACGATGGACGAGCTCGTCATCCTGACCCGCGCCGTCGCCGCGGGCTGCGAGCGCGCGCTCGTGATCGGCGACCTGCCGTTCATGTCCTACCAGGTGTCCGACGAGGACGCCGTGCGCAACGCCGGCCGGTTCATCAAGGAGGCCGGCGCCGACTGCGTCAAGCTCGAGGGCGCGCGGCCAGTCGGTGCAGCGGGCCGCGGCGCTCGTCGCGCGCCGGGATCCCGGTCATGGGCCACATCGGCCTCACGCCGCAGACCGCGACCATGCTCGGCGGCCACAAGGCCCAGGGGCGCCAGTGGCACCACGCCAAGCCGCTCTACGACGACGCCGTCGCGCTCGAGGCCGCCGGCTGCTTCGCGCATCGTGCTCGAGTGCGTGCCCGAGGCCGGTCGCGGCCGCGATCACGCGGCGGCTCACGATCCCGACGATCGGCATCGGCTCCGGCGCCGGCACCGACGGCCAGGTGCTCGTGCTGCACGACCTGCTCGACATGCACGGCGCCGACACGTTCCAGCCGAAGTTCGTGAAGCGCTTCGCCCACGTCGGCGAGGCGATGCGCGAGGGCGTCACGGCGTACGCGAGCGAGGTGCGGGCGCGGACGTTCCCCGCCCCGGAGCACACCTACGCGATCGCGCCCGAGCAGCTGTCGGCCTTCGAGACCGCGGTCGAGGCCGGCGCCGCCGACGACAACATCCTCGCCGACTGGTAGCTGCGGGCGGCCGGCGGCCGACTCTAGAATGGCCGCCATGACCACATACCTGCACACCATGGTTCGGATCACCGACCCGGAGAAGAGCCGGGCGTTCTACGAGGCGCTCGGCTTCACGTTCAGCCGCGAGATCGCCATCGTCCGAAACGGCGAGCTCGAGGCGACCAACTACTTCTTCAGCCTGCCCGGCCAGCGACGAACGTGCTCGAGCTGACGCTCAACCACGACGGCCGCACGTACGACATCGGCACCGGCTACGGCCACATCGCGATCGGCGTCGACGACCTCGACGGCACGCTCGACGCGCTGAAGGGACAGGGCATCGAGCCGGAGCGCCCGCCGTACAAGGTCAGCGAGGGCGGATCGTTCCTCTGCTTCGTGCGCGACCCGGACGGCTACCGTGTGAGCTATCGAGAGGCCTCGCGCGTGATCGGATCCCCTCGCCCTGGACGCCCACGGCGCTCCCCAACCCTGCAGGGCGTGACCGGCAACCGCTTGTTCGTCGGCGTGGCAGGTCGGTCGCCCAACGAGGCGAGTCACTTCCTGCCGGTCTCGGGCTTTGGTCTCACGGGGTCTGATGGTTCGGCGTATCATCCTCGCGCGTTGCGCCATCCCGGCGCTGCGCGCGTAGAGGAGGCTTCTGTGTCCGGATCGCCCGCGAACGCCGCGACGCTGAGGCAGAGCCAGCCGACGACGGCATCCACAAGGAAGACCGCAGTCCTGGTTGGGTTGCTCTTCCTCATCGCTACGGTGACGTTTGCTACGGCGGATGCGCTCATTAGGGGCGTTCTGAAGGGGTCGAACTATCTGACCGGCGTGTCCGCACACACGAACGCTCTCGCCGCCGGCGCGCTCTTGGCGTTCGTTCAAGGCATTGCGATCGTGGCCATCGCCCTTCTCCTGTTTCCCCTGTTTCGACGCACCAGCGAGCCACTCGCGTTGGCATACGTCGGGTTCAGAGTCGCCGAACTTGCAGCAACCCTCTTCTACGTAGTGACCCCACTCCTCGTGATCAACGTCGGAAACGCCACTCTAAGCACGTCGGCGTCGCAACACCTTGGCGCGCTCTTCCAGGGACAACGCACCGTATCCATCGAGGTGCTCTACTTGGTCACCAGTGTCGACGGATCGATCCTGGCCTTCTTGTTGTATCGATCGAGGTTGATACCGCGGCCGATCGCAATTCTCGGCCTTGTTGGCTACCCCGTTTTGGCACTGGGAACCATCCTGGCCATGTTCAACGTGACCACCGTGACACACGGCGTCGGGCAAGTCGCCCTCGTTCCGGGCGGCCTCTTCGAGCTCATCCTCCCGATCTGGCTCATCGTCAAAGGATTCGCCTTCCCAGGGTCACAACCGGTGATGGCCGACACACCCGCCGGAGGCCCGTCGTGAGGGTTCTACCAGTGCTGCGGTTTGGTCGAGGACCACGCCGGGACGAACCGCCTGCGTGGCGATCACCATGAGCGACAACTCCGACCAGCACCTAGACGACTACCGTGTTGAGTTGATCGAACGAGGCTGAGTTAGCTCCGACGACGCCGAGCCCGCCGGCGCTCGCGCCTCGACGGCGCGATGACAGCGCCGCTGCTCTTGGCCCGCTCGCCAACGACAAGCATCTGAGCGGCAAGCGTGATGGCGAGCATCAGCGGGATCGAGGTCGGCGACGCGGCGAGGGTGGCGCCCACAGCCGCGGCGGTGCCAATCAGGGCGAGGCGGACGAGGAGCAATCCGCCCCAGCCAATGCCCAGATTGGCCCACGTCGCACGCTCCCAGAGCTCTCCTTCGCGAACGAACAGCTCGATCGTTCGCCCACGGAATATGCCGAAGCAAATCGACGCAACAGCGCTCAGCGACAGCAGTAGGCCCGACGAGGCGGTGAACGGATCCCGGCGCGTGGTGTGGTGGAGCAACACGAGGCCGTAGACGGCGAGCGCAGCTGGAATGAACAAGGAGCGCTGCTCGAATCTCTCACTGCGCCGCTGCCGCACGACGAAGAATGCGATGATCGCGAGACCGCCGATCACGTAGACCGCGCCCCTCATACGGCGCGATTGTACGGCCCGAACACCTCGCAGGACAACCGCGGCATGGCGCCCCAACGCGTCGATCCGTCGGCGTACTGTTCCTTGACGACTACCGGATCGAGATCATCGGGCGCGGCTGAGGCGGCCGGACGAGGCACCGCGCTGGGGTCGTCGGGGCGCCGCCGGAGTGACACACTAGAGCGGTGGATGCCGAGCCCCAGACGCGGTATGCCCGTAGCGGCGATGTCAGCATCGCCTACCAGGTTGTCGGCGAGGGGCCGTTCGACTTGGTGTTCGTCCCGGGTGCCGTCTCCCACGTCGAGCTGTCATGGCAGATGCCCAGCTTTCGACGGCTGTATGAACGTCTGTCGCGGTTCGCGCGCCTGATCGTCTTCGACAAGCGCGGAACGGGGATGTCCGACCCGGTCGGCGCGGGCTCCCCGCTGGAGATACGGATGGACGATGTGCGGGCCGTGATGGATGCGGCGGGCTCACAGCGTGCTGCAATCATGGGCATATCCGAGGGTGCGCCAATGTCAGTGCTGTTTGCCGCCACCTATCCGGACCGGACGGGTGCGCTGGTGCTGTACGGAGGTGCGCCACGGACGCTGTGGGCACCTGACTACCCGTGGGGAGACCCGGAAGCCACCTATCTGCAGGAAATCATCGACAGTCGAGCCCGGGCCGGACAGCCCGGGTATCGCGCGGAGGTCGTCCGCTCGGGCTCGCCTAACGCAACCGATGAGGAGATCGCCGCGATGGCGAGGATGTTTCGTTACGGCGCCAGTCCGGGCGCCGGGAGGCGCTGGATCGGATGAACATGGGGATCGACATCCGCGACACGTTGCCGACCGTCAACGTCCCCGTGCTCGTCCTGCACTTCGCGGATGACCCATGGGCTCCCGTTCAGGGGGGACGGGCGCTGGCCGACCGGATTCCAGGCGCAACGTATGTGGAGTTGGCGGGAAATTGCCACATCCCATCGCTGGCGGAGGTCGATCTCATCGCTGACCACGTCGAGCAGTTCCTGACCGCCAACTGGGACGCCGAGGCGCCTGCCGCCGAGCAGGATCGCGTCCTCGTGACCGTCCTCTTCACCGACATCGTGAACTCGACAGTGCACCTCGCCGAGCTTGGCGATGCGGGATGGCGGTCGCTCCTCGAAGCCCATCACGCGCTCGTGCGACGGCAGTTGGCACGCCATCGTGGACGTGAGCTCGATACGGCCGGCGACGGGTTCTTCGCAACCTTTGACGGGCCGGCGCGCGGAATCCGTTGCGCCTCCGCAATCATCGAGGCGGTCAGCGACCTCGGAATCATGGTTCGGGCAGGGCTTCACACAGGGGAATGCCAGCTAGTGGACGGTAAGATCGGCGGCATCGCCGTCCACATCGGCGCCCGCGTAGCGGGGCACGCGAAGGGCGGCGAGGTGCTCGTCTCCGGAACTGTCAAGGATCTCGTCGCCGGCTCAGGGATCACGTTCGACGATCGAGGCATGCATGAGTTGAAGGGCGTCCCGGGAGATTGGCACGTCTTCGCCGTGACCGATTGATCCAGCCATCGCCGGTCAATCCGTCGGCGTGCTGTTCCTGGACGAGTACTGGATCGAGATCGTCGGGCGGGGGTAGCGTCGTTACGCCGGGCCTAATCTGAGGGTCAGCCAGACAACCGGTCCATCCGCCTCCTCGGTGGTGTGATCCCGTTCGAACCCGAGCTTCTCGAGGACGCGAAGCGACGGGCATTCCATGCTCCCACCGTCGACCACAGGCCGTGGCCTAATCGTTGGCGGGCAGCGGGGCGCCGCCGAGGCCGATCTCATTTCCGTCGGGATCTCGGTACGTCACTTTGCGGACGCCGTTGGAGTACGTCTCGCGCTCGGCGGGCTCGATCCCTCTGTCGGCGATCTCCCTGACCAGTGCGTCGAGGTCCTTGACGAAGAGGGTGTGCACCGCATGGCCCGCATGGTGCGGCCGTTCGACGATGTAGACGTACCGCCGCTCGGCGAGCTCCCACACGGCCTCGGTTGCGTTCGGCAGGAAGCTCGGCTCCGAGCCCAGGAAGCGCTCGTACCACTCGGCTGATCGCGCGTAGTCGGCGACCGGGAGGCCGGCGAAGAGGTCAACATCCACCACGGCAGCCTAGGCTGCGACCATGACAGCCGTTCTGGTGACGGGCATGTCGGGGACCGGGAAGTCGACGGCGCTGGCCGAGCTCGCGCGCAGGGGCCACCGCGTGGTCGACACGGACTACGGCGACTGGTCGGAAGAAGTTCCGCATCCCGAACGCGGGTCGGAGCGGCTGTGGCGCGAGGATCGGATCCGCGCCCTGCTGGCCGAACCCGCTGACGGCGCGTTGTTCGTCTCGGGGACGGTGGCGAACCAGGGCCGCTTCTACCCCTGTTCGACGCGATCGTGCTGCTGAGCGTGCCGGAGGACGTGCTCCTCGACCGGGTGGCCTCTCGCTCGACGAACGACTTCGGCAAGACGGACGCCGAGCGGGCCCTCATCCTGGGCGACCTCCACGCCGTCGAGCCGCTGCTCCGCGCCGGAGCGACCGCCGAGATCGACACCCGCCGGCCGGTCGACGAGGTCGCGGATCTCCTCGAGTCGATCGCCGGCGTCTCGCGTGCCTCTACCCCATAAGCTCCGTGAAACCGGGTTCGTCCCTGATGGGGTCGAAGTCGGAGTCCGTGGCCGCGAGCGAACGCAAATCGCCATGGAGCTCGATCGCCGCTCGCAGGTGCTCGATCGCATCAGCCGTCCGCCCGGCCAGGCTCTCGCAGCACGCGACGTTGTACAGGAGCCTGGCGTTGTCAGGATGCGGCCGCAATCAGCTCCGGGCCGCGGTCAGCCACCTCGGCGTACGCGCCGGCGTCGTAGAGAGGCCGAAGCTGCTCCCATGCCTCGTCGCTCTCGATGTCCGACGGGAGGACGACCCATCGGGTGACGCCGAGATCCGTACCCCGCCTCGGTCGGCGGCGGGAACTCCGGATCGGCGAACGCCCCGACCATGCACGACGACGATGTCCGGCTCGTCGGGCTCCGTGGAGAAGACCGTCGAGCCGCACTCGGGGCAGAAGTGAAAGACGTGGACCTTGCGGTCTGCCTCGTCCGACGTCCGGGCGTAGTCGGTGTGGCGGCCGGTGACGCGCACCTGGTCGGCGTTGAACCCGGCCTGCATGCCGAACGCGCTTCCCGTCCGCCGCTGGCACGAAAGGCAGTGGCAGATCGAGATCGCGAACGGATCGCCCGCCGCCTCGACGCGAAGCTGGCCACAGCTGCAGGCTGCCTCGCGGATCGTCATGCCGGCGGGCTCACGAGCTCCCGGAACGGGGCTCGTCCCGGATCGGGTCGAAGTCAGAGTCCGTCGCAGCCGCCGAGCGCAGCTCCTCCGACCGGGCAATGGCGCGCCGCAGGTGGTCGAGGGCGTCCGTCGTCCGCCCGGCCAGGCTCTCGCAGCACGCCACGTTGTAGAGGAGCTGGGCATTCTCGGGCTCGGCCTCGATCAGCTCGCCGGCGCGGTCGGCGACCTCGGCGTACTCACCCGCCTCGTAGAGCGGGCCGAAGCGACGTCCATGCGTCGTCGGTCTCGGCCCCGGAGGGAGAGCGATCCACGGATGCTGTCGCGAACCGTAGACCGACACCGTCGGCGGCGGGAAGGACGGGTCGGCGAAGGCACCCACCGGCACGGCGATCAGGTCCGGCGCATCCGCCGTCTTGTAGAAAACCGTCCCGCCGCAGTCGGGGCAGAAGTGAAACGTCCGCTCCTCGCCGCCCTCGTCGGACCGCCGGACGTAGTCGCTGAACCTGCCCGCGACGTGCACGCGATCCGAGGGGAACCGGGCCTGGATCCCAAAGGCGCTTCCGGTCCGGCGCTGGCACGCCAGGCAGTGGCACATGGAGATCCGAACCGGATCGCCGTCCGCCTCCAGACGCAGCTGCCCGCAGCTGCATGCTGCCTCTCGGGACGCCATCGCCGTGAATCGTACGACGCGCGCTCAGCGAGGGCCGCGGTTTGGCGCAAGCTGGACGGCGGTACCATCGGCGTGACCTATCCCGGAGGAGGGACCGTGTACGCACGCATCGCCACGTTCGAAAGCGACCCTGCCAACGTCGACGCCGCGATCGAGATGGTCCGCAAGGAGGTGGAGGGCGACACGCCGGCCGGGCTCGAGGGCGCGAAGATGCTGATGCTCGTGAACCGCGAGACCGGCAAGGGTCTCGGTGTGACGCTCTTCGACAGCGAAGAGGCGTTGCGCCGCGGCGACGAGGCGCTGAACGCCATGAGCCCCGGCGCCACCGAGCGGCGCACGTCGGTCGAGTTCTTCGAGGTGCCGGTTCAGACGATCGGCTGATCGCTCACACGGGGACGTCGAGCGTCGCCGAGAGCCGGGAGTCGGCCGACTCCGTGACATCGGCCATCTGTAAGCGAGTAGCCGTCGCTCAACACCATGTCGCTCGAGAGCGACGTTACGTACACGGCGGCGCCCGCGAACGGCCGGAGCCCTCGCTCAGGTCGACGACTCGGAGGTTGATGTCGAGCGGCACGCCGGTCGCGACGCCGGACGCTCGCCGACGCTCGTGGTGATGTCGCTGCGAACGATGCCGCTCATGCTCAGCGCGTTCACGCCGTTCGAGCCGTCACCGGGAAACCGGGCCGGCGGTCTCCTCCGGAATCGCCGCGGCGGCTCCGGCGGCGCCGATTGACCGCGGCGTCAGGTGACCCGGAACGACGTGTGCATCAGCGTCGGGTGGATGCCGCAGAAGATCGTGTAGGAGCGTGCGCTCAGCTTGACCGTGATGTTGGTCGAGCGGCCCGCGCCCAGGTTCACCGACTTGGCGAGCACGCGTCCGGTCGTTCCGATGCGGATCCGGAAGTTGTGTGCGATGGTGGCGTGGTTTGTGATGTGGAACGTCACGTTGCCATGCCGCACCGAGGACGCGCTCTTCGAGATCGCGAAGCTGCGCAGGCCGATGTTGACGGTCGTCGCGGCCGTCGCGCTCGAGGCGAAGGCGACCCAGGCGCCGACGGCGAGCACCATCGTCACGAGCACGGCCGGGAGCACTCGGAGTCGCATGGACGGCCATACGGTGCACGTCCGCAGCCGGATTCACGGTGTGTGAGCGGCATCACTCCTGCGACGTGATCGTCGTCGGCGGGCGAATCGCCGGCTCGACGGTCGCGGCACTGCTGGGAGACCGTGGGATCAGCGTGCTCCTCGTCGAGCGGGTGCGGTTTCCGAGCACCACGATCTCGACGCACTTCTTCCGCGGCGAGGGGCTCGTCGCGGTGCTCGACAGGCTCTCGGTCCTCGACGAGGTGCTCGAGCTGGGCTGCCCGCCCCTGAGGCGGGAGTGGAGCTTCGGCTTCGGCACCCCCGGCCCTGAGGAGGGGCCGCCCCAGAGTCCCGGCGACGCCGGATTCGGCCTCTCGGTCCGGCGAGCGCCGCTCGACGACGTGCTGCTCCGGCGGGCGGGGCGTGCCGACGGCGTCGCGGTCGCGCAGCCTGCGACCGTTGTCAGGCTCCTGCGCGAGGACGGCCGGGTGACGGGGGCCCGGCTGCGCGATCGCAAGGGCGAATACGACGTCCAAAGCCGGATCGTGGTCGGCGCGGACGGGCGGCACTCGCTCGTCGCGCGCGAGGTCGCCCCGTCGGTCGAGCACCACGTTGAGGCGCTCCGCACGCTCTACTACCGCTACGTCTCCGGGTGGAGCGACCCGGGCGGAGCGGCGCCCGACGCGGCCGAATTCTCGCTGCGACGGCGACGAGATCGCATACGTCTTTCCGTCCGACGCCGGCCTGGCATGCGTCGGCATCAGCGCGCCGAGCGCCGACTTTGCGGCCTTTCGCGCAGCGCCCGACGCAGAGCTCGACCGGCGGCTGCGCGCCCACTCCGGCCTGGCAGGGCGATGGGCTGACGCGACGCCCGCCGGGCGGGCTGCCGGAGGACCTCCGGAGCCGAGCTGGATGCGGGCGCCGGCGGGGCCGGGATGGGCGCTCGTCGGCGACGCCGCGGTGCACCAGGATCCGTGGACCGGCGCCGGAATGGACACGGCCGGCCGGCACGCCGTGCTCGCCGCCGATGCGATCGCCGACTGGCTGGGCGGACGGGTCACCGAGGCGGAGGCGTTCGGCCGCTACCACCGCGACCGCGACGAGCACGTGCTCGCCGATTGGACGGAGTGCACGTCGCTTGCCCGCGACCTCTCGCAGCTCGCCGACGGCTAGTCAGACCCGCGCACGGCGTCGAGGATCGCGTCGATCACGTCCACGGTCAGCGGGTCCTCGGTGCACTCGGCGACGCGGCCCACCTGACGATGCCGCTCCTCGTCGGTTTCGGACGGGTCGAGCCAGGCCCTGCACGAGATCTCGGTGATGTGGCCGAGCTGGGCGATCGTCATCGAGAAGCTCCCGCGCTCGTCGACTCGCCCGGGCCCGCCGGAGCGGCGGTACTCGCGGTAGAGCGCGCGGGCACGATCGGGGTCGCGGCCCCAGAACTCGAACAGCACCCCCGAGAGCTCCTGGCCCGGGTCGGCGAGGCCGCAGTTCTCCCAGTCGATCACGCACATCCCGCCCGCCGCGGTGGGCCGGAGGTTGTCGGCCCACAGGTCGCGGTGGCAGGTGCGAAGCTCACGCGCCGGCTCGATCAGCGCCTCGAGCGCGACGAGGTGGTCGCGGATCGCGGCCATGTCGCCGGCGAACGGCGCGCCGGCCGCGGAGAGGTCGCCGATGAGCTCATCCCACGCGGCCGCGCCAACCGGATCCGTGTACCACGGATCCTCCGGCCGCTCGCCGGCATACTCGACGCGGTGCATGTCCGCCACGACCCGGCCCACCCCGGCGGGGTCGAGCGTCCGGTCGGGCGGGCAGATCTCGACCCACTCGTAGGCCCTCACGTGCACGCCCCCGATGACCGCGAACACCTCGCCGGACTGCGTCCGGACGACGGTGGGCACGGGAATGCCCGCCGTGTGCGCAGCGTCCTGGAACTCCGCGTCCTCGCCGTCGAGCTCCTCCGGCACGCCGAGGGCCGTCTTCACGGCCCACATCCCACGGTCGGTCTCGAGCTGCCACACCTGGCCCTGCTCCCCGCGCTCGACCGTGCCGGTCAGCCGGGGACGGGCGCCGAGGCGGAAGACGCGAGCGATCTCGTCGAGCGTCGGAGCCGAGCACGCCCCGAGCGTACAGCCCCGCCCGACCGCGATCGCGACGGCGAGCGCGCCCGCGACGCCCGCCAGGCCGAATGCGGCCACAGGCCCGGCCTGCGAGATGACGACGCCGGCCGCCGCCGAGCCGAGCGCGGCGCCGACGGCAACTGCCGTGGCGAGCCAGGCCGACGCCTCGGTCAGGGTGCCCTCGGGCGCCACGTCGTCGACCATGGAATAGACGGTCGCATAGGTTGGGGCGATCGCAGCGCCGGCGACGACCAGGAGCACGCCGAGAGCGAGCGGGCCAGAGGCAAGCGCCAGCGCGAGATGCCCCACCGCGAGCGCCGTCAGCACGGCGGCGAGCCCGATCGGGCTCCTGGCCCCGCCGCCCAGACGCGTCGCAGCGGCGCCTCCGAGCAGCGAGCCGGCGCCCCACAGCCCGAGGAGCGGCCCGGCCTCCGCGGCGGACTGGCCGGTCGCGACCGCGACCTCGACGGCGCCGAAGACCACGCCGACCGCGACCAGGATGGCCGTGAGGGTGCGCATGCCCGGCGCGGCCAGGGCTCCACCGCGCCCCGCCGGCGGCTCGAGCGTCGGCTGCCACCGCCTCGACGCCGGCTGGCGCGCGAACGCCACGGTGGCGAGCAGGAGGCCGGCCGCCGCAACGGCAAGCGCGACCCGCGTCGACGCGACCGCCGCCAGGCCGAGCGTGATCGGCGGGCCGGCGATCCAGGCGAACTCCGAGAGCGTCGCCTGGAGCGACACGGCGGTCCGCACCTGGCTCGGATCCCCCAACACGTCCGGGAGCGCGGCCCGGAGGCAGGCCGCGACCGGCGGCGTGGACACGCCGAGGGCCGCGGCGAGGCTGGCCACCAGGCCGACGCTCGTACCGGCCGGGAGCACGGCGATCGCGAGGAGCAGCGTCGTCGACGCGCCCGCGCTCGCGAGCAGCACTCCGGTCTGGCCGCGCCGGTCGGCGAGGCGTCCGACGATCGGGCCGCCGACGCCGAGCGCCGCGGCGTACGCCGCCGAGACGAGCCCGGCCGCGGCCACCGAGCCGGTCAGCCGTGCCGTGTGCACGAGAAGGGCGATGCTCAGCGTTGCCAGCGGAAGCTGCGCAAACGTCGAGGTGGCGAGAAGGCGACGGGCGCTGCGGCTTCGGAGTGATCGACTGCATACGCGCATGCTAGGGTCTACTGGTGCAGAAACAAGATCCACTTTGATGGCTATGAATGAGTCCAGTCAGCCGACCGAGCTCCTGCTCTCGGTCTCCAAGGGCGCCGCCGGGACGCTGGGATCGCAGATCGAGGGCCAGCTCCGAAGCCGGATCCGCGACGGGGCGCTCCGGGCGGGCACAGCTCTCCCCTCCACCCGTGACCTGGCCCGCCAGCTCGGCATCTCGCGCCGGGTCGTCGTCGACGCCTACGCGCAGCTCACGTCCGAGGGATACCTGAGCGTGCGCCAGGGAGCCCGGCCGCGGGTCGCCGCGCCGGCGGTCGGCGCGAGCCCGGCGCCCGCCGGCCCCGCGCCCCGCACGGCGGATGTCCGGTTCGACTTCCGGCCCAGCATGCCCGACGTCACGACGTTTCCGCGCGCCGCCTGGGCGCGCTGCCTGCGAACCGCGGCGACGACGATCACCGACGCCGACCTGAGCTACGGCGACCCGCGCGGCGTCGAGGTTCTCCGCGCCGCGGTGGCCGACTACCTGGGGCGGGTGCGCGGGGTCGTCGCAGCCACCGAGAACGTCGTCATCACCAGCGGCTACACCCAGGCGCTCGCCGTGGTCTGCCGCGCCCTCGCCGAGACGGGCGCGCGCCGCATCGCGCTCGAGTCGCCCGCCGATCCCGAGTACGGCATGATCGCCGCCCGCGCCGGCCTTGACCCTGTGCCGGTGCCGGTCGATGCCGACGGGCTTCGGGTCGATCTGCTGCGTGCGGCGGATCCCGATGCCGTCGTCGTCACGCCGGCCCATCAGCACCCGACGGGCGCCGTGCTCTCGAGCGCGCGCCGGACGGAGCTCGTCGCCTGGCTCCGCGAGCGCGGCGCGACCAGCGTCGAGGACGACTACGACGCCGAGTACCGCTACGACCGGGCGGCCGTCGGTGCGGTGCAGGGCCTCGAGCCCGACCGGGTGGTCTACGCCGGCTCCGCCAGCAAGACGCTTGCCCCGGCGCTCCGGCTCGGCTGGCTCGTGGTGCCGTCAGCGCTGCTGGACGCGGTGCGCGACGAGAAGCTCCTGACCGATCGGGGCACCGCCCGGATCGAGCAGCTGGCATTCACCGACTTCCTGACGTCGGGCCACCTCGACCGCCACCTGCGCCGGATGCGCCTGCGCTACGGCGCCCGTCGCCAGGCGCTCGTCGAGGCCCTGGCCGACGCGCTCCCAGAGGCGGCCGTCCACGGGATCGCCGCGGGCCTCCACCTGACGGTCGAGCTCCCGCCGGGCGACGACGAGGCCGCGATCCGCGAGGAGGCGCTCGAACGCCGGATCGCGCTCAGCACGATGTCCGACTACGGCGAGCACGCCGGCCTGGCGACGCTCATGCTCGGCTACGGCCACCTCTCCGAGGCGGCCGTGCGGCCGGGCGTCCGCGAGCTGGCGGAGGCGATCCGCGCAGCCCGCGAACGCCCGGCCTGAGGTCAGCAGCGCGCCACGAGGTGGAACCCGTGGTCGGTGTTCGTCCCGTCGGTCCTCTTGATCCAGATGAACGCCGCGGGCACATCCATACGTATGCGCGGTTCGCGCCGCAGGACGCCGACGGACACGTGAACCCCGAACACGGCATCCGGCAGTTCATCGTCGGCACCGGCGGCAAGAGCCAGGGATCGCTGCCGGGATCGACGAACGTCGAGTTCACCGCAAACGGCTTCGGGGTGCTCAAGCTGCGCCTGCACGCGGCGAGCTACGACTGGCGGTTCGTCGCGGTCGACGGCTCGGTCGTCGACTCGGGCTCGGCTGCCTGCCACTGAGCGAACGCGGCGTGAGAAGGTTCGCCGATGAGCGAGACGCTCGAGACGACCGGCCCCGGAGCCGTCGACCCGCGTGCCGAGCAGCGGATGGTGCCGATGCGCGACGGCGTGACGCTCGCGACCGACGTCTACCTGCCCGACGAGGGCAGGCCCCGGCCCGCGGTGCTGGTGCGGCTGCCGTACGACAAGAACGGCCGGTACTGCTGGATGCCGCAGATCGCACGGCACTTCACCGACCGCGGCTACGTCTTTCTGGTGCAGGACGTGCGAGGCAAGTTCCGCTCAGGCGGCGAGGTGAACGCCTTCGTGCACGAGATCGACGACGGCTACGACACGCTCGAGTGGATCACCGGACAGCCATGGTCGGACGGGGCCGTGGGGATGTGGGGCGACTCGTACTACGGCTTCGTGCAGTGGACGGCCGTCGCCTCCGGTCATCCGGCCCTGCGGGCGATCGTGCCGCGCGTGACCGTCGCCGACCTCTTCGACTGGCTCGCCGCGGTGACGCCGCTCTACGGAGCCCACTACCTCGCGCAGTACTGGTCGGACTCGCTCACCCACCACTGGACGCCCGACTGGACGCACCGGCCGCTGTGCGAGCTCTTCGACGACGCGTTCGCCGCGATCGGGTCGCGCTCCATCGCGTTTGACCGCATCCTGGCCGAGGAGCGCGGGCAGGCCGGCGTCGACCTCTACGTCGGCGGCCACCCGTTCGACCGCCTGCGGATCCCGACCCTGCACGGCGTTGGCTGGTTCGACAACATCACGCCGCCCCACATGCTCGACTACGAGCGTCTGATGGCCGATCCCGAAGCGGCGCCGTACCAGTACCTCCACGCGGGCTCGACGGACCACGAGAACTACCGGTTCGAGGACGTCCCCGTGGGCGAGGCCGACGACCACGCGACGAACGACGACGCGCTCGAGCGGATGCTTCCCCGCTATCTCGAGCCCGCGCTCGACTTCTTCGACGCGTTCCTCGCGGGTCGCAGCGACCCTGGGTCCGTGCCGCGCGTGCGCTGGCATCTCGGAAACGACGGCTGGCACGAGTCGCCGTCGTGGCCGCCGCCGGGGGCGCGCGAGGCGCTGCTCTACCTCTCGGCGGAGGGCGGCCTCGGAGCCGACCCGGGCGCACCCGGTGAGGTGGCCTGGCTGCACGACCCGGAGGACCTCGTCCCGTCGACGATCGTCGACCCGTTCTCGTTCCTGTTCGAGTACCCCGACGAGTCCGATGTGGCCGCGAGGGCCGACGTCGCCGTGTTCACGGGCGAGCCGCTCGCCGAGCCGCTGACGCTCGCGGGCCGGGTGGTCGCGCACCTCGCGGTCGGAAGCGACGGCCCGTCGATGTGCGTGCACGTGAAGCTCGTGGACGTGGCCCCGGACGGCGCCTCCCACATCCTGCTCTACGGTCAGGAGCTCGTCGAACGCCCCGGGGACTCGGCGCAGGTCGAGGTGTATCTGGGTCACACGGGCCACCGGGTCCTCCCGGGCCACCGCCTGCGGCTTCAGGTCGCCTCGAGCGACTACCCGCTCTACGTCCCCCACCCCGGCACCTCCGAGAGCCCCTGGTTCGCGGTCGAGACGGCGGTGAACCACCAGCGCGTCCTGACGGGCGGGCCGGCCCCGTCGCACGTGAGCCTCACCCTGCTCGGCGCCGTCTGACATCCTCAAGGAATGCGCGCCGAGCGCTTCGACGACCTGGTGCTGGGAGGCGGGCCGGCGGGTTGCGTCCTCGCCGCCCGCCTGTCCGAGGATCACGGTCGAGCCGTCTGCCTCGTCGAGGCGGGGCCGGACTACGGGCCGCTCGACGCCGGCGGTTGGCCGCCCGATCTGGTGGGATCCCACCAGCTGCCGGTATCGCACGACTGGCACTACGACGACGGCTTCGGCTGGTCGGCACGGGTGATCGGCGGCTGCTCGACCCACAACGCCTGCATGCTCACCTGGGGCGCTGCCTCCGACTACGACGGCTGGGGCGAGGGCTGGTCGGCGGCCGGGCTTCAGCCGTACCGGCTGCGCGCGAAGGAGGCGATCGGCGCGCGGAGGCGACCCGACCCCGGCGCCTGGAATGACGCCGTCCATGCCGCGGCGGTCGAGGTGGGGTTCGCCGCGATCGCCTACCTCGGCCCGGCCCGCGGAAAGCGCCGGCGATCGACCATCGCCCGCTGTCCGACGAGGACGGTGCCGATCTGCGAATCCTCGACGCGCCGACTGAGATGACCGAGGACGCGCTGCGCGAGCATGTCCGCGCGTCGCTCGGGTGCTACTTCCACCCCGTCGGGACGTGCGCGCTCGGGAGCGTCGTCGACGGCGACGGCAAAGTCCGCGGCCTGAACGGCGTCCACGTCGCGGACTGCTCGATCATGCCGGCCATCCCGCGGGCGAACACGCATCTGTCCGCGCTGGCCGTCCGAGCGGCTCGCCGACAGGCTCCGGTAGCCGAATGCGAGCGCATTCTGCGCTCCTTCTCGTCGTCTGGATCTGCGGGTACAATGGTACGCATGAGTTCGGGCTCGCACGCGTGACCGCGTCGGCCGAGACCGAGACCGCTGCTGGTGCAGCTGTTGGCCTCGCGACCAGGATGGCGAGCGCCTGGCTCGACGTCACGTCTCACGCGTTCTCGGTGGGAGCCCAGTACTGGCAGGGCGCGATCGCCCGCGGTGCGTCCCCCGCCGACGTCCTGGGCGACGCACATACGTGGATGCGACTCACCCAGAATCGGTCCGACCCGACCTGGGGCTCGCCGAGCACCGTGCTCACCGAGAGCCCGGTCGCGCGGCTGCGTGACTTCTCGCCCGAGGGCGCCTCGGCGCTCGTCCCGACGCTGATACTGCCACCGCAGGCGGGGCACCACTCGTGCATCGTCGACTTCAACCCCCACCAGAGCCAGGTGGGCGTGGGCCTCGACGCGGGCCTCGACCGCATGTTCGTGCTCGAGTGGCTCGAGGCGACGCCTGCCACGGCCCACTGCTCCGTGGAGGAGTACGTGGGGGCCGTCCGCGATGCGGTCGAGCACATCGGTGGACCCGTCCACCTGATCGGCGACTGCCAGGGCGGCTGGCTCGCGGCCATCTACGCCGCGCTCGAGCCGAGCTCGGTGGCGACCTTGACCGTGGGAGCGGCGCCGATCGACTTCAGTGCCGGCGAGGGGCCGCTGATCGACTACGTCGCGCTGATGTCGAACCTGCATGTGTCGCCGTACCAGGCGATGGTCGACGCAGGCGGCGGGCTGCTGCGGGGAGAGGCGATGCTGGCCGGCTTCATCGCGCTCGCTCCCGAGGAGGAGGGCAAGAAGCACCTCGACCTGCTGCTCGAGATGCACGACCCCGACTTCGTTCGCCGCTACGCCGAGTTCGAGGACTGGTTCAAGTACACGCAGGACATATCCGGAGCCTTTTACCTGTGGATCGTGGAGCACCTGTTCACCGGCAACGAGCTGGTGGCCGGCACGCTCGAGGTCGACGGTGGGCGGGTCGACCTGGGGGCGATCGCCTGCCCCGTCACGATCCTGGCCGGCTCGCGCGATCACATCACGCCGCCCGCGCAGGCCTTCGCACTCGCCGAGCATGTGGGGACGGTGCCCGAGGCGATCCGCTGCGAGCTCGTCGACGCCGGCCACCTGGGCCTGTTCATGAGCCGCGCCGCGCTCCGCGAGCACTGGGCACCGCTTCTGGCGGAGCTCGCCCGCAGCGGATGAGCGACCGGCGCGCCTACCTCGTCACGGGGGCGGCGAGCGGTATCGGGCGGGCGATTGCAGCGAGGCTCGTCGACGACGGCCACGCCGTCCTCTCGGTCGACCGCGCTCCCGATCCCGAGGGCCCCGGCCGTCCGTTCGCGGCCGATCTCACCCTCCGCGAGGCCAACCGGGCGGCCGTCGATGAGGCGGTTTCGGCGTTCGGCAGGCTCGACGGCGTGGTGGCATGTGCCGGCTTTCAGGTCGTCTCGCCGGTGCAGGAGTTTCCGGAGGACCGCTGGGACGACCTGATCGCGGTGCTGCTGACCAGTCCGTTCCTGCTCGCCCGATACGCCTGGCCGGCCCTGGTCGCGTGCGGCGACGGCCGATTCGTGGCGGTCGCATCGGTGCACGGGCTGGTCGCATCTGCGTTCAAGTCCGCGTATGTGAGCGCCAAGCACGGAGTGCTCGGTCTGGTCAAGACGCTGGCCCTGGAGGGCGCGCCGCACGGCATCGTCAGCGTGGCGGTGTGCCCGGGGTACGTGCGCACACCCCTGGTGGAACGCCAGATCTCAGACCAGGCCCGGGCACACGGGATCCCGGCTGCGGAGGTGCTCGAGCGGATCCTCCTCACTCGTCAGGCCCGCAAGGAGCTGATCGAGCCGGACGACGTGGCCGAGTCGGTGGCCTTCGTGATCGGCCCTGGCGGGCGGTCATACACAGGCTCTCAGCTCGTGATGGGAAACGGCTGGACGGCCGGCTGAGCCACGTCCGCGACGCGCCGGCCCACCGATATACTCGAACCCGACCAAGGAGGTCAGCGATGAGTGGACGCCTCGACGGTCAGGTCGCCCTCGTGACCGGCGGCGCTCGTGGGATCGGGCTCGCGATCTCCCACCGCCTCCTGGAGCAGGGGGCGACGGTCGCCGCCGGATACTCGCGGGACGACGTGCACGCGCGGGCATTGCTCGACGAGAACCCCGACCGCGTCTCGATCCATCAGGGGAACATCGGTGTCGTGGAGGACTGCAACCGAGTGGTCGCCGAGGTGACCGAGCAGCACGGCAAGATCGACATCCTGGTCAACAACGCCGGGATCACCGCCGACCACACGGCGCGCAAGATGGACCCGGACGAGTGGGACCGGGTGGTCCGCGTCAACCTGAGCGGGGCGTTCTACCTGACGCATGCGGTGTTGAACGCGATGCTCGAGCGCGGGTACGGGCGGATCGTCAACATCAGCTCGGTGATCGGTGAGAGCGGCAACATCGGCCAGGCCAACTACGCGGCTACGAAGTCCGGCCTCTTCGGGTTGACGAAGACGCTGGCCCTGGAGACCGCCCGGCGCGGCATCACGGTGAACTGCGTCGCGCCCGGCTTCATCGCGACGGACATGGTGATGGCGGTGCCCGAGGACGCCCTGGCGAAGGTGATCGGCCATATCCCGGTCGGACGCCTCGGCGAGCCGGAGGAGGTGGCGCGGGTGGTCGACTTCCTGGTCGACCCGGACGCCGGCTACATCACCGGCTCGGTCGTGGATGTGAACGGAGGACTGCACATGTGAGCGGGTCGCAGCCGGACGAAGGACACGGGTTCGGCGGCAGTTTCGGCTTCGATGAGGCGCTGCGAGAACTCGGCGAAGCGCTCGCGACCCACCCGCAGGCCGCCCAGGCCGTGTGGATGCGGTTCGCGAGCGACTGCATGTCCGCAGGGGCGGCGACCATGGCCCACGCCCTCGGCGCCGAGGGCGGCGACGCGGTGGTGACCCCGTCGCGCACCGATCGTCGGTTCAAGGATCCGTCGTGGCAGCAGAACCCGGTCTACTTCGGCCTTGAGCAGGGGTATCTGCTCTGGTCGCGGTTCATGCGCGACCTCGTCGATGCAGCCGATCTCGACCGGCCGACCGCGCGGAAGGCGCACTTCGCCGTCGACGCGATGATCGACGCCCTCGCCCCGACCAACACGCTCCTGGGCAATCCGGCAGCGCTGCGAAAGGCGGTCGAAACCGGCGGCGAGAGCGTCGCCCGGGGGATGGACCGGTTCGTCGACGATCTCGTCACGAACGCCGGCCGGCCGAGCCAGGTGGATCTCTCCCGGTTCGAGCTCGGCCGCGACCTGGCCGCGACGGCGGGCGACGTCGTCTTCCGAAACGACCTGATCGAGCTGATCCAGTACGCGCCCACCACGCGGACGGTGCACGCGGTACCGCTCCTCTTGAGTCCTCCGTGGATCAACAAGTACTACGTCCTCGACCTCTCGCCGGGCCGCAGCTTCGTCGAGTGGGCGGTCGCCCGCGGCCACACGGTCTTCGCGATCAGCTACGTCAACCCGGGCTCGGAGCACCGCGACTCCGGGCTCGACGACTACCTCCGGGACGGGCTTTTGTCGGCGCTCGACGTGGTGTGCGCGATCACGGGTGCCGAGCAGGTCAACGTCGGGGGGCTGTGCCTGGGCGGAACGCTCGCCGGCGCAGCCGCGGCCTACCTGGCGGCGGCGGGCGATCGGCGAGTGCGATCGCTGACGCTGCTCAACACCCTGCTCGACTTCCGGGAGCCGGGCGTGCTTGGGGCGTTCGTCGACGCCGAGTCAGTCGACGCAGTCGAGGACATGATGCGCGAGAAGGGCTACCTGGACGCCGGCGCGATGGCGGATACCTTCGCCGCCCTGCGCGCCAACGACCTGATCTGGAACTACGTCGCCAGCGGATGGCTGATGGGCGAGCCGCCGGCCGACTTCGACCTCCTCGCGTGGAACGCCGACGCGACCCGCATGCCCGCCCGCATGCACGGCGAGTACCTGCGCGAGTGCTACGTCGAGAACCGGCTCGCGCGGGGCACGATGCGGCTGCTCGGCCGCCGGATCCGGCTCGACCTGGTCGATGTGGACGTCTACTACGTCTCCGCCCAGGACGACCACATCACACCGTGGAACGGCGGCTACGCGTCGTCGAGGCTGTTTCCCGGAGACGTCCGGTTCGTCCTCACATCGTCGGGCCATGTTGCGGGCGTCGTCAATCCGCCTGGAGGGAAGCGGACCCATCGCACCGACGGTGGTGACACGGCGGACGCCGACGAGTGGTTCGAGCGTGCGTCCGTGCACAAGGGCACATGGTGGAAGGACTGGGCGCGCTGGATGCGGCAGCACTCAGGCCGGCGCGGCGCGGCGCCGGCGATGGGAAACGACGACTATCCGCCGCTCTGCCCGGCGCCGGGGAAGTACGTGCTCGAGCGCTAGCTCCTCGCTTGACGTTCCACGCATCGCGTACTATACTTACCATGTACCCGATGGAGGAGCGTCTCATGTCCACCTATCTCGATCTCTCGAAGACGTACCAGGAGCAGCTGCTCGGCATGATCGAGCAGAGCCAGAAGCTGACCGTTGACGGCGTGTCGGCCTGGGCGAAGGCCGCGCAGCCGCTGGCCAAGGCGGTCCCGGTCACGCCGGCCGTGCCGGGCGTCGTCTCGCCCAAGGAGCTGCTTGACAACTCCTACAGCTTCGCCACGAAGCTGCTTCACGCCCAGCACGAGTACCTGTCGGCCGTGCTGACCGCCGCCGAGCCGGTCGTCCCCAAGACGACGCCGGCCGCCAAGTAGGCGCGGAACTGTCGAGCGGGTGTCGGCAAGCTACGCTGCCGACACCCGTGTCCGACTCCGATCCGTTCGATCCGTGGAAGCTCCAGGTCGAAGCCTTCGGGCGCTATCTGAAGGCGCAGCGCCAGTTTTCCGACCTGTCGCTGCGCGAGCTCGGGCGGATGACGAACCTGTCCAACGCCTACCTGTCACAGCTTGAGCGCGGTCTGCACGAGCCGTCGCTCCGCGTCATGCGAGCACTCGCCGACGCCCTTGGCATCCCGCTCGAGCAGTTGCTCATGCACACGGGGCTGTCCGCCGACGGCGAAGCCACCAAGCCCCGGGCGACCGAGGGCGCCATCCTTGCCGACCCGGCGCTGAGCGACGCCCAGAAGAGCGCGTTGCTGGCCGTGTACCGAAGCTACGCCGCAGAGGGCGACTCCGGCGCCGGACCCGAGCCCGAGGGAGGTTCTTCATGAGCGATGCCGTCATCGTCGGGGCCCGCCGCACCGCCGTCGGGAAGTTCGGCGGCTCGCTGGCCGCAATTCCCGCCAGCGGGCTCGGCGCAAAGGTACTCGCCGCCCTGATCGACGAGACCGGGATCGACCCGAGTGAGATCGACGAGGTCATCATGGGGCAGGTGCTCGCGGCGGCCGCCGGCCAGAACCCCGCCCGGCAGGCGTCGATCGAGGCCGGGCTGCCGCACGAGGTGCCGGCGCTCACGATCAACAAGGTGTGCGGCAGCGGCCTGAAGGCGGTCGGGTTGGCTTCGCAGGCGATCCGCTGCGGCGACGCCTTGACCGTGCTGGCCGGCGGCCAGGAGAACATGAGCATGGCGCCGCACGCGCTTGTGGGCTCCCGCGAGGGCCGCCGAATGGGCGATTGGCCCCTGGTGGACACGATGATCCGCGACGGGCTCTGGGACGCGTTCAACGACGTCCACATGGGCAACACCGCCGAGAACGTCTCGGAGCAATTCGGCGTTTCGCGCGAGGACCAGGACGCGTTCGCCGCGGCGTCGCAGCAGAAGTCCGTCGCCGCGATCGCCGAGGGCCGGCTTCGCGATCAGATCGTCCCGGTCGAGATCCCTCAGCGCAAGGGCCCGCCGATCGTCTTCGACACTGACGAGTTCCCCCGTGACGGCACGACCGCGGAGGCGCTCGCGCACCTCCGGCCCGCCTTCGACAAGCAGGGCACCGTCACCGCGGGCAATGCCTCCGGCCTGAACGACGGCGCCGCCGCGTGCGTGGTCATGTCGGCGGACGAGGCGAACCGGCGCGAGCTGGCGTCGCTGGGACGGATCGCCGCCTTCGCCAGCGCGGGAGTGGATCCACGCATCATGGGCACCGGGCCGATTCCGGCGACGCGCAGGTGCCTTGAGAAGGCCGGCTGGACGGCCGCGGATCTCGACCTGATCGAGGCCAACGAGGCCTTCGCCGCACAGGCGATATGTGTCAATCGCGAGCTCGGCCTGGATACCGACAAGGTCAACGTGAACGGCGGTGCGATCGCCCTCGGCCATCCGATCGGTGCGTCAGGTGCGCGCATCCTTGTCGACCTGCTGTACGAGATGCGCCGGCGCGATGCCCACCGCGGCCTGGCGACGCTGTGCATCGGCGGCGGCCAGGGGGTCGCGCTGGCCGTCGAGCGGGCCGTGTGACGTAAAGACTACGAGCGGCGCGAGTCGAGCATCCGGATCACCTCGGCGTATTGCTGGAGGTGGCGGTCGGAGAGCATGTGCCGAGTCGTGAACCGGCGGGCGTTGGTTCCGAGCCGCCGGGCTTCGGTCGGCGCACGCAGCAGTCCGTCCACCGCCGCGGCGAACTCGGTCATGTCCGTCGGGTCGTCGATCAGGACGCCGTACTGCGGGCCGCGGATCTGGTCGACGATGCCGCCCACGGCGCTGGCGACGACGGCCCTGCCCTTCCACATCGCCTCCGCGACCGTCAGCCCGAACCCCTCGGCGAGGCTCTTCTGGCAGACAACCGATGCGTGGCGCTGGAGCGCGTTTGTGATGACGGCATTCTCGTCGTGGTCGACGGTTGGAAGGAGCGCCAGGTGGACGTGCCGTCGGACGGCGGCCGGAAGCGCCTCCCACTGGATCCGGCACTCCGCGAACACCTGGGCGGCCTCGGGGTCGTCCTCCACGCCGTCCGCCTTGGGGCCGGCGAGGACCAGGTGCGCACCGAGGCTCGCGTCGAAGCCCTCGGCGAACCCGGCCATGACGCCTGCCATGTCCTTCATCCGATCCCAGCGCGAAATCTGGACGACCAGTGGGGCGCGCAGGGGCGGCGGCTCGCCCTCTCGCAGGACGGCTGCTCGATGCCGGACCACGCCCCGGCGTCCGTTCGCGCGTCGAAACCCGACCGTCCTGGTCGGGTTGGGCGTGGTGATCAGCCCGGCGGCGAGGAGCATTCCGCGCACCTCGGCCCCGGTCAGGTGCATGTTCTTGGTGGAGAACGGGTTGATCGACGGCGAGATCACGTGGGTCCGATCGGGGACCGCCCACTCGGGGGCGAATGACCGGCGGGAGAAGACGAACGAGTCGACATCCTCGAGGTGCGGCCGCAGGAAGCGCCATGAACGCTCAGTCCATTCGTTGGACTGGTCCGATCCGACGTGACACCGCCAGACGATCGTCGCGCCGAGCCGCCGGAACGCCGGAGCGAGGCCGGCGGTCTGCGGATCGTGCAGGATGACGATGTCGCCCGGCCGAACCACGCCGTCGATCTCGCCCGCATTCGCGCGCAACGTCCGTTCGTATGCCTCAGCCTCGGCGGCGCCCAACGGCCCGCCGTCGCCCGAAGACCCATACAGGCCGTTGTGGATCCGCTTGGTGACGTCGAAGAACGCCGGATCCCCCTCGATCACGAACCATCGAGTCGCGACACCGCCGCCGCGGGCGTAGCCCAGAAGCGTCTCGAGCAGCTCGGCCACGCCGCCGCCGACCGCCGTCGAGTTGACGTTGACCACCGTACGAGAGCCGAGCGCCCGGCGTGCGCCGCGTATCGCCTCGGCCAGCTCGTGCATCCGCGCCGGCCCGATCACCGGTGCAAGACGAGCGGGATTCGCCGGCCGTATGCGCACCTCGCGGAAGGGCACCGGCGGCCTGCTCGCGCTACCGATCGGGGGCGAGCGCGTGCTCGGGATCGAACGCAGCCTGGCCTGGGAAGGTGCAGCATCCGAACTCGGGTCTTCGCCTCGTCACCGGTTCACTCTCCCAGATAGGTGGCGTGCGGTCAACGCGCGTTCACCAGCCCGTTACGCGAAGCCCGCCTCGAGCTTGGAGAGCAGGTCGAACAGCGTCGCCGCCTCGGCGTCCGACAGCGCCGCGAACCAATCCACCACCGCGCGCTGGTCATCGGCGGAGCGCCGCCGCCAGTACGCTCGGCTCTTGTCGGTCACGACCAGGCGGCGGACGCGCGCGTCGGCCTCGTCCTGCTCGACGCGCAGGAATCCCTTGCGCTCGAGGGCACGCGCAACCTGCTTCACGTTCTGGCGCGTCGTCCCCAGCGCGCCGGCGGCCTGCGAGAGCGACGGCCCGGAGAGCGCCTCGGCAACGCTGATCAGGGCGGCCTGCTGAGTCGTCAGCCCATCGGCGCGGAGCAGCTCGTCCATCATCGTGCGCATCGCCTGCGAGACGACCACGATCAGCCGGAACGTGCGAACGCGGGTGGCTCCGCTCTCACCGAGCGCTGCGGCCTCGGCCTCATCCAGTCCCATCGATCGCCGTGCATTGCTTGATATAGGGAATATATTACCTAAAATCTCCGACCGTGATCTGCCTCCTTCCCAACTGCTGCTTCCTGTCCGAGGTGACCCGGATGCTCGAGATCCGCTCGGCCCTCGTCGAGCGGGGAGCGGACGTTGTCGTGGCAACGCACGGCGGCCCGTTTCGCCCCATCCTCGACGCCATCGGCGTGCCGCACGATCTGATCGGCGACGGGGTCTCGCCCGCCCGGGCGGCGGAGTTCGTCCGCAACGTTCCTGGCGTCGGGCCGCCCGACCAGAGCATGTGGAGCGATGCCGAGCTTCTCGCCTGGACGGCGGCCGAGGTGGACTACTTCGCCCGCCGCGGCGTGTCGGCGGTTGTCACCGGCTGGACGCTGCCGGCCCTGCTCTCGACCAGGGTCGCCGGCGTGCCGCTCGTCACCGAGCACGCCGGATCGTGGGTACCGCCCGTGTTCGAGCGCGGGCTGCTCCCCGCCCCGCTCATCCCGGTCGGGATCCCGTTCGAGCGCTGGCTCCCGCGACGGCTCGTGCGGCGGATGTTCAACTCCGGCGTCGCCAACCTCTCGATCTACACGGCCGGGTTCAACCGCGCGGCCGACGAGCTCGGCATCGCGGGGGTGCCGAGCTTTGCCGCCCTCCTGCTCGGCGACCTGACGCTCCTCACCGACGTCCCGGCGCTCCTCGGCGTGCCCGCGCCGGAGGTCGAGGCATGGAGGCCAAGCAACCGCTACCGCTCCGAGACGCGGATCCGCTACGCCGGCCCAATCTATGCGCGTCTGCCCCATCCGTTGCCGGAGCGCGTCGAGCGGTTCCTCGAGTCGCCCGGGCCGATCGTCTACGTCGCACTCACGTCGACGGGGCCGGAGCTCGTTCGCGCCGCCGTCGGTGCGGCCGAGCAGAGCGGCGCACGCGTGGTGGTCGCGGGGACGACCCACGAGCTCGCCGACCTCGACGGTCCTCGGACGGTCGTCGAGCCGATTCTCCCCAGCCACCTCGTGATGCCGCGGGTCGACGCCGCCGTGATCGCGGGTGGGCAGGGGAGCGTGCAGACGGCGCTCGCGTCGGGGACACCGTTTGCCGGGATCCCGCTCCAGCCCGAGCAGCACCTGAACGTCCATCTGGCCCAGCGAGCCGGCGCAGCGCAGCTCGTGACGCAGGACGAGGTCGGATCGCCGAGGCTGATCGAGGCGATCGGCGAGCTGCTCGGGAGCGCGAGGCACCGGGAGGCGGCCCGGCGCGTCCAGGCCGCCATGGCGGAGGTCGACGGCCCGGGAGCGGCCGCCGATGCGATCCTCGAGCTCGTCGCCGCGTAGGATCCCCCGCCCGTCACGCACCCCCGGAGGACAAATGCGCTACATGGTGGTCGAGAGGTTCACGAGCGGGCCCGGCCCGGTCTACGCGCGCTTCGCCGAGCGGGGCCGGATGGCCCCGCCGGGCCTCGAGTACATCGCGAGCTGGATCGACGAGAGCCTGCATCGCTGCTTCCAGGTCATGGAGACCGACGACCCGGCGCTGTTCGACGAGTGGACGGCGGCCTGGTCTGACCTGGCGACGTTCGAGATCATCCCGGTGATCTCGTCGGCAGAGGCCGCCGAGCGAGCCTCCGCGTTGCCCTAAAGACGACGCCGCCGGGTACCGATCACTTCACTGTGAGGTGGCGGCCTCCCCTGCTCGTCGCGTGCATTGCGACCGTAGCCCCGATCGTGGGCGGCGCATGCACGGGTGCGGACGCCGGCACACCCCGCTCCGGGGCCGTCGTCCGGGTGACCGAGCGCGACTTCACCATCCACATGCCGGCTCGGATCGCGGCCGGCCCCGTGCGGTTCCTCGTGCACAATCACGGGCCCGACGCCCACGAGCTGATCGTCGTGCGGACGTCCGCCGCCCACCTTCCGCTCAGGTCCGACGCCGCCACCGTCGACGAAGACGGCCTCGAGCCGGTGACCCTCGGGACGCTCGAGCCCGGCGCTCCTGGAAGCGTGCGCGAGCTCGACCTGCGCCTCCGGCCCGGGCACTATGAGGTCTTCTGCAACATGGCGGGCCACTACCTCGGCGGCATGTCCGCCCGGTTCACGGTCGAGTAGGCATGCGAGGGAGACGAGCGTTCTCGCCGTTTGCAGGCTCGGGCCGCCGCCCGATCGCCGCGATCCTGGCGACGTTCGCGCTCTCGTCGGCGATCGCGGTCGGCCTGTCGATCTGGGCCACATCCCGATCGCAGCACCGGGCGACCGTGCTCGAGATCGCGGCCCGCCAGCGGACGCTGTCCGAGCGCTACGTGAAGGAGGTGCTCCTCGTCCATTCCGGGGCCCCCACCGATCCTGGGGCGACGGCCGCCGTCCTCCGGGAGAGCGCGCACGCGCTCCTCGACGGCGGTCTCGCGCCGGCGGTAAACGGTGACGACGACGACACCGAGATCTCGGGGACGTCCGACCCGGTCGTGCGCGGACAGCTCGAGCAGGAGCAGCGGCTGGTCCGCGACCTGACCGCCACGGGAAGCGCCATCCTCGCGGGACGTCCCGTCACCGTCGGCCAGACGGCGCACGAGCACATCCACACGACAGATCCGATCGCCCGGCTTCGGATCCTCTCCGACCTCACGTCCAACGTGTCGCTGAACGCCGCGCGGACGATCGGGGCCAACGCGGACCAGAGCCTCGGCGAGCTGATCGTCATCCAGGTCGCGCTTGGGGTCGCGGGCCTCTCGGTCTCGCTCCTCCTCGCGCTCGCGCTCGTCGCGGCCACCCGCCGTCGCACTGCCCACTTCCGCAGCATCGTCTCGGCGTCGACCGACCTGGTGCTCGTGTTCGGCGAGGACGGCTGCCGGTACGTGAGCGACTCCGTCGTCGCGACCGTCGGCGCTCGGGCGAGCGAGATGCAGGGCGACGGGTATGCGCGCTTCGTCCACCCGGACGACCTCGCCGAGGTTCGCCTGGCCCAGTCCCGGGCCCGGCCGTCCCAGCTCGTCTTCAGGATGACCAACCAGTTCGGGGAGTGGCGCCATCTCGAGGCCAGGGTCACGGACCTGCGCAACGACCGCCATGTGCGCGGCGTCGTGATGAACGCCCGCGACGTCTCCGAACGCGTGCGGCTCGAGGAGGAGCTCACCCACCAGGCCTACCACGACGGCCTCACGGGAGTGGCGAACAGGGCCCTGTTCCGCGACCGCCTCGACCAGGCGATCGCGCTCTCGGCGCGGACGCGCGGGTCGTTCAGCGTGCTGATCGTCGACGTCGACGGCTTCAAGGGAGTGAACGACAGCCTCGGGCACGATGCGGGAGATGCGCTCCTGACGGCGGTCGCCCGGCGGTTCGAGGACGTCCTGCGCCCGGGCGACACGATCGCACGGTTCGGCGGCGACGAGTTCGGCCTGCTCCTCGACGGCGCGGACGAGCGGCAGGCGGTGGCGATCGGCGGCCGGCTGCTCGAGCAGCTCTCCGAGCCCCTCGAGGTGGCGGGCCATCAGCTCTCGCTCGGCGCGAGCATCGGCGTCGCAGTCCACCCCAGGGACGGGGAGCACGCAGACGATCTGGTGCGGCGCGCGGATGTCGCGATGTACGCGGCGAAGGAGGCCGGTCGAGGCCGCGTCGAGGCGTTCCGGGACGAGCTCGCGCGCGACCTCGGGGAGTCGGTCGGCATCGAGCACGAGCTGCGCCTCGGCATCCACCGGGGCGAGTTCGTCGTCCACTACCAGCCGGAGGTCGACCTGAAGTCGGGTGAGATCGTGGGGGTCGAGGCGCTCGTGCGGTGGACCTCGCCGTCTCGCGGGCCGGTGCCTCCTTCGAGGTTCATCCCGATTGCGGAGGCGACCGGGCTCATCCTGCCGCTGGGCGAGCAGGTTCTGCGGGCGGCGTGCCGGCAGACGGCCGACTGGCGGCGGCGCGGCCTCCTTCCGCCCGGTTTCGTCACGTGGGTCAACGTCTCGGCCCGGCAGCTCGCCGGCAACGGCGTGACGGCGCTCGTCGAGGCGGCGCTCGAGGCGTCCGGGCTCGAGCCGGAGCAGCTCGGGCTCGAGGTGACCGAGACTGCCATCGTCGCCAAGGGAGCGGCGAGCGAGCACGCCCGAGCCGAGCTCCAGCGGCTCCACGAGCGGGGCGTCCGGCTCGCCGTCGATGACTTCGGGACCGGGTTCTCGTCGCTCGGCCAGCTGCGCCACTTCCCGGTCGACGTGATCAAGGTCGACCGCACCTTCGTCCAGGGCGTCGGCACCGACGCGAAGGACACCGCGATCACCGCGAACGTGATCAGCCTCGCCCACGCGCTCGGGCTGATCGCCATCGCGGAGGGCATCGAATCCGAGGAGCAGCTCGCCTCGATGCGCAGGCTCGGCTGCGATCAGGCACAGGGATACGTGTTCGCCCGCCCGGCGCCCGCCGCCGAGATCGAGGCGCTCCTGGCCGGCGGCCAGCCGCTGACCGAAGCCGCCTGAGCGATACGGTGCCCGTGTGGGCAGCCACGCGCACACGCACGATGCACCGACGATCCGGGAGCTCGCGCCGGACGACGCACCCGCCTGCGACGCGATCATCGCCTCGCTCCCGTACCACTTCGGCGACGAGCACGGCCGGGAGGTGTGCGCGGCGGCCGTCCGCGAGCAGGCCGGGCTCGTCGCCACGCGGCGCGATGCGCCGGTCGGGTTCGTGACGTGGCGACCGTGGTACGCCACCTCGATCGAGATCACGTGGATGGCAGTCCACGCAGACGAACGCCGAAACGGCATCGGCCGAGCGCTGGTGGACGCACTGGTTCGCGCGACCGGGCCCGCCGTGCGCTATGCGCTCGTGACCACGCTGTCGGAGGCGACGCCCGAGCCCGGCGTCGAGGACGGCTACGCCGGGACGCGGACGTTCTGGCGGCGGTGCGGTTTCGAGCCGGTCTGGGATCCTGCCGGCTGGTGGAACGACGAGAACCAGGCGGTCGTGATGATCCGGCCGCTGGGGGCCCCAGAACGCGGGTGAGCCCGCCCTCCGTTGCCGGAGGACGGGCTCAGCGTGTGGTCGGTCAGAGCGGGAAGCGCGCCAGGCCGACGTGGGTGACGCCGTTGATCGCGTCGATCAGGCCGCCGACATAGAGCTTGGTGCCCGTTGAGAGCAAGCACCACGCGCCCTTGAAGTTGGAGCCGAACGGCGTGATCGCCGGGAACCAGTCGCAGTACGCCACGCCGTTCGCCGGGTTGACTGACATCAGGCCGTGGAGCGGCTGGCCGCACACGGTCTGCTGGAGCGCGCCGGTGCCGAAGTGGCCGCCCATGAAGAGCCGGGTGCCGTCGTTCGACATCGCCAGGCTCTCAACGTTCCCGACGGTGCTAAAGCGCCACACCTGGCTCCCGACGATGCCGGTGTCGAGCCGGAACGCGGCCGCGTAGTTGGGGCCATGGCCGAAGCCGGCGTACAGACGGGTCGCGGTAGGCAGAAGCGCCCACGCCGTCTGGGGCGGCGCGATGACGCCGGCCGGGATCGCCCAGGGGTCGAGCAGGCCCGTTGTGCGATCGACGCGCGCGACGGACTGCCGGGACACGCCGTTCATCTGCGTGAAGATCCCGCCGATGAAGAGCGTCGTCCCGTCCGGGGCGAGCGCGAACGACCGAACGGTGTTGTTCGCCGTCGGGTTCCACGTCGGGTCGAGAGCCCCCGTCGCGGGATCGATCGCGGCGAGGCGGCCGCGCGTCGCGGCGTCGGCCTTCTGGAACGCCCCGCCCACGTAGACCAGACTCGGGGTGACGAGGATCGCGTGCACGCCCGTTGTGAACTTGTGCTGGAAGCCGGGGATGAGCGAGCCATCCACGGTCGAGATCGCGGCGAAGTTGGTCACCGGGACGCCGTCAACGGCGTCGAAGTTCCCGCCGACGTAGAGCACCGAGCCGTCGCCCGAGACGGCGAGCGCTCTCACCGTGCCCGTTGCCGTGCCCTCGGTGATCTTCGGGGCCCAGCCCGGAATCGCAGCGCCCGTCGTCGCATCGTACGACGCGAGGCTCTTGACCTTGATCTTCGTTGCCCCGTCCGGGGACACCTGCTGGCTGTACTTGCCGCCCACGTAGAGCGTGTTTCCGCTCCGCGCGAGCGCGAACACCTTGCCGTTCGTCATCCACGTCGTGTCGGCGGTCGCGCTGAGCGCGAACGCCGGCGATGCGGTCGCCGCGATCGCTCCCACCGCGGCCAGGACGACTAATGCCAGTCGCTTGACGGACATCCCTGGGTTCCCCCTCCTTGAGATTCACACGCGCCGGCTCGCGCCGGCCCCATACCGATCGGCCGCCAGGCGGATCTCTCGGCGCATCCATTTTGTGGGACGTTTAGGAATCCGTCAACCAGTTGTTGCGAAAACGTGGGTTTCCACACCCGGGGGTGGTCGCCTCGGGGGACGGCGGTATTCTTGGGCCGTGAGCGATCACGTGACCGCCGGGGAGGCCGGGTTCTTCGCGACGCAGATGGGCGTCGGGCATCCCAACATCCTCCCGACGACTGTGTGCGCCGTCGTCGAGCACGGCGGCGAGCTCCTGATGGTCCGGCAGCTGAACCGCGACGGCGAGGAGCGGTGGAACTTCCCCACCGGCTGGATGGAGCCCGTGGACGAGGACGGCCGCGTCCAGCTCCCCGAGCACTCGGTCAACCGCAACCTCCTCGTCGAGACCGGCTACGCCGCATCCGACGCCCACCTCATCGGCGTCTCGCTGGTGCGTGAGCACGACCCGGACGGCCACCGGGTGGGCACGTCGTTGCGGCTGAACTATGTGTGCGAGCAATTGCGGCAAACGAGCTACGCTGTCAACGACCCGGACATCCTGGGCGCGCCGGAGTGGTTCACGCCGGAGCAGATCGACGACCTGATCGCTCGGACGCAGGTCAAGGGGGAGCTCACTGCGGCGGCATTCCGCCACTGGCGGACCTACCGGCAGGGTGGGGAAATGTCTGCTGATATCGTTGACATTCCCAACTGACGATTTAGTCTCGTTGTAACTGGAAAATACGGGAGGGCAATCTTGCGGCGTGTTCTAATGATTATGGCTGCGGCCGGCTTTCTGGCCGCCGCCGCCCCGGCTCAGGCGGCGCTCGTGAACGAAGCGCCCGCCAGCTCGTGGCAAACCGACGGCAAGGTGAACGCCATCGTCGTCGGCAACGGCAAGATCTACATCGGCGGCAGCTTCACCCACGTCCGCGCGCCGGGAGCACCGGCCGGCGGAGCGGTGCGGAACCACCTGGCAGCGCTCAACGTCCACACGGGCGCGCTTCTGCCGTGGAACCCGGGCGCCAACGACATCGTGAATGCGCTCGCGCTCAAGCCGAACGGCAAGACGATCTACGCCGGCGGACACTTCACGCAGGTGCACGGCGCCGCGCGCCTCCATGTGGCGGCGATCAACGCCAGCTCGAGCACCCTGCGGCCGTGGAAGGCCAACGCCAACGGCAAGGTCGACGTCATCAAGGCGACCCGGACGCGCGTCTACATCGGCGGGGCCTTTACGACGCTCAAGGGTAAGACCCGCAACCGGCTGGGCGCAGTCTCGCCCACCGCCTCGGCGGCGCTCATCAACTGGAGGCCCCACGCCAGCTCCGAGGTCTACACGCTTCAGCTCTCGGCGACGGGCAAGCGCATCTACGTCGGCGGCGCCTTCGACCACATGAACGGCAAGCTCGCCAACCACCTGTCCGCGGTCAAGACCGCGGGCGGCGGCATCGCCAAGAAGTTCCACTTCCACCCGTCGTATCCGGTCTTCTCGCTGACGCTGGCCGGCCCGACGCTCTACGTCGGCGGCGCCGGGAACGGCGGCCACGTGACGGCCGTCACCTTCAAGACCAGCCACGCCAGGTGGGACGCCCTCACGGACGGCGACGTCCGGGCGATCACGCTCCGCCAGGGCATCCTCTACGTGGGCGGCCACTTCAACAACTACTGCCAGGGCCACGCGGGCACCGGCAACCCGCTCCTCTGCACCACGAACGTCGGGCGGCGCAAGTTCCTCGCGCTGAACACGTCGAACGGGAACCTGACGAGCTGGAACCCGATCGCGAACAGCGTCCAGGGTGCGTTCGCGATCCGCAGCACCAGGACCCAGGTCATGGCCGGCGGGTCGTTCACGAACATCCACGGCACCGCCCAGGAGGGCTTCGTTCGCTGGACGCAGTAGGCACCACGTAAGCAGTACGCGACGGAACCGCGGCGGGGGCCCAGCCCCCGCCGCGGCGTCGTTAAGGCTGCCGACCCTCGACGCCGGCGATGACGTCGAGCAGGAACGCGGACGCCACCGCGCCGTCGACCACGCGGTGGTCGAACGTGCACGAGACGAGCCCGATGTCGCGCACCAGGATCGCGCCGTCGATCACCACCGGCCGGGGGGCGATGCGGTGGACGCCGAGGATCGCGACCTCCGGGTGGTTGACGAGCGGCGTCGCGAAGAGGCCACCCAGGCGGCCGGCGCTCGAGACCGTGAACGTCGAGCCGCGGAGCTGCTCCGGCGCGAGCGTCCCGGCGGCGGCCGCGGCTCCCAGCCCCGCGACCTCCGCCGCCAGCTCCTCGACCGGCTTCGCCGCAGCGTCGCGGACGACGGGGACCATGAGGCCGGCCTCGGTCTGCATCGCCACCCCGAGGTGGACGTCGTCGAGGTAGACGATCTCGTCGCGGTCGAGGCGGGCGTTCAGCGCCGGATGGCGGCCGAGCGCCTCAACCGTCGCGCGAAGGACGAACGGCAGGTAGCTGAGCTCGCCCCGGGTCAGGGAGAGGTGGGTGAAGTCGCACTCCTCGACCACGGTGACGGCCGGCACCTCGCGATGCGAGCGAGCCAGATGCTCGGCGATCGCCCGCCGCACGCCCCGCAGGGGCTCGCGCCTGCCTCCCTCCGCCCCACCCGGCGGCCGCCCGCACCGCTGCCTCGGTCACCGGCCCGTCACCGGCCAGCGCCGCGAGGTCGACGCCCGAGCTCGGCGGCGAGCCGCCGCACCGCCGGCGTGGCCTGCACACGACTCTGCGCCGCTTCTGTCACGGCCGAGGGTGCGATACCTGGTCCCCCGTCCTCGGAGCCGATCACGACGAGGAGCTCGCCCACCGGCACGACGTCACCCTCCTCCACCAGGATGCGGCTCACCACGCCGGCCGCCGGCGACGGCACCTCGACGGTCGCCTTGTCGGTCTGGATCTCGACCAGGAGCTCGTCCTCGGCCACCTCCTGGCCGACGGCCACGAGCCAGCGGACGATCTCGCCCTCGGCCACCCCCTCGCCCAGGTCGGGCATGCGGAACTCGTACGGCCATCAGAACGACAGGACCTTCGCTGACGGCGTCGAGCACGCGCTCGGGGGACGGCAGGTAGGCGTCCTCGATCGTCCAGTACGGGTACGGCACGTCGTAGCCCGTCACGCGGATGACCGGCCCGCGCAGGTCGAGGATCGCCTTCTCGGCGAGGACGCGCGGCGATCTCGGCGCGCGAAGCCGGCGACGCGCGGTGCCTCCGCGCACGACCACGGCCCGGCCGGTCCTCCCGCACCGACTCGAGCAGCGGCCGGCCTCGTCGAGCGGCTTCAGCGAGCGCAGGTCGAGCACCTCGACCGACGCGTCGGCCCGGTCGGCCGCCGCCTCGGCCACGGCCACCATCGCGCCGTAGGCGACGACGGTCACGTCGGAGCCGGCCCGCGCGATCCGCGCCTTCCCGAGCGGCACCACGTGCTCGCCCTCGGGCACCTCGCCGCGCGCCGTCCGGTAGATGAGCTTGGGCTCGAGGATCACGACCGGGTCGGCGTCGCGGATCGCCGCGGCGAGCAGGCCCTTGGCGTCGGCCGGCGTCGACGGGATCGCCACCTTGATCCCGGGCGTGTGGACGTAGTAGGCCTCGGGCGAGTCGTCGTGCAGCTCCGGCGCGCGAACGCGGCCGCCGTACGGCATCCGCACCGTGATGGGGAACTCCATCGTGCCGCCGGTGCGCCACCGGTAGCGGCCGACGTGGCAGATGAGCTGGTCAAGGCAGGGATAGGAGAAGGCGTCGTACTGCATCTCGACAGACGGGCCGAAAGCCCGCCATGGCGAGGCCGACCGCCGCCCCGAGGATGCCCGCCTCGGCGAGCGGCGTGTCGACGCAGCGATCGCTCCCGAACCGGTCGCGCAGCCCGGCGGTCGCGCGGAAGACCCCGCCCAGCGTCCCGACGTCCTCGCCCATCACCATCACCGACGGGTCGCGCTCCATCTCGGTGTGGAGCCCGTCGTTCACCGCCTCGACGAGCGTCTTCATCCGCCGCCCTCGGCGAGGATGCGAAGCAGCTCCGCGCGCTCGGCGGCGAGCCCTGGCGGTGGGTCGGCGTAGGCGGTGTCGAACACCAGCGCCGGATCGGGAGCCGGTAGCGCCTCGGCGGCGGCGATCCCCTCGCGCATCGCGGCGAGCGCGTCGGCGCGGGCGGCCTCCGCAAGCTCGTCGGTGAGGAGGCCCCGCCGGCGCAGGTAGCCCTCGTAGCGGGTCAGGCACTCGTTCTGACGCTCCTCCGCCACACGGGCCTCGTCGATGTAGAGCGAGGGGTCGTCGGCGGTCGCGTGCGGCGCCATGCGGTAGGTCACGGCCTCGATCAGCGTCGGCCCCTCACCCGCCCGCGCGCGGTCTACCGCCCGCCGGGTCGCGTCGTACACCGCGAGCACGTCGCCGCCGTCGACCCGCACGCCGGGCATCCCGTAGCCCAGCGCCTTGTCGGCGAGGGTCGCCGCCCTGGTCTGGGCGTCGAGCGGCGTCGAGATGGCCCACTGGTTGTTGTTGCAGAGGAGAACGAGCGGGGCGTCCATCACCGCGGCGAAGTTGGCGCCCTCGTGGAACGCTCCTTCCGATGTCGCGCCGTCACCGAAGTAGCAGACCGCGCAGCTTTGCTCCCCGCGCAGCCTGAGGCCCCACGCCAGGCCGGCGGCGTGCGGCACGTGCGTCGCGATGGGCACGCAGATCGAGGCGACCTTGCGCTCGCGCGGATCCCACCACCCGGCCGGATGTCCGCGCCACCAGGCCAGGATCGTGGCCGGCGCCATCCCGCGCAGGAGCCCGATCGCCGACTCGCGATACGACGGGAACACCCAGTCGTCGGGCCCGAGCGCGTGCACCGACCCGGCCTGGATCGCCTCGGTGCCCCAGAAGATCGCGTACGTCCCGATCCGGCCCTGGCGGTGATAGGTAAGCGAGCGCTCGTCGTAGGTGCGAAGCAGCACCATCGAGCGATGGAGGGCGAGCAGGCCGGCGTCGTCGAGACCCTCGACGTCGGCGTCCGGGTGCGCCGCGCCGTCGCCGATCACGCGACGCAGCTCGGGCACGGCCGGCGAGGGCTCCACGCGCATGCTGGCCTGCATCGTAGTCCGAGACTACGATGTGGTTCGTGACCACCGAGGCGCAGTTCCTCGAGCACGTCCAGTCGGGAGGGGTCGTCGAGGCGGGCGATCCGATGCCCGACGAGTACCGCGCGCTGCTCGTGAAGTTCATCGCGATGCACGGCAACTCCGAGCTGATGGGCGTCCTCCCCGAGCGGGACTGGATCCTGCGCGCGCCGACGCTCCAGCGCAAGCTCGCGCTCACCGCGAAGGTGCAGGACGAGGTCGGCCACGCACAGCTCATCTACCGCGTCTGCGAGGACCTGGGCGCACCGCGAGAGCAGCTGCTCGACGACCTGCTGGAGGGCCGGGCGAAGTTCCACAACGTCTTTCATTACCCAACTCGCACCTGGGGAGACGTGGGCGTCATCGCGTGGCTCATCGACGCCGCCGCGATCGTCTCGCAGAAGGCGCTCCTCAAGTGCTCCTACGCCCCCTATGCGCGGATCATGAAGAAGATCTGCTGGGAGGAGTCGTTCCACATCCTCCATGGCCGCGACGTGATCCTCGCCATGATGAACGGGACCGACGAGCAGCGCGAGCTGGTGCAGGAGGCGGTCATCCGCTGGTGGGGGCCGATCATGCAGTTCCACGGCACCCGCATGCCGGCCGAGAGCGACCTCGTCCTCCAGTATCGGATCAAGACCAAGGACAACGAGTCGCTGCGGCAGGAGTTCCTGGACGGCTACGTGCCGCAGATCCGCGAGCTCGGCCTCGAGATCCCCGACCCGGACCTCCGCTACGACGAGGGCCAGGGCCGGTGGCTCTACACCGAGCCCGACTGGGACGAGCTTCGGCGGGTCGTTTCGGGCCATGGGCCGGCGAGCGCGGACCGGCTCGAGCTGCGCAGGCGCATGCGCGACGCGAACGCCTGGGTGCGGCGCGCGGTGCTCGCCGACGCCGCATGATCTGGGAGGTCTTCCGGCAGGAGCGGGACGGGGCCGCCTTCGCCCACGCCGGGTCGCTCGAGGCCGCCGACGAGTCGTTCGCGCGGGCCTACGCGCATGAGCTCTACGGCCGCCGCAACGAGTCGCGGGCGCTGTGGCTCGTGCCCCGCGGCGAGGTGCGGACGGTCGACGAGTTCGTCGACGAGTTCGAGCGGAACTACCGCCGCGTCGACGGCTACTCGCTGAAGTCGCGGCTCAGGGAGGCGCGTGAGCGCGCGGGCACCCAGCCGGACTGACGCCCTCCTCGCCGCCGCCGACGACGAGCTGATCCTCGGCTGGCGCGACTCGGAATGGACAGGCATCGCGCCGTCGCTCGAGGAGGACGTCGCCTTCTCGTCGATCGCCCAGAACGAGATCGGCCACGCCCGGGCGCTGTACGAGTTGGCCGCGCGCGAGACGGGCGGCGACGCCGACGCTCTGGCGTTCGATCGGCGGCCGGCCGACTACCGCTGCTGCCCGCTCGTGGAGCTCCGCCGGCTCGACTGGGCCGACACGATCGCGCGCCACTGGCTCTACGAGACCGCCGACGCGGTGCGCATCGAGGACCTGGCGGCGTCGGAGTGGGCCGAGCTGGCCGGACTGGCGCGCAAGATCCAGCGGGAGGAGGCCTACCACCGCCTGCACGCCGATATGTGGGTCGACCGGCTCGCCGGCGGCGCGGAGCGGGCGCGGCTCGCGGCATCGCTCGAGGCGACCTGGCCCTACGCGCTCGGCATCCTCGACGGCGCGCTACGCGACCGGTTCCGCGAGCGGGTCGCCGCGCGGCTGGCGTGGTTCGACGTGGCCGGCGAGCCCGGTGCCGAGCACGTGCGCGGGACGCACACCGACGAGCTCGCGCCGCTGTGGGACGAGATGACCGTGGTGCGCCGCTCCATCCCGGGTGCGCAGTGGTGACCGCCGAGGGCGTGTGGGCGGCACTCGCCGAGCTGCCCGACCCCGAGATCCCGGTGATCTCGCTCGTCGACCTGGGCGTCGTCCGCGACGTCGCCGTCGACGGCGAACGGGTGACCATCGAGTTCACGCCCACGTTCTTGGGCTGCCCGGCGCTCGAGGTGATGCGCGACAGGATGGCGGACGCCGTCCGCAATCTCGGCGGCACGCCCGACGTCCGGGTCGTTCTCGACGACTCGTGGTCGACCGACCGGATCACGCCTGAGGGACGCGCCAAGCTGCGCGAGGCCGGCTTCGCGCCGCCCCTCCCCCGCGCCGCCGGCGAGCCGGCGCTCGTGCAGCTTCAGGCGACGGCGTTTCGCTGCCCGTACTGCGGATCGGCCGAGACCCACCTCGAGAACCTGTTCGGGCCGACGCCCGTGCCGCTCGATCCGCTACTGCGACGCCTGCCGGCAGCCGTTCGAGCAGTTCAAGACCATCTGACGGGAGTCAGCGGACCCACATCTGGTCGATCGATGGGGGAGTTTCCCGGCGCAGGCGCGAATTGATAGTTGCCGACTCGTTTGGATGTGAACCCGAGGGTGCTGCCCGTGCCGATCGGGATGACCAGCGCGAAGTCGGTGACGCGTTGGTCGGCGGCCGCCCAGGCGCGCGTGCCCTGGTACTGACCCTCGCTCTGCTTCTGCGTAGGCGTCGGTCAGGTCGCTCGGGGTGAGGAGCCCGGGCCGAATGCCCGAGGATGAAGTCCGAGGCGCCGACATAGTCAGCGGCCCAGGAGTAGATGGTGATATCCGGCGTTTCTGTTGGCATCCCGTCGTTCGTCTGCCGGCACGAGCCGCGCGCGGAACCCGAGGGTGTTCAGAAGTTCGACGACGTAACGGCCGGTGTTCGTCCCGCCCGACGTAGGAGAAGACCGAGACCGGTTTGCCATAGCTTGGCGAGCGGTGTACGAGCTTCTGGGCGGCGCGCGGTTCGAGGTTGTATGGGCAGTAGGGTCGATACCCGGGGAAGTTGGGCGGGATCAGCTGGCACGTCGATGGCGCTGGGACGCTGCTGCTGCCGCTGCTCAGGACGCTGCCGAGCCTGTCGCGGTCGATGGCGTATGCGATCGCCTGCCGCGCGAGGCGATCGCGACCCAACGGCGAGTTCGGTTCAATAACGAGCAGGTCGGTGGCGGGGTAGGCGGATGGGTGGGTCTGGGCGGCGTAGTCGGTCTCGATCTCGTGGATCTGCTGTGTGGTGATGGCCTGGAAGCGTGAAGTAGAGCCAGTCGGCGGTGCCGTGCTCGACCGCGGAAACAGCCTGGCTGGTCTTCTTGTAGACCCGCCAGACGATGCGATCGGGGTATCCGTCGGGTTGCGCGTCCGGCGACCACTCGTGGAAGTACGGGTTGCGTTCGAGGACGGCTGCCTGATGTCGTAGTGGGTGATCATGTACGGGCCGGTGGCAGGCAACGGGTGAAGACCGGAGTCGTGCCGAGGGGCTTCCGGGGGGCACCGCGACCGCGAGTGGCATCGCGAGTTTCGCGAGGAAGTCGGGATCGGGATGTCGCAGATGAAACGTGATCGTCCCGGTCTTGTCGTCCACCACGATCCCGCGGCTGAGGTCGCACGACCTCGGGGACGCCAGGCATTTCGGTGCGCCGACGATCGCGCCGTAGAGGTCCGAGTCCAGGGGTGGCCGATACTTGAGGTAGTAACGCGGCATTGACCGAGAACGTGCGCTCGAGGCCGTAGCGGATGTCGCTCGCGCGCACCGGCCTTCCGGTTGAGTATCTGATCCCCGTCTCGAGCTGGAATGCGTAGGTGAGGCCGCCGTCGGTGGGCGTCGGAAGCGCCTTTGCCAGATCCGCGACCACCGTCTCGCCGTCGGGACCGGGTACTCGTTTGCAGGCTGACGAGGCCGTCGTTCGTCATCGTAAGCTTGTCCACCAGCTGCGGGGCACCACGCGTCATCGCTGTCGGGGTCGATCGATGGACGCTCACGCAGCCCGTCGTCGCTGGCGCCCGCGATGGTCAACGTCCCGCCGCGGTGCTCCGTCCGGGATGTCGTGGTGGTGATCGCCGCGCCGTCGCCGACCGCTGCCACATCCTGCGGATTGGCGCCGACCGCCAGCCTCGACCTGATCTGTCCCGTCTTGGCGTCGAGGCGGACGATCTTCGCGGAGCGGCGGGCTGCCACCCAGACGGTGTCGCCGACCACCGCCACGCCCTGCGGATCGTCGCCTCCAGTCGGGAACGTGGCTACCACGAGTGTCTCGGGGTCGATCCGCGAGACCGTCCCGTCCAGGCTGTTGGTCACCCACACCGCGTCGGCTCCGATGGCGATGCCGTTGGGTCCGTGGCCGACCGCGATCGGCGACCCGCGGTACGCCGTGCGCCGGATCGATCGGCGTCACCGTCCCGACCGACTCGTTCGTGACCCACACCTTGCCAAACCCGACCGCGACTCGCGTGGGGTTGGTCCCGACCGAGAACGTGTCAACGACCCGACCTGTGTCCGGATCGATCTTCGCGACCGCGCCGTCGACGCTGAGCGCCACCCACACGGCTCCCTTGCCGACTGCGATTCCCGACGGGCCGTTCCCCACATAGATCGGATCACCGACCGTCCTGCCGGCGGCCGGGCTCACCTCCGACACGGTGCCGTCGCCCGAGTTGGCCACCCACACGCTGCCCTCACCCACGGCGACCGCATCCGGCCCGTCGCCAACCTGGACCACCTGCGACTGGTCGGTGGCTGTGTCCACGGACAGGACGGCGTCGTCCGAGTAGCGCGGCAGCCATACGACCTTCCCGGCGACGGCCACCCCGAACGGCGACTCACCCAATCCAAGGGGCGCGCTCGCATGCCCGTCCGACGAGACCAGGCTGAACGAGTTGCTCGCCAACCCAACCGACGACCCGTCGCCCCCTCGTCACGAAGATGACACCGATGCGGCGGCCGTCGCGGCCACCGCCAGCGCCACCGCCGCGACGATCCACGCGGTCGACGATCGCCGCCGCTTCGGCGCGGGCACGACAGGAACGGCGGGGAGCGGCGTCTCCGAGATGACCTCGACCAGCCGCACCGGCGCCTCGATCCCCTTGAACCGGCGCGTTCGGGCGGTCGAGAACTGCACTCCGTCGACGCGTTGCGAGAGATGGACAACGGTCTCGCTGGCCAGAACCTGGCCCGGCGCCGCGACCGAGCACAGCCGCGCGGCCAGGTTCAGCGCACCGCCGCGATAGCCGCCCTCGGTCGGCACCGCCTCGCCGGCATCCAGCCCCACCCCGACCCCCACCGGGAAGACGCATCCGTCCTCGCTCGACGGCGTGCGCAGCCGCCGCTGAAGCTCCACCGCGGCCCGCAACGCCTGCCGCGCCGACCCGAACACGCACAGCGCCTCGTCGCCGCGAAGCTCCAGCAGCTCGCCCGCGAACTCCGGAACCGTGCCTCGGACGATCTCGGCGAACGACGCCGCCAGGTCCGACGCCGCCTCGTCGCCCTGCTCCTTCGTAAACCGCGTGTAGCCACGCACATCCGCGATCAGGAACGTCCGCAGCTCAGTCGGCGAGATCGGGACCGGCCCGTCCGTATCGTCTGCCACGATCGCCGGAGTCTACGACAAACGAAGCGGCGTGCGGGTTTTGCCGCCTTGGAACGGGCCCCGCCCCAGGCCAATTGTTCGCGCTCTGTCAAGGTTTCTGTCCCAACCTTGACCGGGATACGGCACCTGCCGTTATTAAGAGCGAGGGCAACGATTCACAAGGGGGCTGAATCACCATGAAGAATGCAGAAATCCGGGCACTCGATCGGCTGATCGCCGACATCCAGTTCTCGTCCTGGCACGGGTCGGAGATCGACTGGGAGGGGCGGCCCGCTCCGCTGAGCACGCGGCGCGCCATCGCACGGCGCACGAAGGCCGTCCTCGTCGGCGCGAAGTAGCCGGTCAGCCGCCGCCGAAGCGCGGCGGGCGCTTCTCGCGGAACGCTGCGACACCCTCGGCGAAGTCGGCCGATCGGGCAGCGGCCGACTGCATCTGGGCTTCCAGCTCCAGCTGCTCGTCGAGGGTGGTGTGCGCGGCAAGGTCGAAGAGGCGCTTGTGCATCGCGATGGCACCCGTCGCCATCGCGGCAAGGGTCGCCGCCTGCTCCGCCGCGCGAGCGGGCAGGTCGGCGGCCGGCACAACCTCGGACACGAGGCCCCAGGCGAGCGCCTCGTCGGCGCTCAGGCGGCGGCCCGAGAGCATCCATTCCGCCGCCCTGGCGGGTCCGAGGATCCGGGTGAGGAAGTGCGATCCGCCCGAGTCGGGCACGAGCCCGACGTTCACGAACGCGGGGACGAACGAGGCCGCGTCGGCGGCGATGCGGATGTCGCACGCCATCGCCAGCGAGAGGCCGGCTCCGGCTGCCGCGCCGTTCACCGCGGCGAGGACCGGCTTCTCGAGCGTCCTGAGCGCGCGGATGTTGGGGTGATACGTGCCTCGCAGGAGCGCCCCGACGTCGCGGCCGCCGGTGAACGACGCGAGGTCCTGCCCGACGCAGAAGCCGCGACCCGCGCCCGTGAGCACGACCGCGCGCACGTCTCCGTCGCGGGCGGCCTTGAGCGCATCGCGGAACCCGGCGTGCATCGCGTCGTCGAACGCGTTCAGCTTGTCGGGCCGGTTGAGCGTGATCGTGAGGACGGCGCCGTCGCGGGCTACCTCGACTTCCACTCGGGCCTCCTCTTCTCGACGAACGCGCTCAGGCCCTCGCGGGCGTCCTCCGACGCGAAGGCCAGATACAGCGCCTTCCGCTCGAAGTCGAGCCCGGAGTCGAGGCCGGTCTCGAACGCCCGGTCGACGGCCTCGCGCGCGAGCCGCTGCGCCACGGGCGCGCGGGCGGCGATCTCCCCCGCGACGCGGCGGGCCTCGTCGAGCCAGGCCTCCCTGGCGACGACCCGCGCGACCAGCCCGGCCGAAAGCGCCTCGTGCGCCGTAAGGATCCGGCCCGTCAGCACCATGTCCATCGCGAGCGCCTTCCCGACCGCCCGCGCCAGGCGCTGCGTGCCGCCGGCGCCGGGGATGATGCCGAGCCCGGTCTCCGGCTGTCCGAACCGGGCCGTGTCGGACGCGACGATGAGGTCGCACGTCATCGCGAGCTCGCAGCCGCCGCCCAGGCACCAGCCCGAGACGGCCGCGACGAGCGGCGTCGAGAGCTTTCGGATCGCGTCCCAGCGCGCCACGCGCGGCGCCTGGTAGAGCTCGACCGCTGTCGCCGCGGCGAGCTCGGCGATGTCGGCGCCGGCGGCGAACGCCCGCTCGTCGCCTGCCAGGACGATGCAGCGCACCTCACCGTCGGCGTCCAGCTCGGCGAGCGCGCGCGACGAGCTCGTCCATGAGCGCGTCGGAGAGCGCGTTTCGGGCCTCGGGACGGTTCAGGCGGACGACGGCGATCGGCGGCTCGCGCTCGACGAGCACGAGGTCGCTCACGAGCGCCGCTCCAGGAACGCGCGCACCGCCTCGGCGGGCTCGTCGGTCGCCATCGAGACCGCGAGCCAATCGCGCGCGTGCCCCACGGTCTGGTGCCAGGCCAGGTCGCGCCAGAAGTTGAGCTGCTGCTTCGTATAGCGCATCGTCTGCGGCAGCTTCCGCGCGAGCGACTCGACCAGCTCGTCCACGACCTGGTCGAGCTCCGCCGCCGGCACCGCCCGGTTCACGAGCCCCCACTCGGCCGCCTGCGCCGCCGGGATCTCGTCGCACAGCATCAGGATCTCGCGGGCACGGCGGTCGCCCACCATCACGGGCAGCCACTGCGTGGCGCCGCCCGCCGGGACGGAGCCGTGCTCGGGCCCGACGTGGCGGATGAACGCGTCGTCGACCATCACCGAAAGGTCGCACGCCATCTGGAGCTCGTTGCCGCCGCCGACGCAGATGCCGTTGATGCGCGCAACCGTCGGCTTTCCGATCTCCCGGAGACGGTCGTGGGCATCCTTGAACGCGCCGAACCACTTCCAGTACTCCCCGGGCTTTCCGAGGTAGTCGGCCTGCCAGCTCTTGAGGTCGGCGCCGACGCAGAACGCCCGCCCCGTCCCGGTCACGACCAGGGCCCGGACGGCGTCGTCCCACGATGCGTCCTCGGCGGCCCGCGCGATCTCGCGCAGCATCCGGAAGTCGAACGCATTCAGCACCTCGGGCCGGTTCAGCGTGATCGTCGCGCGGGGCGGCTCCTTGGCATAGACGATCGTCTCGAAGCCGAGCTCGGACGGGTCGCGCGGCGTGGGATGGGTCGGCTCAGTCACTTCAGGTCGCAGAAGTGCACCCGAAACGCGATCCCCATCTCGGCCGCGTCCTGGCCGGTGGCGGCGAACTCCGGAGTCCGCGTGGCCGCCTTGAACGCATCCATGTCGGGGAAGCGCCACTCGGCCATGTAGGCGAACGCGGGGTCGCCCATCGGGCTCCCGAACACCGGGCCGTGGGCGAACTCGCCCCCGGGCACCGCGTCGCACAGCGCGGCATGCTCGGCGTAGCGGTCGGGATCGGGCAGCTCGTCGTAGGTGACCAGCACGATGACCACGGGCCGCAGCCTACAGCCCGAACGGGTTGGACGGCCGCGAGCCCGCGGCCACGATGATCGACTTCTCCTCGAGGTACTCCTCGAGCGCTCCGGCCGAGAGCTCGCGCCCGAAGCCGGACTGCTTGAAGCCGCCGAACGCGACGCCCGGGAAGGCGGTGTAGGGCATGTTGAGGCCGATGGTGCCCGCGTCGATCCGACGCGCCAGGCGCTGGGCGCGGTTGGGGTCGCCCGTCCAGACGGTGGCCATGAGGCCGTAGCGCACGCCGTTTGCGACCTTCACCGCCTCGCGCTCGTCCTCGAACCGGGTGACCGTCACGACCGGCCCGAAGATCTCCTCCTGGGCGGCCTCCGACCCGGCGTCGACCTTGGCGACGACGGTGGCCGGGTAGAACGCGCCCGGGCCGTCGGGCACCGCGCCACCGAGGACGACGTCGCCCCCGGCTCCGGCGGCGCGCTCGACGTACCCATGGACGCGATCCCGGTGGCCGCCGTCGATGAGCGAGCCCATGTGCGTCTCGGGGTCGAGCGGATCGCCGACGCGCAGGCGGCCGGCCGCCTCGGCGAAGCGCGTCACGACCTCGTCGTAGACCGAGGCCTCGACCAGCAGGCGCGAGCGCGCCTCGCAGCTCTGGCCGGCGGAGTAGTAGATCGACCACACCGAGGCAGGGATCGCCTCGTCGAGGTTCGCGTCGGCGAAGACGATGCTCGGGCTCTTGCCGCCGAGCTCGAGCGTGACCCGCTTGATCGGATCGGCGCACAGCCGCATGATCTCGCCGCCCGTGGCGGTCGAGCCGGTGAACGCCACCTTCTGGACGCCCGGATGGCCGACGAGGTAGCTGCCGACCGTCGCGCCGTCCGCCGGCAGGACGTTCACGACGCCGGCCGGGATCCCGACCTCGGCGGCGAGCTCGGCCAGCCACAGGGCCGAGAGCGGCGTGCGCGGATCGGGCTTGAGCACGGTCGTGCACCCGGCCGCCAGCGCCGGCGCGAGCTTCCATGCAGCCATCATCAGCGGGTAGTTCCAGGGGACGATCTGGGCGCACACGCCGACGGGCTGCTTCAGCGAGTAGTGCGTCAGCGACCCGCCGAGCGTCCCGGTGCGCCCCGAGGGCGCAGCCGCGACCGACGCGTAGAAGCGGAACGTCTCGAGCGCCGCCGCCAGCTCGGCGTTGACCGAGCTGATCGCCTTCCCCACGTTCTGGGCCTCGAGCCGGGCCAGCTCCGGCCGGCCCGCCCGGATCCCGTCGGCGAGCGCGTGCATGAGGCGCGACCGCTCGGTCGCCGGCGCGCGGGCCCAGTCGCCGTGGAGCGCGGCGCCGGCCGCGGCCACCGCGGCGTCGACGTCGGCCTCGCCCGCGAGCGCCACGGTCGCAAGCGGCTCCCCCGTCGCCGGCTCGACCAGGGCGAGGTCACCGCCGCCGCCCGAGCGCGTCTCGCCGCCGATGTGCACGCCGGTCTCGATCATGCCGCCTCGAAGATCGCCGCCTGGCCCTGACCCACACCGACACAGAGCATCGCCATGCCGTAGCGCCCGCCGCACCGGCGGAGCTCGTGCACGAGGGAGACCACCAGCCGGGCGCCGCTCATCCCCAGCGGATGGCCGATCGCGATCGCGCCGCCGTTGGGGTTCACCCGCGCCGGATCGAGGCCCAGCTCGCGGATCACCGCGACGCTCTGCGAGGCAAACGCCTCGTTCAGCTCGACGACGTCGAGGTCGCCCGGCTCGATCCCGGCCCGGCCGAGCGCTTTCCGCGCGGCCGGTATCGGCCCGACGCCCATCACGCGCGGGTTGACGCCCGCGACGCCGCCGGCGACGTACCGGGCCAGCGGCGCGGCACCCAGCGCGGCGGCGCGCTCGGCGCTCGTGATGACGAGCGCCGCCGCGCCGTCGTTGATGCCCGAGGAGTTCCCGGCCGTCACGCTTCCGCCCTTCCGAAACGCCGGCTTCAGCGCCGCCAGCTTCTCGGCGTCGGTGTCGGGGCGGGGATGCTCGTCGCGCTCCACCTCGGCCACCGCGACCAGCTCGTCGGCGAACCGGCCGGCCTCGTCGGCGGACGCCCACCGGCGCTGGCTCTCGAGCGCGAAGGCGTCCTGGTCGGCGCGGCTCACCGACCACCGCTCGGCGACGTTCTCGCCGGTCTCGCCCATCGACTCGAGCGGGTACATCGCCTCCATCCGCGGGTTCGGAAACCGCCACCCGAGCGTCGAGTCATAGAGCGTCCGGTCGCCGCGCGGGAAGGCCCGCTCGGGCTTCGCGGTGACGAGCGGGGCGCGGCTCATCGACTCGACGCCGCCCGCGACGAAGAGCTCGCCGTCGCCGGCCCGGATCGCGTGGCACGCGGCCGTGACCGCCGCGAGGCCCGACGCGCACAGCCGGTTCAGGGTGACGCCCGCGACGGAATCGGGGAGGCCCGCGAGCAGCACCGCCATACGTGCGACATTGCGATTGTCCTCGCCCGCCTGGTTCGCGCAGCCCAGGTAGACGTCCTCGATCTCCGCGGCCGGGACGCCGGCCCGCTCCACTGCGGCGGCGATCGCGTGCGCCGCGAGGTCGTCCGGGCGGACGCCTGAAAGGGCGCCGCCGTACCGACCGACGGGCGTCCGTACCGCCGAGAGGATGACCGCCTCGGGCATCGGGCCGCAGTGTACGCTCACGAGTCGTGGCAGCTGCCGGTGAGACCGTCCGCCCGGCGGATGCCGCCGAGGCGGCCCGGATCGCACAGGTGATCCGCTCGGCGTTCGGGCAGTACCGCGGCGTGCTCGAGCCGCCCTCAGGCGCGCTCGCCCTCGATGCCGCAGCCGTCCGCGACCTCATGAAGCTGGGCGGCATCCTGGCCTGCGAGTGCGACGGGCGGATCGTGGCGTGCGTGTTCCACAGGACGCACGCCGATCATGTCTACCTCGGGCGCCTGGCCGTCCTCCCCGCATTCCGCGGCCGCGGGCTCGGCGCGCGCCTCGTCGCCGAGGTCGAGGCGCTCGCAGTCGCCGCCGGCCGCGACCGGGTGCGACTGGGCGTTCGGCTCAACCTGCCGCGGAACCGCGAGTTCTTCGAGCGGCTCGGCTACCGCCAGGTCGGGCTCGACTCGCACACCGGCTCGACGGTCCCCACGTTCGCCTGGCTAGAGAAGCCGGTAGGGTGCCCGCCGTGACGCACGGGATTCGCACGGTCGGAGTTGTCGGTCTGGGCACGATGGGCGCCGGCATCGCACAGGTCGTCGCCCACCACGGCTACGAGGTGGTCGCGTGCGAGGTGTCGGCCGACCTCGTCCAGGCCGGCCTCGCGCGGATCGGCTCCGGGTTCGGCCGGCACGTCGAGCGGGGCCGGATGACCGCGGAGGAGCGCGAGGGCGCCCTGGCGCGCGTGGCCGGCACGACCGACCTCGACGCCTTCGCAGCCTGCGACCTCGTCGTCGAGGCGATCGTCGAGGACGTCGATGCGAAGCGCGAGCTGTTCGCCCGGCTGGAGGAGCATCTGCCGCCCCGACGCGATCCTCGCGACGAACACGTCGGCGATCTCGATCACCGAGATCGCCTCCGCGACGTCCACGGCCGAGCGGGTGGTCGGGATGCACTTCTTCAACCCCGCCCCGGTGCTGCCGCTGGTCGAGGTGATCGTCGGCGATCGCACGTCGGCCTCGGTCGCCGAGCGCGTGCGCGAGTTCGCCGAGGCGATCGGCAAGCGGCCGGTCGTCTGCCCCGACCGCCCCGGCTTCGTCGTGAACCGGATCCTGATCCCACTCCTGAACGATTGCGTGCGCCTGTACGAGCAGGGCGGCATCTCGGCCGACGACCTCGACCAGGCGATGACGGCCGGGCTCAACTGGCCGATCGGCCCGCTGAGGCTGATCGACCTGATCGGGGCCGACGTCCACGTGCACGCCTCCGAGGCGCTGTGGCAGGCCTATCGCGAGCCGCGCTTCGCGCCGCCGCCGTCGCTCATCCGGATGGTCGAGTCCGGCCGCCTCGGCCGCAAGGCCGGCGCCGGCTTCTACACGTACTGACCGGTCACGGCGATCCGAACCAGGTTGAGAGCGCGTCGCGCAATCCGGTGTCGGTCCCCTCGCCGACCCAGGCGACATGTCCGTCGGGCCGGATCAGCACTGCGGTGGGAGCAGCCACGGCGCCGAGCACCGGAAGCTCCCACGGGCCGGCGTATTCGGCGTCGACGAGCTGGACTCGATCCGCCCGTGGAGTGCTGTCGAAGCCGCCGGGCTCGCCGAGGTTGAGCAGCACCGGCCGGGCATCGTGCAGCAACGTGTAGACCCGGACGGGGCCGTCGGCGGTGTCCAGGTCGAGGTCGGGCATGCGGCGCCCCAGGAGCGGATGCCCCTCACCGAGGTCGTAGTGGATGTCCAGGCCCGCCAGCATCGCGGCGGTCCGAGTCCGCGGCTCGTCCATGGCGAGCATCTCGGCCATGGTCTCGACCACAGCGGTGATGCGCGCACCGGCTCGGGTGAGGGCCGTCTGCGCCATGGTCGTCCGGAGCACGCGGGCAGCGACGGGGTGGCGCTCGGCGTGGTAGGTGTCGAGCAGGCTCTCCGGCGACGTTCCCTTCACCACCTGGGCGAGCTTCCAGCCCAGGTTCACCGCATCCTGGACGCCGGTGTTGAGGCCCTGCCCGCCGACCGGGTAGTGCACGTGTGCGGCGTCGCCCGCAAGCAGCACCCGCCCCTCCCGGTAGGCCGCCGCCTGCCGGGTCATGTCGGTGAAACGGGAGATCCAGGTCGGGCTGTGCACGCCGTAGTCCGTGCCGAAGGCGGCGACGAGCGCGCGGCGCAGGTCGCTCAGGGTCGGCTCGCCGGCCCGCCCGTCATACGGCTCGGTGACCACGACCCCGGCCCGCCCGTCCTCGCGCTTGCCGATTGCCTGCGTGCCGTTCTCGTCATAGCGGATGCCCCACTCGGGCTCGTCGCGCATCTCGGCCTCGGCGATCAACGAGCTGACCGACGGATCCCAGCCGGGGAACTCGATCCCGGCCGCCTTCCGGATCAGGCTTCGGCCGCCGTCGCAGCCCACGAGATACGCGGCCCGCAGCGACCGGCCGTCGGACAGCCCGACGTCGACGCCGGCCTCATCCTGCGCGAAGCCCGTCACCTCGCGCTCGCGGAGAAACGGCACCCCCAGCTCGTTGACCCAGCCGGCCATGATGCGCTCGATGTGGGTCTGCCACAGGGCGAGGCCGTAGCCGTGCCGGGTGGGGAAGGTGCTGATGTCCAGCCGGACCCGGGCGAAGCTGCCGATCTGCGCCGTCTGTCCCTCCGCGAGGAACAGGTCCGCGATCCCCCGCTGATCGAACACCTCGATGGTGCGCGACTGGAGGCCGCCGGCGCGCGAGCTCTCGAGCTCCTGGTTGGCACGCCGCTCGACGACGGCGACGTCGATCCCCGCCAGCGCCAGCTCGCCCGCCAGCATCATCCCCGTCGGGCCGCCTCCGGCTATGACGACCGAATGGCGATCGACCATAAGGCCGCGTTCTAGCGCACCGGGTGGCCCGGCAGCCGCTCGTGATGGCGGCCGATGGTCATCGTGAGCGTCGAGGCGACCAGCGCGACGACGACCACGACCGCCGCCCAGGCATCGCCTGAGAGCGCGCCCATGAAGCCGAGCGCGTTGTCGGCCGACGCGTCGCCCGGCCCGGTCGCAGCGATCCCGACCGCAATCGCGCTCATGACGAGCGGGTACTCGTAGCCGCCGGCGGTGTTCCAGAACCCGTTCTTGAGATGCACCGTGAGCGCGGCGTTCAGCATGACGACGACGATCGCGATGGCGGCGAGCGGCGTCAGGAACCCCAGCGCGAGGCCGAGGCCGCCGGCGAATTCGGCGAGGCCGGCGAGCGATGCCATGACGGCGGGCTCGCGGAATCCAAGCTTCTCCATCATGCCGGCCGTGCCCCGCCTGCCGGGGCCGTCGAACCAGCCGAAGAGCTTCTGGCTGCCGTGCGCAGCCATCGTGAGACCTGCGATGACACGAATGATCAGGACCCCAAGCGTCATCCGAGCACCTCCCTTGGGTCGCTTCGGAGTCCTCGTTCCCCGATGCTTGCGATCTCAACCGTTCAGGACGGCAGCGACGAGCGCGTCGGCCGCGCCGTTCTGCTCGGCAGGCACCCAGCGGTAGGTGACCGTGCCGATCCGCATGCCCAGATCGCGGGCCTCGGTGTGAAGCGGCACGATGGCTCGGCTTCTGACAGGCGCCGTCCCGGTCATCTGGGCGACCACGAGGCGCGAGTCCGTCCGCACCTCGACGGCCGCCAGGCCGTGATCGGCGACGGCGTGGAGGCCGGCGAGGACGGCGCGATACTCGGCCACGGCGACCGTGGCCTGGCCGATTGGCGCTCCGGCGGATGCCAATTGGCGCCCGTCAGCGTCCTCGAGCACGAACCCGCAGGCCGCGGGCCCGGGGTTCCCGCGCGACCCTCCGTCGCACCACAGCGTCGCCGCGCCCGCGGGCGCCCGGGCCGGCTCCGGCGCCCGGTCCGCACGGCGGGCCTTGCCGAGCCGGCGCCGCTCCGAGTCCTTGAGCGTCTTGCCGGCCCGGCGGACGCCCTTGGTCACGCGGGCCGCTCGGCGGGCCGCTCGTCGCACACGAAGTGCTGGAGCGGGCGCTTGAAGCCGGTCTCGAGGTCGAAGATCACGGCCTCGGCGACGTCGGCCGGCAGGAGCGGCCGCGGCGTGGCCGACGGCGGGTGCCACTCGTGGTTTCGCAGGTCGACCGGCGGCGTGTCGAGGAACGCGTGCACCGCCGCCAGGAAGTACAGGATCACCTCGTGGCGGTACTCGCCCGACTCCACGAACAGGTTCTCGGAGAGGTAGAGCGGCTTCAGGACGTCGATCTGGAGCGCCGCCTCCTCGACCAGCTCGCGCTTCACCGCCTCCTCGGCCGTCTCACCAGGCTCGATCCCGCCGCCCGGGAACCAGTAGAAGCCGTCCTTCGCCGGGTCGTGGGTGACGTCGAGGAGCACGCGGCCCTCGGTGTCCGGGATGACCGCCCGGGCCCGCAGCGTCATGTCGGGCAGAAGGTCGTCAGCCCGCGAGTGCACGCTCCGCCTCGCGCTCGGACTCGTACACCGGCAGGACCCGGCGGAGGTACTCGCCGGTGTGGCTGCCGTCGGTCTCGGCGATCTCCTCCGGGGTGCCCTGGGCGACGATCTCGCCCCCGGCGTCCCCGCCCTCCGGCCCGAGGTCGAGCACCCAGTCGGACTGCTTCACGACATCCAGGTTGTGCTCGATGACGAGCACCGTGTTCCCCGCGTCGACCAGCCGCTGGAGCACCTGGAGGAGCTTCTCGATGTCGAACATGTGCAAACCCGTGGTCGGCTCGTCGAGGATGTAGAGCGTCCGGCCGGTCGCGACCTTCGAGAGCTCGGTCGCAAGCTTCACGCGCTGGGCCTCGCCGCCCGACAGCGTGGTCGCGGGCTGGCCGAGCCGCATGTAGTCCAGCCCGACGTCGTGCAGGGTCTGAAGCCGCCGACGGATCTTGGGGATCTTCGAGAAGAACTCGAGCGCGTCCTCGATCGACATGTCGAGGACGTCGGCGATGGACTTGCCCTTGAACTTCACCTGGAGCGTCTCGGTGTTGTAGCGGCGCCCGTGGCAGGCCTCGCAGTTGATGTAGACGTCCGGCAGGAAGTGCATCTCGATCTTGATGGTGCCGTCGCCGCGGCACGTCTCGCAGCGCCCACCCTTGACGTTGAACGAGAACCGGCCCGGCTTGTAGCCCCGGGCGCGCGCGTCGGGCGAGGTCGAGTAGAGCGCGCGGATGTGGTCGAAGAGGCCGGTGTACGTGGCGGCGTTCGACCGCGGCGTGCGGCCGATCGGCGACTGGTCGATGTCGATCACCTTGTCGAAGACGTCGATGCCGCGCACCGCCGAGTGCCGGCCGGGCTTCGTCCGGGCCCGGTTCAGCCGGTTGGCGAGGGCCTTGAAGATGACCTCGTTCACGAGCGTCGACTTGCCCGAGCCGCTCACACCCGTCACGCAGATGAACTTGCCGACGGGGAGCTCGACGTCGATCTCCTTGAGATTGTGCTCGGCGGCGCCCTCGACCCGGAACCAGCCGGCGTCGTGGATGCGGCGGTCGGGAGTCGGGATGACGCGCCTGCCCGAGAGATACGCGCCGGTGATCGACCCCTTGACGCGCGCGACCTGGGCGGCGGTCCCGCTCGCGACGACCATGCCGCCGTGCTCGCCGGCGCCCGGGCCCATGTCGACCAGGTAGTCGGCGGCGCGGATCGTCTCCTCGTCGTGCTCGACGACGATGACCGTGTTCCCGAGGTCGCGGAGGCGCTCGAGCGTCGCGAGCAGGCGGGCGTTGTCGCGCTGGTGCAGGCCGATCGACGGCTCGTCGAGGATGTAGAGGACGCCCATCAGCGACGCGCCGATCTGGGTCGCGAGCCTGATCCGCTGCGCCTCGCCGCCCGACAGCGACGCCGCGGCCCGGTTCAACGTGAGGTAGCCGACCCCGACGTTGTCGAGGAAGACGAGCCGCTCGCGGATCTCGCGCAGGATGCGCGCGCCGATCGCCCGCTCCGTCTCGGTCAGGACGAGGTTGTCGACGAACTCGATCGCCGCCGCCACCGACATCCGCGTGAGCTCGGCGATGTTGATGCCGCCGACCGTGACGGCGAGGCTCGTCGGCTTCAGGCGGTCGCCGTGACAGGCCGGGCACGGCTTGAGCGCCATGTACTCCTCGATCCGCTCCTTCTGGTAGCTCGAGTCGGTGTCGCGGTAGCGGCGGTCGAGGCTCGGGAGGATGCCCTCGAACGCCAGCATGTAGCTGCGCTTCCGGCCCATCGAGTTGCGATAGCTCACGTAGAGCTTCTCCTTGCCCGTGCCGTTCAGGAAGAGCTCGCGCTGCTCCTCGGGCAGGTCCTGCCATGGCGTCTCGAGGTCGATCTCGTACCGGTCGGCGATCGCCTGGATGACCTGCTCGTAGAAGCTCGAGTTGATGACCGTCCACGGCACGAGCGCACCCTGCGAGATCGAGAGGCTCGGGTCGGGGACGACCAGGTCCGGGTCGATCTCGCGCTGCGAGCCGAGGCCCGTGCACCGCGGGCAGGCGCCGTGGGGCGAGTTGAACGAGAAGATGCGCGGCGCCAGCTCGGGCAGCGACACGCCGTCGTCGGGACAGGCGAACTTCTCGGAGTAGGTGACGGTCGCGCCGTCGACGATCGCGACCTCGACCAGGCCCTCGGCGAGTCGCAGCGCCGTCTCGATCGAGTCGGTGAGGCGCGTGCGCAGCCCCTCCTTCATGATAAGCCGGTCGACCACCACGGAGATCGAGTGGCGCACCTGCTTGTCGAGGTCGATCGGCTCCTCGAGCAGGCGGTCCTCTCCGTCGACCTTGACGCGGGTGAAGCCGTCGGCTCTGAGCTGCTCGAACAGGTCCTTGTACTCGCCCTTGCGCGTGCGCACGACGGGCGCGTCGACCGTGAACCGCGTCCCCTCCGGCAGCGACAGCACCTGCTCGACGATCTGCTCGGCCGACTGGCCGGAGATCTCGCGCCCGCAGGTGGGGCAGTGGGGCCGGCCCACGCGCGCGTAGAGGAGGCGCAGGTAGTCGTAGATCTCGGTGACGGTGCCGACGGTGGAGCGCGGATTTCGCGTGGTCGTCTTCTGGTCGATCGAGATCGCCGGCGAGAGCCCCTCGATCGAGTCCACGTCGGGCTTGTCCATCTGCCCGAGGAACTGGCGCGCATACGCCGAGAGCGACTCCACGTAGCGGCGCTGGCCCTCGGCGTAGAGGGTGTCGAAGGCAAGGCTCGACTTCCCGGACCCGGAGAGGCCGGTGATGACGACGAGCTTCTCGCGCGGCAGCTCGACGGTGATGTCGCGGAGGTTGTGCTCCCGCGCACCTCTGATGACGATGGCGTCCCGCCCCACTTCCTCAACGCTAGCAGGCGGCCGACCGTCGAACAAGTGTTCGTGTGTCGAAGCAACGTCCTCCACGCCCGACGGCCTAGGGGCAGCTTGGATGACCGGCGCAGAAGGCGGCTTTGACGAGCAGCTTGTGCAGATGCTGGACGCGCGGGTCGTTCGCGGTCGTGCCGTCGTGCAGGAGGTTGTCGAGCTCGTAGGGGTCGGTGCGCAGGTCGTAGTACTCGCGCCAGACCGTGTGCTCCGGGAACGTCTGGGACAGCCACTCGATGAACTGGAAGTCGCCGTCGCGGATCGATCGCCACGGCGGCTGCCAGTGCTTGTCGGGGCGCACGTTGTAGGACTCCTCGTACTGGAGCTTCCGCTTCCACGACCCGTCGAGGAGCGAGTAGCCGTCGAGCGGGTAGCGGAGCTCGGCTCCCGGGTCGGCCGCCGCGAGGACGGTGGCCGCGATGTCGACGTTCGACGTGAGCCGGCGGTCGACCGACCCTTCCGGGATGTCGCCCGGGCGCCGACAGGGCGAACGGCACGCCGGTGGCCTCGGGATACGGCAGCCGCTTTCCCTCGAGGCGGTGCTCGCCAAGGAGCAGGCCGTTGTCCGACACGTACATGACGATCGTGTTGTCGAGGTCGCCCTGGTCGTCGAGCGCCTCTCGGATCTGCTCGACCTCCGAGTCGACCGTCCGCAGCATCCGGATCTCGCCGTCCCACACCCGCGTGTCGTACGCCCGCACCTTTGCGTGCCGGCGAACGACGGGGTACATCCCCGAAAGGTCGGACTGGCCGACGGAGGGGCTGATCGTCGGCGGCGGCACCGGCGCGTCGGAGACGGCTGGCAGCGGCGTGTACGGCGAGTGCGGCGCCATCAGCGAGACGGTCATGAACCACGGGCCGTCGCCGGCCTTCGTCTTCAGGAAGTCGAGCGACCGGCCGGTGACGTAGGTGTCGTCCCAGCCGTCCGGCTTCACCACCCCGGTGTTCGTGCGGAACGACAGGCCGTAGTGGCGCTCGCCGGGCGTGATCGCATACTGGTCGGTGCACGGCGGCCTGCGGCCGTAGTTCCAGCCGTTCAGGTACTTGCCGAAGAACGCCGTCCGGTACCCGGCGTCCTTCAGGTAGCACTGGACCGTGCTCTGCATGTCGGGGTGGAACGAGATCCGGCTCGACAGGTTGTCGATGACGCCCGTGTTGTGGGCATAGCGCCCGGTCATGATCGTCATCCGCGACGGGCAGCACAGCGGATCCGAGATCGAGAAGTTGGGATAGGTGCGGCCGCCCTGCCAGAGCCAGCGCCACGTGTTCGGCATGGTCGTCGGGCTCACCGTGCCCGCGGTCTGGTCGTCGGTGATGATCAGGATGACGTTCGGCCGGCTCGAGCCGCCTCCCAGCGGTGAGCACGCCCCGCCCGCGCCTGCGAGCAGGACGATCACGAGCACCATGCGGAGTTTCCGGAGCGTTGTGGGTCTCCTACCCTCGGAAGACCGTCGCGAGCGCGACCAGGACGACCGGGAGGACGAACCACGTGATCGCCGTCAGCCCGATCGCAACGAGGGCGATGGTATCCGCGTCGTCCTCCGGAGGGCGCCCGCAGTGGCCGATCGTCTCGTAGAGCGCCTCCATCGGCTGACGGCCGACAACGGTTACGCGGCGGCGCGCGAGCCCGGCGCCCTGAAGCAGCACGAACGCCAGTGCCGCGAAGAGCACGATGAGGACTCCCCCGCCCCCGAGCAGGAGCGGCTGCCCCGGCTTCACGGTACCGAACTGGCGCGCGAGCGAGGCGACCACGGGGATCGCGGCCCCACCGATCAGCACCGTCGGCAGGCCCGAGGCGCCCCCGCGGAAGCCGAGCGTCAGCCGATCGGCCTGGATGCGCGCACGGGCCAGCACGCGCCGCTCCTTGCTCTCGGGCTCGGCCTGGCTCTCGCGGCGTGCGTAGAGGCGCGCGAGGCTGCGGATCGTGTCGGAGACGTATGACCGGACGACGTACTGCGCGACGAACTCCACCGCCCACTCGGCGGGGGCGTGCAGCGGCCCCAGCCGCGGCAGCCGCGGGCGGCGCCAGCCGTCGCGGTCGAGCACCTCGAGCGCATGCATGACGAGCCGGTGGGCGTCGGTGAACCGGTCGGGATGCGCGAGCGCCGCCCGCTCGGCCAGCTCGTTCAGGAGCCGGGCCTCGGCCGCGGTGTCGACCCGCACCTCGGCGAAGGCCAGGTCGGCGGCCTGGTCGGCGTCGCCGCGAAGCAGCCGGAAGGTCCGATCGAGCTGGTCGGTCAGCTCGTCGAGGATGAGCTTGTCGGCCCTCCCCGGACGCTGCTCCTGTTCCACGTCCTACCCGGCGGTGACCGGCATACCGCCCGGCGTCAGCCGCCAGCGGGGTGGCGAGGAGGGCTCCGGAAGGTCGTCCGCGAGGCCGAGGAGCAACCCGAACAGCAGATCCGGATCGGGCAGGCGCCGGAGGCCGAACATGAGGTCCCGGCGGCCGCCGGTGCTCACGACGAGGCCGCCGTAGTGGAGCATCCAGCCCGGCCGGGCCCGGACGATCTCGAGGTCGTGAATCGCATCCAGGGGAAGCGCGGCGACGCGGCGCGAGATCCCCCCGTGCACGAGGAGTGCGCGGCGGTCGGTGACGACCAGCACCCGCCGCTGCCAGCCGCCGACGGCGCGGGCCAGCCGCGCGAGCGTGCGAACGGCGATGACGCCGAGCACGCCGACGGCCAGCACGCGGAGCGGCAGCGGCACCCCGGACGCCGCGGCCCGGACGGAGGTGTACGCGCAGGCGGTGAGAACGATGCACGCCCGCAGGAACGGACCAACGAGCACGACCTCGTGCTCTCGGCTCACGAGGTGGACGTGCTCGTCGCGGGCGAGCAGGCGGTCGATGGGAGGCATGGCACTCGCACCGTTCGCCCTCAGGGAGCCGGTTCCTCTACATCCACATGCGGAGCGGAAGGCGGTTCAGCACCTCAGCCCCAGTCTCGGTGATGGCGACCATCTGCTCGTGCACCACGCCGGCGACGCCGGGAATGAGGACGCCCGGCTCGATGCAGAGCACCATCCCCTCGCGCAGCACGCAGCCCGGGTCGCGGTCGCCGTACGGCGGCTCGTGCTGACCGGTGCCCGCGCCGTGCGGCATGAACTCGCCCCACCAGGCCTCCGCGAGGCCGGCCTCGACGACCGCGCCGCGCGCCGCCTCCCGCAGGTCTCCGACTGTCGCACCCGGACGGGCCGCGTCGATCGCCGCCTCCACAGCGGCGGCGACCGCCTCGAGCGCCCGCTCGAGGTCCGCCGGCGGCTCTCCGACGGCGACCGTACGGCACATGTCGCCGTGGTAGCCGTGGACGCGGGCCCCGCAGTCGAGCGCGACGGCTTCTCCCGACCCGCATCGGCCGGTCGCCGGGAAGGAAGGTTCCAAGCGCTGTCCGCGGCCCGGCGCCGGCCACCGTCGTGAAGCTCAGCTCGGCGCCGGCCGCGCGGATCGCGTGCTCGGCGGCCGCCGCCATCTCGATCTCGCGCGCACCCTGCCGCGACGGCGTCGAGCCCGGCCGCCATCCCGAGATCCGAGATCCGGGCGGCCTCGGACAGGACTTCGACCTCGGCGGGGCTCTTCACCATCCGAAGCCCGGTCGTGAGCTCGGACGCGTCGCTCACCGGCGCCGCTGCGCGGAGCGCCTCCATCAGCGTGGCGGGCACGACCCGAGTCCCCGGTGAGCCCCACAGCACGCCGCCCTCGCAGCCGGTCGGCGACCGCGGCACTCAGGTCGGAGGCAAGCGCCACCTCGTCGCAGACCGCCTGCTCGCGGGCCCGGTCGAGGTCGGCGGACGAGTCGGTGAGAAGCGTCACCGGGCCGTCGGCCGGCACGACGAGCAGCGCCTGCTCCTCCTCGATGCAGAACCAATCGGCGAGATAGCGCAGGTCGCCGGGCGCGTAGTCGACGTGGGCGCCGTAACAGGCGAGCGTGTCGAGTCCCAGACCGCCCATTCGCTCGCGCACCCGCGCGATGCGCTCCGCGAATTCCGCGCGCGGGATCGGCGCAGCCGCGATCACTGCAACGACGGTGCCGGGCACCGTCATTGCACGCGCGGCGGCGCTCGAGGTCGCGGCGCAGCTCCTTGATCTCGTCGCGGAGCTTGGCGGCGTACTCGAACCGGAGCTCCTCGGCCGCCGCGAACATCTCCTCCTCGAGCTCGACCACCAGCTTCTCGATCTCGGTCGGGCGTCATGCCCTCGTCCCCGCCCTTGCCGCGCCGGCGCCGGCCGGGGACGTGCGGCTGGGTGTCGAGCGAGAGGAACTCGGCGATGTCGGAGACGCCCTTCTTGATCGACTCCGGCGTGATGCCGTGCTCCTCGTTGTAGGCGATCTGGATGTCGCGCCGCCGGCCCGTCTCGTCGATCGCCACCCGGATCGCCTCGGTCATCTTGTCGGCGTACATGATCACGCGGCCGTTGACGTTCCGCGCGGCCCGGCCGATGGTCTGGATGAGCGCCGTCTGGCCGCGGAGGAAGCCCTCCTTGTCGGCGTCGAGGATCGCCACCAGCGAGACCTCCGGCAGGTCGAGGCCCTCGCGCAGCAGGTTCACGCCGACGAGCACGTCGAAGTCGCCGAGGCGCAGCTCGCGGATCACCTTGATCCGCTCGAGCGTGTCGATCTCGGAGTGCAGGTAGCGGGTGCGGATGCCCGACTCGAGCAGGTAATCGGTCAGGTCCTCGGCCATCTTCTTGGTGAGCGTCGTGACGAGCACGCGCTCGCCCGCCTCGGAGCGCGCCTTGATCTCGGCGATCAGGTCGTCGATCTGGTGGCGCGTCGGGCGCACCTCGACCTCGGGGTCGACGAGGCCGGTCGGGCGGATGATCTGCTCGGCGACGTGGGTGGACTGGCGCAGCTCGAACGCCGCCGGCGTGGCCGAGACGAACATCACCTGATGGGCGCGCTCGAGGAACTCGTCGAACCGCAGCGGCCGGTTGTCGAGCGCCGACGGCAGCCGGAACCCGTACTCGACGAGCGTCTGCTTGCGCGACCGGTCGCCCTCGTACATGCCGCCGATCTGCGGCACCGTCTGGTGCGACTCGTCGATGACGATCAGGTAGTCGTCGGGGAAGTAGTCGAGCAGCGTGTGCGGCGGCGTCGCCCGGCTCGCGCCCGTCGAGGTGGCGCGAGTAGTTCTCGATGCCGTTGCAGAAGCCCATCTCGCGCAGCATCTCCATGTCGTACTCCGTGCGCGAGCGCAGGCGATGGGCCTCGAGCATCTTGCCCTCGGCCTCGAGCTCGGGCAGCCGCTGCGCGCAGCTCCGCGTCGATTGACTTGACGGCCACCTCGAGCGCGCTTCGCTCCATCGCGTAGTGCGTCGCGGGATAGACGGCGAGGTGGTCGAGCCGTGCGTAGACCTCACCCGTCAGCGGGTCGAAGTGGGTGATCGACTCGACCTCGTCGCCGAAGAGGCTGATCCGATAGGCCGACTCGGTGTCGGCCGGCTGCACCTCGATCACGTCGCCGCGGACACGGAACCGGCCGCGGCCCATGACGACGTCGTTCCGCTGGTAGTGGATGTCGACCAGCTTGGTCAGGATCGTCTCGCGCGGGCGCTCGTCGCCGACCGAGAGGAAGCACACCATGTCGGAGTAGCTCTCGGGCGAGCCGATGCCGTAGATGCACGACACCGAGGCGACGATGACGACGTCGCGGCGGGCGAAGAGCGCAGCGGTGGCCGCGTGCCGGAGCCGGTCGATGTCGTCGTTGATCGAGGAGTCCTTCTCGATGTACGTGTCGGACGACGGCAGGTACGCCTCGGGCTGGTAGTAGTCGTAGTAGCTCACGAAGTACTCGACGGCGTTCGTCGGGAAGTACTCGCGGAACTCGTTGCAGAGCTGGGCGGCCAGGGTCTTGTTGTGGGCGATCACGAGGGTCGGCTTCTGGACCTTCTCGATCACGCGCGCCATGGTGTGCGTCTTGCCGGTGGCCGTGGCCCCGAGCAGCGTCTGGTACTGGTCGCCGCGGGTGATCGCCTCGGCGAGCTCGCCGATCGCGCGCGGCTGGTCGCCGGTCGGCTGATAGGCGGCGGAGACGTGCAGGCCGGGCATAGAGACTTGAGTCTAGCCGAACGTGTGTACGATGCCCGCGTGAGCCGCCCGATCGTCCTTCCGGACCCGCCGCTCACCGACGGGCGGGTCACGCTTCGGGCGTGGGAGGCCCGCGACGTGCCGGCCATCGTGGCGATGTGCGAAGAGCCCGAGGTGATCAGGTTCACGAGCGTGCCGGTGCCCTACTCCGCCGACGACGCCCAGCTGTGGCTCGACCTGCACCCCGGCCGGCTGGCCGCGGGCGACGGCGCGGCGTTCGCGATCACGGAGGGCGGCGACGACCGTCCGCTGGGATCGATCGGCGTGCGCGTGCTGCACGACCAGGGCTCGGCTGAGACCGGATATCACGTCGTCCGCGAGGCGCGCGGGCGCGGCCTCGCGACCGACGCGCTGCGACTGCTCGCGCGCTGGACGTTCGCCGAGCTCGAGGTCGGACGGCTCCAGCTCACGACCCATCTCGACAACCCGGCCTCGCAGCGGGTCGCCGAGAAGGCCGGGTTCACGCGCGAGGGCGTGCTGCGGGCCTGGGCCGACCAGCGCGGCGAGCGGGTCGATCTCATCATGTGGTCGCTCCTGCCGGGCGATCCGACGACACCGTAGGATTGCCGGGCTCATGCCCGCCGTCGAGTCCCATGCGGCAGTCGCCGCCCCGCCCGCGGACGTCTTCGCGTTCCTGCACGATCCGGCTCAGCGGCCGGTGTGGGACGTCTCGGTCGACCTCTGCAATCTCGAGGGCGACGCGGTCGCGGCCGGAAGCCGGCTCCACCTGCGCGGCCGCCGCAAGGCGCCCTCGTGGGTGGGTGAGTACGTGGAGGTCGACCCGCCGCGGCGGTCGGTGCTGCGCCTCGTCGACGGTGTCGGCATGCCGTTCTCGGACTACCGCCAGACGATCGAGGTCGCCGCGGACGGAGGCGGGACGGCGGTCACGATCAGGCTCGACTACGCCGTCCGCGGGCCGCTCGTCCTGATCGAGCGGTTCACGGTGCGCGGGCGGCTCGCCCGCGCTCTGCACGACTCGGCCCGGAAGGTCGAGATGCGGTTCGCGTGACTCAGCCCTGATCCAGGGCGTCGCCGTACGCCTTGCGGTAGAGCGACTCGAGATGGTGGACGTCGTCCACGTAGTCGCGGGTGGCGGGGAAGCGGACGACGACCCGCTGGCCGGGGGGCGTCTCGCGGATCCAGTCGTCGACGTTCGTCTGGCCCGCGTTGTAGGCCGCCAGAGCCAGGTCGCCACCGTTCGGGCGTCCCGCGTACTTCTGCCGCAGGTGAGCCAGGTACCAGCTCCCGTAGCGGAGGTTCAGGTCGGCGTCGTACAGGTCGTGGCGCGGGTCGAACTTCGTCCCGCCCGTGTGCGTCGCGATGCCTCGGGCGGTTGACGGCAGGAGCTGCATGAGGCCGATGGCGCCGGCGCTCGACTTCGAGTTCGCCTTGAAGCGCGACTCCTCGTACACGACCGCCGCGATCAGCGCCGGGTCGAGGTGGTACTTCTGGCCGTAGCCGACGATGCTGTCGCGGTAGTAGAGCGGGTAGCGCAGCCGCACCCACCACGCCGGCTGGGTGTGATCGACCCATGTGAACGCCGCGCCGGCGAGGACGACGAGCGCGACAAGAGCGAGGATCGCCCGCCTCATCGCCGCAGCAGCCGCTCGACCAGGCCCGCGACGAAGGCGTCGAGCTCGTCGAGCGTGCCGGAGTTCTCGTAGACGACGTCCGCCCGGGCGGCCTTCTCGGCCTCGGGGAGCTGGTGCGTCATCCGCTCGGCAGCGCCCGGCCTTCGGCTCTCGCGCACGCCGGCGGGAGCGGTGATGGCGACGATCGTGTCGTAGCGGTCCTCAACTCCCGCCTCGAACAGCGTCGGCGCCTCGTGGACGAGAAGCGGCGTGCCCATGCGCTCATGCTCGCCGCGCCAGCGGACGAACTCCTCCGAGACCAGCGGCAGCACGAGCCGCTCGAGCCAGCGCAGCTCGGTGGCGTCCGCGAACACGATACGGCCGAGCGCGCCCCGGTTGACCTCGCCGTCAGCGGTGAGGATCCGGCGCCCGAACCGGTCGACGACGGCGTCGCGCACCTCGGGTCGCGAGTAGAGCTCCCGGACCACGTCGTCGCTCGAGAGGGTCGCGGCGCCGTGGCGCTCGAAGGAACGAAGCGCCTCGGACTTGCCGGCGCCGATGCCGCCGGTCAGTCCGACGACGACGCTACTCGTCGGCGGGGCCGCCCTCGCCCTCCGGGGCGTCGGGCTCGACCTCCGCCTCGTCCTCGGGCGCTGCTTCGGCCTCGGGCTCTGCCTCGGCTTCCGGCTCTGCCTCGGCTTCCGGCTCTGCCTCGGCCTCGGGCTCTGCCTCGGCTTCGGCCTCGGCCTCGGGCTCCGCCTCGGCTTCGGGCTCCGCCTCGGCTTCGGGTTCCGCGTCGGCAGCTTCGGCCTCAGGCTCGGAGTCGGGCTCGGCAGCCGCCTCGGCCTCGGCCTCCGGCTCGGCGTCAGACTCGGGCTCGGACGGCGTGTCGGCGAAGACCTCCTCCGACAGCCCGAGATCCGGGACGGCGGGCGCGGCGGCCGGCCCCGGCATGCCCATGTCGATCGCCTTCACCGGCTCGTCCGGCTCGACGCGCCGCAGCGACAGCGAGAGCCGGCGCCGCTCCGGGTCGATCTCGACGATCTTCACGTTCACGTCCTGGCCCTGCTGGACGACCTCGCGCGGATTCTCGACGTGGTGCTCGGCGAGCTCGGAGATGTGGATCAGGCCCTCGACCCCCGAGACGATCTCGGCGAAGGCGCCGAACGTGACGACCTTGGTGATCCGGCCGGCGACGACGTCGCCCTGGCTGCACTCGTCCATGAGCCGCTGCCACGGATCGGTCTGCGTCTGCTTCAGGCCGAGCGAGATGCGCTGGCGATCGCGGTCGACGTCGAGGACCTTCACACGCACGCGCTGGCCGATCTCGAGCACCTCGGACGGATGGTTCACGTGACTCCACGAGAGCTCCGAGATGTGGATCAGGCCGTCGATGCCGTCGAGGTCGACGAATGCGCCGAAGTCGACGATGTTCGAGATCTGGCCCTCGACCTCGACGCCGGGGCTGAGCCGGTCGAGGATCTGCTGGCGGGCCTCCTTGCGCTCCTCCTCGAGCACGGCGCGGCGCGACAGAACCACGTTGTTGCGGCTGCGGTTGAGCTCGATCACCTTGCACAGGAGCACCTGGTCGCGGTACTCCTCGAGGTCCTGGACACGGCGGATGTCGACCAGCGATGCGGGCAGGAAGCCGCGCACGCCGAGGTCGATGATGAGACCGCCCTTCACGACCTCGATGACGTGGCCCTCGACGGGCTCACCACTCTCGGCCGCCGCCTCGATCCGCTTCCAGGCCTTCTCGAACCGCGCACGCTTCTTCGAGAGGATCAGGCGCCCGTCGGCATCCTCCTTCTGGAGCACGAGCGCGTCGATCTCGTCACCGACCGTGACCTCCTCGTCGGGGTTCACCGACCGGCGGATGCTGAGCTCGGCGACCGGGATGACCCCCTCCGACTTGTAGCCGATGTCGACCAGGATCTCGTCCTTGTCCACGCGGACCACGGTGCCGGTCACCACGTCCCCCTCGCTGAAGTCGGTCAGCGTGCGGTCGTAGTCGGGGACGAGCACCCCGTCCACCTCGATCATCCACGTGTCGTCAGTTGAAGCCATGTCCGTCAGAGTTGAATCCTCTCACATGAAGTCATGCGGCAGCCGGCCTGGTTTGGCCGGCCGGTAGTATACAAACGCCGTGCCGGCAAGCCGGGCCAAGCAGGCGGCGCGCCCGGTCAGTAACTCGTCACGAGCCGGCTCCCGACGGCGATCGCCGCGCCACCGGCTGGGAGCGTGATCGCGCCGGCGGCTCCGAGGCTGAGCTCCGTCGGCAGGTCGGAGGGGTTCACCGCCACGGCCCCGTTCGGATACGTCCGCCTCCACGCCTCGCCCACCTGCTCGGCGAGCACGTCCGGGTCGGGCGCACCCAGGTCGAGGTCGTAGAGCGGCGTGACGGCGGTGCCCGGCGCGAGGCCGTAGGCACCTTCGGGAGTCGCGACGAGCAGGTATCCCGCCAGCCCGTAGACGTCGCGCCGCTCGCCCGGGTCGGGGCCGGCCTCGAACACGAACGCCGCCCCGCGCTCGCGCTGCACCTGGAGGTAGTACCGAAGGAGCTCGGTCCATGCGGCGCCGCGCAGGCGCGCGAACCCCGTCCCCGTTGTGAGGGCGTCCGCCGAGTTGATCTGGGCGGGCTCGACGATGCTCGGCGGCCCGTTCTGGGCCAGCAGGAAGAACCCCTGGGTGCGCATCGCCGCGTGCACGAGGCTCAGGGCCTGCGCAAGATAGGTGGCGCGATCGTCGGGCTCGAGCTCCGCGCCTGTGCGCGGATCGATCGGCGTTCCCGACCATTCGGGCGCGTTCCCCGCATCGGCGACGTCGACGCCCGTCCATCCGCCGTCGGTGAGGCTCTGCTGGATGCGCAGCGACCAGGCCCCCTGATAGCCGGCGTCGCCGAAGTCGAGCAGCACCCAGCCCGGGTGCTCGTCGGGGTGGATCTCCGCGCCGTCGGCCGTGCGGAGGATCCATTCGGGGTGATGCTCCTGGATCCACGGCAGCCGGAACGCCGCAGCGTCGCAGCGCTCGCACGTGTAGAGCAGCGATCGCTCCTGCCACACCCGGACGTCGGGATCCACCTCGCGCAGCTCCTTCGGCATCGCACCCCACGCCGACGTCGCAAAGACCGACTGGTAGCTCACGAGCGGGCAGATCGGCGCCGGCTCGACGGCCGGCCGCGCGGAGAGCCGGATCGCGAGCGGCACACCGACGTCGGCCGGGGCGGTGCACGGCGGAGGCGACGCCTCGGTGCCCGCGCCGCCGCCTCCGCTGCAGGCCGTGACGAGCGCGGCCAGCAGCACAGCCGTTACTCCTTGCCGCACGCCCCGCAATGCGTCTGGGGGGTGCCGATGATCCCCCCGTCGGGCGGCGTGATGACCGAGACGACGTCGACCTGAAGCTCCGCCCCGCAGTGCCGGCAGAAGCCGCCGTCCGCCGGATAGCCGCTCAGCGTGAACCGGATGTCCGCGTCGAGGCCCCGCCCGGTCGCCGAGACGACGCCGCGGCCGTCTCGCACTCGCCCGAACTCGAGCTGGACGTCACCTGTCCACTCGCTGTCCATCGCCCGCACCGTCCCGACCGCGATGCCGAGCGCGGAGTCGAGCTCGTCCGCCGCCACCGCCGGCAGGAAGAGCTCGGCCGTCATCTGCTCGTGCCGCTCGCCGGCTCGGATCCAGAGGTACGCCCCCGGCTCGTCGCCCCGGCGTGCGGGGAGCGCGCTCAGCTCGCCGTCCACCTGCGTCCAGGTCATTTGGCCTCCAGCCAGGTCGAGCCCGTCCCGATGTCGATCTCGAGCGGCGGGTCGAGCGGATACGCCGAGACCATGGCCTCGGTTACGAGGGCTCGGAGCGCGGTCATCTCGCCGTCGGCCGCCTCGAAGAGCAGCTCGTCGTGGATCTGGAGCACGAGCCGCGACCGCCGGCCGGCGTCGCGGAGGCGCGCGTGACAGGAGATCATCGCAACCTTGATGATGTCGGCGGCGCTGCCCTGCATGACGGTGTTCACGGCCAGACGCTCGCCGAGGCTGCGGGTCTGGTAGTTCGACGCGCGCAGCTCGGGGATCGGCCGGCGGCGGCCGAAGAGCGTCGTCACGTAGCCCAGCTCCTTCGCCGACGCGATCGTGCGCGCGATGAACTCGTTCACATGCGGGAAGCGGGCCAGATACGTGTCGATGTAGACCTGCGCCTCCTCGCGTGAGATGCCGAGCTGCTCCGAGAGCCCGAACGAGCTGATCCCGTAGATGATGCCGAAGTTCACGGCCTTGGCACGGTTTCGCTCGTCGCGGGTGAGCGTCTCGGGCGGCTTGCCCAGGACTTCGGCCGCCGTGACCCGGTGGATGTCCTCGCCGCGCGCGAAGGCATCCTTGAGCGCGGGCTCCTCGGAGAGGTGGGCCAGGATCCGGAGCTCCACCTGCGAGTAGTCGGCCGAGAGCAGGGTGTAGCCCTCGCCGGCGACAAACGCGCTTCGGATCTCGCGTCCGAGCGCCGTCCGGATGGGGATGTTCTGGAGGTTGGGGCGGATCGACGAGAGCCGGCCCGTGGCCGCCGTGGTCTGGCTGAACGTCGTATGGAGGCGCCCGTCGGCCGGATCGATCAGATCCGGCAGGGGCTGGAGATACGTGTTCAGGAGCTTCGACTGCTCACGCCACTGCTCGACGACGTCGACGATGGGGTGCAGCTCGCGGATCTTGGCGAGCACGCGCGCGTCGGTGGAGTAGCCGGTCTTGCCCTTGCGGTCGGCGGGGAGGCCGAGCCGCTCGAAGAGCACCTCGCCGAGCTGCTTTGGGGACCCGATCACGAACGGCCCTCCGGCCAGCTCGTGGCAGCGCGCCTCGAGCTCCTCCACCTGGTCGGCCAGCTTCGCGGCGATCTCGGCCAGGCGGTAGGTGTCGACGCGGATGCCGACCGCCTCCATCGCTCCGAGCACGGGGATGAGCGGAAGCTCGATGCTCTCGTAGAGGCCGATCAGGTCGCGGTCGGCGAGCTTCGAGTAGAGCCCCGGGTGCAGGCGCCGCGCCGCCGCCGCACCCCTGACGAGCGTCGCGGTCTCCTCGTCGGCGCCGACCTGGACCGCCACCCCGGACTCCTCCGCGAGGTCGTCGATCTCGTAGCCCGACCGGCCCGGGTCGAGCAGGTAGGCGGCGATCGCCGTGTCGCCGGCGGGCTCGAGCGCCGGGTGCTTCAGCCCGTGGGTGATGACCCGGGTGCCGCGCAGCGCCTCGATGACGCGCGCCGCCGGCGCGGTCACGACGACGGCGGACTCGCCGTCCGAGGCCGCGAGCCGGTCGCCGGCCGCAGCGAGCCCGACCTCGGACCCCAGCGAGCGCAGCTCCTCCACCCCACCCTCGCGCCAGGCGATCTCGACGGAGTCTGACGGCTCCGACGGCGGGGCTCCCGGAAGCGCCTCCTCGAGCTCGTCCACCCGCTTCAGGAGGGCGCGGAACTCGAGCGTCCGGAAGAGCTCCTTCATCGTCGAGCGGTCGGGCGGCGCGACGACCAGGGCGTCGAAGTCGACGTCGAGGGGGATCTCACGGTCGATGGTGGCGAGCCGCTTCGAGTCGGCGGCGTCCTTGGCGGCATCCGCCAGCGACTGGCGCCGCTTCGTTCCCGACACCGCGTCGAGGTTGGCGTAGACGCCCTCCATGCTCCCGAACTGGATGAGGAGCTCTGCGGCGGTCTTGTCGCCGATCCCCGGGACGCCGGCGATGTTGTCGGACGTGTCGCCCTTGAGCCCGATGAAGTCGGGGATCACGTCGGGGCCGATCCCGTAGCGCTGGATGATCCGCTCGGGCGTGTAGACGACGACGTCCTGCACGCCGCGCGGGGTCATCATGATGCAGACGTTGTCGGAGGCGAGCTGGAACGCGTCGCGGTCGGTCGAGACCACGCAGACCTTGTGCCCGGCATCCTCGGCCATCCGGGCGAGGGTGCCGATGATGTCGTCGGCCTCCTTCCCCTCGACCTTCAGATTGCGGTAGCCGAAGGCCTCCACCACCGGCTCGAACCACGGCTGCTGCTGACGCAGCAGGTCGGGCATCGGCTTTCGATGGGCCTTGTAGTCGGCGGCGATCTCGAGCCGGCCGGTCGGCTTGGAGTCCCACGCCACGAGCACCGTCCGCGGCCGGTAGTCCATGAGCATCCGCATGAACATGTTGGCGAGGCCCAGGAGGGCGTTCGTGGGGAGGCCTTCCACCGTCTGGAGCTCCTCGGGCAGCGCGTAGAAGGCCCGGTAGGCAAGCCCGTTCCCGTCGACCAGGAAGACGTCGCACTGCTTGGCGGGCGCGTCGTCGAGGTTCAGGTCCTTCGGCTGGGACTGCTTGACGGTCGCCACCATGAGTAGCGTATCCGAGGGGATGGTCGAGGGGCGATAGGCTTCGGCGCCATGGCGGGCCCCAACCCCTCGGCGTCGTACAGCCTGACGATCCGCGTCGAGATCCCGGCGGTGTCGGGATCGTTCGCGAAGGTCGCGGCCGCGATCGGCGAGGCCGACGGCGACCTCGGCGCCATCGACCTGGTCCGGGTCTCGCGCGAGAGCCGCGTGCGCGACGTGACGGTGTCGGCATCCGACTCCGATCACGGCCAGCGGATCGTCGACGCCGTCCGGAGCGTCCCCGGGGTCACCATCGTGAACGTCTCCGACCGCACGTTCCTGATGCACCTGGGCGGGAAGATCGAGGTGCAGAACAAGGTGCCGGTGAAGACGCGCGACGACCTGTCGATGGCCTACACGCCCGGCGTCGCCCGGGTGTGCCTCGCGATCGCCGCCGACCCCGACAAGGTGCGGGCGCTCACGATCAAGCAGAACGCGGTCGCCGTCGTGACCGACGGGACGGCGGTGCTCGGGCTCGGAGACATCGGCCCGAAGGCCGCGATGCCGGTGATGGAGGGCAAGGCGATGCTCTTCAAGGAGTTCGCCGGGATCGACGCCTGGCCGATCTGCCTCGACACGACCGACACCGACGAGATCATCACGATCGTGAAGGCGATCGCACCGGGCTTCGGCGGGATCAATCTCGAGGACATCGCGGCGCCGCGCTGCTTCGAGATCGAGGGGCGCCTGCGCCGCGAGCTCGACATCCCCGTCTTCCACGACGATCAGCACGGCACCGCCGTCGTGGTCCTGGCGGGCCTCTTGAACGCGGCCAAGCTGGTGCAGAAGCGGCTCGACGAGCTGCGCGTCGTCCTGGTCGGCGTCGGCGCCGCGGGCGTCGCCGTGTCAAAGCTCCTCATGGAGGCGGGCGTCCGCGACATCGTCGGGTGCGACCGGGAGGGTGCGCTCCACCCCGGCCAGAAGGGCCTGACGGCGATCAAGAAGTGGTACGCGCGAAACACGAATCCGCGCGGGTTCCAGGGCACCGCCGATGAGGCGCTCAAGGGCGCAGACGTGTTCCTCGGGGTCTCCGGGCCGGGGGCTGTGTCGGTCGAGGCGGTGCGCTCGATGGCCGACGACGCGATCGTCTTCGCGATGGCCAACCCCGACCCGGAGGTGCGGCCCGAGGACGTCATGAGCGATGTGCGCGTGCTCGCGACCGGCCGCTCCGACTACCCGAACCAGATCAACAACGTGCTTGCGTTCCCGGGGATCTTCCGCGGCGCGCTCGCGGCGCAGGCGACGGCGATCAACGACCAGATGAACCTGGCCGCCGCCCGGGCGATCGCCGCCGTCATCAGCGAGGACGAGCTGTTCGAGGAGTACATCATCCCGAGCGTCTTCAACAAGGCCGTCGTCGAGGTCGTGGCCCACGCCGTCCAGGAGGCCGCGATCGAGACCGGGGTCGCGCAGCGGACCACGAGCCCGACCCAGGATCCGACGGCGATCTACCGGTAGACGGGTCAGGCGGGTTGAGCCACCCAGAGCCGAGGGTCGCCGTCGCCGAGATCGGTGATGCCCTCGTCGATCAGCGCGCCGCAGACCAGGGTGCGCCGGTGCGCAGCGAAGGTGAGGACGTGGGCGACCACGCCGCCGTAGGTGAAGACCGAGGGCGGGTCGCAGGTCGTGTCGATGAACGTCTCTTCCAGCCGGTCCTCGTCAACGATCGCCCGAACGTCCGTCAGGAAGCCCTGTCCGGCGTCGGCGAGGCGCCGGCGCATCGAGGCGGTGGTCTCGTCGCGCTCGACGTCGAAGTCGTATCGCCGCTGGTGGATCGACTCGTGCCACATGGCAAGCTGGCCCACGAGTCGGGAGAGCAGCGAGCGCAACGTCGGGGCGTCGTCGATGCCCTCGACCGAGACCACGATCGGGCGGTCGAGCGCCTCGTCGCTCAGCCCGTCGGCTCGCTCGACCATCTCGCCGACCAGCCACACGTGATGCTCCACCATCCGGGTGAGCAGATCCATCGTCGTCACCGTCCTCTCTGCGGGCAGCGACAGGCCGCCCGGCGGGTTGAAGTGCACAGCGGCCGCCGCCCCGATCCGAAAGCCTGTCGGCCGGGCCCGCCAACGTGACGGAGCCCGGCCGAACGCACGCCTGAAGGCACGGGTGAACGCCTCGTGCGAGGCGTAGCCGGCCTCCAGCGCGACGGACAGCAGGTGGTCGTCCGTGGTGGTCAGGCGGTACGCCGCGCGCTCGAGCAGGATCCTCCGGCGCAGGGTCGCCGGCGGCTCGCCGAGCGCCGCCGACACCAGCCGGTCGACGTAGAACCGTGACATGTGCAGCCTCGCCGCAAGCTGCGTCGAGCTCGACTGCTCATCGTCCAATCCCGAAGCCAAGAGGTCGAGGAACCGTGCCAGGGTGTCGGTCGCCACGCTCACCCCGTGATCGTGCCACCAGCGTCAGCCGCCCGCTTGATCGCGCTTGCCCAGTTCCGCGCCTTGGTGAGCCGCCGCTGCCGCGGCCCCAACTCGCCGTAGAGCGACCCGGCCGGGAGCGCGTGGTGCGGGTTCGGTCGTGCATCGCAGCGAGAAGAGCGGTGTCGGTGGGCGCGGGCCACTCCGGTGCGTCTGGTGTGGGGTGCCACATGTCGTGTGGATGAAACGACAATCGGTGTTCCCCGGCACCGTCATGTAACACCCCGTCACCCACGCGTGACCCCCCGCCCGCCAAGCTCTCCCCGTGGCATCTGACTACCTCCCCACCCTGTACAAGGCGCGCAAGGTGCCGACCAAGCAGCCGGTATGCATGATCTGCGTCGACCGCACCCGCGGAAAGACGCAATGGGTGCGGCTGGGCTACGGCGTAAGCGTGTCGCTGTGTACGGGGCACGCCAGCGTCGAGTTCCAGCGGCAGCGAAACGGGCGGGATTTCGCACGGACGCTTCTAGGGGTGTGGCAGGCATCGGGGTGCCTGACCCAAGCCAGACACAAGGCAGTCCAAGCCCATCTCGACAGCCTGACCGACCGACCCGCCAGGCCACGGCCGGGAAGCTACGCCTGGCCCGAGCTGCGCCGCAGGCTCGAACAGGGCTACGCGGCGGGAGCCCGCCCGGCGGACATCGCCCAAGCAGTCCACGAGCGCTACGCCACCTGCCCCGCACACCCACCCAGCCCCCGCACCCTCCAACGCTGGCACCACCAACGCCGCTGGCTCCACCACCCGCCGTAGGGTCGAGTCAGTCGCCCTCGGCCGGAAGCGCGAGCTCGCCGTCGAGCGACTCGGCCGGAATGACGTGCGGCTCCATGTCGTGGACGTACCGTCCGCCGCGCAGCCACGACGCACCCGCCGCGATGAGGCAGGCGACGATCGCGAAGTCGAACGCCTCGTCGAGGCCCAACGCGAACGGGCCCGACATGAGGCTCGGGAAGAACGAGCGCCCGGTGAGGTACGTGGCGTTCGCCGCCGGCAGGTGGTGCACAGCCGGGCCGAGAAGCTGGCCGATCGGGTTCAGGCCCAGGAACGACGCGAAGAGGAGGCCGACGGGCGGCAGGTGGGCGACCCGGTGCGCGTCGGCCGGAGGCACGCCCTGGGCGATCAAGCCATGGCTCAAGGTCGCCGGGAGGCTCGCCGCAAGCCCGACCACCATGAGCGTGAAGAAGACCCCGATCGAGAGCACCATCGCCGAGTTCTGGAAGGTCGCGCTCATGCCGGCCCCCACGCCGCGCCGGTGCGGCGGCAGGCTGTTCATGATGCCCGTCTGATTGGGCGACGCGAAGAGGCCCATCGCGAGCCCGATCAGGAGGAGCAGCGCGGCGAACGCGCGGTAGTCGAAGTCGACGGGCAGGAGCTCGAGCAGGAAGAACGCGAGCGCCGCGAGCAGCATGCCGCCCGTCGCGAACGGCCGCGCCCCGAAGCGGTCCGAGAGCCATCCCGACGCGGGCCCCGCGACCAGGAAGCCGACCGTCAGCGGCAGCATGTAGATCCCGGCCCAGAGCGGCGTCTCGGAGAACGAGTAGCCGTGGAGCGGAAGCCAGATCCCCTGGAGCCAGATGATCAGCATGAACATCAGGCCGCCCCGCCCGAGCGAGGCCAGCAGGCTGGCGATGCTGCCGGCCGTGAACGCCCGGATGCGGAAGAGGCCAAGCCGGAACATGGGCTCCTCGGTGCGCAGCTCGATGAGGACGAAAACGCCGAGCACCGCGAGGCCGCCGAAGAGCTCGGCGAGCACCGCCGGGTTCGTCCACCCCATGGTGTGCCCGCCGTACGGCTGGATCCCGTACGTGATCCCGACCAGCACCGCGATGAGCCCGACCGCGAACGTCAGGTTGCCCCACCAGTCGATCCGGGCCGGGTGGCGCTCGCCGCGCTCCTCGAGCCTCCACCACGACCACGCCGTCCCGGCAATGCCGACCGGGACCGAGACGAGGAAGACGAGGCGCCACGAGATGGGGGCCAGGACGCCGCCCAGCACGAGGCCGATGAACGAGCCGGCGATGGCCGAGACGGCATTGATGCCGAGCGCCAGGCCGCGCTCGTTGTGCGGGAACGCGTCGGTCAGGATCGCCGACGAGTTGGCCATGAGGAGCGCGCCCCCGACGCCCTGGCACGATCCGCATCGCGATCAGCCAGCGCGCGGCGGCCGCGCCGTCCATCCACGTGAGCGAGAGCAGGATCGAGCCGGCCGTGAAGATCGCGAACCCGAAGTTGAACATGCGCACGCGCCCGTACATGTCGCCGATCCGCCCGAAGCTCACGACGAGCACCGCCGTCGCGACGAGGAACCCCATGAGCATCCACAGGAAGTAGCTCGAGTTCCCCGGCTCCAGCGGGTCGAGGTGGATGCCGCGGAAGATGTCGGGCAGCGCGATCAGCACGATCGACGAGTTGATCGTCGCCATCAGCATCCCGATGGTCGTGTTCGAGAGCGCGACCCACTTGTACCGATCGGTCCGCCCGGTCACTGCGTGAACGGCCCCTCGTCGAGCTCGCGCAGGACGTCGCGCACCCGCCGCCGCTTCGAGACGAGCTCGTCCTCGAGCTCCTCGAGCGCTGCCCGCCTGGCCGTAACCAGCGCGAGCTGGGTGTCGAGGGGCTCCCGTGCCTCGGCGGCGATCTGGGCACGGTCGGCGTCGCTCGGGTCGGCGGCCCACCGCTCGCGCAGCACCGCCCGGGCGTCGTCGGCAGCGGCCCACGCCCGCAGGTCGGCGAGCGAGAGCCCGAGCAGGTCGCGGATCCGGATCAGCTCTGCGAGGCGAGCCTCGTCGCCGGCGTCGTAGACGCGGTGGCTCCCGTGGCGGCGTCCGCGGCCAGGCAGAAGCCCGAGCTCCTCGTAGTACCGCACCGTCCGCGGGGTCGCGCCAACGCGCCGGGCGAGCTCGCCGATGCGGATGTGTGTGGGGGCGGTTGCGGCCATAAATCTTCCGTATACGTTATGTTATCAGCCGAAAGCTCCGTCAAGAAGCTCTGGTACACGTCATGATCGGGAGGAGCTCGAAGTGATCATCCGCTGGCACGGCCAGTCCGCCTACACGCTCACCGGCACCGAGCACACCGTCACCCTCGACCCGTTCGGCGCCTTCCCACCCGAGATGGCGGCGCGAATTGCGTTCGACTACCCGCCGATCGAGCCCCACCCCGCCGACCTCCTCCTCGTGACCCACGAGCACCGCGACCACAACGCCGTCGAGGTGGTCGCGGGCGACCCCCGCGTGATCCGCTCGACGGCCGGCCGCTTCGAGTCGCCGATCGGCGAGATCGTCGCAATCGCGTCGGAGCACGACGATGCGGCCGGGACGGCCCGCGGCCCGAACACGATCTTCGTGTTCTCGCTCGACGGCGTACGCGTCGCCCATCTCGGCGACTTCGGTCAGGCTGGTCTACGCCCCGAGCAGCGCACTGCGATCGGGGACGTCGACCTCCTGTTCGTGCCCGTGGGCGGCGGGCCGACGGCCGACGCCGACGTCGCCGCCGGGATCGTGCGCGAGCTCGACCCGGCCTTCGCAATCCCGATGCACTACCGCACGCCGGCGGTCGACTTCCTCGAGCCGCCCGACCGGTTCCTCGCGCTGTTCGAGGACGTCCACCACGTCGGCGGCGGCGAGTGGTCCGTGCCCGCGGAGCGGCCCCCCAGGACCCGGATCGTCGTGCTTCAGCCGCCCGGCGCCTGAGCCGTCAGTAGCGATCCATGTACTGGCGGATCTCCCAGTCGTGGACCTGCTCGTTGTACGACGCCCACTCCTCGCGCTTCAGGCGGACGTACTCCGTGAAGATGTGATCGCCCAGCGCCTGGCGCATGACGTTGTCGGCCTCGAGCGCATCGAGCGCATGCGAGAGGTCGTGCGGCAGGCTGCCGATCCCGAGCTCGCGGGATTCGTCCTCGGTCATGTGGTAGATGTTGCGGTTGACCGGCTCGGGCGGCTTCAGGCCGCGCTTGATCCCGTCGAGGCCCGCCGCCAGCATGCAGGCAAGCGCCAGGTACGGGTTCGCGGTCGGGTCCGGCGTTCGCAGCTCGATCCGCGTCGAGCGGCCGCGCTTGGCGGGGACGCGGATGGCGGCGGAGCGGTTGCCGGGCGACCAGGCGATGTACACCGGCGCCTCGTAGCCGGGCAGCAGCCGCTTGTACGAGTTGACGGTCGGGTTGGCGACCGCGGTGATCGCGGGGATGTGCTCGAGGATGCCGGCGATGTACGACCGCGCCTCGGTCGAGAGCTGGAGGTCGTCTTCGGCATCGAGGAATGCGTTCTCGTCGCCCCGGGCGAGCGACTGGTTGATGTGCATGCCCGAGCCGTTCTCGCCGTGGATCGGCTTGGCCATGAACGTGGCGTGCATCCCGTGCCGGGCGGCGATCGTCTTGACCACCAGCCGGAAGGTGATCAGGTTGTCGGCCGTCGCGAGGGCGTCGCCGTGGCGGAAGTCGATCTCGTGCTGGCCGATCGCGACCTCGTGGTGGGCAGCCTCGAGCTCGAAGCCCATCTGCTGGAGCGTGACCTCGATGTCGCGCCGGCAGTCCTCGCCGCGGTCGATCGGAGCGACGTCGAAGTACGTCGCCGCGTCGTGCGGGTCGACGGTCGGGTTGCCGTCCTTGTCGAGCTTGAAGAGGAAGAACTCGGCCTCGGGGCCGACGTTCATGGTGTAGCCCAGGTCGGCCGCCTCCTTCAGCACGCGGCGCAGGTTGGTGCGCGGATCGCCGGCGAAGGGCTGGCCGTCGGGGTCGGCGACGTCGCAGATCAGCCGGGCGGTGCGGGCCGCCTCGGTGCCGCGCCACGGGAGCACGGCGTACGTCGAGGGGTCGGGCAGGAAGTACATGTCGGACTGCTCGATCCGCTTGAATCCGCGGATCGACGACCCGTCGAACATGAGCTCGTTGTCGAGCGCCTTCTCGACCTCGTCCACGGGGATCGAGACGTTCTTGACGGCGCCGTACGGCTCGGTGAACTGCAAGCGCACGAAGGCGACGCTGTCGCGCGCGCACTGCTCCAAGACTTCCTGCTTGTCCATGGCAGTCCTTCCCCTGTATTCCGGAGCGAGTGTCATAGCCCTGAGTTCCTTCCGCTTCGGTGTCTCGGCCGGAGGCCAGTGTATAGCGTGCCCCGGATGATCCCGCCCCGGTCACAAGGCCTCGCCGAGAGCCGCCGAAAAATTCCCCGCAACGTGCGGGCAATGGGGTGGACGAGCCTCGTGAACGACGCCGCCTCGGAGCTCCTCTACCCCGTCCTGCCGCTCTATCTGGTCGTCACGCTGCACGCGCCCGCGGCGGCGGTCGGCCTCGTCGAGGGGGCCGCCGGAGCGGCGTCGCAGATCGTCGGCTACGTGGTCGGCCGTCGTTCGGACCGCATCCACCGGCGGCTCCCGTTCGTGTGGGCCGGATACACGCTCTCGAACATCGCAAAGCCGCTCGTCGCGCTCGCCCCGGCCTGGGGCTGGGTGCTCGGAGCGCGGGTCCTCGACCGGACCGGGAAGGGCCTTCGCACGGCGCCGCGCGACGCCCTCCTTCGCGACTCGTCCGACCCCGACAGGGCCGGCGCGACCTTCGGGTACCACCGCTTCATGGACTCGGCCGGGGCGACGGTCGGCCCGCTCCTCGCGCTCGGCCTCCTCGCCGCCGGGCTCTCGCTCCGCCAGGTGATCGCGGTCTCAATCGTCCCGGCCGTCCTCACGATGTTCGCGCTGCGCGCCGTCCGCGAGGCGGCCCCGCGCGAGGCGCCGCGGAGCGCACCACCGCCGACCCGCGACCTGCCGCGCGCCTTCTGGGCGCTGAGCGCAGCATGGGTCGTCTTCTCGCTCGGGAACTCGGCCGACGTCTTCCTGCTCCTGCGGGCGCGCGACCTCGGCCTCTCGGCGACCGGCGTCGTGGTCGCCTACGCGCTCTACAACACGCTCTACTCCGGCCTCTCGTGGCCGCTCGGCCACCTGTCCGACCGCATCGGCCGGCGCCGGCTCCTGGCAGCCGGCCTGGTCGTCTTCGCCGGCGTCTACGCGGGCTTCGGCCTCGCGACCGGAACGGCGGCCATGTGGCCGCTCTTTGCGCTCTACGGCTGCTACATGGGAGCGACCGACGGCGTCGCCCGCGCGTTCGTCGCCGACCTCTCGCCGGCGGGGCTGCGGGCCACGGCGCAGGGGACGTTCCGCCTCCTGACCGGCGGCTCGGAGGTCATCGCCAGCATCGTCGCCGGGGTGCTCTGGTCGACCGTCGCACCGGGGGCCGTGTTCGCGCTCGGGGCCGGAGCAGCGGTGGCGGGGCTCGTCGTCCTCACTGCTTGGAGACCGCCAAGAGTGGCGGGCTAGACTCCCGCGCCGACATGCGGGCTCGCACCCCTCCCGTGCTGGCCGCGGCGGCGGCGATGGGCGCCATGGGCCTGGCGGCTCCGGCGACGGCCGACGCCCACGCGATCGGCACCGTCACCTACCAGTCCCCCGTGCCGCTGTGGCTGTACGTGATGGCGGGCGCCGTTGCCGTCGCGGCGTCAGTCCCCGTCGCCGCGCTGGCCGACACCCGGATCGGGCGCAACCTCGGCCCGAACCTGTACCGCCCCGGCTCGGGTCGCCTCGTCCGCGTCGCCCAGATCGTGGCCGCCGTGCTGCTGGTCGAGATCGTGGCCGCGGGCCTCTTCGGCTCCGAGGAGTTCGCGGCCAACCCGGCGACCGTCCTCATCTGGGTCGACCTGTGGGTGGGCCTCGGCCTGGTCTCCGCGATCTTCGGCCCCGTCTGGGACCTCGTGAATCCCCTCCGCCTGTTCGGCGATCTGGTCGACCGGGTGAATCCTCAGCCGCCGCTGGCCTACCCGGAGGCGCTCGGACAGTGGCCGGCGGTCGCGGCGCTCGCAGCCTTCGGCTGGATGGAGCTAGCCTGGCCCGGCGGGAGCCACCCGTTCGACCTGGCACTCGTCATCGTCGTCTATGTGCTCGTCCAGATCGTCGGCATGGCGCTCGTCGGCGCGGACGTGTGGCTCGAGCGCGTGGAGCTGTTCACGACCTTCAGCCGGCTCATGGCCCGCGTCTCGCCGTTCGAGTGGTACGTCGTCTCGGAACGGCTCTGCCCGGCCGACCTGCACGACCCCGGCGAGGTCGTCGGGTGCGGGGCGTGCTGGCGGCAGGCGGCGCCCGAGGAGCGCGGCATCCGCTGGCGCGGCTTCACGTCGGGCACCTGGCGCGATCTCCCGCTCCTGCCAGGCGGCGCGGCGATGATCGTCGTCCTCCTCGCGGTCGTGCTCTTCGACGGGTTCGCCGAGACGATGCGCTTCACCGATCTCGCCCAGTGGATCCACCGCCACTGGACGTCGCTTCCCGACACGGGCCTTCGGACGGTCATGATGCTGGGCTTCGTCGTGCCGCTGGCCGCCGTCTTCGCGGCTGTGGCCGCCGCGGTCGGACGCCGCGGGCGCGGCTTCCACGACGCGGTCGACCGCTACGCCCCCACGCTCATGCCGATCGTCGCGGTCTACTTCGCGGCGCACTACCTGCTCTACCTCGTGACCTACGGGCAGCTCACGTGGAAGGTCATCATCGATCCGCTCGAGCGCGACTGGGTGCCCGACCTGGGCGTCTGGACCGGCTACCCGGCCGGCGCCGCCTGGTCGTTCCAGGTCACGGTCATCGTGCTGGGACACGTGTGTGCGATCTTCGCCGCGCACCGCATCGCGCTCGGAGTCGTCTCGCGGCGGCGGGCGGCCGTCTGGGTGCAGGCGCCCCTGATCGCGCTCATGATCGCCTACACCGTGCTCGGCCTCTGGATCCTCGGGCAGGCCTACACGAGCGGGTAGACCTCGGAGCCGTCAGACCTCCTCGGCCGCCGTCGCGAGCTCGCACGCGACTTCCTTCATGTCGCGGTTCGCGTTCCACACCTGCTCCTGCCGCTCGGAGCCCGTGCCCTTCTCGAGGATCGCCTCGATGCCCGCCAGGGCCTCGGCGCACCGCAGCTCGCGCGCGATCGGCTTCAGCTCTCGCAGGCGGCGCTTGACGAGCGTCCGCGCCGGCATCTTCACCCGCTTGCCCGCCGACAGGTCCATCAGCGGGGCGTCGAGCCCGTACCGGGCGGCCAGCCACTTGTTCTCGGACATCAGCATCCGGTGGTACGACAGCACCGGCTCGCCGGCCTGGAAGCGGTCGACCAGGAGCTTCACCAGGCACTGGACGTAGGCGGCCAGGGCGATCGTGTCCTCGATGCGAGTCTGGCAGTCCATCACTCGCACCTCGAGCGTGCCGAAGCGGGGGTGCGGGCGGACGTCCCACCACAGGTGGGTGTAGTCGCCGATCGCGCCGGTGGCCTCCATGAAGCCGACCGCGTTGGCGTAGTCCTGGTAGCTCTCGAACCGGGGCGGGAGCCCGCTCCGGGGGAAGGCGGCGAAGATCATGGCCCGGGTCGAGGCGAGGCCCGTGCGCTCGCCGCGCCAGAACGGCGAGTTGGCCGACAGCGCGAGGAGCACCGGGAGCTCGATGAGGACGCCCTCCATGACGGCGAGGCACGCCTCCGGCGTGGGCACCGCCACGTGGACGTGCATGCCGAAGACGAGCTCGCGCCGGGCGACGTACTGGAGCATCTCGACGAGCGCACGGTACCGGTCGCGCGCGGTGATCTTCTGGTTCTCGTAGAGCGAGAACGGATGCGTGCCCGACGCCGCGAGGCGCATCCCCTCCGCCCGCGCGTGCTCGGCGACGTAGGCGCGGATGTGGCGCAGGTCGGTCTCGGCGGCGGGCACGTCCTCGCACACGACGGTGCCCGATTCGAGGACGCACTGCATGAGCTCGGGCTTCAGCCGGTCGGCGAATTCGCTCTCGGAGGCCTTCTCGAGCAGCGGCTCGACTCCGGACACGAGGTCCCAGCTCTCGGGGTCGACGAGCATGTACTCCTCCTCGACGCCCACGGTGAGCGGCGGCCCCGCGCCGAAGCGGTGATCGAGGACGCTGGAACGCGTCCCCCCCTTGCCCCCTCCGGCAGCGTACGACATGGAGGCGTGGTTGTACCCCATTTCGAGGCGCTTGCCAACGCCGGCAGTACTATGGGCGCACGCCGAAGTGGCGGAACGGTAGACGCACGCGACTCAAAATCGCGCGGCCGAGAGGCCGTGTGGGTTCGACTCCCACCTTCGGCACTGCCAGGTCGATGACACGAGACGACGAGGGGGCTACGCCCGAAACGCCGCCCGCTACGTCGCCCAGATCCAGGCAATGGACACCACGACGCGTTCGGGTACTTCGCGGCCCACTACGGCATCACCATCGTCGGGTCAGTCATCCCGTCGCAGTAGCCTTATCGGAGTCGCGAGCCGGTTCCACGCTTCGGACTTGCGATCTACCTCGCCGCAGCGGCCGATCAACCCGTCCGGGTGATTGTTGGCGGGCAGCCGCCGAGATTCATCCGATCGAGACGGAGACGTTCCGCATCAGGCCGTTGTAGAAGTCGGCATCGGTGCCGCCGGGAACGGGCTTGTAGCCGATCGCGAAGACCGCGTTCGTCTTGAATGTGATCGAGCCGACAGTGGCGTTGGCTGTCCCGACCTGGATGCCGTCGACGGTCAGCGTCACTTGGTTCGTGGTCTTGTGGCAGACGATGGTGTGCCATTGGCCGTCGTTCAGGCTCGGCCCGGCATGGACGTTGATGTTGGCCTGTGAGCCGTGGAAGATGCACTGCGCTTGGGCCTTGATCGTGCCGTGCGGGAACAACTCCACCTTGTACATGTTCTTGGTCGGCTCGGAGCGGATCAGGTCGAAGTCGAGGTTGCCGGTGCCGGGCTGATGGGTGGTGTTGATGTCGATGCTGGTCGTGACGTCGGCCGAGCCTGGCACCAAGTTGGCTGCGTATGGGACGGTCACGCGCGTGTTCGTACCGTTGAAGGCGGCGTCGCTGCCGTCGAAGACGACGTTCTGGACGGCGCCGTTGTTGCCGTCGGTGGTGTCATTCGCGCCAGTGGCCAGCGGCCACGTGGAGATGACGGCCGCCTGGGCGATGGTTGGCAAAGCCGCCATAGCAACCACTGCCAGGAACGAAACCACGATGAGCCTCTTCATCCCACACCCCCTGCGTGGTCGGTACGCGCACCTATGCGGCAGGACCCGTATCGCGGTGACGACACCCGTCCCCGCCGCCTGGAAGATGATGGTAGCAAGGCCCGCTCCTCTTATGGGCATGCCACGTCGGAAAATTTCGAGCCAGCTCCCTTCTCATGCCACGCCACCCCAACGCCGCCAGCCCGCGGCACATCCGCGGTTCTGCCGCGAATCCAGCGGCCGCATCTCATCGTCCTCGGTGGCGGTCCGCTGCTCGAAGCCAAGAGTCCTAGACGGCCCTCCTCGTTTCACCGCCCCCCGCCCCCCGAGGGAGGGTGCGGCGGGCAGGTGCATACCCGATCCGGCGGTCAAGTCGGATGCGTGCTCTGCCAACTACTCGATCGGGCAGGGTCGGCACACTGAACCATCCATGGGGATACGAGAACCGTGCCGGCTCCGCCCACGGCGACGAGTTCGGGTCGCCCCCGTCTGCGACCTCTAACCTCGCCCGATCCCTATCACTCGACGTAGTGCCGCTCGATCACTGCGTCTACACCTCACCAGGAGGGGTTGGGAGCATCTCTCTGACGATCATGGTGCCTCCTCTCGTGTGGTCGACTGCCAGGTGTATCGTTTGCATCAATGTCAGGCAGGACGAGGGTCGTTTGTCGCGGTGCAGGCGCTGTGGTCCTTGTCGTTGGCGTGCTCGCTGGGTGCGGCGGCTCGTCAGCATCGCAGCAGCCCAGCAACAGCGAGATCGACCAGATCAATCAGCGGGTGAGTGACCTCAACGCGGCATTTGAGCGACTCAGAGTCGGGGTAAACGCTTGCGATCCGACTGCCAGCGCTCAGGCCATCGCGAGCTGTTTTGATCAGGCGTACACGTCGTCGGGCATCGACTCGGTGCTCGCTGCGTTCGGCCAGCAGGTACGGCAGGTCGAGGGTCGCCTCGCGTCTGGCGATTGTCGGTCGTCGCTCGGACAGTTCGAGGCCGATCTGGTCGCGCTCCGCACGGCTGTGACGACGATGAAACGCGACGCCGACGCGGGTGACGTCAGCAGTCTGGTGAGCGATGGTCATGCCGTCCAGGACGCGTGGAAGGCGAGCACCGGCGGGGAGACGCAATCCGACAAGGCATGCTGATCGGCGAGGCTCGCCGGGACGATTCTCAATCGCTGGATGCCTTCGAGGATCTGTCTCGGAGTTCCTGCGCGGCGTGCCTGGCTCGCTTGAGGGCGTCACGCGCCCACGTTCGCCAGTCCGGCTGGGCGACGAACGCGGCGAGGCTGGCGTCGTCCGCCTCGTCGGGCCGGCGTTCGGGGGTGAGACTCGCGCCGCTGACACGTGGCTTGAAGATGCCTGGCAGCGCGTCGATGAGAGCGCCCCATTTGTCGACGACGTCGCGCTCCTGTTCGGCTTGCTGGACGCCGTCCGCTAAAGCTTCGGCGACGGGCTCGAGGTCTTGTATCTGTTGTTCGAGGCTACACGCGGTGACAGCCCGCTCCAGGAGCGCGCGAGCTAGAGGCCGCGCAGGCGGCCGGAGTCGCGAACGGACGACTCGCCGGGCCGCCGTTCTGAAAGATCGGCCGCACCCAGAGGCTCGATGTCACCCGAGATCCCCTCGCGCTCTTCCGGCGACCCGCTCCGCATCTCGTCCTCGGCGCGTCTGACGGCGGCGTCGTCCTCACCCTCGCGCATCTTCGTAAACCAGTTGCGTATACCCATGTGCGCAAGCATGGCGGAGATCGCGACGGCCCGCGTCGTCCTGATCGGATGATCCGCCGGCCGTGGCTCCCACGGTCACTCGTCGAGCAGCGACACGCCGAGCGCCCGTGCCAGAGCCGGTGCCAGCGTCAGCATCTGCTCGAGCTCCATCGACGTGCCGCGGAGGCCCTCGACCCCCTCGATGTCGTCCATCCTGCACCTGAGGAGCTCTGAGCTCGTGAACTGCGCGTGGACGAAGCTGGCGCCCCGCAGATCGCAGTCGTGGAACCGCACCCAGTCCCCGCGCAGGCCCATGAAGTCGGCCTCGCGCAGGCTGCAGTCCTGAAACGTCGTTCGTTCCAGCTTGGCGTGACGGAATGAGGCCATGTCGGCGCCGCACCCTTGCCAGGCGCAGTCCCGCATCTCCGTTTCTGCGATCTGCAGGCCCGTCAGCCTCCCGCCGTCGACCAGCACCCGGGTGAGCGACCCGCCTCGGAGCGTCGTATTCGCGAGCTTCGCGTTCTCGAACACCGTGTCGCGGAACGCGGCGTCGACGAGCACCGAGCCCGTGAAGTCGACGTCGCGAAGCACCACCTCGGTGAAGCGCACGGCCGCCAGGTGGGCATCGACGCAGGTCGCGGAGGCGATCACGCCGGGGCCGAGCTCCTCTCCGTCGTCGATCGAGCCCCGAAACGGCAGGTTGGGCGGCGAGCTCGGGAGGCGGGGCGGCTCCGGATGGCGTTCGGCCGGCATCGCGCGAGCCTAGCCGCCCGACGGGGACGCCCGTACCCTCGTAGAGGCGCGGCGATCCCCGCAATCGAACACGTCGCAGAAGTCGTGGCTTCAGTTCGCGAACATCGGCGTGGGAGCCTGCGGGTTCCTTCAGATCGACATCATGAGCGACCAGAGCCTCGAGCTCTCGATCATCGACGCCGCCGACACGTCCGGCCGGCTGATGACGAACACGCCGGCAACGGGCGTCACCGGCCCGGCGACGGCGACGATCGCGACCGCCTGATCAGCCCGCCGCGCGATCGCGAGGCCGTGCGCGCCAGGCGTGGTCGGCGGGCAGAAGGTCGAGCAGGTCGGATACGCGCACCCGCCCGCCGGGGCGAAGGTGCCGGGCGGTGTGGATCTGGTAGGTGTTCCGGCGGCCGACCCTGCGGCGCGTGACGAACCCGCCGGCCACGAGGTCGCGCAGGATCATCTGTGCCGCCCGCTGGCTGATGCCGACGTCGTTCGCCACGTCGACGAGCCTGATATCGGGGTCGTTCGCGATCCGGAGCAGCACGGCGCTGTGATTCGTCAGGAAGCGCCAGTTCGCTCGGCCGCCACCGCCGGGACAGCCGGATTCATCCATATCGGGCTGAATCCTAGCGTTGCCAGAAGACGAAACGACGGGACCAACGGGTCGACAGCGCTATTCGCGCGAGTCGCCGCGCAGGATCTCGAACGTGTCGCGCAGTCCCAGCTCGTGGACCCAGTCGCCCAGGATCGCGGCATCGACCCCGGCGCGCTCGAGCGCGAGCACCTCGTCGCGCGTCTGGATGCCGCCTTCCGAGAGGACCACCTTCCCGGCCGGCACCTCCTCGAGCAGCGAGAACGTCCGCTCGAGGTCGAATCCGCGATCCTCGAGGTGGTTCTGCACCAGGAACGAGTCCGGATCGAGAAGGTCGAGCACGAGCTCGATCTCTTCCTCCTCCGCGACCTCGACCACGACGTCGAGCCCGAGCTCGCCGGCGACCGCGTGCATGTGCACGAAGTCGTCATCAGAGCCGTCGAACGCGGCCGCGATAAGGACGACGCCGTCGGCGCCGGCCAGACGGCTCTCATAGAGCTGATACGGGTCGATCAGGACGCCCTTGTGAAGGACCGGCAGCCGGGTCGACTCGAGCCCCGGCGGGACGGCGTCGGCGGCGATCGCGAGCCCCGCCGCGCCCGCCTCCTGCGCGCCTGCCAGGAGCGCCGGATCGGCCTGCGTGATCCGCAGCACGAACGAGATCTCCTCGCCCACGACGCCTTCGGTGAACGGCCGGATGGAATCGAGGTGGCGCACAGCCTCCTCGAGCTCCGGGAGCGGCCTCGAACCACGGCGCTCCTCGACGGCACGCCGGCTGGACGAGATCAGCCGATCAAGCGACGGCATCGGCAGTCAGCACGGGGGAAGATGGCCGGAGGCGCGAAGGGGATCGGTTCTCCGGGTGGTCGGTCGCGACCGGTAAGGGAGGCATCAACGGGCCCAGTGTATCTCAGACGCCGAGCCGGTCGAGCTCGGCCGAGTCGCGGCGCCAGTGAGGCCGGACGCGGACCCTGAGCTCGAGATAGACGTCGGTGCCGAGGAGCGCCTCCACGCCGGGGCGGGCCGCGGTGCCGATCGCCTTCACCATCGCGCCGCCGCGGCCCACGAGGATGCCCTTCTGCGACTCGGTCTCGCAGATGAGCCGCGCCTCGACCACCGTCCGGGCTCCCCGCTTCGCGCGCACCTCGTCGACCTCGACCGCCACCGCATGCGGCACCTCGTCGCGGGTCAGGCGAAGCGCCTGCTCGCGCACCAGCTCGGCGATGCGGTGCTCGACGGGCTGGTCGGTCGCGACGCCGTCGGGGAAGTACGCCGGCCCCGCCGGCAGGAGCTCGGCCAGGTCGGCGAGGAGGGCCTCGACCCCGTCGCCCTTGAGCGCGCTCACGGGATGGATCGACCGGGCGTCGCCGAGCTCCGCCGCCGCCGCGAGCGCCGGCAGCACGCGATCCGGCCCGAGGCCGTCGGTCTTGTTCACGGCGACGATGCACGGCACCGACGCCGGCCGGAGCAGGCGCTCGGCGATATAGCGGTCGCCCGGCCCGATCGGGACGCGGCCGTCCAGCATGAGCACCGTCGCGTCGGCGTCGGCCAGCGCGACGTCCACGGCGCGCTGCATTCGCTCGGTGAGCCGGTCGAACGGCTTCTGGAAGCCGGGCAGGTCGGCCAGGATGAGCTGATAGCCGGGCCGGCTCACCACGCCGAGCGCCCGGCGCCGCGTGGTCTGAGGGGTCGACGAGACCGCCGCCACGTGCTCGCCGACGAGTGCGTTCACGAGCGTCGACTTGCCGACGTTGGGGCGTCCGGCAAGCGCCACGACCCCCGACCGGTGCTGCTCCGCGCTCACGGCTCGAAGCGGTCGGGCAGGAGCTCGGCGACCGTCGACGCGACCACATCCCCGCCGCTTCGGTAGACGACGGTCATCGCCGGCGAGAACTCGGCCAGCACCTGGCGGCAGGCGCCGCACGGGGCCGCCGACCCCGCCTCCGCATGGACCGCGATCGCCGAGAAGTCGCGCAGGCCGGCGCCGACCGCTGTGAAGACCGCGTTTCGCTCGGCGCAGGACGTCAGGCCGTACGAGGCGTTCTCGACGTTGACGCCGAGGACGGGCTCCCCGCCGCCGGCCGGAAGCAGGGCCGCACCCACCGGGAATGCCGAATACGGCGCGTGGGCGTGCCGGGCAGCGCCGCGGGCAGCCTCGTAGAGGCGAAGCTCGTCATCGGTGGGGGCTCGCACGCTGCGATCGTAGCCGCGAGCCGGCTCACGGGCTGGGGAGCGTCGTGCCTCCCGGCGCCGGAAGGACCGGTGGGCCGCCCGAGGGCTCGGCGGGCGCGGCCGGTGCCGGAGAGGCGGGCGGCGTCGGGGACGTCGACGCCGGCGTCGGCGCCGCTGCCGGCGTCCGGGGCCGGTGCCGTCGGGCGGCGGTGCCTCACGTGACGGCGGCGGTGGTGCGTGGCAGCAGGTGCGGGCTCTCGGCTGTGGGCGGCGGGGGCCGCGGGCGGTGAGATCGTCGTCAGCGGCACGGTGGCCCGCGGCTTCGCGCGCTCGGCGGGCGCCCCCGGGTCGACGAGCGCCAGCCCGGCCGTCGCCAGGATGACCGCGCCGGCGACGGCCCCCGCGATCCGCCGCCACCGCCCGGGTACCCGGGCCGCGGCGCGCTCCATCGCGTCGAGCTCGTCGTCGTCGAAGATGCCGCTCAGCCCGGGCGGGTCGGCCCCGGTTGCCGCGGCGGCGGCCGTGCCGGCGCGCTCGAGCTCGTCGAGGCACTCGCCGAGCGAGCGGAACCCGCCGGTGCTCGAGCGCTCGGCCCACTCGCGCAGCTCGTCGGGAATGTCGCGGCGCGCGACGAGCGCGTCGAGCAGGCGGGAGAGCACCCGCTGGCCGCCGCCGGGCGGCGCTTCGGGGACGGCACCCGGCAGCGGCAGGAGCGGGCGCTCGAGGAACGGGGTCGGCCCAGGGCCCACCGCGAAGTCGTCGACGCCGGCCAGCTCGGGCGCGAATCCGGCCGCGGCGACCCGCTCGACCAGGCGCCCGAAGCCGAGCACGAGCCGGGCCGCGTCGGCCGGGCCGGGTAGGCGCATCGCCCGCCACCGCACCACGGGCACGCCAAGGCTCGGGGGGAGCGCCAGGTACCAGTGGCCGCGGTGGCGGCCGAAGTCGAGCACACCGCACACCTCGCCGCACGCGATCCCGCGCCAGCGGGCGACCGCCTGGGTCAGGTCGTCCTCGTCCCATCCTGCCGTCAGGAAGACGAGCCGCACCTGGCTGGCTCGGCCGGAGTGCGTGTCGAGCGCGTCGACCGGCCCGCTCGGATTGCCGGCGAGGGCGGTGGGACTTACGAGATACCGGTCGGCGACGATGTTCGCAGGCGGGGCGGCGGCGGCCATGCCCCCAGCGTACGCATGCACCTGTCACGCGACGACGGCCTGACCGTCACAACGGCGTGACACGTCCGCACCCGGCGGCCCGTTAGCTAAATGCTTGAAAGATCGCGGCGGTGACCATGGCACCGAGCACGCCGCCGTAGAGGACTTCGAGCGGCGTGTGCACCCGTGCCTCGACCCGCGTCTGGGCCACCAGCAGCGCCATCATGAAGACCAGCGTCGAGACCAGCACCTGGTTCTCGTAGGACTGGGTGATGAACGTGACCGCTGCCCAGCCGCCGAAGGCGACGGCGGCATGCCCGGAGGGCAGCCCGCCCCTGAGCGGCGTCCCGCGGCCGAACCTGGCCTTGGTGCTGATCACCAGCAGGATGACGACGGCGATCGCGATCACGGTGATGTGAGGCGGCGAGTGCCGGACCGTGTCGATGGCGCGACGGCTGGGATGCTGGAGGCGCGGGCCGAAGACCAGGTAGCCGACAAAGAGGGCGTTCACCGCTGCGACCAGCACCGCCCCGGCGGCGATGTCCTTCGCGGCCCGGGCGACCGGGTCGAACGTGCCCGTCGCGAGGTCGATCGCCTTCTCGAGCGCGGTGTTGAACATCTCGGCGATCAGGACGAACGAGACCGAGAGCATCAGCGCCAGCATCTCGAACCGGCTCGCGCCGAGGACGACGCCGAGCGGGAGCACGGCCAGGGCGACGAGGAAGTGGATGCGCATGTTGCGCTGCGTGCGCACCACGTAGATCACGCCCTCGAAGGCGTAGTTGAAGCTCGCGACCAGGCTGCCGGCCTCGCGCTTGGCGGCCGAGAACGGCGCGGAGCGGCGGGCGGCGCGGCGGGTCTCGTCGCCGTTACGAAGGACGGACGGCAACCGGCTCGACCTCCTCGAAGATGGCCCGTTGGCGGCGGAGCATGTCTCCGTTATCGGCCTCGTGGTCGTATCCCACGAGGTGCAGGGCGCCGTGCACGAGGAGGAGCGCGATCGGCGTCCCGTCGGCCTTCGCCCGCTCGGGGCACACGACCACGTCGCCGAGCTGGCGCGGGAGGCCGTACGGCAGGGCGTCGCGGCCGTCGAGCGGGAACGAGAGGACGTCGGTGGGCTCGTCCTTGCCCCGGTGGGCCGCGTTCAAGGCTGCCATCTCGGCGAGCTCGACGAGCACGACCCCGACCTCGCCGGCGGTCACGCCCTCGGCCCGAAGCGTCGCGACCACCGCGGCACGGGCCGCCGCCTCGTCGACGGCCTTCCCGGTGCGGTTCTCGACCTCCACGTGGACCGTCATTCGCGGGCGCCCTCGCCGGTCTGCTCGGCGTGCTCGGCGTAGGCGCTCACGATCCGCTGGACGAGCTTGTGGCGGACGACGTCGGCATCGGAGAAGCGGACGAACGCGACGTCGGGCACCCCGTCCAGAACGCGCATGACGTGCATGAGGCCGGAGCGCTGGTCACGCGGCAGGTCGATCTGCGTGATGTCGCCGGTGACGACCACGCGCGACCCGAACCCGAGGCGGGTCAGGAACATCTGCATCTGCTCCGGGCTCGTGTTCTGGGCCTCGTCGAGGATGATGAACGAGTCGTTCAGCGTACGGCCGCGCATGAAGGCGAGCGGCGCGACCTCGACCATCCCCTTGTCCATGTACGACGCAAGCCGCTCGGCGTCGAGCATGTCGTGAAGCGCGTCGAAGAGCGGGCGCAGGTACGGGTCGACCTTGGCGAGGAGGTCGCCGGGCAGGAACCCCAGCCGCTCGCCCGCCTCGACGGCCGGCCGCGTCAGGATGATCCGGGCGACCTCGCGCTCGCCCAGGGCAGCGACCGCGAGCGCGATCGCGAGGTAGGTCTTGCCCGTGCCGGCCGGCCCGATCCCGAAGGTGACGGTATTGGCGCGGATCGCGTCGACGTAGCGCTTCTGGCCGATCGTCTTCGGCGAGACCTGCTTGCCGCGATGCGTCCACACGACGTCGTGCAGGACGTCGACCGCCCGGCCGTCGGCGGTCAGGACCCCGGCCACCGCGTCCACGGTCTGCGGCCCGACGCTCACGCCCTCGGCGACGAGCTGCGCCAGCTCGACCATCACCGAGCGGGCGCGCTCGACGGCGTCCTCGTCGCCGTCCAGGGTGAGCTCGTTCCCGCGCAGGTAGGCCTCGACGCCCGACCGCTCGGCCAGAGCCCGGAGCATCGCGTCGCGGTCGTGCCCGAGCTCGGTCGCGAGCTCGTTCTCAACCGAGAGTTTCACTCGTGCCATGCGCCGGGAAGTGTAGATTCCAGGGCGGGCATGGAAACGGTGCGGCTGATCCTGGGGTCCAAGGCGTTCGCCACGATCGCAGGCGGATCGCTGCTGATGGTTCTCGGCGCGGCGCTCGGCGTGGCGATCGGCTCGGACCCGAACTCGTCCGCCGCCACCGAGCTCTCCACGATCACGAAGAACGGCACCACGCGGATCGTCGCCGTTTCGGCGAAGCCCAAGACCGTGAAGCACAAGGTGATCGTCACCAAGAAGAAGACGGTGAAGGGGCCAGGCTCGACCGCGACCTCGTTTCAGACTGTGACCGGCCCCCCGCGCACCGTCACCGTCGTCCGCACGCACACCGTCACGACGACCGCGACGACGACGATCACCAGCGTGACCACCACGACCGGCCCCTAGGCCGGGACGTCAGCCCGACAGACGGGCGCGCACGAGCGCGGCGGCCGCGGCGCCGTCGACCCGGCCCTCGCCGCGGGCCGTCACGAGACCCATCACGCGGCCCATGTCGCGCATCGACTCTGCACCGGTCTCCGCCACCGCGGCGTCCACCAGCGCCGCGAGCTCGGCGTCGGTCATCGCGGCCGGCAGGAACGCCTCGATCACCGGCACGTCAGCCATCTCTGCGGCAACCCGATCGTCGCGTCCCGCGGCCCGGTAGCTCTCGGCGGCCTCGAGGCGCTGCTTCCGCTCGCGCCGTAGCACCGCCTCGGCGTCCGCGTCCGAGAACTCGCCCGCCGGCACGGACTTCTCTGCGCGCTGGAGCGCCGACAGGATGAGACGCAGCGCGTCCACCCGGCTGCGATCGCCTGAGCGCATCGCCGCCGTCAGCTCGGACTTCACACGGTCGATCACGCGACCACCTCCACGATCGTTCCCGGCCGTCCGCCCGCGACCACGAGCGGCGTGTAGTCGTCCGTGTACCCGCGCCCGGCTTCCGTCTCGACAAGGACACGCTGGCGGGTGCCCGCAAGCGCCGTCCTGTGGGCCCCGGCCTGGATGTCTGCGATCTCGCGCAGGCGCCGGGAGCGCTCGGCCTTGACCGCCGCCGGCACGGGATCGGACGCAGCGTCCGCCGTGCCCGGCCGCGGCGAGTACGGGAAGACGTGCACGCGCGTGAACCCGGCCTCGCGGACGGCTGCAAGGGTTCGCCGGAACGCCGGGCCGTCCTCGGCCGGGTGGCCCACGATGACGTCGGTGGTCAGGTTGATGCCGGGCACGAGCTCCCGCGCGCGCCGGATCACGGCGAGGAACCTGGCCGCCGTGTAACGGCGCCGCATCGCCCGCAGCACGCCGTCGTCGCCCGACTGCATCGGCACGTGCAGGTGTCGCGCCACGCCGGGGTGCCTCATCGCGCCGAGGAGCGCGTCCGAGACGTGGTTCACCTCGATCGACGAGAGCCGCACCCGCTCGATCCCGTCGACGCCCGCCGTCGCTGCGAGCAGATCGGGGAGGCGCATCCCCGCCGGCCGGTCGCGGAAGCAGCCGAGGTTGATGCCGGTCAGGACGACCTCGCGGTGGCCCTGACGGGCCCGGCGGGCGACGTCGGCGAGCACGTCGGCGGCAGCGCGGCTGCGGCTGGGGCCGCGCACCTGCGGGATCACGCAGTAGCTGCACGTGAACGAGCAGCCGTCCTGCACCTTGACGTAGGCCCGCGTCCGCGGGAACGCCGCCTGCGGGCCGGCGCACCCGAGCTCGCCCACCCACCCGGCGACCAGCCGCGGGATCGTCTCCGGCGGGCCGCGCAGGACGGTCACGTTCGCAGCCACGTCCTCGAACGCCGCCCCGGCCAGGTTGGCGCCGCATCCGGTGACGAGCACGCGCTCGGCCGTGCGCGCGGCCCGCCGCACCGCCTTTCGCGACTTGGCGACGGCCTCCGCGGTCACGCAGCAGGTGTTCACGACCCGCACCCGCGCCCGCTCCGGCTCGACCTCCGCGTGGCCCGCGTCGGTGAGTCGCTCGCGGATCTCCTGCGCGTCGGTCATCGACACCTTGCAGCCCAGGAACTCGGCCGCGAACCCGCTCATCCCAGGAACCCCATCTCGCGCAGCGCGAGGGCGGCGGCCACGATTGCGGCCGTCTCCGTCCGCAGGACGACCGGACCGAACGTCGCGACCGCGACCCCGCGGCTCCGCGCGAGCTCGAGCTCGACGTCCGAGAACCCAGGCTCCGGCCCGATCAGGAGCGTCGCCTGCCTGCGGCCGACGATCCGGTCTGCCAACCCGCCTGATGCGCCCGAGTGGCTCAGCACGACCGCCTCGGGCGAGAGGACGTCCGCAAAGGCGGCGGGCTCGAGGATCTCGGGCACCCGGGCCTGCTTGGACTGCTTCGCGGCCGCCTCGGCCACCCTCCGCCAGCGCGCGATGCGAGACGGCGTGAACCGCCCCTTCAGGAGCTCGGTGCGCAGGGCCCCGATCCGGGCGACGCCGAGCTCGGTCAGCTTCTCGACGGCGCTGTCCGAGCGCGCGCCCGGCTGGGCGATCCACACGGTCACGATGGGTGCGGTCACGGCGTCGATCTCCTCCACGAGCTCCAGTCCCGCGGCCGCGACCCTCGCGAGGTGCACTCGACCGCCGGCGGCGACCTCGCAAGTATCGCCGACCCGCATGCGCAGGACGTCCTCGAGGTGATGCCGGTCGGCGGGCGCGAGGATGGCGATCCCGTCGACGACGTCCTGAGCGAAGAACCGGTACGTGTGCCGGGTCACGGGTCGAGCACCTCCGCCGCCCAGCCGTCGACCTCGACCCGATCGACGCCGCCGAGCGTCTGGTCCGCGGTCAGCCCCGAGGCGAGGATCCGCGCCGGGAGGTCCGGACGCTCGAGCAGGCGGCGCAAGCAGGCCCAGCTCGAGGTTCGCCAGCCAGAGCGGCGCCGGCGGCAGCGGATCGGTGAGGACGTCGGCCCGGGCGACCTCCACGTCGACGCCGTTTCGGGCGGCGTTCTCGGCCGTCGCGCCGACGGCCAGCGGGTCGAGATCGAACGCCCGAAGCTGGCCCGAACCCGAGCCGGACGGCGGCGACCGAGAGGACGCCGGAGCCGCAGCCGAGGTCGAGCGCCGGCCGACGGCTCGAGCCGGCCGAGCAGCTCGAGCGCGGCCCGGGTCGAGCCGTGGGCGCCCGTCCCGAACGCCGGCCCGGGATCGATCACGACGGCGATCTCCTCGGGCTCGAACCACGGCGGGCCGATCCACAGCCTCCCCACCCGGACGGGCCGGTGAAACGCCCGCCAGGCGTCCTCCCAGCCGTGGGGCGACGGGCTCGGGCTCGAGGTCGGGCGCGGGCGGCGGCTTCGGCGTAGCCCGCGAGGACGACATCCGCTCCGTCGCGCTCCTCCTCCACGCCGGCCGGGAAGAGCTCGAGCATCCGCAGCCAGCGCGACCTCGGCGTCGTCGGCGGGGACGCGCAGGCGGTAGCGGTTCACCGGAAGGCCGCGCGCAGGCGGCCGAGGAAGCTCTCGTCGGGCGCGTAGGTCGCGTCGTCGACGCCGCTCTCGAATCCGCTGCAGCTGGGCGCGCTGCTCGTCGGTCAGCTTGCGCGGGATCATGCACGCCGACCACGATCCGGTGGTCGCCCCGGCCGCGGCCGCCGAGCACCGGGATCCCGCGGCCCCGCAGCACGATGCACCTCGCCCGGCTGCGTGCCGGGCTTCACCTCGATCTCCTCGGAGCCCTCGAGCGTCTCGACCGCGACGGTCGCTCCGAGCGCCGCCCGCGTGAACGGCAGGTCGAGCACCGTGACCAGGTCGTTGCCGTCGCGCTCGAACCTGCGGGTCGGCCGCGACGGCCACCTGGACGTACAGGTCGCCCGCTCCGCCCTCTCCCTCGTGGCCGCGGCCGGCCAGCCGCAGCCGCTGTCCGGAGGCGATGCCGGGCGGCACCTGCACCTCGACGCCGCGCCGCACGGTCAGCCTGCCCCGGCCACGGCAGTCGTGGCAGGGGGAGTCGATGCGGACGCCGCGCCCGCCGCAGGCCGCACAGGCCGACGCCTGCACGAACTGGCCGAACGCCGTCTGCGCGACGTGCTGGACACGGCCGGAGCCGCCACATTCCGGGCACTGCTCGAGCCTGCGTCCCGGGCTCGGCGCCGCGTCGCGTCGCAGCGCTCGCATCCGGCGATCACGTCGACCTGCCACCTCGCGCGTGACGCCGAACGCCGCCTCGGCCAGGGTCAGCTCGATCGAGGCGGTCGCGTCGCCGCCCGCGCGGCCGCGACCGCCTGCCGCCCGAGAAGATGTCGTCGCCGAAGAACGCCCCGAGCAGGTCGCGACAGGCTCGAGAAGTCCATGAACTGCTCGGTGTGGAACTGGCTGCCGGCGATGCCGGCGTGCCCGAACCGGTCATACCGGGCTCGGGTGTCGGCATCGCTCAGCACCTCGTACGCCTCGGCGGCCTCGCGAAATCGCTCGGCCGCCTCGGGCGCCGGGTTCACGTCGGGATGGAGCTCACGCGCCAGCCGCCGGAACGCTTTCTTGACGTCCGCATCGGAGGCGTCCCGAGGGACGCCCAGAACGTCGTAGTAGTCTCGCTTTGCCGCCACGCCCGTAGTCTACGGGCGGGCTTTCACCACTCGTGGAAGCCGCGGCCGCCGCGATGGTGATGCACATGCGCCAGGAACAGCGCAAGCGACGTTGCCCACAAGAACAACGCCGGCCGCCTTGTCAGGATCCTCATGTGTTTCCCTCCCGTGCCCGTGGACGGAGACTTCCGTCGCCTACCAGCGGACGTCCTGTAGAGCGTCGGCCGCCCTCCGGTAGAGCTCGGCGGCCCGCTGCGGGTCGCCTCGCCTGGTCGCCACATCTCCGAGCGCTACCCATGACCCGGCCATGTGGCTGATCGATTCCACCGCGGTGAAGCACCCCGCCGCGGCCTCAAAGTCCCGCTCGGCCTCGTCGATGCGATCCAGCCCCAGATGGGCCTTGCCCATGACGAGACGAGCGTTCCCTTCTTCTTGTCGGTATTCCACGCGTCCGCCCAATAACTCGATTGCGCGATTTGCGCTTTCGATCGCCCCTTCGGGATCGCCCGAGTGCAGGCGCGCGGAGGCGAGCGAGGATGCCGCGAAGGCGGCGTCGATCCGGTTGTCCTGCTCGACCGCGATCCGGAACGACTCGCGCAGGAGCGGCACCGCGTCCTCGGGCTTGCCGGTGATGGCGTGCAGCTGGCCGAGGTTATTGAGGAGCTTGCCGACGTACTCGTGGTCGGAGACGCGCTCGAAGAGCGCCTTCGACCGCTCGGCATAGTCGCGCGCGCGGGTGTACTCGTTGCGGCGCTCCGCGACGAGCGAGGCGTCGAGGTAGGTCTCGGCGAGGACGCGGTCGTCGTCGAGCGCGCGGGCGAGCTCGAGCGCCTGCTGCACATCTTCGGCGGCGGCTGTGAAGTCCTTCTGCCGGCGGCGGATCTTCGCGCGTGTGTTCAGGATGCGCACCCGCAGCGCATCGGACGTCCGGTCGGCCGCGGCGGCGAGGCGCAGCGCCTCGTCGAGAAGCGGCGACGGCGGTCGCGTGGCTTCCCATCTTGAAGCGGACGACGCCGAGCCGGTAGAGCGCGTCGGCGTGATCGGCCGCGGCTCCCTCCTCGTCGATGGCCGCGGAGGCGGCCGCACCGAGCACCTCGGCGGCCTCCTCCAGCCGGCCGAGATGATGCAGCGCCCACCCGAGCGCCATCCCGTGGCGCAGCGCCAGCAGCTCGTCGCCCGAGGACTCGACCCCGGCGCGCACCCGCAGGAGCTCGTCGACCGCCTCGGCGTAGCGGCGCGCCTCGACCGCCGCCTCCGCCCGTGCGACGACCACCTCGCATGCCGCGCGCGCGGACGGGCCGCCGTCGCCCTCGAGGGTCGTCCGCCCGACTCCGAGCCGCTCGGCGAGCCACGCCATCGCCGCGTCCGACGGCTTGGTCTTCCCCAGCTCGACCTGGCTCACGTATTCCTTTGTGAAGCGTTCGCCGCCCAGCTCGGCCTGGGTGAGGCCCGCGTCGAGACGCAGCGCCCGCACCCTGGCTCCGACCCCCTCGGGAGCCTGCCGGACGCGGGCGCTGCCGCGGCGTTCGGCTGTCCTCGTACGTGCCATCGGTCTCAGAGTAGCGGACGCAGGTCTACTTGACTAGTCACCCAGTGTCGCGATGCTTGCAGTAGGAGTATTCTCGGTGTTCAAGCCATTTCCTTGCCGGTGAAGAACAAATTTCGAAAGTACTTGATTTCACCCTTTTCGGGTACTTGACTGCAGGTGGTGCAATCGGCTATCGTGAGCTTCACAACGCGAAGACGGCACGTTCGAGACGGCGATGTCGGAGACACGAACTTGAAGCCGGTGGGCCGCCGGCAGACGGATTCAGGAAGTCTCCGGGGTCTCATCGCCTAACTCAGCGACCGGGGGTCGGAGTCACGAAGCGCGGTGGTGAGGACTGGAGCCCCTCACCACCGCGCGACTCACTTCAAGGGCCGGCGTCTGACCAGCTACCGGAGGTCGGGGTCACTCACCACCGCGCGACGCACGTACCCCCTACTCCTCATACACCTCGGCCACGAATTGGGAGAGGGCGTGCGCGGCGCCGCGAACCGACTGGATCGCCACCGCATAGTCCATCCGCCGCGGGCCGATCAGCGAGACGGTGCCGAGGTTGCGCGTCGCGAGCCCGTAGTTCGCGGCGACCATCGCCAGGCCGCGCATGTAGGGCACGGTGTGGTCGGCGCCGATCCGCAGGTACGGCCGCTGCGAGTCGAGCGCCTCGCGGAGCATCTCGAGCAGCCCGACCCGACCCTCGAGCACGCGGACGAGATCGTTGATCTCGGCCAGGTCGGCGAAGTGCATTTCCTCGACGAGCCGGGCGCCGCCGCCGACGTAGAGCTGCTGCTCGGCGGCATCGACCAGCTCGGTGAACGCCGGTCGGAGCACGTCGAGGAACGCCCGCTCGGTCGCCGAGAGGCCGGGCTCATCGAGCCGGGTGACGAGTGTCCGCCCGCCGAGGCGGACGCCGGTGAGCTGCTCGTTCAGGAACGCGTTCCCCCACTCGGCCAGCTTCGGATCGACGGTGCCGGGGAACGGGAGGATCCGCTTCGTGACCCCTCCCGTCGCCGTGATGACGACGACCATCACGACCTGCGGCTGGAGCAGGATGACCTCGATGTGGCGGATCTCGGTCGTCTCGAGCGGCGGCGCCGTGACGAGGGCCACGAGCGAGGTCACCTGCGACAGCATCTCGGTGGTGACCCGAAGGGCGGTGTCCACCTCGCTCCGCACGTTCGAGAGGTCGACAGGTAGCGCCGCCGGCGCGAGCGGCTGCTCGAGGAGCGACTCGGCGTAGAGCCGGTAGCCGGCGTCGGTCGGCACACGGCCCGCCGACGTGTGCGGATGGTCGAGGAAGCCGAGCGCCTCGAGCTCGGCGAGCTCGTAGCGCACGGTCGACGGCGAGGCATCGACAGCTCCCAGCTCGACGAGCGTCTTCGACCCCACCGGATGACCGCCCGCGATGTAGGCGTCGATCACGTGCGTCAGGATCACGACCTGCCGCGGCGTCAGGGGCAGGCGCGAGCTCATCGCAGCACGCTCGCGACGACGTCGTTGGCGAGAAAGCGGCCCCGCTCGGTCAGCGCGAGGGAGCCGCCGCTGCGGTCGAGCATGCCGGCCGCGGCGAGCCGGTCGCAGGCGCCGTCGTCGACGAGGGCCGCGAGCCCGTTCAGCTCGAGCGGAGTGTCGAGCCGCAGGCCGAGCATGAGCCGCTCGGTGCCGCGCTCGGCCGGCGTCAAGAGCTCGACGTCGGCGGGCGGATCGCCGCCGTCCTCGACGGCCGCCAGGTAGCCGCGGAGGCCCGGCCGGTTCCGGCGCCGCTCGAGACCGATCGTCGACACCGCGCCGACGCCGACGCCGAGGTAGTCGTGCCCGAGCCAGTAGCCAAGGTTGTGGCGGCACTCGTGGCCCGGCCGGCAAAAGTTCGCCGTCTCGTACCAGCGGTACCCGGCACCGCGCAACGTGGCGACGACCTCCTCGTAGTAGGACTCCATCGCCTCGGCCTGCCGCTCGAGCTCGCGGCCGTGGCGGTGCGTGAACCGCGTGCCCGGCTTGGCCTCGAGCTCGTAGGAGCTCACGTGGTCCGGCCCGAGCGCCAGCAGCTCATCGAGGTCCTTGCGGAGGTCGCCGAGGCCTTCCCCTGGAACCCCAAAGATCAAGTCGAGGTTGAGACTTTCGATGCCCGCACCCCGCAGCAGCCCCACAGCGGCCGCGATCTGCTCCGGCCGGGCGCGCCGCTCGAGCACATCCAGCAGGTGCGGGCGGAAGCTCTGCGCCCCCAGCGAAACCCGCGTCACCCCACCCTCGACCAGCACTTGAGCCTTGGCGCGAGTGACCGTCTCGGGATTGCACTCGACCGTCACCTCGCCCGCGGCGGGGAGCGCCGCGAGCAGGCGCGCGAGGTCGGCGTCGGCGAGGATCGACGGCGTGCCGCCGCCGACGAAGATCGTCTCGGGCTCGAGGGCCGCCCGGCCGAGCTCCGCGATCAGCGCGTCCACGTAGCGGCTGCGATCGTCCTCGTGGCCGGTCACGGTCACGAAGTCGCAGTAGCCGCACCGGTGGGCGCAGAAGGGGACGTGCACGTAGAGGTGGCCGATCGCCCCGGCGCTCACGCCGCCCCCTCGCGGTTGATCTCGAGCACGGCCAGGAACGCCTCCTGGGGAACCTCGATCGAGCCGACCTGCTTCATCCGCTTCTTGCCGGCCTTCTGCTTCTCGATCAGCTTCCGCTTGCGGGTGATGTCGCCGCCGTAGCACTTGGCGAGCACGTCCTTGCGCTTGGCCTTGACCGTCTCGCGGGCGATGACGCGCGAGCCGATCGCCGCCTGGATCGCCACCTCGAACATCTGCCGCGGGATCCGCGCCCGCAGCGCCTCCACCAGCGCGCGGCCCTGCCGCTGGGCGTTCGCCCGGTGCGTGATGAGCGAGAGCGAGTCGACCCGCTCCCCGCCGAGCAGGACGTCGACCTTCACGACGTCGCCAGGCCGGAACCCGATCAGGTCGTAGTCGAACGACGCGTATCCCCGGGTGCGCGACTTGAGCTGGTCGTAGTAGTCGAGCACGATCTCTGCCAGCGGGATCTCGTAGATGAGCTGCACCCGCTCGGGGCTCAGATACTCCATGTGCCCGTAGACGCCGCGGCGCTCCTGGTTCAGCTCCATGACCGCGCCGACGTGGTCGGACGGGCAGATGATCGACGCCCGCACGAACGGCTCCTCCGTCGCGAGGATGTCGCTGTCGGGCATCTGCGCGGGGTTGTGCACCTCGACCCAGTCGCCGTTTGCCTCCTGCACCCGGTAGGCCACGTTGGGCGCGGTCACCAGGAGGTCGAGGTCGTGCTCGCGCTCGAGGCGCTCGCGCACGATGTCCATATGCAGGAGGCCGAGGAAGCCGCACCGGAACCCGAAGCCGAGCGCGCGCGAGGTCTCGGGCTCGTACGAGAGCGCCGCATCGTTCAGCTTCAGCTTCTCGAGCGCGTCGCGGAGCTCCGGGTACTGGTCGGAGTCGGTCGAGAAGAGGCCGGCGAACACCATCGGCTTCACCTCGCGGTACCCGGGCAGCGGCTCGGCGGCGCCGTGGCGGGCCTGGGTGAGCGTGTCCCCCACCCGGAGCTGCGACACATCCTTGAGCCCCGTGATCACGTATCCGACCTCGCCCGCCGCGAGGCGCTTGCCGGCGCGCATCGCCGGCGAGAAGAACCCGAGCTCCTCGACGTCGAACACCGTCCCCTGCGCCATCGCCTTCACCTTCTCGCGCGGGTGGAACGAGCCGTCGACGACGCGCACGAAGGCGACGACGCCGCGGTACTGGTCATACGACGAGTCGAAGATGAGCGCGCGGGCCGGCGCCTCCGGCTCGCCCCGCGGCGGCGGCACGCGATCGACCACGGCCTGGAGGACGGCCTCGATGCCGGCGCCGGTCTTCGCCGAGATGCGGATGACGTCGTCGGGCGACCCGCCCACCAGGTCGGCGACCTGGGCCGCCACGCCGTCGGCATCGGCCGACGGCAGGTCGATCTTGTTCACGACCGGCACGATCTCGAGCTCGTTCTCGATCGCGAGGTAGGCGTTGGCGAGCGTCTGCGCCTCGATGCCCTGGGCCGCGTCGACCACGAGGATCGCGCCCTCGCACGCGGCCAGGCTGCGGCTCACCTCGTAGCTGAAGTCGACATGGCCGGGGGTGTCGATCAGGTTCAGCTCGTAGACCCGCTCGTCGGCCGCGCGGAAGAGCACCCGCACCGCCTGGGCCTTGATCGTGATACCCCGCTCGCGCTCGAGCTCCATCGAGTCGAGGACCTGGTCGCGCATCTCGCGCTCGGCGACGGTCTGGGTCACCTCGAGGATGCGGTCGGCCAGCGTCGACTTGCCGTGGTCGATGTGGGCGATGATCGAGAAGTTGCGGATCCGTGAGAGCGGCACGGATGAAGGTTATCCAGCGCGGTCGCGGCTCCTGGCGAGCGACGCCAGAACGTCCATCTCCGCGAGGTGCAGAATCCGGCCCGCGGCCAGGTATGCCCCGGCCCCCGCTGCGAGCCCGAGCCCCACCGAGGCGAGCTGCGCCAGGAGCGACCGTCCGAGCAGCTGGTCGAGCGGCCACCAGACGCCGAAGGCGGCGGCGGTGCAGTAGACCGTCGCGACCGCGATGCGCGCCGCCTCCCCCGCCACTTCGCGCACATGCAGGCTGCCGACCCTCCTGCTCAGGAGCGTCGCGAGCACGGTGGCGTTCCACGTCGTGACGACCGCCGTGGCGAGCGCGATCCCGCCGGCGCCGAACGGCTTGTAGAGGATCAGGTCGAGGATGAGGTTCAGGAGGAGGTTCCCGGCCGCGATCTTCGTCGGGGTGCTCGCCTCCTGGAGGGCGAAGAACCCGCGCGTCATGAGGAGCGCGATCCCGTTTGCGACGAGGCCCAGCGAGAACGCGCCCAACGCGGCGGCCACATTCGACGTGTCGGAGCCGGTGAAGCTCCCGTGCTGGAAGATCAGGCGCACGATCGGGCTCGCCAGAGCGATCGAGACCGCCGCCGCCGGCAGGAGCAGGAACACGATTGTGCGTGCGCCCGTCGATACCGTACGGGCGAACCCCGCAGTGTCGCCGCGGGCCGCGAGCCGCGAGATCTCCGGGAAGAGCACGACGGTGACGGCGACCGAGAACAGCCCTTGCGGGAGCATGAAGAGCCGAAACGCATAGTTGAGGTCGGCGTCGGCGTGTGGCGAGGCCAGCGTCGCGATGACGAGATCGATCGTGAGGTTGAAGTTGATGAGCCCGAGCCCGATCGTCACGGGCAGCATCTGGCGGAGGATGCGCCGCACGTTCGGGTTGCGCCACGCCAGGCTCACGACGAAGTGCGAGCGCCCCCTGAGGAGCGGCAGCGGGATGAGGAACTGGCTCACCGTGGCGACGAGAACGCCGATCGCGTACGCCGTGATGTCCCCGGCGAAGAGGACAAGAGCCAGGATGATGATGCCGTTCCAAGCGACCGGCGCCAGGGCCGGGACCCCGAAGATGTCGTACGAGTTCAGGATGCCCGTCACGACTCCGGTCATGCCGAGGATCACGATGATCGGGAACAGGTAGCGCGAGAGCGTGACGACCAGGTCGGGATCGATGTTCTGGTGGCCCGGGACGAAGAGCGGCATGATCCACGGCGCGAGGAGGATGAAGATCGACGAGATCGCTCCGAGCACAGTGCCCGCCAGCCACAGCATGATGCTCGCGACCCGCCACGCCTCAGGCTCCTCGCCTTTCTCGCGGAGCTCCACGAAGACAGGGACGAAGGCGGCCGAGATCGCGGTGTCCGCGACGAGGCTGCGGATCAGGTTCGGCACGTTGAACGCGATCAGGAACGCGCCGAGCGCCGGGCTTGTGCTGAAGTAGTAGGCGGCCGCCTGCTCGCGAATGACACCGGCGACCCGGGAGAGCGCGGTCGCCGATCCGAACGCCGCGGTGGATACGGCCAGGCGCCGCCGATCGCTCATCGGCGCCGAGTCTACCGGGCGCGCTGCTACCATCTGCGACGCCCGTGGCCAACTCCAAGCAACAGGCGAAGCGCGTTCGAACCGCTGCCCGGCAGCGGCTCGAGAACCTGCGCTACCGCACCCAGATCAAGACGCTCCAGCGCAGGCTGCGCGAGGCGGTCGACTCCGGCGACGGCGAGCAGATCGCCGCGGCGCACGTACGGCTGGTGTCGGTCGTCGATCGAGCCGCCGCGCGTCACGCCATCCATCGCAACGCCGCCTCGCGGCGCAAGGCGCAGGCCGCCCGGATCGTCAACGCGGCCCGAGTCTCCGCGTAACCAGGCCGAGCAGGATCAGCGTGATGCCTGCGGCCTGGCCGAGCGCGAACAGGGCGTAGCTCCCTGCGCGCGTCGCGGTCGAGGCGGCCGCGATCACCGCGACGCCTGCGGCGACGAGCAGTGGGCGCGGATCGCGGCGCCGGCGGGCGGAGGCAATCGAGCCGACGAGGAGCACGACGGTGCCGACCGAGTTGAGCGCGATCGCCATGACCTTCGGCCACGTACCTTCCAGCGCGTCGTTCGGCGGTGTGGCGCCGGCGCGGGCCAGCTCGGCGCCGTCGACGCGGGCCGCGAGGACCGCCGCCGCCGCGGCAAACGTCAGGAAGAGCATCGTGGCCGCTGCCATCCTTGTCACCGTGCGGCCCGGCAGCACGAGCAGGAGCTCGCCGACGGCGAGGTAGGCCACGACGAGGACCCCGCCCGTCAGGTAGTAGACCCGGAACGGGCCGGCCGTCCACCCGTTCGCGGCTCCCAGCCACAGGGCCGCCGCGGCCGCGGTGAAGAGCGCGAACCCGACCGTCCAGGCGATGAACGCCGGCCGACGCGGGCTGGGGGCGATCGCGCGGCGCGCCGCGATCGCCGTGCATGCAGCCGCGACGGCGGTCGCCGCGGCCGCCGCCGCGGTCTGGCCGCTCATCCGCTCGTGATGTCGGCCAGCGCGAGCTCGAGCTCGAAGCGGGGGTCGAGCCGGCTGCCGCCCTTCACCGCCAGGTCGAGGTCGGCGAGCCGCACGACCGCCCGGCCCAGCTCGTCGCGGGCGAACGATCGCGCCTGGCCGACGAGCTTCCCGGCCGGGAACGGCTTCAGGTTGAGCTCGCGCGCGACGTCCGCCTGGGAGCCGCCCTCGTCGAGCACGACCGCGGCGCGGTGCACCTTGCGGACGTGCGAGGCGAGCTGCGAGACAAGGCGGCCCACGTCCTCCGGGCGCTCGATGTCGGCGGTCGCGAGGGCGATCACCGTGGCGGCCTCACGCCGCCCCCAGGCGTCGGTGATGTCCCACGGCTTGATGTCGGCTCGCGGGATCACGAGCAGCTCGACGTCCTCCACCCGGGCCTCCGCGCCCGCGCAGTAGGCCGCCAGCTTCTCGACCTCGAGCGCCAGGTCGCCGACGTCGTCGCCGGCGAGGTCGACGAGCCGGCGGGCGACGGCCGCCGAGCACGACACGCCCAGGTCGGCGAGCCGGCGCACCACCCAGTCGGCCGCCTGCTTCCGCTCCGGCGCGTCGAAGAGGCGGACGTCCCCGACCGCCGCGACCGCCGCGGCGAGCGGGTGCTTCGGCGTGATCCCGGCTCCGCCGAAGAGGGCGAGCACCGTGTCGGGTGCGGGGTCCGCGAGGTAGGCGACGATGTCCGCGACCGCGTCGTCGTCGAGCGCCTCGGCGTTCCTCACGAGGACAAGCCGGCGCCCGCCGAAGAGGCCAAGGGAGTTGCACGCGCCGGCGACGTCGACGGGGCCGTCGCCGCCGGCCGAGAACTGCTCGACCGACTCCTCGGGGAAATGGGCCCGAAGGCGCGATATCGCGGCGTCCACCTTGGGCCAGTCGCTGCCGGCGATGAGATACGCAACCCTCAAGTCCGGGGTCATGCTTCGCTCCCCAACCCTAACCCTCTACTTGAGCTGCATTCCTGGGCGCCGGTGCCCGGCGCGCCCGCCGCTCTCCCTGGGACGCGATCACGCGCGACCGCTCCAGGAGCTGCGCGAAGGTGATGGTCTCGAGCACAGATCGCAGCATCCCGCGGGCTTCGAGCCAGACGCCCGGAAGCGCCTCGGCACCGGGCGGGTACGTCACCTCGTCCGGCCGCACCCCGGCGACGGCCGCGATCGGGCCGTCGACGATCCGGATCACCTCGGCCAGCGAGATCTCCTCGGCAGGCACCGCCAGCCGGTAGCCGCCGTCGGGGCCACGCTGGGAGGCGACGATGCCCGCGTGCTTGAGCTCACCGAGGATGTTCTCGACGAACTTCAGGGGCAGATCCTGCGCCCGGGCGACGAGCTCGCCCTTGATCGGCCCCTCCCCCTGGTGGGCCGCCAGCACGAGCACCGCCCGCACCGCATAGTCGGCCTTGGCGGAGAGCTTCACGGGGACATTCTCGCACGCCTGCGGATACGATCGCGCGATGGCGGAGGTGAACCCCGGCCTCGAAGGGGTGCTCGCGGCGGAGACGACCATCAGCCTGGTCGACGGATCGGCCGGGAGGCTGCTCTACCGCGGCTACGAGATCGGCGACCTCGCGGCGCGCGGGACATTCGACAGCGTGACAGCGCTCCTGCTGGACGGCGAGTGGCCGGCTGCTCCGGCGCTGCTCCCGCCGGCGAAGCTCGACGAGCCGGTGCTCGCCGCGCTCCGCGGTCTGCCTCCCGCGGCCGCCCCGCTCGACGCGCTTCGCAGCGGCGTCTCCGCGTGGGGCGCCGCTCGCGGGCTCGACTGGCCTCCCACTCCCGACCAGGCGCGGGAGCTGATCGCGCTGGCCCCCGCGATCGTCGGCGGCTTCGCGCGTCTGCGCACCGGCGACGACCCGGTCGATCCGTCCGGCGGGGAAGGGCTCGGGGTCGCCGGGCGCCTGCTTCACGCGATCACGGGGGAGGCGCCCGAGGCATCCCGGGAACGCGCGCTCGACGCCTACTTCGTGTGCTGCGCCGAGCACGGGCTGAACGCCTCGACGTTCACCGCCCGCGTCGTGACGTCGACGCACTCCGACCTGGCGAGCGCGGTCTGCGGCGCCGTCGGCGCGCTCAAGGGGCGGCTGCACGGCGGGGCGCCGGCCGGTGTGCGCGACCAGCTCACCCAGATCGGAAGCGTGGAGCACGCCGAGCAGTGGATCCGCGAGGCGCTCGCTCGTGGCGAGCGGCTGATGGGGTTCGGCCACCGCATCTACCGCACGACCGACCCTCGCGCGGAGGCGCTGCGCCGGGTCGCGGAGGGCCTCGCGGGCGATGCGGAGTGGCTCAAGCTCGCGATCGACGTCGAGGACGTCGCACTGCGCCTCCTGGCCGAGCACAAGCCCGACCGCGTGCTGAAGACGAACGTCGAGTACTACGCGTCGGTCGTCCTCGACGGCGTCGGCCTCCCGCCCGACCTGTACACGCCGGCGTTCGCGGTCGCCCGAACCGCCGGCTGGTGCGCGCACGTGCTCGAGCATGCCGAGCACGGCCGTCTCATCCGGCCAGACGCGGCGTATGTCGGCCCGGCGATGCGCCCGCTGCCCGCCTGATACTCGATTCGATATCGAACCGCATCCGATATCGTGCGGGTGTGCAGCTTCTCAAGGAGGCCCGTGACCGGGCCGGCCTCACGCAGCGCGAGCTGGCCCGGCGCGCCGGGACGTCGCAGGCGATGGTCGCCCGAATCGAGCGGGGGCAGCAGTCGCCCAGCGTGGCGACCCTCGAGCGGCTCGTCCGGGCCTGCGGGCTCGAGCTTCGGGTCGAGACGAGCGGCGGCGATGCCCCGCCGGCCGGGCCGGCCGCCCCCACGGAGCGCCTGCTCGTCTGGCGGTCGGGCGGCGCCGCCTATGCGTTTCCGCTGGCGACCGTCGAACGGATCGCCGAGCATCGCTCGCTGGTCCGGCTGCCGGGCCAACCGCCGGGCGCCGGTGTCGTGACGGTCGACGGCCAGGCGACGACGGCAGTGGATGCGGCGTACAGGCTGGGGATCGATGACAGTGCCCCGGCCCAGATCGTTGTCGTCCGCACCCGGGACGGCCGGAGGGCGGTGGTGGTCGACCGCGCGGAGGCAGTGGCCGACGAGACGGCGATCGTCCCGGCGCCGGCCGGTGCGGGCGCGGCCCGGTACGTCGTGGGCCTGGCCGATGTCGACGGCGAGCGGGTGGTCGTCCTCGACCCGGACGGGTTCTGCGCCTGAGCGGGAATTTCACGAGCACGCCTGCGACACCCACAGCACGTACCGCGCGAGCAGATCGGCCAGGCCCAGGAGCGGAGCCGCGAGCGCCGGCGAGACCGAGCCGACGGCCGCCGCGGCGATGGCAAGCCACAGGATCGGGGCGACCGCCGGGAGCGCCAACAGGTTCGCCGGCACCGCAAGCGGCGTCAGGCGCCCGAAGTGCCACCACGCGATCGGCGCGGTGACGACGGTGCAGGCGATCGAGATCGCCGCGGCCTCACCGACAAGGCCGCGCAGCCGCGGCGCGACGAGGTGGATCGCCGCGACCGCCGCGAACGAGAGCTGAAACCCGGGGTCGAAGAGCTCGAGCGGATCGAACCCGAGCACCACCGCCGCGCCACACGCCAGCAGGTGCCACGGCGGCGCCGGGCGCGACGCGAGCCACGCCGCCGACACGAGGACTCCCGCCACCCCGGCGCGCACAATCGACGGGCCGGCCCCGGCCACCAGCACGTAGGCCGTCGTCACGCCACCCGCCGCCAGGCGAGCCGGCGTGCCGATGACGCCGCACACGCCAAGAACGACGAGCGTAAACGCGATCAGGAGCGCGACGTTCTGGCCGCTCACGGCGACGACGTGGTACAGCCCGCTCGCGCGCAGGCTCTGCCGCTCGGCGAACGGCAGCCCGCTGGTGTCACCGACTGCGATACCGGCGACGAGGGCTCGGGCCGGCGACGGCGCCGGTGCCGCTCCCAGGCGGCCCAGGACGTAGCGGTGAGCGGTATCGACGTCACCCCACAGACCGGCCCGGCGCCCGATCATCACCGCCCGCGTCGCGCGCAGCTCGAGGTGAATGCCCTGGGTGGCGTAATAGCCGCGAACGACGTCGTCGAGCGGGCCGAGCCGGCCGCGCACGCGGTAGATGCCACCCTGAGCGAGCGGCGTGCCCCGCGAGACGAGGATCACCGTCTCCCCCGCTCCCGCCACCGCTGCGGCCGCCCGGGAGCCTGAGGGCGGGCCGGTGACCGTGAGGACGGCGCTGGTCGGCCCCGGCTCCAGCGAGCGCCGGTCCAGCTCGGCGACCCTCGTCGCGCCCCACGCCACCGCGATCGACGCGGCTGCCGCGACGATCAGCGCCGATCGGGCGCCGCGGGCCAGCCCAAGGGCCAGCGCCGCCAGGAGCGGCCGGTGGAGCGCCGCGGCGACCAGGCCCGCGTCGGCGGCGAGGACGACGGCCGCCGGGCGATCAGAGGGTGACATGGTCGCGCAGCGCTGCGAGGCGCGCCGGACCGATCCCGCTCACCTGGTCCAGCTCCGCGACCGACCGGAAGCCGCCGTGCTGGGTGCGGTAGTCGATGATCCGCTGGCCCAGCGCCGGGCCGATCCCGTCCAGCGTCTCGAGCTGCTCTAGCGTCGCCGAGTTCAGCGAGACGGGCGCCGCCGGCGATGCGGAGCCGTCTGCGGCCGCGGCAGGCGCGGGCCCGGCGCCCCGCTGAGGCACCACCACCTGCTCGCCGTCGGTAAGGCGCGCCGCCAGGTTGAGGCCGTCGAGATCGGCGCGCCGCCCGGGGCGAGCCTTCCGCACCGCGTCCAGCACCCGCGCGCCCGCCGGGAGGCGATACACACCGGCCCGCCGGACGGCGCCGCTCACGTCGACGACGACGACCTGCGGTCCCGGAGCAGGCGCGGCGACCGGGGGCGACGCCGGCGTGGACGGGTATCCGCCGCCTCCGCCACCGCCGGAGCTGTAGCGCCAGCCGATGGCCAGCACCAGGAGCACGGCGGCGGCATACAGCACGAGCTGACGGGGCGGTGGAAGCACGACGGCGCCTATCCTGCGGGAGAACTCAGTCACATCTCCAGCCCCAAGCGGTGCCGAAACGGCGCCGAACGTTCGTACGAGGCCGATGCGGGGTCTGACCCCGTTACCGAGACGGACAACATGGGCGGTGTAGGCATGACGACAGAGGCGGCGGAAGGCATCCGGTTGCAAGGGCTCGAGAAGTCGTTCGCGACCCCGCCGAGGCGCTCCCGTCCTACTGGCTCGTCCAGGCCAGTCACGTGGCGCTCGGCGGGCACGGCTGGACCGGGCTGGGCTGGCTGGTGGTCTCGGTATGGACAGCGGCGATGGCGGCCCTTGCGACGCGTGCCTACCGCCGCGACACGGCCCGGCCGTAACCCGCCTGCAACATTGGGGTCTGACCCCGTTGTTGCAGCTAGCCGGTGACCAGGTTGACGAGCTTGCCCGGCACGAAGATCTCCTTCACGACCGGCACGCCGTCCAGGTGGTGGGCGACGTTGGGGACGGCGCGCGCGGCCGCGACGATGTCCTCCTGCCCGAGGCCCGCGTCGACGGTCACCTCTCCGCGGAGCCTGCCGTTCACCTGCACCGCGTAGGTCACCTGCTCGGAGACGAGCATCTCCGGGTCGGCGGCCGGCCACGGCGCGTCCCACAGCCGCTCACCGCCCAGCTTCTCCCACAGCTCACACGCCACGTGCGGCGCGTACGGCTGGACGAGCGACACCGCGGTCGCGACGGCAAACCGGCGCTGCTCGGGCGTCGCGTCGGCCGCGCCCTGGAGCGTGTGCACCAGCTCGTGCACCGCTGACTGGGCCGTGTTGAACGCGAACCGCGCGCCGATGTCGTTTGTGACCTTCTCGATCGTCGCGTGCGTCTTGCGGACAAGCGCCGCACCCGGGCCCTCGGCCGGGGCCGACGCGAGGATCCCCGGCGGCATCTCGGCCGCCGACGCGTGCGCCAGGCGCCACAGCCGTGCCAGGAACTTGTTGCAGCCGGCCACGCCGCCGTCGAGCCACTCGGCGTCCTGCTCGGGCGGCCCCAGGAAGAGCGAGTACATCCGCACGGTGTCGGCGCCGAACTGCTCGACCATCGCGTCGGGCGAGATGACGTTGCCCTTCGACTTCGCCATCTTCGCGCCGAGGTAATAGATCATGCCCTGGGTGAAGAGGTTCGCGAACGGCTCCGTGAACCCGACGTAGCCGAGGTCGTAGAGCGCCTTCGTGAAGAACCGGGCGTACATCAGGTGGAGGATCGCGTGCTCGACGCCGCCGATGTACTGGTCGACGGGCAGCCACGCGTCGACCGCCTCGCGGCTGAACGGCGCCGTGTCGTTCTTCGGGTCGGCGTAGCGCATGAAGTACCAGGAGGAGTCGACGAACGTGTCCATCGTGTCGGTCTCGCGCCGGGCCGGCCCGCCGCACGAGGGGCAGCTCACATTGACCCAGTCCTCGGCCGCGGCCAGCGGCGAGCGGCCGCGCGGCGCGTAGTCCTCGACGTCGGGCAGGCAGCACCGGCAGGTCGGTCGTCGGGCACCGGCACGATCCCGCAGCTCTCGCAGTGGATCATCGGGATCGGGCAGCCCCAGTAGCGCTGGCGCGACAGCAGCCAGTCGCGCAGGCGATAGGCGATCGTCCCCTTGCCGCGGCCGTCCTTCTCGAGCTTGGCGACGATGGCCCGCGACCCCTCGGGCGCCGCCATGCCGGAGAACTCGCCCGAGCTCACCAGCACCTCGTCGTCGCTGTGGGCCACGTAGGCGCCCTCGGGCGGCTCGGCGTCGCGTGGTGCGACCACCGGCCGGATCTCGAGCCCGTGCGTCTCGGCGAACTCGTAGTCGCGCTCGTCGTGGGCCGGCACGGCCATGATCGCCCCGGTGCCGTACTCGGCCAGCACGTAGTCGGCGATCCACACGGGGATCTGCTCGCCGTTCACCGGGTTGGTGACGTACGCGGCCGGTGAAGACGCCGGTCTTCTCGTGCGCCTCGGCGCGCTCGACCGCAGAGCGGGCCGCCGCGTGGCGGACGTACTCGGCGACCGCCTCGGCGCGGTCTGCCGTGGCGATCTCGCCGGCCAGCGGATGCTCCGGCGCGAGCACGAAGAACGTCGCCCCGAAGAGCGTGTCGGGCCGGGTCGTGAAGACCGGGAGCTCGGTGCCGTCGTCAAGCGTGAAGTGGACCTCGGCGCCGTGCGAGCGCCCGATCCAGTTGCGCTGCATCGTCACGACGCGCTCGGGCCACTGCACGTGCTCCAGGTCGTCGAGCAGCCGGTCGGCGTAGTCGGTGATCTTGAAGAACCACTGGTCGAGCGTGCGCGCCTCGACCTCGGTGCCGCAGCGCTCGCAGCGCCCGTCGATGACCTGCTCGTTCGCGAGCACGGTCTGGTCCTTGGGGCACCACTTGACGACGGCGCTCTTGCGGAACGCGAGGCCCGCCTCGTGGAGGCGCAGGAAGATCCACTGCGTCCAGCGGTAGTAGTCCGGGCTCGCACGTCGAGAGCTCGCGGTTCCAGTCGATCGACCAGCCCATGCGCTTCATCTGGCGGCGGATCGCGGCGATGTTCTCGCGCGTCGACTCGGCCGGGTGGCGGCCCGACCTGATCGCGGCGTTCTCGGCGGGAAGGCCGAACGCGTCGTAGCCCATCGGGTGCATCACGCGCTCGCCGTTGCGGCGCTTGTACAACGTCACGACGTCGCCCATCGTGTAGTTCTTGACGTGACCCATGTGCAGCTCGCCCGACGGGTAGGGCAGCATCTCGAGCACGTAGAAGCGCTCGTCCGTGTCTCCCGGAGCCGGGTTCGGCACGTCGAAGACGCCCTCGCGCTCCCAGATCTCGTGCCAGCGCGCCTCGACGGCGGCCGGGTCGTAGCGCGGGATCTGCACGTTCGTGGCCATCGCGGGATTCTACGCGTGGCCCTTGCCTAGGTGCCGGGCTTGACCACCATGTCGAAGATGACGAGCAGCAGCAGCACGAGCTCGAACCGCGACACGAGGAAGATGCGGTTGATGTGCTGCTTCGCCTCCGGCGAGTCCACCCCGCCCTCCTCGATCGCCCGGGCGATCCTGCCGGCCTGGGGGCCGAGGAAGCCGGCGCCGATCGCAATCGATACGACGATCATGGCGAGGCCGACCTGCACCCAGGTCTGGTCGTAGCTCCACGCCCCGCTCGACTCGCGGATCGTGAAGATCCCCGAGACGAGGAGGATGATCGACGACGGCAGGAAGATGCGGTTCCCGACGAACTCGGCATCCTTGGCGAACGTCGCCATCCGCATGCCGTCCCCGGTCCCGTTGATCCGGATCGCGAACGCCTGGAGCGTGCAGGCGCCGCCCACCCAGACAACGGCCGAGAGGACGTGGACGAACTTCAACGAGTTGTACGTGTTGACGACGAGCTCGTACATGGCGCGCGAAGTCCTACCGGTGGGCAGCCGCGAGGTCAAGCGGGAACCGGCGGCGGTAGAATCGCGGCCCGATGATCCTGCGTCCGTTCCTCTACGAGCCCACCGCGTGCGCCAGCTATCTGTTCGGCTGCACGACGCACGGCACGCTGGCGGTCGTCGACCCTCATGTCGAGCTGGTCGGGAGCTACCTCGACGCGGCGGCGACGGCCGGCGACATCGTCGCCGTGCTCGAGACGCACGTCCAGGCCGACCACGTGTCAGGGCTGCCCGACCTCGTCGCCGCGACCGGCGCGACGGGCTACCTGCCGGCCGGTGCGAAGGTCGACTTCCCCCACCGCGCCCTCGAGGACGGCGAGCGCGTCGAGCTGGGCAACACCATCGTGACGGCGATGTCGACCCCGGGCCACGCCCCCGCCCACCATGCGTTCGTCGTCGCCGACCGGCGCCGCGGCACCGAAGAGCCCTGGCTCGTCTTCACCGGCGACTCGCTGCTCGTGAACGACGTCGGACCGGCCCGATCTCCACGCCGGCGGCGCCGACCCGCGGCCGCTGGCCCTCGAGCAGCACGCGTCGATCGCGCGGCTCATGGCGCTGCCGGACCATGTCGTCGTCTACCCCAGCCACTACGGCGGGTCGGTGTGCGGGCGCGGCCTCTCGGGGAATCCGATCTCGTCGATCGGATTCGAGCGGCTTCACAACCGCGCGCTCGAGCACCTCGACGCCGAGGCGTTCGCCGACGCCCTGCTCGAAGACCTGCCCCCGGTGCCGCCCGACCAGGCGTCGATCGTCGCGGCCAACCGCGCGGGAGCGGCCGTCTCCGGTTGACTCTGTCGCGCGAGCGCTACCGCTTATAGCGGCGGCGGATCGTGAGGCGCGACTTGAGCGCGTGCAGCTCGGCCCGGTTCTGGGCGCGGGCGGCGACCAGGTCGGGCCGGCGCTCGGAGACGTCGCCTTCCTCACCGGACGCCGCGATCGCCGTGACTGCCTCGCGATCGTGCTCGGCGATGGCGTTCACCTCGCACCCGATGCGGTGGCGGCCGAACGCAACGGCCTCGTCGCGGACGACCTGCGCCTCGAGCGTGATCGGCCGGGCTCCGACGTGGATCGAGAGCATGACGCGGTCGCCGATGGCGAGCGGAAGCTCGCTCACGAACGCCACGCCGTTCTGTGAGATGTCCGCCAGGCGCGCGCCGATGCGCTGCCCCTGGTCGAGCTCGGTCGAGTACAAGACGACCGCATCGGCCTGGTCGGTGCGGCGGGCGCGCTTCGCCCGGCGGTGGCCGGGCTGGTGCTCGATCGAGATGACCGACAGGTGAAGGAGCGTCTGGTCGCCCGACTGGAAATAGGCCTTCTCGACCTTGAGCGAGATGTCGTAGCCGCCGCCGCCCGCGTCGCGCAGCGGGCAGACGATGACGAGATCCTGGTGCATCAGGATCTGCGGGGCATAGCCGACGAGCAGGCCGTGATCGAGGTCGGCGAGGACGACCTCGGCGACGCCGCCCTCCGCCGAGAACACCCCGATCGTCGTCGGGAAGGCGGGGAGCATTGCAAGGAATTCGTCGAGCAGGCGGTCTGCTTCGGATTGTTCGAAGAGTGGCTCGGACATGGCTGCCTCTCTAATCGGCGGGGACTCCCCAGGGCTTGAACGCGAGGGACTCTGGGGCCGAGCGCTTAGGAGTGCTCGGAGTGCGGGGGTGAGAGCTGGTGGTGGAACCCGTGCTGGACGAAGTCGTCCAGATGGGCGGTGACGGCCCGGGTGAACCGCGCCGCCTGCTGCTTCGTGAGGCGGCCGGCCTTCACCGCGGCGGCCAGGCGGGCCCGGAACGACGCGGTCATCGCAACCTCGAGCCCCGACGCCGTCTTGCCGTTCGCCTTCGCGATCTGGGCCAGGGTCTTGCCCGAGGCGAGCGACTCGTGGAGCGCGTCGCCCGAGATGCCGAGATACGTCGCTGCGGCATCGAGCGGCGACCGGCCACGGTGGCGGAACGGCCCATGGTGGTGGTCGAACGCGCCGCGGTGCTCGGACCGGCCGTGGTCGAAGCCGGCGCGCGGGCCGCCGAAGAAGAACGGGCCGCCGGGATGCGACTTGACACGGGCCTCGATCGCGTCGGCCTGGGCGCGGCTCAGCCTGCCGGCCTTGACCGCCGCCTCGATCCGGTCGATCACGGTCGCCTGGTAGGCCTCCCTGACCTTGGCCGGCGACACGCCGAGATGGCGGGCGAAGTCGCCGAGGAAGGAGTCGCCGACCGTGCTGGACTCGTGCGCAAGCGCCGTCCCGCCGATGGCTGCCATCGCTGCCACCGCCGTTCCGATCATCATCGCTCGCCGCACGCGTCGGCCCATACCGCCTCCTCGAGAAACCGGGTTCCTGGTCTCACTATGGGGGATGGAGCGGCTCCTGGCAATGCCTTCCAGAAGCCGAACCGTAACGCCGGAGGCCGTGCACGCGATGTTTCGTGACGTGGCCCGTGCGCTGGCAGTGCTTGCGGCAGCCGCGACGCTCCTGGCCGGAGCGCCGCCCGCCTCGGCGAAGCCGCCGCGGCTCCCGAACCTGCTCAGGAACGGCGGCTTCGAGCACCCGCGGGTCGCCGTCGGGCTTTCCCACCCCTTCGCGGCGATCCCGGGCTGGCGCCTCGCCTTCGGGCCGGACATCGAGCTTCAAAACCACGTCGCCGGGGACCCGGCGGCCGGCCGCCAGCTCGCCGAGCTCGACTCGGACAGATCGAGCGGGATCTTCCAGCGCGTGCGCACCGAGCCCGGCCGGCTCTACCGCCTCCAGCTCTCCGCCTCGGCCCGGCCGGGCACATCGGCGGCCGAGAACGTGCTGATCGTGAAGTGGCATCGGCGGGTCGTCGCCCGGATCGTCCTCGACGGCCGCGGGCGTACCCACACCGATTGGCACGACTACGCGTTCAAGCTCCGCGCCACCGGCCGCAGGACCCGGCTCGAGCTCGACGACGCCGGGATCTCGGACTCGGTTGGCACCTACGTCGACGCGGTCAAGGTGACGCTCTGGCGAGGGCACCCGACGGCTCAGCCTCGCTGACGGCGGTTGCGCGACACTACCGCCATGACAACGACGCTCAAGTCCCTGCCTGAGAGCTACGCGGAGACGGTCGCCAACCTCCACCGGCTCGCCGTCTACGTCGTTTCTCCAGCGCAGCGGCTCGTGAACGGCGAGATCATCCTGCAGTCGACGCACGGCGGGTTCTCGACCTTCGAGTACGAAGGCCACGTGACGCGCGTCGTCGACGACCGGCTCGTGGTCGACGGCGCGCGCACCCGATCACCACGCTGCGCGAGGCGGCCGCTGCGCTCGGCATCGAGCCCGATGTCGGACAGGAGGAGCAGTTCGACGTGCCTCCGCACGGCGACCTCGACGAGCCCCTCGCCATCGACCTTGCGTCCGCAGCCGTTTTGGCCGACTGGTTCGAGTTCGTGACGGAGGCGCTGGAGGCGCTTCGCGCCGGGGCTCGGCCCGCCGACGACGTGACCATCGTCCGGATCTGGCCCGAGCACTTCGACGCGGCGATCGACATGGGGGACGGCGATGCCGGCGGCAGGGCGACCTACGGCGGCTCGCCGGGCGACCACATTCACGCCCAGCCGTACCTGTACGCCTCGCCGTGGGCCGGCCGGATCGACCCGTTCTTCGACGATCCCGCGTTCAAGGGCGCAGCGCTCACGTACGCCGATCTGCTGGCGACGCCCGACCCGGCCCGCGCCGCCTCCGAGTTCTTCACCGAGGCCCGAGACAGGGTGGCGGCAGCCCAGGTCGGCTAGAGCGGCCGCGACCACGTCGAAGGGCGGTTACGGTAACTTAGAAGTTACCGATCTGCAAGGGCCGAGCTACCAGCCGCGCCGGCGCGATCGCTTGCTCGAGTACACGAGCCGGGGCGGCGCGACCCGCATGCCCGTCTCGGTGAACCGGTCGCTGTGGCCGAGCCTGGCCGCCACACGGCTCACGTCAGCCTCCTCGTCGGGGAGGACGAGGGTGATGCCGGCGCCGTCGCGGCCCGCGCGGCCGGTGCGGCCGACGCGGTGGACGTAGCCGGTGTGGTCGTCCGGCGGGTCGTAGTTGATGACGTGGCTCACGGCCTCGAGGTCGAGCCCGCGCGCCGCGACGTCGGTTGCGACCAGCGTTCGCACCTCGCCGGCCTCGAACTGGCGCAGCACACGCTCGCGCGTCCTCTGCGGGAGGTCGCCGTGCATCGCCGCGGCGTTCGTGCCGCGCGTGTTGAGACGCTTCGCGAGCCGATCGGCGCCGCGCTTCGTGCGGACGAAGACCAGCGCCAGGCCGGGCTCGGCCTCGAGCAGCTTGACGAGCGTGTCGAGCTTGGTCTCGCTCGTGACCGCGACGAACGAGTGGCTGATGTCGATGCCGCTCGTGCTGGACTGGAGCTCGGCCTCGTAGCGGCCCGGGTCGGTCGTGTAGGAGCGCGCGAGCCGGCCGACCTCGCCGTGGAGCGTCGCCGAGAAGAAGAGCGTCTGGCGAGGGCCCGGGATCCGGCGCACGATCCGGTCGACCTGGGGCTGGAAGCCCATGTCGAGCATGCGATCGGCCTCGTCGAGGACGAGGATCCGCACGTTGTCGACCTTGAGCAGCCGACGCTCGATCAGATCCCAGAGGCGACCGGGCGTGGCGACGATGATCGCCGCCTTCTGCGCCCGCTTGGCCTGAGAGGGGAGCGGGGCGCCGCCGTAGACCGCGCAGACGGCGAGCCCGCGCGCCTTGGCCGGAGCCGAGATCTCCTCGGCAACCTGTGTGGCGAGCTCGCGGGTCGGCACGAGCACGAGCGCCGCAGGCAGGGCGTCGTCGGTCGTCAGCCGCTCGACGAGCGGCACGCCGAACGCGAGCGTCTTGCCGGAGCCCGTCGGCGACTGCGCCAGCACGTCGCGGCCGGCGAGGCCGTCGGGGATGACCCGCGCCTGAATCGCGAACGGGACCGTGATGCCGCGCTCGGCGAGCGCGTCTGCAACAGGGCGCGACACGCCCAGGCCGGTGAAAGTACCTTCGTCCATCTGTCCTCCATGTTGGCCGGCGGCATTCCGAGCCGCCGTTTCGGTCGAGATCTCAAACCCTCGACGAACCGGACATGGGACGAAGAAGCGTCAGACCTCACGAGGCCTGCGAACGATTCGCCGCCTCTTGAACCGCAGTGTAGCTGCACTATCGGCAGGAACACCTGCACACGAGAGGAAACGCTCCTTTCGTCCGCCACGCAGCGTCCGTTATCGTGCAGGCGTGGGCGTGCACATCGACAACGAGGCTCTAACGCGGTTGTTGGACGAGCGCATAGCCGCAACGCTTCCCACATTCTGGCCGACGAAGGGCTGGGCCTGGGACGTGCGCTCGCCGAGCGTCGGCAACCACTGGCCCGTCGGCGTCCACTTCCTCGACGAGCTCCCGCTCGAGCAGGCGATCGAGGCGCTCGTCGAGTCGATCAACGAGGCCCTGGTCGGCTACTCGAAGGGCGTCAGCGAGGATGCGTGCGAGCCCTACGGCGGCTGGGTCGAGGCCGACGGCGACGTGCTGCGCGTCCGGTACGGGCGGGTGCCGTTCTCGCACCCCGACGACGGGCGGCGGGCCCACGAGCTGCCGCCGATTCCGCTCTCGGCATTCGTGACGGTGGCCGACGGCGAGCTGTAGGCTCGCGCGGTGCCGCACTTCGATCTTCCGCTCGAGGAGCTCCGCGAGTACCGGTCGGCCACGACCGCGCCCGACGACCTCGACCCCTACTGGGACGAGGCGATCCGCTCGGCGCGTGCCCAGGCGACCGCCGCGACGTTCGAGCCCTACAAGCCCGAGGCGTACGGATCCGTCGAGGTCTCGGACGTGACGTTCTCGGGCGCCGAGGGGCACCCCGTCCGGGCCTGGTTCCTGCGCTCACGCGCGGCGACGGCACCGCTCGCGTGCCGGGTCACCTTCATCGGCTACGGGGGTGGGCGCGGGCACCCGGCCGAGCACACCCTGTACGCGGCGGCGGGCTTCGCCGAGCTCGTCGTCGACACGCGCGGCCAGGGCGGCACATGGTCGGCCGGAGCCACCGGCGACCCGGGAGCCGGGTCGACTCCGAGCGGATCGGCGTCTCGGGCTTCAGCCAGGGCGGCGGGCTCTCGCTCGCAGAGCGCGGCGCTCGTCCCCGGCATGGTGCGCCTGTGCCAGGCCGACATGCCCTACCTGGCCGACATCGAGCATGCGATCACGCTCACCGGCGAGAGCCCCTACTCCGAGCCCGTCGACTACCTGGCCCAGCACCACGAGCACCTGGGCACCGCGCTTCGCACCCTGAGCTACGTCGACAACGCGGTGCTCGCGCCGCGAATCACCGCCCGCTGCTCGGTGAGCGTCGGGCTCATGGACGCCATCTGCCCGCCGTCGTCCGTCTTCGCGGCCTACAACGCCATCGAGGCGCCGAAGGAGATCGCCGTCTACCCGTATTCGGGTCACGACCTGCCCGGCCACCACATCGAGCGCCAGCTCGAGGAGTTCGCGCGCGAGATGGCCTGAGAGGCTCAGGCTTCGCGGATCACGACATCCGGGCCGAGCCCGGTTCGGATCAGCCACTCCGCGGTGTCCGGGTAGCAAACCGCGGCCGGCAGGCCCGACGTCGAGAGGAGGAGCGCGCGCGCCACCGACTCGCCGCGATTGAGCAGCCGGTGAGCACCGGCCGGTCCTTCCGGCAGGCACACGAGATCGCCGCCGTCGAGCTCATCCTCACCCTGCGGGTGGCGCAAGGTAGGCGCTCCGGCCAGCACGAGCAACCACTGCTCCCGCCCGTAGACGTAGTGGTAGGGCTCAGATCCCTCTCCGGGATCCACGTCCACCACCGTCCCGTCGAGCCGCTCGGCGCCCAGAAGCGGCGCGAGCTTCGCCGCCGTCTCACGGAGGGCCAGCACGTTCACGGCCGGCTGCCGCGGCGATCCCTCGGGCCCGCGCACGATCTCGACCGGCGCCGACGGTCCCGCCGTTCCCTCGCCGTGCCAGTAGTCGACGGCGCTCGAGCGGAGGAGGATGCCCTCGGGGCCGCTGACCTTGTCCGAGTCGGGGTAGACGCTCAAATACGGCTCGGTCTGGTAGCCGGTCGCGAAGATCACGAACCGACCCGGCCCCTTTACGGTGTGGGCTCCGACATGGCCGGACGGGAAGCAGACGAGGTCACCGGGCGTCAGCTCCCGCTCGCCCATGGGGTCGCGAAGCGCCGGTGCGCCCGCGACGACGTAGAGCCACTCCTCGATCCCGTGGTGGTAGTGGTACGGCCAGATCGGAGAGCCCGCCGCGGCCTGATACACGCTCGCGCCGATCCGCTCCGCGCCCAGCCGGGGACCGACCGTGGTTGCGACGTGCCGGAAGCCGGCTTCGTCGAGAGGCTCGTCCAGCTCGACGCTCGAGATGTTCACCTTCGTGACGCTCAAGCGCAGAACATTCGCAGGTTAGGTCGCGGTCGTCCGGTGCTGCGCGCGGGCCAGCCACTCCGGGGCGATCTCGACGCCCCAGCCCGGGACCCTCGGGGCGCGGGCACCCGGCCGTCGCGCACCTCGAGCGGCGGCGTCGAAGAGCCCGTCCTGCCACGGGTAGTAGTCGGGCCCCTCGATCGAGTACTCGACGTAGGGCCCGGCGTTCGGCATCGCGCACATCAGGTGGAGCGCGAACACCGTCACGAGCGACAGGTTGGCCGAGTGCGGCGTGCACGGCAGGCCGGCGTCGGCCGCCATCTCCGCCACGGCCAGCGCGCGCGTGAGGCCGCCGACGTAGCAGACGTCGGGCTGGACGACGTCGACGGCGCGCATGCTCGACCATCCGCCGCCAGCTGCGAGAGCAAGCAGTCCTGCTCGCCGCCGGCGACGTCCAGGTCGAGCGCCGCGGCCACCTCGGCGGTCCACCCGAGCTCCCAGTACGGGCACGGCTCCTCGAAGTGCATCGACGCCGTGCTGCTCGAGGAACCGCCCGACCTCGATCGCCCGGCCCGGCGTGTAGCAGCTGTTCGCGTCGACGAGCAGGCGCGCGTCGGCGCCGACGCGCGTCGCGCACCGCCGGCACGACCGCCTCGGTGCGGCCCGGCCACTCGTCCTCGTCGTGCCCGCACTCCCTGCCGACCCGGACCTTGAACGCCGTCGAAGCCGTCGCGCTCGCGCAGAGCCGCCAGCCGCCGCGCCTCGTCCGCCGGCGTGATGTCGCGGCGCATGCTCGACGCGTAGGCGCGACGGCCGCGCGGCGCGCCGCCGAGCGAGCTCGCAGACCGGCACGCCCTCGAGCCGGCCGCGCAGGTCCCAGAGCGCGGTGTCGACGCCCGGCCAGCGCCCGGCACACGTACGAGCCGGGGAACTTGTGCTCGGCCTCGAGCACGCGGGTCGCGACGGCCGCGGGGTCGAGCGGGTCGCATCCCCAGCGCGTGCGGCGCGACCTGGCGGTGGAGCACCTCGGCCGTGATGTCGGCGTTGTACGGCGCGACCTGGCCCCAGCCCTCGGCGCCGTCGTCGGTCGCGGACGCGGACGAACGCGACCCACTCGTTCCCGAAGCTGTCGATCCGGTCGATCCGCATCGGTTTGCTATGTCGCGAGCCGGGCGACCAGCTCGCGCTCTTCGGGGCCGAACCACGGCGGCTCGCCCGCAGCGGCGTTCTCGGCGGCCCGCTCGGGTCGCGATGTCGCCGGGATCGCGACGTGGCAGCGCGGGTCGCTCAGGACCCACTTGAGGAGCGCCTGCGGCCATGTGCCGACGCCGAACGGCTCGAGCGGGCGAAGCGCGTCCGGCGACGGATGGCTCCGGAGGAGATCGCCCTGCGCGAACGGCCGCATCACGACGACGCCGAGCCCGAGCTCCTCGGCCAGCGGGAGCACCCGATCCTCGACCGCCCGCTCGATGGGGTTGTAGGGGATCTGGATCGCGCCGATGCGACCGGTTCGCATGACCTCCTCCAGGTCGCCGAACCGGCTCGCCTGCCAGTGGGTGGCGCCGATCGCGGCCACCTTCCCGTCGCCGCGGAGCCGCTCGAGGGTCGCGAGCCGCGCCCGCCACGCCACCAGGTTGTGCACCTGGTACAGGTCGATCCGGCCGCCGAGCCAGCCCAGCGCGCGATCGATCTGGGCGTCGGCCTCGGCGTCGTCGTCGGTCCACACCTTCGTCGCGACCAGCACCTCGTCCCGCCGGCCGGCGAGAGCGACACCGAGCACGCGCTCGGCCTCGCCGTACATCGGCGAGCTGTCGAAGAGCGTTGTCCCGCCCGCGATCGCGGCGTCGACCACCGCCCGCACGTGGTGCTCGGCCGCTTCACCGCGGACGTCGAACGTCTGCCACGTGCCCATCCCGACCACCGGGACGGCGAGGCCGCTTTGCCCGAGCGGGCGATGCTCCACCCGTCAGGCCGCCGGAGCGGCGAACCGCGTCGCGGCCCGCTCCCGGGCGCGCTCGATCTCCCGGGCCCGGCTTCGCGGCGGCCCGTGCGCCACCAGCTCGTCGAGCAGGCGGGCGGATGCGTCCGCGACGGCCGCGACGGCACGGTCGAACACCTCCTGGTTGGCGCGCGCCGGCTGGCGCATGCCGCTGATCTTGCGGACGTACTGAAGCGCCGCCTCGTCGACCTCATCGGCGGTCGTCGGCGGGTCGTAGTTGTGCAGCGGGCGAATCGAACGGCACATCAGGAAGCTCCCTCCGTCTTTTTGAACTCGAAGCAGGTTAGTCTCGCTTCCCGGCGCCCGGCGACGGGAAGCTCCGGCGCAGGAACCAGCCCCACGCGCGATCGACGCGGCCGCCGCGTCGCCGAAGCCGCTTCGGATCAGGCCCGGCTCGATCACGACCACGTGGATGCCGTAGCCTGACCGCCGCGACGGCCTCGGCCATGGACGCCTGGTCCGTCAGGTCGAGCGCGAGCGTCCGGCATCCGGCCGCGCGCAGGTCTGTGAGCCGCTCGGGATCGCGCGCCGTCGCCCACACGTCCCACCCGTGCCCGGCCAGGTGGAGGGCGGTCGCGGCGCCGATCCCGGACGAGCAGCCGGTGATGAGAACGGCCCGCGAGCATGGCTGGGCGGCCGGCACGAGCGGCGAATGAACTCTACGCGGCGCGGCCGGCTTCCAGGATCTATGTAAACGGGGATTAAGGAGCTTGTGAGAATCCCGCCCCGAGGCAGTTGATCGACCCCGTTCCGGTCGATGATGACGGGCATGCTCCGAACGCGCCGAACCTCCGCGGCGGCCATCGTGCTCGCCATGCTCGCGACGCTCCTCTTCGCCTCGCAGGCGACGGCGTCTGCCAACTTCTCCCACAGGATCTTCTACCAGCAGTTCCGGCACCGCCTGAAGCCGCACACGTGGACGCTCTACGACGGCGTCCCGACCTGCTGCAAGGACTCGCGCTGGGCCCCGTCGCACGTGGTCTCCAAGCACGGCGCCCTTCGGATCCAGACCTACAAGGACGCCCGCTACGGCGGCAGCTGGGTCTCGGGCGGCGTCTCGATGGCGCGGATGGTGAACCAGACGTACGGCCGCTGGGTCGTCCGCTTCCGGATGAAGAAGGGCGTCGGCGTCGGCATGGACGTCGCCCTGCGGCCGAGCGGGAGCGGCACCGTCGTCGACTGGATCGAGGAGTCGTCTGACAAGGGCGGCGCGCGTCGCATCGAGACGGCCACGCTCCACTACGGCCACACGAGGGTGCACGCGCGCGTGCGGGCCAACTTCACGCGGTGGCACACGATGCGGCTCTCGTGGAAGCCCGGCCGGATCACCGTCAAGCTCGACGGGCGGCGGTGGGCGAACTTCCGCCACAACGTCCCCTCCTCTCCGATGCACCTGGTCATGCAGACGAACACCGGGACGAACGGCTTCTCCGGCGTGATGCCGGACTCGTCGACGCCGCGCCGCGTGGCGCTCCAGGTCGACTACGTGGCCGTGTACCGCTACCGCTGAGCGAGCGCCAGCGAACGGTGGAACGCCTCGGCGGCGGCTGCCCCGAGCGCGTACTCCTTGGCCCGGAACATGTCGACCGCGGCCCCAGCGTGCGAGGCCGCCGCCTCCGCGTCGCCCGCGGCATGAAGCGCCCGGCCGAGCGCCAGCCGAGCCTCGGCGTTCAGGATGAGCCAATCGCCGCCCCCGGCGATTGCGACCGCCTCGCGTGCCGACGCCACGGCGCCGTCGACGTCGGCCGTCGCCAGGGACACCTCCGAGAGCGCAAGATGGGCTCGCGTCGTCGCCTCGTACGCCTCCATGTCCGCCACCCGCTCGAGGGCCGTGTGCGCCGCCATCCCGGCGGCGACGGCATTGCCGAGCCGGACCTCGGCCAGCGCCAGCCAGCTCCACGAGACCGCGGCGATCGCGAGCGTTCCCCGGCCCTCGAGCTCGGTGATGATCGAACCGACCACAGCCCGGGCCTCCTCGAACCGACCGGCCCTCAGAAGCATCAGGCGACGCTGGTCCGTCAGGCGCCACGTCCGCGCGCGGCCGAGATCCTGCTCGATGCCGAGCGCCACATCGTGGAGCCGCCACGCCTCCGCATCCTGGCCGCGGAGGAGCGCCTGCATCGCCTGCCCCTGGATCAGCTCCGACCGCACGGTCGGCCGGACGCCGAGCTCGACCATCAGCTCGGCCAGGAGGCGCCTCCGCGTCCGAGACGGGCATGCGGCGAATCGACCACCGCCGCGCTGAGGATCGCGACGGCCCAGACCGAGTCCTCGTCGGCGTCGCGGAGAACGTCGATCGCACGGCGCACGGAGGCAACGCGCGTCGGCGGACCTCCCGAGCCACCACTCGGACTCCGCCCGCGCGCACAGCGCCGTCGCGACGGCGCGCGGGTCGTCCAGCGCCTCGAGCTCCTCGAGGGCGGCGTTCGTCTCGCCGATCACATCGCGCTCCTCGACGAAGTCGGGGTGCGGCCTCGGACGGCGCCGAGACGAAGGACGCGCGCACGCAGCTCGACCGCGCGCACGCCGAGCTCGGCGGCGAGCTCGGCGCCGTCGTCCAGCAGTCGGCTGCAGCTCATCCCGTGCGGAAGCAGGTTCCAGCCGGCGGCGGCCAGCTCGACCATCGCCGCGGCCCGCTCGGGGCTCGCGCTCCGGGAGCAGGTCCGAGCGCCCGCTCGAGGAGACGCGCGCGCCGCCGCGGATCGCCCATCGTGTCGGCGCTGCGGCCGGCCGCCGCCAGCCGCGCGCCGGCCTCCTCGGCCAGCCGCACGGTCGTCTCGTCCTCGATGCCGAGCTCCGCCCGAAGCCGGCAGGCCCGTTCGAGGTGGTCGCCGACCGACCGCGTCGTCGCCGCCTGTCGCCGTCGAGCCAGCGAGCGAGCCGCATGTGCAGCTCGCTGCGGCGCTGCTTCGGGAGCAGGCCGTAGGCCGCATCCTGCAGGAGGGCGTGGCCGAACCGCTGCCGGCCCGGAGCCGTCGGCTCGACCAGCTCGCGGTGCGCGAGGCGGTCGAGCTCGGTCGTCGACCGGCCGGCCGACCAGCGCCTCGACTGCGGCCACCGGGAAGTCCCGCCCGGCGACCGCCGCGACGCCGACCACCTCGCGCTCCGGTTCGGGCAGCGCCTCCAGCCGCGCCGCCAGCAGCACCTGGATCGACCGAGGCAGCCCGGCCGACGTGCGCGTCGTCGCCGACCAGCGCCGCCAGATGCTCGGCGAACAGCGGGTTGCCCTCGGCCGCCTGCGACACCGCTCGGCCTGCCCGGCCTCGAGCAGTGCGGGCTGGCGTGGCGTGAGCAGGCGCCTCGTCTGCCGCGTCGTCGAGGCGCTCGAGCGACGACGGAGCACGTGTTCGCCCCCGATCCCCAGCGCCGGCCGCCGGTCCGGCGAGCTCCGGCCGTGCCGTGCAGACGACGAGCAGCGCGCCGGCCGCCGCTGTCCCCGAGCAGCTGCTCGACGACGTCGAGCAGCAGGCTCGCTCGGCCCAGTGCACGTCCTCGAGCACGACACCACGGTCCGCGTCTCGGCCATCGCGCCGATCAGGCGCGAGACGCGCCCACGCGACATCCGGCGCCGCCGGCGCGCCCGCGGTGCAAGGCACGCGGCGACCGCCGCCGCGTCCGGGTCGCCCGGCATGAGGGCTGCGACCCCCTCCGCGATGTCTGGCCGTCGGGATCGCGGCCCGCACCACCTCGACCAGCGGCTCGAGCGACGACGACACGGTGGTCGCCCGGCACTGCCCGATCAGGAGCCGTGAGCCCGTCGCGCGAGCCGGGGCAGCTCTGCGACGAGCCGTGACTTGCCGATGCCCGGCTGCCCGAGCAGGGTGACCAGGTGCGGCCGGCTCGCCTCGGCTCGTTCGCTCGAGCGCCCAGCGCAGCAGATCGGAGCTCGGCTCGCGCCCGACCATCGGCAGGTCGAGCCGGCGGCGATGGCTGCGACGCCTGCGGATCGACCGCTCTCGAGCCGCCAGGCCGTGAGCGGCTCTCGCTTGCCCTTGGCCGCGATCGGCGCCAGCTGCTCCCCGTGCGCTGCATGCCCGACGAGCGCCCACGTCGCCTCGCCGACCAGGACGTCGCCGGGCGGCGGCCGCCTGCTCGAGCCGGGCGGCGACGTTCACTGCGTCGCCGACGACCAGCGACTCGCCCTGCGTCGGATCCCGCGCGAGCACGTCGCCGGTGTTGACGCCGATCCGGGCCTGGATCTCCCCCATCTCCCGCACCGCGTCACGCATCTCGAGGGCCGCCCGCACCGCCCGCAGAGCGTCGTCCTCGTGCACCATCGGGATGCCGAAGACGGCCACCAGGGCGTCGCCGATCACCTTCTCGACGATGCCGCCGTGTCGCTCCACGGGCTCGCGGACGGCCGCGTAGAAGCGTGACATCATGCCGCGCATGACCTCCGGGTCGAGACCGCTCGCCGAGCGCCGTCGAGCCGACGACGTCGCAGAAGAGCACCGTCACCGTCTTTCGCACCTCGCGCGAGGTGCGGCGTCGGCGGCGAGCGGCGCGCCGCAGGAATTGCAGAAGCGCGCCCCGTCAGGGTTTTCCTGGCCGCACTGCACACATTCGATCACGATTTCGAGTCTACGGGGTCGGCGACGCTGCCGGTTTGTCTTGTGATGTTCAGTATACTGAACGCTATGCTCGGAGACGCGATCAGGCAGCGGCGTCAGGGCCTGGGCCTCTCGATGCGCGAGGCAGCGCGGAGGATCGGCATCTCGACCGGCTACCTCGTCGAGCTCGAGCACGGTCGCAACCCCACGACCGGTCGTGCTCCCATGCCATCGCCCACCGTCCTGGCGGGGATCGGGCGCGCGCTCGACGTCGATCTCGCCACCCTGCTCGACCTTGCGGGCGTCGCGCCGCGCCGATCCACCCACATGCTCCTCGTCCAGGCGGGTGGCGGACGGCGATCGGCGCGCGCGGCGGCCAGGCGCGCGGCCACGGCCACCGTCGACACCTGGATCGAGATCGCAGGCCGCGGCGATCCCGCCCGGGCGCTGCGGGCGGCTGCCGAGGCGGTGCCGGGCGCGTCTCACGCCGACCCGGACAGGCGCCTGGGCGTCGTCTTCGCGGCGAGCCCGTCGGCACTTCGGACACCCGAGGGCCGAGCGGCGATGCTCGAGAGCGAGCGGACATGGGAGGCCGACGTTGCCACAGCCTGCCGGGCTGCGGCCGGCATCGAGCCGGCGGCCAACGTGTGCGTCTACCGCGAGGCCGACATCCGCGGCGGCGCCCCGGATCCCCCCTGGGGACGGCGATCGCCCTCGTCCGGTCGCATCCTCACGTCGTCTTCCAGAGCCAGGACGGAACTCTTCGGTCCGGGCCCGCGGCCATCGAGGCCATCCTGACGGCCGTGCGACCGCCGGTCGTTGGGGTCGACACATGGGCGGAGCTCGTGGCCGCTGCCGCCGTCGGGCTCCACCGCGAGACGGCCGCCGCATGACCCGCCGGGCCGTGACGGGCGCGGCGATGATCCTGGGCACGAGCGCGAGCATCCAGATCGCGGCCGCCATCGCGCACGACCTCTTCGACACGCTGACCCCGGCCGGCGTGTCGGCGCTGCGATTTGCCCTGGGCGCGGCCGTGATCCTGCCGGCTGTCCGCCCGGCCGTTCGCGGTCGCGACCGGGAGACCTGGCTTGCGATCGCCGTCTACGGCATCTCGATGGGCATCCTCAACTTCACGTTCTTCGAGTCGATCGAGCGGCTCCCGATGGGCGTCGCCGTCACGCTGGCGTTCATCGCGCCGCTGGGAGTCGCGCTCGCCGGCTCGCGGCGACGGCGGGACGTCGCTTTCGCGCTCCTGGCCGGGGCCGGCGTGCTGATCCTCGGCGGCGTCGATCGGCCGGACTCGACCGCGGGCGTGGTGCTCGCCGTCGCGGCCGGGTGCGCGTGGGTGTCGGTGGCGTTTGCGGGCCGGTCGGTGGGACGGCGCACGCGGCGGGTGGACGGCCTCGCGCTCGCCATCCCGATCGCCTGCCTCGTCACGCTCCCGTTCGGCGTTGGCCACGCCGGCGCACTCGACGCCCGGTCGCTCGGCCTGGGGCTCGTGATCGCCGTCGGCGGCCTCATCCTGCCGTTCGCGCTCGAGCTCGAGGGCCTGCGGCGGCTCGAGCCGCGCCTCGTCGCCGTGATCTACAGCGCCGATCCGGCAATCGCCGCGGTGATCGGGCTGGTGGCGTTGTCGGAGAGCCTGACGCCCCCGCAGGTCGTGGGCATGGCGGCCGTGATCGCGGCCAGCGCCGGTGTCACGGCGGGCGCGACGGCCGAGGTGTGACTCAGCCGTCGGCGCGCTCGGCGGCGGCGGCCGCCTCGCGGTATGGACGCTGCTCGCGGCGGATCAGGTCGGGGTTCGTGCCGGCGGCGTGAGCCAGCTCGAGCGTGAGGAGCTGGAGCGCGACCGCACCGACAACGAGGGCCTCGGCGACAGACGCGGGCGGGGCCACCCCGAGCTGATCGCCGATCGCGATCACCGGGATCCCGATCACCGCGGCGGCGGCGTCGAGATCCGCGCCGCGCTCGGCTGCGAGCTCGCCTCCGCGGGGGTCGAGCGCGAACCGGACCAGCGCTGTGGACTCGGCATCGCAACCGGCGAGATGGCCGTGCAGAACGGTTTCAAGCCGGTGGGCGTTGGCCGGGATCCGCGCCCCCTCCTCGATCTTGAGGGCCAGCTCCCGGGCCGATCACGAAGTCGGCGCCGAGGCCTGTCGTCATGATCCGGCGCCCGCCGTGGATCGTGGCGGCGGCCTCGACGAACCGCGGTCGAAGCGCGACCACCGCGTCGATCGCGTCGGCCAGCCGCGTCGACGACACGGGACCGCCGGCGATGCCGGCGCCGGCGACGATCGCGCTCACGTAGGCGACGGTGTGGCACCACGAGCGGTCGGCGAGCGGCGTCACGACGACATGGTCGGCGGCGCCGGGGACACTCGCTGCGGGGTGGGCCGTGATAACGGTGGTGACGGCGCCGGCCTTGCGCGCCGCCTCGAGCGCCAGCCGCGTCGCACGCGTGCCGCCGTCGTGCGAGATGCCGATGCAGAGCCCGCCCCGGAGCGGCCGGACCGCGGAGTCGAGCGCCTCGCGGGCCTCGACCCATGCGTCGGGCAGGGCGTCGGCGATCAGCTCGGCGACGGCCATCGCGCCGTGCTCGGACGTCCCGCATCCGGTGACGACGATCGGCGCACCGAGCGAGACGGCTTCGCGGATCGCGGCGCTCACCTGGGCCGTCTCTCTTCCGGCGCCGCCGAGGATCTCCGCCGGCAGGTCGCGCTCGGCGAGGATCATCTCCTCCATCACCCACGGCGGCCCGTCGCGGAGCTCGGGGTACTCGTCGGTCAGCCAGCTTCGGTCGTCGGTCATCGCACCGGCTAGCGCTCGTAGCCGGGGTTCTCGCGGTCGAGCCGGCGCTTGACCGCGGCGAAGAGCTTCTGCGCACCCACGCCGTCGGTCGTCATCTGAGCAGCGGTCCGACGGACGACGTCGTCGGGCACCTCGATGAGCCGGCGGCCGGTGGACTGGGCCAGGATCTGCACCTCGCAGGCCCGCTCGAGGAAGTACAGCCGCGACCAGGCCTCGGCCGGGTCGTTCCCGATCACGATGACGCCGTGGTTCTCGAGCATGACAACGCTCGTGTCGTCGCCGACGGCCGAGCCGATCCGGTCGCCCTCGTCGGCGGCGTCGGCGAGCCCGCCGTACGCCAGCGTCGACACGCGGCCGTGAAAGCCCATCGCGCTCTGGCTGAGCGTCGTGTCGAACCCGCCCTCGGTGGTCGACACCGCCGTGGCGAACGGCATGTGCGTATGGAAGACGCACCGGGCAGACGGGCGGGCTCGGTGGGCGCCGCGGTGGATCATGAAGGCCGTGACCTCCCACTCGCCCTCACCGTCGACGATGTTGCCCTCGCCGTCGACCGCCAGGAGGTCCGATGCGGTCAGCTCCGACCACTCGGGGCCGTAGGGGTTCAGCAGGAACAGGTCGTCGCTGCCCGGGACCGCGTAGCTGAAGTGGTTGTCGATGCCCTCGTTGTAGCCGTAGAGCGCGGCAGCGCGAAGGGCCGCGGCCAGGTCGATCCTGGCCTGTCGAAGCACGTCGACCTTGGTTTCCTCGATGAGCGTCATGGGAGCGACTGTAGCAGCCGCCTGATCACTCGCCGTCGCCGTTGCTCGTGCATCCGCGACGAGGAGCGAGAATGGAGCTAGACGGGCTCGAACCGTCGACCTCCACGCTGCCAGCGTGGCGCTCTCCCAGCTGAGCTATAGCCCCAGGTCGCCCGGAAGTATATCGGCGCCCACGGCGGCTGGAAGGCGTGAAACATTGGCATCAGGCACCGGTGTTTCAGGGGACGAGCGCGCTCGCCGGCCGGACGGCGATTCCGCGCGCGTCCGCCAGCCGCTCCAGCACGATCGCCGTATCCGCGACGGCCACGCCGGACAGGTGCTGGTCGCGGGCCTCGAAGTCGGCCACGATCTCGCCCAGGGCGGCCGCGTACCCAGCCGGGTCGGACGCTGCGACCGCGGCCAGCGCACGCCCGGTCCGCTCGAACGCCCCACCCGCCTCGGTCATGGCAGCCACGTCCGGCGTCTCGCCCAGAGCGACGAGCGCCAGCGCGCGGACGTACGCCGACGCCGGCGAGTCGGCCTCCTCGGTCTCGGCGACCGCCCGCCGCGCGATTGGCTCGACGCCGTCGTCGGCGAGGATCGCCATCTTGAGCGCGCCGAGGATCCGGCCCCAGCTCCGCGGCCCGGTCTCGGCGTGCGACGCGAGGTAGGCGTCGCGCGCCCGCCGGAGCAGCTCATCGGCCGGCTCGCCGGCCAGGAGCGCGCGGTACGCCTCGGCCTCGGCGGCCAGCGCGGCATCGAGATGGCGCCCCGCGCTCACTCGATCGGCCTTCTGCCCGCGAAGCCGCCCTCGAGGGTGTGCCAGAACTCGATCCGCTCCTCCCCCACCCGCCAGCAGAGGAGCGCGGGCTCACCGTCGACCTCGGTCGGGAAGTCGATCAGCCCGGTGTCGGGATCCTTCACCTGGACGCCGTGCTCGACGAACACGGAGAGGATCTCGGCGAGCTCCTCGGCGGCCTGCTTCAGGTCGGCGCGCATCTGCCGCACCTCGGGCTTCGCGAAGTTGCCGCCGTTCGAGCCGATGGCGATCACCAGCCGCCGCCACCGGCCCTCGAGGTCACGGCCCCGAGCTCGCGCCTCGACCATCCGCTCCGCCTCGGCACGGAGCTCTGCGTCGAGCAGCGCCTGCGCCTCCTCCAGCGTGAAGAGCCGCTCGGCGGCCAAAGATCACCCGGCGGCGTACGACTCGCTCGGCACCTCGCCCCACAGCGCCTCGAGCCGGTAGTAGGCCCGCGCCTCGGGCGTGAACACGTGCACGACGACGTCGAGGTAGTCGAGCAGGATCCAGTCGCCCTGGCGCATGCCCTCGACCCTCCGGGCGTGCAGACCGTCGTGCTTGAGCTGCTGCTGGATCTCCTCGGCGATCGCCTGGGTCTGGCGCGGGTTGCGCCCCGACGCGATCACGAAGTGGTCCGTGTAGCTGACGACCTCGCGCATGTCGAGGATCACGATGTCTGCGGCGAGCTTCTCGGCGGCAAGCGCCGCGATCCGGTTCGCGAGCTGGGCGGTGCTGCTCAGACGGTCATCCCCATTACCAACGCGGGTCAGCCTAGCACGCGCCCTGGCCGTAAAGCCCTTCCGCGGCGATGAGGGCGGCGACCGCATCCGGCACGAGGCCGGTCGGATCCTCGCCGCGCGCGACCGTCTCGCGGATCGCCGTCGAGGCGAGGTCGACCGGCTCCATCTGGAGCGCGACGACGTCCGGGCCCGCCGGAGGTGCTCCTGGGCGGGGCGCAACCACGAGCGTCGCCAGCTCGCGAACGCGCTCCGGCGCGTGCCATCCCGGAAGCTCGGCGTGGTCGGCGCCGACGATCAGGAAGAGCCGGCCCTCGGGCTCGAGCGCCGCCAGCGTGTCGACGGTGTAGTCCGGGCCGTCGCGGTCGAGCTCGATCCGGCTGACCTCGACGCGGCCCGGGCCGGGAAACGCAGCCTCGGCCATCCGGTAGCGGAGCTCGGGCGGCGTCGTGCCGGCATCGCGGTGCGGCGGCTGCCGGGCCGGCACGACGATCAGGCGGTCGAGGTGAAGCTGGCGCATCGCGGCGCCGGCCACCGCCACGTGCCCGGCGTGCGGGGGGTCGAACCGCCCGCCGAAGACGCCGATCCGGGGCCGCCCGGTCACCGCCGCGGCCGGTAGGTGAAGCGGTGAGCGCCGACGAGGACGTCGTCACCCGGACGGGCGCCCGCCGCGTGCAGCGCCCGGTCGACGCCCAGGCGCTCGAGCTCGGTGGCGAGGACGCCGACGGCGCGATCGTCCTCGGGGTCGAGGTCGGCAAACCGGCGCTCGATGCCGCGGCCGGCGACCCGCAGGAAGCCGCCGTCGCGCAGGATGCGAAACTCGCGGCGCGCCGGCGGCTGCGGCCGGTACACGAGGAAGTCGGCCAGCTCGGGCTCGACGGGCACAGGCGCCTCCGCCTCGGCCGGGACCTGCTCGAAGAGCGCGTGCTCGAGCGCGGCGATCCCTTCGCCGGTCGCCGCCGAACAGGCAAGCGCGGCTCCCGTCGCCGCGAGCAGCGCATCCCGGTCGTCCGGCGCGACCAGATCGATCTTCGAGAGCACGATGAGCTGTGGCCGCCGCGCGAGCCCGCCGCCGTGCAGGGCCAGCTCGCGATCGATCGTCGTTCGCCGCCGGTCGATGTCCTCGGCTCCGGCGGAGGCGTCGATCAGGTGGACGAGGAGCCGGGCGCGCTCGAGGTGCGCGAGGAACTCGTGCCCCAGCCCCACTCCGTGGCTTGCCCCCTCCAGGAGGCCGGGAACGTCGGCGACCGTGAGCTGGCGCCCGTCGGCCGCCTCGACCGTTCCAAGCACGGGCTCGACGGTGGTGAACGGGTAGTCGGCCACCTTCGGCGTCGCGTTCGAGATGCGGCGCAGGAGCGACGACTTGCCTGCGTTCGGGAAGCCCAGCAGGGCCGCGTCGGCGACGAGCTTCAGGTGGAGCTCGAGCCAGTGCTCCTCGGCCGGCTCCCCCACCTGCGCCGTGTCGGGCGCCCGCCGGCGTGCCGTCGCGTAGCGCCGGTTCCCCTGCCCGCCCTGTCCGCCGCGGGCCACCGTGACCCGCGCTCCGGCGTGCGCCAGGTCGGCGATCGGCTCGCCGGTCTCCCGCAGGCGCACCTGCGTCCCGACCGGCACCTGGATCTCGCGGTCGTCGCCGCGGCGGCCGTGCTTCCCGGAGCCCTGGCCGTGCACACCGCGCTGGGCGCGGAAGTGCGATGCGGTGCGAAACCGCGAGAGATCGCGCAGGTCGGCGCTCGCAACGAGGATGACGTCGCCACCGTCGCCGCCGTCGCCACCGTCCGGGCCGCCCTTCGGCACGTACTTCTCGCGGCGGAAGCTGACGCAGCCGTCACCGCCGCGGCCGCCCTCCACCTGGATGGTCGCGCGGTCGGCGAACACCGCGGCGCCGAAGCTACGCGGACTGCTCGGCCAGCACGCTGATGTAGCGGCGGCCGTTCTTGCGCGTGAAGGCGACCGTCCCGCCGACCGTCGCGAAGACGGTGTCGTCGCTTCCGAGCCCCGTCCCGTCGCCGGGGTAGAAGCGGGTGCCACGCTGGCGCACGATGATCGAGCCGGCCGTCACCGTCTCGCCTGCGAACACCTTCACGCCGAGCCGCTGAGCGTGCGAGTCGCGACCGTTCTTCGAGGAGCCGAGGCCCTTCTTATGCGCCATCGCCGGTGTCCTCCTTGGGCTTCGTGGCGCGAGGCTTTCGCGCCGGCTTGGGCTTGTCGGCCGCCTCCGCCGCCGGAGCCTTGCGCGCCGCAGGCTTCTTGGCAGCGGGCGGCTTCTTCGCCGCCGGCTTCTTGGCGGCGGGCTTCTTGGCCGGCGCCGCCGCAGCCTTCTCGGCCGGCTTCTCGTCGGCCGCCTTCTTGGCCGGCGCACGCTTGGGCTTCGACGGGCCGATCGCGTCGATCTGGATCCGGCTCAGCTCCGAGCGATGCCCGCGCGTCTTCTTGAAGCCGCGCTTGGGCTTGAAGGTGAAGACCTTGATCTTCTCGCCCCGCAGGTGCTCGACCACCTGGGCGGTCACGGCGCCGTCGAGCTTGGTGCCGTCGGTGACGACCTCGTCGCCGCCGGTCATGAGGACGGGCGGCGTGAACGACTTCCCGGGCTCATGCGGCTGCCGGTCGACCAAGAGCGTCTGCCCCTGCTCGACCTTGTACTGCTTCCCGCCGACCTTGATGACCGCGTACATGAGCCGCGGAATGGTACCAGAGGCCCCGTGCCGCCCTAGCTGCCGAGCAACCGTCCGAAGATGCCGCCGCTCTTCTTCCCGTCGCCGGCGGGAGCCGGCTCGGGAGCCGCCGCCGGCGCCTCGGTCACGGCCGCCGGAGCAGCCGGCGCAGGCGCAGGCTCCTCGGCCTTCGGCTCGGCCGTCTGGGCCTTCGCGGGCGTCCGCCGCCGGCGCGGCTTGGGCTTCGGCGCAGCGTCAGCGGCCGGCTCGGGGGCCGGTTCCGCCGCGACGTCGGCCGCCGAGTCCGCTGCGGCGCCGTCAGCCGTGGCCGCCGTCGCCGACCTCGAGCGGCCGCGGCCGCCGCGCTTTCCGCGCCGGCGCTTCCGCGCCGCAGCCGCTGCCTCGTCGCCGCCCTCGGCGGCCTCCTCAGGAGCCTCGTCGGCCGCCGCGGTCTCGACCTCGGCCGGCTCCGCCGCCTCGGGCTTGGCCTTCGCGCGCGTCCGGCGCCGGGGCGCGGGCTTCTTGGCCGGCCCCTCCTCCGCCGCGTCGCTCTTCGCCTCGCCGTCGGCGGCGGCATCGTCCTTCGCCTTCTCCGGCGTCCGCCGCGTCCGGCGCGGCTTCGTGCGCTGCTCCAGCTCGAGCCGCTCGCCCACCTCGCGTTCCATCTCCGGAAGCTCATAGGAGTACTCCGGCTCAGGCTCGAGCTGGATCGCGGTCGTCTTCGCGTCGAGCAGCGTGGCGTAGGCGCCCGTGCGGCTGGCACGGTCGATCCGGACCCGGTGCTCCTGCCCGATGTAGCCGATCGCTCCACCGACGACAACCGCGTAGCCCCCGTTCATCCTCGCGACGCCGTCGGTGGTGTTGTACATGTGCGGCTCGGAGATCTTGACGCGGATCTCGTCGCCGGCGGCGACGGGCAGGCTTGTGCCGTCGACCTCGGCCCGCGCCCCCTCGCGGACCACGTCGACCTCGGTCAGCGGCATCCGCTCGATGGACTCGACCGTGAAGTACTTGCCGGTCTCGCGCTCCAGCTCGAGGAGCTTTGCCCCGCCCGGCCCTGCGAGCTGCGTCGCGACGCGAGCGTTCATGCGAACCATGAACGCCTCGGCGCCGGAGGATCGGGCCAGCTTGCGCAGGCGCCGCTCGGCTTCGACCGACATCGTCTGCTCGGAGAGGACGCGCCCCTCGCCGCCGCAGGTCGGGCAGATGCGAGTGAGCGTCTCGCGAATGCCTGCCGTCACGTTCTGGCGCGTCATCTCGACCAGCCCCAGCGGCGAGATCTCGACCAGGTAGGTCTTGGTGCGGTCGTGCTCGAGCTCCTCCTGGAGCACCTTCAGCACCTCGGCACGGTTCTTGGCGACCGCCATGTCGATGAAGTCGATGACGATGATCCCGCCGATGTCACGCAGCCGCAGCTGGCGCATCACCTCGCGGGCCGCCTCGATGTTGTTCTTGGTGATCGTGTCCTCGAGCCGGCTCGAGCTGCCGACGAACCGGCCGGTGTTCACGTCGATCACCGTGAAGGCCTCGGCGTAGTCGAAGATCAGATAGCCGCCGGACGGGAGGTCGACGCGCTTGTTGAGCGTGCTCAGGATCGCCTGGTCGACGCCGTGGCGCTCGAACAGCGGCACCGCGTCGGAGTACAGCTTGATCCGGTCGACGAACTCCGGCTGCGTAACGCGCACCCAGCCCAGGATCCGGCGGTACTGGCGCTCCGAGTCGACCAGCACCTCCTGCACGTTTCGGGCCAGGAGGTCGCGGATGACCTTGAGCGAGAGGTCGGCCTCGGCGTGCACGATGCTCGGCGCCTTCTTCGTCTCGGCCGACGAGCTCACCTGCGACCAGATGCGGCTCACGAAGCGCAGGTCGCGGTCGAGATCCTCGGCGGTCGCGCCGGCGGCGGCGGTGCGGACGATGACGCCGCCCTCCTCGACCTCCAGCGCCTTCGCGAGCTTGCGCAGCCGCTCGCGCTCGCCGTCGGGCAGTCGCCGGCTCACGCCGGAGCCGGCCTCGCCGTTGGGCGAGAGCACGAGGAACCGGCCGGCGATGGAGAGCTCCATCGTCACCCGCGGCCCCTTCGTCCCCATCGAGTCCTTGACGACCTGGACCAGCACCTCCTGGCCCGGCTTCAGGAGCTCGTCGATCTTTCGGCGCCGGCGCGTGCGGGACGACGTCGCGCCCGGAACGACCACGTCGTTCACGTGCAGGAAGCCGTTTCGCGGGAGGCCGAGGTCGACGAACGCCGCCTCCATCCCGCGCAGCACGTTGTCGACCTTCGCCTTGTAGATGTTGCCCACCAGCGACCCCTCGCCGCGGCGCTCGATCAGCGCCTCGACCGTTCGGCCCTCCTCGACCACGGCGACGCGAAGCTCGCTCAGGTCGACGGAGATCAGGATCGTCTTGGTGACGTCGGATATCAGTGTCACGTGTCTACTCCTACCGGCTCCCGCAGGCGGATCGCCGTGCGGATGAGCCGTTCGATTGTCGGGGTCGCGCCCACGAGGGCGGCGACCGCTTGTGTCAGTTCCTCCGGCCGGGCCGTGCCGGCGTCGGTCACGGCCAGCTCCATCTCGAGCGCTCCCGGCTCGTGGGTGAGCGCGGTGCAGAAGCGGCGCACGTCGACGCGCTTCGACGCCTTGTTGGGCGCGGTGCGCACGACCTCGCACGTCTCGGCCGCCTCGAACGCAGCGAGGGCGGCGTCCCAGTCGACGTCGCCGGCCACCTCGACCCGGTAGGTCACGGCCTCGACGCGCGACGCGGCCTGGCGGCCGGTCGCGGGCTCCACCGAGACGACGGTCATGCCCATGGGGAGGTGGTTCGCAAGCCGCTCGCCCACGTCGAGCGGCTCATGGTCGCCCCGGAGCTCGACGTCGGCGACGTCGGCCAGCGTCTCGACCCCCACCGCCCGCGGGAACGCGAGCGAGATGATGGGGCGGGGCTTCATGCCCTTGCTTAGGGCGATGTCGAGCCCAGCGCGCCTAAGCGCGCCGAGCAGCGTGTCGACGGTTTCCAGGTGCGACAGGAAGCGCGCCCGTCCGCCGACCGCGAAGGTGATTCGGTATGTCAACGATGTGTCTCAATTCTCTCGAACCGGTCCGAGTCGGGGTCTGACCCCAGCCCGGATCAGTGCACCAACTTGTTCCGGACGGGGCCGAAGCATGCGCCACAGTCGGCGCAGCCGTCCCAGCGGCAGTCGCCCGTGGCCACCTCGGCCCGGCTCTGCCACCACTCGTCCAGCAGGAACTCCTTGGAGACGCCCGAGCGCACGTGATCCCACGGCAGCTCGTCCCACTCTCCATATTCACGGGTGGCGACATCGTCGATCGTCGTCCCCGCCTCCGCGAACGCCGCCTCCCAGGCGGCCTCCGCGAACATCTCCGTCCACGCGTCGAACCGCGCGCCCGCCCGCCACGCGCGCTCGATCACGTCGGCCAGGTCCTCGCCGCCGCGGGCCAGCGCGCCCTCGAGCATCGACGTCCGCACGTCGTGGAGCGAGAGCCTGATCTGGCGCGTGGGCATCGCCCGGCGCATGTAGCTCTGCTTGGCGACGAGCTGGTCGCGGCTCGACATGCCCTCCCACTGGAACGGCGTGTGCGGCTTCGGCACGAAGTTCGAGGCGCTCACATGCACCGAGAACCGCCCGCCGCCCAGCACGCGCCGGCCGATCCCGCGCGCCTTGATGCCGAGGTCGACGATGCCCTGCACCTCGTCGTGCGTCTCGCGCGGCAGGCCGATCATGAAGTACATCTTGAGGCTCGTGTAGCCCGCCTCGAACGCCGCAGCGATCGCGTTCTCGATCATCTCGTCGGTGATCGTCTTGCAGATGATGTCGCGCATCCGCTGCGTCGCGGCCTCGGGCGCGAGCGTGATCGAGCTCTGGCGGGCATTGGCCGCGGCGGTCATCGCCACGGGGCCGGTGTCGACCCTGTTTCAGGGCAGCGACAGGTGCAGGTCGGGCATGCGCTCCTTGATGCCCTCGATCGCCGGCACCACGTCGGTGTAGTCGCTGGTCGCGAGCGACGTCAGCGAGAGCTCGTCGTAGCCGGTGCAGCGAAGCTGCGCCAGGCCGGCCTCGATCACCTGGTCGGCGGGCCGCTCGCGCACGGGCCGGTACCACGTCCCGGCGTGGCAGAACCGGCAGCCGCGGGTGCAGCCGCGCATGACCTCGACCGAGGCCCGTGCGAAGATCGCCGACGAGTACGGCACGACGACCTCGATCGGCTGGGTCTCGATCCCGAACTCGTGGTGGATGGCGCGGCGCACCTCGCCGCGGCCGCGCTCGGGCAGGTAGAGGTACGGGTTCTCGGCCAGGGCGGCGAGCCTGGCGGCGCGGCCGCCGGTGCTCGCGATGACGTCGAGCACGTCCTCGAACGCCTCCTCGGACTCGCCCATGAAGAAGGCGTCGAAGAACGGCGTGAGCGGCGCCGGGTTCGAGGCCGACGGCCCGCCGGCGACCACGATCGGGTCGCCCTCGCCGCGATCGGCCGCCCGGAGCGGGATGCCGGCCAGATCGAGCACCTCGAGCACGTTGGAGTAGGTCAGCTCAGCCTGGAGCGTGATCCCAAGCAGGTCGACCTCGCTGACGGGCCGCCACGTCTCGAGCGTGAAGAGCGGCAGCCCCTCGCGGCGCATCGCGTCGGCCATGTCGGGCCACGGGCAGTACACGCGCTCGGCCGCCATGGCCGGCCGCGCGTTCACCTGCTGGTACAGGATCTGAAGCGCCTGGTTCGAGATCCCGACCTCGTAGGCGTCGGGGTAGCAGAGCGCGACCGTGGCCGTGGCCTGGGGCTTCTGCACCTGGTTGGCCTCGCCGCCGATGTATCGGGACGGCTTCTGGACGGTCTCCAGAACGGACTCGATCCTCCGCTCAAGAGCGGCTTGCGTCATGGAACGGATGCTAGCCGACGCGTGGGTCGCGACCGGCCCGCGGCTAGCCGCGCAGCCGCTCCGCGGCGGTCCGAAGCTTGGTCAGGTCGGCGGGCGCCCCACGGGCGAAGTACTCGTCAGCCGCCCGGCCCAACGCGCGGGTGCCGCCGTAGGCGATGGCGCCCTGGAGCGCCCAGCCGGCGACAGGCACGAAGTCGAGCAGCTCGCGCGCGACGGTCCGCATCCGAAGCCGGCACCGAGCACGCTGATCAGCTCGACGGCCCGGTCCGGGGACAGCTCGACGCCGTGGCACACGCCGATCTCG
>CAWHWC010000007.1:0-14316 GCA_963832955.1 uncultured Actinomycetes bacterium | reverse complement strand
ACCGGCGAGCACCTCGGTCGCACCCGCGGGCGGGGGAGGGGCCTCCTCCGGCGAGTCCGGACGCGGAAGGCGGTTCCGGCGGTGGCTGCCGGGGATCACCAGGAGGTTCCCGCGGCCGGGCTGTGAGACGTCCGAGAGAAACCATGCCACCTTGACCGAGAGGCGTGGCCGGGGATCGCTCTCGATCTCGAGGTTCTGGCGCCCGCCGTCCTGGTGCCAGCGCCAGCGCTGCGGCCCGTTGGGGGGAGAGGGCGGGTGCACGTCGAGGTGGCAGTGGTACATGTGCACGTTCCAGCCCAGCGTCGCGCAGACCAGGTCGAGCACGCGCGGATGGTCGACGAGGCCGGCGAACGCCGGCTCGCGGCCGACGAATCCGAGCATGTGCACGGAGCCGTCGTCTGCGGCGGCCGTCCCGCGACGGGCCCGGTCGGTGAGCGCGTGCAGTCGGCGCACGTCGGCCGGCGACAGCGCGCCGGGGACGACCACGAAGCCGTCGCGCTCGAAATCGCGGAGGTCGGCGGGGGTGGGCGGCATGCCTGCCAGATACGGCCGCCCTGGGCGTCCGCGTCCGGCCCCGGCGAGCTGTAACGGCCCGCGTGACAGTTCCGCACCGGTCTCGCAGACGCTTCGCCGTAGCGGCGTGACGGGGCCGCGTCACACGATGCGAGTGACCCTCTCACCTCGCGAAAGGAACCCCCCGTGCTCTCCCGCCTTCGCCTGCTCGGCGTCCTCACCGCCGCGGTTTCCGTCATGGGTGCCGTCCCGACAGCTGCTCACGCAGGCACCTACTCCGTCGCGGTCGACACGTCCGCCGACATCTCGGGTTGGCAGTTCTTCCACGACCCGGGCTTCTACGGGTGCTCGTTCAAGAGCCACCCGGGCCCGTGCGCCGACGGCGACGTCCCGGCGCCGACCCCGCTTCGCATCTTCGGCCTGGGCGCCGCCGAGCACCTGGCGAACGCCTACTGGGAGTGGCTGGCACCGCCGACGACCACGATCGACCACGGGTCGCTCACGGTGTCGACCCGGATCACGGCTGCCGACACGTATGCCTTCATGAAGGCCCGCCTCCGCAGCGAGTCGCTCGTCGGCGCGCCGAAGCTCCACGAGACGTCGGCCGACGGCACGTTCACGTGGTCGATTCCAGCCGGGAACCAGGCGGTGAGCGTGTCTCTCAAGACTGACGTTGATCGCAACTACGGCACCAAATGGCACAACACGGTCGCAGTCGAGGCCCTGACAGCGACGCTCCGCGACGACACCGCGCCGTCCGTCTCGCTGTCCGGCCCGCTGGCGGCCGGCGCCTGGCTGAACCAGTCCCAGCCGGTGAGCCTGACCGTGGACGCCGAGGATGCCGGAGCGGGCGTGGCAGCCGCCTCGCTGCGAAGCGCCGGGACGGTGCTCGACTCCGACTCCGTCGCGGTGCAGTCGGCGACGCAGCCGGGCCGGACCGCCTACTCCGGAACGCTCAGCACGAGCCCCGCCGCGCTCGGCGACGGCAGCCACGCGTTGGACGTCGTCGTCGCCGATGCCGCGGGCGAGACGACGACAACGCCCGTCCAGGTCAAGGTCGACGTCCACGCACCGGTTGCGGTCACGCTCAAGCCGTCCGGCTCGACGACGGACCTCCGGCCGGCCGTCTCGTTCTCGGTCGACCCGGGCCCGAGCGGCCTCGGCACGCTCGAGGCGAGCCTCGACGGGGCGTCGATGCAGGTCACGGGTGCCGACGCGACGTTCACGCCGGCCGCAGATCTCACCTACGGCGTGCACACCGTCACCTTTCACGCCACCGACGGAGCGGGGAACAGCCGGGACGGCGCGTGGACGTTCGATGTCGTCGACACCACGCCGCCGTCGCTCTCGCACGCCGTCCCGGCGGACGGCTCAAGTGGCGAGGACCGCCGCCCCGAGGTCGCCTTCGACGTGGCCGACGCCGGCATCGGCATCGACCCCGGCAGCCTGCACGTCGTGCTCGACGGAGTCGACGTCGCGGCGGCCGGCACCCTCGCCGCCGGGCACTTCTCGCTCGTCCCCGGCGCGAACCTCGCCTACGGCTCACACCGCGTCAAGGTCACGGTCGCGGATCGCTCGGGCAACACGATGACGCCGGCCGAGTGGACGTTTGCCGTCGCCGACGTAACCGCGCCCGTCCTCTCCGATCCGACGCCGAAGGACGGCTCGTCGGGTGCCGATCGCACCCCGGCGATCTCGTTCCAGGTCGCCGACGCCGGGATCGGCGTCGATCCCGATGCGATCGCCGTGTCGCTGGACGGCTCCGACATCACGGTGCACGGCGCCTTCGCCGACGGCCGATTCTCGTACCTCCCGACCGTGCCGCTTGGCTTCGGCGTCCATACGGTCTCGGCGCGCGCGGCCGACCGCGCGGGCAACACGTCCCCCGCGATGGCCTGGTCGTTCACCGTCGCCGACGAGCAGCCGCCGTCGGTGACCGGGCAGCGCCCCGTGCCGGGCTCGATCGTGCCGGGCGCGACCGTCATCGCGTTCGACATGTCGGATACGGGGACGGGTGTCGCGACGGGCACGCTCATGGTCGAGGTCGACGGGTCCGACGTCGCGTCGTGGGGCACGCTCACCGGGAGCCACTTCGCCTATGCACCCGGAAACCTCGGCGCCGGCGTGCACACGATCGCCGTCACGGTGGCCGACAACGCCGGCAACGTCGCCGGGCCGGTCATGTGGCAGTTCGCCGTGGCAGACCCGGCGTCGCTTGGGCTCACGGCCGCCGGCGGGCCCGCGTCGATTGTGGCCGGTCATGCCGCCACGCTCCGGTTCAGCGCCACGAGCAACGGTGCCGGGATGGCCGGCGCACGGGTGCTCGTCTCGGCCCGGCCCGCAGGGAGCGCGGCCTTCGGCCCGGCGAGGATCGTGACCGCCTCCACCTCCGGGGTGGCCGAGTTCTCGGTCTCGCCGGCGCGGACGACGGTCTACCGCGTCGAGCTCCAGGCCGACCCGAGCGTCCAGACGGAGCGGACGCTGGTGGTGCACCAGCGAGTGACGCTCGCAGCGTCGGCACACAGGATGCGCCGCGGCGGGGCGCTCCAGCTGACCGGCCGGGTCGCCCCGGGCCGGGGCGGGCGCGTGTCGATCCAGCTCCTGACGGCGTCCGGGTGGCGCACGGTGGCCCGCCCGAGGCTGAGCGCCGGATCCGCCTATCACGCGACCGTCATCGCCGCGCTCCCCGGCCGGTACGTGCTCCGCGCGGTCGCGGCCGCGACGGCGGCCAACGCGGGAGGCACGAGCCCGACCGTGACGGTGCGGGTGCGGTGACGGCTGATGCGCCACCGGGGCCCGGCCCTCTCGGGGGCCGGGCCCCTCGGCGTTTTGCCGCCCACCCCTGCCGGTAGAATCCCTTTCGTGGGCACCTCCGCGCTACCGACCGCCAGCCGACCGCCCGTGAGGGCTGTCCGGTAGTGGCGCACGCGGTCACGTCCGACGACGCCCTTCTCGACGCGCTCAACCCGGAGCAGCGCGAAGCGGTGCTGCGCACGGAGGGCCCGCTTTTGGTGGTCGCGGGCGCCGGCTCGGGAAAGACGCGCGTCCTCACCCACCGCGTCGCCCACCTGATCGCCTCCGAACGGGCGCGGCCGTCCGAGATCCTGGCCATCACGTTCACGAACCGTGCGGCGCGCGAGATGCGCGAGCGGGTCGAGCGGCTCGTCGGCGGCCGCACCGCGGCCCGGATGTGGGTGATGACGTTCCACGCCGCGTGCGGCAGGCTCCTGCGCCGCGATGCCGCCCGGGCCGGCTACTCGCCGAGCTTTACGATCTACGACCAGGCCGACCAGCTCCGGCTCGTGAAGGCCTGCATCGAGGAGCTCGAGCTCGACCCGAAGCGGTTTGCCCCGCGCGCTGTGCACACCCGCATCTCGCGCGCCAAGGAGCGGCTCCTCACGGCCGAGGCCTACACCGAGGAGGTCTCGACGTTCTTCGAGCAGGCGGCGGCCAACGTCTACGCCCTCTACGAGAAGCGCCTCCACGACGCCAACGCGATGGACTTCGACGACCTGATCATGCGCGCCGTGCTCCTGCTCGAGCACGACGAGGAGGCGCGGGCGGCCTGGCAGGAGCGGTGGCGCTACGTGATGGTCGACGAGTACCAGGACACGAACCACGCACAGTTCCGGCTCGTGTCGCTCCTCGCCGAGCGCCACAAGAACATCGCCGTGGTCGGCGACCAGGACCAGTCGATCTACGCGTTCCGCGGCGCCGACATCCGTAACATCGCCGAGTTCGAGCACGACTTCCCCGGGGCGTACGTCGTCACGCTCGAGCAGAACTACCGCTCGACGCAGGCGATCCTCGACGCCGCGAACCACGTCATCGACCGCAACCCCAACCGCAAGCCGAAGCGGCTCTGGTCGGATCTCGGCACGGGCCTCCCCGTGCGCGTGATCGAAACCGACGACGAGCACGCCGAGGCCAGGTTCGTCGCGGGCGAGATCGCCGCGGCGATCGAGTCGGGCGCGAGCGCCGCCGACATCGCCGTGTTCTACCGGGTGAACGCGCAGTCGCGGGTGCTCGAGGACCTGCTCGTGCGGCAGGGCGTGCCCTACCGGGTGATCGGCGGCCCGCGGTTCTACGAGCGGGCGGAGGTGAAGGACGCGATCGCCTATCTCCAGGTGATCGGGAACCCGGCCGACGAGGTGTCGCTGCGCCGGATCGTGAACCGGCCGCGGCGGGGGATCGGCCAGACGACGCTCGAGCGCCTGACGGCGCATGCCGCCGACATGGGCTGGTCGCTCTGGGAGGCGATCGACCACGCCGCGTCCACCTCGCTCTCGGCCTCCGCGGCGGGCAAGGTGCGCGAGTTCGCCACGCTCATCGAGGACCTCCGGGTCGAGGCGGCCGAGCTGGGGCCCGCCGCCCTGCTCGAGAAGACGCTCGCGGCGAGCGGCTACATGGAGATGCTCGAAGCCGAGCGCACCTTCGAGTCGCAGGGCCGAGTCGAGAACCTCCAGGAGCTCGTCGGGGTCGCCCGGGAGTACGAGGAACGCGGCCAGGAGGAGGCGTCGCTCGACGCGTTCCTTCAGGAGATCTCGCTCTTCTCGGACCAGGACGCCCTCGACGTCGAGCGGGCGGACGTGACGCTCATGACCATCCACAACGCCAAGGGGCTCGAGTTCCCGGTCGTGTTCGTGATCGGCATGGAGGAGGGCCTCTTCCCGCACCAGCGCTCGCTCGAGGAGGACTCCGAGGACGAGGAGCGCCGCCTCTGCTACGTCGGCATGACCCGCGCCCGCGAGCGGCTCACGCTGGTGCACGCCCACAGCCGCACGATCTTCGGGGCCCGCGGCTACAACCTGCCGTCACGGTTTCTCTCCGAGCTGCCCCAGGAGGGGGTCGAGCGGCAGCGCGAGACGGGGTGGGCCCGCCCCGCCGCAGCGGCCGGCGGCGGTGCTCCCGACCGGCCGGTCCCGGCGCTCTCGGTCGGCGACGAGGTGCGGCACGCGACGCTCGGCGACGGCATCGTCATCGGGCTCGAGAGCGACGTCGTCGCCATCCGGTTTCGCGACGACGGCTCCGAGCGCCGGCTCGTGCTCGGCTACGCCCCGCTCGAGAGGCTGTAGTCCACGCGGCCCATCGCGCGGACGCTGGGCACGGCGAGCACCACTATGGCGGACGCCACGCTCCACACGACGCCCAGCCAGAGCACGGTCGGGGTCGAGAGCGCCGCGGCCGCCGGGCCGGCGAGCGCGAACCCGACCGGCAGGAAGACCAGCGTCCCCGCCCAGTCGTACGAGCTGACCCGGGCCAGCGCCCGCGCGGGGACGTGCTCCTGGAGCGCCGTGTTCCAGACGACGACGACGAACGACATCCCCGCTCCGGCGACGAAGCCGGCGACACCGATCGTCCAGACCGGCGCCTCGAGCGCGAGCAGCGCGACCTGGGGCGTCCAGAGCAGGCCCGCCCATGTCGCGGATCGAAGCGGCCAGCGCGGGCGAATCCGGAGGGCGACCAGCCCTCCGGCGAGCTCGCCGAACCCGTACGCGGCCAGGATGAGCGCCCATGGGCCCGCGCCGCCGAGCGAGTCGCGTGACACGACCGCGCCGAGCACCATGAACGGCCCGAGCACGAGCATGTGCCACACCGCGTACTGGAGGACGATCACCCACAACCAGGTGCGGGCACGAAACTCCGACCATCCCTCGGCCAGGTCGGCCGCGAATCCGGTGCGGACCTCCCCGCGGTCGTGCTCCGGCGGGTGCATCGCAAGGAGGGCGCAGGCGCTGACGACGAACGTGCCGGCGTCGGTCGCAAGCGCGGCGCCCGGGCCGGCGAGCGCGATCACGGCGCCGCCGACGGCGGGGCCGAGCACGGAGCCCGCCGGCGTGGGCGATCCCGAGCAGCGCGTTCGCCTGCTGCAGGTGCGGGGCGCTCACGGTCTGGGGCACGAGGCCGGTCGAGGCGGGGTTGAAGAACGCCGCCCCGACTCCGTGAGCCGCGACCATCGCGACGTAGAGGCCGAGGGGCGCGTCCCCCGTAATGACGGCGAACGCGAGGATCCCGGAGCAGACGGCCCGCAGCGCATCTGCGGCCAGCATGACCCGGTGGCGGGAGAGGCGGTCGGCCCAGACGCCGCCGACGAGGATGAAGGCCACCCGCGCGATGACGTTCGACGCGTAGACGACGCCGACATCGGTCGCCGAGCCGCCGTCGTCGAGAATCGCGAACGCGAGCGCGATCGGCGCGAGGTTGTCGCCGATGAGCGAGACGGCCTGGCCGGAGAAGAGCAGGCAGAACTCGCGCTCGCGCAGCGGGGCGATGGCGTCGGGCAGCCGCACTCGCCGCGATGCTAGCCGAGGGCCGGCGCGGTGGGTTCGGCGTCGCGCTCGGTGAGCCCCAGGCGGCCCGCCAGGAGCTCGACCGTGCTGCCCTGGAGGACGGTCGACACGAGCACGGCGAAGAACACGATGTTGAAGAACTCGAGGCTTCGCGGGACGCCGTCGATCACCGGGAACGTCGCCAGGATGACGGGCACTGCGCCGCGGAGGCCGGCCCAGCCGATCAGGGCCTTCTCGGCCGCCGTGAACGGCTCGAACGCCGTGGCGAGCGCCGTCGCGATCGGGCGGGCGACGCAGGCCACGATCAGCCCCAGGAGCGTGCCCTCGACGAGAACGTCGCCGAGCTGGCTCGGGAAGACGAGCAGCCCGAAGGCCAGGAACATCCCGATCTCGGCGACGGATGCGAGGCCCGAATGGAAGGCGCGAATCGCCTCTCTCGAAGGGACGACACCGTCGCCGAGCACGAGGCCCGCCAGGTAGACGGCCAGGAATCCGGAGCCGCTGATGGAGCCCGCTGCTCCGTACGCGACGGCAGCGGTCGCCGCCGAGGAGACGAGCAGCAGGCCCGACGGCGCGCCCTCCAGCCGGCGCAGGATCGCGACCGCAGCGACGCCGACCGCGGCCCCGACGATCGCCCCGATGCCGAGCTCGCGGACGAAGTAGACGGACCCGTCGAGGGCGCCGTAGCCGGGCGTCAGGATGAGCTCGACGAGCGCGACGACCAGGAGGACGGCGACCGGGTCGTTGAAGCCCGCCTCGGCCTCGAGCGTCCGAGCGAGCCGGCTCGGCAGGTGCGAGCCGCGCATCAGCGCAAAGACGGCGGCGCCGTCGGTGGCCGAGAGGATCGCGCCCAGCAGCAGCCCCTCCTCCGTAGACAAGTCGAAGAGCCACGTCGCGGCGAGGCCCGCGATCACGGCGGTCACCATCGTGCCGAGGACTGCGAGCAGGACGGCCGATCGGAGCACCGGGCGGATCGCCTTGAGGCCTGAGTCGATCCCGCCCTCGAAGAGGATGAGGACGAGCGCCACGGTCCCGATCGAACGCGCGAAGCCGTAGTCGCTGAAGTCGATCCAGCCGAGCCCGTCGGTGCCGATGGCCATGCCGATGCCGAGGAACACGACCAGCGCGGGCAGCCGCAGCCGCGCCGCGCCGAGCGAGGCGGCCACGCCGGTGGCCAGGAGCAGGCCGGCGATCAGGATGAGGACGGCGTCGTGCTGCATCGGCGGCGTCCGCCTCTACGGCTCGATGAGCCCGGCGCGGATGGCGTAGCGGGTCAGCTCGATCGCGGTTTCGCAGGTTCAGCTTGTCGAGCAGGTTGTCGCGATGGCGGTCGACCGTGCGCGGGCTGATCACGAGCATCTCGGCGATCTCGCGGGTCGTGTGGCCCTCGGCGATCGAGCGCCAGGATCTCCGACTCGCGCCGGGTCAGCTGAGCGATGCCCGCGTCGCCCGCGAGCTCGAGGGCGCTGCCGAGCAGCTGCCGCTCGGAGTCGGGGTACATGAACGGCTCGCCGCGCATCACGGCCCGGCAGGCGCGGATCAGGTCGTGGTCTGCCACCGACTTCAGCACGTAGCCGCCGGCGCCCGGCGCGCAGGGCCTCGAGGAAGTACTGCTCGTTGTGGTGCATCGAGAGCATCAGGATCGCGAAGCGACGGCACGCCGCCGCGAGAGCTCGTGGGCCGCCTGGAGCCCGCTCATCCGCGGCATCGTGACGTCGAGCACCGCCAGGTCGACGTCCTCGCGGATCGCGAGCTCGACGGCCTCGAGCCCGTCGTCGGCCTCGCCGACGACCTGCAGGTCGGGCTCCGTCTCGAGCACCAGCCGCAGGCCGCGGCGCACGACGGCGTGGTCGTCGGCGAGCAGGATCCGGATCGTGCGGCGGCGCCGTCACGGTCATGCGCCGGCTGCCGCCCCTCGGGGCATGCGCAGCGCGACCGCCGTTCCGCCGTCTGCACGCCGGCCGCGTCTCGAGCGTGGCCGCCGATCGCGACGCGCGCGCTCGCGCATGCCGCGGATGCCTCCGCCCGGGAAGCTGCCGTTCATCCCGACGCCGTCGTCCGTCGACCCGCAGCACGACGTCGTCGCCACGGCGCCGCAGCGAGACGTCGCACGGTCGCGCACTGCGCGTGCCGGACCGCGTTGGTGAGCGCCTCCTGCGCGACGCGGTAGACCGCCAGCTCGACCTGGTCGTCGAGCGGCGGCAGCGTCGCCGGCGACCGTCGAGCTCGACCGTCGATCCCCGCGCGGCGCTCGATGCCCGAGCAGAGCGACGCGAGGGCGCTCGCGAGCCCGAGGTCGTCGAGCGCCGCCGGGCGCAGCTCGTAGCTGATCCGGCGCACCTCCTCGAGGCTCTCGCGCGCCAGCTCCTGGGCGTCGGCCAGCGCCTCCGCCTCGCCCGGCGTCGATCCGCTCGCGCACCCGCTTCAGCTCGAGCACGACCGCGGTCAGGTTCTGGCCGATCTGGTCGTGCAGCTCCTGCGCGATCCGGCGCCGCTCGGCCTCCTGGGCGGCCAGCACCCGGCGCATGCTCGACCGCCGCTCGTCCTCGAGCCGGTCGAGCGTCGAGTTGAACGGTCGAGATCACCGCGGCGACCTCGGCCGTGGCCGCCGGGTCGAGCCGCCTCCCGGGCTCGAGGACGTCGACGATCGACATCAGCTCAGCAGAGCCGGCGCAGCGGTCGCAGGCTGAACCGGACGAGCCAGGCGTTCGCGACCAGCATCACGAGCAGTCCCGCCGACGAGGATCACGAGCTGGCCCCGGGTCGGCTGGGGGTCGATCGCGATCGGCGTGACGATGAGCAGCAGGACCGCGACCGACAGGATCGCCGCGTTCACGGCGAACACGCGCCAGTAGAGGCTGACCCGCGAAGCCGCCGGGTCGACCCGTTCCAACGTGCGGCGATCGTCCCCGCGGCCGTCCAGCGTCGTCATCTGCACCTCCGGGCCGACCCGCAGTCTAGATCGTCGACTCGGCCGACGGTTGGGTGAAATTCCCCATGGGATGGCGGATCCGGCGCTGCGATGATCCGGCGCGGTGCACACGTGGCCAGGTGCCGAGCTTGTGTCCGCCAGGTCGATCGAGCGGATCCTTCAGCGACAGCGCGAGGCGCTTGCGCTCCTCGCGGGCAGCGCGTGTGCCGGCCTCCTCGTGCTGCCGCCGGGACCGGAGCGGCTCTTGGGGTGCGTGGCGGCGGCCGCGGCCGCCGGAATCGTCGTCATCTCGATGGCCCGCGCGTACGAGCGCGATCGCGGCGACCGGTCGGCCGACGCCCTGATCGAGGAGGGGTTCCGCTACGAACGCCGCTCGGACGCGGTCAGCCGGGCGGTCGCCGAGCGCGTCGCGCGGCTCGAGTCCGACCGGAAGCGGCGCAGCCTCGCCGAAGCACTCCGTGCCCACGTCGAGCTCGACCAGACCCCGCGCAGCCCGGCCGCCCTTCGGGGCGCGACCGTCCCGGTGCTGCGCGGTCTGGGCGACCACCCCGACGTCGTGGAGCGCATCGCAACCTCATTCGAGCGCGGCACGTGTGACCCGCGGGCGATCATCCAGGTCGAGCGGCTCCTCACGATGCCGCCGGCGGTGCCCCCGGATGACGACGAGCGGGCCGAGCTCGGCCGCAGGCTTCGCGGCATCGTGCGACTCCTCGAGGCCGGGCCGTGAACCGCCTTCGGAGGGGGTGGTCAGGGTGGAGGTGAGGCAGGCGGCGATGATCGTCGCGACGACGTGCGTCGTCACGTTCGGCGTCGTTCTCGCGGCGCTCCTGATGGTGCGGTGACCGGCGTGGGTGATACCACCCAACTTCGCCTAACCATGCGGAACTGGGGCTCGCGGAAGGCTATCGTCGCGCCCAGATCCACCGCGCCGGGCCTGCCCGGCGCCGCCACCGGAGGTGCGGATGGACACGGTTACCGAAGCCCTCGAGGAGGCGCGCCGCATGATCGGCGTGGGCGACGACAAGCGCGCCGCCCAACTTCTGCACACCGCGGCGCTCGAGTGTCACGACCCCGCCAAGGCGGCGCAGATCCACGCGCTCGCCCTTCAGGGGCGTGAACGCGCCGGCCGCTTCGGCCGCAAGCGCTGGGACGAGCCGATCCGGATCGCGGAGGCACGGCAAGCCACGGGCGTGAGCTAGCCGTCCCACGGACCGCATCGGCGCGAAGCCGGGTGGGCGATCATGTGCCCACCCGGCCGATGCCGATGGAGCATCGGAAGCCCGGCTACGTGATGTCGATCAGGGCCTCGCGCAGCGCCTCGAGATGGTCGATCTCGTGGCGGCGGATCTCGGTGAAGCACTCGGCGGCCTCCGTGTCGGTCGCGCGGGCCGCGTGCTCGGCGAACGTGGGGTACATCACCTCGATCTCGTACGACTCGGCCTCGATGGCCGAGCGCAGGTTCTCGGCGTCGTCTCCCACGATCCCGGCCAGATCCGCGAGCGCCGCGAAGTGCTCCTCGAGCTCGGTCCGGGCCGTCGACTCGAAGAGATCGGCGATCTCGGTGCGCCCGTTCCGGCGCGCCGCCGTCGCGAACAGCATCGAGCGGGCATAGGTGAAGGCTTCGTTGCGAAGCGCCGTGAGGATGTCCTCCTTCGTAGCCGAGTGCAGTCCGTTGGTGGCTGCCATGAGCGCGTCCTCCGTCGTTGACTGGACGTCAGGATGCCCTGTGACGATTGACGGAGCATCGGTGCGGGCACCGATCCGAACGTCGGCTTTTCCGTACGCGCTCGCGGAGGCGCCGACGCTGCCGAGCCGGTATCCTCCGCACCGACCGGGGCGGTTAGCTCAGTTGGGAGAGCACCAGCTCGACAAGCTGGGGGTCACTGGTTCGAGCCCAGTACCGCCCATCGCAGCCCATACCCGTCGGCAAGAGGGAGGGGCTCGCGGGGGAACCCTGGTTCCCCCGCGTCAAAGCTCGGAACACTGTTCGAGCCCAGTACCGCCCAGTTCTCTACGCTCCGTCCGATGACGGAGACGGAGGAGCTCGGCCGCGGCGGGCGGCTGCGCGGCGGCGCGGCGGGCGAGCTCGTGGCGGCCGCGTACGCCGCCGAGAGCGCGCACGGCCCGCGGCTCGCGCGCGGCCTGTCGCTCGCCGACCTCGCGCACGCGGTCGCGCTCGTCGAGGGCGGCGACCTCGCCGGCGACGACGCGCGGGCGCTCCTGCGCGGGCTGCTCGAGCTGCACGCGATCCCCGGCGACGAGTTCCCGTGGGACCCGTCGCTCGGCGACGCCTTCAACGCGCGCGAGGCCGAGCTCGAGCGGCGCGTCGGCCGCTCGGCCGCCGGCTGGCTGAGCGCGGGCCGGCCGCGCCGCGAGGCGTTTCGCGTCGGGCTCCGCCTGACCGCGCGCACGCGGCGTCCGCGAGCTGCACGACGCGCTCGTCGACCAGGCCGCGGCGCTCGCGCGCACGCGCGCGCGACCGCAGACCGCGCTCGCGACCGACTACACCTACCTGCAGCCGGCCCAGCCGACGACCGTCGGCCACCTGCTGCTGGCCTACGCCTATCCGGCGCTGCGCGACGCCGACCGCGCGCGCAGCGTCGCACGCCGCGCTCGGCGCGAGCGTCGCCGGCGCCGGCGGCAGCGCCGGCTCGCGCTGGGCGCTCGACCGGGCCGCGCCTCGCCGAGCTGCTCGGCTGCGACGGGCTGGTCGAGCACGCGAAGGACGCGGCCTGGCAGGCCGACGTCTACGTCGAGCTGCTCGCGGCGCTCGCGATCGCCGCGACGCACCAGAGCCAGCTCGGCCAGGACTTCGAGATCTACGCGAGCCAGGAGTTCGGGCTCGTCGAGCTCGCCGACGCGCACAGCCGCGCGAGCGCGCTGATGCCGCAGAAGAAGAACCCGTACGCGCTCGCCGCGATCCGCACGCAGGCCGGCCAGGCGGCCGGCGACCTGGCCGCCGCGCTCGCGACGCTGCACACCGGCTCGGCCCGCACCGATCACTTCCACCTCCTGAACGGCACGGTCCCGCGCGCGCTCGACGAGGCGGTCGCGATCGCGCGGCTCACGGCGTCCGTGCTGGACGGGATCGAGCTCCGGCCGGCGCGCTTCGAGCAGATCGCGCGCGAGAGCTTCGTCACGGCGGCCGACGTCGCCGACGTGCTCGCGCTCGTCGGGCGGGCTCGACTACCGCAGCGCGCACAAGGTCGTCGGCCGCGCCGTCCGCGACCTCGTCGAGGCGGGCGAGCCGCCGTCGGCGCTCACGCCGGAGCGCCTGTCCGCGGCGGCCGAGGCCGCGATCGGCCGGCCGGTCGAGCTCGACGAGGCGACGCTGCGCGACGCGCTCGATCCGGCGGCGTGCGCCGCCGCCCGCCTGCAGATCGGCTCGTCGTCGGAGGCGGCGATGGACGCGATGCTCGACGGGCTCGACGCGACGCTCGCGGCGCACGCGGCGTGGAGCGAGGCCGCCGGCGAGCGCGAGGCGGCCGCCGAGGCGGCGCTGCTGGCTCGCGCCCGCGAGCTCGCGTAGCCGGCGCGCGCTCCCGCGACGAGGATCAGCGGCCGGCGTTGGCGTAGCGGGGGGTCCGGCCGCAGGCGAAGCTGCGGGGGCGGAGTCGGCGGCTGCCACGCTCGGTGGCGCGGAGCGGTGCCGTGCTCGGTGCGGGCGACAAAGTCATTGGGGGAGTCTCGACTGCACGGGCGCCGCGGCCATACGGCTGCCAGGCGTCCGGTGGGTGGCTGCCCCGATGATCGTGGTGCGGCCAGCACCCCGTGGTCACGTTCGGGTCGCCGTCGCGTCCTCTCAACGTCGCGCGCGGGGTCGGTTTCGCCCCCCGTGCGCCTCTGACCCAGCCCCTCGACGATCGGGTCGAGCGCGAGAGCCGGGAGCACCATCATGCCCGAGGTGAGCACGACGAGCCGGTCGAAGGCGCGCTCTGCGGCGCCGAGCGGATAGGCAAGGACGAGAAGGACTCGCCTCGACACAACACAAGAATTCGGAGCTCGACCTGGAAGAAGTCCTCAGCGCTCCGGGATGATCTCTAGGATCTGGCTGTCATGACCCGGTGGTTCAGATGAGCACCCCGCGGAGCCGACCGCCGCGTTCCACCGATCCGCTGAGCCGCGCGCTGAGCGGCGTGATCCCGCCGATCGCGTTGCTTGCGCTGCTCGTCGTCGCCATCTACCCGTTCCGCGACGATCTGGGCTCGGGCACGATCGCGCTGATCCTGCTGATCCCGCCGCTCGTGGCGACGGTCGGCGGCCTGTGGGTGGCGCTGGCGATGGCGGCGGTCTGCGCAGGGGCTCCAACTTCTTCTTCATCCACCCCTACTACTCGTTTCGGATCGAGTCCGGCGAGAGCGTGGCCGCGTTCTTCATCTACCTGCTCGTCGCGGCGATCGTTGCGGTGGGGCGCGAGCCGGATGCGAGCGGCCGAGCGCACTGCGGCGCGCAAGGCCGCCGAGTCGGCGTTCCTCCATCGAGCGACTATCGACCTCTTGACCGCTGACCCCGTCATCCCGATGATGCGCACCGTTCTGGCGGGACTGGAGCACGGCTCTATGGGACTTGCCGCGGTGCACC
>CAWHWC010000006.1:0-143716 GCA_963832955.1 uncultured Actinomycetes bacterium | reverse complement strand
CGTCGCCCGGCGCTTGTCGCGGCGTGCCTTCGACGTCTTTTTCTTGGGGACGGCCATCGCCGGGGGACTATACCCCTGACTCCCCCCGAGCTCCGCAGCTTCTCCCAGCGCGGATCGACCTCCTCCTCGCCGCAGGCGTGGTCCTCGCCCTGCTCGAGGCGCACCCCGCACCGCGGGCAGAGCCCGGCACACTCCGGCCGGCACAGGATCTTCAGCGGAAGGGCGAACACCAGCGCGTCGCGGGCCCATCGCTCGGCGTCGAGCTCGTCCGCCTCGACGTAGTCGGAGCGGAGCTCCTCGCCCCCAGCCGGCTCGTGGTACTCGGCCGCGTCGATCGAGACGTGGACGGCGGCGTCCTCCAGGCAGCGGTAGCACGGGCCGCGAACGTCGGCCTCGAACCGCAGCTTCAGGTAGACGCCCCCGGACGCCCTGGAGCTCGAGCAACGCGTGGGGCGTGGCAGGCTCGACGACGTAGGTCTGGCCGCCCAGCTCGAGGGGCGGCTGGGCAGGTCGAGCTCGGCCCGGCGAACCTCGCCGGGCGCAGATCGAGTGCGCGCAGATCGACCATAGGCGCGCCCTCCGGGCTACTGGAGCTGGGGCTCTTCGTGATCGACCGTCGCCGCTCCGTCGCGGTCGTCCGACTTCGACGCGAGCTGCGCACGGCCGCGCTCGAGCCGCATCCATGATCTTGCCCAGGTTGTGGTGCAGGTTCTCGAGGATGCCGTCGGCGTAGTCCTCCGCGCCCATGGCGGATCGACCGGTCCTGGCGCCGAGCCTCGGCCAGAACGTCCTCGGCCTGGCGCTCGGCGAGCTTCACGACCTCCTGCTGCGACGCCTCGCGGGCCGCCTGCTCGCGCGCCTCCGCGATCAGGCGCTCGGCCTCGCGCTTGGCCTCGGCCAGCATCTCCTGGCGTTCCTTCACGATCCAGCGGGCCTGCTTGATCTCCTCAGGGATCGTCGAGCGCATCTGGTCGATGATCTCCCAGATCTCCTCGTGGTCCACGCGGACCTGATCCTGGGACAGCGGCACGCCCTTGGCGTTCTGCACCAGCTCGTCGAGCTTGTCGATCAGCACGAGGACATCCAACGCAGTACTCCCTCCGTCTAGCCTACATCTCGCCTGCGGCGTGGAGCTCCGCGAGCCGGCGAGCGACGGGCTCGGGCACGTACTTCGCGACCGAGCCCCCGAACGCCGCGATCTCGCGAACGCCGCGGGACGAGAGGAAACTGTACTCCGGTGAGGCCATCAGGTACATCGTCTCGATCTCTGGGGCCATCCCCCGGTTCAGGTTGTTCATCTGGAACTCCCACTCGAAGTCCGACACCGCCCGCAGGCCTTTCACGATCGAGCGGGCGCCGCGCTCGCGTGCGAACTCGACGACGAGCGTCGCAAATCCTTCCACGGTCACGTTCGGCGTGCCCCCCAGCGACTCCTCGATGAAGGCGATCCGGTCGTCCAGGCTGAACATCGTCCGCTTGTGCTGAGGCGCACGAACGACGCCCACGATCACCCGGTCGAAGATCGCCGCCGCCCGCCGGATGATGTCGAGATGGCCCGACGTGACGGGGTCATAGGTCCCGGGCAGACGGCGACGGACTCAGCCACGCCGCCACACCGTGATCGCGGTGCCTCCGTACGCCCGGTCGGCCAGGAGGTCGAGCCCCGGCACGGGCGCGGCGTCGCCGGCCGCGCGCTCGAGCACGGCCCTCCCGCCCGGTGCCAGGATCGCCGGCAGGTCGGCTTCGAGGTGGTCGGTGAGATCGGAGAGCATGGTGTAGGGCGGGTCGAGCAGCACCAGGTCGTAGGTGACGCCGGCGGCGCGATCCGCAGCCAGCCGGCGCCGGGCGTCCTGCCGGCGAATCGCACACCGGTCAGCGTACCGGAGCCGGCGCGCGTTCTCGCGCACAGCCGCCAGCGCGGCCCCGTCGACGTCGCAGAACGCGACGGTCGCGGCGCCCCGCGACAGGGCCTCGAAGCCGAGCGCGCCGGAGCCGGCGAACGCGTCCAGCACGTCTCGCACCCTCGACGTCGCCCAGGATGGCAAAGAGCGATTCCCGCACCGGTCGGACGTCGGCCGCGCGCCACGGCCGCGAGGCGCCGCGAGGTGCGTGCCCTTGCGCTCTCCGGCCACGATCCGCACAGGAGCAATCTATTGCGGCGCGAGCCAGTCGACGTCCGCCGCCGAACGCCCGGCGGGTGGCCTCGGCGATGATCGCGGCCCCGGGGCCGACATGTCCGGGTCGGCGGCGAGCACCGCCCTGGCGTCGGTGCGCGCCTGGGCGGCGAGGCGGCGCTGGCGCGCCAGGCGGGCGTGGCGGAGGTCGGGGACGCCGCTCTGGCGCAGCCCGAGCAGCGCGCCCTCTCCGCGCAGCTCGAGATCGACGTCGGCGAGCTCGAAGCCGTCCGAGATCCGCGCCATCGCATCGAGTCGGGCCCGTGCCTCGTCGGTCGCCGGGTCCGCGAGCAGCATGCAGTAGCTCTCGTGCGCGCCGCGCCCCACCCGCCCGCGCAGCTGGTGCAGCTGGGCCAGGCCGAAGAGGTCGGCCTGCTCGATCACCATCACCGTCGCGTTCGGGACGTCGACGCCCACCTCGATCACCGTCGTCGCCACGAGCACCTGGACATCGCCTCTGCGGAACCCGTCCATGATCCGGCGCCGCTCGGGGACGGGAAGCTGGCCGTGGATGCACTCGAGGCGATATCCCTGGAGCTCGCCGGAGCCGAGCCGGGCCGCCTCGGACTCGGCCGCCGCCGCCGCCCGGGCGTCGTCGGCCTCGGTCACGAGCGGGCAGACCACGTATGCCTGGCGGCCGTCGTCGAGCAGCCTGCGCATGCGGGCGAACACCTCGTCGCGGCGGTCGAGGCCGAGGACGCGCGTCACGACGGGGGCCCTGCCGGCCGGCAGCTCGTCCAGCACCGACACCTCCAGATCGCCGTAGACGGAGAGGGCGAGCGTCCGCGGGATCGGGGTCGCCGTCATGTGCAGCACGTGCGGCGATGGCCCCTCCCGGGCCTTCTCCTCGAGCGCCCGCCGCTGCTCGACGCCGAAGCGGTGCTGCTCGTCGACGACGGCCACACGCAGCGCTCCGTAGTCGACGCCCGCCTGGATCAGGGCATGCGTCCCCACCGCCACGGCGGGCTCGCCGGACCTGAGCAGGCCCTCCGCCGCTCGCCGCTCGCGCGCGGCCATCCCCTGCATCAACCCGACGACGCGCACGCCGAGCGGCTCACAGAGCGCCGCGAGGCCGATCAGGTGCTGGGTCGCGAGCGTCTCGGTCGGCGCCATCAGCGCCCCCTGGCCGCCGGCCTCGACCGCCCGCACGAGCGCGTACGCCGCCACGGCCGTCTTGCCCGAGCCGACGTCGCCCTGCAGCAGGCGCCGCATCGGCACGGCCCGTTCCAGGTCGACGTCGATCTCGCCGACCGCCCGGCTCTGGGCGCCGGTGAGGTCGAACGGCAGGGCGGTGACGAAGGACGCCGACAGTTCGCTCGGCGGCGGGAGCGGCCGGGCGCTGGCCTCGGCCTCGAACCGCGCCCGGCGCCGGAGGAGGCCGAGCTGGAGGAGATGGAGCTCGTCGTAGGCCAGGCGCCTGCCGGCGGCCCGGGCCTCCGCCAGGTCGCGCGGCTGATGGCTCGCGTGCAGCGCGTCGCGGCGAAGCGGCAACGCACGGCGGGCCTTCACGCCGTCGGGCAGCGGGTCGACCTCGTCGCCGGAATGGGCGAGCGCGTCGGCAACGAGCTCGACGAGCCTTCGACTGGACACGCGCTCGGACGCCGGGTAGACGGGCACGAGCCCGGACGTGTGCAGCGCCTCGCCGTCGTCCGCGGCCCGCTCGTGGCTCTTGACGACGATCTCCGCGCCGATCGTCGGGCGCCGCTCGCCGCGGAGCGAGAGCCGCATCCCGGGCTTCAGGTTCTTGGCGAGGTAGCGCTGGTTGAACCAGATCGCGACGCCGGGGCCCGACTCGTCGCGGATCGCCGCCTCGACGATGGCCAGGTTTCGACGCCGCGTCGGGCGCAGGCGCACCCGCTCGACCGTGCACACCACCGTCGCCTCCTCCCCAGGGCCGATCTCGGCCAGGAGGCGTCCCGAACGGAAGTCCTCGTGGCGAAACGGCACGTGCTCGAGCAGGTCGCCGACCGTCTCCACCGGGCGCGGCCGCAGGGCGGCGAGCGCGTCGGCGAGGGCCCGGCGCGAGGTCGCCGGCAGGTCGAGGTGCTCGGGGCTCGGGGCCGACCGGGGCCGCGGGAACCCGGTCTCGGGCGCCTCGGCGCCCCCGAACGCCCGCGTCATTCGCCGGCCAGGACGAGCATTCCGAGCGTCCCGGGGCCGCCGTGGGTGCCGACGACGGCGCCGATCTCGCAGACCCGGTCGATCGAGGCGTCGGGGCGCGCCCGGTGCACGATCTGGCGGAGGCGCTCGAGCCCGGCGTCGTCGTCGGCGTGCGCCAGGCCGATCCGCGCCGTGCTCCCGTCGGGCACGGCGGCGCACAGGAACCGGTCGAACTCGCGCATCGCGGCGGCCCGCCCGAGCGCGCGCTTGTATGGCTCGATCTTGCCCCCCCGGAGCGTCAGCAGCGGCCGCACGCCGAGCGCGCCGCCGACCATCTCCGACGCGCGCCCGATCCGGCCGCCGCGGCGCAGGTACTCGAGCGTGTCCACGTAGATCAGCACCGACACCCGATCGCGGGCCGCCGTGAACCAGGACGTGATCTCGTCCATGTCGGTGCCGGCGTCGAGCAGGCGCTGGACGCCCTGCGCCAGGAGCACCGTGCCGGCCGACACCGTGAGCCCGTCGAGGACGGTCACGCGGCCGCCGGCCTCTGGCGTGTCGGCCGCGATCCTGGCAGCCTGGGCCGACGCCGACACCTGCGACGAGACGGGCAGGACGAGGACATGGGCGAAGTCGGCCAGCTCCTCGAAGGCGGCGGCGTAGGCACCCGGGGACGGGGCGGCCGTGGAGGGATGCGCGCCGCCGGCGCGCAGGCGGTCGTAGAACGCCGCGGCGTCGATGTCGATCCCGTCGCGGAACTGCTCGTCGCCGAAGCGGACGGTGAGCGGGACGGAGCGCCATGTCGGCTGCTCGGCGGCGGGGTACGGCATGTCGGCCGTCGAGTCGAGCACGATCGCCGTGTTCTCGGCGGTCATGCGGCCGTCGCTCGAGCGGCCCCCCGGGATCGCGGTCAGGTGCCGCTCCCCGGCCAGCCGGCGCTCGCGCTCCTCGGTCTGGACGTGCATGTTGGCGATCGCGACCCGGTCGATCGCGCCCATGACGACCGCGACCGAGATCGCCTGGCCGGGGTCGTCGGTGTGGACGTGCACCTTCACGAGCGGCGCATCTCCGACCACGAGGAGGCAGTCGCCCATCTCGAGCAGCGCCCGCTCGAGCGCCTCGCGGTCGACGTCCTCCCCCTCGACGAGGAACGCCGTGCAGTAGCGATACCGGGACTGCTCGAGATGCACCGCCTCGAGCCCGATCGGCCCGGCGATGGCCTCGATCGGGGCCTCGACCTCCTGGCCGCGAAGCCCCGCGAACGCGCCGCGGGCGAACTCCAGGAGCCCGGCTGCGCCCGCATCGACGACGCCGGCGTCGCGCAGCACGTCGAGCATCCCCTGGGTGCGCACCACCGACGCCTCGCCCTCGGCGAGGATCGCCGCGACGGCCTCCTCGAGCGGGCGGTCGGCGACGCGCTCGGCGGCATCGGCCATCTCGCGGATGACGGTGAGCATGGTGCCCTCGATCGGCTGCTGCACGGGCTTGTACGCCGCCTCGGTCGCGGAGCGGAGCGCACGGGCGAGCGTCCTCGAGTCGATCCCCCGGGAGCGCTCCGACGACGCCGGCGAAGCCGCCGACGATCTGGCTCAGGATGGCGCCGGAGTTCCCGCTGGCGCCGCGCAGCGCCGCCCGGGTCGCAGCGGCGGCGAGCGCCGGCCGCGTGTCCGCCGGGTCGGACTCGAGGCCGATCGCGAGCTCGCGGGCGGTCTCGGCCAGGTTCGTGCCGGTGTCGCCGTCCGGGACCGGGTAGACGTTCAGGTCGTTCAGGCGCCCGCGGCTCGACTCGACCGCGGCCGCGCCCCCCCTCGCCATCGCAAGGGCGATGCGGCGGGCCTCGGTCACGGCGTCCGCTTGACGCCCTGGATGTGGATCTGGAGCGAGTGGACCGGCATCTGCGTGAGCTTCTCTACCTGATACTGCACCCTCGAGCGGACGTTTGCCGCGACGTCGGCCAGGTTCAGGCCGAACTCGACGACGACGTAGAGGTCGATCGAGAGCCCGGCGCCGTTCCGGCGCACGCTCACGCCCTGCGTCAGTCGGTCGCGTGTGAGAAGGCGCGCCACGCCCTGGGTGAGGCTGGTGGCGGCCATCCCGACGACGCCGTAGCACTCGAGCACCGTGAGGCCGACGACGTGCGCGATGGCCTCGTTCGTCACCGTGACGGCCCCGCCCACGGCCGCCGCGCCGCGTGCGTGCGCATGCCCCATTGCCTCTCAGACGCGCCGTCGCGGGCGGAGGTTGCGACGTGCGACTGGTGGCGGGCCTTCGGGACCGGCCGCCCGCGGAGGCAGGGCGACGGGTGCCGGCCCTACGGCCGGGTTGCACGGCTGCGCCGTGCAACAACGGGGTCAGACCCCAATGTTGCAGCGTGCCGCGCGCTGCGCGCGCGGGCTGCAGACATTGTGGTCAGACCCCAGCGGCGGCGTTCCGAGCGCGAAGGTGGGCGATACGCCCCGCTATACTCCGCCGCCGTGTCCAGAGTGTGCGTGATCTGTAGCAAGCATCCCGGCTCGGGGAACAACCGCAGCCACTCGATGGTGGCGACCAAGCGCCGCTTCGACGTGAACCTGCAGAGGATCCGCATCCTCGTGAACGGCGCGCCCGTCCGCGCCTACGTCTGCACCCGCTGCCTCAAGAGCGGCCGGGTGCAGAAGGCCGTGTGACGGCGCTCCGGCGCTCGGAACTCGACCCGGAACCGCTGCGGCAGCTCGAGCGCTGGCGCGCGGACGCGGCCGAAGCCGGCGTCGACACGAGCGTCGCCGCCCTGGCGACCGCCTCGCCCGGTGGGCAGCCGTCGGTGCGGATGGTGCTCGTAAAGGGCGCTCGAGGACGGCGAGATGCGCTTCTTCACCAACTACGAGAGCCGCAAGGCGGCCGAGCTCGCTGCGAACCCGCTCGCCGCGCTGCTCTTTCACTGGCCGGGGCGCCAGGCCCGGATCGAGGGGGCCGTGGCGCGGCTTTCGGAGGCCGAGTCGGACGCCTACTTCGACGGCCGTCCGCCGGGGAGCCGCCTGAGCGCCGCGGTGTCGCCGCAGAGCCGGCCCGTGGCGTCGCGGGCCGAGCTCGAGGCGGCGGTCGAGCGACTGCGCGAGCAGTATCCCGACGGCGCCGTGCCCCGCCCGGCCACCTGGGGCGGATACCGGCTCCTGCCGCACACCTACGAGTTCTGGCAGCACGACCGCCACCGCATGCACGACCGCTTCCGCTATACGAGCGCCGACGGCGCCTGGACGCTCGAGCGGCTCGGGCCCTGAAGCACCTCGCGCACTCCTCGCAAGCGAGTCGCGAGGAGCGAGCGGGCAAGGCCGCAGTCGAGGCGGCAATCGAGCGGACGCCGCGACCCGAGCTCCGCCGACCGGGCGCCGCGGACGAGCGCCGGATCGCGGCCGTTCGCCGCGGCGACCAGCTGCGCGAGCTCGTAGCGCGACACGGCGTCGGCGCCGGCGACGTGCAGCGGGCCGGAATGCTCGAGGTCGGCCAGCTCGAGGATCGCCTCCGCCAGGTCGCCGACGTCGACGGGGCAGCGCAGCTCATCGGTGAAGAACGCCATGTCGATCGCGCCGTCGACCGCGTCGAGCGCCGTGCGCTCGTGCCCCGACAGAGCAGCTCCGCCGTAGATCAGGGACGTCCGAACCACCGCCGCGGCCGGATGCGCGTCCTGCACGGCCGCCTCCGCTGCGGCCTTCGCGCGGCCGTAGTCCGTCACGGGCGCCGGCGGATCGGCCTCGACGTAGGGCCGACCTGCGTCGCCGGCGAAGACGACGTCCGTCGAGACATGGATCAGGCGCACCCCGGCCGCGGCCGCGGCGGCGGCGACGTTTCGGGCCCCGTCCACGTTGGTCGCCCACGCGGCCGTCGCCGTCGCGGGCGTACGCGGCGTGGATCACGCACTCGGGGCGCAGGCGGGCGACGAGCTCGGCGACGGCGCTCGCGTCGCGCACGTCCAGCCGCACCTCGCCGTCGGCTCGGTGGACGGTGCCGACCGCGTCCGGCCGCCGCCGGAGGATCTCGCCGCCCAGATAGCCCGATCCGCCGGTGACCAGCAACCGCACGACGGTCAGCGCCGGCTGCCGCGCGGGAGCGCGCGCAGGAGGCCGGCCATCTCGAGCGCGGCATCGGCGGCGTCGGCGCCCTTGTTGCCGGACTCGCCGCCGGCACGGGCGAGCGCCTGCTCCATCGTGTCGCACGTGAGAAGGCCGAAGCTGACGGGGACGCCCGTGTCGAGCGCCGCCTGGATCACGCCCCGGGAGGCCTCGTTGCAGACGTACTCGAAGTGCGGCGTCCCGCCGCGAATCACGCAGCCGAGCGCGACGACGGCCTGGTGGCTTCCCGCCTCGGCCAGGCGCCGGCACGCGAGCGGCAGCTCCCAGGCCCCGGGCACGAGCACGACCGTGATCTGGTCGGCGCCGATGCCGCGCTCCACGAGCCTCGCCACTGCGCCGTCGAGGAGCCGCTGGACGACGTCGGCGTTGTACCGGGACGCGACGACGGCGACGTCCTGGTTCAGGACGGGGCCTTCGACCGCATGGCACCCGTCGGGCACCGTCAGCGTGCCGGGTCCCTCGTCGCTCACGTCTCGTCCAGCCGCAGGCCCTGATGGCGGATCGTGTGGCCCATCCGCTCGCGCTTCGTCCGCAGGTACGCCTCGTTCTCGGGCGTCGGCTCAGCCTCGATCGGAAGCTGCTCGGTGATCACGAGCCCGTAGCCCTCGAGGCCCAGGATCTTCTTCGGGTTGTTGGTGAGGACGCGGAGCGAGGTCAGGCCGAGGTCGGCCAGGATCTGATAGCCCACGCCGTAGTCGCGCGAGTCGACCGGCAGCCCGAGCGCGAGGTTCGCATCGACGGTGTCGAGCCCCTGCTCCTGGAGCTCGTACGCGCGGAGCTTGTTGAGCAGGCCGATGCCGCGCCCTTCCTGGGACAGGTAGAGGAGGACGCCGCTGCCCTCGGCCGCGATCTGGGCGATCGCGCTCTCGAGCTGCTCGCCGCAGTCGCACCGAAGCGAATGGAAGACGTCGCCGGTGAGGCACTCGGAGTGGACGCGCACCAGCACGTCGGCCGCTCCGTCGACGTCGCCCATGACGAGCGCGACGTGCTGCTGTCCGTCGATCATGGACCGGTATCCGTGGGCGACGAACTCGCCGAACCGGGTCGGCATCGCCGCCGACGCGATCCGCTCGACCAGCTTCTCGGTGCGCCGCCGGTACGCGACCAGGTCGGCGACCGTGACCATCGAGAGGCCGTGGCGGGCGCAGTATCCGACGAGGTCGGGCACGCGCGCCATGCTGCCGTCCTCGTTCATGATCTCGCAGATCACGCCGGCCGGCTGGAGGCCGGCAAGCCGCGCCAGGTCGACCGACGCCTCCGTCTGGCCGGTGCGCTCGAGCACCCCGAACGGGCGGGCGCGAAGCGGGAAGACGTGGCCCGGGTGGACCAGGTCGCCGGGCTCGGCTGACGGGTTGATGGCCACCTGGATCGTGTGCGCCCGGTCGGCCGCCGAGACGCCCGTCGAGACGCCCTCGCGGGCCTCGATCGAGACGGTGAACGCGGTGCGAAGCGGCGCCTCGTTGTGGCGCGCCATCTGCTCGAGGCCGAGCTCCTCGATCCGCTCGGGTGTCAGGGAGAGGCAGATGATCCCGCGCCCATGGGTGGCCATGAAGTTGATCGCATCGGGCGTGACGTGCTGCGCGGCCATCACGAGGTCGCCCTCGTTCTCGCGATCGGGCGAGTCCACGACGACGACCATGCGGCCCTCGCGGATGTCCGCGATCGCCTGCTCGATCGAGGCAAACGGCCACTCCCCGCCGAGCTCGGGATACGCGTCGAGATACTCTGCTCGGCTGCTCATGAGGTCGCGGCCGATCGTAGCAGAGCCCCTGGAAATGCCAGCTTTTCGACGTATTTGGCGAGCACGTCCGCCTCGAGGTTGACGCGATCTCCCGGGCCGAGCGCGCCGAGCGTCGTCACCTCGAGCGTGTGCGGAACCAGCGAGACCGAGAAGCTCGTGTCGTCGAGGCCGGTGATCGTGAGCCCGACCCCGGCGACGCACACCGAGCCCTTCTCGATGGCGTAGCGCATGATCTCGGGCGGCGCCGCGAACGTGAAGTTGCGCGCGTCCCCCTCGGGCTCGATGCGGGCGATCTCGCCGACGCCGTCGACGTGGCCCTGCACCCAGTGGCCGCCCATCGGGTCGCCGACGCGGAGGGCCGGCTCGAGGTTCACGCGATCGCCTGCCGAGAGCCCGCCGAGCGTGGTGCGCCGAAGTGTCTCGGCGACCGCGTTGAACATCAGGATCGGGCCGTCCAGGCGCGCCACCGTGAGACAGCATCCGTCGACCGCTACCGAATCGCCGACGCGGGCCTCCGCGGCGATCCCCGGCGCCTCGAACGGCCAGGTCGACGCCGCCGCCGGACGGCTCACACGACCGTATCTGCCCTGACTCGATGACGATGCCCGTGAAGATCTATGGCTCCTGAATCTCGAAGATCCTCAGCATATCCGGGCCGACGCGCCGCTCCTCCACCGCCGCCGGCAGCTCGACGTCGCGGGCAAAGAGGCCCGGTCCCGGGCCGATCTCGACGGGCGCGCGGAAGACGGCCACCCGGTCCACGAGGTTTCTGTCGAGCAGCGCGGTGGCCACGGTCGCGCCGCCCTCGAGCAGCACCCAGGCGATCCGGCGCCGGCCCAGCTCGGCGAACGCCTCCACGGGATCGGCGCACACGAGCACCTCGACGTCGGGCGCCGACACGCCGCCCGCACCCGGCGCGCGGACGACGAGCACCGGCGCATCGGGCGACGCGGTCTGGACGAGGCGCGAGGTCGCCGGGAGCCGGCCGCGCCGGTCGAGCACCACCCGCAGCGGCTGACGCTCGGCCGGCGGATCGCAGTCGCGCGCCGTCAGCAGCGGATCGTCGGCGATCGCGGTGCCGCTCCCGATCACCACGGCGCCGGCCGCTGCCCGCATCTCGTGCACGAGTGCGCGGCTCTCCTCGGAGCTGATCCACCTCGGCCCGTCGCCCGCGGAAGCCGTGCGGCCGTCGGCGCTCACGGCGGCCTTGTAGGTGACGTGCGGCCGGCCGAGGAGCGCCAGCGCGAGCCACCCCGCGTTGGCGCGCCGCGCCGCCCGCTCGGGGTCCCCTCCGGCGATGTCGACCACGATCCCGGCCTCGCGCAGGCGTCTGGCCCCGGCGCCGTCGACCTTGTCGGTCGGGTCGATCATCGCCGCGACCACCCGGCTCACGCCCGCGGCGATCAGCGCGTCGGCGCACGGGGGCGTGCGACCGTGATGGCTGCACGGCTCGAGGCTCGTGTAGACGGTGGCGCCGGAGGCGTCGCCCGCAGCGCGGAGCGCGACGATCTCGGCATGCGGTCCGCCGGGCCGCTCGTGCCACCCCTCCCCGATCACGCCCCCGTCGCGCACGACGACCGCGCCGACGACGGGGTTCGGAGCCGCCGTCCGGCGGCCGCGCTCGGCCAGCTCGAGGCTGCGGGCGAGATGTGCGCGGTCGGCGTCGGTCAGCGCCACGCGACGGCGCCCGCGCCGGCGACCACGTCCACGAGCTCCGTGTACGCGTCGGCCGGGCTCGCGGAGTCGAACACCGCGGAGCCCGCCACCAGGATGTTCGCGCCGGCCTGGTAGACGCCCGCGGCCGTGTCCCTGGCGACGCCGCCGTCCACCTCGACCGCGACGCCCGGGCCGGCCAGGTCGCGCAGGCGGGGCAGGCGATCGAGCGTCGCCGGGATGAACGACTGCCCGCCCCAGCCCGGGTTCACGCTCATGCACAGGAGGACGTCGGCGTACTGCGCCGCCTCGGAGACCGCCTCGACGGGCGTCGCCGGGTTGAGCGTGAGACCGGCGCGGCATCCGAGCTCGTTGATCTGATGCAGCGTGTAGTGCAGGTGCGGGCAGGTCTCGACGTGCACCGTGATGCTGTCGGCTCCGGCATCGGCGAACTGGGAGATATGGCGCTCGGGCTGCTCGATCATCAGATGCACGTCGGCGAAGCCGTCGTGGGCGTGGATGAGCTCCGCGATATCCGCCACCATCTTGGGGCCGAAGGTGATGACCGGCACGAAATGGCCGTCCATGACGTCGATGTGGATGACCCGGGCGCCGGCGGCCAGGACCTCCGCCACCTGCTCTCGGACCCGGCCGAAATCGGCTGAGAGGATCGACGGCGCGATCTCGACGGTGGTGGGCCATTCCCGCATGGCCGCCACTGTAATGGATGGGGCGTTTTGCCTCCTCAACCGCCTCTGCACCGCCGTGCGCCTACCCGTCGAGCGAGGCCACGTAGAACCCGTCGGTGCCGTCCCGGTGCGGGAGCGTCTGCCGTCCGCCGGGCAGCACGCCCTCGCCTTCGCTGCGCCGGATCGTGCACACCGAGTACACCAGCCGTCCGCCGGGCGCGAGCAGGGTCTCGGCGTGGGCGAGCATGCGCCGCTGGCCGTCTGCCATCCTCTCGGCTGACGCCTCGTTGGCGCGCCAGCGGGCATCGGGGCGGGCGGCCAGCACCCCGAGGCCGGAGCAGGGCGGATCGATCAGGATGCGATCGAAGGCGCCTTCGGAGAACTCGAGCGCATCGGCGACGACCACCCGGGCGCACGACGCGCCGAACCGGTCGAGGGTCGCATGCAGGGCCCGGGCGCGGCCGGCGTGGCGCTCGACGCACACCAGCTCGCCCTGATCGTCCATGAGCGCCGCCAGCTGGCCGGCCTTCCCGCCCGGGCGCGGCGCACAGGTCGAGCACCCGCATCCCGGGCTCGGGCGCGAGCATGCGGGCGGGAAGCATGGCCGCTCGCGACTGCGGCCAGATGAGCCCGGCGGCGAGCTCGGCGCTCGCCGACACGTCGAACGGCCCGTCGATCACGATCGCCTCGGGCAGGTCGGGGTCGCCGTGGACGGGCACCCCGAGGTCGACCGCCTCGGCGCGAAGGCGGTTCAGCCGAACCGACAGCTCCGGCGGCTCGTTCTGCGCCACCATCACCGCCTCGGCGTCGGCCTCGCCGAGCATCTCCTGCCACTCCCGGACGACCCAGTCCGGGTACGAGTGCCGCAGCGCGATCGGAAGCCCGGCAACCCAGTCGTCGCCCGCGCCGGCGATGCGGCGCAGCACGGCGTTTGCGAGTCCCGCGGTGTGGAGCCCGGCAACCCGCTTGCAGAGCTCGACCGTCTCGTTCACGGCCGCATGTGCCGGGACGCCCTCTGCGAACAAGAGCTGGTAGGCGCCGACGCGGAGCGCCGCTCGAAGCGTGGGCTGGAGCTCGCCGGCCGGGCGCCCCGCGAGCGTCTCGAGCGCATGATCGAGCGTCCGCACGCGCTGCACCGTCCCGAACGCGAGCCGCATCGCGAGCCGCCGGTCGCGGTCGTCGAGCTCCGCCCGCTCGGCCTCGGCGCGAAACGCGCGGTCGGCGTATGCATCCTCCTCGAACGTGCGCCGCACGACCTCGCAGGCGACGGCGCGGGCGCTCATGCCGCCTGCTCAGGGGCGTGCCGGAGCCCGCGCAGGTAGTCGGCGACAGCCATCCGCCGACGGCCCGCAGGCTGGAGCTCGAGCACCTCGAGCACACCCTCCCCGCAGGCCACTCGGAGGGGCGGGGCGACCACGCCCGGCTCGCCCCCGCCGGGGCCGGCTCGGGCCCGCCACACGGTCACAGGCTGGCCGTCGAGCTCGCAGCGCGCGCCGATGTGCGGCGAGAGCGCCCGCGTGAGGTTGGCCGCGTCGACGGCCTTCCCGGCCCAGTCGATCCGCCGGTCTCGAGGCTCGATCTTGTGCGCGTACGTGACCCCCTCGGCCGGCTGCTCCTCTCCGTGCGTCCGGCCGCGCAGCGCCTCGGCCAGAAGCGGCGTCCCGAGCTCGAGCGCCCGCGCCCTGACCGCAACCGGCGTCGTCCTCGGGCCCGACCGCGAATCGCGCGCAGCCGTGGATCGGGCCGGCGTCCAGCTCGGCCGTCAGGGCGATCACGCACACGCCGGTCTCGGCGTCCCCCGCCATCAGCGCCCGCTCGACAGGCGCCGCGCCCCGCCACCGGGGAAGGAGCGACGGGTGCAGGTTGTAGAGCGGGTGGGCGCCGAGCAGCGGCGGCCGCACCATCTGGCCGAACGCGACGACCGCGCCGACGTCGGCCTCCACGGGCTCTGCGGAGGCCCGCTCCGTCTGCACCAGGCGCAGGCCCAGCTCGCGGGCCGCATCCGCGACCGGCGGCGACCCGCGTCGCTGCCCCCGCCCCGACGGCCGGTCCGGCTGCGTCAGGACGGCCACGATGTCGAGATCCGGCTCCCCGCTGAGGCGGCGTAGGGCGTCCGCCCCGAACGCCGACGTCCCCAGGAAGACGACTCGGGGCACGGCTACGCCCGGAGGCGCAGGTCTCTGAGAGCTGCTTTCCGGTCGTCCTTGCCCGCCCGGTCGACGATCAGCACGCCGTCCAGGTGGTCGATCTCATGCTGGATCACGCGGGCTTCGAGGCCCTCGGCCTCCACCTCGACGGGCTCGCCGTCGGCGTCGACGCCGGCGACGACCACGCGCACGTGGCGCTCGACGGGCACCTGGAGGTCGCCGCCGAGGAGCGAGAGGCACCCCTCGGTCTCGGACTCGGTCTCGTCGGAGCGCTCACGCAGCTCCGGGTTGATCAGGACGTGGACGTCCCCGTCGGACGACACCCGGTAGACGAGGACGCGGCGAAGGACGCCGAGCTGCGGCGCGGCGAGGCCGACGCCGTGCGACTGGCGCATGACCTCGGTCATCCGCTCGACGAGCCGCTTCACGTCGCCGTTCACCTCGTCGACCGCATCCGCGGGGACGCGCAGGACGGGATCGGGGTACTGGCGCACCAGCATCATCGCGGCGGCGTGGTGGGCGCGGCGCTCCTCGTCGCTCGTGGTCGTCTCGACCTGTCCGTCGGCGATGTCCTGATTCTCCATGGTCATCCGCTCGCGAGGTCGGCGGCCGGCCCGACGGTGGCGTACCCGTCGGCAAGCGCGGCGAGGAAGGCGGCGTGCACGTCGGCGGCGGCGATCCGGCGGTCGCCGAACTCCAGCGGCATCGTCGCGCAGGCGTCGTGGGCCACCGCCACCTCGTAGCCGAGGTCGACGGCGGCGCGGACGGTCGCATCGACGCACATCGAGGTCATCATGCCGCAGACGACGAGCGTGTCCACGCCGGCGCCCTTCAGCTGCGCGTCGAGGGGCGTCTCCAGGAAGGCATTGGGAAAGGCCTTCTCGACGACGGCCTCTCCGGGCTCCGGCTTCACGGAGTCGTTGATCTCGCAGCCGGGCGTCCCCGGGCGGAGGTAGAGCGCATCGGGCGCGTCCCAGACGTGCTTCACGTGCACGATCTGCTCGCCGGATTCCCGGAAGGCAGCGAGCAGGCTCCCGGCCTTGCCGGCGGCGGCTTCGGGACCGTCCAGCGGATTGGCGCCGCCGGGGAAGTAGTCGTTCTGGATGTCGACGACGACGAGGGCTCGAGTCATGGCGGAAAGGCTACCGGCTCACGAGAGCGACTGCGGATCCACGTCCACCACGGCCGTCGCGGATGCCCGGCGCAGGTCGCCGGCGAGGTCGCGCACGACCCCGCGCAGAAGGGCGGCCGCGCGGAGGGGCTCCTGGGTCTTGATCAGGAGGTGGCTCCGCCACCGGTCGCGCAGCCGAAAGAGCGGCGCGGGCCCGAGCAGGATGTCGCCCTCCAGCGCCGGCTCGACCGCGGCCCGGACAGCGGCCGCGACTCCGTCGGCGACGTCTCCCGAGGGCGCCGCGGCGAGCACGCGGACCAGCCGCCGGAAGGGCGGGTAGCCGAGCGCGCGGCGGCGCTCGAGCTCGCCGTCCAGGAACTCGGCCACGGCATGCCGGGCGGCGAGCACGACGGGCCGAAGCTCGGGGTCCCACGCCTGGACGATCACGCGCCCCCGCGGGTCGCCGGGGCGCCCGGGCCGGCCCGAGAGCTGGGTGAGAAGCGCGAAGGCCCGCTCCTCGGCGCGGAAGTCCGGGACCGCGAGCGCCTGGTCGGCGTCGACGACCGCCGCCAGCTTCACCCCGGGGACGTCATGGCCCTTCGCGACGAGCTGCGTTCCGACCAGTACCGCGGCCTCGGCGCTCCGGAACCGGCGGAGCGTCGCCTCCGGCTCGCCGGCCTGGGCCGCCACGTCGGCATCCAGCCGGACGACCTCGAGGCGCGGGAAGCGCCGCTGGAGCTCTGCCTCCACGCGGGTCGTTCCGGCGCCGATCTGCGCGAGGTCGACCGAGCCGCACCTCGGGCACGCCTTCGGCATCGGCTCGGAGGCGCCGCAGTGATGGCAGCGAAGGCGGCGGCCGTGCAGGGTGAGCGCCACGTCGCAGCGACCGCACCGCCACGTCTGCGCACAGGTGCGGCAGTGGAGCGCTGCCGCGGCTCCGCGCCGGTTCTGGAGGACGATCGCGCGGCCGCCGCCGTCCTCGATCTCACCGAGCGCGTCGAGCAACGGACGCGTGAGCGGGTAGCCACCGTCCAGGCGCAGGTCGACGATTTGAACGGCGGGCAGGCGACCGCCGACCCGGGCCGGGAGGCTCAGCCGCCGTGCCACCCCATGCCAGACCTCGGGCCGCGGCGTCGCGCTCCCGTAGACGGTGACCGCGCCTTCGAGCCGGGCCCGCTTGGCGGCAACCCGGCGGGCGTCATACCGCGGGTCGGCCTCGTGCTTGTACGAAGCGTCGTGCTCCTCGTCGACGACGATGACACCGAGGTCGGGCACCGCCGCGAACACCGCAGACCGCGCGCCGACGACCACCCGAGCCTCGCGGGCGGCGATGCGGCGGTGCTCGGATCCGCGCCGACCCCGGCTGAGGCCGCTGTGCAGGACGGCGACGGTCGCCCCGAACCGGGCGGTGAACCGCGACGCAACCTGCGGCGTGAGGGCGATCTCCGGGACGAGCACGATCGCCCCCCGGCCGAGCTGGAGCGCGTGCTCGATGAGCCGCAGGTAGACCTCGGTCTTGCCCGACCCGGTGACGCCGTGGACCAGCACGTCGCCGCCCCCGGCCTCCAGGAGCTCCACGCAGGCCGCGACGGCCGCCTCCTGCGCGCCGGTGAGCTCGACGCGGACGTCCGTCCGGGGAGCGGGCGGCATCGCCTCGAGGGCGACGAGACCGCGCTCGTGCATCCGTCTGACGGTGGCGCGCGTCGTCCCGGCGGCGGCAACGAGATCGGAGAGCGGCAGGGGCGCGAGCCCGGCGTGCGCCAGGATCTCGGCCTGCCGGGCGGTCGCCCCCTCCCCGCTCAGCACGCGCACCCACGGCTCGGGCGGGCGGGCCTCGGCGTCGGGCGGCGTCACCAGCGCCAGCGCCCGGGCAAGCGTGGACGCATACGTGGCGGCGATCCACTCCGCGAGGTCGAGCAGCGAGACGGGCACCCGGCCGGCGACGCCGAGGACCGGCTTCAGCGCGGAGACGTCGGACGGGCCTGGAAGCGCCGTCACGACGCCGCGCACGCGCCGATTCCCGAGCTCGACCTCCACAACCGAGCCGCGCTGGATCGTGCCGTCGAGCTCCGGAGGAACCGCGTAGTCGAACGGCCGGTCGACCGCGCGCGCCGTCACGAGCGGTGCGACGGCTGCGACCGGCCCGGCGTCAGACGCGGGCGGGCTCACCCAGGCCGCACGCCGCGCGCAGCTCCGCGACGCGATCCGTGCGCTCCCAGGGGAAGTCCTCGTCGATGCGGCCGAAGTGGCCGCCGGCAGCGGTCCGCTGGTAGATCGGGCGGAGCAGGTCGAGCTCGCGGATGATCGCGGCCGGGCGCAGGTCGAAGACCGACGCCACCGCCGTCTCGATGGCCTCGCGCGGCACCGTCTCGGTGTCGAAGGTCTCGACGGTGACCGATACCGGGCGGGCAACGCCGATCGCGTACGCGACCTGGACCTCCACGCGCGCCGCGAGCCCCGCTGCGACCACGTTCTTGGCCACCCACCGCATCGCGTATGCGCCCGAGCGATCGACCTTCGAGGGATCCTTGCCGGAGAACGCGCCGCCGCCGTGGCGGGCCGCACCGCCGTACGTGTCGACGATGATCTTGCGCCCGGTGACGCCGGTGTCGCCCATCGGCCCGCCGGTCACGAACCGGCCGGTCGGGTTCACGAGCACGAAGTCCACGTCGGAGAGCCGCTCATGGGGGCACAGCTCATCGGGGATGACGACCGACAGCACGTGCTCGACGAGGCCCCGGCGGATCGTCTCCTCGTCCACGTCGGGGTCGTGCTGGGTCGAAACGAGCACCCGCTCGAGCGCGATCGGTGTGAGCCGCCCGTCGGACTCCTGGTAGCGCACCGTCACCTGCGACTTGCCGTCGGGGCGCAGGTGCGCGAGGGTGCCGTCCTTCCGCACCTCCGCCATGCGGCGGCTGATGCGGTGGGCGAGCACGATCGGAAGCGGCATCAGCTCCGGCGTCTCGTCGCACGCGTAGCCGAACATCATCCCCTGGTCGCCCGCGCCCTGGCTGTCGACGTCGGCCTCGGCCCGGTGGCGCTGCTCCTCGTAGGAGCTATCGATCCCCATGCCGATGTCGGGCGACTGCTCGTCGATCGCGACGACGACCCCGCAGGTCAGGAAGTCGAATCCGAAGGCCGCGTCGGTGTACCCGATGTCGCGCACCGTGTCGCGGACGATCCGCGGGATGTCGACGTAGGCGTCGGTCGTGATCTCGCCCGCGACGACGACGAGCCCGGTCGTCACGAGCACCTCGCACGCCACCCGCCCGCGTGGATCGCGCCGCAGAACCTCGTCGAGGACGCCGTCGGAGATCTGGTCGGCGATCTTGTCGGGGTGGCCCTCAGTGACCGACTCGGACGTGAACAGGAACTCGCGGGATCCACCGGGCGCCATCCGGCGGATGGTAGTGGAAAACGCCGTGCCGGCTTCAGGCTTCGGTGAGTGCTCGAGGCTCGCTCCATGGCGGACGTGCCTGACAGGCCGATGCGGCGGACGCGCCTGAAGGACGCCGATCTGGCCGCGGCCTGGCGGAAGCACTCCAGCGAGTTCATCGCGTGGGCGCATCTTCTTCGACATCGAGCCTCACCCGGAACGGCGCACGCTCGACCTGGGGTGCGGCGAGGGGCGGGTGTCGCGCGACCTCGCCGCCCGCGGGCACTCGTCCGTCGGCATCGACATCTCGCCCGCGATGGTCGAATCCGCACGAGGTGCCGATCCCTCGATCGAGGTGCATCTCGCCGACGCTGCCTCGCTCCCGTTCCCGGACGGAGCGTTCGACCTCGTCGTCGCGTTCATGTCGCTCGAGGTCACGTTCGTGAGCGAGCGGCGGTGGCAGCGGCTCCCACTCTTCCTGCACATGCGGGCGGTCAAGGCCGGCCCCGGGAACACGTGACCCCGTGGAGGACAAGTCCTGGCCCCGGCCGTACCCCGGGTCGGCCCCGGTCGTACCCCGGGGTCAGACCCCGGCACACAGTCGCCACGGAGTTGGCGCCGTTACGTAACCGTGCGCCGCGGGATCGGGAGAACCCAGTGGGGGCCAGGCCGCATCCGGGGCCTGGCCCGGTGGTCCTGACCGTTCCCGCCCTCGATGGCCGATGGCCGCTCAGTCGGGACGGCTGGGGGGTGCCAGACTGAAGTCTGGGCACGCGGAGGAATGACCCCGTCGAGGGGTCATTCCTCCACCGGCTCCCGGGCCATCAGGCCGGCCAGCGCATCAAGCGGCGTCACGCCGCCGAACGCCACGTCGCACACCGCCTCCGTGATCGGAAGCTCGATGCCGCGCTCGCGCGCGACGTCGCGCACCACCGGGGCGGCCGTGAGGCCCTCCGCCACCTCGCCGATCTCCTGCTCGATCCACTGGGTGGGGACGCCGGTCGCGATCATCTGCCCCGCCCGCCGGTTCCGTGAGTGGCTCGACGTGCAGGTCGCCACCAGGTCGCCCATCCCGGCCATGCCCATGTACGTGCGCGGCAGCGCGCCGAAGGCCTCGCCGAGCCGCGACATCTCGGCCATGCCGCGGGTGATGATCGCCGCCTTCGCGTTGTCGCCGTAGCCGAGCCCGTCCGACACGCCCGCGGCGATCGCGATCACGTTCTTCGACGCCGCGCACAGCTCGACGCCCGCCACGTCGCGGGACGCGTAGACCCGCATCGTCCGCCCCGACAGCTCGCGCTGGAGGGTTCGGGCCAGCTCCGCGTTCTCGCTCGCCACGACCGACGCCGTCGGCTGGTCGCGCGCGACCTCCTCGGCGTGGTTGGGGCCGGACAGGACGGCGACGCGGTCGGGCCCGGCCCGGTCGGCCAGGATCTCGGAGAGCCGCCGGCGGCTTCCCGGATCGAGGCCCTTCGTCATCGAGAGGAACACCGGCCCGGCGCCTGCCCTGGGAAGGACGTCCGCTGCTACCTCGGCGAACGCGCGGCTGGGCACTGCGATCGCCACCAGGTCGGCGTCGGACAGGTCCGAGCCGTCGAGCACGCACGCGCCGAGGCCCTCCGGCAAGACGACGTCGAACAGATGGCGCGGATTCCGCCGGTGGCGCACGATCGCTTCGGCCTGGACGCGTCGCGGCACACCAGCGTCGGCGCGTGACCCTGGAGCACGAGGAGCCGGGCGAACGCCGTCCCCCAGCTCCCGCAGCCGACGATCGCGACCCTCATTCGCGGCTCTTGAAGTCGATGATCACGGGGCACCCCTCCAGGCTCAGCCGCCGGCGGAGCTGATTCTCGACGAAGTAGGCGTAGTCGCGGGTCACGAGCGCCTTGTCGGTGACGACGATACGAAACCGCGGCGGCCGGGTGCGGTACTGGGTCGCGTAGAGCACGTTCAGCCGCTTGCGCCCCTTGCCGCGGCGTCTCGCGCGCCGCGCCGATCTCGGCCATCGCCCGGTTGAGCGCGCCGGTGCCGACGCGCGAGGTGTAGCGGTCGAAGAGCTCCTCGACGGTGTCGAGCATGCGGTCGACGTGGCGGCCCGGTCAGCGCGGAGGTCGTGACGATCGCGGGCCGCTGGCGGAGCTTCCCGGAGAGCCGCTCGGCGACGTCGTCCACCTCGACGGTCGTGATATCCCACTTCGAGAGGACGACGAGCGTCGCGCAGCCGGCCTTGCGGGCCTCGTCGGCGACCGAGAGGTCGCCCTCGGCGGGGCCGTCGGACGAGTCGACCAGGACGAGCGCGATGTCCGCCCGCTGGGCGGCCTCGAGCGCGCGCACCTCGCTCCAGTACTCGATCCCCTGCCGGTGGCGGCGCTTGCGGCGAAGGCCGGCGGTGTCGATCAGCCGGAACCGCCGCTCGCCGCGCTCGAAGATCGTGTCGATCGCGTCGCGGGTCGTGCCCGGCGCTCGGCGCGACGATCACGCGCGGCCGGCCGAGGATGGCGTTCACGAGCGACGACTTGCCGACGTTCGGGCGGCCCAGGATGGCGACCCGGATCTCGTCGTCCGTCGTCGGCTCCGCTCCTCGCCATCCTCGCCGTCGCTTCGGGCGCGGGAGCCGCTCGACGATCGCGTCCAGCAGGTCGCCCGTCCCGCGGCCGTGCAGCGCCGACACGCTGATCGGGTCGCCCAGGCCGAGCCCGTGCAGCTCGAGCGCCGCCAGCCTCGTGGGCGGTGTCGTCGACCTTGTTCGCGAGCACGAGCACCGGCCGGCGCGAGCGGCGCAGGATGTCCGCGATCTCCTCATCGCCCGCCGACGAGGCCGGCCCGGGCGTCGATGACGAGCAGCACGACGTCGGCCTCCTCGACCGCCTGGCGGGCCTGGTCGGCCACCTGCGCCTGCATCGGCGAGTCGTCGGCGGCGTCGACGCCGCCCGTGTCGACGAGCACGAACTCCCGGCCGTTCCAGTCGCACGGCACCTCGTTGCGGTCGCGCGTGACACCGGGCGGCTCGTCGACGACCGCGTGGCGGGACGAGATGAGCCGGTTCACGAGAGTCGACTTGCCCGCGTTCGGGAACCCGACCACGGCGACGACGCCGTCGGCGTGCGTCCGCTCATCGCGCCCTCTCGTACAGGCGCCGGATCTCGGCCATCAGCTCGTCGGCCGTCTCCCGGTAGGCCTGCGCCGGGCGGCGGTCGCCGCGGTCGTACCTGCGCGGCGGCCCGAAGCCGATGTCGATCCGCCGGCCCGGCCGCCACTCGCCCGTGCCGCGGATCGCGACGGGGACGACCGGCGCGTCCTCGACGACGGCGCAGCGGCCGGCGCCCGCCTTCGCGCCCTCGAGCTCGGCCTGGCGGTGGCCCTGGATGAAGATGCCGACCACGCCCGCCGCCCTCGATCGTCTCGTGCACGATCCGCAGCGCGTCGCGGTCGGGCTCGCCGCGGCGGACGGGGAAGCCCCTCCCCAGGCGAGGATGCGCACGCGAGCATCACGTAGCCGTAAGAGCTCGCGCTTGGCCATGTAGCGGATCGCTGCGCGGCTGCACCTGGCCGAGCGCCGGGATGTCCCACCACGACTCGTGGTTCGACACGAACACGCACGGGCCCGTCGCCGGGACGTGCTCGGCGCCCCGCGACCCGTGGCCGCAGCAGCACGCCGCACGAGCCCCGCGGAAGAGGCGCCGAAGCCACACCCAGGCGCGGTCGTAGTCCGGCGAGCTCGGGCGTTCACGCCGTCGCCTCCGACCAGCCGACACGCGTCGATCACCTGGTCACGTCGAGGCCGGTCGTGTCGACCGTGGGCGTCCGCGGCCGGCGCGAGCTGCGCGGCGTCGCGGCGGTCGCGGTCGGCGATCGTGAGCTCGACCTCGTCGGCGGGACGCCGAGGTCGGACGCGCGGCGGGCGGCGCGGGCCTCGGCCAGCGACGCGGTCAGATAGACCTTGACGTCGGCGTCGGGGCACACCCGCGTCCCGGTGTCGCGGCCCTCGAGCACCGCGTCGCGGGCCAGCTCGCGCTGGCGCTCGCGCATCCGCGCGCGCACCGGCTCGTGGCGGGAGACGGCGCTCACGTGGGCCGAGATCGCCTCGGCGCGCAGGTCGACCGGCGCGGTCGGGCTCGAGCCGACGAGCGCCGCGAGCGACGTCGCCGTCGTCGAGGTCGACGCCGCGCTCGAGCGCGACGGCGGTCAGCTCCCGGTACATCACGCCGGTGTCGACGTAGCGGTAGCCGAGCCGTTCGGCCACGGCCCGGGCGACGGTGCTCTTGCCCGCGCCGGCGGGGCCGTCGATCGTCACCACCACGGCGTCAGACGCTCACCCGCGGCGAGCCGCTCCGCGAAGTCGGGGAAGCTGACGCCCAGCACGTCCGAGCCGTGCACGTCGACGCCGTGCTGCGAGCACACGCCGGCGACGGCGCCCAGCATCGCGACCCGGTGGTCGCCGGCCGCGTCGACGCTCCCGCCGCGCAGCCGGGTCGGCACTCCGCGGATACGGAAGCCGTCCTCGAGCGCGCTCGACGTGGCCGCCGACCGCGTTCAGCGCGTCGACGACCGTCGCCGGATCCGGTCGGACTCCTTGACCCGCAGCTCGCCCGCGCCGCGGATCGTCGTCACGCCGTGCGCGAAGCAGGCCAGCAGCGCCACCAGCGGCAGCTCGTCGACGAGCAGCCGGCACCAGCTCGGGCTCGACCTCGGTGGCGACCAGCTCGGCCGGGCGCACCTCGATGTCGGCCACCGGCTCGGCGCCGGCCAGGCGGCGGTCGAAGAGCCCGACCCGCGCCCCCATCCGCTCCATGACCGTGAGCAGGCCGGTACGGGTCGGGTTGATGCCGACGTCGCGCAGCGTCAGGTTCGATCCCGCGACGATCGTCGCCGCCACGACGAAGGGCGCCGCCGACGAGAAGTCGCCGGGCACCTCGCACCTCGTCGAGCCGAGCCGCGCACGGGCGAGACCGCGACCCGGCCCGGACGGCGGTCGACCGGCACGCCCGCGTCACGCAGCATGCGCTCGGTGTGGTCGCGGGTCGGCATCGGCTCCTCGACGACCGTCTACCCCCCGCTCGGTGAAGAGGCCGGCGAAGAGGACGCACGACTTGACCTGGGCGGACGCCACCGGGCAGCCGTAGGTGACCGGCGCGATCCGGCCGGCTCACCCGCATCCGCACCGGCGGGCGGCCGTCGGTCGTCTCGATCGCGACGCCCATCTGCCGCAGCGGCTCCGGCGATCCGGCTCCATCGGACGGCGAGCGGATGCTGGCGTCGCCCGTCGAGCACGAACTCGACCCGACCTGGCCGGCCAGGATCCCCGGCAGGAGCCGCATCAGCGTGCCGGCGTTCTCGACGTCGATCCGGCCCGCCGGCGCCTGCAGGCCGCGCAGGCCGACGCCGTGGACGACGAGGTCGTCGTCGTCGGGCCGCTCGATCTTGACGCCGAGCGACCCCATCGGCGGCGACCGTCGACAGCGTGTCGGCCGAGGCGCCGAACCCGTGCACCGTGACCGGCCCGTCGCACAGACGACGCCACCATCACCGCCCGGTGGCTGATCGACTTGTCGCCGGGCACGTCGAGCTCGCCCGTGATCGCGCCCGCCGGCGCGAACCGCGCGGCCGTCGGCGCTCACGGCTCGACCGCCGGCGTCGCCACCGCGCCGTAGCCCTGCGCGTCGAGCAGCTCGACCGCCCGCTCGGCCTGGCCCTCGCCCGCCACCACGACCACGGCCGTCCCGCCGACGTCCGCCGACATGTGGTGGAGCTCGAAGTCCTCGATGTTGATCCCCTCGGCGCCGAGCGCCTGCGTGATGCCCGAGAGCACGCCCGGCCGGTCGAGCACGTGCACGCGCACGCGGTAGAGCTCCTCCGGCACCGTCTGGTAGGCCGCCTGCGAGCAGGCGCCGGCGGTTGCCGGCCGCCTCGCCGACCCACCGGGCCACGAAGCCCGCGTCGTCGCGCTCGAGCGCCCGCGTGAGCTCGTCGATCGCGGCGGCCGTGCTCGCGCAGGCCGTCGAGCAGCGCGTCGCGGTTGTCGAGGAAGATGTCGACCCAGATACGCGCGTTGGCGCCCGCGACCCGGGTCATGTCGCGGAACGACCCGCCGACGGCGGCCAGCGGGTCGTGGCCGTCGACGCGGCCCGCGCCGGCCTGGTTCGCGAGCACGTTCGCGACGGCGTGCGGGAGGTGGCTCGTGAGGGCGACCAGCCGGTCGTGCGCGTCCGGGGTCGATCGCGACCGGCCGCGCGCCGAGGCCGGCGACGAACCCGTGCAGCCGTGCGGTGGTAGGCCGGATCGGTCTGGCCGCGGTCGGCGTGAGGAACCACGTCGCGCCCGCGAAGAGGTCGGCGCGCGCGTTGCGCACGCCGCGCGCCTCCGACCCGCACACCGGGTGGCCGCCGACGAAGCGGCCGCTGCGACGCGACCGCCGCCATCAGCCGGGACTTCGTCGAGCCGACGTCCGAGACGGCGCAGCCCTCGGCCGGTCGCCTCGAGCGTGTCGGCCGACGAGCTCGGGCAGGTGGGCGACCGGCCCGCACACGACGGCGATGTCCGCGTCGGCGACGGCGCCCTCGAGCGACTCCGCGACGCCGGGCCGCGGCGCCCGCTCGAGGCCCGGCCGCGGCGGCGTCCGGATCGGGATCGAACGCGACGACCTCGTCCCCGCGCGCCGCGGCGGCGAGGCCGACCGAGCCGCCGATCAGGCCGAGGCCCGACGACGGCGACGCGCATCAGGTCACCCCTCCCGCGGGCGGTGTCGTCCCGCCGCGCATGAGCTCGGCCAGGCGGAAGGCCAGGTCGAGCGACTGGCGGGCGTTCAGGCGGGGATCGCACAGCGTGTGGTAGCGGACGCTCAGACCTGATCCTCGAGCACCGCCTCGGCCCCGCCGAGGCACTCCGTCACGTCCTCGCCGGTGAACTCGAGGTGGACCCGCCCGGCCAGACGTCGCCTCGCGGCAGGCGGCGAAGAACCCGCCGATCTCGGCCATGATGTCCTCGAAGCGGCGCGTCTTGACGCCCGCCGACGTGCGAAACGCGTTCGCGTGCATCGGGTCGCATGCCCACACGACCGGGTGGCCGGCGTCGGTGCACCGCCCGGATGATCGGCGGGAGCTCGTCCTCCGACCCGATCCGCGCCCATGCGGCGATCAGCGTCAGCCGCCCCGGCGTCGCGGTCGGGGTCGAGCCGCGCTCGCAGGTCGAGCACCTCGTCGGCGGTCGCCGTCGGGCCGATCTTGCAGCCGAGCGGGTTGCCGCACGCCCGCGAAGAACTCGACGTGTGCGCCGTCGGCCTGGCGCGGGTGCGCTCGCCGACCCAGAGCATGTGGGCCGAGCAGTCGTACCAGTCGGCCGGTGAGCGAGTCGCGCCGGGTGAGCGCCTCCTCGTAGTCGAGCAGCAGCCCCTCGTGGCTCGTCCACACGTCCACCTCGTGCAGGCGCCGCTCGCGACATGAGGTCGATCCCGCACGCGGCCATGAACGCGCAGCGCGCGCTCGATCTCGGTGGCGATCGCCTCGTAGCGGCGGCCCTCCGGCGAGGTCGCGACGAACTCCTGGTTCCAGCTGTGCACCCGGGTCAGGTCGGCGAACCCGCCCTTCGTGAACGCCCGCAGCAGGTTCAGCGTCGCGGCCGACTGGTGGTAGCCCTGCACCATCCGATCGGCGTCCGGGACGCGGGCGGCGGCGGTCGGCGCGTCGTCGTGCACCATGTGGCCGCGGAACGCTCGGGAGCTCGACCCCGTCGACGATCTCGATCGGCGACGAGCGGGGCTTCGCGAACTGGCCGGCGATCCGGCCCACCTTGATGACCGGGAGCGTCGCCGGCGTAGGTCATCACCGCCGCCATCTGGAGGATGATCTTGAGCTTCTCGCGGATGGTGACCGCCGAGAAGTCGGCGAACGACTCGGCGCAGTCGCCGGCCTGGAGCAGGAACGCGCGGCCCTCGGCGACGCCGGCGAGCGCCGCGGTGAGGTCGCGCGCCTCGCCTGCGAACACGAGCGGCGGCAGCTGCTTCAGGCGATCGGTCGCTGCGGCAAGGCCGGCCTCGTCGGGCCACTCGGGCTGCTGCTGGGCGGGGAACGCACGCCAGGAGGCGGGCGACCAGGTGTCGGCGGGGGCGACCATCGGATGGATCCTACCGAGGGGTCCCTCGTTAGGATCCGGCCTCGCCATGACGCGCGTGTTCTCGGGAATCCAGCCGACCGGGCAGAAGCACCTCGGCAACTACATCGGTGCGATCCGGCACTGGCCCGCCTACCAGGACCTCGGCGAGGCGATCTACTGCGTCGTCGACCTGCACTCGATCAGCGTCCCGCTACGACGCGGCGAGCCTGCGTGAGAACACCCTCGACACGGCCGCGACACTGCTCGCCGCCGGGCTCGAGCCCGACCGGTGCACCCTCTTCGTCCAGAGCACGTCCCGGAGCACGCCGAGGGCGCGTGGCTTCTGGGGGCGCTCGCGACGTTCGGCGAGCTGAACCGGATGACGCAGTTCAAGGACAAGAGCGAGGGACAGCAGTCGGTGTCGGTCGACCTCTTCACCTACCCCGTGCTCCAGGCGGCCGACATCCTCCTGTACCACACGGACAAGGTGCCGGTCGGCGACGACCAGCGCCAGCACCTCGAGCTGGCGCGCGACATCGCCCAGCGGTTCAACAGCCGCTACGGCGAGTGCCTCACGCTGCCCGAAGCGGCCATCCCCGGCACCGGCGGCCGGGTGATGGACCTCCAGGATCCGACGCGCAAGATGTCGACCACCCGCGGCACGCCCCAGGGCACCGTGCTCCTGACGGACTCGACCGACGTCGTCACGCGGAAGATCCGCTCGGCCGTGACCGACTCGGGCCGCGAGGTGCGCCGGGAGGGTGACGGCAAGGAGGGGATCGCCAACCTGATCGAGATCATGGCGGTCGCAACCGACCGCTCGGCGGACGAGATCGAGCAGTCCTACGACAGCGCCGGCTACGGGCAGTTCAAATCGGACGTCGCCGAGGCCGTCGAGGCGATGATCGGGCCGGTCAGGCGGCGCTACCTCGACCTCCGCGCCGACGAGGGGCACCTGCTCGAGGTGCTGTCCGCCGGAACCGCACGGGCGCAGTCGATCGCGGCCCCGACGCTCGCCGAGATGAAGCGGCGGATGGGCTTCGTGTGATCAGGCGGCGGCGCGGACCTCGGCCGCGGCCCGCTCCCCCGCTCTGACCGCGCCCTCCATGAAGCTCGGGAGCTCGGACGCCTCCGCGCCGGCGAAGTGGACCGGGCCGGCCGGCTCGGCCAGGTGCGCGCCCCAGCCGCGGAGCTCGCCCGGCCCGAAGATCAGGTAGCTCTGCGGATAGGCCACCCGCCTGATCCGGGCGACGCCCACCCCAAAGCAGCGCCGCACGGCCTCGGCGACGGCGGCGTCGGCCCGCCGCTTCCCGGCGGCCAGGAGCCACGCGGCCGGAGTCGAGCCGACGAAGCTCCCGAGGCTCCTCGGATCGCGCCGGTAGGCGTACCCGAGCGCCGTGTCGGTGAGGACGGCCGTCGGGGCATCCGGAAGGTCGCCGGCCAGCTCGATGAGCGACTTGGCGGCGACGCCGTAGGAGCCCTCCGAGACCGGCGGGAGCCCCGCGATCCGCCGGCGCGCGTGCAGCGGCACGGCGACGATCGCGCGGCGCGCACGGAGCCGGGCTGAGCCGATCTCGACCTCGACGGCGCCCGAACGCTCGCGTATCGCCGAGGCCGCCGACCGGAGCCGGACGCGATCCCCGAGACCGCTCGCCAGCGTCTCGGCGAACCCGCCCGCGCCGTCGATGAAGCGCAGCTCCGCGCCGTCGCCGGCGCCGCTTCGGGCGGCCGTCTTGACCGCGAGCGCGTGGAGCGACATGCGCTTGACCGGCATCGTCGCGGACGTCACCGAGACGGCGGTCTCGGCCACGGCGAGGTCGAACATCCCGGAGCCGTCCCGGGCCATCCACTCGGCCACCGTGAAGCGGTCGTCGGCCTCGGGGCTCGCGCCGCGGCGGGCGACCTCGGCGAGCAGGCGCCGATACCCCGGCGCGTCGGGTGTGCCGGTGCGGCCGGCGACGTGCCACTCGACCGGCGCCGGGCCGTGGTCGCCCCAGCCCACCTCCGACCGGCGCAGCCCCGTGCCGACCTCTTCGGCGAGCGCCCGCAGGCGGTCGTTGGCGAGGTCGACGGCCTCACCGCCCGCCTCCCAGCGCCCGCCGGGGCCGGTCGGGCTCCACACGCGGCCGCCGACCCTGGCCGCCGCCTCGACGAGGATGACATCCGCCCCGTCGGCCGCGAGCCGGTGGGCGGCTGAGAGGCCCGAGATCCCCCCGCCGACGACCACGGCGTCATGCATCGCGAAGCGCCTCCAGCTCCTCCTGGGTGAGGGTGCGCCACTCCCCCGGGGCGAGACGCCCGGCCGTGATCCCAGCGTACGCCGTGCGGTGCAGATGGATCACCGGATGCCCGACCGCGGCGCACATCCGCCGCACCTGGCGGTTTCGACCCTCGTGGATGGTGATGTCGATGACGCTCGCCCCGCGGCTTCGGACATCGGCGGGCGCCGTCGGCCCGTCGTCGAGCTCGATGCCGGCCCGCAGGCGCTCGAGCGCGTCATTCCCCGGCTCCCCCTTCACACGCGCACGGTACGACTTCGGGACGCCGTGGCGAGGGTGCATCAGCCGGTCGGCCAGGCCGCCGTCGTTGGTGAGGAGCAGGACGCCCGTCGTGTCGCGATCGAGGCGGCCGACGGGAAACAGGCGCGCGTCCGTCTCGACGAGGCCGGTCACGGTCGGCCGGCCCTGAGGGTCGTGGGCCGTCGTCACGACGCCGCGCGGCTTGTTGAGGACGACCGCGACGACCGCCTCGGGCCGCACCGGCTCGCCGTCGACGCGGACGTCGTCGCCCTCGTCCACGCGCGTCGCGAGATCCGCCACGTTCCCGTTCACCGTGACACGGCCGTCGCGGATCAGGAGCTCGACGGCGCGCCGCGAGCCCAGCCCTGTCGAGGCGAGATAGCGGTTAACCCTGACCGGCACGCGCGTCGGCAACGAGGTGCAGCCGCGCCCGCAGGGCCTCGTGATCGGCCTCGGGCAGGTCGAACTCGCCGAGGGAAGGCAGGCTCGAGAGCCCCTCCTCGAGCCCGAACATCCGCTCGAACAGCGTGGTCGTCGTGTAGAGGACGGGCTGCCCGGGGGTCTCGCCCCGGCCCGACTCCTCGATCAGGCCGCGCTCCAGGAGCCCGGCGACGGCAGAGTCGGCAGCGACGCCGCGGATGCGGGCGACCTCGGGCCGCGAGACCGGCCCCAGGTAGGCGACGATCGCAAGCGTCTCGAGCCCGGCCTGGCTGAGCGCCCGAGAGCTCGGCCGGTTGACGAGGCGGGCGCAGGCGGCGGCCGTCTCGCGCGAGGCGCGGAACCCATACCCGCCGGCGACGCGCTCGAGCACCACGCCCGAACGCTCCTCGCAGTAGTGGTCGCGCAGGGCGTCGAGCGCCCGCTCGACCCGGGCCGGCGGAGCCTCGGCCAGCGTCGCGATCTCGGCCACGCTCAACGGCTCGGACGCCACGAAGAGGAGCGCTTCGACCGTGTGGGTGAGCTCGCTCACGCGATGGCCCGCTCGTCGGACTCGGCGCGCACCCGGCCGCGCCGGGCGATGCGGATCGGTCCCGAACACCTCGCCCTGCTCGGCCTGCACCTCGCCTTGCTTCCACATCTCGAGGATGGCCAGGAACGCCGCGGCGTGCGACAGCCGGTCGAGGCCGGCCACCGCCTCGTCGAAGGTGAATGCCCGCCGGTCGCGCAGGACCGCCCGAAACCGGGCCAGGAACTCGCTCACCGGCACGAGGCGGCGGCGGACGGCCGACAGGTCGATCTCGGGCGGCGCCGTGAGCAGGCGCCCGACCGCGGCCTGCAGCTGCCACGGATCCTCGGAGAACGCCTCGACGACGGGCTCAGGCCGGGGGGCAAGCGGCGCGGGGCCTGAGCGGAAGATGCGCCGCTCGGATGCGCCCGCCGCGGCCAGCCAGGCGGCCGCCGCCGCGTAGCGCTTGTACTCGATGAGGCGGGCGAGCAGCTCGGCCTCGGCCTGCTCGGCCGTCATGCCGTCAATCTCCTCGTCCTCCTCGCCCGGGAAGAGCATGCGCACCTTGATCTCGAGCAGCGCCGCGATCAGCACGAGGAACTCGCTCGCGGACTCGAGGTCGAGCTCGCCGTCGTCATAGGCCCGCTCGACGTAGGCGACGACGATCTCGGCGATCGGGACCTCGGCCAGCTCGATCTCCTCGCGCATGACGAGCGCGAGGAGCAGGTCGAACGGCCCCTGGAACACGTCCAGGTCGAGATCGAGCTGCGTCAGGTTCACGAAGTCCGGATTCTACGGCCGCGCGCGGACGCGGACGATCACGCCAGCGCGGCCTCGCCGAGCAGCGCGCGCGCCTCGGCCATGAAGTCGCCGTCGGGGCGGACGCGGTAGCCCGGCGCCGAACCGGAGCACCTTCGGCCCGTCGGACGTCTTGATCTCGAGCTCCACCGGCGCCTCGCCCGGGTACTCGCCGATCAGGTGGCTCAGCTCGTCGACCACGCTCGCGAGCGCTGCCCGGGCGTCGACGCGGAGCTTCACGATCCCCTGGTCGGCGACGGCCTCGAACGGCGTCACCTCGAGCGCGATCAGCTTCACCTCCGACTCCGACCGGCGGTCGACGCGGGCCTTCACGAGGACGATGGCGTCGGGCAGGAGGACGCTCCGGCACGTCTCCCACGTGCTCGCGAAGACGACCACCTCGGCCGAGTCGGTGATGTCGTCGAGCTCAGCAGAAGGCCATCTGGTCGCCGCGCTTGGTCACCATCGGGCGGAGCGACGCGACGATGCCGCCGACCGTCACGACCTGGCCGTCGCGGAGGTCCTGGAGGGCCCGAAGCGGCGTGTCGATCTTGCGCGCGAGCTGGTCGCGGAGCGGCGCGAGCGGATGGCTCGAGACGTACATCCCGAGCGCCTCCTTCTCGCGCCGCAGGAGCTCGTCGCGCGGCCACTCCTCGGGCGGCACCGGCGGACGGCCGCGGCTCGACGGCGCCGCGCCGTTCGCGTCCCCGTCGCCGAGGTCGAAGATCGAGCCCTGCCCGACGAGCGCGTCGGACTGCGTCCGCTGGCCGGCCGAGATCGCCTGCTCGAGCACGTCGAACATGCCCCGCCGGGTCGCCCCGGTCGAGTCGAGCGCGCCGCAGGCGATCAGGCTCTCGACCATGCCGCGGTTGAGCACCGCCATGTCGACCCGCTCGCAGAAGTCCCAGATCGAGTCGAACGGCCGCTCGCTGCGGGCGGCGATGATCGCCCGCACCGCGCCCTCGCCGACGCGCTTCACGGCGGACAGCCCGAAGCGGATGCGGCCGTCGACCACGGCGAAGTCGGACCGGCTCGAGTTCACGTCGGGCGGCAGGACCTCGACGCCCATGTCCGCGCACTCGCCGACGTAGAACGGCACCCGGTCCTTGGTGGACATGACCGACGAGATCAGCGCCGCCATGTACTCGGCCGGGTAGTTGGCGCGCAGGTAGGCGGTGCGATACGCGATCAGCCCGTAGCAGGCGGCGTGGGCCTTGTTGAAGCTGTAGTCGGCGGCCAGCTCGACCTTGGCCCACAGCGCGTGCGCGGTCGCAGCCGGGACGCCGTTCGCCTCGCAGCCGGCCGTGAACTTGTCCTTGAGCGACGCCATCAGGCTCGCGATCTTCTTGCCGATCGCCTTTCGCAGATCGTCCGCCTCGGCGGGGGTGAACCCGGCCAGCTCCTTCGCGATCTCCATGTACTGCTCCTGGTAGATGCAGATCCCGTGGGTGGTCTCGAGGATCGGCCCGAGGCGCGCGTCCTCGTAGGCGATCCGGCTCGGATCGGCCTTGTTCTGGGCGTAGTCGGGGATGAACTGCATCGGCCCCGGCCGGTAGAGCGCGACCAGCGCGACGATGTCCTCGAACTCGGTCGGCTTCACCTGCCGCAGGGCGTCGCGCATGCCCGTCGACTCGAACTGGAAGACGCCGGTGGAGTCGCCGCGGGCCATCATCTCGTAGGTCTTCCTGTCGTCGAGCGGCACCGCGTCCATGTCGAGGCGCGTGCCGACCGACTCCTCGATGATCTCGATCGCGCGGTCGATGACGTCGAGGTTGCGCAGGCCGAGGAAGTCCATCTTGAGCAGGCCCAGCGCGTCGACGTCGTTCATCGAGAACTGGGTGACGACCTCGGAGTCGGCGCCCTTCTGCTGGAGCGGCAGGTACTCGGTCAGCGGCCGGTCGCCGATCACGACCGCGGCGGCGTGGATCGAGTCGTTGCGGACGACGCCCTCGAGCGGCATCGCCATGTCGACGATCGAGCGGGTCGTCTCGTCGGTGTCGTAGGACCGGCGCAGCTCGGCCCCGGGCTTCATGCACGCCTCGAACGAGATCTTCGGGCCCTCCGGCACGAGCTTGGCGATCCGGTCGACGACGCCGTAGGGGATGCCCATGACGCGGCCGGCGTCCTTGATGGCGGCCTTGGGCTGCATCTTGCCGAACGTGATGATCTGGGCGACGTTGCGGCGGCCGTACTTCTCGGCGACGTAGTTGATGACCCGCTCGCGGCCCGCCACGGCGAAGTCGATGTCGATGTCGGGGAGCGACTTGCGGCCGGGGTTCAGGAAGCGCTCGAAGAGCAGCGAGTAGCGGATCGGGTCGAGGTCGGTGATGCGCAGGCAGTAGGCCACGAGCGACCCCGCCGCCGAGCCGCGGCCCGGGCCGACCGAGACGCCGTCCTGGCGGGCGAAGCGGATGAAGTCCCAGACGATCAGGAAGTAGTCGGCGTAGCCCATCTCCTCGATCGTCCGGAGCTCGAACTCGAGCCGCTCGCGGAGCTCGGGCGTCTCGGCGCCGTAGCGCTCGCGCAGGCCGGCCTCGGCGAGCTCGCGCAGGTACTGCGGCGCGGTCTTGCCCTCGGGCACGTCGAACCGCGGCAGGTGCAGCGTGTCGAGGTCGAGCCGGGCGTCGCAGCGCTCGGCGATCTCGACCGTGCGGGCCAGCATGTCGTCGCCCCACGGCTCGGCCATGAGCGCGTACATCTCCTCGGGCGACTTCAGGTAGAAGCCGTGGTTCGAGAACTTGAACCGGTCGGGATTGTCGAGCGTGTCGCCGGTCTGGATGCAGAGCATCGCCTCGTGCGGGATCGCGTCGGCGGCGGTCAGGTAGTGGACGTCGCCGGTGCCCACGAGCGGCAGGCCGGCGTCGCGCGCCAGCGCGGCCAGGACCGGGTTGATGGCCGTCTGGATGTCGATGCCGCCGTCCTGGAGCTCGACGTAGACGTTGTCGCGGCCGAAGATCTGGACGAGCCTGTCGACCTCGCCGCGCGCGCCGCGCTCGTCGCCGTCGACGAGCGCCTTGCACACCCGCCCGGAGAGGCAGCCGGAGAGGGCGATGATGCCCTTCGAGTGGGCGGCCAGCTGCTCGAGGTCGACCCGGGGCCGGTACCAGTAGCCGTCGAGGTAGCCCGACGGAGACGAGCCGGACGAGGTTGTGGTAGCCCTCGCTCGTCTCGGCCAGCAGGGTGAGGTGGCACGCGGCGCTCCTTCTGGGGACGGGCGGCGTGGTCGTCGACCACGTACATCTCGCAGCCCAGCATCGGCCGCATGCCGGCCTGCGTCGCGGCCCGCGTGAGCTCGACCGCGCCCGCCATCGAGCCGTGGTCGGTGAGGCCGATCGCGGGCATCCCCAGCTCGGCCGCCCGGGCGACCAGCGGTCCGATCCGGCACGCCCCATCGAGGATCGAGTACTCGCTGTGGACGTGGAGATGGACGTACTGCTGGCCGCTGGGCACGGAGTCCAGCCTACCGACCGGGGCCGACGGAGCCCGCGCCGGTCAGTCGACCTCGAACTGAACGCCGGTCCGGGTGCAGGCCGGGAGGATGAGCTCGCTCACGATCTGCTGGTGGCCGGCGTCGGCGGAATAGCGGCGGAAGGCGTCGGCGTCGTCCATGTCGACGACGAGCGCCATGTCGGCGTTCCCTTCGCGCAGGCGAGCGTCACGGCCCAGGGTCCAGGCCCGCACCATGTCGAGCCGGTCGAGCATCGCGCGGAGCTCCGCCTCGACGCGGTCGACGTGCGCGGGCTCGGTGCCGTCGTTCCAGCGGAACAGGACGACGTGCCGGAGCACCGTCAGTCGGGATCGTGCGAGCCGTTGCGGCGGCGGTGCGCGATCACCGCTGCACCGGCGACGGCCGCAGCGGCGCCGCCGACGAGCGGAAGCCGCCTGCGGCGGGGCCGCATGGCGTCGCTCATCCGCGTCCGCATCGAACGCCGGGCCCGGCGGCGGCCGACGATCGTGCGCGCAGCGCGTCCCGCAACGACATAGGTGGCGTACCCGATGGCTGCCTTGCGCTTGTTCATGATCACTCCCGCAGTGTATCGAGAAGCTCGGACGAAATACCTCACTCCGGGGACGTATTGCGACCCCAAAACGGGCGACTACTGGGGTATGAACGAGAACGACATCACCGCACGCGAGCCCTCGCTCGACGAGCGCTTCATGGGCGACTGGGTCGCGTTCGGGATGTCGGAGCTCCAGGCCTACCTGACGAAGCACGCCCGCTTCGCCGCGTTCTGCGACGAGCTCGACATCGCCGACGAAGACCTGGCGGCCTAGACCCCGCTCACAGCCACCGGGAGCCGCAGCCTGCGGACCGTCCGCTCCGGCCGCACCATGCCCGGCGGCGATCCAGGCGTCGATCTCGCCGAAGAGCTCGTCCACGAGCGCAGCCTGGGGCACCCTGCCGCAGCACCTCGCCGTGCGCGTAGATGAAGCCCGCGTCGCGGCCGCCGGCGATCCCGAAGTCGGCGTCGCCCGCCTCCCCGGGCCCGTTCACGGCGCAGCCCATCACGGCCACCTCGAACACCTCGTCGTAGCCGGCCAGCCGCCGCTCGACCCGCCTCGGCCAGCTCGAGCACGTCGACGTTCGTGCGGCCGCACGACGGGCAGGCGATCATCACCGGCCCCTTGTGCCGCAGGCCGAGCACCCGCAGGATCTCCCAGGCGACCTTGACCTCCTCGACCGGGTCGGCGGTGAGCGAGACGCGCAGCGTGTCGCCGATCCCGTCGGCGAGCAGCGAGCCGATCCCGATCGCGCTCTTCACGGTGCCGGTGAAGGCGGGGCCGGCCTCGGTCACGCCCAGGTGGAGCGGATAGGGCACCTGCTCGGACAGCCGCCGGTAGGCCTGGATCATGACCGGCACCGACGAGCTCTTGACCGAGATCTTGAAGTCGCGGTAGTCGAGCCGCTCGAGCAGCCGCACCTCCTCGAGCGCCGCCTCGACGAGCGCGCCGGCGGGGTCGTTGGTCGCGAACTGGCGCAGGTGGTCGGGCAGCGACCCGGAGTTGGCGCCGATCCGCATCGGGATGCCAGCCGCCTTGGCCGCGGTCACGACCTGCTCGACCTTGTCGGGGCCGCCGATGTTGCCCGGGTTGATGCGCACGGCGGCGACGCCGGCGTCGATCGCGCGCAGCGCGAGCGAGGCGTTGAAGTGGATGTCGGCGATCACGGGCAGCGGCGAGCCGGCCACGATCGCCGGCAGCGCGTCGGCGTCGGGGCGGCCCGGGAACGGCCACGCGCACGATCTCGCAGCCGGCCGCCTCGAGCCGGCGCGATCTGGCCCAGCGTCGCGGCGACGTCGCTCGTCTCGGTGAGCGTCATCGACTGCACGGCGACCGGCGAGCCGCCGCCGATCGGCACGCCGCCGACGGTGATCCGCTGGGTCGAGGCCATCAGGCCAGAGGATACCGGGCGGCTCCGCCGAGCTCGGCGGTCACACGGGCGATCAGGGCGGCTATCGAAGCCGGATCGACCGGCGTCTCCGGGCCGCCGCGCTGGTGCTCGAGGGCGGCCGTGATGGCGGCATCGTCCGCCCCGCGGCCGAGCGCCCACTCACCGCCCGCGACCTTCGAGCACAGCTCTCGCTCGGCGGCGAACCGCCAGGCCCGGCAGGCGTTCAGCACCTGGTAGGCCGGGGGCGCGTTCGCGGCCGCCCAGGACAGCTCGCCCGCGAACGTCGCATCGAGCAGGTGCGCGGGGACCTCTCCGAACACCTCCTCGGGCGGCGCGCCTGCAAGCGCCCGCCCATGCCGCCGGCACACCGCGATGTGCATCGCGTAGTCGGCGTGCCCGCGGCCCCGCCCGAGCGTCGGCGTGTCTCCCGCGGCCGAGGTGGTGAGGTCGAGCTCGAACGCGGGCTCGGCGCTTGGGGACGCGGCGCTCTCTGCCGTGACGAGCCCGAATTCGAGCCCGCGAGGCGCCGGGCACGGCAGCGAGCGAACGGAGAGCGCCCCGGCCAGGCCATCGAGGGCGCCCGGCTCGGCGACCGGAGCGGCGCAGACGGCCAGGATGTCGACGTCGGAGCGATCCTCGCGCCAGCCCCCCAGCACGGCCGATCCGTGCAGGTAGGCGCCGACGAGGCCCGCGCCGAGCCGCTCGTCGAGGACGAGGGCGACCGCCGCCAGGTAGGCCTCGACGGCCGGCGTCACCGCGCCGGCGGCGAGAGGATGCCTGCGAGGTCGTTCTGGAGGCCGATCACGAAGAGCAGCACCATGAGCGCGATCCCGAGCACCGAGACGCGCTCGAACACGGCCCGCGACACCATCCGCCCGCGCAGCCGCTCGAGCGCGATCATGAACACGTGGCCGCCGTCGAGCGGCAGGAACGGGAGCAGGTTGAAGATGGCCAGCGAGAGCGAGATGAAGGCGAGCAGCGTCAGGTAGTAGGGCGTCCCGGCGTCCGCCGCGTCCGCCGAGTAGCGGACGATCCCGACCGTCGAGTGCAGCTGCGAGCGGCCCTGCGGCGTGACGACGTCGGCCAGCGCCGAGGCCGTGCCGGTCGTGAGATCCCACATGTACGACGCCGAGGCCACCGGCGCCTCGATGAACGAATACGTCTTGAGCCCGGCCTGGAACTGAACCCGAGCCGGTAGGCGCCGTCGATCACCTTGCTGTGCACCGGGCGGAGCACGATCCGGCGGCCGTCGCGGTCGACGGTGACGGTGACGAGGGCGCCGTTGCTCTGCTCGATCGCGTCGCGCACCTTGAGCGGCGGGAGTGCCTTGCCGTCGACGGCGAGCAGCCGGTCGCCGGGCCGCAGGCCGGCCTGTCGGCCGGGCTCTGGGCGATGACCGCCGCGACGTCGCGCGAGAGCATCGACCCGTCGGGCCGGCCGTGGATCGCGACGGCCCAGCAGGATGACGAAGCACGCGAGCACGTTCGCCACCGGCCCGGCGGTGATCACGATCAGCCGCCGGCCGCGGGAGCAGCGCCAGTAGGCGCGCGGGTCGAGGTTCTCGTCGAGCCGGTCCATCGAGCGGGTGACACCCGCCGCCGCTCGCCCGGCGAGAGCGCGGCTCGGCGCGCTCGACCGCGGCGCGCAGGCGGGCAGCGCCGCCAGGGCGTCGTCGTAGCGGCCCTGCGTCGAGGTGGCGGCGGACGTCGTCCAGCGCGACGGCGAGGCGCGGTCGCGGCGTCGTCGTCGACGTTCTCCGACCGGTCGAGCAGGTCGTCGACGTCGTACAGGTCGCCCGGCTCGGGCCGGAGCATGCCCGGGATCTTCACGAAGCCGCCGAGCGGGATGGCGCCGATGCCGTACTCGGTGTCCCCGCACTGGCGCTTCACGACCGCCGGCGGGAAGCCGAGGTAGAAGCGCAGCGCGCGCATGCCGGTCGCCTTGGCGGCGGTGAAGTGGCCGAGCTCGTGGACGGCGACGAGCAGGAGCAGGCCGACGATGGCGACGAAGACGCTCACGCGGCCGCGCTCCCGCTCCCGCGGCGGCCGCCCGGGCGCGGCCGTCGGCGTCGAGCACCTGCTCCAGCGAGGTCGACCGGCTCGGGCGGGACCTGCTCGAGCGCCTCCTCGACCACGGCGGCGATGTCGAGGAAGCCGATCCGGCCGTCCAGGAACGCGCCGACCGCGACCTCGTTGGCGGCGTTCAGGACGCACGGCGCGGTGCCGCCCGCCATGCCCGCCGCCCGGGCCAGGGCGAGGCAGCGGAAGGTCGCGACGTCGGGCGGCTCGAAGTCGAGGCTGAGCGGCGCCGACAGGTCGAGCGTCGGGACCGTCGTCGCCGCGCGATCCGGATGGGTGAGCGCCCACGAGATCGGCACCCGCATGTCCGGGAGCCCGACGTGGGCGAGCAGGGCGCCGTCGCGGAAGCGCACCATCCCGTGGACGATCGACTGCGGGTGGACGACGACCTCGATGGCGTCGTAGGCGATGCCGAACAGGTGGTGCGCCTCGATCACCTCGAGGCCCTTGTTCATCAGCGTGGCCGAGTCGATCGTGATCTTCTCGCCCATGCTCCAGGTCGGGTGGGCGAGCGCATCGGCGACCGTCACGTCGGCGAGCTCGTCGCGGCGGCGGCCGCGGAACGGGCCGCCCGAGGCGGTGATGACGAGGCCCGGTGACGGCGCCCGGAGCGGCGCCCTCGAGGCACTGCGCGAGCGCCGAGTGCTCGCTGTCGACGGGCAGCAGCCGCCGCCCGCTCGCCGCTGCGCGTCGAGCACGAGCTCCCCGCCGGCCACGAGGCTCTCCTTGTTGGCGAGCGCCAGGTCGGCGCCCGCGGCGAAGGCGGCCAGCGTCGCGCGCAGGCCCGGCCGCGCCGACGATCGCGTTCAGGACGACGTCGGCGCCGCTCGCGGCGATCAGCTGCTCGACGCCCGCGTCGCCCCGAGCACTCTCGCCGTCGAGCTCGCGCGCGGCCCGTCCGGCGGCGTCGGGGTCGACGAGGGCGACGATGCCGCGCGCCCGTTGCGCGCGCGCGGCGACCAGCCCGTCCGCGTCGTCGGTTCGCCGAGAGCGCGCACGCGCGCAGGCCGGGGCTTCCCGCGATCACGTCGAGGGCCTGCCTGCCGATCGAGCCGGTCGCGCCGAGGACGGCCACGGATCTCATACGGCCAGTCTAGTTGCGGCCCGATTGGCGCGCCGTTACGCCAGCGCCGAGATGTCGGACGGCAGGTCGCGGCGGCGCTCCAGCGGCGCTCGCGCATGACGTGGCCGGTGACGACGTCGACGACGTACGCGCGGCCCTCGTCGAGGCCGCGCGTCGGGGTCGCGCCAGGAAGCCGACCGCGTGGTAGCGGCCGCAGTTGTCGCCCTCGAGCCGCTGCCCGAACCACGCCAGCTCGAGCTCCGCGAGGCCCGGGTGCCGGGCGCAGACGACCGCGATCGCCGCCTCCATCCGCTCGTCGGCCATCTCGCTTCTCGACGCGCACGAACGGCAGGAGCCGCGAGCGGTCGAACGTCGCTGCGCGGTCATGCCCGAATTCTAGGCGACCCGTGGGGCCAGGCGTGAAACACCGGGGCCTGTCGCCAATGTTTCATGCCCGGCCGATGGCGAGCGCGACGAAGTAGGCGGCCGGGCGCCGCCAGCAGCAGCGCGTCGACGCGGTCGAGCATGCCGCCGTGGGCGCCGAGGAGGCTGCCGGTGTCCTTCACGCCCATGTCGCGCTTGAGGTAGGACTCGAACAGGTCGCCGATCGGCGCGGCGACCGCGACCGCCACGCCGAGCTCGAGCGCGTGCAGCGGCGAGAGCGGATCGCCGTGCGGCTCGTGGTAGAGGGTGAAGAAGACGATCGCGTCCCCGGCCACGAGGCCGGCCAGGAAGCCCTCGACCGTCTTGGCCGGCGAGATCTGCGCGGCCAGCTGGCGACGGCCGAACAGGCGCCCGACGGCGTAGGCGGCGATGTCCGAGCCCCACACGCCCAGGAGCACGGCCAGCAGCAGCTCGCGGCCCAGGCCGTGCTCGCCGGGAGGTCGCGGATCGCGACCAGGAACCCGAACCCGAGCCCGATCCAGACCACGCCGAACATCGTCGCGGCGAGCTGGACGACGGCCCTCTGGCGCACCTCGGCGACGGCCGAGAGCCAGAAGACGATGACGAGCATCCCCACGAGCGGGCCGGCCGCCCACGCGACCCCGCCGTCGTGGACCGCCGCGAGGCCCGCCACGACGGCCGCGAACCCGGCCGGCACGAGCGGGCGCAGCTCGCGCGTCATGGCGGAGAACTCGTGCAAGGCGATCACCGCGGCCACCGACGCCAGGGCCACCAGCACCAGCCGCCGTGCAGCGCGGCATAGATCGTGGCCGCCCCCAGCGGGACCGCCACGACGACGCGCGAGACGAGATCGCTCACCGGCGCCCGAACCGGCGCGGCGCTGGCGTAGGCCCGCAGCGCCGCCTCGAGCTCGTCGCCGCCGAAGTCGGGCCAGAGCGTCGGCGCGAACTCGAACTCCGCGTAGGCCGACTGCCAGAGCAGGAAGTTCGACATCCGCATCTCGCCGCTCGTCCGGATCACCAGGTCGGGGTCGGGCATCTCCGGAGCGTACAGGTGCGCGCGCACCGCGTCCTCGTCGACGTCGGCCGGCTCGGTCCCGGCCGCGATCAGCGCGCGCACGGCGTGCACGATCTCGTCCCGCGAGCCGTAGTCGAACGCCACCCACAGGTCGAGGCGGGTGTTCCCGGCGGTGCGCCCCTCCATGTCGTCCATCAGCTCGCGCAGGCTCTCGCGGGCAGCGGTCGCGGCGGCCGACGAAGCGCACCCGGACGCCCTGCCGGTGCAGGTCGGGGAACTCGCGCTCGATCGTGTCGGCGAAGAGCGTCATCAGGTCGTCGACCTCGCGGGCGGACGGCCCCAGTTCTCGGTCGAGAACGCGTACACGGCCAGGCTGCGGACGCCCAGGTCGGGCGCGGCCTCGACCGTGCGCCGCAGCGCCCGGGTGCCGGCGCGGTGGCCGGCGAGGAGCGGCAGGCCGCGGCGCGACGCCCAGCGGCCGTTGCCGTCCATGATGATGGCGACGTTCCGGGCGGCTCGGCCGGGACGGGCTGCGGCTCCGGGGCGACGTCCGCCGCAGCCGCGCATGCGCCCGGAGCGAGCCCGACGTACCGGCGCGAACTCAGACTTCCATGATCTCGGCCTCTTTGGCCTTCAGCGCGGCGTCGATCTGCTGCACGTGCTCGTCGGTCAGCTTCTGCAGCCGGTCCTCCGCGCGGTGGACGTCGTCGGCGCCCGTCTCGCCGTTCTTCTCGAGCTCCTTCAGCCGGTGGATCGCGTCGCGGCGGACGTTGCGCGCCGCCACCCGGCCCTCCTCGGCCATGTGCCGCACCTGCTTCACGAGCTCCTTGCGCCGCTCCTCCGTGAGCTGCGGGATCGGCAGCCGGATCAGCTGGCCGTCGTTCGACGGCGTGAGGCCGAGGTCGGACTCGTGGATGGCGCGCTCGATGTCCTTCATGATGCTCTTGTCGAACGGGCGTGATCGTGAGCAGGCGCGGCTCGGGGACGGCGATCGTCGCCAGCTGGTTGACCGGCATCTTGGTGCCGTAGGCGCTCACCTGCACGCGGTCGAGCAGCGCCGCCGAGGCCCGGCCCGTGCGGACGGTCGTGAACTCGTGCTTCGCCGCCTCGACGCTCTTGTCCATCCGCCGGCGTGGCATCCGTCAGCACGTCATCGATCATCTCGCGACCTCCGCTGGGACCTGGGCGCGGGATCATCGTCCCGATCCGCTCACCGCGCACGACCCGCTCGATGTTCGACTCGTCGTCGAGGTTGAACACGTACAGCGGAACGCGGTTGTCCATGCACAGCGAGAGCGCCGTCGTGTCCATGACCTTGAGGCCGCGCTCGATCGCCTCGAGGTGCGTCAGCTCCGGGATCAGGCGCGCGTCCGGGTGCTCGCGCGGATCGGCGTCGAGGACGCCCTCGACGCCGTTCTTGCCCATCAGGATCGCCTGGGCGCCGATCTCGAGCGCGCGCAGCGCCGCGGCGGTGTCGGTCGTGAAGAACGGGTTGCCGGTGCCCGCCGCGAAGATCACGACCCGGCCCTTCTCGAGGTGGCGGATCGCCCGGCGGCGGATGTACGGCTCGGCCACCTGCGAGACGTTGATCGCCGACAGCACGCGCGTCGGCAGCGCCGAGCTGCTCGAGCGCGTCCGACACCGTGAGCGCGTTCAGGAGCGTCGCCAGCATGCCCGGCGTAGTCGGCGGTCGCGCGGTCCATCCCCGCGCGCCGCCTCCTGCGTGCCGCGCAGGATGTTCCCGCCGCCGACGACGATCGCGTGCTCGATGCCGAGCTCGTGGACGTCGCGCACGGCCCGGGCGATCGCCGCGATCCGGCCCGGGTCCTGGCCGTAGTCGCGCTCGCCCATGAGCGCCTCGCCGGACAGCTTGAGCAGGACGCGCCCGAAGGCCGCGTCGCCCTCGGCGGGCTCACTCGGCCCCCACCTCGAAGCGGGCGAAGCGCTTGACCTCGATGTTCTCGCCCAGCGTGCCCGAGAGCTCGGCCCGCAGCGTCTCGATCGTCTTGCCGTCGTCCTCGGGCCGGATCGACGGCTGGTTCAGCAGCACGTAGTCGGTGAGCGACTTCTTCAACATGCCCTCGGCGATCTTGTCGAGCATCGCCTCGGGCCTGCCCTCGGCCGCCGCCTTGGCCCGGAAGATCTCGAGCTCGGCGGCCTGGAAGTCGTCGGTGATCTCGTCCTCGGACACGAACCGCAGGTCGCGCCCGGCGGCGATCTGGAGGGCCACCTTGCGGGCGAACGCCTGGAAGTTCTCGTTGCGGGCGACGAAGTCGGTCTCGCAGCCGATCTCGACCATCGCGCCGATCCGGCCGTCGGCGTGGACGTAGGTCTCGATGATCCCCTCGCCGGTGCCGCGGCCGGCGCGCTTGCCGGCCGACGCGATCCCCTTCTCGCGCAGGAGCTTGACGGCCGCGTCCATGTCGCCGCCGGTCTCGTCGAGCGCCGCTTGCAGTCCATCATGCCGGCCTGGGTGGTCTCGCGCAGCTGCTTGACCTCGGCGGCGGTCGGCTTGTAGGTCACGTCACTCATCCTGTGCCTCGCTTGCGGGTCGCCTCCTCCGCGGCCGGCGCCGCGGGAGCCTCGCCGGCGCTCGGCCGCGGCCTCGGCCGCAGGCGCGGCGGCCTCGCCGCCGGCGTCCTCGGCCGGCGCCTCGCCCTCGGCAGTCTCGCCCTCGGCCTCGTCGCCGTTCTCCGACACGAAGTCGGACACCTTCACGCCGCGGTTCCGGCCCTCGGCGACGCCGTCGGCGAGCACGCGCACGATCAGCGCCGACGAGCGGATGGCGTCGTCGTTTCCGGGGATGACGAAGTCGGCGTCGTCGGGGTCGCAGTTCGTGTCGACGAGCCCGATCACCGGGATGTTCAGGCGCCGCGCCTCGCGCACGGCGAGCGCCTCCTTCTTCATGTCGATCACGACGACCGCGTCGGGCAGCTTGCGCGTGTCGGCGACGCCGCCCAGGTTGGCCTCGAGCTTCTCGAGCTCGGAGAGCGTCGACTGGCGCTCCTTCGGGGGCAGCAGATCGAGCTGGCCCTCGGTCTTCTGCCGGCGCAGCTCGTGCAGGGCGGCGATCCGCTCCTGGATGGTGCGGTAGTTGGTGAGCAGGCCGCCCAGCCAGCGGTGGTTCACGTAGGGCATCCCGACGCGGCGGGCGTGCTCGTCGACGGCGTCCTGGCACTGCTTCTTCGTCCCGACGAAGAGCACGGTGCCGTTGCGCTCGCCGATGTTCGACACGTACTGCTGGACGTCGTGCAGAAGCTCCATCGTCTGCTGCAGATCGATGATGTAGATGCCGCCGCGCTCGCCGAAGATGAACCGGCGCATCTTGGGGTTCCAGCGTCGGGTCTGGTGGCCGAAGTGGACGCCGGCCTCGAGCAGCTCGCGCATCGTGACTGCGGACACGCGCACTCCTCCTGATCGGTTGGGGTTGAACGTCCGGCGGGGCGCTCCGGAGTCCCGCGCGTGCGGGACACCGCCGGCGCGCCGCTTCGCCGCCGGGTAGAGGGTGGTCGGAAACCGCCGGGATTGTAGCTCCTACGCGGTTCGGGCCAGCCGGAGGGCGGCTTCGAGATCGGCCGGGAGCGGCGCCGAGACCTCGATCGGCTCGCCGGTCATGGGGTGCGCGAACGCGCAGCTCGGCCGCATGCAGGAACTGGCGATCGAGGCCGAGCTCGGGGCCGTGGCCGTAGACCGGGTCGCCGACGACCGGGTGGCCGATCGCCGCCAGGTGGACGCGGATCTGGTGCGTGCGGCCGGTCTCGAGCGTCACGCGAAGGAGCGACCGTCCCGGGAGCGCCTCGACCAGCTCGAAGTCGGTGACCGCGTCGCGGGGCGTCGGTGTCGAGCGACAGCCGGGTCGGGTCGCGGCGGTCGCGGCCGATCGGGGCCTCGATCCGCCCGGCCGCGACGGCGGCCGCCCGCGCACGAGCGCGACGTACGTGCGCCCGATCCGGCGGCGGCGCAGCTGCGCCTGGAGGCGGCGCAGCGTCGCCTCGTCGCGCGCGACGAGCAGGAGGCCCGAGGTGTCGCGGTCGAGCCGGTGGACGATGCCGGGCCGGCCTGGCGGCCCGCCCGCGGCGACGCCGCGAGCGCGTCGCGAGCGTCGGGCCGGAGTGGCCGGGCACCGGGTGCACGAGCAGCCCGGCCGGCTTGATCACGACGACGAGGTGGTCGTCGGAGTAGACGACCGTCGACGTCCTCGGCGCGGGAGCGGCGCCGGCTCGGGCTCCGGGAGGTGAGCTCACGACCGCCCCGGCGCCGAGCCGGTGCGCTCGCGGCCGCACCTCGCCCGTCGACGAGCACGACGCCGGCCTCGATCAGGCGCTCGGCGGCGGCGCGCGAGCCGACCTCGTCGTGCCGGCGACGAAGCGGTCGAGCCGCATCCCGCCGGAGTCCGGGGGGACGTCGAGCTCGAGTCACGGCCGGGTCGGCCCCCGCCGGCGGCGGGGTCGCGGGCGGCTGCGGCTGCTCGACCCGCATCAGGCGCGAGCGCGAGCAGGAGCACGCCGACCACGATGAAGCTGTCGGCGAGGTTGAACGTCGGCCAGTGGGTGATGTGGATGAAGTCGGTCACGTGGCCCTCCCGGACGCGGTCGACCAGGTTCGAGACGCTCCCGCCGACGAGCAGCCCGAGGGCGACCGGGAACAGCACGTGCCGCGACCCGGAGCGGGCGAAGTGCACGAGCATCCACACGACCGCGGCCGCCGTCAGCACCGACACGATCCCGAGCCGCCCGGGAAGGATCCCGAACGCGATCCCGCTGTTCCGCACGTGCGTGATCGTGAGGCCCGGCAGCACCGAATGGCTCTCGTCCAGCGCCAGCCGCTGCTCGATGACCCGCTTCGTCACCTGGTCGGCGACGACGCCGCGACCGCGACCGCCGCGAACCCCGCCCACTGCAACGACCCCGCCCGATGGGCGGGCTCCGGCCCCGCCTCCACGTGAATCAGCCCCGCTCCTCGAGCCGCTTGCACTCGATGCACTTCGTCGCCCAGGGCAGTGCCTCGAGGCGCTCGTGCGCGATCGGCTTGCCGCACCGCTCGCACTTGCCGTAGGTCCCGTCCGCGACCCGGCCAGCGCCGCGTCGATCGATTCGAGCAGATGATCGGCGTTGTCGCCGATCGAGAGCTCGATCTCGCGGTCGAGCGTCTCGGTGGCGCTGTCGGCCATGTGGCTGTCGTTGCCGTCCTCGTCGACCGCCTCCTCCATCGACCGCGAGGTGTCGTCGATCAGGTGCTGGCGGGCCTCGAGGACGCGCGCCCGCTCCGTCGATCGGCGACGCGCAGCTTCGATGTCGACGTACGGCCATGCCCTTCCTCCCGGCAAACGAATCCCCAGCCTGCCGATGAGTATACCCAGGCGGCCTCTGGCCGCCCGGCGCCGTGGGTCAGTCGCCGCCGGTGTAGTCGTCGGGCTCGACGGGCGGCATGAGCTGCGTGTGCTCGCCCTCCTGGCGTGCCCTGCCGGTGGCGTCCGCGAGCCGCTGCTCGTGGTCGCGGACGGCCTCGAGCATGGCCCCGAGGAGCGACCGCAGCCGCAGCCGGAACTCGGCCTCCTCGGCCAGCAGCCGCGACGTCTCGCGGCGGACGCGCTCGCGCTCCGCATAGGCGTCGTGCACCAGGTCGCGGCCTTCGACTCGGCGTCGCGAATGATCAGCTCGGCCTGCCGCGAGGCGGCGGCGCGGATCTCGTCGGCGGCCCGCTCGGCGGTGACGAGCGCGTTTCGCATCGCCTCCTCGCTCTCGCGGTGGCGGGTGAGCTCCTTCTCGAGCTCGTGGACGTGGTCGTCGAGATCGGCCCGCTCGCGCCACACCGACCTCGTAGGCGACGGTCGCGCTCTCGAGCAGATGGTCGACGTCGGCCCTGCGGTAGCCGAAGGGCCGCAGCCGGGCCGCTCGTGGCGCAGCTCGACTGGCGAAAGTCCCATGCCGGGGTGATTCGGCGTCTGCATCGCGAGTCCTCCTGCCCTGGATGACCGGTCCGCCGTCTGGCGAGTCTACAGATTATTGCGCGGCACGAAGCCCTGGCCGGCGTCCCGCCCACCATGATCAGCACGAGCCCGTCGGGGCCGGCGATCGGCATGCGCGTATGGCCGGCGTCGACCCGCAGCCACCGGCCCGGGCACCAGCTCGACGTCCTCGCCGTCGATCCGCATCGCGCCCGACTCCGGAGAGCACGATGTAGACCTCCTCCTGGCCGCCTCGGCCTCGTCGTGCTCTACGCCCGGACGCGCCGGGCGGGAGCTCGACCTGATTGATGCCGAAGCCGCTCGCGCCGAGCGCCGCCCGCATCTTGCGAAACACGCCGAAGCTCGGCTCCACGTCGGCGGCGTCGATCACCGTATGGCTCATCCGGCCGCTCCTTCCGTCATTTGAACCCGTCGAGGACGGCGAACACGATCTGGAGCAGGATGCGCAGGCCGAAGATCGCGATCATGGGGCTCAGGTCGAGCCCTCCCATCGACGGCAGGATGCCGCGCAGCGGGCGCAGGACGGGCTCGACCGTGTCGTAGAGGAACGTCCGCAGGGCGCCCACCCAGCGGTTCGGCGGAAGCTGGAGCCACGACGTGAGGATGTAGAGCCCGATGACGAGGGAGTAGACGAGCCAGAGCGAGTAGAGAAACTGCTCGATCGTCGAGATGTTCACCCGAGCTCGCCCGCCCTGTGCCTCGCCGCGCTGACGCCGTCGATGATCGCGCCGCGCACGCCGCGCCGCTCCATCTCGGCGAGGCCGGCGGCGGCCGTGCCCCCGGGCGACGTGACCATCCGGCGCAGGTCGGCGCAGGCGATGTTCTCGGCCGCGAGGAGCTCAGCCGTCCCGCGGACGGTCGAGAGGATGAGCCGGCGGGCGCTCTCGTGGGTGAGGCCCGAGACGATGCCGGCATCCTCGAACGCCTCGACGATGAGGCCGAGGAACGCCGGCCCCGAGCCCGAGAGCGCCGTCGCCGCGTCGAAGAGCCGCTCCTCGAGCGGCACGACCTCGCCGAGCAGCGAGAAGCACGCGAGCACGGTCTCCTCGGCGGCGGTGTCCGTGAACCGCCCCGTCGAGAACGCGAGCGTGCCCGCGCCGACCCGCACGCCGACGTTCGGCATGAAGCGGAAGACCGGCGCGTCGACGTCGAGGATCGTCTCGAGCGTGGCGGTGCCCACGCCGGCGGCGACCGAGGCGACCATCTTCTTGGGCGTGATCAGGTCGGAGACCTCGCGCAGCACCCGCTCGACGTCGATCGGCTTCACGCACAGGACGACGATGTCGGCCTCGCGGACCAGGTCGGCGTTCGCCTCGACGTGGCGGACGCCGAGGCGCTCGGCCAGGGCGGCCGCGCGGCCGGAGCCGCGGTCGGTGACGAGGATCCGCTCGGCCATCGCCGGGTCGGCGCGCACCCAGCCGGAGACCATCGCGGAGGCCATGTTGCCCGCCCCGAGCAGGCCGATGATTGGCGCGCGCTCGCTCATGGACGCGAAAGCGTATCGGGAACGGGCAGGCCGGGGCGTGGCCTCGCGGCGAGGGGAACTTTCCGCGCATGCCGGCCGACGAAGAGGTCATGAGGATCTCGCTCGGACGCCGCGTCGCGCAGGTCGGGATCGGCATCGTCGCGAGCCTCGCCGCCGCCGGGTGCGGACAGGGCGTCACGGGCGCCTCGCACGCGAGCGGCACGGCGCCGTCCGGGACGCCGGTCGTGTCGCTCCTCGGCACCGGCGAGGGCCCGGCGCGGGTGGTCGGCGGCACGCCTGCGATGCGCGCTCGGGCCCGACGAGATCCTGGACGGCATGGGCGACGGCGCGATCATCGAGGTGCGGTTCGGCCGGCCGCCGGAGTCCTTCGGGCGCTTCCGCCGCGTCGAGGGCCCGATCTGGCTCTCGACCACGGTGGCGGCGAACGGCAGCCCGTCTTCCGGCACGCTTCGATCCCAGCTCGCCGCGGACGGCCCCCTCTGGCAGGCATCGGTCTTCGACAACGCGTACCTGACGAGCCAGCCCGCTGGCGCGCCCCGCGTCCGCGGAACGTCGGAGGCGCTCTCGGTCGCCGGCCGTGTGCAGCCGTTCTCGAGCGAGATCGGGCCGGCGGATCCCTACGTCGGCGCCGCCGAGCCGGACTCCGCCGTCCGGGAGGCGATCGCCCGTGCGGCGGCGCGTGCGCGGTTTCGGGTCGTCTCGATCTCCCTGATGCACCCCAACCGCCAGGCGGCAACCATCGTCGTGCGCGCCTTGCGCCGGGCGTCCTTCGCGCGGCGCTACGACGCCTTTCAGGCGGGTCTCGCAGCGTTGAACGGCCGCCTCGACGGCCTGCAATGGGAGGTCGTCGATGCGTGTGGGTACCCCGTCGCCGTCGAGTCGACGGGCATCTGGACGAGCCCGCGCTGGCTGTGCCCGAACCCCTACGTCCCCGGCTACCAGATGACCCGGGCGACCTGCCGCAAGCTCCCCCGCGGCTTCCCGCCCTGCTCTAGTACTGGTTGAAGAAGCCGCGCTCCATCAGGAGCGCCTTGTCCTCGGCCGACACCGAGATCGAGTGCGGCGTGAGCAGGAACACGCGGTCGGCGACCCGCTGCATCGACCGTCCAGGGCGTAGGTGAGCCCGCTCGCGAAGTCGACCAGCCGCTTGGCCAGGTCGGCGTCGGCGCCCTGGAAGTTGATGATCACCGGCACGTCGGCCTTGAGCTTGTCGGCGACCGTCTGGGCGTCGTTGAAGCTCTTGGGCACGACCAGCGACACCTGCTGCGCCGTCCGGTGGCCGTTCTGGGCGGCGCCGGCGCGTCCGGCGGGCGCCGGCGCGCCGAGACGGCCCGCTGCGGCTCCTCGTCGGAGAAGATGTCGTCGAAGTCGCGACCCCGGCCGCGCGCCGCGGCTTCAAGCCGGCGGACGTTCGGCCGCTCGCTGTAGATCCGCTCGAGATCCTCGTTGGCGGCCGCGCCGTCGTCGTCGTACTCGTCGTCCCAGTCCTCCTCGCGCACGCCGAAGTAGACGAGCGTCGAGTTCCACAGATCTCGCATGGCCATGTGAAAGAGTCTAGCGCCCGGTAAAGGACGGTACCGACCCGCACGATCGTCGCTCCCTCCGGCGGCGGCGACCGCGTAGTCCTGGCTCGTGCCCATGCTGAGATGGGCGGAATTCGTGCCGTCCCTCCCACTCCGGCGCGAGCCGGTCGCGCAGCTCGCGGAGCGCCGCGAACCACGGGCGGGCGTGCTCGGGATCCGTCCGCGAGCGGCGGCATCGTCATGAGGCCGCGGCAGCGCACCCTGCCGAGCGGCTCGACCTCGCCCAGGAACGCGTCGACCTCCGCGACGCGGCACGCCCGACTTCGTGTCCTCGCCGGCCACGTTGACCTGGAGCAGGCAGTCGACCGGCTCGCTCGCGCGCGGCCTCGAGCTGGTCGCACGGCGCTCAGCGAGTCGACCGCGTGGATCAGGCGCACCCGGCCGACCAGGTCGCGCACCTTGCGGCTCTGGACGTGGCCGATGAAGTCCCAGGTGAAGACGTCGCCGTACCGCTCCTGCTTGGCGAGGAGCGCGTCGGTCCGGTTCTCGCCGACGAGCGTGACCCCGCCCTCGCCGGAGCGCCGGCAGGTCGTCCGCCTCGACGTACTTCGTCGCGGCCAGGATCTCGACGTCCGGGCCCGACCTCGCGCGCGCACCCGGGCGAGGTTCGCCGCGATGACGGCCGGGTCAAGCACGGAGCACCCCGACCACCCCCTGGCGGCCGGTCGTCCCCCGGTCGCGCCGGTGCGAGAAGTACCGCTCGCCGGCCGCAGATCGTGCACTCGCCCGCGACCTCGACGTCGGCGACGCCGGCGCCTTCGAGCGCCCGCCGCGGCGCACAGCCACAGGTCGGCCCGGCCGTCGCGGACGACGTCCTCGCCGAAGCGGCCCCTGGAGCACGTCGCCGACGTCGTCGCCCACCTCGTAGCAGCACGGCCCCGCGCCCGGCCCGACCGCCGCGGTCGCCCCGCCGCCCACCGCCTCGACGCCCGCGCTCGACGATCCCGGCCACGAGCCCCCGCCAGCCGGCGTGAAGCACGGCCAGGCGGCGCGCCGTCCGCGCGCGCGATCGCGACCGGGAGGCAGTCGGCCGTGAGCAGCACCAGCGGCCGGCCGCGCAGGCTCGTGGCGAGGCCGTCGGACTTCGGGAACGGCTCGACGCCGGGCTCCAGGAACCTCCCCGGCGCCGGCTCGCTCGTCCACCTCGCGCACGTCCGCGCCGTGCACCTGCCACGCCATCGTCGCCGCCGCCGGTCGCCGCCGGCGGCCGTCGACCGCCCGGCGCCGGTTCTCGGCGACGTTCGCGGCGTCGTCGGCGGTGAGCGCGCCCAGGTTGAGCGAGCGGAACGGGCCGCTCGACGACGCCCCCGGCCCGCGACGTGAACGCGACCGCGACGCCGCGCGGAGCCGCCGTCCAGCGCAGGACCGGCACGTCGCCGTCGTCCCAGGCGAGCCCGGTCACCGGCCGGCCCTCGCGACGAGCTCGCGCGCCGCCGCGAGCTCGGCGGCCCGGTCGGCGAGCTCGCCGTTTCGCTTGCGCCGCAGGAGCTCGCGCGAGCACCTCGCCCCACCCGCGGCGACTCCGCGAGGCCGAGCTCGTCGCGGAGCACGCTGCCGTCGATCGCGAGCCGCACGCCGCGCAGGTGGTCGAGGTAGACGCCGTCGCCACGGCGCTCCCCGCGGCCGCAGCGAGCGAGCGCAGCCTCGACCGGGCGCGCCGCGATACAGTCTCGGCGACGGCGGCCGGGCTCGCGTCGCTCGGCCGGGAAGGGGGTCGACACGGCCGCGCGCAGCGTCGCGGCGTCGCGCGCCGGCGCAGCACCAGCCGGTGCGCGAGCACCGGCAGGTCGGCGTCGGGGAGGCGGCGGGCCAGGACGACCAGCGCCATGCGCCACGCCGGCGTCCGCGGTGCGTAGCGCTGCCGGAGCGGCTCGACCCGGTCGAGCAGCGCCTGGGCATCCGCGCCGCAGTCGAGCCCCGGCCAGACCGCCCGGCAGGCGCCCAGCGCGCCGAGCCGCGCGATCGCGTCGGACGCCACCGGCTCGCACAGCAGCGGCGACGACCTCCGCGCGCAGCGCGCGAGCCGGAGAGCTGCCCGACGAGGCCCTCCTGCGACGGCCGCGCGCGGCGAGCTCGTCTGTCTCGGGATCGAGCTCGAAGCCGAGCCGGGCGGCGTAGCGCACGGCCCGGAAGATCCGGGTCGGGTCGTCGCGGAACGACCCCGGGTGCAGCACGCGGATCACGCGGCGCTCGAGGTCGCCTCGTCCGCCGGCCGGATCGAGCAGGCTGTCGCCGTTCCCGAGCCGAAGCGCCATCGCGTTCACCGTGAAGTCGCGGCGAAGCAGGTCGGCCTCGATGCCGGCCGGCTCGACCGCGGGCAGCGAGCCGGGACGGGCGTAGCTCTCCGAGCGGGTGCGCGCGAGGTCGACGCGCATGTCCTCCCACCGCACGGTCGACGTGCCGAAGGCGGTGTGGACGGTCACCCGAGCGCGACGCCCGAGGCGCCGGGCAAGGCGCCGCGCGACCGGCGCCGGCGTCGCCGTCGACCGCCAGGTCGACGTCGGTGATGCCCGCCTCGCCGCGCAGGAGGTCGCGGATCGCGCCGCCGACGAGATACAGCGGGAGCCCGGCAGACGCATCCAGCGCGCGCGTCGAGCGTGCTCGCCACGCGGTCGGGAATCGGAACGGCGGCATGGCGGTGAGGCATCGCGGCATGCATGATACGGACGGGCACTTTCGGAGCCGGTCCTATGTCAACTCACCGCGTCCGCGCCGCATACCTGACATCCCTCGGGGCGATCCTCGTTGCGGCCGCATGCTCCTCGAGCGGGTCGAGCGGATCGAGCGGCTACGACAACGGCGTCCGCGACCGGTTCGTGGCCGCATGCACCAAGGCGTCGTCGGGCCAGGCGGAGGCCTGCAGCGCCGCGTACGAGTGCGTGAGCCACCGCCTGGCGTTCGCCGACTTCAAGGCCGCCGACGAGGACATCCGCGCCGGACGGCCGGTCGACCCGGCGACGGCGCACGTGCTCGTCCAGTGCGTCGACCGAGAGCGCGCCGCCCGGCTGAGGCGATCAGTCGCCCGGCGTCGCCGGCGCCGTGTCGGCCGAGACCGACGGCGCGCACCTCGCCGGAGCGGGCGTGGTCGACGAAGCCCTCGGCACGGGCCAGCGCGGCCAGCGGGGCCGCCAGGGCCGCCGACGCCTCGGCCGAGAGCTCGACGACCTCCTGCGTGCGCAGGAAGGCCGCGGGCGAGAGGCCCGACGAGAACCGGCTGTGCCCGCCCGTCGGCAGGATGTGGTTCGAGCCCGCGATGTAGTCGCCGTAGGCGGTCCCGCTGTGCGGGCCGACGAAGATCGCGCCGGCGTGATGGACGGCTCGCGAGCGCCTCGTCGGGATCGGCCACCATCAGCTGGAGGTGCTCGCGGCGCGTAGGCGTTCACGAAGGCGAGCGCCGTCTCGAGCGTGTCGGCCTCGACCACGACGACGCCGCTCTCCGGCGGGAGGAGCGGCCGATCGCGGCGAGCACGTCGGGGTCGGGCGACACGAGCACCGACTGCGATCCCGGGCCGTGCTCGACCTGGGCCAGCAGATCCCAGCGCTGCGGCTCGGCCGGCGCGGAGGCGTCGGCCACGACGACGAGCTCGCGTCGGGCCGGCCAGCGACTCGATCCCGACCTCGCCGAAGAGGCGCCGCTTGGCCTCCTCGACGTAGGCGTTCCCCGGCCCGACGACCATGTCGACCGCGGGGATCGACGCCGTTCCGAGGGCGAGGGCCGCGACCGCCTGGGCGCCGCCGACCGCGTAGACCTCCTCGACGCCGAGCAGCGCGCAGACGGCGAGCGCGCCGGAGTGCGGAAGCCCCGACGGCCCTGGCGGCGAGCAGACGGCGATCTCGGGCACACCCGCGACCTGCGCCGGCACGATCGCCATCACGGCGCTCGACGGATAGGCGGCGAGGCCGCCCGGGACGTAGACGCCGACGCGGCGCACCGGCACCTGACGGGTCGAGACGACCTGACCGTGACGCAGCGTCACCCGCGTCGGCCGCGGCATCTTGTCGGTGGCGACCGTGCGCAGGTTCTCGGCCAGGAGCTCGAGCGCAGCGCGGACGTCCGGATCGAGATCGTCGAGCGCCTCGCGCATCAGGCTCGGCGCGACCCGCGGAGCGCTCGATGTCGACGCCGTCGAGCCGCGGACGTCAGCCGGCGCACGCCTCGTCGCCGCCGTCCCGCACCATGTCGACGATGTCGGCGACCGTCGAGCGCACGTCGTCGCGCAGCTCCGTGGACGGCCGCAGCCCCCGGACGAGCTCGCCGACCTCCGCCGCCGCGACGCGTCTGCGCTCCCTCACGCCGCGAAGCGTACCGTTCCGCGGAGATCGAGGCCTGGACGCCTAGGCCGGGACGCGCTCGATGCGGGCGCCGAGCTCGCGCAGGCGCTCGTCGATCCGCTCGTAGCCGCGGTCGATCTCGCCGACGTTGCCGATCCGGCTCTCGCCCTCGGCGGAGAGCGCGGCGATCAGCATCGCCATCCCGGCGCGGATGTCGGGGCTCGCCATCCGCTCGCCGTACAGCTTCGCCGGCCCGGTCACGACCGCCCGGTGCGGGTCGCACAGGATGATCCGCGCCCCCATCGACACCAGCTTGTCGGTGAAGAACAGGCGGTTCTCGAACATCTTCTCGAAGATGAGCACCGTGCCGGTGGCCTGCGTCGCGACCGCGACCGCGATCGACGTCAGGTCGGCCGGGAACATCGGCCACGGCCCGTCCTCGATCTTCGGGATCTGGGCGTGCACGTCGTCGACGATGCGCAGCGTCTGGCGGGCGGGCACGCGCACCGCGTCGCCCTCGATCTCGATCTCGACCCCGAGGCGCGCGAAGGTGTGCCGGATCGAGCGCAGATGCTCGACGGCGGCGTCCTCGATCAGGACCTCGCCGCCGGTCACCGCTGCCAGGCCGATGAACGACGCCACCTCGATGTGGTCGGCGCCGACGCGGTGCGAGCCGCCGTGCAGGGACTCGACGCCGTGGACGTGAGCACGTTCGAGCCGATGCCGTCGATCGTCGCGCCCATCGAGCACAAGCAGGTTGCACAGATCCTGCACGTGCGGCTCGCAGGCGGCGTTCCGGATGATCGTCGTGCCGCGCGCCAGCACGGCCGCCATGACGGCGTTCTCGGTGCCGGTCACCGACGCCTCGTCGAGGTAGATGTCGGCGCCCTTGCAGGCCGGACGGCGCCGCAGGCGGTACTCGCGGTCGGCCTCGACGTCGGCGCCGAGCCCGGCGAAGGCCATCAGGTGGGTGTCGACCCGGCGGCGGCCGATGACGTCGCCGCCGGGCGGCGGGATGTCGGCCGCGCCGAAGCGGGCCAGCAGCGGGCCGGCGAACAGGATCGACGCCCGGATCCGCGTGCACAGCTCGGCGTCGAGGCGCGTCTTTCGGATGTCGGCCGCCCACACGCGCAGGCGGTTCGGGCCCAGCCACTCGACCTCGACGCCGATGTCGCACGAGGAGGTCGATCATCGCCTCGACGTCGCGGATGCGCGGGACGTTGTCGAGCGTGACCGGATCGGCCGTGAGCAGGCACGCCGCCAGGATCGGCAGGGCGGCGTTCTTGTTGCCGGCGGGGCGGACGGTGCCCGAGAGCGGCACTCCCCCCTCGATGAGGAAGGTCTCGATGGTGGTGTCCCGTGTCGCGACTGCCATGGTCTGAGGGTAGCCGGATTCGCTGTGAGAGCAACAGGTTCCTGCCTCCCCGCGCGTCGCAGCCGGCACGATAGTGTCCGCGGCCATGCCGGATCTGGTGCACGATCGCGACGCGGCGTGGGAGCTTCTGACCGAGTGGACGAAGGGCGAGGCGCTCCTGCGCCACTGCCTCGCGGTCGAGGCGTCGGTGCGGGCCTACGCCCGCGAATGGGGCGAGGACGAGGCGGCCTGGGGCAACGTCGCACTCCTGCACGACTTCGACTACGAGCGGCATCCCACGCTCGACCAGCATCCCCAGGACGGCGCGCCCGTGCTGCGCGAGCGCGGCTATCCGGAGTGGTTCGTGCGCGCGATCCAGTCGCACGGCAGCCACACCGGCGTCGCGCGCGAGTCGCGCCTCGAGCACACCCTCTTCGCCTGCGACGAGGTGTCGGGGTTCGTGCACGCCTGCGGGCTCGTCCGGCCCGACGGGATCGCGACGCTCGAGCCCCGCTCGGTGCGCAAGAAGCTGAAGCAGCCGAGCTTCGCCCGCGGCGTGAACCGCGAGGAGGTCGTCGAGGGCGCGGCCGAGATCGGCGTCGACCTCGACGAGCACATCGCGTTCGTGATCGCGGCGCTGCGGCCCATCTCGGCCGAGCTCGGCCTGCGAAGCTAGCCACCAACGCTGGACTGCCCCAGGGGTCTGACCCCAATGTCTGCAGCAGGCGCGCAGCGCCGCGGCTGCAACATTGGGGTCAGACCCCGTCGTTGCACGGCGGCAGCCGTGCAACCCGGCCCGCAGGGCCGGCACCGCCGCCCAACCACCGCGGAGCCCGCGTGAAACATTGGTACCAGGTACAGATGTTTCAGTTGCCGGAGCGGACGGCGTCGAGGCCGTCGATCAGGGCGTCCAGGTCGGCGTCGCTCGTCCACGCGCCGACCGAGAGCCGCAGGTAGGGCGTCTCGGGGATCGTCCGCAGGAGCACGGAGCGCTCGGCCAGCGCCGCGACGACGTCCGCCGGCTCGTGCCCGGGCAGCTCGAAGGCCACGAGGCCGGTCGAGCCTCCCGGCGGATCGACGGCGGGGAACCCGGCGGCGGCGCAGCCTGGCACGCGCGCTGTCGCCACCCGCTCGCCGGCCAGCGCGAGCCACGCCTGCCAGCCGCCCTCCAGGCCGTCCACCCACGCGATCGCCGCCGCCAGGCCGGCCAGTGAGGCGAGATCGAGCGTCCCCGGATCGAAGCGGGCCGCGCCCGGGCGCATGTTCCCGACGATCGCCGTCGGCATAGGTGAGGTAGCTCGGGAGCGCCGGCCGCAGGCGCTCGTGGTGGCGCGGGTGCACCCAGAGCGCTCCCGTCCCGTTCGGGCCGAGCAGCCACTTCTGGCCGGAGATCGCGTAGAAGTCCGACCCCGTCTCCTCGACGTGCAGGTCGAGCTGGCCGGCCGACTGGGCGCCGTCGACGAGGAGCAGCGCCCCGGCGGCGTGGGTCGCGTCCGCGATCTCGGGGAGCGGCAGGATGCGGCCGGTCGTCCACAGCACGTGCGAGATCGCCACCATCCGCGTCGTCGGCCCGATCGATGCGACGAGGTCGTCGGCGGGAACGAAGCGGATCACCGCACCGCGGCGGACGCGCAGCTCGTCGAGCGGCCCGAGCACGCCCGGGTGCTCCTCGGTGGTCGTCACGATCTCGTCCGCCGAACTCCCACTCGAGGCCCGCCGTCACGAGCCCGATCGCCCTGGCTCGTCGAGGTCGTCACGGCCACCTCCTCGGCCGGCGCGCCGAGCCTCGACGCGGCCGCCTCCCGCGCCCGGCCCCGCACCTCCCAGAACCGCTCGAAGGCCGGCGCGCCGATCCGCGGCCGGCTGAGCGCCGCCTCCATCTCGGCGGCCATCGCGTCGGCGGCGGCCCGCGGCAGCGGCCCGTTCGTGCCCGCGTTCAGGTAGGCGCAGCCGGCGACGGCGGGGAGATCGGCCCGGTCAAGCAAGCCCCACCACCGCGTCGACGGGGTCGTGATCCGAGAGCCGAAGCGGGAGCGACCCGTTCAGGCGCAGGTCGCGGCGCTGCGGGAGCCAGCGCGTCGCCGGCCACTCCAGCTCGACGCCGCGGACGAGCAGGTGGTCGATGCCGACCTCGCCCGGCATCCTCGACCCAGCCGCGGCCGACGAGCGAGCGCAGCCCCGCCGAGTGCATGCCCGCGTTCAGGTCGCCGCCCAGGATCATCGGCGCGCCGCGGGCGAACCGCTCGAGCACGAACCCGGCCTTCTCGAGCTGCGCCGGCGCCGCCGCGTGGATCGGCGTGGACGTTCCCGACGGCGAGCTCGACGCCGAGCTTGCGGTGGCGCAGGCGCACGAGCTGGGCGATCCGGGGCTCGCCGCGCAGCCAGCGGTGCGCTCGTTCAGCTGCACGCGCCGGGCCGAGACGAGCAGGAGGTCCGGGCCGTAGAGGAGCGCCTGCGCCTGGCCCTCGAACTGGGTGCGCACGAGGTCGGGCAGCGCCCGGCCGAGGGCCGCCCCGGCGGCGAGCGGCAGCGGCACGTGCACGAACGGCACGTGCGCGCCGTAGGCGTCCGCCAGCGTGACGCCCATCCCGGTGTGCTCGCGCAGCAGCTCCGCGGCCCAGACGGGCACCTCCTGGAGCAGGACGATGTCGGGATCGTCCTCGAACGACGACGGCGCACATCTCGGCCAGGAGCTTGCGGCGCGCATGGCCGTAGCCCGGCCCGGGAGGCACATCGCGGCCGTGGGCGATGTTCCAGGTGCGCACGAGGAGCGATCGCGTCTCGGGCATGCGGCGGTCACCTTAGCGTCCGGAAGGACGCCCGGGCGCCGTCGATACCATGCCCGCGTGAGGATCCCGGGCCGCCCGCGCTTCGGCGACGTCATCCGCCGCCAGCTCGAGCTCTTCGAGGCCGAGAGCGCCGATCTGCTCGCGCGGATCGGCGAGGCCAAGCGGGCCTACGACCGGGCGGGCGCCGGCGACTCCGAGGAGGCCTACGGCGACTACATGGATCTCGTCGAGGAGGCCGAGGACGAGCTGCTCGACCTGCGCGACCGCTACGCCGAGACGATGGCCGCGCGCGACCGGCGCGCGTACGAGCGCGAGTTCTGGCGCGCCGCCGAGAAGCGGCTGCCGACGCTCCAGGGCCGACGGCTCTACCTGCGGGCCGTCGACCCCGACTCGACCACCTGACGGGAGCTACGCCTCCGGCGCCTCGCCGTGCCAGTAGCCGACGCCGCTCGACCTCTCGACGAGGAGGTCGTCGTCGGTGTTGCCTGTCCAGATGCCGACCTTGCCGCTGTCGGGATAGACGCTCGCGGCCGGCTCGCAGCGGTTCGCGAACATGAGCACGCGCACGGTCTCGTCGGTGTCGTTCCTGACCGCGTGCGCGCCCTCGGGACCGGCCGGGAAGCAGGCGATGTCGCCTTCCTCGAGCTGGTCGGTGCCCTCCGGGTGGCGCAGCGTCGGCCGGCCCGAGAGCACGAGCAGCCACTCCTCCTCGCCGTACTCGTAGTGGTACGGGCAGATGGACTGCCGGGGCGGCAGCTCGTACACGCTCGTGCCCGTCCTGGTCGCGCCGAGCAGCGGGCCGAGCTTGGCGGCGCCCGACTTGAAGCCCTCGGGGTCGGTCTCGTCGTAGGAGATGTCAACGGCCTGGATGTTGAGTCGTTTCGGCATGCGCGAGAGCATAGCTTGTCGATCGAACATATGTTCGGTATGCTGGACGGCCCGGATGCCACGCCGCCGCTCCCTGATCGTCTGCGCGCTCGTCCCCCGCTTCGCGCTGCGGGTGGCGGCCGGCCTGGGTGGCGCGCTCCCCGACGAGCCGGTGGCGCTCGGCCCCGAGCCGGGCGGGCCGCCGCTCCTCGGCGAGGCCAATGCCGCGGCCGCCGCGTTCGGCGTCTGCGCGGGCATGCGCGTCGGCCGAGGGGATCGCCCGCTGCCCGCGCCTGCGGCTCGTCACCCCCGACCCCGGAGCGGTCGCCGACGCCGCCGAGCTCCTGCTCTCGCGGCTCGAGGGCCTGGGCGCCGCCGTCGAGCCGCTCGCGCCCGGGCGGGCCCTCTTCAGCGCCGACGGGCTCGTGCGGCTCCACGGCGGCGCGAGCCGCCTGCTCGCGGCGACGGCGATGGCCGCGGCGCCGGGGCCAGGGTCGGCGCCGGGCCGGGCCGGTTCGTGGCCCAGGCGGCTGCTGTGCGGTCGCGGCCGCGCCGGCCGCACCTGGTCGAGGAGGGAGCGGCGACGTCCTTCCTGGCGCCGATGCCGGTGGGCAGGCTGCCGCTCGACCCGGAGACGGTCTCCACGCTCGAGGCGCTCGGCATCCGCACGGCCGGCGAGCTGGCGGCGCTTCCGCTGCCCGCGGTCGCCGACCGCTTCGGGCGCCCGGGGATCGCCGCCTGGCGGCTCTCGCAGGGCGAGGACGACGCCTACGTGGCGCCGCGCACGCCGCCGGAGCCGCTGCGGGAGTGGATCGAGTTCCCCGAGCCGGCGGGCGACCTCCTCGTGCTGCGCGGAGCCCTCGCCGTCCTGATCGACCGGCTGCTCGCCCACCCTCGCCGCGCCGGCCGCCCGCCGCGCGACGCTCGTGGTGTCGGCGCGGCTGGCTGCGGGCGGCTCCTTCCGGCGGCCGGTGACCCTGCGCGAGCCGACCGGCGACCCGCGCAGGCTGCGCGACGCCCTTCAGCCCCACCTGACGGAGCTTCCGGGAGCGGTCGACGAGCTCCAGCTCGAGATCTCGGCGCTGGCGGCGCATGGCGACCGCCAGCTGGCGCTCCTCCGGCCGGCATCGGAGCTCCTGCGCGAGCGCGCCGCCGAGGCCGCCCGCCAGGTCACGGCCGGCCTGGGCGAAGGGCACCTGTGGCGGGTGGTCGAGGTGGCGCCGTGGTCGCGGCTGCCCGAGGGGCGCCACCTGCTCGTCCCGTTCGACGGCTAGATGATTGATTCCACGGCCGCGTGATGTCCTGGGCGGCGAGAACCGAGCCTCGCAAGAACGCAGGGAGCGTCGATATTGGTTGAAATATCGGCGCGACCGAGGACACCGCGAGGCGACGGTTCGCAGCCGCAGCCCCACCACAATCCGATCACACACCACAGAAGCACGTCCAGGCGCGCGAGGCGGCCGTGGAGTCAATCATCTAGGGGCGCACCCAGCTGCCTGAAACGGGGCGCCAACGGAGCCGCGCCTAGACTCCGAGCGTGTTCCGCATCGCCACCGTGTTCCTGATCGCCAGCATCCACGTCCCGGCCAACCTCGGCTATCTGGCGCTCTTCCTCATCGTCGCCGGCGAGTCCGCCGGGCTCCCGATTCCCGGCGAGACGAGCATCCTGATCGGCGGGGCGCTCTCGGCACGCGGGGAGCTCGATCTGCCGCTCGTGTGGCTGTTCGCGGCGTCGGGCGCGATCATCGGCGACAACATCGGCTACCTGATCGGGCGGTTCCTGCTCCGCAAGATCCTGACGGGGACCGGCCGCCTGGCCCACCGGCTGGAGCGGTCGGTCGAGCGCAGCGAGGTCTTCTTCCGCCGCCACGGCGGGAAGACCGTGTTCTTCGGGCGCTGGCTGCCGGTGCTCCGCGTCACGGCCGCGTGGATGGCCGGGGCGAGCCACATGGAGTGGCGCAAGTTTGCGATCTTCAACGCCCTCGGCGGCGTCGGATGGGCGGTCACCATCAGCTCGCTGGGCTACGTGGCCGGGAGGTCGGCCGACAGCGTCGTCGGCGTCCTCGGCGTCCTGGCGCTCATCATCGTGACGCTCGCCCTGTTCTCGCACTGGTGGCTTCGCCGGCTGGGCCGGGCGGGCGCCGGAGAGGAGCCCCAGCCGCGCCGCCCATGACGGACCTCGCGCGCCGGATCGCCGTCGCCCGCGGCGACGAGCCGGCGGATCTCGTCATCTCGGGCGGGCGGGTGCTGTCGGTCTTCACCCGCGAGTGGCTCGAGTGCGACGTCGCCGTGGTCGACGGCTGGATCGCCGGCCTCGGGAGCTACGACGGCCGCGAGCGGATCGACGCGACGGGGCGCTACGTCGTGCCCGGCTTCATCGACGCGCACGTGCACCTCGAGTCCTCGCGGCTCCTGGCGGGCGAGTTCGCCCGGCTCGTGCTGCCGCTCGGGACGACGACCGTCGTCGCGGATCCGCACGAGATCGCAAACGTGCTCGGCACAGACGGCGTCCACTGGCTGCTCGACGCGACCGAGGGGATGCCGCTCGACGTGCGGTTCACCGCGTCGGCGTGCGTGCCGGCGTCGAAGTTCGAGTCGCCCCGCCGTGCGCTGACCGAAGGCGACATTGAGGGCCTCCTGCGCCGCCGGCGGGTGGTCGGGCTGGCCGAGATGATGAACTTCCCGGGGGTGATCGCCGGCGACCCGGCCGAGCTCGCGAAGCTCGCGCTGGCCGGCGCCGAGCGCGCCGACGGACACGCTCCCGGGGTGCGCGGGGCGGCGCTCCAGGCCTACGCCGCGGCCGGGATCGGCTCCGACCACGAGTCGACGACCATCGAGGAGGGTCGCGAGCGGCTCCGGGCCGGCATGTGGCTCCTCATCCGCGAGGCGACGGGCGCCCGCAACCTGCCCGCGCTGATCCCGCTCGCGCGGGAGCTCGGCCCGCACCGGATCGCGCTCTGCACCGACGACCGCGACCCGCAGCACATCGCGGCGGACGGGCACGTGAACGCGCTCGTCCGCGACGCGGTCGCCGAGGGCGTCGACCCGGCCGATGCCCTCGCGATGGCAACGCTGAACGCGGCGACCTGGCACGGGCTCGCGGGCCTCGGCGCCGTGGCCCCCGCCCACCGGGCCGACCTGCTCGTCCTGCCCGATCTCGAGCGGTTCGTCCCCGACCTCGTGCTGACCGCCGGTCGGCCGCCGGGCGAGATCGCGCCTGCTCCGGTGCCCGAGTGGGTGCGCCACACCGTGCGGATCGCGCCCATCACGCTCGGCGACCTGCGGATCCCGTGGCAGGACGGCGACGCCGCCCGGGTCATCGGCATCGTCCCGGGCCAGATCGTGACCGAGGCGCTCACCGAGGCGCCGACCGTCGCCCGAGGGGCGGCCGTCGCCGACCCCGAGCGCGACCTCGCCAAGATCGCCGTCGTCGAGCGGCACCTCGGCACCGGCCGGATCGGCCTCGGGCTGGTGCGCGGGCTCGGCCTGCGGCACGGCGCGATCGCCTCGACGATCGCCCACGACGCCCACAACATCGTGTGCGTCGGAGTCGACGACGGCGACATGGCCCGGGCCGTGCAGCGCCTGGCCGAGCTCGGCGGCGGGATGGTGGTCGTCCGCGACCGCGGCATCCGGGCCGAGCTTCCGCTCCCCGTCGCGGGCCTCCTGTCGGACGCGCCGCTCGAGCGCGTGCTCGACCAGACCGCCGCGGTCTCGGCAGCGGCGCTCGAGCTCGGAACGTCCGTCGAAGAGCCGTTCCACGCGATCGGCTTCCTCTCGCTCTCGGTCATCCCCGAGCTCAAGATCACGGACCGCGGCCTCGTCGACGTCGGCCGCTTCGAGATCGTGCCGCTCGCCGTGGGTCGCTGAGTCGCGATCGCGCCCAGCTCAGGTCGTGCTCTCGGCCTCCGCGACCGGCAGTCCTGCCGCCTTCCACGCCTGGTATCCGCCGATCATGTCGCCGGCGTCGTCGATGCCGAGGTCGACGAGCGTCGCCGCCGCCAGGCTGGAGGCGAACCCCTCGTCGCACATCACGATGACGGGGCCCGTGCGGGTGACGACCTCGGGATCCTCCCAGCCAGACGTCGGATCGACCCGCCACTCGACGATGTTCCGCGACATGACGATCGCGCCGGGGATCACGCCGTCGGCACGGCGCTGCTCGTAGGTGCGCGTGTCGAGGATGACGCCGCCGCCGGCCATCGCGTCGCGCGACTCCTCGGGCGAGAGGCGCCGGATGCGGGCCCGGGCGGCGTCGACCAGGTCATCGATCCTCCCCATGGCTCCAACCCTAGACGGTTGCTACTTCGGATACCACTCGAGCCGCAGGCTGCCCAGCCTGAGCACCCTGCGCCGGCCGCGGCGATCGAGGCCGATGCCCGACTCGTCGCGGTACAGGTCGACCCGGTAGCCGCGCGTCCGCTTGCCGACGAGCGTGACCGACCTGAGCGGCTGCGCTGTCTCGACTCCTGCCATCCGACGAGCGTACGGGTCAGGGTCGCGGGTGACAACACCCGGGAACGTCGGCGTCGTCGCGCCCGCGTCCTCGAAGAGCGGTGTGATCGGCAGCGACGGCAGCTCCGGGAGGACGTCGCGCCAGGGCGGCTCCGAGGTGGTCGGCTCGAGCCGGCCAAACCACAGCCGAACGACATCGCCGTCGACTGCGGCTGCCGTCTCGTAGCGCGAGTGGGTATGCCCCTCAGCCTCGTCGCGGACGGCGAGCAGGACGTCGACGACTGCCTCGACCGCCTCGCCGCTGTCGCCGAAGGGCCGCACGGGGATGACCATGGTCCGGGCGCCGCCGGCGTAGACCACGACGGCATCGCGCTCGGCGCGCGGTTCGAGCTCCGCCGGAAGCGCAGCCGACAGCCGATCTGCGATCGCGCCCGCCAGGCGCTCCGCCCCTGCCCACTCGTCCATGCTTCCAGCATATGGGTTTTTTGGAGCGTGTGCAGCCCCGTTGAAAAGCGAACGTGTGTTCGATACCATCTGCATCATGCGCACCGCCGCTCCCCGCATCCTCGGCGCGCCCAGGAGCGTACGCGTCGGGGCAGACGGCACCGGTGCGCCGCGATCGATGGACGGAAAGCCGGTCGCCACCGTGCGCGACGAGTGGCGGGTGGACGAGGGCTGGTGGACCGGCCGGCCGGTGCGGCGGCGCTACTTCGACGTGGTCATGGCCGACGGGCGAAACGCGGTCGTCTTCTGCGATCGGTGCACCGGACGCTGGTTCACGCAGCGAGGGTAGCGCTGCATCCCACCAGACGGGATTCCTAACGCCTTCGCCAAAACTACTTGACCTGTTATCCAAAAAGTTGTAATACTTTTCCTCCCCACGCCGGTGGCGTGGCGGGGAGTTGTGAGGGGGAGATCACATGGCGAGCTCGCCGGCGGCGGCGCTCGCGTCCTCGCCGATCGTCGAGGCCGAGTCGCCGTATACGTATCAGGTCTACGTGCGGCCCTATCCGGGCTGGTGGCGACGATGGCACGGCCGGGTGATCACGCGCGACTGCGACGGTCGGCACCGGTTCTGGCCATGGCGGTTCGCACGCGACCGCGAGGAGCTCGTGCAGAGCCTCTGGGCCGAGGTGCACCGCGACATCGAGTGGCGCCGCGGCGGGGCCGCGGTGGAGCTGCTCGAGGTCACGTCGACGCTGCGCTAAACCGCGAGACGACGGTTCGCAGACTGGCACGCTGATCGGCGGGTGGGTATGCTGGTGAGTCCACCGAACAGACGTTCGGTGCTGCCAGATGAGCTACCCCGAGCTTCACGCCCACTCCTCGTTCTCGTTCCTGGACGGCGCCTCCCAGCCCGATGAGCTGGCGGCCCGGGCGGCGGCGCTCGGCTACGACGCGTTCGCCCTGACCGACCACGACGGCCTCTCGGGCTCCCTGGCCTTCGCCCATGCCGCCCGCGAGGTCGGCGTGCGGCCGATCACCGGCTGCGAGATCACCCTCGAGGGCGGCGCGCACCTGACCCTGCTCTGCGAGGACCGGCGCGGCTACGCCAACCTGTGCCGGCTCATCACCGCCGCCCACGTCCACGACCGTCGCAAGCCGGAGGCGACGCTCGAGCAGGTGATCCGGCACGCGGACGGCCTGCACTGCCTCTCGGGCTGCGCACGCCACGGCGCGGTCGCGCGACTCGTCTCCGCCGGCCGGCTGGGAGAGGCCGAGGCGCTGGCCCGGCGGCTGCGCGACGCCTTCGGCCGCGACCGGTTCTCGATCGAGATCATGCGCCCGTACATGCGCGGCGACGCGCGCCGAAACAGGCTCCTCGGAGAGCTGGCGGACCGGCTGCGCCTCGCGACGGTGGCGACCGGCGACGTCCACGCCCACACGCCCCGGCGCGCCCTCCTCCAGGACGCCCTGGTCGCCATCCGCACCTGCACCACCCTCGAGGGATGCGAGGCCGAGCGGCGCGGAAACCACGAGTCGGTGCTGCGCGCGCCCTCCGAGACCGCGGCCCGGTTCCCCGCGGAGGCGGTGCGGGCGGCGGCGGCCGTCGCCGACCGCTGCCGCTTCGACCTGACGCAGGACCTGGGCTATGCCTACCCCGACTTCTCCGACACGGGAGAGCCCGCCCAGGCCGCCCTCACGCGCATCTGCCGGGCCGAGCTCGAGTGCCGCTACCGCGGCTCCCCCCACTGGCACGAGGCCCGCGCGCGGCTCGAGGAGGAGCTGGGGCTGATCGCCCATCACGGCCTCGCCGGCTTCTTCCTCCTCCACCGCGACATCCTCGAGATGGCGCGCGACGTGGCGGTGCGGGTGCGCGGGGCGAGCGCCGGCCGCCGCCTGCTCCCGCCGGGCCGCGGAAGGGGCTCGAGCGTCGGCTCGATCGTGTGCTATCTGATCGGCCTCTCGCACGTCGACCCGGTGGCCACGCGCCTCTTCCTGGGCCGGTTCCTGTCGAGAGACCTCGCGAGCGTGCCCGACATCGACCTCGACTTCCCCCGCGACGTGCGCGAGGGGCTGATGCTCGACATCGTCGACCGGTACGGGCCTGAGCACGCCGCGCTGGTGGCCGCCTTCCCCACCTACCGCACCCGGGGGGCGATCCGCGACCTCGGCAAGGCGCTCGCGCTGCCGCAGGGAGAGGTCGAGCGGATGGCGCGGCTGGCCGACGAGTGGGGCGCGGTGCCCGAGGACCGGATCGACCAGCTCCGCGACCGGATGGGCTCGGCGCGCTGGCGCGCGTTCGCCTTCCTCATGGAGGAGATCCGCGGCCTGCCCCGCCACATCTCCCAGCACTCGGGCGGGATGGTGATCTCGACCGCGGCCGCTCGTCGAGCTCGTGCCCGTGATCCCCGCGGCGATGGAGGGCCGCCAGATCTGCCAGTGGGACAAGGACTCCTGCGCCGACGCCGGGTTCCTCAAGATCGACCTGCTCGGGCTGGGCATGCTCTCGGCGGTCGAGGAGTGCGTCGACCTGATCGCCGAGACGCGCGGGTCGCCCATCGACCTCTCCCGGGTGGGGTTCTCCGATCCGGAGGTCTACGCCGAGATCCAGGCCGCCGACACGATCGGGGTGTTCCAGATCGAGAGCCGGGCGCAGATGCAGTCGCTGCGCCAGACGCTGCCCGAGAACCTCGACGACCTGACCGTCCAGGTCGCGCTCGTCCGGCCCGGGCCGATCGTCGGTGACGCGGTCAACCCCTACATCGCCCACCGCCGCAGCCTGCGCCACGATCCCGAATTCCGCCCGCCCTTCGACCACCCCCTGCTCGAGCCGGTGCTGGCCGACACCCTCGGCGTCGTCGTCTTCCAGGACCAGGTGCTCGAGGTCGCCATCGCCCTGGCCGGGTTCACCACCGGCGAGGCCGAGAGCCTGCGCCGGGCGATGAGCCGCAAGCGCAGCCGCGAGGCGCTCGAGAGCCACTGGCACCGGTTCCAGGAGGGCGCGGCCGGCCGGGGCGTCGACGCCGAGACCGCCGAGCGGGTCTTCCAGAAGATCGTCGCCTTCTCGGAGTTCGGCTTCCCCAAGAGCCACGCCGCCGCCTTCGCGATCCTCGCCTACCAGTCGGCGTGGCTGCACCGCGCATACCCGGCGGAGTTCCTGTGCTCGCTCCTGAACGCGCAGCCGATGGGCTTCTACCCCCCGGCGACGCTGCTCCGCGACGGCGAGCGGCGCGGCGTCGAGATGCGCCCCCCGGACGTGAACCGAAGCGGCGCCGGGTGCTCCGTCGAGGATGCAGGGGGCGCCGTCAGGATCGGCCTCGGCTACGTCAAGGGCGTCGGCACGCGCGCCGAGGGCCTCATGGCCGAGCGCGACCGGCGGCGGCCCGTTCTCCGACCTCGGCGACCTGGTGCGGCGCGCGCCGCTCGACATCTCGCAGCTCGAGGCGCTGGTGCGGGCGGGCGCGTGCGACGAGTTCCACCCGAACCGGCGCCGCCTGCTCTGGGAGCTTCCGATCCATCGGGCGCCGGCCGGGCCGGAGGGCGCGCGCCAGCTCGCGCTCGCGCTTGACGGCTCCCCCACCCCCGCCCTCCCCGGGCTCACCGCCTGGGAGCGCATGGTCTCAGACCACGAGGCGATGAGCCTCACGACCGGCCCGCATCCGATGGCGCTCCTGCGGGAGGGGCTCGATCCCGCCCTTCGCACCTCGGCCGACCTGCGCACCGACGCGATGGGGCGGACGACAACTGCGGGCATCGTCATCGCCCGCCAGCGGCCGGGGACGGCCAAGGGGATCGTCTTCCTGCTCCTCGAGGACGAGCACGGGATGACCAACGTGATCATCCCGCCCGCCGTGTACGAGCGCGACCGGATCATGGTCAGGGCCGAGCCGCTCCTGCAGGTGTGGGGCCGGCTCGAGCGGCGAAACGGCGCGGTCAACGTGATCGCCGACCGGGTGGCGGGGCTGCCCGCACGCGGCCCGTCCCGAGGTCGGCCCGGGCCGCGGCTCGCGCGGCTGGGACGGGCGCCGGCCAGGGCGGCCACGTCGCCGACCTCCGCCGGCTCCGGGCCGCCGCGCCGGCGGCGAACAGCTTCGGCCGCGGCCGGCGCTAGGGCCTTACTGGTTCCCGGTGAGGCCGAGCCGCACGCGATCCTTGTGATCCAGCGACCGCCGGGTGGCCTTCGGATTGAGCTTGGCCGCCATCTGGAGGGCGTGGAACCGCTCCGGGTCGGTCGTCTGATCGGCCAGCCGGCGCCATGCGACCCAGTCGACCGGATCCTTGCGAGTTGCGGTGCGAAGCGCCGCGGCGGCCTCCGCATTCCGGCCCTGCCCCGAAAGCGCAGCGGCGAGGTCGATCCAGCCCTGGTCGGACCACGGAGCCCACGACATCGCCTGCCGGGCGTCCGACTCCGCCTTCACGAACTCGCCACGCGCGGCCGCGTCGGCGCTCGACGAGATCGCCTCGTTTCCGACCCCGCCGACGAACGCCACGGCGCCGACAGCGAGGGCCATCGCAACGAGAGGCGTCCGGACGCGGTTCGAGAGGGGCGCCACGTGCTCGTCGCGGGCGGCGACCACGATCGCAGCGGCGGCGACAAGCGCGAGGCCCGTGACCGCGGGCATCTCCCAGTCCCAATCGAAGCCGGCGTGCACCGCGAAGGCCACCAGTGCGCCGGCCGCGGTGACGACGGCGGGGTCGCGGCGGTTGCGCACGGCGATCGCGAGCGGATAGCCGAGCAGCGCGATCACCAGCACGAGCCCGACCGGCCCCTGCTCGGCCAGGCGCTCCAGGTACAGGCTGTGCGCGTCGCGGGCGAAGTACGGGCGGGGGCGGTGCTGGTTCCAGTACTGCTCGAACGTTCCGGCGCCCGACCCGAGGAGCGGGTGGTCGCCGACGTCGTCGAGCGCCGAGCGCCACAGCATCGGGCGCCCGTTCAGCGACAGCGTCTCGAGCCGCGCCGACTGGTTCGCAGTCAGCTTCGGCGGCTTCGACTCGAGCGCGTGGCTGACTCGCGACACCATGTGCACGGGCGATCCGTACGCGGCGATCGCCACCGCGACCGCCATCAGGCCGGCGACGACGAGGGCGACCTTGTACGCGCGGCGCACGACGGGCCCGAACTCGACCCGCTTTTCGACGACGCCGACGGCGGCCATCGTGGCGGCGGAGGCCGCCGCGCAGAGGAGGATGATCACGAGCAGCGGCCGACCCTGCGTCGACGCCGCGTGGACACCCGCGCCGCCCCGTGCAAGCGCACCTCGCGCCCGGGCGTCGCCGACGGCGAGCGCAACCCACGGGGTGAGCGCGAACAGGACCGCCATCGACCGGAGGCGATCGCGATCCAGGGCGAGCCCGGCAACGATGCCGATCGCGAGCGCCATCATGGAGCCGCGGCTGAAGGTGAAGAACAACGTCGACGCCACCGGCGGCAGCGCGGCCGCGGCCGCGATCCGCACCCACGGCGTGCGCGACCGCATGGCCGCTCCGAGGCAGAGGGCGCCGGTCATCGCGACAAAGATCCCGAGCGCGTTCCAGTACCCGATCGGCTGGTAGAGCCGGCCGTGCGCAACAGGGTCGTCGTAGAGCCCGAACACATCCGGCCGCAGCCGGGTGACGAGCGCAAACCCGGAGACGAGGACCCCCGCGACGGCGGCGCCGGCGAGCATCAGTCGCGCCCCGCCCCGACGGGCGGTGACGAGGAGGCCTGCGAGGAGCGCGAAGTACACGAGCGTCCGCTCGACCTCGAGGACGGGCGCCTTCACCGCCGAGGCCCAGATGCCGGAGAGCGCCGTCCAGCCCGTGAGCGCGGCGGCGATCCCGAGCAGCGCGAAGTCGTGCCTTCCGAGCGCGACGTTGCGCCCAATCACGAGCGCGAGGGCCGTCGCCCAGGCGAGGACGACCGCGCTCCACCCCCACGCCGGCGGGAAGTAGCCCCCATCGTCGGTCGCCAGGAGAAGAACGGCCCCGAACGCGACGAGCGCCACCGGAACGTGGACCAGCGCAGCGCGCCCACGGATACCCGTGAGCGCGCCCAGCCGTTCGACGGCCGACGATGCGGCCGTCACATTCGTGTCCTCGCGACTAGTTGCGGCGGAGCCGGAACGAAGCGGCCCGGAGCCCGAGCCCCGAAGCGATCAGACCGGATCCTGCGCCCAGCACCAGCAGGAGGTTGAGCCCCGTGAACGGGAGCCCACCCGTGCCGCCACCGGACTGCTCGCCCAGCACGTTCCCACCGCCGCCACCCTGCGATCCGCCGTACTGCTCGTCGGCGGGGGTAACCTGCGCGGCCTGGTGGTGGTTGCGGGAAGCCGCTGCGGCCGACGCCGCGCCGGTGCCAAGCACCAGCACGCTCGCCGTAGCCGCGAGCAACACCTTGAATCTCTTTCCGTGCATCTGCAGCGGTACCTCCTGGACTGTCGTCCTCCCCGCGGCACGGTATCGCATCGACCGGACAGACGCCAACCGCCAATGGTCGGAAATTGGGGTAAACCATGCTCACTGGCGCTTTCCGAGGGATTTCCGCAGCGCCGGGATGTGCTCACACGCGGTGCTGGAATCGTATGACCACGGGACCCAGGGCACGATTCGGATCTCCAAGCACGAGTTGCTCGCCGCGCCGGGGCCGAGGCACGCCCACCGCACCTTCCGTGCCGGGATCTTGGCGCACTTCGATACGTCGACGCTTAGCTGCGACTTCAGATCCGCGGCGACCGCGCCTGCGGTAAGCCTCGCCGGGAGGAGCGCCGTCAGGCTCGACCTGTGGTCGCACAGGTCTGCGCCAGGCTTCGTGTTCCAGTCGCCGACGGGGTTCACGTTTGCGATGAGGCAGACGGACTCGGCCCGGTAGACGAGCCCACACGCCCATACGGCGCCGTTCGACTGCTGCTCGACGCACTTGATCGTGCTCGTGTGCTCGCGGTTTCCGACCCCGCGCTCGATGGTGGCCTCGCCGATGCGCTGGTGCACGCGCAGCCCCCAGTACGCCGTGCCGGCCACCCCGACGACCACCACGACGATCACCACGAGCCAGAGATGCGAGTGGATTGCCGCCCAGAACGGCGAGCGGCCGGGGCGGCGCAGGCCGCGAATCGGCGGCGCGGAGACGACGTCAGGCTCAGCGCCGGTCCTGGCATACGGGACGTGCACTGCGGCGGGCCTGCCGGAGCTGGGACCGTCATCCACGCCTTGATCTTCCGTCATGGCCACGACTCGGCTCTGCGGCGGATCGACGGCCTGGGCCGCGTTCTGCTGCGCCTCAGGGGCCTGCGCAGCCGTCTGAAACGGCGGATTCACGTCGTGCTCCTCGCGCCCATGCGGCCGCAGCGAGCCCATTGCGCCCACAGCGATGCGCGCAGCACGGCGCGCGGAGCCGAGTAGTGCGGGTCGACGCACACATTCGAGTGTACGCCGCAGATCGGCTTATGACTACGACAAGAGTCCGGCGACCAGCGTCATCACGTAGATCGCGCCGAACCAGATGGTGACGGCCGCAGCCACGGCCAGCACGACGTGGTCCTGTGCCCACTCGAGCACGGAGCCACGATTTTCATACGCCCACGGCTCTTCGCCGTCGAGCAGCCTGCGAACCATTGGAAGACCCCCATCGCGGTTGCCTCCAAAGCATCGGTGCCCGCCGCGGTCGCGGCAACCCCCGAGCGGGTGAACCCGGGCTCTGTGGCGGCAGGGCGACGGTGCCGGCCCTGCGTGCCGGGTTGCACGGCTGCGCCGTGCAACAACGGGGTCAGACCCCAATGTTGCAGCGTGCCGCGCGCTGCGCGCGCGGGCTGCAGACATTGTGGTCAGACCCAGGTGGCCGCTCGGGTCGCTAGGTGGTGATGAGGGCGACGCCGGCGTCGACGTCGTCGACTCTCGGAACGACGTCGAAGGCGCTCTCGCGGGCACAGGCGCGCAGATCCTCGGCGAGGCCGGCGGCGCGCAGGTTCGCGGCGCTCGTCGACGCGCCGAGCGCGTCGCTCGACGACGGGAACGCGTCCGAGAGCACCTCGGCCGCGATGGCCGCATCGGTGGTGCTCCACTCGGCGAGCCACACCGCGAAGCTCCGCAACGAAGCGCCCGGCCACGTAGGCGTCGTCGAGGGCGAACGCGCCCTCCACCCCGGCGCACTGCACGAGGACGTCGCGCTCGCCGTCGCGGGCGATCCGCGCGGCCGCCGCCGCGCACGCTGTGAGGTTCGCGAGGCTGCCGATGAGCACCGCCTCCGCATCGGCGGCAGCCGCCACGATCGCCCGGGTCCCATTCGTCGTCGCCAGGACGAGCGTCTCGCCGAGCGGCGGGCCGGAGGCGTACTCGGAGGGGGAGTTCCCGAGATCGAAGCCCTCGGGCTTCACGCACTCCCGCTCGCCCGCGAGCACCGCGCCGTTCCCGAGCCGCCCGTGGAGGTCGCGCGCCCGCTCGATGTCTCCGCAGGCCAGCACGCGGCTGTAGCCCTGGCCCACAGCGTGCGCGATGGTCGTCGTCGCGCGAATCACATCTACGACCACGGTCACCGGCGCGGCCGGCGTGACGCCGGGCGCGAAGGCGACGTCGATCCTCACCGGTGTGCGAGCTCCGCCTGTGCGGCGGCCAGCCGCGCGGTGGGTACGCGAAACGGCGAGCACGAGACGTAGTCGAGCCCGACGCTGTTGCAGAACTCCACCGATGCGGGGTCGCCGCCGTGCTCCCCGCAGATGCCGAGCTTGATGCCCGGCTTCACGCCCCGCGCGCCCTCGACGGTGCGCTCGATCAGTGCGCGCACCCCGTCGTCGAGCGTCTCGAACGGGTTCCTCGAGAGGACGTCGTCCTCGAGGTAGCGCGTGAGGAACTTGCCCTCGGCGTCGTCGCGGCTGAACGCGAGCGTCGTCTGGGTGAGGTCGTTCGTCCCGAAGCTCATGAAGTCGGCATACGGCGCGATCCGGTCGGCCAGAAGCGCAGCGCGCGGCACCTCGATCATCGTCCCGATCAGGATCCCGAGCTTGCCGCCGCCCTCCTCCTCGATCACCGCCTCCGTCAGCGCCCGCAGCCGGCGGAGCTCCGTGGCGAAGGCCACCAGCGGATGCATGATCTCGACCGTCGAACCCTCCACCGCGAGCGCGGCGCGCACGATCGCCCGCACCTGCATCTCGTAGATCTCGGGGTGCAGGATCCCAAGACGGCAGCCGCGGGTGCCCAGCATCGGGTTGACCTCGCGCAGGGCCTTGATCCTGGTCCGCAGGCGCTCGTCGGACTCGTCGACGTCATCGAGGTCGGGCAGGAACTCGTGCAGCGGCGGGTCGAGCAGCCGGATCGTCACCGGCTGCCCGTCCATCGCCTCGAGGATGCCCTCGAAGTCGGACTGCTGGAACGGCAGGAGCCTGTCGAGCGCAGCCCGGCGGCCCGTCTCGTCACGGGCCAGGATCATCTCGCGCATGACGGGCAGCCGCTCCTCGCCGAAGAACATGTGCTCGGTGCGGCAGAGGCCGATGCCCTGGGCGCCGAACTCGCGCGCCCGGTTGGCGTCCTCCGGCGTGTCGGCGTTCGCGCGCACGCCGAGGCGGCGGATGTCGTCGGCCCACGCCGTGACGGCTGCGAAGTCGTCGGTCATCTGCGGCGGCACGAGCGGCACCGCGCCGTGGATCACCAGGCCGCGGCTGCCGTCGATCGAGATCTCGTCGCCCTCCGACACCGTCGTGCCGTTCACGGCGAACTGGCGGCCCGGCGCGTCGATGCGAAGCGACTCCACGCCGCACACGCACGGCTTCCCCATGCCGCGTGCGACGACCGCCGCGTGCGACGTCATGCCGCCGTGGGCCGTCACCACGCCCTGCGCCTGGATCAGGCCGTGGATGTCGTCGGGAGTCGTCTCCCACCGGACGAGGATCACCGGCTCGCCGGCCCGGCCGCGCGCCTCGGCGGTGTCGGCGTCGAACACGGCCCTGCCGACCGCCGCGCCGGGCGACGCGTTCAGGCCGGTGGCGAGCACCTCGTAGTCGGCGCCCGGATCGATGGCCGGATGCATGAGCTGGTCGAGCTGGCGCGCGTCGATCCGCTGCACAGCCTCGTCGCGCTCGATGACGCCCTCGGTGACCAGCTCGCGCGCGACCCGCACCGCCGCCTGCGCGGTCCGCTTGCCGGCGCGCGTCTGCAGGATGTAGAGCCGCCCCCGCTCGATCGTGAACTCGACGTCCTGCAGGTCGCGGTAGTGCGTTTCGAGCATCGCCATCGCCGCCTCCAGCTCGCCGTACGCGGCGCCGGTCTCCGCCTTCAGCTCGCCGATCGGCCGCGGCGTCCGGATCCCCGCGACGACGTCCTCGCCCTGCGCATTCACGAGGAACTCGCCGAAGAGCTCGCGCTCGCCGGTGGAGGGGTTGCGGGTGAAGACGACGCCGGTGGCCGAGTCGTCGCCGAGGTTCCCGTACACCATCTGCTGGACGTTGACCGCCGTGCCGAGGCCGTCGGAGATGCCCTCGTGACGGCGATACGTTCGTGCCCGCGGCGTGTTCCACGACGCGAACACGGCGGCGATCGCGCCGTCGAGCTGCTCCCGCGGGTCCTCAGGGAAATCGCGACCGGTGTGGCCGCGGTTGATCCGCAGAAACTCCTGAATCAGCTCCTCGAGCGCGGCCGCGTCGAGATCGACGTCGGAGACGACGCCGCGGGAGCTCTTGGCACGCGTCAGAGCCTCCTCGAACACGTCGCTCGGGACGCCGAGCACGACGTTCGCGTACATCTGCACGAAGCGGCGGTACGAGTCGGCGGCGAAGCGCGGACTGCCGGACGCGTTGGCGAGCCCGCGCGTCGAGCGCGGGTTCAGCCCGAGGTTCAGGATCGTGTCCATCATCCCGGGCATCGACACCGGCGAGCCCGAGCGCACCGAGACGAGGAGCGGATCGTCCGGGTCGCCGAGGCGCTTGCCGCAGCGCTCCTCCAGCGCGGCCAGGTGCTTCGAGACCTGCTCGTCGAGCCCGTCCGGCCACGTTCCGCCGGCGTCCAGGTACGCGCGGCACGCCTCGGTCGTCATCGTGAAGCCGTCCGGGACGGGGAGGCCGATCGACGTCATCTCGGCGAGCTTGGCGCCCTTGCCTCCGAGGAGGTCGCGCATCTCGCTCGAGCCGTCTGCGAAGGCGTAGACGTAGGCGCTCATCGGCCGCGAAGCGTAGCTTGGAATTCGCGAATTTCGCGCCTCACGGAAGAAAGGTGGAGACCACGGCGTCCTTTACAGAACACCATGACGATTCCGATGGGACAGCGGAACCTCGCGCATGCCGCCGAACGGCGCGCAGAGCTGCGCCCAAAGGCCGCGCTGTCTTGAGAACGGGCTCAGCGGAAGGGCCCATGCGCGGGCGGCTCCCGAACGGGGGCCGCCCGCGGCACACGGGACGAGGCTGAGGACATGCCGCTGACCCTGATCGCCTGTGAGTGCGGGCGGGCCGACTGCGCCGAGGTCATCGGCGTGGACGGCGACGAGTGGGGCCGACTCCACGCCGATGGATCGCGGGCGATCGCACCCGGGCACATCTCCGGCGCCCTCGACGAGGTCGTCGTGTCCCGGCGCAGCGGCTACTGGGTCGTCAGCGGAGCCGACGCCGTCGACGAGGCGTCGTGGGAGTCGTTCCCGGCGTCCGACCCTCCCCCAGGCCCGATCTAGGCGCTCACGCCCGGACGCCCTCGAGGGCGGCGCGGCGGCGGGCCGTCGACGAGCTCGGCGACGCGGGCCGCCGTCTCCTCGATGGCGAGCCCGGTCACGTCGATCACCGGGCAGCCGAGCCGCTTGTGCAGCGCGCGCGTCAGCTCGAGCTCCTCGTAGATCTCCGCCAGATCGGCGTAGCGGGCGCCGGCGCCGGCGGCCAGCGCGCGCACGCGCCGGCGGCGGATCCCGCCAGCCGCTCGGCGTCGATCGTGAGCCCGACGAGCTTCCATGGCTCGACCGTGAAGAGCGACGGGCGGCGGGTCGACGCCGCGCACGATCGGGACGTTCGCGGCCATGTAGCCCAGGTAGCCGAGGTGCATCGACGTCGGCGTCTTGGACGTGCGCGAGACGCCGACCAGCACGATGTCGGCCTGGTGCAGGTCGTCGGCGCCGCGGCCGTCGTCGTGCTTCACGGCGAACTCGATCGCGGCGATCCGGCGGAAGTACTGGGCGTCGAGCGGCGCGCTGCGGCCGGGGACCAGCGTCGCCTCGCGGCCCGACGCGGTCGTGATCGCATTCAGCGCCGGGCCGAGCACGTCGTGCACGACGAGGCGGCTGGCGTGGGCGATCTCGACGATCGCCTCGCGCAGCGACGGATCGACGAGCGTGTAGAAGACCGCCGCCCGCCGGCCGGTGGCCGACTCGAGCGCCCGCGCCAGCTGCTCGCGCGTGCTGCACCCGGGCGTGGCGGATCATCTCGATCTCGGTGTCCTCGAACTGGCTCTGGGCCGCTCTGCGCGACCCGCGCGGCCGTGTCCCCGGTGGAGTCGGACACGATGTGGATCTCGAGCCGGTCGGCCATCGTCGCCAGTCCTATCCCGGAAGCTGGCCGAAGTCGGCGAGGCGGCGCAGCCGCGCGGCCACGTTCGCGACCAGCGTGAGCCGGTTCGCGCGCACCGCCTCGTCGTCGGACCATCACCAGCACGTCGTCGAAGAACCGCTCGACGGCGGGTGACGAGCGTCGGCCGCCGCCTCGAGGTCGCGCCGGGGCCGGCCGAGACGGCGGCGGCCAGCGCCGCGCTCGGCCGGGTCCGTCGAGGAGCGCCTCGTCGACCGGCGCCCGGCGCCGTCTCGCCGGCGATGCGCACGCAGCGGCCGTACGCGTCGCGCACGGCGTCGCGGTCGGGCCCGGCGAACGCGTGCAGGGCCCGCGCCCGGCGCGGCCACCTCGACCGGCTCGCGTCGCGCCCGACCCGCGGGCGGCGCGCAGCTCCTCGACGCTCACGCCCTCCTCGAGGAGCATCGGCTCCAGCCGGTCGAGCACGAACGCCGACGGCCGTCTGCGCCGACCAGCTCGCGGCAGGTCGACGCGCCAGCCGCGGTCGAGGGCGATCGCCACGAGCCCGGCGGCGGCGCGGCGCAGGCCGTAGGGGTCGCGGCTGCCGGTCGGCTCGAGGCCGCGCGCGAACGCGACCGCGAGCGGTGTCGGCCTTGTCGGCGAGGGCGAGCACGGCGCCCGCGTCCGACGCCGGCAGCGTCCCGCCGGCCTCGCTCGGGCGGTGGTGCTCGTCGATCGCGACGCAGACGGTCGTCGCTCGCCCGCCGCCCGCGCGTACACCGAGCCCGCGTAGCCCTCGAGGTCGGCGAACTCGCCGACGAGCCTCGAGACGAGGTCGGCCTTGCACAGAGCCGCGGCCCGGAGCGGCGGCGGCGCGGACGTCGGGGCCGAGCCCGTTCCGCTCGCACAGCCGCGCGATCGAGCGGCCCGAGCCGGGCCGTCTTGTCGGCGAGCGATCCGGCCGCCCTCGAGGAAGCTGACCCGGTCGAGCTCGCTCCGCCATCGCGCCGATGCCGCGCTCGAGGTCGCGGCGTACGCGAACCGGGCGTCGTCGAGCCGCCCGACGAGCACCTCCTCGTTCCCGCGCCGCACGACGTCGGGGTCGCCGCCGTTGGCGACGAACAGGAACCGCGGCTCGAGCGCGGCCGCCCTCAGCGGACCGGGAAGTAGCGCTGGTGGGACTGCATGGCGGTGACGACGACGCGCTCGGGCAGCTCCAGGTAGCGGCCGTCGAACTCGGCCCGCGAGCACGACGGCCACTCGACGAGATAGACGACCTCGTCCAGCTTCCGCCATCGGATCGATCCAGCCGCCGGCGGCGTCGAGCCCGGCCACGATCGCCGCCCGCCGCTCCGCCGCGTCGACCATCACGCGTGGCCGCGCGGACGTCGTCGAGATAGCTCGCCGGCCGTGCCGATCGGGACCGGGCCGCGCCTCGAGCCGGTGGCCGCGGGTGCCGCCGGTGGCGACGCCGGCCACCTCGGCGGCACGACCTGCGTCGTCGAGCTTCACCACCAGCCAGCGGATCGGGCGCGAGAAGCGGCCGCCGTCCCAGCGCATCGACTTCGAGAAGCTGGAGCCGCGGCCACGGACGCGGCGACGACGGCCGGGCACGAGGTCGGCGACCGGCGTCGACGCCCCCTCGGAGATCGCCCACACGAAGCCGTCGCGCTCGCTCGAGCCCGCCGGCGCCGAGCCCGTGCTTGCGCGCGAACCCGGCGCGCGCCTGCTCGGGTGCGTCGGCGCGCGGGCCGCGCACCTCGGGGCGCTCGGCGGCCCGCTCGCCGGGAAGGCCGTGCGCGACGGCCGCGAGCCGCCGCGGCGCGACGTGGACGCCGACGCTCGGCCGAGGCGATACCGGCCTTGTCGAGCGCGTCGGCCAGCAGCCCGGGCAGCTGCGCCTCGGCCTGGCGGCAGGGCGCCGCCGGCAGCTCCTCGCAGCCGATCTCGACGAGGAGGTCAGGCACCGGCGCCTCCTCGATTTCCAGATAGGCGCGCGCGACCGCCTGGGCCAGCCGGCGCATGCGCAGGATGTAGGCGGCCCGGTCGGTGACGGCGATCGCCGCGGCGGGAATCGAGCAGGTTGAACGCGTGCGAGCACTTGAGCACGTAGTCGTAGGCGGGCAGCGGCAGCCCGGCCTCGATGCAGCGGCCGCGCCTCGGCCTCGAAGTCGTCGAAATGGCGGGCGTAGCATCGTCGATGTCGGCCAGCTCGTAGTTGTAGGCCGACATCTGGCGCTCGTTCTGCAGCAGCGCACGTCGCCCAGCGTACGTCCGTCCGACCACTGCATGTCCTGGGCGCGGCGGACGCCCTGGAGGTACATCGCCAGCCGCTCGAGGCCGTAGGCGAGCTCGACCGAGATCGGGTCGAGATCGATCCCGCCGGCCTGCTGGAAGTAGGTGAACTGGGTGATCTCCATCCCGTCCATCCACACCTCCCAGCCGAGCCCGGACGCGCCCAGGCGGCGGGTTCTCCCAGTTGTCCTCGACGAAGCGGACGTCGTGCCGCGCGACGTCGATCCCGATCGCCTGCAGCGAGGCGAGGTAGATGTCCTGCACGTCGTCCGGCGCCGGCTTCAGGATCACCTGGTACTGGTAGAACTGCTGGAAGCGGAACGGGTTCTCGCCGTAGCGGCCGTCGTCGGGCCGGATCGACGGCTCGACGTAGGCGGTGCGCCACGGCTCCGGGCCGAGCACGCGCAGGAACGTGGCCGGATTCGACGTGCCCGCGCCGACCTCGGTGTGGTACGGCTGCACGATGATGCACCCCTGCTCCTCCCAGAAGGCCTGGAGGGCCGAGATCATCCCCTGGAAGGTCGCCGCCATCGGAGGCGCAAGCTATCAGCCGCGGCCGACCCGGACCGGACTCAGGCGTGCAGCGTGCGCAGGCGAAAGCCGCCGTGGTACGCGTAGGTCGCCTCGACCACCCGGACCGCGTCCGCCGCCGGGCCGGTCGCGAGCGACCCGGGTGCGAGCGGCCGGTCGACGAGCGCTGCGATCGCGTCCAGGCTCGCGGAGCTCAGGCGAAACGCCCCCTCCTCGGTCGCGCACGGCCCGCACACGGCGCCGCCGGCCGCGGCCGAGTAGCCGACCAGCGCGCCGGCCGACCCGCAGCACGCGCACGAGTCGAGATGCGGCAGATAGCCGGCGAGCGCAGGAGCTTCAGCTGGAAGCCGAGCCCGAGCCGTCGGCGCCGGGTCCGGGCCGTCGTCGATGCCGCGGTCGAGGAGGTCGAGGAACCGCACCAGGCCGTCGAACACCCGCGGGTGCGGCTCGGGCTCGGGGTACAGCTTCAGCACCGCCTCGGCGCCGATCTGGGCGACGGCGAGCGCGTACGGCTGCTCGCGCACCGCCGGCGTGCGAGGCGACGATGTCGGCGCCCGAGACGGTGTGCAGCTCGCCCCGGCCCTCGTGCAGCAGGAGCTGCGCCCGCGTCAGCGGCTCGAGCCGCCCGCCGAACCGCGACGTCGTCTTGCGGACGCCCTTCGCGATCGCGTTCACGCGCCCGCGCTCGGCCGTGTAGAGGTGCAGCACGCGGTCGGCCTCGCCGAACCGCATCGAGCGCAGGACGATCGCGTCGGCCTTGTAGGTGCGCCCCACGACCTCAGTGTAGGGTGCCGCGATGTCGGCGGACGTCGTGGTACGGCCGGTCGAGCCGCAGGAGTACGGGGCGGTCGGCGACGTCACTGTGGCGGCGTATGGGAGGATCGCCGGCTACTCGCCGAGTGAGGGATACGAGACCGAGCTGCGCGACGTCGCCGGGCGCGCCGAGACCGCTGAGGTGATCGTCGCCGTGGACGGAGCAGGCCGTGTGGTCGGCGGCGTCACGTTCGTCGCTGACTTCGGGCCGCTCGCCGAGTTCGAGGGCACCGACGAGTCGGGGATGCGCATGCTGGCCGTCGACCCGGCGGCGCAGGGGCGCGGCGTCGGCCGGCTCCTGGCGCAAGCCTGCATCGACCGGGCGCGGGAGGACGGCCGGGCGCGACTCGTCCTCCACACGACGCGTGCGATGACCGCCGCGCATCGCCTCTACCGCGGCCTGGGGTTCAGGCGGGTGCCCGAGCGCGACCTCCGCACCCCCGGCGGGCTCGCCCTCGAGGCGTACGTCCTCGAGCTCGGGCGCTGCTAGCCGCGGCCGGTGTGCTCGGCGATCGCCGCGGCGAGCGGCTCCCAGTCGGCCGGCTCGACGCCGTGCCCCGCCCCGTCCAGGAGGAGCAGGCGTGCATCCGGAATCGCGCGCGCCAGCGCCTCTCCGTGCTCGACGCGAAACAGCGGATCGGCGGTGCCGTGGACGACGAGCGTCGGCACGGAGACAGCGGACAGCATGCCCTGGGGCTCGGCGCCCTCGATCAGCTCGTGGTTCTGGACGGACGGGTAGTTCCGGGCCCGCTCAACGTCGCGGCGGACGATGTCGCGCGCGTACCGCTCGTCGAACGGGCGCCGCCCGCCGGCGAGCACGCGCTGATACGCCGCCAGGTAGTCGACGACCGCGCCGTTGTCCGTCCAGTCCGGCGGCGGCGTCTCCCAGAAGCGGCTGAGCTCATCCGACGGGCCTGGAAGACTCGTCCGGTCGTTCCCGATGACGGAGGACGTGCTGATCAGGACGAGCGACAGCACCCGGTCCGGGTGGTCGATGGCCAGCACCTGCGCGAGCGCGCCGCCCGCCGACACGCCCACGACGTGCGCCGCCGGGGCGGCGTACCGTCGAGCACGCGGGCCGCATCGGCGACCATGTCCCCGCCGGTGTATCCGGGCCGGCCGACGTCGTACGCGACCGACCTGCCGGTGTCGCGCTGGTCGTAGCGGATCACGAACCGTCCGCGGGCGCTGAGCATCGTGCAGAAGGCCTCGTCCCACCAGATCATGGAGCCGGCGAGTCCCATCATGAGAAGCACCGGCGGGTCGCCGGGGCTACCGAAGGATTCAGTGCAGATCTCGACCCCGCCGGCGTCGACGAACCGCTCGCCCGCCACGGTTCTCAGGCCGTGACGACGCGCACGTCGGCGCCCGGGATGGCGCCGATCAGGCGCTCGGTGTCGACTTCGAACACCGCCCGGGGCGTGCCCGCGGCGCACCACACCGTTTCGAACCGGCGCAGCGACTCGTCGACCACGGTCCGCACCGGCCGCTCGTGCCCGAGCGGCGGCACGCCGCCGATCGCGAAGCCCGTCGCCTCGCGCACCTCATCGGGCGTCGCCCGGCGCACATCCTCGCCGACGAGCGCCGTGTCGACCCGGCGGTCGCCCGCGCACAGCACGAGCACCGGCCCCGAGGCGTCGACGAATACGAGCGACTTCACGATCTGGCCGAGCTCGCAGCCGGCGGCGGCCGCAGCCTCCTCGGCCGTGCGGGTCGACGCGTCGAGCTCCTGGACGTCGACGTCGAGGCCGGCGGCGCGGAGCCGCTCGGCCACCTTCAGGGCTGTCGGGTGCACCGCGGGCACAGATGGGTTCCTCGTTGGGCGACGCGGATCTTCTCGATGGGCGTGCCGCAGCGCGGGCACGGCTCGCCGTCTCGGTCGTAGGCGTTGAAGCGCTCCTGCATCGAGCCGGGCTCGCCGTCGGGCCCTCGGTAGTTGCGGATGCTGGCGCCCTGCGACGCGATCCCGCGCTCGAGGGTCTCGACCACGGCGGCGTGCAGCCGCCGCACCTCGGCCGCCGTCAGCTCGCCGCCCGGACGAAGGGGATGGATGCGCGCCTGCCAGAGCGCCTCGTCGGCGTAGATGTTGCCGACGCCCGCGACCACGCCCTGGTGGAGCAGGAGCGCCTTCACCGACGCCCGCCGCCCGGCGAGGTCGCCGCGGAACCGGCGCGGCGTCCACTCCTCCGAGAGCGGCTCCGGCCCCGCCCGCGGCCGCAGGTACTCCTCGAGAGCGCCGGGAGCGACGAGCCGCCATGTGCCGAACCGGCGTTGATCGGCGTAGACGAGCGACGCCCCGTCGTCGAGCCGAAGGACGGCGCGGACGTGGGTGAGCTCCTCGCCCTCCCCGGCCCGATGGTGGAACCAGCCCGTCATCCGCAGGTGGACGACGAGCGTGCGGCCGGAGTCGAGCTCGAAGAGCAGGTACTTGCCTCGCCGCCCCACGCCGGTGAACGCCTCGCCGTACAGCTCGGCGCCGACCGCGACCGGGTCCTCCGGCGCGGTGAGGCGGCCGTCCATGATGTCGGCCTCCTCGATGGCCCGTCCGCGAAGCAGCGGATCGAGGCCGCGCCGGACGGTTTCGACCTCCGGCAGCTCAGGCATGGGACTCGATCCTCATACCCGGCATTCTCGCGGATGCGCCAGACGCGCGATTCAGACGACGGACGTGCCCGGAAGGTCGCCGGGGCCGGCGCCGGTGAGCACCCTGAGCGCGGTGGCCCCGACGTCGGCGAACGTGTCGCCGTCGTGGCGGTGGCCCAGGAGCGGCGCCCCGGGGACGTGCGCCACCAGGAGGCCGTGCTCGCGTGAATGGTCCGTCGAGGGCGTCGTCGGGTCGCAGCCGTGGTCCGATGTCAGGACGAGCAGGTCGCCGTGGCGCATCGCCGCCAGGATCCTCGGCAGGCCGTCGTCGAACTCCTCGAGCGCGTCCGCGAACCCGCGCGGGTCGTTCCGATGACCCCAGAGCATGTCGGTCTCGACGAGGTTCGTGAACACCAGGCTGCCGTCGGCGACGGTTCGCATCAGCTCCCCGGTCGTCGCGATCCCCTGGGCATTCGAGGTCGTCGGATGGCTGGCATCGATGTCCTGCCCCGCGAAGATGTCGCCGATCTTCCCGACGCCGTGCACGGTCATCCCGCGGTCGCGAAGCTGCTGGAGGTGGTTCGGGCGCGGCGGCTCGAGCGAGAAGTCGTGCCGCCTCGGCGTCCGCCGGTAGGAACCCTCGGACCCTTCGAACGGGCGCGCGATCACCCTGCCGACGGCGTGCTCTCCGCGCAGGATCCTGCGCGCCGTCCGGCAGGCGTCATACAGCTCCTCGAGCGGCACGACCGCCTCGTGGGCGGCGATCTGGAACACGCTGTCGGCCGACGTGTAGACGATCCAGCTCCCGGTGCGCTCGTGCTCGGCGCCCAGCCGCTCGATGATCTCGGTGCCCGACGCCGCGATGTTCCCGATCACCCCGCGCCCCGTCGCAGAGGCGAACTCCTCGATGATCTCGGCCGGGAACCCGTCCGGGTAGGTCGGGAACGGCCGCTCCGTGACGATGCCCATCATCTCCCAGTGCCCGGTTGTGGTGTCCATCCCCAGCGACCGCTCGTGCAGGCGGCCCCAGACCGCCGGGGCGTCGAGCCGGGGCGGGCAGCCCTGGACGGGCATCACGTTGCCAAGGCCGAGCGCTTGCATCGCCGGCACCTCGAGGCCTCCCACGGCCTCGGCGACGTGGGCGAGGGTCGACGATCCCTCGGTGCCGAAGTCGCCGGCGTCGGGCAGGTCCCCAACCCCGACCGCGTCGAGGACGATGACACAGGCGCGGGGCATCAGCTCAGTGGAAGGCCGAAGCGCGCCGTCGTCCCGCCGCCCGGACGGCTCTCGATCGAGAAGTCGCCGCCGGCCAGCCGCAGGCGCTCCGCCACCGCCTGGAGCCCGAGGTGAAGACGCATCACGCTGCGATCCCGCGCACGCGTCGGGTCGAACCCGCATCCATCGTCCTCGACACTACCCTCGAGGCGACCGTCGGAGGCCGTCAGCGAGACCTGGAGCCGCGTGGCGCGGGCGTGCTTGCGCGCGTTCGCGACCAGCTCCTGCACCGTGCGGTAGACGAGCGACTCGACGCTCGTCGAGAGCCGCGCGACGTCGATCGTGACGGCGACCTGGATCCCCAGGTCTCGCCGGGTCTGGTCGACCAGATCGCCGACGGCGTGCCCGAGCCCGTGTGACTCCAGGAGCGGCGGGCGGATCTCGAACATCAGCCGCCTCGTGCGATCGAGCGTCGACCCGAGGAGCACGCGGGCGTCGGTCAGCGCGGTGGGGACGCCGGTTCCGCTCTCCCGGGAGGCCCGGAGGACGCGGTCGATCGAGAGCAGGGTGCCGGTGAGCACCTGGATCGTGTCGTCGTGCAGGTCGGCCGCGATGCGGGCGCGCTCCTCGTCCCCGGCGCGAAGCATGCGGGCGAGAACGTCGACCCGCTTTCGCTCGCTCTCGCGCAGCGCCTCCCGGGCCCGTTCGCGCTCGATCGCGAGCCGGGCGATCGAGACCGCCAGCTCGACGACGCGGAGGTCGGCGTCGAACGGCGGCCGCGGCTCGCGGAAGTAGAGGGCGATCGTGGCCGGAACGGTACCGTCCGCCGCGAGCACGGGAGCCGACCAGCAGGCGCGCAGCCCGTGCCCGAGCGCGAGCTCCGCGAACCCCGCCCACAGCGGATCGGTCGCGATGTCGACCACGTACACGGGCTCGCGACGGTACACCGCAGTCCCGCACGAGCCGACCCGGGCTCCCACCGAGACGCCGTCGACGGCCGCGAGATAGTCGACGGGCAGGCTCGGAGCGGCGAGCGGATGCAGATGGGCTCCGTCCTCGGAGACGCGCATGATCCCGCACACTGCCCCCTCGCAGTGGTCCTCGACCAGGAGCGCGAGGCTGCGCAGCACGGCGGGGAGCGGCGTCTCGGTCGCGACCATCTCGAGCAGCCGCATCTCCGAGCTCGTGAGCCGCTCGGCCGTCCGCCGCTCGGTGACGTCGGTGAACGAGAGCGCGACGCCGTGCGGCCGGGTCTCGCCGGGGCCGAGAAGCGGCTGCGAGTTGAGCGAGAGCCACACCATGCGCCCGTCCGGGTCGCGGACCCCGCGGATGACGTCATGGTGGGCGCGGCCGGTCCGAAGCGTGTCGACGGCCGGAAGCTCATCGGGCGGAGCCGGTGTCCCGTCCTCCCGCACGGCCGCCCAGCGGCTGTCAAGGAGCGAGCTGCCGACGATTCCGTCGTGGTCGAGACCCAGGATGCGCTCGGCGCTGGCGTTGCACGCGGTGATCCGAGCCTCGGCGTCGACCAGGATGACTCCCTCGGCCATCGCCGAGACGACCGACTGGTAGCGAGCCTCGCTGGCGTTCAGAGCGTGGTAGGCGGTCGCGTCGGAGACGACGATCCAGAGTCCGTCGGAGGCGGCGCCGTTCGCGGCCGGGAGCGGGTGGTAGTCGATGCGGAGCGCCCGCCCCCCGGCGGCGGCGAACATGCCGACGATCGGCGTGCGCGTCTGCATCACCCTGCCGCACAGGCTGGGCGTGTCAGGTGCGAGGCCGGTGAACACCTCGGTGACCGGCGCGCCCAGGAGCTCCCAGCTCGAACGGCCGGTGAGAGCGGCGAGCGCCGCGTTGGCGCGGGTCACCCGCAGGTCGCGGTCCACGACCGCACATCCGACCGGCACGCTCTCGAGAATCGACTCGAGGAGCATGACGGGCGCCGCTGCCATCGGCGTGTGGGGCTGCACCGTCTCCAGGGGGTCCTCCTGGCTCGGGGCGGGCAGTGTACCGGGCGCGCTGCGAGTCTGCTGGCGGCGAACCGTCAGGCGCGCGGGTGCGCCTTGAAGTACGCCTTGCGCACGTGATCGGCGGAGACGTGCGTGTACACCTGGGTCGTCTCGATCGACGCGTGCCCGAGCATCTCCTGGACGCTGCGCAGGTCGCAGCCGCCCTCGATCAGGTGGGTCGCGAAGGAGTGCCGCAGCGTGTGCGGCGTGACGTCGCTCGAGACGCCGGCGCGCCGGGCGTGGTCGCGCACCAGCTGGAACACCGCCTGACGGGTGATCCCGCGCCCGCGATGGTTCAGGAAGAGGACGTCGCCGCGCTGGGTGCGGCCCAGGTACGGCCGGCCGCGCGCAAGGTACGCGCGCGCAGCCTCGATGGCGCCCTTCCCCATCGGGACGACCCGCTGCTTCGCGCCCTTGCCCATGCACCGCACGAGACCCTCGTCGAGGTCGACGTCCGAGACGCGCAGCGAGACGAGCTCCGAGACTCGGAGGCCGGCGCCGTAGAGGAGCTCCAGCATCGCCCGGTCGCGCAGGCCGCGCGGGGAGCCGTCGGGAGCGGTGACGATCGCCTCGGCCTCAGCTTTGGTGAGCGGCTTCGGGAGCGATCTGCCGAGCCGCGGAAGCGGCACGGTGCGGCCTGCGTCGCCGCGGCCGCCCTCACGTGCGCGGTGCTTCAGGAACGCACGCACGGCGGCCAGGCGACGTCGGACGGTGGCAGGCGAGAGGCCGCGGTCGCGCAGCGCCACGGCGTACTCGTCGAGCACGCCGACTGCGATCGTGTCCGGGTCCTCGTGCTCCACGAAGTCGCCGAGATCGATCAGGTCGCGGCGGTAGGCCTCGACCGTGTGCGGCGACGCTCCGCGCTCGAGCTGGAGGTGGGTCAGAAAATCCGCGAGCTTCCGGTCGTAGTCGCGCACCGCGCAGGGATTCGCCGCATGTGCGGGGATTCCTGCCGTCGGCGGCGGCTAGGCGGCCTGGAGCGGGAGCACCTGGGAGAGCGGGGTGTACTCCATGCCGACCGCCTCGGCGACGGGCTCGCACGTGACCCGGCCGTCGGCCACGTTGACCCCGAGCGCGAGCGCCGGGTCGGCGGCCAGCGCGCGCTCGAGGCCCCTCTCGGCGATCGCCTCGATGTACGGCAGCGTCACGTTCGTGAGGCCCCACGTCGAGGTGATCGGAACGGCGCCCGGCATGTTCGCGACGCAGTAATGCACGATGTCGTCGACCACGTAGGTCGGGTCGGAGTGGGTGGTCGGGCGGGACGTCTCGAAGCAGCCGCCCTGGTCGATGGCAACGTCGACCAGCACCGACCCGGGCTTCATCGAGGGGAGCATGTCACGCGTCACGAGGTGCGGGGCCTTGGCGCCGTGCACGAGGACGCCGCCGATCACAAGGTCGGCGTCGGGCAGCGACTCCTCGACCGCGTGGCGGCTCGACATCTGGAGGAGCACGGTGCGCCCGAGGCTCACGTCAAGCTCGCGCATCCGGTCGACCGAGCGCTCGAAGACGGTCACGTCCGCCTGCATCCCCTGGGCGATGAGCGCGGCGTTGTAGCCGACGATCCCGCCGCCGAGCACGAGCACCTTGGCCGGCAGGACGCCCGGCACGCCGCCCATCAGACGGCCGCGGCCGCCGAATGGCTTCAGCAGGTAGTAGGCGCCGACCTGGGCCGAGAGCCGCCCTGCCACCTCGCTCATCGGGGCCAAAAGCGGGAGCCGCCGGTCGGGGGTCTCGACGGTCTCGTAGGCGATGCATGTCGCGCCGGACTCGGCCAGGCCGCGGGTCAGCTCGGGCGCCGCGGCGAGGTGCAGGTAGGTGAAGAGCACCTGCCCCGGCGAGAGCCGCTGGTACTCGCCGTCGAGCGGCTCCTTCACCTTGAGCACCATCTCGGCCTCGCCCCACACGGTGTCGACGTCGACGATCGCGGCACCCGCCGCGCGGTAGTCGTCGTCGGTCATGGCGCTGCCGTCCCCGGCGGTCGTCTCGATCAGGACGTCGTGCCCGCGCCGGACGAGCTCGGTGACCCCGGCCGTCGTCAGGGCGACGCGGTACTCGTCGGGCTTGATCTCCTTGGCGACGCCGATCTTCACGCTTCCGCGATTCTACGGGCTAGATCGGGGTCCGGGCGGCGTCGATCAAGGCGAGGGTGATGTCGAGCATCGCGTCGAGGTCGGCGGCCGCGATGTGCTCGGACGCCGTGTGGATCTCGGCCATGCCGTTGCAGAGGTTCACGCACTCCAGGCCGCGCGCGTTCCAGACGTTGGCGTCCGCGCCTCCGCCCGACTCGATGTAGACCGGCTCGCGGCCGCAGGCCTCGAGCGCCCTGGCGGCCAGGCGGACGGCCGGGTCGGAGCGCGAGAACCGGTAGCCGTCGTACTCGGGCTCGATCCGGCTCTCGAGCTCGCACTCGGCCAGGTTCGCGGCGAAGGTGGCCGCATCGAGCATCGCCTGCACCTGCTCGCGCAGCCGCCCCGGGTCGCGGCTTCGGGCCTCGGACTCGACCAGGCACTCGGGCGGCACGATGTTGCCGGCGATGCCGCCGGAGATGAGGCCGACGTTCGCGGTCGTCTCTGCGTCGATCCGCCCGAGCGGCATGTCGGCGATCGCCCGTGCCGCCGCGACGACCGCGCTTCGCCCCTCCTCCGGGGCGATCCCGGCGTGCGCGGCCCGCCCCACGAAGCGAAACCGCAGCGTGCGCTGGGTGGGCGCGGCGAGCACCACGTTCCCGATCGGGGCGGCGTGGTCGTAGCAGTACCCCACCCTCGCCCTGAGGCGTGAGATGTCGAAGGCCTTGGCCCCCTTCAGGCCGACCTCCTCCATCGGCGTCAGCACGAGCTCGACGCCGGCGTGCGGCCGGCCCGTGCGCACGAGGTCGGCGACGGCCGCGAGCATGACGACGACCGCGGCCTTGTTGTCGGCCCCGAGGATGGTGTCGTGGCGGTTCACCACGACGCCGTTTCGGACCTCGGGATCGATCGGCCCCGTCGGCGGGACGGTGTCGAGATGGGCGTTCAGGAAGATCGGGACGCCGTCGACGCCCTCGGACGGCGGGAGCGCGACGTGGATGTTCCCCATGTCGGAGCCGATCTCGGCGCCGGCGCCGTCCTCGGTCGGGTCGAGCCGAAGGGCGCGCAGGTAGTCGAGCGTGCGGTCGGCCACCGGCCGCTCGCGCCCCGACGGGCTGGGGATCGCGGCCAGCTCGCGGAAGAGGTCGAGAACGGGGCTCGCAGTGGCCGCCATCGCCGCCGTCTACCCGGTTCGGCTCACGTCGTAGAGCTCGCCGTACTTCCCCCACAGGTAGGCCATGAACGGCTCGTGCGTGAGGCCGGAGCCGGTGACGCGCATGATCAGGTCCTCGCCCTCCTCGAGATACCCGGGCCGGTGGATCCGATCGCGAAGCCAGTCGAGGAGAGGCGCGAACTCGCCGGCCTCGATCCGAGCCCCGATGTCGGGGATGTCGGCCCGGATCGTGTTCCAAAGAAGTGCCGAGTAGAGGTTCCCGATCGTGTACGTCGGGAAGTAGCCGAACGCCCCCGACGACCAGTGCACGTCCTGGAGCACCCCTTCGCCGTCGCTCGCGGGCGCGACGCCGAGGCGGCGGCGGTAGGCGTCGTTCCAGGCGGCCGGCAGGTCGGCGGCGGCGAGCTCGTCGCGAAGGAGCGCCAGCTCGAGCTCGAACCGCACCAGGATGTGCATGTTGTACGTGACCTCGTCGGCCTCGACGCGGATCAGCGACGGCGTGACCCTGTTCACCTGGCGATGGACGTCCTCGGCGGTCGCGCCCCGCATGCTGTCGCCGAAGATCTCGTGCATGACGGGCGTGTAGCGGCGCCAGAACGGGAGGCTGCGCCCGACGAGGTTCTCCCAGAGGCGCGACTGCGATTCGTGCAGCCCCAGCGACGGCGCCTGCGCGATCGGCGTGTCCTCATACTCGGGGTCGAAGCCCTGGTCGTAGAGCCCGTGGCCGGCCTCGTGGAGCGTCGAGGAGAGCGCCGAGAATGGGTCGGCCTCGTCGATCCGCGTGGTCAGCCGGATGTCGTGCAGGGCGATCGTGGTCGTGAACGGGTGGGCCGAGCGGTCCTGCCGGCCGGCGTCGAAGTCGAAGCCGATGTCGGCGAGCATCCGGATCGTCAGGTCCCACTGGAGCGGGTCGGGGAACCGCCGGCCCGCGAACGGCGGGTCGGGCAGCGGCGGCGCGTCCGCGATGGCGCCGATGAGCCCGCTCAGGTCGGCCGCGAGCGCCGAGAACACCCGCTCGACGCGCTCGGTGCGCATCCCGGGCTCGTACAGGTCGAGCAGGGCGTCGTAGCGCTCGCCCTCGTGGCCGAGCAGGTCGGCCTGCTCGCGCTTCAGCTGCACCATCTCCTCGACGCACGGCCGGAACAACTCCCAGTCGTTATCCCGGCGCGCCGCCTGCCACACCGCCTGACCGCGCGACGAGGCGAGCGCGAGCCGGCGGACGAGGTCGTCGGGCAGCCGCACCGACTGGTCGCGCTCGCGCCGCAGCACGCGCACCATCGCCGCCCGGGGCGGGTCGAGGCCGTTGGCGGCCGCCTCGTCGAGCAGCTCGCCCAGCGCAGGATCGATGAGCTTCTGGTGGCGGATCACCCGGAGCGTCGCCGTCGCGCGGGCCCGACCCTCGGCCCCGCGCGGCGGCATCATCGTCTGCTGGTCCCACGAGAGCAGCGCGGACGTCCGCCGAGGTCCGCGAGCTCGCGCATGCGGGCCTCGAGCGCCTGCCACGACCCGGAGCTCACGCCGGGGCAGGTTCTCGGCCGGCTCCGCGGGCGCTCGGCGCGGCGCTGGTGCGCGCGACGGCGGCGCCGACGAAGTCGCGGAAGAGCGGCTGCGGCCGGTTGGGCCGCGACTTGAACTCGGGGTGGAACTGGCTCGCGCAGAACCACGGGTGGTCGCGCAGCTCGACGATCTCGACCAGCCGCTCGTCCGGCGACGTGCCCGAGACGACGAGGCCCTGCGCGACGAGCCGCGGGCGGAGGCTGTTGTTCACCTCGTAGCGATGCCGGTGCCGCTCGTAGACGACCGACTCGCCGTAGGCGCGCTCGTGCCAGCGTGCCGTCGGCCAGCGTGCACCGGGTCGGAGCCGAGCCGCATCGTCCCGCCCATGTCCGACACGCCGCTTCTGCTCGGGCAGCAGGTCGATGACGGGGTACGGCGTCGTCGGGGTCGAACTCGCTCGAGTTGGCGTCCTCGAGCCCGACGACGTTGCGGGCGAACTCGACGACCGCGCACCTGCATCCCGAGGCAGATGCCCAGGTAGGGCACCCCGTTGCTCGCGGGCGAACCGGACCGCCGCGATCTTGCCCTCGATCCCGCGGATCCCGAACCCGCCGGGGATGAGGATGCCGTCGACCTGCGCCAGGCGCCGCTCGGCCTCCTCGACCGACAGCGTCTCGGCGTCGACCCAGACGACCTCGAGCCGCGTGCCGTGGTGGATGCGCGGCGTGGTCGAGCGCCTCGACGACCGACAGGTAGGCGTCCTGGAGCTGGACGTACTTGCCGACGAGCGCGATCCGCACGCTGCCCTCGGCGGCCTGATCCGGTCGACCATCGCCTCCCACTCGCGCATGTCGGGCGGCCCGGTCGACGAGGCCGAGCCGCTCGCAGGCGAGCCGGTCGAGCCCCTCGGCCTGCATCGTGAGCGGGATCTCGTAGATGTTCGTCGGCGTCGCGGCGCCGAGATCACCGCGTCGACGGGCACGTCGGCGAAGAGCGCGATCTTCTCGCGCATGTCGCGCGAGAGCGGCCGCCTCGATGCGGCACACGACGACGTCGGGCGGATACCGATGCGGCGCAGCTCCTGGACGGAGTGCTGGGTCGGCTTGGTCTTGAGCTCGCCGGCCACGTCGATGTACGGCACGAGCGTGCAGTGGATGTACATGCACGTTGTCGCGGCCGACCTGGTTTCGGAACTGGCGGATGCGCCTCGAGGAACGGCAGGCTCTCGATGTCGCCGACCGTGCCGCCGATCTCGGTGATGACCACGTCGACGTCGTGCGAGTCTGCCGGCCAGCGTGACGCGGCGCTTGATCTCGTCGGTGACGTGCGGGATGACCTGCACGGTCGAGCCGAGGTACTCGCCCTTGCGCTCGCGGCGGATGATCCGGTCGTAGATCGAGCCCGTCGTGTGGTTCGAGTTGCGCGACAGGAACTCGTCGACGAACCGCTCGTAGTGGCCGAGGTCGAGGTCGGTCTCGGCGCCGTCCTCGGTCACGTAGACCTCGCCGTGCTGGAACGGGCTCATCGTCCCCGGGTCGACGTTGATGTAGGGGTCGAACTTCTGGAGCGAGACCCGCAGGCCCGCGCGCCTTCAGGAGCCGCCCGAGCGACGCCGCGGTGATCCCCTTGCCGAGCGACGAGACGACGCCCCCGGTCACGAACACGTACTTGACCTGCCTGCTCACGCCTTCGCCCCTTTCCGACGTGGTGACCGGTTACGGGATATGGATCATACGCGACGAGCCCCGACGGTCCGCAGCTACCTGACGCGCGCGGCAGGCCTCGGCGCAGGCCCGGCACGCCTTGGCGCAGGCCGCCATTCCCTCGCCGATGCGCTCGCACGACGCGGCGCAGCGCTCGCACACGTCGGCGCGTGAGCGCCGCGACCTGGTGGGCGAAGTCCGAGCTCCGCAGCATCATGTCGCGGGTCGCGTCGCACATCTGCGCGCAGTCGAGCATGCAGCCGCGCGTGGAGCAGGTGGGCCGACTCGCCCCGCCGCTGGAGCCCCCAGGACAGCGCCTCGATGCATGCCTGGTGACAGTCGGTGGCCGCCGCGATCGCCACCGCGAACCGCTCGCCCGCCCGTGTCGTCGTCAGATGCTCGGTCATCCCCGCTCCTTCCGCTCTACACTGCTCCGCCGTGCCCGTAGCCCCATTCTGCCAGGCCGGGCGCCGGAGGGCACCCTAGCGTCCTGCCCATCGAGACCGAGCGCCTCCGGATCCGGGAGCTCGCGGAGTCCGACGTCGACGGCGCCCACCGGGTCTACGGCGACCCCGAGGTCATGCGCTACGTCGGCGCCGACGGCAAGGCGCGCACGCGAGAGGAGAGCGCGGCCGGCGTCGCCCGGATGATCGACGGCCAGCGGCGAAGCACGGCTTCAGCCTGTGGGCGGTCGACGCTCCGCGAGACGGGCGAGATGATCGGCGTCTGCGGGGTCGTCCACGTCGACGGCACCGGCCCGGACGTCGAGCTCGTCTACGAGTTCCAGCGCTCGGCGCTGGGGCCAGGGGTACGCGACCGAGGCCGCCCGCGCCTGCCTCGCCGCCGCCCTCGGCCCGCTCGGCCTGAAGCGCGTCGTCGCGCTCGCCTACCCGAGAACGCGCAGTCGATCCGGATCATGCAGAAGCTCGGCATGCGCGACACCGGCCTGATCGAGGCCTACGGTCACGAGCTCGTCTGCTACGAAGCGCTCGCCGCCCGGGGGTCTGACCACAATGTCTGCAGCCGCGCGCGCAGCGCGCGGCACGCTGCCACATTGGGTCTGACCCCGTTGTTGCGTCGCAGGGCGACGCAACCCGGCCCGCAGGGCCGGCACCGCCGCCCTGCCGCCGCGGAGCTCGCGTCGCCTACGACCGCAGCGCCTCGGCGTGCCGGCGGGCGGCCTCGTCGTCCGGGTCGCCGCCCAGCATCCGCGCCAGCTCCTCCACCACCTCCGCCTCGCCCAGCCGGACGACCGTCGCCGCGCCCGGATCGTCGGGCTTCTCGACCACGAAGTGCGCGTCGGCGACGCCGGCGATCTGGGGCAGGTGGGTGATGACGAGCAGCTGCGCGCCGTCGGCGACCGCGGCGAGCTTGTCCGCAACGGCCCGGGCGGTGCGACCGCCGATGCCGGCGTCGACCTCGTCGAGGAGCAGGATCCCCGGCCCTCCGCCGGCCCGCGCCGCGACCCGGATCGCCAGCGCGATGCGCGAGAGCTCGCCGCCCGACGCCGTCTCGGCCACCGGGCCGGCCGGCAAGCGTGGGTTGGCCGCCAGCTCGAGCACGACCCGGTCGGCGCCCGCGCGGGCCGATGTCGGCCGGCTCGACCCGGACCGCGAAGACGGCCTCAGCCATGCCGAGGTCGGCCAGCTCGGCCTCGACCGCGCGGGCGAACGGCTCGGCCGCCTGCGCGCGCGCGGCGTGAGCCGCGCGGCGCACTCCCGAGCTGCCGCGACGGCCGCCTCGGCCTCGTCCTCGAGCCGGGCGAGCTCCTCGGTGGAGCTCTCGAGCCGCTCGAGCGCCCTGCGGGCGGCGCCCGCCACTCGACCACCTCGCCGAGCGGCGCCGCGTAACGGCGCTCGAGCTGGGCGAACGTCTCGAGGCGGGCCTCGACGTGCTCGAGCCGGGCCGGGTCGGCCTCGACGCCGTCCACGTGGCCGCGCAGGTCGACGGCCGCGTCCTGGAGGCGGGCCGCGATCGTCGTCGAGGGCCGGCCGCGACATCCGCGAGCTCGGGCGCGAACGCGGCGACGGGCGCGACGCTCCTCGGCCGCCCGCGCGGCCAGCTCGTGGGCGCCCTCGCCGTCGGCCGGGCTCAGGAGCTCAGCGGCGGCCGCCGCCGCTGCCACCAGCTCGTCGAGGTGGCGCAGCCGCACGCGCTCGGCCCGCAGCGTGTCGGGCTCGCCCGGCTCGGCGAGCGAGCGGCGTCGACCCGCGCGACGAGATCCTCGAGGTCGAGCCGGCGGCGGGCGGCGTCGGCGGCGTCGGCCCGCGCCGCCTCGAGCGCGGCCTCGGCCGACGCGGCGGTCGCGCCACGCCCCGGCCATCCGGCCGCCGAGCTCGTCTGTGCCGGCGTAGCGCGTCGAGCAGCTCGAGCTGCCGCGACGGCTGCGCCAGGCGGCGGGCCTCGTGCTGGGACGACACCTCGAGCAGCCGCTCGCCGAGCGCCTCGAGGTCGGCGCGCGCGCACGTCCCGCCCCAGACGAGCGCCCGGCTGCGGCCGCTCGCCGAGCAGCCGCCGGGCGACGACGAGCGTGTCCTCGCCCGTCGGGCCGCAGGCCGGCAACGGCTTCGAGCTCCGGCTCGTCGAAGAAGTCGTCGGGCGCTCGAACTCGGCCTCGACGTAGGCCTCGTCGGCGTGCGGCCCGACCAGCCCGGCCCGGCTGCGCCCCGGCCAGAAGCCCGATCGCCTCGGCCAGCATCGTCTTGCCCGCGCCGGTCTCGCCCGTGAGCACGTTCAGGCCGGGCGCGGGCTCGAGGTCGGCCCGCTCGATCAGCGCGAGGTTCTCGATGTGGAGCCGGAGCAGCATCGTCGTCACAGTATGCCGGCCGCGACGGCCCCTCGCGTTCAGTGACTGAAGGTCTCCAGGTAGCGGCGGAAGAACGACGTCCCGCTGACGCGGGCCAGCGTCGCGCGATCGTCGCCCAGCGCACGTCGAGTGGCCGCCCGGCTCGATGCGCGCGGCCGTGTGGCCGTCGACGATCACCTGCACCGGCACGTCGATCGAGCGGTTCCGCAGGTCGCACGTGATGCGAGCGCCCGAGCACCATCGAGCGGGCGTGGAGTGAGTGCGGCGAGACGAACGTGACGACGAACCCGTCGGTCCCCCACGCCAGCACCGGCCCGCCGGCGGAGAGGTTGTAGGCGGTCGAGCCGGTCGGGCGAGGCCACGATCACGCCGTCGCAGCCGAGCTCGCCCAGCGACTGGCCGTCGACGCTCCACTCGATCAGCGCCATGCGGCCCGGAGTGGCGCTCGTCAGCACGACGTCGTTGATCCCGGTCACGTGACTCGCCGGCCGCGCCGCCGGTGATCGTCGGGCAGGTCGATCACGTCGAACCCGCCCGCGAACGACCCGCTCGAGCCCCTCCTCGAGGTCCGTCGCCTCGATGCTCGTGAGGAAGCCGACCCGGCCGAAGTTCACGCCGAGCGCCGGGATGCCGGTGCCCAGCTAGCGCTGGAGCGCCCGCAGCATCGTGCCGTCGCCGCCCAGCACCACGGCCAGGTCGGGGTCGGTCGCCCTCGTCGACGACCTCGACGCCGCAGCGCGACGGCCACGCGCCGCAGCCGCTCCGGCGCGTCGGCGATCGACCTCGGGCTTGCCGTGGGTCATGACGGCGACGCGCGCGACCGCCACGCCGTCAGACGCGGCGACGGCACGCGATCGGCTCGTTCGACATCGGCGTTCACGGTCCTGCCTGCCGGGGTGCCCGGCCGCGGCGAGATACACGACGTACTCGCGATTCCCGGCGGGGCCCGGGACACAAGAATCGCACACGCCGAGGACGGCCGCTGCCGAGCGGGTGACAAAGGCGCAGAAATCCTGCAACACCCGCCGCCGCACCTCCGGGTCGCGGACGACGCCGCGACGGACGTCGCCCCGCCCGGCCTCGAACTGCGGCTTCACGAGGACGAGCGCCCGCCACGGACGGTCGGCGCACGCGAGCACGGGCGGAAGCACGAGCCGCAGCGAGATGAACGAGACGTCGGCGGTCACGAGCTCGGGGCGGTACGGCAGCGCATCGCGCGTCGAGGTGGCGGGCGTTCACCCCCTCGATCACGGTCACCCGCGCGTCGGCGCGGAGGCGCTCGTGGAGCTGGTTTCGGCCCACGTCGACGCGACGACGTCGGCCGCGCCGTGCTGGAGCAGGCAGTCGGTGAACCCGCCCGTCGAGCTGCCGACGTCGAGGCAGCGCGCCCCGGCGACGTCGACGCCGAATGCGCGCAGCGCCGTCTCGAGCTTCTCCCCGCCGCGCGACACGTAGCGCGGCGGCGCGACCAGCTCGACGGAGGCGTCGTCGGCCGTCGGCGTCCCGGCCTTCGTCACCGGCGCGCCGTCCACGAGGACGCGGCCGGCCATGACGAGGGCCTGCGCCCGGCTGCGCGATCTCGACGAGCCCGCGCTCGACGAGGAGCACGTCAAGCCGTCGCTTCGTCGCCATCCTCGGCCCGGCCGAAGCGGAAGAGGACGAGCTCGGCCGGGCGCAGGCCGCGGCGCTCGTAGAGCCGCAGCGCGTCGGCGTTTCCGGCCATGACCGCCACCTGGAGATCGGGCACGCCGCGCGCGGCCAGCTCTCGATCAACGGCGTCGAGGAGTGCCGTGCCGACCCCCGCGCCGCGCTCCTCGGGCAGGACCGAGAGCGACACGACCTCGCCCCAGCGGTTTCCGACGGGCCAGGTGTCGTCGGGGCCGTCGTGCATGTGCACGAACGCGTAGCCGACCGGGCGGCCTGCCCGCTCGGCGATCAGCACGAGATCCTCGCCGCCGCTCAGCATGTCGAGGTACCACGACCGCCGCCGCGCCCACGACGCGTCGTCGTCGGCGACGACCGGCTGGGCGGCGACGTCGCGGTGATGGCGGTGGAGCGACGATCCACAGCGGCTCGAGCTCGTCGACGCGCTCCGCCCCCGCGACGGCGATCTCGACGCTCACGCCGCCCGGTCCGCCACCTCGGCCACGATCCCCTCGAGCTCGTCCGTCGTGCCCTCGCAGGCGGCGAGGAGCTCGAGCGTCCGGGCCCGGGTCTCCTCGGCCAGGCGGCGGGCGCCGTCGAGCCCGTGGCTGCGCACGTATCCCCACTCGTCGGTGGCAGCGTCGAGGATGTCGTCGACGATCTGGAACAGGAGCCCCAGCTCCGCAGCGAACGCCCGGTACGGCCGCTGGGCGTCGTCGTCGAGCCCTGCGACGTGCAGTCCGCACGCGACGGCGGCCGAGATCAGCGAGCCCGTCTTGAGATGGTGCAGCCGGACGAGCCCCTCGGCGTCGGGCTCGGGGCCCGCCACGTCGAGGTACTGGCCGTCGATCATGCCGGCGACGCCCGCCGCGAGCTCGGCGACCACCCGCAGCCGCACCTTGGGCGGAGCGTCGAGCTGCTCAGCCGCGATCCGGTAGGCGGCGTTCAGGAGGCCGTCCCCGGCGAGGATCGCGACGGCCTCACCGTGGGCCACGTGCAGCGATGGACGTCCCCGGCGCTCATCGTCGTCGTCCAGGGCCGGCAGGTCGTCGTGCACGAGCGAGAACGTGTGGATGAGCTCGATCGCCGCCGCGGCCGGGAGGGCGGTCGCCGGGTCGGCGCCGCCGGCGCGGGCCGCTGCGAGGCAGAGCCGCGGCCGGATCCGCTTGCCGCCCCCGGCGAGCGGGTAGCGCATCGCGACGTCCAACCCGGGCTCCCGGGAAAGCCGAAGCGCGATCAGGTAGGGCTCGATCACGGCGCGCCCCGCTCGTCCTCAAGGCTCTCGACGCGTGCCTCGAGCGCCTCGACGGCCTCGTGCACGACGACGGTCATCCGCTCGAGCAGCTCCATGGCCTCGCTCGGGCGTCAGGTCGTCGCGCTCGAGATCGACGCGAAGCCGCTCGAGCTCGCCGGCAACCTCCTGCAATCTGGCCTGGTCTATCGTCCGACCCCCTGGTCGCGAGCGATCTTGCCGAGAACGCCGTTCACCAGCGTAGCGGCCTCGGGCGATGCGTACCGCTTCGCGAGCGAGACGGCCTCGTCGATCGCGACGGCAACCGGCACCTCGCCACGCCCGATCTCCCACACCGCGAGCCGCAGGATGTTGCGCTCGAGCACGGCCATCCGCTCGGCGCTCCACCCGTCGGCGGCCGCGTCGATGCTCCGGTCGAGCCGCTCCCGATCGGCCCACGCTCCCTCGGCCGCGGCGCGCACGAACTCGGTGACGTGCTCGCCGTTGTCGCGCTCGTAGGCGTCGTAGAGCGACGCGAAGTCGGCGCCGGTCAGATCGCGCTGGTAGAGCAGGAAGGCGGCCCCGCGCCGCTCGGCGCGCCGGCTCGGGCTCATCGCTCGACCCCCTCGTGACGCGCAACCTCGCTGACCGTGACGTCGACGGACGCGCACGTCGAGGCCCGTCATCCGGCCGACGTGCTCGGCGACGGCGTCGCGCACCGACACGGCGAGCTCCGGGAGGACGCGCCCGTACGCCGCCGAGACGTCGACGTCGAACGCGATCGGCCGAGCGCTCGACCTGCCACTCCACCGGGCCGCGGCGGCCCGGCAGGACGCGCGAGACGCGGCCGGGAGCGTCGAGGCGGGCGCCCGGAGACGCTCGCCACCGCGCCGCGCACGATCGTGTCGATCGCCTCGTCGGCGACGGTCGCCGTGCCGAGGCGGAGGGGCATCAGTGCCCCCTCCCGTGACGTTGGGCTAGGGCTGGCGAGCGAAAACCAAGCGATGCTAGGACGCAGGGAGCGTCAATACTGAAGAAGTATTGACGCGACCGAGGACAACGCAGCGCGCCGGTTTGCAGCCGCCAGAACAGACCAGACGTTGCGGGAGGGGGCACTAGGCCGCAGCCATCCCGGAGCCAGCGACCGCAGCCGGTCGCGCGCATCGTCGAGATACGCGGTCGTGTAGCCGCCCGACCGGAACATCGGCTCGTTGACGATCTCGACGAAGAGCGCGCGGTCGTCGTGACGCCCTCGATCTCGAGCTCGGCAAGCGCCCGCCGCGCCCGGTCGAGCGCCTGGGCGCGGTCCTCGCCCCACACGATCAGCTTGGCCAGCAGCGAGTCGTAGAACGGCGGCACGCGGTAGCCCGCGTAGGCGTGCGTGTCGAAGCGCACGCCCGGGCCGAGCGGCGCCCGGAAGCGCGGTGACCGTGCCGGCCGCCGGTCGGAAGTCGTGGGCGGGGTCCTCGCAGTTGATCCGGAACTCGATCGCGTGGCCGCGGAGGTCGGCGAGGCCGGTCGCGTCGAGCGCGGCGCCGCCGGCGATGCGAAGCTGCTGGCAGGCGAGGTCGACGCCCGGTCACGAGCTCGGAGACCGGGTGCTCGACCTGCAGGCGCGTGTTCATCTCGATGAAGTAGAACGGCCGTCCTGGTCGAGCAGGAACTCGACCGTGCCGGCGTTGCGGTAGCCGCAGCCCGTGCAGGCCAGCCGCGCCGCGTCGGCCATCTGCACCCGGGTGGTCTGCGTCGAGCGCCGGCGACGGCCCCTCCTCGATCAGCTTCTGGTGGCGGCGCTGCACGGAGCAGTCGCGCTCGCCGAGCACGAGCACGCCGTCCGCGTCGTCCGCGAGCACCTGCATCTCGACGTGGCGGGCGCCGACGACGGCCTTGCTCGAGGTACATCCCGCCGTCACCGAACGACGTCAGCGCCTCGGACGACGCGACGCCGTAGGCGTCCTCGATGTCGGCCGGGTCGGTCGACGAGCCGCATGCCCCGGCCACCCCCGCCGGCCGCGGCCTTGAGCAGCACCGGATAGCCGAGCTCGGCCGCCATCGCCGCGCGCGTGGTCGGCGCCGCCCAGGCGGTCGAGCGAGCCCGGGACGAGCGGCACGCCGGCCGACTGCATGGCCTCGCGGGCGCGGCTCTTGTCGCCCATCACCTCCATCGCCTCGGCCGGCGGGCCCACGAAGACCAGGTCGTTCTCGGCGCAGACGCCCACGAACGCCGCGTTCTCGGCCAGGAACCCCCAACCGGGGTGCACGGCGTCGCAGCCGGTGGTCTCGGCGGCGCCGATCAGGTTCTGCACGTTCAGGTAGCTCTCCGCCGGCTGGTGCGGGCCGATGCACACCGCCCGGTCGGCCAGCTCGACCCAGAGCCCGTCGCGATCGGCGGTCGAGTAGACGGCGACCGCCTCGATCCCGAGGTCGTGGCAGGCGCGCACGATCCTGACGGCGCACTCGCCCCGATTCGCCACCGAGACGCGGCTCAGCACGCCGAGTACCCACGATCGACCGCCCCTGGGGTCTGACCACAATGTCTGCAGCCCGCGCGCAAAGCGCGCGGCACGCTGCAACATTGGGGTCTGACCCCGTTGTTGCGTCGCAGAGCGACGCAACCCGGCCCGCCGTCAACGGAGGACGGCCGCCACCTCCTGCGCGCCCCCGTTCCAGCGCACATCACGCCGGCTCGAGCTCGAACAGCGGCTGGCCGTACTCCACAGGCTCCGCGTTCGCCACGAGGATCCGGCGGATCACGCCCGCATGCTCGGCCTTGAACTCATTGAAGAGCTTCATCGCCTCGAGGATGCACAGCGTCTGGCCGATCTCGACGCTGTCGCCCTCGTCGACGAACGCGGGCTGGCTCGGCGACGGCGACCGGTAGAACGTCCCCACCATCGGCGACTCGAGCCGGATCGCGGATGACACGTCCGGCTCGTCGACCGGGAGCGCCGCCGCGGGCGCCGCGGCCGGCGCGGGCGGGCGCTCGTCGTGGCGCCGGACCGTGATCCGGACGGGCCCGTCCTGGAGCGTCAGCTCGCCGACGTCGGAGTCCTCGACCATCTGGATCAGCTCCCGGATCCGCTCGGACTGGGACGGCTCGAGCGCGTCGGAGTCGCGGTCGGAGACGGCGCCCCTGCCGCGCAGCGCCTCGATGAGCCGCGCCGCGTCGGCGCCGAACAGTGCGAGCAGGAGGAGATCCTCCTCGCTCGGCGCGCCGCCCGCGCGCGCCTTCAGGTCGTCCATGTCGGGCGGCTCGTCGGCCGGCCCGTCGTAGTCAGCGAACGCGGCCGCCTCCGGCACGACCTCCATCGGCGGCGAGCCGTACCCGCCGCCGAGAAGCCTGCGCATCTCGGTCGACGCATCCGCCCACCTCCGGGCCGAGAGCACGTGCCGCACGGCCTGTCCGGCGAGGATCCCGCCGATCGGCTGCGCGAGCGGCGGCATGCCGCAGTCGTCGCGGACGCGGCCGAGCTCGTCGAGCACCTCGTCCAGGCGGTCGTTCGCGTCGGCGGCCCGCAGGCGGGCGTCCACCTCAGCGACGAGCCCGACCGGGATCCGGTTGTACGCGGTCCGCAGGGCGATCCGCGGCGGGATCGGAAGCGCCGGCATCTGCGAGGTGACGTGGTCGTCGATGAACCGCGACGCGGCCCACACGCGGGCGGTGTCCACGCCGTGCTCGATCCCGAGCCCGGTCAGGGCGTCGCACAGGAACTCGGCCGCGACCCGGTTCAGCGACGCTGCCACCGGATAGGCCGCGGCGGCGATCGGCTCGGCACCGGCCCGGGACGCCTCGACGGCCATCGCGAGCGCGTTCCCGCCCGTGCCCTGGCAGTAGAGCCCCACGGGGACGCCCGACGCCTCGGAGAGCCGCGCGACCACCTGGCCGCACGTCCCCGGATCGAGCGCTCCGGCCGGGTCGTGCAGCAGCACGTGATCGGCCCCGATCTCGGCCAGCCGGCGCGCCTTCTCGACGACCCGCTCGAGGTTGGCCATCTTGCCCGAGAACGCGAGGCCCGCGTACAGCCGCCCGCCGGACTCGCGCACGGCGGCCGCCGCCGGGGCGAGGTTCTCGACGTCGTTCATCGGGTCGTGCAGGCGGAAGATGTCGATGCCGCTCTCGGCCGCCGACAGGATGAACCGCCGGATCAGGTCGTCGGAGACCGGGCGCGGGCCGACCAGGAACCGGCCCCGAAGCGCGATCTGAAGCGGCGTCCTCGAGCAGCGCGCGCGAAGCCCCCGGATCCGCTCCCACGGGCTCTCGACGCCGCGCCGCACGGCAGCGTCGAAGCAGCCGCCGCCCGAGACCTCGAGGGCGGCGAACCCCGCGTCGTCGAGGATCTCGGCCACCTCGAGCACGCGGGCCGTCGAGATCGTGCCCGTGAGGGGCTGCTGGGACAGCAGCCGAATCGTGGTGTCGACGATTCGGGTCACGCCCGGGAGATGTAGCGCGCCTCGCGCGTGTCCACCCTGATCCGCTCGCCGATGTTCACGAAGATCGGCACCGCGACCACGGCCCCGGTCTCGAGCGTTGCGGGCTTGGTGACGTTCGAGACGGTGTCGCCCTTCACGCCCGGCTCGGTCTCGACGACCTCGAGCTCGACCGCGGCCGGCAGCTGCACGGCCGACGGGCTGCCGTCGACGAGCAGGAGCTGGACCGTGTCGTTCTCGCGCATGAAGCGCAGCTCCTCGGTCATGGAGTCGGCTGGGAGCGCGATCTGGTCGAACGTCTCGGTGTCCATCAGGTGGACGTCGGAGCCGTCGTTGTAGAGGTAGGTGACGTTCTTGACCTCGGTGCGGACACGCGGCATCTTCTCGCCCGCGCGGAACGTCTTGTCGACGACCGCCCCGCTCTCGAGCGCCTTCAGCTTCGTGCGTACGAACGCCCCGCCCTTGCCGGGCTTGACGTGCTGAAAGTCGACGATCCGGTACACGGTGCCGTCGACGTCGATGTGCATGCCGTTCTTGAACTGGTTGGTCGAGATCATCGCGCCTACCCGAGCGTGGTCAGCTCTTTAGGGTACCCCGTGAGGCGCTCGCAGCCGTTCTCCGTCACGATGACCAGATCCTCGATGCGAACACCGCCGAGCCCGGGCAGATAGATGCCCGGCTCCACTGTGACGACCATGCCAGGCTCCAGGGTTGCGGCCGAGAGGGCGGAGAGGCGCGGATCCTCGTGGACCTCGAGGCCGACGCCGTGGCCGAGCGGGTGGCCGAAGTGCTCGCCGAGCCCGGCGCGGTCGATGATGTCGCGCGCGATGGCGTCGGCGTCCGGGCCGGAGAGGCCCGGCCGGATGCCCTCCATCGCCGCCAGCTGGGCCTCCAGGCAGACGGCGTACGCGTCGCGCAGCCGCTGCGGCACGGAGCCGGTCGCGAACGTGCGGGTGCAGTCCGAGCAGTAGCCGTCGAGCACGCAGCCCAGGTCGATCGTGACGAGCGTGTCCGCGCCGATGAGGTCGGGCCCCGGCTCGGCATGCGGCTGGGAGCCGCGCTCGTGGGCGGCGACGATCGAGGGGAAGCTGAGCTCGTCGGCGCCGACCGCGTGGAACGCCTCCTGGATGCTCCATGCGACCTCGCGCTCGGTCCGGCCCACGAGGCCGGCGGCGGCGACCTGCTCGAGCACGGGCTGGATCAGCGCCGCCGAGCGCCGGATCGCCTCCTGCTCGCCGGCGTCCTTCACCTCGCGCAGCCGCTCCACCGCGCCCGTCGTCGCGACGGGCGGAGCGGGCGCCGCGGCGGCGAGGCGGTCGTGCTGGGCGACCGTCATGTGGGCGCTCTCGAAGCCGACCCGCTGCGCGCCCGGCGCAAGCTCGGCGAGGTGGGCGCAGGCCGCCTTCATCACGTCGCGCTCAACCTGCCGCACCTCCATGTACGCCTCGAGCGGAGCGGCCCGCTCGGTGTAGCGAAAGTCGGTGAGGAAGGTCGCGCCGTCGGGGCGGACGAGCGCGACGCCGTTCGTCCCCCCGAAGCCGGTCAGGTAGCGGATGTTGGCCCGCGCGGTGACGAGCAGGGCGTCGACCCCGAGCGAGTCGAGCCGCTCGGCGAGCGCCGCCAGACGCACGGCGTGGCTCACCGGGTGGCCGCCAGGTGCTCGAGGGCCTCGTGGTAGCCGTCGGGACCGCGCCCGAGGATCCGGTGGGTGACGACGTCGGCGATCACGGAGCGACGCCGCCACTCCTCGCGCTCCTCGATGTTCGAGAGGTGCACCTCGACGATCGGCCCCGGGAATATCTCGAGCGCGTCGCGGATCGCGTAGGAGTAATGCGTCCACGCCCCTGGGTTCACGACGAGCCCGTCGGCGCCGGCGCACGCCTCGTGGATCATGTCGACGTAGTCGCCCTCGCTGTTCGTCTGCCAGCAGCGGACCGTCAGGTTCAGATCCTTCGCCCACTGGTAGATCATCGTCTCGAGCTGCGACAGGGTCACCGTCCCGTAGACGGACGGATCGCGCTTGCCGAGCATGCTCAGATTGACCCCGTTCAGGACGACGACCTGCATCGAGCGGGGAGGTTACTTGACCCGGCCTGGCCGAAGATCGCGCCATTCGGTAAGGTCCGCGCCGTGCGCGCACGTCGGGCGATCGCGCTTGTGGTGGTCGCGGGGCTGCTCTCCGGCTCCGGCGGAGCCGCGCGTGCGGACACGCACAGCCCCAAGCCGCATGCCACCACGACGATCAGCGTGTGGTTCAAGCGCTCGGCGCGGCTGTGGCACACGAAGCGCACGGCCGCAGCCGCAACATTCCCCTTGAGAACCGCGGTGCGCGCGCTCCTCGCCGGCCCGAGCGCGGCCGAGTCGGCCGCCGGGGTCAAGACCGCCCTGGCCCCCGGCACGCGCCTTCTCAGCACGTCGCAGAGCGGCGGCGTTGCGACGATCAACTTCCGTCAGTCCTTCGCCTCCCCGGCCTCGAAGAAGCGGATTCGCATGCGCCTTGCGCAGGTCACGTTCACCGCGACGCAGTATCCCAACGTGCACTCGGTCTCCCTCGAGATCGCGGGGAGCCGGGTCACGTCGATCGGTGGAGTGCACGTGCCGGCCCACATGACGCGGGCCCACTTCGCCCGCCTCCTGCCGGCGATCGTCGTCAACAACCCGGCGATCGGGGCCCACCTCTCGCCCTCGGTGCGGGTGACGGGAACGTCCGACGTGTTCGAGGCCGCGATGGTCGTCAAGGTCCTGAACTCCGGCGGCCACCTGATCGCGAAGAAGTTCTTCATGGCGAGCTGCGGCACCCGCTGCCGGGGCCACTTCCGCGTGACGATCTCCTATCACGTCGGAAACGCCCAGGCCGGGTCGATCGTCGTCACCGACACGTCGGGCCGCGGCGGGCCGCCGCCGAACATCGTGCGGATCCCCGTTCGCCTCTCGCCCTAGCGTTTCGCCGCCCCTAGCGCTTCGCGACCGCCCGGGCGACGGCCGTCTCGACGAGGTCGTCGCCCGGGTCGATCCCCCAGACGGGCTTGCCGACCTCCTCCAGGAGCGCGAAGCGGACGCGGCCGCTCGCGGGCCTTCTTGTCGTGCGACATCGCGTCGATGACCGCCGCCGGGCTGACGTTGCGGGCGACGACGGGCAGCTCGTGCCGGCGCAGCAGCTCGCGCACCTCCTCCTCGACGGCGGGATCGAGCCCGGCGGACTGCGCCGAGAGCCACAGCGCCGAGAGCAGGCCGATCGCGACCGCCTCGCCGTGCGCGAACGCCTTGTAGTCGGTCGCCGACCTCGATCGCGTGGCCGACCGAGTGGCCCAGGTTGAGCACCGCCCGCGGCCCCGCTCGGTCGGGTCGGCGGCGACGATCCGCACCTTGTAGGCCGCGCAGCGGCGGATCAGCTCGAGCCGGTGCTCGGGCGATCCCCGGCCCGGCTCCCACTCGCGCACGAGTCCCACAGCCGGCCGCCCGCCAGGAGCGCCGTCTTGATCACCTCGGCGAACCCGCACGACCACTCCCGCACCGGCAGCGTCTCGAGCACGTCCCGGGTCGCACACGACCCACTCCGGCTGGTGGAACGCGCCGACCGCGTTCTTGGCCTGCGGGCAGGTCGATGCCGTCTTCCCGCCGATCGCCGGCGTCGACCATCCCGCGAGCGACGTCGGCACGGCGATCCAGGGGATGCCGCGGAGGTAGGTCGCCGCGACGAACCCGGCCACGTCGGTCGCCGCGCCGCCGCCGAGGCCGACGACGACGTCGCCGCGCTCCACGCCGAGCTCGGCCAGGCGCGTCCACGCCTGGCGGGCGACCGCCACCGTCTTGGCCGGCCTCGCCGACGGGCAGGCGCACCGTCACGAACGGGTCGAACGGCGCGCCCGAGCACGCGCAGCACCGCGCGGTCGGCGACGAGCGCCGCCCGCCGGGCGCCGACCAGCCGCGGCAGCTCGGCCAGCGCCGCCGGCCGTGCGAGCGGCGCCAGCAGCGCCTCGTCGCCGTGGAGCTCCTCGGCGTCGACGAGCGCGTCGCAGGCGGCGTGGTAGAGCGGGCGGCGGTGCTCGTAGAGCTCGGCGAACCCGCGCGCCTCGCCGGCGAGCGGCCGGTCGCCCGCGTGGGCCTCGATCCGCCGCCAGGCCGTCTGCGGCGAGACGTCGAGAAGCACGGTGAAGCTCGCCTCGCGGAGCCGCTCGCGGATGAGCGGCGAGGGATCGCGCCGCCGCCGAGCGCCACCACGCCTCGGCTCGTGCAGAAGCCGCCCGACCACGCGCTCCTCGAGCGAGCGGAACGCCGGCTCGCCGTCCGTCGTCGAAGATCGCCGCGATCGTCCGGCCCGCCTCGCGCTCGATCTCGCGATCGGCGTCGACGAACGCCAGCCCAGCTCGCGCGGCCAGCACCTCGCCGGCGCTCGTCTTGCCCGAGCCCATGAAGCCGATCAGCGCCAGGTTGCGGTACGGGCCCGGGGATCACGCCCGGGCGATGCGCTCGAGGTAGGCGGCGTGGGCGGCCGCGAAGTCGCCGACCGCGTCGCCGCCGAACTTCTCGATCGCCGCGCGGGCCAGCTCCCACGCGACGGCCGCCTCGGCGACGACCGCGGCCGCCGGCAGAACGGTCACGTCGCGGCGCTCGACGTGGGCCTCGCGCGGCTCGTGCGACCCGAGCTCGACCGAGCGCAGCGGCCGCATCAGCGTCGGCAGCGGCTTCCAGATCGTGCGCACGACCACCTCCGCGCCGTTCGTCATCCCGCCCTCGAGGCCGCCGGCGCGGTCGGTCTCGCGGTGGTAGCCGCGCTCGTCCGAGTGGAAGATCTCGTCGTGGACGCGCGATCCGCGCCGCGTGCGGAGCGCGATCGCGTCGCCGATCTCGACGCCCTTGGCCGACTGGATCGAGAGCATCGCCGCCGCGAGCCGCCCGTCGAGGCGCGCGCCGGCCGAGACGTGCGAGCCGAGGCCCGGGGGCACGCCGAACGCGCGCACCTCGGTGACGCCGCCGAGCGTGTCGCGCTCGCGCTTGGCCGCTCGATCTCGGCGATCATCGCCGCCTCGGCGTCGGGGTCGATGCAGCGCACCGGCGAGGCGCTCGGCGCGGTCGAAGTCGCGCGCCGGCAGCCACGCCGGCGGGGTCGCCCGCACGGTGCCGATCTGGAGCACGTGCGAGCGCACCTTGATCCCGATCGTGCGGATGAGCGCCTTCGCGACGGCGCCCGCGGCCACCCGCCCGGCCGTCTCGCGCGCGCTGGCGCGCTCGAGCACGTTGCGGACGTCCTCGTGGCCGTACTTGAGCACGCCGGCCAGGTCGGCGTGGCCCGGGCCGCGGCAGCGTCACCGGCTGTCCGCGCCAGCCGTAGCCCTCGAGCTCCTGCCTCGTCGACCGGCCAGGCGCTCATCGGCGCCGTCCAGTTCTTGTGGTCGCGGTTCTGGATGAAGAACGCGAGCGGGCTCCCCAGCGTGCGGCCGTGGCGCAGGCCGCCGCGCGGATCGACGTCGTCCTGCTCGAGCTTCTGGCGCGGGCTGCGGCCGTAGCCGGCCTGGCGGCGGGCGAGGTCGCCCCGGATCAGCTCGTGGTCGAGCTCGAGGCCCGCCGGGAAGGCCCGAGACGACGACGGTGAGCCCGGGGCCGTGCGACTCCCCGGCGGTGACGTACGTGAGCTCCAGCGGCCATCCGGCCTAGGGAGCCTAACGCGGCGCGCGAGCCGCCTACGCCAGGAGCATGTACCAGCTCCAGACTCGTGCGTCGCCGCCCACATCCGAGTAGACGACGGCGGCACCGCGCCGACGATGCGGCGAGGAACGGCCGACCCGCCAAGCTCGGGAAGACCGACCTTGCCCGCGCCCGCGAAGGCCCTTCGCGAGCGGGCAGCCCGAGCGACGGGGACCAGAGCGAGATCGCGAACGCGGCGAAGAGCGCGACGCCGACGTACTTGCCGAGCGCGAGCCCGATCATCAGCGTCATCTTCACGTCGCCGAGCCCCATCCCCTTGGGTAGATCGATCCACGCGGCGCCGAGGAACAGGAGGCCCGCGAGGCCGCCGATCAGGAGCTCGGCCCAGCGGTCGGGCTGGGCGACGACGGCGGTGAGCGTAGACGACGACGGCGCCGGGGACGTTGATCGCGTTCGGGATGATGCGGTGCCTCAGGTCGATCACCGAGGCGGGGACGATCAGCGCGGTCAGGAGCAGCGCCGGCGCGAGCCGGGCGTGGAAGCCGATGCGCACCGTCAGGGCCGCGAAGAGGGCGGCGGTGACGCCCGCCGACGATCCAGCGGCGGCGCGCCGACGGCGCGGTGCCCTCCCCCGTGGGGAAGCGCTGGATCAGCCACTCGATCGGCCAGCCGAGTGCGAAGCCGGCGCCGGCGAAGGGGAAGAACGAGTCTCCATGGAGCCGTTATCGGCCGCGAACGGCCGCGGGACTGTAGGCTCCGCCGCGATGCCCGACGTCGATCGTGATCGGCGGAGGGGTCGTCGGCACGACGGCCGCCTGGGAGCTCGCGGCGGCGGGCGCCGAGGTGACGCTGCTCGAGCGGGGCGCGCTCGCCTCCGGCGCGACGCGGGCGCAGCCAGGGCCTCGTCCTGCCGCCGGACCACGCCGAGCTCGTGCCCCTGTGGCGGGAGAGCATCGCGATGTACATGCGCGCTCGCCGACGCCGGCGCGAGTTCTGCTTCGACCGCGACACGCCGATCGGGACGCTGCTCCTGGCCCGGCACGCGGGCCAGCTCGCCGCGCCTCGCGGCCGCGCCGGTGGCGGGCGAGCATGCTCGACGGCGCCGGCGTCGCCGCGGCGGAGCCGGCCCTGGCGCGGCGGGATGGCCGGCGGTCTCCTGATCGACGAGGGCCGGCGCACCGATCCCGGCGCCCTGGCCGCCGCGGCCGCGGAGGCGGCGCGCGCAGGCCGGTGCCGACATCCGCACCCACGTCGAGGTGAAGCGGCTCGGCGCGGGCGCCGTCGTGACCGACGCCGGGCCGATCCCGGTCGGGCCAGGTCGCTCCTCGCGGCGGGCGCGTGGACGCGGCGGCTGGCGCACGACGCTCGGAGTCGACGTCCCCATCCGGCCGGTGCGGGGCTGGCTGGCCCTGCTCGCCCCGGGGCCGCCGATCCTGCGCCACGCGATCCACGAGGCCGGCCTACGAGCCCGGACCGCCCGATCCCGCGCCCGCGTTCCCGGTCAGCCTCGGCGGCTGGCCGAGCTCGCTGGCGCGCGCGGCGCCGACGCCGCCCACGCGCTCGGCATCCACCAGAACGCCGACGGGTCCGTGCTCGTCGGTGCGTCGCGGTCGGCCGCGCTCCACGAGGGGCCGGAGAGCCCCGACGCGCTGCGCGAGAACGCCGTCCACGCGTGCGAGCTCATCCCCGGCCTCGCCGGGCGCGAGGTGACGGCGACGTGGACGGGCCAGCGCCCGTTCTCCGAGGACGGGCTCCCCTACATCGGCCGGCTGGACGAGCGCACCGTCGTGTGCGCCGGCCACGGCAGCGAGGGCATCCTCACCGGCGGCGGCTCCGCCCGGCTCGCCGCCGAGCTCGTGCTCGGGCCGCGAGCCGTTCACCGACTCCGGCGGCGTTCGCGACCCCACGCGGCGGCGCGCATGACCTCGACCGGCGCGGGGACGCCGGTCAGGAGCTCGAACGCGGCGATGCCCTGGCCGACGAGGACGTCGAGACCGTCGACGGCGCGGGCGCCACGGGCGGTCGCCGCCTCGACGAGCGGCGTCGACGTCCCGTCGCCGCGGTAGGCGAGATCGCAGACGATCGTCGCCCGGGCGTGATGCGGCTCGGTCGACGGCACCGCATCCGCGGTGTCAGGCACCAGCCCTGTCCGAGCGGCGTGGCGTTCACGATCAGCGCTGCCCCGCGCTCTGCGGCGGCCACGGCTCGACCGCGACGCCGAGCTCGGCGGCGGCCTCGGGCCGGCGGGCGCTCACCGCGACGCGCCAGCCGGCGTCGGCGCAGCGCCGCCACCGCGGCGCGGGCGGCGCCGCCGGCGCCGAGCACGAGCGCGTCGGCCGGCTCGGCATCGCCGAGCGCCCACAGGAGCCCGGCGCCGTCGGTCGTCTCGCCCAGCAGGCGGCCGTCGCGCACGAGGACGGTGTTCACCGACCCCGCCCGGCGGGCCTCCGGCGGAGAGCTCGTCGCAGAGCTCGAGCACCGCCTGCTTGTGCGGGATCGTCACGTTCACGCCGGCGAAGCCGGCGGCGTCGAGCCCGGCGACGAACTCCGCGAGCCGCGCCGGCGGCACGTCGATCGCCACGTACTCCCAGTCCAGCCCGAGCGCGCGGTAGGCGGCCGTGTGCATCGCCGGCGAGCGCGAGTGCGCGACCGGATGGCCGATCACGGCCGCCCGGCGCCGGCTCAGCCGCCATGCGCCTTGAAGTCCTCGTAGCTCGAGGTGAAGTACTGGGCGGCCTTGCCCGGGATCGGCGACGTAGTACAGGTAGTCCACGTGGGCCGGGTGCGCGGCCGCCTGGAGCGAGGCGAGGCCGGGATTGCTGATCGGCGTCGGCGGCAGGCCCGTGGTTGATGCGGGTGTTGTACGGCTCGGGGTCGTCCAGGTCGGACTGGTGGATCGTCGCCGTCCACGAGCCCAGGTGGTAGAGGATCGTGGCGTCGATGCCCGAGCTGCATCCCCCGGTGCAGGCGGTTGTAGATCACGGCCGCGACCTTGGCCCGGTCGCCCGGGACCCGCGCCTCGCGCTCGATCATCGAGGCGATCGTGAGCACGTCGTACGGCGTCAGGTTCTTCGACCGGGCGTAGCTCATGTCGACGTGCGCGAACGTCTCGCGGAACGCGGCCAGCTGCTGCGAGACGAGCGCCGCGGCCGACTCGTGCGGGCGCATCTCGTACGTGGCCGGGAACATGAAGCCCTCCATGTTCACGTGGTGGCCGAAGCCCGGCGGCGGACGGCGCCGCGCGCACCGCCTTGCGTAGCGGCCTTCTCGATCCCGAGGTGCGAGACGGCGTCCTCGATCTGGGTCAGGCGGTACCCCTCGGGGATGACGAGCGGGCGTACGCCGGTCCCCGGCCCGGCGTCCAGCATGGCGATGATCGTGTCGTAGCCCGGTGCCGGCCCGGATCGCGTACGTGCCCGCCTTGAAGTCGGAGCCCTCCGCCTGCGTCCTTCACGTAGTCGCCGAAGCGGCCGGCGTCGTCGATGACGCCCTGCTCCTGCAGGATCGCGCCGATGGCCGAGGCGTCGTCGCCGGTCGGGATCACCACCGTGATCGGCGTCCCGTGCGGGTCGGCCGCGGGCGCCGCCGTGCTCGAGCCGTGATCCGAGACGACCCACCGGGCGCCGCGAGCCCGGCCACGACGTCGGCGACCAGCACCGCCAGGAGGGCTAGCCGGCGAGCCGTGTCAGATACCCCTCGAGAAGGTGGGCGGCCGCCACCGCGTCGTCGTCCGGCGCGCCCTCCGGGGGCGCGCGGCCATCGTCGTCGTAAACCGCTCGTCGTACGTCTCGATCGGTATCGGGCAGCGAGCCTCCAGCTCCTGGACGAAGTCGAGCGTCTCGACCGCCTGGCGGCCGTGCTCTCCCCTGAGCGTGAGCGGCATCCCGACCACGATCCGCTCGGGGTCGAGGTCCGCGATCGTCGCGAGCAGCTCGCCATCCCCGCGGGCGGCGAACCTGCCGCACGACCGCCACCGGCCGGGCGAGCACGCCCGTCTCGTCGCTCACGGCGACGCCCGTGCGGGCGCGGCCGTAGTCGACCGCGAGCACCCTCATCCGGGCGATCCCGGCGCTGCTCGCGGATCCGGTCGGCGGCCGCCTGCACCGCCTCGCCGAGCTGGGACGCGTCCGAGCCGCCGGCGCGGGCCAGCGCCGGCGCGCCCCCCGCCGCCCCCGTGACGATCGGGGCCACCTCCCGGATCACGTCGACGGCCGAGAGCCCGCGGGCCTGCGCGCCGCCGTCGAAGCTCGCCACCAGGTGCGCCTTGCCTCCGGCGTCGCCGCCCAGCACGACCGCGGCGGGCGAGAGCTTCGCGCGCACGCGGTCGGACAGCTGCAGCAGCTGGTCGGCGTCGGCGTCGTCGATGACGTCGGCGACGATCCACACGCCGCCTCCTCGGACGCGCCGTCGATCAGCCCGGCGTCGCCGCCGTTCGCCGCGGCGGGGGCCGCGGGCGCGGATCGGCGGCCTGCTTGACCTCGGCCTCGAGCTCGGCGACCCGGCCGCGCAGCGCCGCCGCCTCGGCGGCCTCGCCGCGCAGGTGCTCGAGCGCGGCGGCCGGCCGTGAGCGCCTCGATCCGGCGCACGCCCTGCGAGGAGCTCGTCTCGCGCGTGACGACGAACGCGCCGATCTCGGCGGTCGAGCGCACGTGCGTGCCGCCGCACAGCTCGCGGGTCACCTCGGGCACCTCGACCACGCGCACGTGCTCGCCGTACTTCTCGCCGAAGAGCATCATCGCGCCCAGCTCGCGGGCGTGGTCGCGGGACGGTCACGAAGATGTGCAGCGGGTGGTTGGCGACGACGTGCTCGTTCACGATCCGCTCGACGTCGGCCAGCTCGTCTGGGGTGAGCGGGCCGGCGTGGCGGAAGTCGAAGCGCAGCTTGTCGGGCCCCACGTACGAGCCGGCCTGCGTCACGTGGTCGCCGAGCCGCCCGCGCAGGGCGGCGTGCAGAAGGTGCGTCGCGGTGTGGTTGGCCATCGTCGGCCGGCGGGCCTCGACGTCGACGTGGGCGCGCACGCGCTCGCCGGCATGCAGCTCGCCGTGCTCGAGCCGGACGACGATCACCTGGTCGTCATCGACGCGGACGACGTCCTCGACGACGGCGCGGGCCGAGTCGGTCTCGATCCAGCCGCGGTCGGCGACCTGGCCGCCGCCCTTGGGATAGAACGGCGACTCGCGCAGCTTGACGAGCGCCGTCCCGTCGCCGCGGTCGTGGATCGCACCCACCTGCGTCGTCACGTCCAGCCGCTCGTAGCCCACGAACTCCGTCTGGAAGTCGGACTCGAGCGCCGACACCTCGACCCGCCCGGAGGCGATGGCGCTGCGGGCGCGGTCGCGCTGCTCGTCCATGAGCGCCGCGAAGCCGGCCTCGTCGACGCGCTTTCCGTGCTCGCCGGCGATCTCGACCGTGAGCTCGATCGGGAAGCCGTACGTGTCGTGCAGCCGGAACGCGTCGTCGGCGGCACCTCCGCGCCGGAGCCGGCGATGATGTCGTCGAGCAGCTTCCCGCCGGTCTCGAGCGTGCGCGAGAAGCGCTCCTCCTCGGCGGCGAGGAGCTCGGAGACCCGGTCCTCCTCCTGGCCGAGCTCGGGGTGGGCCTCGCGCAGCAGCTCGACCACCCGCGCATGGAGACGGACGAGGAACGCGTCCTCGAGCCCGATCCGGCGGCCGTGCTGGATCGCCCGCCGGATGACGCGACGCAGGACGTAGCCGCGCCCCTCGTTCCCCGGCTCGATCCCGTCGCTCGCGAGGAAGCTCATGGCCCGGCCGTGGTCGGCGAGCACCTTGAGCGCCTTCGTCTCGCCCGGCGTGTGCCCGTAGCGGGCGCCGCTCCAGCCCTCGATCACCTCGATGACGTCGCCGAAGGCGTCGGTGAGGTACGCGCTGTCGACGCCCTGGGCGAGCATCGTCACCCGCTCGAGCCCGGCCCCGGTGTCGATGCTGGGCCGCGGCAGCGGCTCGAGCGAGCCGTCGTCGAGCATGTTGTACTGCATGAACACGAGGTTCCAGAACTCGATGAACCGGTCGCAGTCGCAGTCGGGCCCGCACTCGGCGCGGCCGCAGCCGAACTCCTCGCCGCGGTCGTAGTGGAGCTCCGAGCACGGCCCGCACGGCCCGACGGGGCCGGCCTGCCAGAAGTTGTCGCCGCCGAGGCGCAGGATCCGCTCGGGCGGCACGCCGACCTCCAGCCAGAGCGCGATCGCCTCCTCGTCGGCCGGCACGTTCCCGTCGCCGCGGTAGACGGTCGCCCACAGCTTGTCCGGGTCGAACCCGAACCCGTCCGGCGAGGTGACGAGCTCCCAGGCCTGTTCGACGGCGAACTTCTTGAAGTAGTCGCCGATCGAGAAGTTGCCGAGCATCTCGAAGAAGGTCAGGTGGTGCGCGGTCCGCCCCACCTCGTCGATGTCGACGGTGCGAAAGCACTTCTGCACGGTCATGAGGCGCGCCTGCGGCGGCTCCTCGAGGCCGAGGAAGTAGCGCTTGAGCGGCTGCATCCCGGCCGTCGTGATGAGCACGCTCCGGTCCCAGTCGGGCGGCACGAGCGAGCCGCTCGGGAGCTGCGCGTGGCCGGTGGCGGCGAAGTGGTCCAGGAAGCGACGGCGGATCTCGTGGGAGCGCATGGCGCGCAATTCTACCGCGGGCCCTTGAGGTATCCTTTCACCATGCACGGGGACGACACGCTCTCGCGCTTCGAGCGGTCACAGAGCGGCTCCGGCGGCATCGAGCCGCTCGACGGGTTCGTGCTTCTCGAGCCTGTCGACGACGAGACCGAGACGAACGCCGGCCTGATCATCCCCGCGAGCGCCGAGTCGTCATGCCGGTCGGGCGTCGTCATGGCGGTCGGCGACGACGTGCACGGCGTCACGCCCGGCGACAAGGTGCTCTTCCCGCGCGGCGCGGGCTACGAGCTCAGGCTGAGCGGCGAGCCGAAGCGGCTCGTCGACCGGCGCGAGCTGATCGCCCGCATCGCCGACTGATCAGCCGGCGGCGTCGACGCTCTCGGCCGAGCGCTGGGCGGCGGCTGCGCCCTCCTCCGCGGCGGCGCGCAGATCGTCGGGGATCGTCTCGAGGTCGTGCCACAGCCTGCGCGGCAGATCGGTGACGACGTCGGCGATGGGCCGGTCCTCCTGCTCAGCGATCTCCTGGGCCCGGCGGTAGAGGGCGACGGCGGCCGACGCCACCACGCCGATGAGGAGCAGCCGCCTCACAGGACGCCGCCGCGCCGGTCGCGCTTGGCGCGGAACGTCTCGAACGCGTGCGACACGCCGTCGGTGAACCCGGCCGCGGCCTTCGCAGGCTTCTGGACGGCGTCCGACACGGCGCGCACGGCCGAGTCGACCTTGTCCGTCGCGTCGACGGCGCTGTCGGTGATGTGCCCGACCTTCTCGAGCTCGTCGTTCACGTGGTCGAGCGACACCGACACCTTGCCGAGCATGGGCACGACCTCGGCGACCACGCCGTCGAGGGCCGTGTTGATGCGCTGGAGCGTCCCTGAGAAGCGCAGGAGCACGATCACGAGGCCGATCGCCGTAAGGATGAGGAACACGGCGAGGGCGTACTGCCATGCGTCCGATGCCGTCGCGAGCAGAATCAGCTGGACTGCCACGGGCGCATCCTATGCGATCGTCCCGGCGCCGACGACAGCATCTCCGTCGTAGACCACCGCCGCCTGGCCGGGGGCGACCCCCTCGACGGGCTCATCGAGCTCGAGCGCGAAGCCTCCGCCGGCCACGGGAGTCACGGTCGCCCAGACCGCGCTCTGGCGGTACCGCAGCTTCGCCTTCACCCGCTGAGCCGGCACGTACATGCGCCCGGGGCTCACCCGCACCGACGTCCGCGCCAGCTCCGCGCGGCTCCCCACGACGACACGGCCGGTCGCGGGCTCCGTACGAAGGACGAAGGCGGCATCGCCGCCGCCCAGCCCGAGGCCCCGGCGCTGGCCGGGCGTGAACCGGTGCAGCCCGCCGTGGGTGCCGAGCACTCGACCCGTCGAGTCGACGATCTCTCCGGAGCGGCCGGCACCGCCCAGGCGCTCGACGAGCGCCCGGTGATCGCCGCCGCCGACGAAGCACACCTCCTGGCTCTCGGCGGCGCCTGCCGCGGCCAACCCCGCCGCCTGCGCCTGCGCACGGGTCTCGACCTTCGTCTGGTCACCGAGCGGGAACCAGCACCGCTCGAGGATCTCGGACGGCACCGACGCGAGCATGTAGGACTGGTCCTTGGCCGGGTCGGCGCCGCGCGCGACGAGCACCGTTCCGGCACGGCGCTCGATCCGGGCGTAGTGGCCGGTCGCGATCCGCTCCGCCCCGATCCGATCCGCCACCTCCGCGATCGCCGCGAACCGAAACGCGCCGTTGCAGCGCATGCACGGATTCGGCGTTCGGCCGGCGGCGTGGGCCGCCACGAAGTCGTCGACCACCGCATGGCGGAACTCGTCGCGGAGGTCGATCGCGAGATGCGGCACCCCGAGCCGGTGACACGTGTCGCGCGCCGACCGCACGGCCTGCGGGGAGCAGCACGCCCGCTCGCCGTTGGGCGCTTCGGGATCGACCCAGAGCCGCAGCGTCACGCCGACCGGGCTCAACCCGGCGGCGATCGCCTTCGTCAGCGCGACCGCGGAGTCGACGCCGCCGCTCATGGCGACGGCAACGCGGCCCGGGACAGCCTCCAGCCGAGCGCCCGCGACCGCGGCGGCCAGGGCCGCGTGCAGGGCGTCGATCGCCAGGTCCGTGCACGCCCGCGCCGCCTCCGGCGCGTCGATGCGCTCGTCGAGGTCGCGCCGCCCGACGCGCGCGGCGTCGAGCAGGTCGCGCCCCTCGGCCAGCCGGCAGGCGAGCTCCGCCGCCGCGGTCGCGTGGGGGCAGGCGAACGTTCGGTGGCGAGCGGCCGCGACGCGGCCCGCGTCGATCCGGATCCCGATCCGGACGGCGTCGCCGCAGGCCGGGTTCCCGGCGGCACCGTGGAACGCGCCGGGGCCCGCGTCGCCGGCCCGGGCGTGCGAGAGCGCAAGTTCGACGCAGGCCGCGGAGTACACCGGGCCGAAGGCTACGTCAGGACAGCGTGCCGATGTAGGCGATCAGCTGGTTCACCTCGGCGTCCGTCAGGATGCTGCCCCAGTGCGGCATGCTCACGATCGGGGCCTTCCCGAGGACGCTGCCCGAGACGATGATGTCGCGGATCTTCTCCGGCGTGTTGAACTCCGAAGTGAAGTCCTCCCCCGAGAGCGGCGGGATGGCCTTGTCCTCGGACAGCGGGTTCGGTACCCCGCCGAGACCGTTCGGGCCGTGGCAGTTCACGCAGCCCAGGTTCGTGTACAGAATCGACCCGGCCACGACGTCGCCCTGATCTGTCGGCACCGGAATCGGCGCCGCACCGTCTACGGCGGGGAGGCCGGCGTTCAGGTACTCCACGATGTCGCTGATCTGGCCCTTCGAGATGATGCCGTGCCACACCGGCATGTACGGCTTCTTGGGATCGGACGACGAGCCCAGGCCGTGCTCGATGATGTCGGTCATCTGCGCCACGGTGAACGTCTTGCCGACGGTTGTGAGCTCCGGCACGTCGGGCGAGACGCCGCCTGTCCCCTGCTCGCCGTGGCACTGGTTACAGCCGAACCGCACGAAGTCGTGGGCTCCGGCCGCGACCGCGGCGCTCACCGGCGTGCCGGCGGCCGGCTGAGACGCGGCGTTCGTCACCGTGACGGTGCTCGTCCCGGCGTGGTTCTTGCCGCCGTACCAGCCTGCGAGCGCGATACCGACCATGGTCACGACCAGCGCCGCAACCACCAGCATCACCGCTCCGACGTGGGAGTCGCCTCCCGGCCGCTGCGCCCCAGGCTCGTCAGCCATCGCGGGAACCCTACGCCTCGGGAGACTCCAGCGCCAGGGGGTTAAGCGCCCGATGTGCCTGCGGGTTTCCCGCAGGTCACGCGGCGGGCAGGATGCCCTGCCGGAGCGTCCCGATGGTGCGATCGAGTGCCGCCGTGAACCCGTCGACCTCATCCGCGGTGGTGCGGGCTCCGATCGACACCCGGATCACGCTGCGCGCGTCCGCCGCCGACATCCCCTGCGCGACGAGCACGTGGCTCGGCTTGCCGTCGCCCGCCGAGCACGCCGAGCCTGCGGCGACGGCGTACCCCTCCCGGTCGAGCGCCAGGACGAGCAGCTCCGCCCGCACGCCGGGGATCCGGAGCAGGCTGTGGCCGGGCAGCCGGTCGGAGCCGGCGCACACGACGTCGACGCCGCCGGGCAGGGCCGCCTCGAGCCGGGCGCGCATCCGGAGGCGGTGGTCGGCCGAGGTGCGCGCGGCGGCGAGCGCCGCCGCGAACCCCACGCAGCCCGGGATGTTCTCGGTCCCGGAGCGGTGGCCGCGCTCCTGCCCCCCGCCCAGGACGAGCGGCCGCAGGCGGGCGGGATCGCGCGCGACGAGGCAGCCCACGCCCTTCGGGCCGTGCAGCTTGTGCGCCGAGACGGCCATGGAGTCGACGCCGGAGCGGGCGAAGCTGACGCTGAGCGACGCCGCGGCCTGGACCGCGTCGCAATGAAACGGCACGCTCCGCTCCCCGGCGATGCCCGCGAGCTCCTCGACCGGCTGCACCACGCCCGTCACGTTGTTGGCCCACATCGCCGCGGCGACCCGGTCGCCCGGTCGAACTGCGGCGGCGAACGCCTCGACGTCGACCGTCCCGCCGCCGTCGACCGGGGCCCAGGCGACCTCGAACCCCTGGCGCTCGAGCTCGAGGGCGGGCTCCCGCACGGCGGGATGTTCGATCGCGCTCACGACCAGGCGGCCCAGCGGCCGGCCGCAGAAGCCGAACACGGCCTGGTTGTCGGCCTCGGAGCCGCCCGACGTGAAGACGACCTGGGCCGGCTCGCAGTCGAGCAGCTCGGCCACGGTGCGGCGCGCGCCTTCGAGGGCCGCCCTCGCCTCCCGCCCGTAGGCGTGCGGCTCGGACGCGTTCCCGAACCTCTCCGAGAGATACGGCTCCATCGCTGCGCGCGCCTCCGGCCCGAGCGGCGTCGTCGCGGCGTGGTCGAGATAGACCGGCCCGGTCACCCCGGACCAGGCCGGCGCCTGAGGCGGGACGGGCGGCCACTTTCAGGATGCTTCGACCGCTCGGACAACCGCCTCGGCGCTAGAAGTGTTCGCACGACGGTAGTGAGGTGCGCGTTTCTCAATGGCGCCGGCTCGATCACACCTTAGCGTCTCCTCCGGGTTCCGCAACCACCCGAATGCCGTACTGTCGAAGCTCGGCCGCGGTCGCCGGAGTGGGCGCTCCCGTGAGCGGGTCGGCGCCCCCCTGGCCCTTCGGAAACGCCGTCACGTCGCGCAGCGACTCGGCGCCCGCGAGCAGCATCGCCAGCCGGTCGATGCCGAAGGCGATCCCGCCGTGCGGAGGCGCGCCCATCCGCAGCGCCCTGAGCAGGAACGAGAACTTCGCCTCAGCCTCCTCCTCGGTCATCCCGAGCATCTTGAAGATGCGGCCCTGCACCTCGGCGCGATGGTTTCGAATCGAGCCGCCGCCGACCTCGTTGCCGTTCAGGACGAGGTCGTACTGGCGCGCGCGGGCCTCGCGCGGCCGGTCCTCGAAGTCGGCCTCGTCCTCGGGCTCCGGGGCCGAGAACGGGTTGTGGCTGGCCTTCCAGCGCCCCTCCTCGGGCAGCCACTCGAACATCGGAAAGCCGGTCACCCACAGGAAGCTCCATCCCTCCCGCAGGAGCCCGAGGCGCTCGCCCAGGAGCAGCCGGAGCGGCCCCAGCACGCGCACCGCCGCGTCCTCGGCGTCGGCCACCAGGAGCACGGTGTCGCCGTCGGCCGCGCCGACCCCCGTCGTGATCGCGTCGAGCTCCGAGGCGGAGAGGAACTTGGCGATCGGCGAGCGCACCTCGCCGCCCTGGAGCTGGAGCCACGCGACGCCCTTCCCTCCCCACGTCTTCGCGAAGTCGACCAGGCCGTCGAAGTCCTTGCGCGAGAACTCGAGCGCCCCGGGGACGGCGAAGCCACGCACGACGCCGCCGGCGTCGATGACGCCCCGGAACGCCTTGAACTCAGTGCTGCGAAGCGCGTCGGTGACGTCGGCGATCTCGCAGCCGAAGCGGGTGTCGGGCTTGTCGGAGGCGTAGCGCAGCATGGCCTCCGCATGGCTCATGCGCGGGAACGGCACATCGAGCTCGATCCCGGCGATCTCGCGCCACACCGTCTGGAAGAGGCCCTCCATGAGGGCGTGCAGCTCGTCCGGATCGACGAACGCCATCTCGAGGTCGAGCTGGGTGAACTCGGCGGTGCGGTCGGCGCGGGTCGCCTCGTCGCGGAAGCAGCGGGCGATCTGGTAGTAGCGCTCGAAGCCGGAGATGACGTACAGCTGCTTGTAGGTCTGGGGCGACTGCGGAAGCGCATAGAACTTGCCCGGGTGGGATGACGTGGGCACAAGGAACTCGCGCGCGCCCTCGGGCGTCGACTTGTAGAGGATCGGCGTCTCGAGCTCCCAGAACCCGCGCTCTTCGAGGTAGCGCCTGATCGCCCGTGTGAGCGCGAACCGCACGCGGATGTTGTGCCGCATCGAGTCGCGCCGCAGGTCGAGATAGCGGTGGTGCAGCCGCAGCGTCTCGTCGACCCCGTCGTCTTCGAGCTGGAAGGGCAAGACCGGCGCCGTGTTGAGGACGCTCAGGCGCTCGACGTGCACCTCCACCTCGCCCGTCGCAAGCCGGGGGTTCACCGTCTCGGCGGCGCGGCGCCGGACGACCCCCTCGGCCTCGACCACGAACTCGGCCCGGAGCGCGTGCGAGCCGGCGTGCGCCTCCGGCTGGTCCTCCGGGTTGAAGACGAGCTGGAGGAGCCCAGCCTGGTCGCGGAGGTCGACGAACACGAGCCCGCCGTGATCGCGCCGGCGCGCGACCCAGCCCGCGACCGTCACGCGCTCGCCCTCGTCCGCCGCCCGCAGATCGCCGCCCATGTGCGTCCGGTAGGTCACCGTCGAAGCTCCTCCGCCAGCCGGTCGAGCGCCACCCGGCGTTGGTCACCGGTAGTCATATCGCGCACCGTCGCCTCTCCGGCCGCCCACTCGTCGTCGCCGACGATCACGACGGTCGGGATGCCGCGCCTGTCGGCCAGCTCGAGCGCCCGCTTCAGGCGCCGCCCGCCGTACGCAGCGTCGCAGCGAATCCCGGCCGCCCTGACGTCGTCCATGGCGGCGTGGATCCTCGGGCGGGCAGCGTCGGCGAGCACCGCGAAGAGCGCGTCGAGCGAGCGTCCGAGCGCTGGGCCCGCACCCGTCTCCTCGAGCGTGAGGACGAGCCGCTCGACGCCCGCGCCGAAGCCCACACCGGGCGTCGGCCGGCCGCCGAGCTGCTCGGCCAGGCCGTCGTAGCGGCCGCCGCCCGAGAGCGTGGACTGCGCGCCGAGCTCGGGCCACTGCCACTCCCACGCGGTGCGCGTGTAGTAGTCGAGCCCGCGCACGAGGCCCGGATCGACGGCGTAGGAGACATCGCGTGCGTCGAGGTGGGCGCGGACGTCGGCGAAGTGGGCCGCGCACTCGTCGCAGAGGTGGTCGGTGATCTTGGGCGCCGACGCCATGATTGCGCGACAGCCCTTCTCCTTGCAGTCGAACGTGCGCAGCGGGTTCACGTCGCGCCGCTCGCGGCACTCGTCGCACAGCTCGTCGGCGTGCGCGTCCAGGAACCTGACCAGGAGCTCGAGATAGGCCGGGCGGCATTTGCCGTCGCCGATCGAGTTCACGAGCAGCCGCAGGCCGGTCACGCCGACGCCCTCGTACCAGCGCCGCTGGAGGCCGATCAGCTCGGCGTCGACCGCGGGATCGTCGGAGCCGATCGCCTCGGCGCCGAACTGGTAGTGCTCGCGGTAGCGCCCCTTCTGGACGGCGGCATAGCGGAACATCGGGACCTCGTACCAGACCTTCACCGGCTGCGGCAGCCGGGTCATGTGCTCGAGGTAGGCCCGCATCACGCCGGCCGTGCCCTCGGGCCGCAGCGTGAGCGGCCGGCCGCTGCGATCGGTGAAGCTGTACATCTCCTTGCGCACGACGTCCGAGCCCTCGCCCGAGGTGCGGGCGAAGACGCCGGTGTCCTCGAACGTCGGCGTCACGACCTGGCCGTAGCCCGCCGCCTCGAACACGTCGCGGGCGGCATCGAGCACGGCACGGCGGAGCGCAGCCCGGGCCCCGTACCAGTCCAGCGTGCCCCGCGGCGCCTGGAACTCCTGGCTCATGTCCGAAGCGGCCCGAGGAACGGGTTTCGGTCGCGCTCCTCGCCGAGCGTCGTGACCGGACCGTGCCCGGGGAGCACGATCGTCTCGGGCGGGTAGGAGCGCATGAGCGTCGCGATGCTCTCGAGCAGCGTCTCCATGTCGCCGCCGGCCAGGTCGGTGCGACCGACGGAGCCGGCGAAGAGGACGTCGCCGACGAACAGATGGCCGTCGGCGTGGAACGCGACCGACGCCGGCGAGTGGCCCGGGACGAGCGTGACGGCGAACTCGATGCCGGCGAGCGTCACCGTCTCGCCGCCCTCCAGCAGGTGCTCGGGCGCGTGCGGCGCGTGCTCGTGCTCACGCAGCAGGTCGGCCTCCCCGGCCGGCATCCACACGTCGACGCCGGCATCGCGCGCGACCGCGGCGACGCCTCCCAGGTGGTCGATGTGGCCGTGGGTCACGAGCACCCCGGCCGCGGTCCAGCCGTGCCGGGCGAGGTGGTCCTCGACCAGCTCCGGCGTATCGCCGGGGTCGATGACGGCCGCCTCCGCACCGCCCTGCCTGGCCACGAGATAGCAGTTGGCCTGGTAGGCGCCGAGCGGGAGCTGGACGATGTCGAGGCCGAGAGGCCCGTTCACGCCGCGGGGCCGCCCTGTTTCTTCTGATGCCGGCGCCAGACGAAGTTCTCGACCATCCACCCCATCGACCAGAAGAGGACGAACATCACGGCCGTGTTCGCGATCTTGACCGTGGGGCTCACGCCCTTCGACGTGAAGGTGATGACCAGGTAGAACAGCGTGGCGAAGAGGATCGCCCGCTTCGCGGTTCGGCGAGCCGACGGCGCCTCCGGGGTGCCCCGTGGAGCGCGAGCCTCCTGCTTTCGCTCCGGCTTTCGCTCCGCCTGCTCGACCTCGTCGCCGTCAAGGTGCCGCGCGTGCGCGACCGCACGCTGGTACTTCCGCCGCTGTTGCTTCCGCGTCGCCATGCCGTCAGTCTACCGGCGGACGGGATCGGGATCGCCGCCCACCGCGAGCTGCACACCGGGTCGCGCACCATCGCCACGCCCGCCGTCACATCTCGCGAATCACGCCACGGCCCACGTCACCGAGATCACGAAACGCCGCCGCCGCGTCACGGCCCCGCACGCGACCGGCCCCGCTTCGTGCCAATCGCAGGCTGGGGTCTGACCCCAGCCCGTCACGCGAGTGTGCCGATGTGTCGTACGTCAGCGTCGATTTGACCCACGCCTACCACCGGGGTTCCGCTGCGCGGCCCGCGATCCGCACGCCGTGGGCGTAGACGGCGGCGATGTCGCGGCCGGCCAGGTGGTAGGCGATGTGGCGCCAGTCGGGCGCGTCCAGCAGCACGATGTCGGCGTCGTAGCCCGGGGCGAGCCGGCCCAGCCGGTCCGCTCGCCCGAGCACCCAGGCGGCGTTCACCGTGCACGCCGCGAGCGCCTCGGCCGGCGCCATGCCGAGCTGCGGTGCAGGCCAGCGTCATCACCACCGGCAGCGAGTCGCAGAACGCGCTCCCCGGGTTGAAGTCGGTCGCGAGCGCGACGATCGCGCCCGCGATCGATCAGCGCCCGCGCGGGCGGCATGCGAGCGGCGCAGGTAGAGCGCCGCGACCGGCAGCAGCACCCCCGCGACGTCGCTCGCCGCCAGCCGCCGCACCCCGGCCGGGCCGGTCGCCTCGAGGTGGTCGACCGAGCGCGCGCCGAGCTCGATCGCCAGCGGGATCGCGCCCGACTCGGTGAACTGGTCGCCGTGCAGGCGCAGCGCCAGGCCGTGGCCCGCCGCCGCCCGCAGGTAGCGCTCGGCCTGCTCGGCCGAGAACGCGCCCCGCTCGAGGAACACGTCGGCCGCCTCGGCCAGCCCGGCGGCCTCCGGCAGCACCTCGGCGATCACGATAGTCGAGGTAGTCGTCCGCCTCGCCGAACTCGGGCGGCACCGAGTGCGCGCCCAGGTAGGTCGGCACGGTCTCGATCGGATGCGGGCCGGCGACGGCCTGCGAGGCTCGCGAGCTCGGTGTCGCGGTCGAGGCCGTAGCCCGACTTGCCCTCGGCCGTCGTCGTGCCGTTGCGCCGCCATCCAGCCCAGGTGGCGGGCGACGGCGCGCCGTCAGGCCCGTCCGCCCCGAGCGCGCGGGTCGCCGCGACGGTGGAGCGGATCCCGCCGCCGGCGGCGTGGATGCGCTCGTAGTCGGCGCCCTGGGCGCGCAGGTCGAACTCGTCCGCCCGGTCGCCGCCGAACGCCGGATGGGTGTGGCAGTCGACCAGGCCCGGGATCGCGACCCGCGCCGTGGCCGTCCACCGTCTCGAGGTCGGGGTGCGCAGCGCGCGACGTCGTCGGGCGGTCCGACCGCGGCGATGCGGCCGTCGACGACCGCGATCGCCGCCGGCGAGCACACGTCGACCCGGCCGAGGTCGGCGCCGCGCAGCGGCGCGCCTCGGCGCCGGCGGGCGAGACCGCCGCGGTCAGGTTCTCGAGCAGGATCAGGCTCGGCCCGGGCTCAGGCGCGGCCATACGCGGGGATCATCCCTCCCGAGAGCGGCGCGGACGCGTCGGAGCAGAGCCACTCGACGACCTCGGCCAGCTCGGCGCCCGTCGTCCACCGCGAGAAGTCGGCGTCGGGGTTCTCGGCCCGGTTGCGGGGCGTGTCGACGATCTTCACGACCAGCGCGTTGGCGCGGATGCCGGCGGTGCGGACCTCGACGTCGACGCACCGCATCAGCCCGCGCAGCGCGATCTTCGAGACGATGTAGCCCGAGGCGCCCGAGAACGGCGTCGGCTCGCCGACGTGCCGATGTAGACGATCGAGCCGCGACCGGCCTCCCGCATCGGCCGCAGCACCGCGCGGGTCATGTAGTAGGCCGTGTCGAGGTTGATCGCCATCTGGCTTCGCCACACGTCGACCGGCTGCTCGTCGATCGTGCCCCGCGGCCGGAAGCCGCCCGCGACGTTGGCCAGGGCGTCGACCCTGCCGAACCGCTCGACCGCAGCGTCGACAACCGCGGTCGGCCGCGTCCGGATCGGTCAGGTCGGCGCGCACCGCCGCGACCGCCTGCGGGCAGATCGTCGGGCGCTCGCCCCGCGGTGGGTCACGGCGACGTTCCAGCCCCGCTCGACGAAGCGGTCGAGCACCGCCCGCCCCCAGCCGCCGGTCACGCCCGTGAGCACGGCGGTCCGGTCGGCTCACGCCTATCCCTCCATCGGCAGGCGATGCCGCCGGCGTGGGCGCGCGTCGATCGCCTCGGGGTAGCCCGCGTCGGCGTGGCGGGCGACGCCGATGCCGGGATCGTTCGTGAGCACGCGCTTCAGCCGCTCGTCCATCTCGGCGGTGCCGTCGGCGACGATCACCAGCCGGCGTGGATCGAGTTGCCGATGCCGACGCCGCCGCCGTGGTGCACCGACACCCACGACGCGCCCGACGAGGTCGAGAGCAGCGCGTTCAGGATCGGCCAGTCGGCGATCGCGTCGGAGCCGTCGTGCATCGCCTCGGTCTCGCGGAACGGCGAGGCCACCGAGCCGGTGTCGAGGTGGTCGCGGCCGATCACGATCGGCGCCGACACCTCGCCGCGGCGGACGAGGTCGTTGAAGATCAGGCCGGCCTTGGCGCGGTCGCCGTAGCCCAGCCAGCAGATCCGCGCCGGCAGCCCCTGGAACGCGATCCGATCGGGCGCGAGCGCGCAGCCAGCGCTGGAGCAGCACGTCGTCGGGGAACGCCTCGAGCAGGGCCGCGTCGATGCGGTGGATGTCGGCGGGGTCGCCCGAGAGCGCCGCCCACCGGAACGGGCCGGCGCCGCGGCAGAACAGCGGCCGCACGTAGGCGGGCACGAACCCGGGGAAGTCGAACGCGTGCTCGAGGCCGGCGTCGCGCGCCTCGGTGCGCAGGTTGTTGCCGTAGTCGAAGACGTGGCTGCCGGCGCGCCTGCAGGTCGAGCATCGCCTGCACGTGCCGCACCGCCGTCGCCGCGCGCCCGGCGCACGTACTCGTCGGGATCGCGCTCGCGCAGCGCGAGCGCCTCGGCGAGCGTCATCCCCGTGGGCACGTAGCCGTTCAGCATGTCGTGAGCCGAGGTCTGGTCGGTGACGAGGTCGAAGCGCGACGCCGCGGCGGGCGATCTCGGCGAAGACGTCGGCGGCGTTTCCGAGGAGGCCGACCGACACGCCGCGGCCGGCGTCGGCGTGGCGCGCGCACCCGGGCGAGCGCGTCGTCCAGGTCGTCGGCGACCTCGTCGAGGTAGCGCGTCTCGAGCCGCCGCTCGATCCGGTGCGGGTCGACCTCGACGTTCAGGCTCGCGGCCCCGGCCAGCGACGCCGCCAGCGGCTGGGCGCCGCCCATCCCGCCGAGCCCGGCGGTGAGCACGGTGCGGCCGGCCAGGTCGGGCGAGCCCCAGTGCTTCTCGCCGGCGGCCGTGAACGTCTGGTAGGTGCCCTGCAGGATCCCCTGGCGTGCCGATGTAGATCCACGAACCGGCCGTCATCTGGCCGTACATGGTCAGCCCCTCGGCCTCCAGCCGGCGGAACTCGTCCCAGGTGGCAAACCGGGGCACCAGCAGCGAGTTGGCGATCAGCACGCGCGGGGCGCCGGGGTGCGTGCGGAAGACGGCGACCGGCTTGCCCGCTCTGCACGAGCAGCGTCTCGTCGGCCTCGAGCTCGAGCAGCGCGGCGACGATCGCCCGCAGCGCCTCGTGGCTGCGGGCGGCCGTCCCGACCCGCCGTAGACGACCAGCCGGGTCGGATCCTCGGCCACCTCGGGATCGAGGTTGTTGCAGAGCATCCGCAGCGCCGCCTCCTGATGCCAGCCCTTGCAGTCGAAGCTCGGAGCCCCGGGGCGCGCGCACCGCGCTCAGGTCGCCGACGAGCGACTCGACCGCGACTGCGATGGCGGTCGTGGCCATGACCGAAACCGTACAGCCGCGCGGGTAGCATGCCGGCCCGTGCTGAGACGGGTGGGCATCCTGGTGGCTGCGGTCGCGGCGCGCTGGTGGCTGCGGCGGCTCCGGCCGCGGCGCCGTGCGTCTGCACCGGATCCTGACCGGCCTCGACGAGCCCGCGCTACCTGACGCGGCGCCCGGCGACAGCCTCTTCGTCGTCCTGAGACCGGCGGCGTATCCGCGTCGACCGCGGCGGCCGGCTGCTGGCGCGCCCGTTCCTGAACATCTCGCGGCACGTGACGACGGCAGGCGGCGAGCAGGGCCTGCTCTCGATGGCGTTCGACCCGCACTACGACCGCAACAACCGCGTCTACGTCGACTTCACCAACCTGAACGGCGACACCCGGGTCGTGCGCTACCGCGTTCGCGGCGCACCCGAAACCGCGAACCCGGCCTCGAGGCGCGTCCTCCTCAAGGTGCACCAGCCGTTCGACAACCACAACGGCGGCCAGCTCCAGTTCGGCCCCGACGGGCTGCTCTACATCTCGCTCGGCGACGGCGGCAGCGGCGGGCGACCCCAACCTCAACGGCCAGAGCAGGGCCCGCTCTGCGACCATCCTGCGCATGACCGCGAATGCCCACCCGCGCGCCGGCGATGTACGCCTACGGCCTCCGCAACCCGTGGCGGTTCTCGTTCGACCGCAAGACCGGCGACATGTGGATCGGCGACGTCGGCCAGGACACCTGGGAGGAGGTCGACCACCTCCGCCACGGCACCGCCCCGCGGGACGAACTTCGGCTGGAGCTACTACGAGGGCACGCACGTCTTCAAGAACCAGCCGATCGACCGCACGCAGCTGCGGTTCCCGGTCGCGGTCTACCGCCACGTCGTCGCCGGCGCCGGCAACTGCTCGATCACCGGCGGCTACGTCTACCGCGGGAGCGCGATCCCGCGGCTCGCGCGGCTACTACCTGTACGCCGACTACTGCTCGGGCCGGATCTGGAAGAGCCGCGCGCGCGGCGGCCGCCCCGATGCTCACGAACATGAGCTTCAAGGTGACCAGCATCTCGTCGTTCGGCCAGGGCTCGGACGGCGGGCTCTACGTGATCTCGCTGAACGGCTCGATCTACAAGATCGTTCCCTGACTCAGCGCAGCGGCCGCCGCCGCCTCGACCGCGGCGAGCAGCGAGCCGTCGCGGATGCGCGCCGGCCACCGCCTCGATCTCGGCCGCGAGCGAGCGGTCGCGCTCGAGGTGCGGCGAGAGCTCGCGCACGCGCCCAGTGCAGCGCCGACACCGCCGGCCCCGGCTGCAGCGGCTCGCAGGAAGTCGAGCCCCTGGGCGCCGCACAGGAGCTCGACCGCCAGCACCCGCTCGACGTTGGCGCACACGTGCCACAGGTGCACGGCCGCGGTCGCGCCCATCGAGACGTGATCCTCCTGCCCGGCGCTCGGTCGGGATCGAGTCGACGCTGGCCGGATGGGCGAGCACCTTGTTCTCGCTGACCAGGCTCGCGGCCACGTACTGGGCGATCATGAAGCCGGAGTTGAGCCCGCCGTCGTGGGTCAGGAACGCCGGCAGGCCGTTCGACATGGTCGGGTTCAGCATCCGCTCGATGCGGCGCTCGGAGATCGATCCCAGCTCGGCGAGCGCGATCTTGAGCGTGTCCAGCGCGAATCGCGACCGGCTCGCCGTGGAAGTTGCCGTTCGAGATCACCTCGCCCCGCTCGGCCAGCACGAGCGGGTTGTCGGTGGCGGCGTTCAGCTCGATCGCGATCGCCCGCTCGGCGTAGGTCACGGCGTCGCGCACGGCGCCGTGCACCTGCGGCGAGCAGCGCAGCGAGTAGGCGTCCTGCACCCGGCCGCACCAGCGGTGCGAGGCGACGATCTGCGGAGTCGTCCAGCAGCCGGTACAGGTTCGCGGCCGAGGCCGACCTGGCCGGGATGGGGCCGCAGCGCCTGCAGCTCGGGCGCAGAACGGCGTCCGCGACCCGCGCACCGCCTCGATCGTCTGGGCGGCGGCCAGGTCGGCGAGCTTCACCAGCCGGCGGGCCCGGCACAGCGACGAGCGCGCCGATCGCGGCCATGAACTGCGTCCCGTTGATCAGCGCGAGCCCCTCCTTGGCCCCGAGCTCGAGCGGCTCCAGGCCGGCCCGCGCCAGTGCGTCGGCCCCGGCGCAGCGTCTCGTCGCCGACCGCGGGCCTGGCCCTCGCCGACGAGCACGAGGCGCGAGATGGGCCAGCGGGGCAAGATCGCCGCTCGCGCCCAGCGACCCGCGCGACGGGACGACCGGCATGCACGCCGGCCGCGAGCATGTCGAGCAGGAGCTGCACCGGCTCGAGCCGCACGCCGGAGGTGCCCTTGGCGAGCGCGTTCGCGCGCAGCAGCGTCGCCGCCCGCACGACCTCGTCCGGAAACGGCGTCGCCGACGCCGCAGGCGTGGCTGCGCAGCAGGTTCAGCTGCAGCTCGGTCGCCTGCTCCGGCGTCGATGTGGACGTCGACGAACCGGCCGAACCCGGTGTTGACGCCGTAGGTCGGCAGCCGCTCGGCGACCACCCGCTCGATCAGGGCGCGCGAGGCCGCGATCTGGTCGAGCGCCGTCGGGCGCGAGCGTCGACCGCGGCGCCGGCCCAGCGCCACCGCCTCGACGTCGTCGATGGTGAGATCGTGACCGGTGAGCTCGATCGTCGCCACGTGCGCCGCGAAGCTACCGTCTGCCCGCCGAACTCGCCCGCCGGCCGCCACCTCGAGCACGCGGTCGGCCGCCAGCTCGGGCAGGTGCAGCGCCGCGCCGGCGCCGCTGCGGCCACGCGACGCCGGCATCAGCCCGACGAGCTCCGCCGCCGGCCACCTCCGACGCCCTGCTCGGCGGCCAGCCGCTCGACCTCGCGCGACCACCCGCTGCAGCGGCGTCGCGGCGATGTCGATCAGGTTCATCGAGACCTGCGCCCGGCCGGTGCGCGCGAGCCGCAGCCCGAGCGCCTGCACGCCCGGGCAGGCCGCCGTCGCGCGCCCTCACGGCCGCGGCGATCGCGCGGGCCACCTCGACGTCGTCCGTGTCGCAGGTCGACGTTGAACGCGACCAGCGGCGGGCGGACGCCGAGCAGCACGGCGCCGGCGGTCGGGTGCAGCTGCGCCGGGCCGAAGAGCGGCTCGACCTCGCCGGCCGCGAGCCGCGCGGCAAGGCGCTCCGACTCCGCCCGCGCGGAAGAACGCCGGCCGGCGGCCACCGCCGAGCTCGCCGTAGCCCAAGCACGGGATCCCCAGCGCGCCGATCCGCTCGCCCGAGCGGCGCGGCCGCGTGCCGGGCTCGGGATCGCCGGCCCGGAAGCGCACGAACGGGACGACGTCGGCGGCACCGACCCGCGGGTGGACGCCCTCGTGGGAGCGCAGATCGATCCGCTCGACCGCGACCGCGACCGCCGCCGCGAGTCCGTCCACGAGGCTCGCCGGCCGTCCCGACGCAGGTGAACACCGACCGGTTGTGGTCGGAGTCGGAATGGATGTCGAGCACGCGGGCGTCGCGGCCCGTCGATCGCCGGATCGCGTCGAGCGTCGCGGCTCGCGGCCCACGGAGAAGTTCGGTACCGCCTCGAGGAGACCGCGCATCCGGCGCACAGTATCCGCCACGCGAGAACGCCTCGAGCGGGCCTCGTGGTTGGAGGCCCGCCGGAGGGGACATAACGGCGTTCGGGGGGGAACGCGGTTACCAGGTCTGGCATCGCGTCGATAAACGTGCCGGGAGGAAGCCGGAACTGCCAGACGCATACAGTCTCGGCGATCACACCGCCGTCGGTGCTTGCCCCTTCGGAGTGATTTGGTCTGGAAACCCCTACCAGCGGATACCCCAAAGTGGTGATCGAACTCGCCCTTTCGAGCGACGACGCGCGACGATGGTGCTCGACGATCATGGGTGTACGGATCGATAAAGGCAAACTCACCGCGAGGTGAGCACGCAAAGCAAGAGGTCTCGGAGATGAGACGGCTCGGCTGCCGAAACCGGGACTCCTCAACAGTGCACGTCCGACACCGCGAAAGCGCATCGGGCGAACCTGCGAGTAGGCTCCCAGCACGAACACGTCGCGCCGCGCACCCGGGGCTAGGCACCTCAACGCGCACCTCGATCCGAATCGATACGGAAGCGGACGGTGGGTGCTGCGGGGGGCAGTGCCACCGAGTGGCAGTGAGATTCACCGTCCGCCCCGTCGAAATCGCCTACGCTGAGCCGTCCGGCGCTGGCCGTTAGCCGTCGCGGTATCGTCGGGCATGCTGGACACCCTCTTCTCGCCGCTCGCGCTGGGGCCGGTGACGATCCAAAACCGGATCGTCTCGACGTCGCACCAGACCACGCTCGTCCACGACCACCTGCCCGACCGACGACCTGATCGCCTACCACGCGGCCCGGGCCGCGCGGCGGCGCCGGGCTGATCGTGATCGAGGCGACCGCCACCCACCCCAGCGGCCTTCTCACCGCGCACACGATCGGCGGCTACCTGCCCGAGATCGTGCCGGTGTTCCGGCGGATGTCCGACGCCGTCCACGAGCACGGCACGCGGCTCGTCTGCCAGCTCTTCCACGGCGGCCGCGAGCTGATCTCGGTCGGGCCCGCGGCCTCCGGCGGTGGCGCCGATCGTCGATTCCCTCGGCGCGGTTCAAGACCGAGCCGCGCGCGCTCACGCGCGGCCGAGATCGCACGAGATGGTCGACGGCTACCGCCAGGCCGCGCGCGCACGCCGCCGAGGGCGGCCTGGACGGCGTCGAGGTGTGCGCCGGCTTCGGCTACCTGCCGACCCAGTTCCTCTCCGCGCCACGCGAACACCCGCACCGACGCAGTACGGCGGCAGCTTCGAGAACCGGCTGCGGTTCCTGCGCGAGCTGCTCGAGGCGATGCGCGAGGGCATCGGCCCGGGCGGCGCCGTCGGCTGCCGGCTGACCCAGGAGAGCAGCCTCGCCCGACGGCACCGATGCCGAGCGACGTGATCGAGGCCGCCGGCGTGCTGAGCGACGAGGGGCTGTGCGACTACATGTCGGTCACGATCGGCAGCTCGTCGACCTACCGCGGCTCGATGTTCATCGTGCCGCCGTCGCCGACGGTGCGAAACGTCGTCGAGGGGTTTGCGCGGCCGCGTGCAGGAGGCGCGGCGCGGTGCCGGTGATCGCCACCGGCCGGATCCTCGATCCCGCCGACGCCGACCGGCTGATCGCCGACGGCGTCTGCGACGCCGTCGGGCATGACGCGGGCGCATGATCGCCGACCCCGCCCTGGCGCGGCAAGGCCCGCGACGGCGAGCCCGATCACGCGCCTGCATCGGCTGCAACCAGGGCTGCATCGGCCACTACCACGCCGGCGTCCCGATCGCCTGCACGTCAACCCCTGGACCGGGCTTCGAGCGCACCCTGCCGCCGCCGGCCCAGCCGACCGGCCCGGCGACGACGTGGTCGTCGTCGGCGCCGGCCCGGCCGGGTGCGCCGCCGCCGCATCGGCCGCCGCGTGCGGTCACCGGGTGGTGCGTGTTCGAGCGCGGCGACGGCTCCGGGCGGCCAGATGCGGCTCGCGCTGCGCGCGCCCGGGCAAGCGCGAGATCGCCGCCGGGCTGCATCGAGGTGCTCGACGGCTGGCTGGCCGGCGTCGACGTGCGCTACGGCGCCGAGGCCGACGCCGGACGACCGTGCTGGCGCTCGACCCCGACCGGGTCATCGTCGCCACCGGGGCCGGGCCGTACCTCCCCGCTCGCCGGCGACGGGGTCGCCGTCGTCGCACGCCTGGGATGCGCTGGCGGGAGCGCCGGTCGGCGGCCGCGTGCTGGTGAGCGACTGGGGCGGCGACTGGACCGGCCTCGACGTGGCCGAGACGCTGGCCGCCGCGCGGCGTCGGCGGTGCGGCTCGTGAGCTCGGCGGTCGCGTTCGGCGAGAACGTCCACGTGTACCAGCGAAACCTCTATCTCGACCGGCTCGACGACGCCGGCGTCGTGATCCATCCAGCACCTGCGGCCGGTCGCCGTGGCGGCCGGGAGCGGCGACGTGCGAAACGTCTTCTCCGACCGCGCAGGTCGACGATCGACGACGTCGACACGCTCGTCGTGAGCGCCGGCCGGACGGCCCGGAACACCTGCTCGTCGCGCTGCAGGACGCCGGCGCCGCGTCGAGCGGGTGGGCGACGCCTGGGCCCGCGGTCGTTCGAGGAGGCGATCGGCGAGGGCACGCTGGCCGGCGCTCGGGCGTGAAACAGATGTACCTGGTACCAATGTTTCACCGCGGTGAAACATTGGTACCAGGTACAGGTTTTCAGCCGGTCTCGACGTGGCGCGGGCGGGCGGCGCCGAGGTCGATCGGCTCGATCGGCGTCCACACCGCCTCGTCGCCGCAGCCGGGGCAGTAGCGCGGCTCCTCCGGGTAGTGGTCGGGCTGGCGCGAACGCCTCGCGCACGAGCCGCGTCTCGACGTCGAACGCCGCCTGGCCCGTGGTGCGCGCGATCGCCGTCGCCCGCTCGTGCAGCCCCTCCGCGTCGTATCCGAGGGAGATGCGCGTGCCGCAGTAGGCGCAGAGCGACATGCGGGCGGCCGACGGGGCCGAGGCGGGCCGGTCCTCGTCGAATTTGCGAAACGCGATCCAGAGCGCGGCGAGCACGCCGACCAGCGGCAGCTTCAGGACGAGCGCGAGGAAGATCACCACCCACACGTCGCCCGAGAAGACGCTCAGGACCGCCACGCGGACACCTTAGCCGACGCGCCGCTTCAGGAATCGGGCGCCGCGGCCGATTGACGAGGCGAACCCCATGTCGAAACTCACGCGCCAGGAGATGCTCACGCTTGCCCTCGGCGTCCTTCCGCACTCCCCCGGCCGAGGTCGAGGTGCTGTCCGAGGACGGAGGCGCCTTCGCGCTCAGGATCGTCGAGCAGGAGGGCGAGCTCCTCCACGCGTTCGCGCCGCAGGCAGCAGGTCCGCAAGGAGCTCCACCTGCTCGCCCGCGTCACCGACGAGCAGCGCGGCCGCTACGAGGTCGAGTTCGAGATCGACGAGGCCTACTTCCACAGCGCCGCCGACGCGCTCGTGCACGCCGCCGTCTCGGGCGTGCGCCACCGCAAGATGCGCCGGTCGGCTCCGCGCGTCCCGATCACCGAGCGCACCAAGGCCCGCGTCCTCTTCTGCCGCACGCTGCCGCGGACACGAGACGCTCGACGTCCGGCTGAGCGACGTCTCGACCACGGGGATTGGCTTCACCGCCGCCAAGCAGCTCGCACACCGGCGACATGCTGGTCATCGCGGCGACGCTGGCGGGCAAGGTCGTCGACATCGAGACCCGCGTCGTCAGGGTCGATCCGGCCCCGTACGGGCGAGTGCGGATCGGCGGCGAGATCACCGAGCTCGCCGAGAGAGGACCGCCGGCTGATCGCCGACATGGCCCAGCGCATGCCCGAGGCCGGGTCGGAGGCGGAGCGGCAGAAGCGGCGCCGCCGCCGGCCGCTCGGCCGCATCCGGTAGGGCCCATACCCACGGACGGGGGATTCCCAGCCGCCGTCACCGATCGCCGATACTTGAAGTGCGGGCGTGTACGCACGCCGCGCGACGGATGTCGGAAAGGGGTCTTCGGTGCGCGTCTTCACCAACCAACGAGGCAGCGTCGCCTCCGAGCTGAGCTTCGGCGTCATGGTCGTCGGCATCCTCGTGCTCGGCGGGCTGTACATGGTCGCGCAGATCGAGGGCGTCTCGTTCTCGATGCTCCTCCAGCAGCTCCGCAGCGGCTGACAAGTCGCCGCATTCACCGCCCGCTAACCTGAGCGGGTGACGTTTCGGCGGCTGCTCGGTTTCCTGCGCCCGTACAGGGGCCAGGTGATCGTTTCGACGCTGCTCGCCGTCGGCGCACAGGTCGCCGGGCTGACGATGCCGTACCTGACCGGGCCGCGTGATCGACACCGTCTCCTCGGGGCCCATTCCGACCGCGACCTCTACACCTTCGCGGCGCTCGTCGTCGTCGCGGGCGCGATCAAGGGCGTGCTGATGCTCTTCCGGCGCTGGCTGGCCGGCCGGCTCTCGCTCGCGGTCGAGTACGACCTGCGAAACGCGATGTACGCGCACCTCCAGCGGCTGTCGTTCGGGTTCTTCGACACCCACCAGACCGGCCAGCTCATGTCCCGGGCGACCGTCGACCTCCAGTCCGTGCGGTTCTTCCTCGGCTACGGCCTCATCTTCTTCACCCAGAACCTGATCACCATCGTGATCGTGGCGATCGCGCTCGTCTGGATCGACTGGCAGCTCGCGCTGATCTCGTTCGCCATCGCGCCCGTGCTTTCGATCGCGGCGTTTCGCTACTCCCGCGCCAGCCACCCCGTGCTGAAGGAGGTGCAGCAGCGGGTCGCCGACGTCACGACCCAGGCCGAGGAGAACATCGTCGGCGTGCGCGTCGTGAAGGCGTTCGCGCAGGAGCCGCGCCAGCTCCGAAGCTTCGCCGCCGGAACGGAGCGCATCTTCGACCAGGCGCTCCTGGCGGCGCGGCTCCAGGCGAAGTACGTGCCGTTCATGTCGTCGCTCCCCAACCTCGCGATGGCGGCAGTCGTCCTCGCCGGCGGCTACCGCGTCGTCCACGGTGGGCTCAGCCTGGGCCCGTTCTTCGCCGTGAACGGCTACCTGCTGCTCCTCGTCGTCCCGCTGCGCTCGATCGGGATGTGGGTCGGGCAGTACCAGCGCGCGATCGCCTCGGGGGAACGGATCTTCGAGGTGCTCGACTACGACCGCGACATCCTCGACCGGCCGGACGCCGAGGTGCTCGGGCCCGGGCCGGGCGGGATCCACATGGAGGGCGTTCGCTTCGGGTACGACCCCGACTCGCCCGTGCTGGACGGCATCGACATCGACGTGCCCGCAGGCTCGACGGTCGCCCTGATCGGCCCGACCGGGTGCGGCAAGACGACGCTCACCACGCTGATCCCGCGCTTCTACGACATCCAGGACGGGTCGATCGAGCTCGACGGGCAGGACGTGCGCGACGTCACGCTGCGATCGCTCCGGGCCGCCGTCGGCATCGTGAGCCAGGACACCTTCCTCTTCTCGACGACCGTGGCCGAGAACATCGCGTTCGGCACGCCCGAGGCGACGCCGGCGGAGATCGTGACGGCGGCCCGCCAGGCGCAGGCCCACGAGTTCATCTGCGACCTGCCGGATGGATACGAGACGGTCGTCGGCGAGCGCGGCCTCTCGCTCTCGGGCGGCCAGCGCCAGCGGATCGCGATCGCCCGGGCGCTCCTCATGAACCCGCGCGTCCTCATCCTCGACGACGCGACGGCCTCGGTCGACGCCTCGACCGAGGCCCGGATCAAGCTGGCGCTCCGCGAGGTGATGAAGGGCCGGACGACCGTGATCATCGCGCACCGGCTCTCGACGATCTCGCTGGCCGACGAGATCGTCGTCCTCGACAAGGGCCGGATCGTCGCGCGCGGCACCCACGACGAGCTCGTGCAGACGAGCACGGTCTACCGCGAGATCCACGACCACGGCCTGGTCGAGCGCCGGTTCGTGGATCTCGACCCCGACGGCGCGCCGATCGAGAAGGACGGCGAGGCGCCCGCCCGGCGGGCCTCGGGAGGGCGGCTGCCGTGAGCGCGTTCGGGAGCCACCTGAGCCGCATGGGCGCGGAGCCGGCCGGCCTCGGCGCCCGCGGCACGCTGCGGCGGGTCAAGGCGCTCTGGGCCTACAACTGGCCGTACCGCAGGCGCAGCGCAGTCGCCCTGGTGATGATGCTCGCGGCGACCGCGACGGCCATCGCCGGCCCGCTCGCGATCAAGGCCGCGATCGACCGCGGGATCGCCGCCTCACCCCCGGACTTCGGCCAGGTCGAGCTCTGGGTCGCCGTCTTCGCGGCGCTGACCGTGGCCAACTGGGTCGGCCTCGTCGCTTCAGACCTACCTGACCTCGTGGGTCGGCACCCGCATCCTGGCCGACCTGCGGATCGGGCTCTTCGCCCACCTCCAGCGGCTCGACCTGGGGTTCTTCGAGCGAAACCGGGCCGGCGTGGTCATCTCGCGGCTCACGAACGACATCGAGGCCCTTGTGAGCGCCGTCGTCGACGGCCCGACCACGCTCGTCCAGAACACCCTCGTGCTGGCCGGATCGGCGGCCGTCCTCTTCTACGTCAACTGGCACCTCGCCCTTGCGACGCTCACGGTGTTCCCGGGCATGGCGATCGGGACGGCGATCTTCCGGTACTTCTCGGGCCGCGCCTACCGCGAGACGCGCCGCCGCCTCGCCGAGGTGACCGGCCAGCTCCAGGAGGACATCTCGGGCGTGCGGGTCGTCCAGGCGTTCCGGCGCGAGGGCACCAACTACGAGCGGTTCGTCGACATCAACGGCCACTACCGGGCCGCGAACGTCACGACGGTGAACGCCTCGGCCATCTACTTCCCGTACGTCGACCTGCTCTCGGCGCTCGCGATGGCCGTGGTGCTCGGCTACGGCGGCACGCTGGTCTTCAACGGCGACCTGACGCCGGGCGGCCTCTTCGTCTTCATCGGGCTCCTGTCGAACTTCTTCGACCCGGTGCAGCAGCTCTCGCAGTTCTACCAGACGTTCCTGGCGGCGACGGCGGCGCTCGACAACATCTTCACGGTGCTCGACACGGAGGCCACGCTCACCGATGCGCCCGATGCTCGCGAGCTGCCGCCGATCCGCGGCGACGTGGCGTTCGAGGACGTGCACTTCTCGTACGCGCCCGGCGGGACGGAGGTGCTGCACGGCGTCTCGTTCGCGGTGCCGGCGGGCGCGACGATCGCGCTCGTCGGGCACACCGGGCGCGGGCAAGTCGACCATCGTGAAGCTGCTCGCGCGGTTCTACGACCCGACCGGCGGGCGCATCACGATCGACGGGCACGACCTGCGCGACGTCACGATGTCGACGCTCCGCCGGCAGCTCGGGATCGTGCCGCAGGAGGGCTTCCTCTTCTCCGGCTCGGTGCGCGACAACATCGCCTTCGGCCGGCCCGGCGCGACCGACGACGAGATCCGTGCTGCGGCCGACGCGGTCGGGGCCGCACGAGTTCATCCAGGCCCTCCCGGACGGCTACGACACCGACGTCCAGGAGCGCGGCTCGCGGCTCTCGATCGGCCAGCGCCAGCTCGTCGCCTTCGCCCGCGCGCTCCTGGCCGACCCGCGGATCCTGATCCTCGACGAGGCGACGTCGTCGGTCGACATCCCGACCGAGGCCCGCATCGAGGACGCCCTCGAGACGCTGCTGCGCGACCGGACGGCGTTCGTCGTCGCCCACCGGCTCTCGACGATCCGCCGGGCCGACATGATCGTCGTGCTCGAGCACGGCGAGGTGATCGAGGCGGGCACGCACGCACGAGCTGATCGAGCGGCAGGGACGATACTTCTCGCTCTACGACGACTGGGTCGAGGCCGTTGCCTGATCTGACAGCGTGAACGGCAGGGCCGACAAACAGTTTCCTAACTCAAGCGTGGGGTGCAAACGGTCGATTATCGGAGTGTGAGGGGTCGCTCCACCTTCTTCGCGGCTGCCGTCGCGGCGCTGCTCGCTTTCGCTTCGCCTGCCCTCGCGTCGGGCGGGTTTACCGACGTACCCAAAGGCTTCTGGGCGAAGCCGCAGATCCGGTGGGCCGCCGGCAACGGCGTGGATCGCTCCACGCACCGCCACGACGTTCGTGCCGCACCACACCGTGAGCCGCGTGAACGCCAGCGCCGTGCTCGACGCGCATCGCCTTCGAGCTCAAGGGCGTCCCCGAGGGCAGCCGACCCGTTCGCGCAGGCGGTCGACGCCGGCTGGATCCCCGAGGGCGCCGGGCCGACCGGCACGATCACCCAGCTCGAGTTCGACCGCGGCCTCGTCCGCATCCTCGGCCTCGCCCACTCCGCCAAGGCGCTCAACCACCTGCAGACGGCCGACGGGTGGGCGCCGAAGCTCGCCGACGGCTTCGGCGTCGAGCAGGAGGTGCGCGCGATCGGCGTCCGCATCAACGTGCCCGACGGCTCGGACTCGTGGGAGCTCTCGCCGTCCGACCTGCTTCGCCGCGCCAACCTGGCCGCCGAGGCCTACCAGGTGATGCACATGTCGTCGTGGGCGATCGCCGCCGGCCAGTCGAAGATCGCCGTCGCGACGCAGCTTCCGGCCTGGTCGCCGCTCAAGCGCAAGGTGCTCGGCATGGCGCTCCGCTACGCCGGCTCGCCGTACATCTGGGGCGGCACCTCGCCGCACCCGCAGTCGCCGCTCGGCTCGCCGGTCGCGGGCGGGTTCGACTGCTCCGGCTTCGTCTGGTGGGTGATGAAGCTCCACTCCTACACCGTCTCGAGCCACACCTGGTCCGGCAACGCCGAGATCCAGGCCCGCTCGACCTACGACATGGCGGCGCAGCTGCCGGTCAGGAAGCGCATCCACCGCCGCGACCTGAAGCCCGGCGACATCCTCTTCTGGAGCCTCAGCCCCGAACGGCGTCAAGACGAAGTCCTCGACCGTCTACCACGCCGGGATCTACCTCGGAAACGGCTGGACGATCAACAGCCACGGCTCCGGCGACGGCGTCACGCTCGACTACATGGGCAAGGGCGCCGGCTGGTTCCACGACGCGTTCGCCTTCGGCTGGCGCGTCATGCCGCGCGCGCGTTAGGCGGACGGCACGCCGCGCGCCGCCTTCGAGCGCTGGCTGTCTCGCTCCGACGCCGACAGCACGGCCTTGCGCAGGCGCACGTCGTCCGGCGTCACCTCGACGCACTCGCCCTCCTGGATGTACTCGATCGCCTGGTCGAGGCTCAGCGTGCGGCGGGTTGAGGCGTACGAGCACGTCGGCGTTCGAGCGCACGTTCGTCATCTGCTTGGCCTTGGTGACGTTGACGTCGAGGTCGCCGGTGCGGCTGTTCTCGCCGACGATCATGCCCTCGTAGACGTCCTCGCCGGAGCCGACGAAGAGGAGCCGCGCGCCTGCAGGTTCTGGATCGAGTACCCGGTCGCCTGGCCGCTGCGGTCGGCGACGAGCGAGCCGTTGGGCCGGCTCTTGATCTCCCCCGCCCACGGCTCGTACTCCTCGAACACGTGGTGCAGCTGGCCGGTCCCGCGCGTCTCGGTCTGGAACTCCGACCGGAAGCCGAGCAGCCCGCGGGCGGGCACGAGGTGCTCGAGCCGCACCCAGCCGGTGCCGTGGTTGGTCATGCTCTCCATCCGCCCCTTGCGCAGCGCGAGCGCCTGGATGACGACGCCGGAGTACTCCTCGGGCACGTCGATCGACACCCGCTCGACCGGCTCGTCGAGCTTGCCGGCGACCTCGCGCGTGACCACTCGCGGCTTGCCGATGGTGAGCTCGTAGCCCTCGCGGCGCATCATCTCGGCCAGGACCGCGAACTGCATCTCGCCGCGGCCCTGCACCTCCCACGTGTCCGGCCGGTCGGTGTCGAGCACGCGCAGCGACACGTTCCCGAGCAGCTCGCGGTCGAGCCGGTCCTTGATCATGCGCGCCGTCAGCTTCGAGCCGCTGCGGCCCGCCAGCGGGCTGGTGTTGGTCGCGACCGTGACCGAGAGGCTGGGCTCGTCGACCACGATCAGCGGCAGCGGCCGCGGGTCGTCGGGGTCGGCGATCGTCTCGCCGATCATCGATCTCGTCGATCCCGGCGACGGCGATGATGTCGCCGGGCCCGGCCCGCTCGGCCGGCGACCCGCTCGAGCCCCTCGGTCACCAGCAGCTCGGTCAGCCGCATGCGCGACACCGTGCCGTCGCCGCGGCACCAGGCGACGGTCGAGCCGCGGGCGATCTCGCCGTGGCGCACGCGGCAGAGCGCGAGCCGGCCGAGGTACGGCGACGAGTCCAGGTTCGCGACCTGGGCCTGGAAGGGATGGCCGGGGTGTAGGTCGGCGCCGGGATGTGCGAGACGATCAGGTCGAGCAGCGGCCTGATGCTCTCGCCCGGCGACGCCTGGTCGAGCGTCGCGGTGCCGAGCCGCGCGTTCGTGTAGACGATCGGGAAGTCGATCTGCGACTCGTCGGCGTCCTCGTCGAAGAAGAGCTCGTACACCTCGTCGACGACCTCGGCGATGCGCGCGTCGCGGCGGTCGATCTTGTTCACCACGAGGATCACCGGCAGCCGCCCGGCGAGCGCCTTGCGCAGCACGAACCGCGTCTGCGGCAGCGGCCCCTCCGACGGCGTCGACCAGCAGCAGCACGCCGTCGACCATCGAGAGCCCGCGCTCGACCTCGCCGCCGAAGTCGGCATGGCCGGGCGTGTCGATGATGTTGATCTTGGTCTCGCCGTAGCGCACGGCCGTGTTCTTGGCCAGGATCGTGATGCCGCGCTCGCGCTCGAGCCCGGCGTCCATCACCCGGTCGACCCGCTCCTCGTGCGCGGCGAACGTGCCCGACTGGCGCAGGAGCGCGTCGACGAGCGTCGTCTTGCCGTGGTCGACGTGGGCGATGATCGCGATGTTGCGGATGTCGTCGCGTGTGTCTTTGGAGTCGGGCATGCGGGTTCTCAGTCGAGCCGCTTCGCGAAGAAGACGCGCGAGAAGCCGCTCTCGGCGCGCCGCTCCGTCTCGCGATAGCCGAGCCGGGGGTACCAGGCGACGTTCTCGACCATGAGCTCGTTGGTGTAGAGGCGGAGCTCCGAGAGCCCGAGCTCACGGGCCTCGTCCTCGGCGTGCGCCATCAGCCGCCGTCCGAGCCCGGTTCGCTGAGCTCGGGGATCCACGGCGACGTTCTCGACGAGGAGGTGGCCGGCCATCGGCTCGAGGACGATCACCCCGACGACCGCCCCGTCAAGGTCGGCGACGGTCACGAGACCGGCGCCGATCAACCCAGTGTAGTCGGCGTCCATCGGCGCCGGCCGCCGGCCGATGCGCTCGACGTAGCCGCCGTAGGCGGCCTCGACGAGGCGCTCGATCGCCTCCCGGTCTCCGGGCCCCGCCGGCCGCAGGATCTCCGCTGCCATGCCCCGATCGTAATAGGCTGCGGCGCATGAGCGGAGCCGGAAGCCCGAAACGCCCGAGCCGGAGGACGTCCCGGCCGGCGCGGAGCCGGAGGCCGGGCAGCCATCAGCGTCCGCGCCGAGCGCGGCGCCCGGATGACGCCGTCGGAGGCCGTGCGCGACATGCGGATCACGCTGCCCGCCCGCGGCAACCGCACGCTGCGCGACCTGATCGACCGGGTAAACCGCGACACCGAGCTGAAGGCGCTCTGGCACGCCGCGAACGTGAACGCCGTCACCCGCCTTCAGATCAACGACCACTCGTGGGTGCACATCCAGATCGTCACGAACATCGGCCTGAAGCTCCTGCGCGAGCTGCGCCGGGCGGGCGTCGAGCCGGGCATGGTGGCCGACTACGGGATGACGAAGGAGGACTCCGAGGTGGTGGTCGTTCTCGGCTGCCTGACCCACTGCCTGGGCATGGCGATCCACCGCACCGGCCACGAGGACATGAGCCTCTTCCTCGCCGCCGACCGCATGCCGCGCCTGCTGGAGGGCCTCTACGAGGAGCCCGAGCTCACGATCATCCAGGCGGAGGTGCTCCAGACGATCATCTCGCACCGCTCCGACGGCGTACCGCTCTCGGTCGAGGCGGGCGTGGTCCGGGTGGCGGACGCGCTCGACATGGCCAAGGGCCGCTCGCGCATCCCGTTCGAGTCGGGCCGCGTGTCGATCCACTCGCTCTCCGCCGCGGCGATCGAGGAGGTGCGGATCAAGGGCGTCGACGGCCGCGTCAAGATCGAGATCGAGATGAACAACTCGGCCGGCCTCTACCAGGTCGACAACCTGCTTCGGTCGAAGCTTCGCGGGTCGGGTCTCGAGGAGCGGATCGAGGTCGAGGCCAGCATCTCCGGCGAGTCCGAGAAGCGGCTCCTGCCGCCGTTTCGGCTGTAGCCGCCGGCCGTTTCGCCGATAACCCCCTTTGGTAAGGTTCACCGGCCTTTGCGGGGTCGTCTAATGGTAGGACGCCTGACT
>CAWHWC010000005.1:0-702910 GCA_963832955.1 uncultured Actinomycetes bacterium | reverse complement strand
AGCCGCCCGGCGAGCGCCTTCCGAAGGACGAATCGCGTCTGCGGCAGCGGCCCCTCCGACGCGTCGACCAGGAGCAGCACGCCGTCGACCATCGCCAGGCCCCGTTCCACCTCGCCGCCGAAGTCGGCGTGGCCGGGAGTGTCGATGATGTTGATCTTGGTCTCGCCGTAGCGGACGGCGGTGTTCTTCGCCAGGATCGTGATGCCGCGCTCGCGCTCGAGGCCGGCGTCCATCACCCGGTCGACCCGCTCCTCGTGCGCGGCGAACGTGCCCGACTGGCGCAGGAGCGCATCCACGAGGGTCGTCTTCCCATGGTCGACGTGGGCGATGATCGCGATGTTGCGGATGTCGGCGCGTGTCTCTTTGGAGTCGGGCATGTGGTTCTCAGTCGAGGCGCTTTTCGAAGAAGACGCGGGCGAACCCACTCTCGGCTCGCCGCTCGGTCTCGCGGTAGCCGAGCCGCGGATACCACGCGATGTTCTCGACCATGTGCTCGTTGGTGTAGAGGCGGAGCTCCGAGAGCCCGAGCGCGCGGGCCTCGTCCTCGGCATGGGCCATGAGCCGCCGCCCGACCCCGCCGCGCTGCGCCGCTGGATCGACGGCGACGTTCTCGACGAGCAGGTGGTCGGCCATCGGCACGAGCACGATCATCCCGAGGACGACCCCGTCCCGGTCGACGACGGTCACGAGGCCGTCGCGGATGAGCCCAGTGTAGTCGGCGTCCATGGGCGCCGGCCGCCGGCCGATCCGCCCGACGTAGCCGCCGTAGGCCGCCTCGACGATCCGCTCGATCGCCTCGCGGTCGCCGGGCTCCGCCGGGCGCAGGATCTCCGCTGCCATGACCCGATCGTAATAGGCTGCCTCCCGTGACCGCCGAACCCGAAACGCCGGAGCCGGAGGAGGTCCCCGCCGGCGCCGAGCCGGAGCTCGGGACATCCATCAGCGTCCGGGCCGAGCGCGGCGCCCGGATGACGCCCTCCGAGGCGGTGCGCGACATGCGGATCACGCTGCCCGCCCGCGGCAACCGAAAGCTCCGCGACCTGATCGAGCGCGTGAACCGCGACACCGAGCTGAAGGCGCTCTGGCACGCGGCCAACGTGAACGCCGTCACCCGCCTCCAGATCAACGACCACTCATGGGTGCACATCCAGATCGTCACGAACATCGGCCTCAAGCTCCTGCGCGAGCTGCGCCGGGCGGGCGTGGAGCCGGGCATGGTGGCCGACTACGGCATGACGAAGGAGGACGCCGAGGTGGTCGTCGTACTCGGCTGCCTGACGCACTGCCTCGGCATGGCGATCCACCGCACCGGGCACGAAGACATGAGCCTCTTCCTCGCCGCCGACCGCATGCCGCGGCTCTTGGCGGGCATCTACGAGGAGCCGGAGCTCACGATCGTCCAGGCCGAGGTGCTCCAGACGATCATCTCCCATCGCTCCGACGGCGTGCCGCTCTCGATCGAGGCCGGCGTCGTGCGCGTGGCGGACGCGCTCGACATGGCCAAGGGCCGCTCGCGGATCCCGTTCGAGTCGGGCCGCGTCTCGATCCACTCGCTGTCGGCCGCCGCGATCGAGGAGGTGCGGATCAAGGGCACCGACGGGACCGTCAAGATCGAGATCGAGATGAACAACTCGGCCGGCCTCTACCAGGTCGACAACCTGCTGCGGTCGAAGCTCCGCGGATCCGGCCTCGAAGAGCGGATCGAGGTCGAGGCGACCATCTCGGGAGAGTCCGAGAAGCGGCTCCTGCCGCCGTTTCGGCTGTAGCGCGCGCCGAGGAGGCCGATAACCCCTCTGGTAAGGTTTCACCGGCCTTTGCGGGGTCGTCTAATGGTAGGACGCCTGACTCTGGATCAGGTAGTCGGGGTTCGAGTCCCTGCCCCGCAGCTCGCTCAACCACGCCGATCCGCGCGCGCCATCCTCAGCGTTGACGGCGGGCGTCTTCAGGCGGATACTCGCTGGATGCATCCGGCTTTCGGCGGTCGATGCTGGGCTGTCGTCTGGGTCTCCGTGGTGATCGGCGCCTCCGGCTGTCTCGGGGGAGATGCAGGCGGAGTGTCGTCGGCGCGCTCGACCACCACACCGGAGCACATCCGCGTGACCTCGACGCTCTCCGGGTTGGACGTGGCACCGAACCACGTGCACTGGATCGCTGAGCCGTCGTTCAAGAAGGCCGATGTCCGCGAGGTGCGGTTCTACGTCGACGGCAAGCTGAGCTGGATCGACCCGCAGAAGCCGTACATGTACGGCGGAGACGGCGGCTACCTCGTGACGACGTGGCTGGCGCGTGTCGGGGTCGCTGCGTTCACCCGGCATACGTTCACGACCGAGGCAGTGGCCGTCGACGGGTCGCAGGCCCGGGAGGACGTCGTGCTTCGAGTGCGCTCCGTGAAGCGTCTGCCCGATCTGCCGTATGGGATCTGGGGGCGACCGGTCAGCGGCCCGCCCTGGCCGCGCGCTCTCAACGTCGTCCCGCCTGGAGTGCTGTGGATCGGCGCTCCGATCGAGAATGCGACGGCCTACGAGGTCGAGACGCACGGCGCGACGCTGCGCATTCTCGCGCCGATCCGCAAGGGGCCCGGAGGGACGGGCGTTACCGACCAGGGATGGCACTTCGACAGCTACGACTGTCGGCCCGACGGACCGTTCGCGGTCTACAGCTGGTCGTTCGGCCCCGGCACGACGCTCCGTCTCACCGCGGTGCGCGACCGGTGCGCCGTGCGCCGGCAGAAGCTTGAGGGGACATGGGTGGGCCTGGACTGAGACGCGATGCTGAGGGCGGAGGGCTCACTCCGTGCACAGCGTGGACGCCCGCATCGAGCCGAACTCGACAGACGAATCGGGGAGGGAATTTTTGATTGCGCCGGTGCCAGGGGCGGCGCCCACAAAAAAACGGAAAGCGCCTCGGCCTCTTGCAACAGGTGCCGCAATGTGGGATGGTCGCCAGTGGTGCTGCCTTGTCGGGGCAGATTGATCGTGCTAGGGCGAGTGCGAGGTGATTCGAGTGATGAGGCGAGCCACGATTGCCGCGTTGAGCTTGGTGCTCGGAGCAGTGTGGCCAGCCGTCGCGATGGGGGCGACAGTGACGGGCGACTTCGGCATTGAGTTTGATGCTGCGAGGGGTGAAACCAACGATCTGACCGTCACCGTCGTCGGCGGCATTGTCCAACTTCATGATGGGAGCGCCCCTGTAACGGCAGGCGCCGGCTGCAGCCAGGTTGACGCGCACACCGTCAGTTGCCCAGATACCTCGTTCACCAACATCTTTCTTGATGACAAGGCTGACCATGCGACGATCGTCGGCAATCTTCGTGGGGTGCTTGTCGACGGCGGCGAGGGGGCTGACACCCTTACCGGCGGCGCGAGCGGCGACGAGCTGTTCGGCGATGATGGTTCGGACACGATTCACGGTGGCGCTGGTGGCGACTTTCTCACCGGCGGCAACGAGGACCAGTTCCCCAGCGACACACCGGGTGCGCGGAACACCGTCTTCGGCGACCGGGGAAGCGACCGACTCCTCGGAGCATCTGGGAGAGCCAGCACGCTCCATGGCGGTGCCGGCAATGACACCATGGATAATGGTGGCGCTCGCCATGACCACTTCCTCGGCGGTTCGGGGATCGATACGGTGAGCTACTTCGTCCCGTTCAGCAGCGACATGGATCATCCCAACCGGACACCGCACGTCGTCACGCTCGACAACCTGCCTAACGATGGCGGCCCAGGTGAACGCGACAACGTTGCCAGCAATGTCGAAACTCTCATCGGGGGCTGGGGCGCCGACGAGCTCCGCGGAAACCGCGCCACCAACTTGCTCTTGGGGAAAGCCGGGAGGGATCTCCTGCGCGGAGCTGGCGGCGATGACACGTTGCGGGGCGGAAACGGCCTCGACCGAATCCAAGGCGGCAGCGGCGCAGACACCTTGAAGGGAGGCATCGGCGCCGACACCCTTCGAGGAGGACCCGGCTCCGACCGGTTGTTCGGCGGCCCCGGATTCGACCGCCTGTTCGGTGGCGCCGGAGCGGATACGTGCGACCTCGACGGAGGCGGAGGGACAGCCAACTGTTAGCCGCGCCTGGCCTCGAAACTTGGAGGGCTGGCCCCCGGCAAGTTACGCGAGTATTCCCATTGTCAGCTTGATTGATTCTGAGCCGGGGCGGATCGTCGGTCCTTGAACTCTGATCCCGCCGCAACCGCCAAAGGTGACTCTGGATCAGGTAGTCGGGGTTCGAGTCCCTGCCCCGCAGCTCGCTCAACCACGCCGTTTCCCGTCGGCACGTCGCGGGTCTAAAGGGCGACGTGGGAACGGAGTGAGCGCCGTCAACGACGGCACGCCGCCTAATTTCACCAGAGTCACGTGGGAGCACAGCCACGTCGTCGTGACCGCCGGCGGGACGGTGCGCAGCTACTGCGTCTACGACGCCCCGAGAAGGCGGCGATCCACGCGCACGCCATCGCCCTCGGCCGCCACGTTGTGGATTCGCGTACGAGATCGCGGGCGACGTGACGCCCGACGGCTACCCTGACGTCTGACCCGGATCCGGGACATCCGGGCCGCGTCGCTGGTCGCGCACGTCCTGGACGTGCCAGCTGGCCTGATAGGCGATCGCGAACTGGCGGCTGATCTCGGCGTGGCGCGGGCACCCTTCCGGGACGAGGTCGAGCGCCTCCCTGTACAACGCGACGGAGTGGTGCTTCGCCCAGCCCCGACCCGCCTGTTCGGCGGCCACCACGAAGTGGTCGACCGCGCGGTCGGCATCGCCCGCCTCGCGCCAGTGGCGCGCGAGCTGGGCCGCCGCCTCGCCCGCCTGAGGCATCTCCTCCTCGAGGAACTGCGCGACCCTGCGGTGGCGCTCCCGGCGCTGCGGACGCGTGAGCATGTCGTAGGCCGCGTCGCGGATCAGCGCGTGCTTGAACGCGTACTGCTGGTCACACTCGATCGCCGACTGCCTGTCGCGGCGGACGAGGTCTCGTCGTTCGAGCGCGGCGAGGATGTCGCCCAGCTGATCGGCATCGTCGATGACGGCACGGAGTGCGCCCCGCCAGAACACCTTGCCGACCACCGCGGCGTTGAGGAGTACCGAGCGCTCCTCGGGTGGGAGCGAGTCCAGCCGGGCGGTGACGATCCCTCGAATCGTCGTCGGCAGCTTGTCGCTCAAGAGCGCGTGCTCGACTCTCTCCAACGCGACCGCTGCCAGCTGTTCGATGAACAGCGGGTTCCCCTCTGCCGTCGACGAGACGTGGATTGCAAGGATCGACTGCGAGTCTCCACCGGGGCCGCCCAGCAGCTCGTCCGCGAGCTGCCGCGACTCGTCGGCGCCGAGCGGCTGTAGGGAGAGTGCGGTATACGCCGGAAGACCGCCGCCCCATCCCGGCCGTGCGTCGAGCAGCTCCGGACGGGCGAGGACGAGCAGGACGATCGGCGTGGCGCGCAGGCGCGCGCCCAGCAGCTCGACGAGATCGAGCAGGCTGGGGTCGGCCCAGTGCAGATCCTCGAACACAAGCATCGTCGGTCGATCCTCTGCGACCGCCTCGATGAAGCAGCGCACCGAGAAGAACAGCGTCTCGCGATCGGCCACGGTCTGCTCTGACTCGAGCCCGAGCAGGATTCCCAGGTGGCGGGCGACGGCATCGGGTTCTCCCGCGCCCAGGCCCGCGACGGTTCGGCCGAGCTTTGCGCGGCCGACCTCGCGCGAGTCACTCTCGAAAATGCCGGCGAGCTGCTTCACCTGGGTGGCGAACGCGCCGTATGCGCTGCTCTCGCGGTAGGGGAGCGACCGGCCCCGCACGACCCGTCCACCGGCGTCCTTCACCGAGTTCGAGAACTCGACCGAGAGACGCGTCTTGCCGATGCCGGGGGGTGCCAGCACCGTGACGACGTGGGGGGTGGCCGATCCCGCCGCCCGCGCCCAGATCTGGCGCAGGTGCTGCATCTCGCTCTCGCGGCCCACGAGCGGGCGCCGGACGGCGGGCTCGGCCCGGCTCGCGGAGCCAAGTGCCGGTCGGGCGTGAAGCGGCGTCGACTTCCCTTTAGCCGCGGTGGAGATCATCTCGCCGTACGTGACCGCGTCTCGCGTGCATGCGTATGTCTCGAGCCCCGCCAGGATCCCGTCCACAGGCGCGTTCTGCTGCAGACGCGCTGCCATGTTGACGACCTCCCCCGCCACCATCGCCTCGCCCCGTTCGGGGCGCGCTCCGACCGTCACCAGTGCGTCGCCGGTATTGACGCCGATCCGCACATGCAGGTCGAGCGCCTGGTCTGCGCGATTCAGCTCGTCGATCGCCGTCCGCACGGCGAGGGCGGCACGAACGGCTCGCTCGGGGTCGTCCCCGTACGCGATCGGCGCACCGAAGACACCTACGACGGCGTCGCCGATGAACTTCTCGGTGACGCCGCCGAACGACTCGATCTCATGCCGCACACGCTCGTGATAGCTGTGCAGGATCGTGCCCAGGTCCTCGGGATCGAGCCGCTCAGCCCGCGACGTGAAGGCGGCGATGTCGACGAAAAGCACGGTGACGATGCGCCGCTCGTTCCGCGGTGCGAGCTCGTCACCGCCGATAGCCCGACCGCATGAGAAACAGAAGCGGGCGGCGGCGGGGTTCTCCTGCGCGCAGGCGGGGCAGGTGGCCATCTGCACAAGGGTATCGTCTCCTGGGCCACGCGCATGTTCAGCGACGAGCAGCACAGGCGCCGAGCTGGCGAAGCTGGGCCACATGTACTCCTTTTGGGGCCGCCGCCAGCAACCCTGTGCTGGCATGATCGCGCGAATTCTCCGGGGGCTCCGGACCGTCGACATACGAGACGGTCGACGGGGCCGGCCAAGCAGATGGTAACCATTGTTGCGAGGTCACCTGCCATCGGCTAGGCTCGGGTCCATGCCGCGCTACCTCGTCGAGAGAACGTTCACGGTTTCGATTGCCGACATGCCACCGGTGGGACGCGAGTCAAAGCGGCTCACGAAGGAAGAGTTCCCCGGGGTGACATGGGAGCACAGCCACGTGACCGTGGCGAACGACGGGACGGTGCGCACGTACTGCGTCTACGAGGCTCCCAATGAAGAAATCGTGCACCAGCATGCACTCGCGCTAGGGCAGCACGTCGTCGACGTCGTGCAGGAGATTGCCGGCGACGTGTCGCCGGACGATTACCCGGACGTCTAGCTCGGGTCCGTGGCCTCTTGGCCGACACGCTGGCCGCGCACGTCTGCGACGAGCCGCCTGGTCCCGTAGGCATCGGCCAGACGGCGGCGAATCTCGCGGCCGAGGTCACCATCTTCATCCCAGCGCGACAGACTCCTGGTAGAAGGCGAGCGCCCGCTGCGACCGCGGCATCGAGCATGAGCGCCATCCGCGGGATTGTCGCTGCCCGCCTCGACCCGCTACCGGAGGACGAGCGGCGGCCGCGCCAGCGACAGCAGTAGGATCGGGACCGTCCGCACCCTGTCAAGACGCCGAGCACCGTGAACGCGACCGTCCCGCGCCGCGGCCTGGCGGCTTCAGACAGCACCTCCAGCTCCGACGTGTGGACGGCAGTCGTGATCGCCTCGCCTTCAGCACCCAGTCCTCGGCCCGGACCCGGGTGCCCTCGGGAGAGCATCCGGGAATCTCCGTAAACGTCTCGCGGGAGTGTCCCCCAAAATCGAACTGCACGGACCGCAGGGGCATCAGGCTGCGCTGCCCGCCGGGCCTGCGGGGGGCCAGAACGACACAGCAACTGCCGAGCTCGGCGTCGGACGGCACGGAGGGCGAGCGGCAGGATGACGGGTCGTCTAGCTGCCCTGCGATCGGGATATCAGAAGTCGTCGGGTCGGGCATACTGCGCAGCGGCGGCGTGAATACTGCTCCGAGCAAAGGGGGATCCGTCATGCAGGGAGCATCGATCTTTCGCCGGCTGCTAGCAACCGCGACGCTGACCGCGATCGCGGCCCTGATCGTCGGCGGCGTGACAGTCGCACGCGCCGGTGACAGCAACAGCGCGAAGGGCAAGACGTTCGTGCTGCACGAAAGGCAGACGAAATTCACCTTCGTCGAGGTCAACGGCCGGCCCGGCGGCGGGCCCGGGGATGAGTTCATCATCCACACCGGTCTGTTCGATTCCAGCGGAAAGGTGGGGACGCTGGACATCGTTTGCATCTTTGTCCTCGGGAACAAGACGCAGTGCCGCGGCACAAACACGCTGCCCGGCGGAACGATCGTCGTCAGCGCGATCGTGCCGGTTACCAACAGGCTCATCACCGTTCATGCCTCGATCGACGGTGGGACAGGTCGCTACGACGAGGTACGGGGACAGGTCACAAGCGTCCAAGATACCGCTACGACAACCACGGACACCTTCGACATCGACTAGCCCAGTCTCGGCGAGGCGCTCACCCGTCCGCACGCCGCCATCGGTGAGCGCCTCCTCCGCTCCGAACCGCGCCGGGGCCGTTGTTGGGATCGGCCCCGGCGTTTGGCGGCTCGGCGTTGGTTAGGTAGCCAGCTGAGTGCGGTTGCTGCGGATGTCGAAGCTGATGAGCCCGCGAGCATGATGATGGTCATGCCGTGTTTGCCACTGTCGCTGTACCACAGGGGGTCACCCCGACGATGATCTTCCCGGCGTTGGCTCCCGTTCCAACGGCAATGGCCGCCGCGTCGCCCGCCGCGCTCATGCTCACCGTCGCCGTCGAGCCGGCGAACGCACAGCTCACAGCGCCGAGCGCCGGGCCGGGTGCAGCGAGCAGACCCGCCGCGACCGCCAGCACGGCAATCCCAAGAAGGCGGCGGCCGCCGCCTACGATCCTCGTCATCCTCCCCTGCATGTGTGGTCCCTCCGCTAGGCCGTCCCGGCGGAGATTCGCCACAGTTTTCGAGATTCCCCCCGGCCTAACCCGGCAGGGCGCCATTTGGGTTCGGGCGCGATGCGCGGACAGCTCGGGCAGAACCTCAGGTTGGGGGCCGAGTTGTCGTCAGGGGTTCACGCGCGGGCCTGCGGGCGCGCGATCCCGCGCTGATCCGTGATACCCGAGGACAGGCAGAGCCCGCCTGGCGCGCCGACTGGGATGGCGTTCACGGCCGGACTGGTCGGGCGTGGCAGGATCGTCTGTGTCGGTCCGCCGTAGCTCCCGAGCGCCTTAAGCATCGCCGTGCTCATGGAGGCGCTGCCGGCGGTCTTCTACGTCGATCGCCGCGACGGGACGTCGGTCTGGGTCAGCTCCCCACGTCGAATCGATCATCGGCCTCACCGCGGAGGAATGGTCGACTACGGCATGGCACTCGATGGGTACTCTGGATCAGGTAGTCGGGGGCGAGTCCCCTGCCCCGCAGCACGCTCAACCACGCCGAATATTCGAGTACCGTCTCCCCTCGCCTTGCGGCCGTCTGCGCCAGCCGTTAGCGGGTCGCTGCTCCGCGGCGGGGTGGTTGGCAAACGCCCTTGCACTGCAGCCGATCCCAACGTTCGCTGAACTTCCAGCCGGAGTGGGTATACCCAGGCAAGAATGGTGCCCACCACAACCAGCGCGCTCCTGTTCTCGTACGGCCGCGATCCTGCGATGAACCACCGCGGCATGTGGGTGGTAGTCGTCGCGGTCGTTCTCGGCGTGGTGGCGTTGCAGCTCGTCCGGCTCGTCGACGACGTCTCGAGATGACACTCCTCGTCCGACGGTTTACGCCGAGACACGCAATACGACGCACCCGTCGCTAGCGGCGTGCTTCCGTGCAGCACGTCGCTGGAGGTTCTGTGAGCGGCACGACGCCGGTGACCGTGGTCCCCTGGTGGTTCGACCTGATCTCAATGTGTCCATCGAGGGCAGCGATTCGGTCTCGCATGTTGCTGAGGCCCGCTCCGGCGTGTGCTGCTTGTGGTCGGAATCCGCGGCCGTTGTCCTCGACAGAGAAGGTGAGGGTGTCGTCGGAGATGTCCAGGCGAATGGTGACGGTGGCGCCGTCGCCGGCGTGCTTGGCGGCGTTCTGCAAGGCCTCCAAGCAGATGAAATAGACGCCGCTTTCCGTCATTTGTGCGACTCGGCGGTGCCGATCGCAGATCACTTCGGTTGACATCACGGATCGTCGCGCTGCCGCGCGTAGGGCGCTGTGAAGTCCCTCGTCAGCGAGCAGGGCCGGGTAGATTCCGTGCGCGAGCCGGCGAAGATCGGCGAGGCTCTCGTCGACGTCGGCGCCAAGCTCCTCGAACAGCCGGCGGTTCGCAGAGTCATCGCTTGCCGCGGCGAGTCCCAGCTTGATTCTCAGTGCGATCAGCTGTTGCTGGGTTCCGTCGTGGAGGTCGCGTTCGAGGCGGCGACGTTCGTCGGCCCCAGCCGCCAGGGCGTGGGCGGCTGCGTTTCGCATCTCGTCCACCATGTGGTCGGTGTCATGCGCGACCAACGTAGCCTTGACCGCGACGCGCAGGAGTTCCGGGTCGCCCTCCAGTGCCGGGTCGTGGACGATCCCACCCACCGGGGCGCCGGCCCGATCGATCGCAAGCCAACTCAGTGGCGCGACGCGCGTCGGTTCGACGATCGAGCGGTCGGTCGTGACGTAGCCGTCCCTCGCCGGGGCCCAAAAGGCGAGCCGCAGCCGAGGATCGTCGAGGGCGCGCCCCATCTCGCGCTCCCACTGCGTGAGGGTTGGTCTGTCGGCCAGCCGGTGCATGAGCCGAGCAAAGACGCCGCCGGCGAAGACCTCCGCATGGATGATCGAGGCGACAAACGCCCACGGCATCAGTGTCCGAACCACTGCCAGCGTCCACCGCGCGGTCTCCGTTACCCCGTCCGGTGCGGTGATCACATACGCCGTCAGCTGCCGAAACGCGAACACGCCTCCGTACAGAAGACCCGAAGCGGCGACCCATACCACGAGCCTGCGGTGCGGTCGACTCGCCGTGACCAGTTCCCGAAGCAGGATGCCGCAGAGCAGGACGCCGGCAACGACCGCGCCGATGGACTCGAGCTTTCCGATCCGCAGCAGCGTGTCCGCGGAGATCGTGCCGACCTGCAGCGGGTTGGACGGGCACGCAGGCGAACACTCGGCCAAGGGATGGCCGCCGGTGATCGAGGGAGACAACAACACATACGGCAGGAAGAACATCGCCAGCACCGCCATCACGAGCCCCATCACGAGCCACCCAGCCCGATCCGTCAACCGGCCGGTGGGGAAGGAGACCAACACGTAGAACGTCGCCAGCGTCGCCGGCCAGTCAGCCAGCACACCCAAGCTGTAGACGAGCGGCTCGTCGGCGCTCTGCAGCGAGACGAGCACCACCGTCGCCGCATAGAACGCCAGCGCAACCCCCAGCCACGACGCGGGCCGCTTCACCAACCACATCGCCGCCGCAAGGCTCAACCCGGTGATATTCGCCGCCAGAAACACGGCGTCACCCAGTTGGTACCGCACATGGCCGCTGGAGAGGGTGATCACAATCGCCAGAACCGCCGCGCTCACACCGACCGCAACCGTCCATCTCGCTGCCAGCGCACGCGACACGCGCACGCCACGCCCGACTCGCCCCGTCGCGCGCTCGTCAACCCATGGGTCGGTCGCCAATAGAAGCCCCCCCGCCACCTTGACACTCCATACGCCCCGGCCGCGACGATCGTACACCGCTCGACGGCCGTGGGGTCAGAAGACCCCGCCCTGCAGGCGGCGACCTTGGCACGCCGCCCGATTCGTGGGACGATAGGCCCGAGGAAAGGCGATGGATGGGCGCTGATCGCCACGGCTCGTGGACTGACCCGCACGCCGCGGACGAGTCGTCGCGGTCCGCACCGCCATGGGCGGAGCTTCTGGAGGGGGTCCCGGCGGCGTTCTATGTCGATCGCACCGACGGAACGTCGGTCTGGGTGAGCTCGCACGTCGAATCGATCATCGGCCTCACCGAGCAGGAATGGGCCAGCGGTTACGACCGGTGGGTGGAACGGGTCCACCCCGACGACCGCGACCGCGTCGTCGCCGCGAACCGCCGGTTCCTCGAGAGCGGCCGCGAGGAGCCTGAAAGCGACGAGTACCGCGTCGTCCTGCCGGATGGCCGGGTGCGCTGGATCCACGAACGGGCGCTGCTCCTGGCCGACGCCGAGAGCGGCGAGCGCTTGGTGCACGGTGTGCTGGTCGACGTGACCGAGGAGCGGACATCCCTCGAGGTGGCCGAGCGCGTGGGCCGCCTCTTCAGGACGCTGATCGAGCACTCCCGCGAGGCGGTCACGATCGTGGACGAGAGGGGCACCGTCCTCTACCAGAACCCGTCGATGGGGCGGGTCGTCGGGCGGCCGCCCGAGTGGTTCGTGGGAAAGACGCCGCTCGATCTCATGCCACCCGAGGATGCGGCGCGCGGGCGCGAGGTGCTTGCCGCGCTGCGCGACAGGCCCGGCGGTCAGCTGCCCGGCGAGTTCCGTCTGCGTCACAAGAACGGCTCGTGGCGGGTGGTCGAAGGGGTCGCAACCAACCTCCTCCACGATCCCGCCGTGCGAGGCATCGTCCTCAACTACCGCGACGTGACCGACGAGCGGGAGCAGGAGCGGCGGCTGCGCGACATCGAGCAACGCCGGCAGACGCTCCTCGAGGACATCATCAACGCCGAGGCCGAGCAGCGATCGCGGATCGCCGAAGAGCTCCACGACGACACGATCCAGGTCATGGCCGCGGCGCTCATGGAGCTCGACCGGATCGACCGACTCCTGCGAAGGACGGACATCGACGCGGCCCGGGATGCGATCACGAGCGCTCGCGGCGCCCTGACCAAGGCGACCGACCGGACGCGCCGGCTCACCTTTGAGCTGCGCCCCCAGCTGCTCGAGGCGGCCGGCCTCGCGGCCGCCGTCCGCGATCTCGCCGACGCGCTCCGCCGTGACACCGGCGCCGACGTGAAGGTGCGAACCCGGCTCAGCCGATATCCCGTCGACATCGAGACCCTCGTCTACCGCACGATCCGCGAGGTGCTGATCAACGTGCGAAAGCACGCCCGAGCAGCGAACGTCTCGATCAGCCTCGTCGAGCGGCAGGGCGGGCTGCACGGAACGATCCGCGACGACGGCCGCGGGTTCCGCGCGACCCGCCGCCAGTCGCACCGGTCGACCCACATCGGCATCGAGACGGCACGGGAGCGCATCCGGTCGATGACCGGCACCTTCGACGTCACGTCGGTCGTCGGCGAGGGCACCACCGTCGAGTTCCAGCTGCCGCTGCCCGACGTCACGCCCGGCCACGTCTCCAAGCGCCGCGGCCCGGCGCGGGCTTGACCTTTGCAGCGCCTCCCAGCCGTTAGGCTGAGCACGGTGGACGAAGCCCCACTCGAGAAGACACCGGCGGGCGTCGTTCCCGCCGCGGACGGCTGGTTCATCCTGAATCTGTCGGAGATCGCGTGGGAGACGCTGCCGGGCGGAGGCACGTGGTGCGGCTTCGAGGCGCCCACCGCTCGCTCGCCGCTCCTGGGCATCGGCGTGCACGTTCTCGGGCCGGGTGAGTCGTCGGGCATGTACCACGCCGAGAGCAATCAGGAGGGCTTCCTCGTCCTCTCCGGGGAGTGCATCGCGATCGTCGAGGGGCAGGAACGGCACATGCGGGCATGGGACTACCTGCACTGCCCCCCGGGCACCGCCCACATCACGGTCGGCGCCGGCGACGGCCCCTGTGCGCTCCTGATGGTCGGGACGCGAGCACCCGACTCGACCCTGCACTATGCGGTGGAGCCCGCCGCGGCGAGGCACGGCGCATCCGTCTCCGTGGCGACCGACTCGCCCCGCGAGGCGTACGCCGGACGACCGCCGGTGCAGCCGACGCCGTCTCCGTGGCCGCTTCCCGTGCAGGACGGCTGAGCGGCCGGGCTACTCGTGCGTCGCGACGATGCCCGGCCAGACCTGCGGCGAGCGCGGCGCGGAGCGTGCAGCGCGCAATCGGCTGGCCTCCCTCGTCGCTGTCGTCCGCCGCGGAGATGCGAGCGACGACGCGGTACCCGCTGCAGAAACGGGCGGCGCGCTGCGAGTAGCCGACCACGACCGCCTGCCGTCCCGCCACCCGCGGGCGCCAGTAGCGCATCGTCACGTCAGCCGACGCGACCGGCGGGAGGCCGCGGCCAAACAGCTCGAGCGCGCCCGCCTCGCCGTAGTTATCCGCCACGATCACGTCGGCTCCCGCCGCGTGCCGCTCCACGAGGCGGACGTATGCCGGCCAGCCGACCTCCGACTGGTAGTCGCTCCGCGCCTTCACGACGCCGAGCCGGACGGCCGTGTGGAGCGGCAGCACCGGCAGGAGGATCGGGAGGATCAGAAGGCCGGTCGCCGCGAACGCGGCGCCGGCCACGCGCAGCCGGCGGCGCGTTGCCCAGTGCTCGAGCGGAACCGCGCCGGCGGCGAGGGCGAACACCACCACCGGCAGCGCGTAGTACGACTTCCCGCCGAGCACGAAGTACGCGACGACGGTGCCGACGACCGTCCAGCCCAACGGGCGCAGCGCGCGATCACGGACGAGCGACCGGACGCCGGCGACTGCGACCGGGAACCCGACACCCGCGAGCAGGATCAGGTCGACGACGAACTGCGGCCGCGTCTCGTCGCTCGCGCTCGGCGGCGCGTCGAGGAACCAGTGCACGCTCGCCCAGCCGTGGCCCGCCTCCCAGACGAGGTTCGGGACGAGGAGCGCGGCCGCGATGACGGCCGCCAGTGGGAAGCCCCACGAACGCAGGACGTCGCGGCGCCAGACGACGAACGTCGCGACGAGCAGGACGAGGACGACGGCAATCGTGTACTTCGTCTCGAGACCGATGCCGGCGGCGACTCCGAGCAGCGGCCACGAGCCGCGCCCGAGCGCGAGCCGAAGCGCGAGCCAGAGAACGACCATCGTCGTGAGCTGGTCGAGCGCGACCGGCTGGAAGAGCAGGTTGGTCGCGAGCATCCCGGGCGAGAATCCGACCACGACGGCGGCGAGCGACTGCCCGCGGCGCGACGCCCCGAGCTCGCGGGCGACGAGGGCGCCCACCACGACGGTTCCCGCCGCGGCGAGGATCGTGACGACGCGCAGGCCGACCAACGACAAGCCGAAGAGCTCGCGGGCGAGCGCCGCGAAGAGCGCCGTCATGGGCGGGAACTCGACGTAGCCGCCCTGCAGGTGCAGGCCGGAAACGGCGTAGTAGAGCTCGTCGCGGTGCCAGCCGTAGCGCCCGGCGACGGCGAGCTCGAGCGCACACTTGAGCGCGACGACGGCGAGCACGGGGCCGGTCGCGAATGCGACGGCCGACGGCTCTCTGGGCCTCAACGACACGGCCCTCCAAGACTAGATCGACGTCAGCCCGGCAGGACGTGCCCAGTCGCCGTCACGGCCTTCAGCCAGAACGCGAGGCGACGGCGCAGCCGTGCCCGAGCCCGCCGCATGGCGGAGACGCCTGCGTGTGCGGTTGTCCTCCGGATTGAGACTCCGTGGCTGCCCATTTGGAACCGCTCCCCCTGTGTGACATTTGAAACGTGTATACAGGAGACGCGGCCCAGAGGGCGGATCTTCCACGCCCGTCCGAGCTCTGCTCAGCCGTTCTCGACCATGCCGCCCCAGCGCTCCTCGATGCGCGCCTTCTTCCACACGACGACCGAGACCGCCCACGTCAGCACGAAGGCGCCGACGATCCCGTAGCCGATCCGTCCGAAGTCGAGGCCGTTCAGCCAGTCCCACGGGCCGCCGGTGAGCGAGAGCTTGGCCGACAGCACCTGGAGCAGCTCGATCGTTCCGATCGCAAGGGCGACCACGACCGAGAGCGTCGTCACGGTGATGTTGTAGTAGACCTTGCGGATCGGGTTGGAGAAGGCCCAGCCGTACGCCTGGCTCATGAACACACCGTCGGTCGTGTCCATCACCGACATGCCGGCGGCGAACAGGATGGGCAGCGACAGGACGGCCAGGAACGGGACGTCGTGAGTGGCGACGCCGACCGAGATTGCCAGCAGCCCCACCTCGCTGGCCGTGTCGAACCCGAGCCCGAAGAGCATTCCGAGCGGGTACATGTGCCAGCCCGTTTGGATCCGGCGCGAGACCCGCCCGAGGAAGAACCGGTTCATGAGGCCGCGGTCGAGCAGCCGCCGCTCGAGCCGGTCGCCGTCGAGCTCCCGGGCCCGCATGTCGAAGAAGATGCGCAGGATGTCGACGAGGACGATCAGGTTGAGGATGCCGATGATCCACAGGAACATCCCCGACACGCTGGCGCCGACGTAGCCGCCGTAGTGCTGGAAGGTCAGGGATGGTGGAGCTGGCCGTGTTCGCGCCGATCGCGAGGCCGGCGGTGAGGGCGAGCACGATCGTCGAGTGGCCGAGCGAGAAGAAGAACCCCACGCCCAGGGATCGCCGCCCCTCCTGGAGCAGCTTGCGCGTCGTGTTGTCGATGGCGGCGATGTGATCGGCGTCGAACGCGTGCCGCAGCCCGAAGGTGTACGCCAGCGTGCCCAGGCCCGCCAGCGTCGGATTTCCGCGCGAGTAGTAGAGGTAGAGCCCCCAGCCGAGCACATGCAGCCCGGCGACGGCCATGCCGAACCCGGCCAGGCGGAGCCGCTCGGATCGTGTGAACGCCGTCGTCCACGCCAGCGACGCCAAGGATCAAACCCCCCCGGCCGGAGCGGCGGCGGCGCCCGGCATGACGACCCACAGCCTCGGCGCCAGCTCGACCACCGCTCGCGGATCGAGCTCGGCGACCGTCGCGGCGCCGGCCCGCTCCATCGCCGTCGCCAGCTCGCGCCAGGCCAGGGCGACCGGCGCGACCCGCGCGGTCGGCCCCCAGCCGGTCGCGGCGCGCAGCTCGTCGGCCCGCGCGCGCGCGTCGTCGAGGGTGAGCTCGCCGAAGCGGGCGGTTCGCGCCGCGGATGAACACCTGCTGCGCCACGATCTGCTCGAACGCTGTGGGCTCGCCGGCCACGATCCGACCCTCCTCGGCGATCCCGCGGCCGAGCGCCGCGACGGCCGCCTGGCCGTAGGAGATCCCGCCGTCGTTGACCGGCAGCCGCTCGGGCACGAGCACGCGCAGGCCGGCGCGAGCGAGCCCGGCCGCGACGGCCTCGAGCAGCCGCCGGTTCTGGAAGACGCCGCCGGACAGCACGACCCGGTCGGTCGCCGCGGGCCGCGCCGCGCGGGAGCAGGCCTCGCACCGTGGCGCGGCCGATCGCGCTGTGGAAGCGGCTCGCGACGACGCCCGGACCGGACGCCCGCCGCGACGTCGGCCGCCACCGCGCGGATCGTCTCGCGCGGGTCGATCACCAGGATCGCCGCCGTCGCGATCGACGCCGATCGGGTAGCGGCCGCGCTCGTGCGGGGTCGCACGCCGCCTCGAGCTCGATCGCCGCCTGGCCCTCGTAGTTCACCGCGGCCCGCAGGCCGCACAGCGCCGACACGGCGTCGAACAGCCGGCCCATGCTGGTCGTCAGCGGCGCCGCAGCTCCGCTCCGCGACGAGCTCCGCCACCTGCGCCAGCCACGTCGTCGACGTCGCCCCGATCCGCCGCGAGCGCGCGGCGGCCCGCGCCGTCCTCGCCTCCTCGCCGGCGCCAGAGCCAGGCGCAGGCCATCCGCCACGGCTGGCGGATCGCCTGGGCGCCGCCGGGCAGCCGCACCGGCAGCAGCGTGCCCGCCCGCTGGAAGCCGGCGAGGTCGCCGACCAGGAGCTCGCCGCCCCAGATCGTGCCGTCGGTGCCGTAGCCCGGTGCCGTCGAAGATCGCGCCGACGGCCGGCCGGCTCGCCGTGCTCGGCGAGCGCCGCCGCCAGGTGGGCGTGGTGGTGCTGGACGCCGACCGGCTCGACGTCGCTCGCGCTCGAGCGCGTACTTGGTCGACAGGTACTCGGGGTGCAGGTCGTGCGCGACCACCTCGGGCGTGACGGCGAACAGCCGCTCGAAGTGCTCGATGCCGTCGGTGAACGACCGCAGCGTCTCGTAGTTCTCGAGGTCGCCGATGTGATGGCCGACCCAGGCGCGCGCGCCCTTGGCCACGCAGAAGGTGTTCTTGAGCTCGGCGCCGCAGGCCAGGATCGGGCGACGCGGCCGGCGTCGGGCAGCGACAGGCCGGCGGGCACGTACCCGCGCGAGCGGCGCAGCATCAGCGGCGCGGCCGCCGCCGGCGCGCTCACGACCCGCACCACCGAGTCGTCGGTGCGGGTCTGGATCGGCCGGTCGTGCACCAGCAGCAGGTCGGCGATGCCGCCGAGCCGGCTCGAGCGCGTCCGCGTCGCGGTAGGCGATCGGCTCGTCCGAGACGTTGCCGCTGGTCATCACGAGCGCGCCCCGCGTCGCCTCGGCATCGGCGAGCAGCAGGTGGTGGAGCGGCGAGTAGGGCAGCATCACGCCGAGCTCGGGCGCGCCGGGCGCGACCGCGGGCGCCACGGCGGCGCCGGGGCGGCGGCGGCGCGAGCACGATCGGCCGCGCCGGGCTCGAGCAGAGCGCGCGCTCCTCGGCGCCGAGCACGCACCAGCGCGCCCGCGGCCTCGAGCGAGGCGACCATCAGCGCGAACGGCTTGTCCTCGCGGTGCTTGCGCGCCCGCAGCGCCGCCACGGCGCCTCGTCGTCGGCCCGGCAGGCCAGGTGGTAGCCGCCGATGCCCTTGACGGCCACGATCCGCGCCGTCGCGCAGCGCCAGGGCGGCCGTGCGCACCGCGTCGGCGTCGCGGGCCGGCCGGACGGCGGCACCGTCGGGCCGCACCAGCGACACCGACGGCCCGCACTCCGGGCAGGCGTTGGGCTGGGCGTGGAAGCGGCGGTCGGCGGGGTCGTCGTACTCGGCCTGGCAGCGCGCGCACATCCGGAAGCCCGGCCATCGTCGTGAGCGGCCGGTCGTACGGGACCCCGCGGACGATCGTGAACCGCGGCCCGCAGTTGGTGCAGTTGATGAACGGGTAGCGGTAGCGGCGGTCGGCCGGGTCGAACAGCTCGCGCAGGCAGTCCGCGCAGGTCGCCGCTGTCGGGCGTCACCGGCGCGTCGGGCACGCCGCCCGCGGGCTCTCGACGATCTGGAAGCCGCGGTGCCCGATCGGCTCGCGGTCCTCGGCCACCACGCGCTCGATCGACGCCAGCGGCGGCGCCTCGGGGGCGAGCCGGGCCAGGAACCGGTCGACCGCCGTCGTCGTCGCCCTCGACCTCGAGCAGCACGCCGCGCGCGTCGTTCAGCACGAAGCCGGCCAGCCCGAGCTCGCCGGCCAGCCGGTAGACGTACGGCCGGAAGCCGACGCCCTGCACCGTGCCCTCGACGCGCACCCGGGCGCGCCGGAGGGTCGCCACGCTCACCCGGCCCCGAGCCAGGCGAGCTCGACCAGCTCCCGCAGCACGTGGTACGCGCTCGCCTGGGCCTCCTGGATCCGCGGGATGTGCTCGGAGCGCGTGATCACGACGTGGTCGGCGAGCCGCTCCGCGGCGACCCGGCCGCCGTCGTAGCCGACCAGCGCGATCGTGACCAGCCCGCGGCGGCGCGCCTCGGCCAGCGCCTCGATCACGTTGCGCGAGTCGCCGGACGTCGAGATCGCGAGCAGCACGTCGCCGGCCTCCCGTGGGCGATCACCTGGCGCGAGAAGATCGCGTCGACGCCGATGTCGTTCGCGATCGCGGTCAGGATCGCCGGGTCCTCGGTCAGGTCGATCGCGGGCCAGGCGGCCGGCGGCCCCCGGGCGGCGGAAGTCGGCGACGACGTCCATCGCGTCGGTCGCCGAGCCGCCGTTGCCGAACGCGAGCAGCTTGCCGCCCGCCGTCGAAGCTCGTCCGCAGGGCCGCCGCCGCGGCGATCAGCACGTCGCGGTTCTCGGTCAGCGTCTGCACGCGCAGCTCGGCCGACCTCCTCGGCCTTCATCAGCACCGAGCGGCGGACGTCGTCGACCACGGGCTCGAGGTCGTCCTCGCGCTCGGCCAGGAACGGGTAGAGGAAGCTCGACGCGCCGGCGTCGTGGACGCGGCGCGGGTCGCGGCCCGCGAGCAGCCCGCGGTGGTCGAAGAACACGTGCACCAGCTCCCACAGCACGTGGTAGAGCGTCTCGACCAGCTCCTGGCGGACCGCCGGATCGCCGGTCGGCGGCTCGAACTCCCACTCGGCGCCGGAGCGCGAGAACGCGATCGTGAGGCAGCCGCGCTCGCGGGCGACGGCCAGCGCGCGGGCGGCCTCGCCGTCGTCCTCGTCGATCCCGAACGCGATCGCGATGTCGTCGGGGCGCGCGAGCAGCGCGACCTGGCCGGCCAGGTCGCCGCCCTCGCCGGCGAGCCCGATCGCCGGCAGCGCCCGCTTGCCGACGATCACCGGGTGGACGAACTCGACCGCGACGTGGCGCGCGTCGGAGCGGGCCGCCGGCGAGCGCCCGAACGCGACCAGCCGGCCGCCGCGGGCGAAGCGCTCGGCCATCAGGTGGCAGAGGCGCGCCAGCCGCTCGGCCTCCGCGGCGAAGAACGCCTCGTTCGCCTCGGTGCGCCGCTCGAGCAGCGCGTCGAGACGCACACCCGCCGCTCCGGCGACCGCCGCCTTCACGCAAGCGCCCCCTCGCGCGCCGCGATCGACGAGCCAGTCGCGCCAGGCGTCGATCCCCTCGCCGGTGCGGGCGCTGACCAGCATGCGCTCGACGTCCGGGTGCACGTGGTCGAGGTGGTAGAGGAACTTGTCGAGGTCGTAGTCGAGGTGCGGCAGCAGGTCGATCTTGTTGACCAGGACGAGGTCGCAGGTGCGGAACATCAGCGGGTACTTGAGCGGCTTGTCCTCGCCCTCGGTGACCGACGAGACCATCACCCGGCAGTCCTCGCCGACCCGGAACTCGGCCGGGCAGACCAGGTTGCCGACGTTCTCGATGACCAGCAGGTCGATCTCGTCCAGCGGCAGCTCGCCGAGCGCCGAGCGCACCATGTTGGCGTCCAGATGGCACTCGCCGCCGAAGCCGGGATCGGTGTTCAGCTGGGTCACCGGCACGTGCAGGCTCGCCAGGCGGTCGGCGTCGATCGATCCCTGCACGTCGCCCTCGAGCACGCCGACGCGGACGCCGGGCAGGCTCGCCGGCGACGCGCTCGAGCAGCGTCGTCTTGCCGGCGCCGGGCGCGCTCATGAAGTTGACGACGGTCACGCCGGCGCGGTCGAAGTCGTCGCGGTTGGCGCGCGCGATGGTGTTGTTGGCGTCGAGCGCCTCCTCGACGATCTTCACCTTTGTGCGATGCATGCGGCCTCCTCGACCTCGATCGACTCGACCTCGAACTCGTCGCCGCTCGCCACCGTGACGTCGCTCGTGCCGCACGCCGGGCACCGGAACGCCGGGATCTCGATCGCCCACTCGTGCGCGCACGCGTTGCAGCGCAGGCGGGCCTCGACCAGCTCCTGCTCGAGCCGCGCCCCCTCGCACACCGTGCCGCGGGCGACGAACTCGAAGTAGAACTCGAGCGTGTCGGGCACGACCTGGCGCAGCCGGCCGACGCGCAGGCTGACCACGGTCACCCGGCGCCCGTCGGCGTGCTTGACGACCGTGTTGACGATCGCGCCGCTCAGGGAGAGCTCGTGCACGCCGTCACCCCGCGTCCTTCACGGGCACGGCCGCGCGCAGCTCGGCGATCGTCTCGTGGACCAGCTCGACCGCCCGGTCGACCGCGGCCTGCACCTGCTCGGAGAGGCCGAAGCCGAGCTCCTCGACGTCCACCGGCTCGCAGGCGATCACGATCACCCGGCCCGGCCACGCGCCGATCGACTTGACGAACCGCAGCACCGTCTGCGGATCCATGCCGTGCGGGTTGATGGCCTCGCCGTCCTCGATCGCCCCGTCGACCGACGCCTCGTCCGGCTCCATCACGTACAGCGTCCCGGGCGTGCCGCCCTGGCGGCTGACGTCGACGATGACGAGCGCGTCGTAGCCGCGCATCACCTCGTAGGCCAGGTCGAGTCCGCCGGTGCCGGCGTCCATCACGGCGACCCCGGCCGGCAGCTCGCGCTCGGCGAGCCGGCGCGCCACCTCGCCGCCGAAGCCGTCGTCGCGCAGCCAGGCGTTGCCGACGCCGGCGACAAGGATCCGCAGCTCGCGCTCGGGCTCATGGCTCGACCACCTCCACCTCGGGGGCGAAGAAGAACAGGAGCCGGTTGGTCTCGCGCATCAGCTCCTGGCCGGGGTCGCCGTCGACCGTGACGCCGAGGTGCGTCTTGCCGTCGTAGTCGACGAAGATCCGCTCGATCGTCGCGGTGCGGCCGTCCAGCAGCCGGGCGTGCAGGTCGGCGTCGGGGTCCGGCAGGATCCGGACGTGGCCGCCGCGGCGGAAGGTGACGCCGTCGACCGTGGCCTCGGCCTGGCCGGCGCTGGGGTCGGTGAGGCCCGGGGGCGGCTCGGGCGGGACGACGGTCACGGGGTCGCGCAGCGTCACGCGGCCGTGGAGCGCAGTGATCTCCTCCGGCGTCGCGGCCGCCGCCCGCGCGACCATCTCGCGCACGGCCGGGTCCGCCTGCGCGATCTCGGCGCGCTCGGCGTCGCTCAGCACCTGCACGTGCAGCAGCAGCGCCTCCTCGATCTCGGTCGAGTCGAACAGCCCGCCGCGGCTCTCGGGCGCGATCTGGGGATGGTCGGGCAGCACGATCGCCGCGCCGAGCACCGCATCGTCGGCCGGGGTCGCGAGCACCGGGTACGTGTTCACGCTGGCGCACGGCCGCTCCAGGGGCGAGACGAAGCGCCCGCCGTCGACGCGGAGCAGCGGATGGGTCGAGAGCAGCGAGCGCTCGAGCGCCGCCGCCCGGTCGAGCCCGTCCCCGCAGGGGGTGCGGTTCTCGACGCGCAGCGCGACCTCGAACGCCCCGTCCGGGAGCGGCCTGTGGCCAGGCGGAGGCCGACGACCAGCGGAGGGGCTCCGCCGCCCGCCGAGACCCTGGACTCGACCACCCTCGGCTCGAGCGCGACGTCGGCCGCCGGGGAGGGCGGAAGCGCGAGCCGGCGCACGGCTCCGCTATGGCCGCCTCCGGCGGCCGCCAGGAACCGCACCTCGGCGGCCAGCACCGCCTCGCCCGCGGGCTCGACCACGCAGCGCAGCTCGAGGTGGTCGAACGTGCTCGACGAGCCGGCTGCGTACGCGGGCGGGTAGACGATCCCGAACGGCGTCGGCGTGGCGTTCTTGGTCGCCCCCGGCGTGTACGGATAGAGCGCGTAGCCCTCCCACAGCAGCGAGTCGACCAGCGGCTCGAGCGCCTCAGCCACCGCGATCCTCTCCCAGCAGCTCGGCCACCGTCGCATCGAAGGTGGCGTGCGCGCGCTCGACGCGGCCCGCTCGAGCGCCTCGAGCGTCTCCGACCGCAGCGCCACCCAGCCGGTGTTCGGGTAGTAGTGCTCGATCGTCTCCGTCCAGACCGACACCGGCATCCGGAACGTGACCGAGCGCGACCAGGGGATCAGCACCATCTGCAGGCCGCCGTCGTCGTTCGGGTAGTAGACGACGCCGTTGAAGTGCAGCGCGAGCGGCGCCTCGCCGTCCGCCAGCGAGTGCAGGTACTTGGCCGACGCGACCTCGAGGTCGTAGCTGCAGGCGATCGGCACGGCCACCGTCGTCGAGCCGGTGAACGCCGGGACGACGACGTCGAGCTGGGCCCAGACCAGGCTCCGGGTCGTCACCGACCAGCGCTCCGGCGGCCCGAACAGTCCGACCAGCCGCTCGCGGGTGTCCGCGTCGTAGCTCCGCCGCGCCGGCTCGATCATCACCTGGATGGTCAGCGCGATCATGTAGACCTCGCGCCCGCTCGGCTCCGAGACCTGCAGGTCGAACAGGAGCATGGGCGCCGCCGCGTGGCGCACCGGGCGCGCGCCGAGCACCTCGAACTCGGGCTCGGGAGCGACGGGGTCGGGCGCCGCCCGGCCGGCGGGACGACGCCGGTGGGCCGGGCGCTCATGCCGACCGCCTCGGCCTGCAGCTCGTCGAAGAACGCGGCGACCGCCTCCTGGACGCCGCGCCGCCGGAGAGGCCCTCCCAGTTCGCCTTGATCGTGCCGGTCAGCGCGTAGCAGCGGTCGATCGGCGCGATGGCGTAGGCCGGCGGGTCGGACAGGCGGTTCACGATCAGGCCCTCGATGTCGGGCTCGAGCCCCGCGAGCACCGGGTTCAGCTCGACCATCCGGCTCCACGACGCGAAGTGCAGCTCGCTCTCGGTCGCGCCGCCGGGGCTGGGATAGAGCGCGACGACGCATCCGGCGGTGGTCGAGTCCATGAAGAAGGCGAGGCCGATCGGGATCTGGAAGCTCGCCCAGACGTCGTCGGGCAGCTCGATGTCGGGCAGCCACGCCGTGCGGCTGCCGGTCGGCCGGTACTCGGCGTCGCCCGACCGCAGCGCCCAGCAGCTCTCGCAGACGCAGTCGATCCGCCGCTCGACCAGCTGCAGCAGGTGGCGGTGGTCGTCGGGACGCTCGTGCCGCAGAGGTCGCAGCGCTCCGCCGGCGCGTCGCCCGGCTCGCAGCCGGCCGGCTCTGGCCGCATCCCGCGCAGGCCGGCGACGACCTGCGCGCGGCGGCGGGCCGCGACGGCCTGCTGACCAGTCGGCGCCCCGGAGGCCGCGCGCGCGCCACGCCGTTGCCGCCGCCGTTCTCGGTCACGTCGCCAGCGCCACCCTGACGGAGCCGTTGTCGCGCAGCAGCGGCACCGGCTCGAGCTGCAGCCGGTCGTCGTCCATCGAGCGGCCGGCGCGGGGCAGGAAGAACGTCCGCTCGCAGCTCGGGCACCGCAGCGCGCCGTCGGCCAGCCCGCCGTCGTGCAGCGGCCGCCGCAGCCGGCGCAGCGGTCGCGGTACGCCAGCAGCGTGCCGTCCACGTTGGCGACCACCAGCGAGGCGCCGGCCGACGTCGGCGGCGGCCAGGGCCCGCCGCGGGGAGAACGTCGAGTCGGTCGATCTCGATCCACGCCGGGGAGGGTGCCGCCGGCCGGGTCAGGCGATCGATCGGCCGCCCCGCCGTTCGCCGGCCAGGCGCGGCCTCGAGCGAACCCTCCACCTCGAGGCCGTCCAGGTCGGGCGCCGCCTGCTCCAGCGCCTGCTTGATCGCCAGCTCGAGCGTCACGCTGAGGCGGAGCAGTCCGAGCAGCTGCCCTCCAGACGGAGCCGGGCGACGCCGTCGTCGAGCGAGAGCAGCTCGACGTTGCCGCCGTGCGACTCCATGTACGGCCGCACCTGCTCGAGCGCCACGTGCACCCGGCCCTCGAGCGGCACCGGGTGCAGGTCGTGGATCATGAGCAGCGTCGCGACCAGCGGGTCGTCGGCGAGCGCGGCCGCGATCCGCTCGCCCGCCTCGCCGGCGGCAGCGAGGCCATGATCTGCTCGAGCCCGGCGCCGTACATCTGGACGACGGCCGACACCAGCTCGTCGGCCACCGCGCGCGTCGCGGGGTCGCCGGCCGCCTCGAGCCGCTCCTGCAGGTCCTGCACCCGGCCGACCAGCTCGTCGGGCGCCTCGGTCGGCGCGGTCACGGCCTCGAGGCTCCTATGCCAGCGCCGTCGGCGTGTGCACGACCTTCCGCACCTTGCCGCTGCCGGTGTACATGTGCACGCCGCACGGCAGGCACGGGTCGAACGAGCGCACCGCCCGCATGATGTCGATGCCCTTGAAGTTCTCGGGGCCGTTCTCCTCGAAGATCGGGGTGTTCTGCACGGCGTCCTCGTACGGGCCGGGCGTGCCGTAGACGTCGCGCGGGCTGGCGTTCCATGGCGTCGGCGGGTAGGGCTGGTAGTTCGCGATCTTGCCCTCGCGGATCACCATGTGGTGGGAGAGCACGCCGCGGGCGGCCTCGTGGAAGCCGCAGCTGACGGCGTTCTCGGGCACCTTGAACGAGTTCCAGCTCTTGGTGCGGCCGGCCTGCACCTCCTTCATCGCCCGCTCCAGGCAGTGCAGCGCGATCAGCGCGGCGTACGCCTGGTGGTAGCTGCGGGCCCGGTCGCGCTCGATCGCGTTCGACTTCTCGGGCACGTGCCACTCGAGCTCCATCTCGGGCATGTTGGGCGAGCGCGGCAGCACCATCTGCAGCGAGTGCCCGGTCGCCTTGACGTAGCCGAAGTCGACCAGGCCGGCCTTGGCCGTGCACCACTGGCGGGCGAACGGGCCGCCGCCGGTGTCGCAGCAGACGTGCGTGTCGGTGCGCTTGTCGTAGATGCGCGGCGACACGACCCACGTGTACTTGTCGGTGAAGTCGCGCTTCTGCGGCTTCGGCAGCGTGACCTTGTTCCACGGGTGGTTCTTGTCGACCGGGTTGCCCAGCGGATCGCGGTCGACGAAGGTCGGCTCGTTCTCCCACGAGTCGAAGTACGACGAGCCGAGCAGGATCCGGATCATCAGGTTGATCTCGACCAGGTCGGTCGTGATCAGCTCGCCGTTGATCGCGACGCCCGGCGTGATGTAGCGCTTGCGGCCCCACTCGGTCATGTTCCGGTAGTCGTAGTCGACGTAGTCCGGATCGTCGAAGCAGCCCCAGTTGACCAGGTTGGTGTCGCGGTAGCCGACCATGTCGTACCCGGGCAGCTCCTGGAGGAAGAAGTCGTACAGGTCGTCGTGCATCGGCACGCTGCGCTTGACGTAGTCGAAGTAGCGCATCAGCCGCACGTAGTAGTCGGTGCAGGTCTGATGCGTGATGTCCGCGCTGCAGCCGCCCGGCATGATCGTCGACGGGTGCGTGTGCCGTCCGCCGAACAGGCAGTACATCTCGCGCGTGTAGCGGGCGACGTGCAGCGTCTCCAGGTAGAACTCGCCGGTGAACGGGTTCAGCGCCCGCATGATGTCGGCGATCGTGTCGTACCCGTGGATGTCCTTGTGCGGCGCCGAGGTGGTCTCGGCCTTGGCCAGCAGCGTCGGGTTCGTCTCCTTGACCATCTGCTCGCAGAAGTCCACGTTCGCCATGCAGTCGTTGAAGATCGCGTGGTCGAAGATGTAGTCGGCGGACTCGGCGAGGTTGAACGCGAGGTCACCCAGCGGCGGCGGCTTGACGCCGTATGCCATGTTCTGGTTCAGGCACGAGCACGTGGCGTGGTTGTCACCGCAGATACCGCAGATGCGGCTGGTGATGAAGTGCGCGTCGCGCGGATCGATCCCCTTCATGAAGATGTCGAAGCCGCGGAAGATCATCGACGTGCTGTAGCACTTGAGGACGGTCCTGGTTCGAGAAGTCGATCTCCGTGTGGATCCCGAGGCTGCCGACGATCCGCGTGATCGGATCCCACGACATCTCCTTGACGACGACCTTCTGCTCGCGGGGAGATCTCAACCGTTGCCATCGTTCACCACCTCTTCTGATAGCCGGTCGTGAGCGTCTTGCCCCTGCGCCGCCACTCCGGTTCCTTGTCGTACTTGTTCTCGATGTTGCGCTTGCGCATGTAGCGCACGATCGGGCCGTAGGCGACCTTGCTGAAACTCGACGCCGCGCGCCCCACCGGTCGGCATCCATGAACGGCATGAACTTGTCGGGGAAGCCGGGCATCGTGCAGGCCATGCAGATGCCGCCCACGTTGGGGCAGCCGCCGATGCCGTTGACCCACCCGCGGACCGGCACGTTGCACTTGACGACCGGCCCCTTGCAGCCCAGCTTGACCAGGCAGCGGTGGTCGGAGCCGTACTCGGTGGCGAACTCGCCCTGCTCGGCGAAGCCGGCCCGGTTGCAGCTCTCGCGCACCGTGCGGCCGAACAGCCACCTGGGCCGCAGGGCCTCGTCGAGCTCCGGCGCCGGTGCGAGGCCGGCCAGGTGCAGCGCCAGGTAGAGCAGCGTCTCGGTCATGTTGTCCGGCTGGGCCGGGCAGCCGGGGATGCAGACGACCGGCAGCCCGGCCTTCGACTTCCAGTTCCAGCCGACGTAGTCGGGGACGCCCATCGCGCCGGTCGGGTTGTTCTTCATCGCCGGGATGCCGCCGTAGGTGGCGCACGTGCCGACCGCGACCAGCGCCGCGCACTTGGGCGCCAGCCGGTCGATCCACTCGTTCATCGTGATGGGCTGGCCGGTCTCCGGGTTGACGGCGAACCCGGTCCAGAACCCCTCGCCGTTGATCTCCTCGTTGCCGAGCGAGCCCTCGATGACGAGCACGAACGGGTCGAGCTTGCCCTCCTCGGCGTCGAACCACGCCTGGGCGTACTCCTGGCCGTTCTGATAGTCGACCACCTGGTTGTGGATCGACCACCTTGGGCATGCCGGGGATCGCCTGCAGGATGATGTCCTCGAGGCTCGGGTTGGTGGCCGACGTCATGGCGACCGAGTCGCCCTCGCAGCTGAGGCCGGTCGTCATCCACAGGACGTGGGCGGTCACCGCCTCGGTCTTCCTGTGCTCCGCGTATGCCGCGCTCGCCATCGCCTCTCCTCTCGCCTCAACAGATCCGCGGCAGCGGGTCGCCGACCAGCTGGTCCATGACCCGCCGTCCGCCGAAGCTCGTCTCCACCAGCACCATCCCGGGGGGCTCGGTCCGCACCTCGCCGATCTCGGCCGCGTCCTCGCAGCCGGGCACCGCCCGCAGCGCGGCCAGCGCCGCGTCCGCCGCCTCGGGCGGCGACGAACGCGACCAGCTTGCCCTCGTTGGCGACGTACATCGGGTCGATCCCGAGGATCTCGGCCGCGCCCGGCCACCGCCGGCTGCACCGGCACGGCGCCCTCGCGCACGACCATCGCGACGGCCGACGCGCGGGCCAGCTCGTTCAGCACCGACGCCACGCCGCCGCGGGTCGCGTCGCGCATGCAGCGCAGCGTCGGCGCCGGCCGCGTCCAGCAGCGCGTCGACCGCCGGCCACAGCGAGCGCGTGTCCGACTCGATCTCGGCGTCCAGGTCGAACTCGCCGCGCGCCAGCATGATCGCCGTGCCGTGCTCGCCGATGCTGCCCGACAGCAGGATGCGGTCGCCCGGGCGCAGCCGCCGCCGGCGAGAGCGCGCGCGCGCGGATCGCGCCGGCCGACGCCGGTCGTGCACACGTACATGCCGTCGGCGTGGCCGCGCTCGACCACCTTGGTGTCGCCGGCGACCACCTCGACGCCGGCCGTCCCGCGGCGCTGCGGCGATCGCCTCGACCTCGGCGCGCAGCTCGTCGGCGGGCAGGCCCTCCTCGAGCACCAGCGAGAGCGTCAGCGCGAGCGGCCGCGCGCCGGAGACGGCCAGGTCGTTGACGGTGCCGTTGACGGCCAGCTCGCCGATCGACCCGCCGGGGAACCGCAGCGGCCTGACGACGTAGGAGTCGGTCGTGAGCGCCAGCGCCGACGCCGTCCACCGTCGACCTCGCCGGCGTCGGCCATCTGCGCCAGCGTCTCGCCGCCGAACGCCGGCACGAACAGGCCCTCGATCAGCGTCTGGGTCGCCTTGCCGCCGGCGCCGTGGGCCATCGTGATCTGGGCGTCGCGGAACTTGGCGCCGGCCGGCCGCGCACGTTCTCGATCAGGCCGAGCACGTGCTGCTCGCGGTCGGAGATGGTGGCCGGCTCGGCCATCACACGACCTCCCGCTCGCGGGCGAAGCGGCCGTAGTTGTAGTAGGCCGCGCACGCGCCCTCGGACGAGACCATGCAGGTGCCGATCGGCCGCTCGGGCGTGCACGCCGTGCCGAACACCTTGCACTCCCAGGGCTTGATGACGCCCTTCAGCACCTCGCCGCACTGGCACGCCTTGGGGTCGGCGACCCGCACGCCCGGGCACGCTGAAGCGGCGCTCGGCGTCGAGGTCGGCGTAGGCCTCGCGACAGCCTCAGGCCGCTGTGCGAGATGAACCCGAGGCCGCGCCACTCGAAGTGCGGCCGCAGCTCGAACACCTCGGCCATCACCTCGAGCGCCCGCAGGTTGCCCTCGTACGGCACCACCCGCGTGTACTGGTTCTCGACCTCGCAGCGGCCGTCGGCGAGCTGGCGCAGGATCATCGCGATCGCCTGCAGGATGTCGAGCGGCTCGAACCCCGCGATCACGACCGGCTTGCGCGTAGTCCGCCGGGATGAACTCGAACGGGCGCGCGCCGACGATCGTCGAGACGTGGCCGGGCCCGATGAACCCGTCGAGCCGCAGGTCGGGCGACTCGAGCAGCGCGCGCAGCGGCGGCACGATCGTCACGTGGCTGCACATGCACGAGAAGTTGGTGACGCCCTCGGCCCGCGCGCGCTTCAGCGTGAGCGCCGTGGACGGCGCGGTCGTCTCGAAGCCGATCGCGAAGAACACGACCTCGCGGTCGGGGTTCTCCCTGGCGATCCGCAGCGCGTCGAGCGGCGAGTAGACCATCCGCACGTCGGCGCCGGCGGCCTTGGCGTCGAGCAGCGTGCCCGTGCGAGCCGGGCACGCGCATCATGTCGCCGAAGCAGGTGAAGATCACGCCGTCGGCGTGGGCGACGGCGATGCCGTCGTCGACGCGGCCCATCGGGATCACGCAGACCGGGCAGCCGGGGCCGTGCACGAGCTCGACGTTCGACGGCAGCAGGTCGTCGACGCCGTACTTGTAGATCGAGTGCGTGTGGCCGCCGCAGACCTCCATCACCTTGTAGTGGCGGCCCGGCTCGACCAGCGACAGGATCTCGCCGGCGACGGCGCGGCCGAGCGCGGCGTCGCGGAACTCGTCGACGTACTTCATGCCGCCGCCTCGCCGGGCGAGCGCCGCGATCGCGACGCCCGCGTGCACGAGCACGCGGTCGCCGCGGCGCACCGGGTCGACGAGCGTGGTCTCGACCGTCGCCCAGCCGCCGGCGTCGTCGGTGCACAGCGCGAGGCCGGGCTCGCGTCGACCCGCACGACGGTCATCGGGACGCCGTCGTCGCCGCAGGTGATGCAGTGGTCGGAGCCGCAGGCTCGGCCGGTGGGCGGATCGCTCACTCGATCACGCTGGCCTTCAGCTCCTCGAGCTCGCGCTCGTAGTCCTCGCCCATCCGCTCGAGCAGCGTCGCGGGTCGCCCGCGCCTCCTCCTCGTCGACCTGCGAGATCGCGAAGCCGACGTGGATCAGCACCCAGTCGCCGGGGCCGACGCCCCGTCGTCGGCGTCGAGCAGGCCGATGTTGACGTTGCGGCGGACGCCCGCGACGTCGACCTTCGCGAGCCGCCGCTCGTCGTCGACCACCTCCACGATCTGGCCCGGGATGGCGAGACACATACGGACGGAGACCCTTCTCTGACCTGGTCGCACTGCTCGTCGCCGGCCTGCACGAGGCCATGCGTCGACGAACCAGGACGGTTCTATCACGGCGCCTGGCCGCTCGTGACGACGGGGTAACTGCGATTACCGAGCGCCCGGTAACCCTGATTACCGCCGGTTCTCGAGCCCGCCTGGTGACACGGGTTTAGACTCGCGGGACACGTCGAGGGGAGTGGCGATGCCCGACGATGGCCGAGAGGTGCTGCGCGGAGCACGCCTCGCGGTGGTCGGGGCTCTCCGCGAGCGCGCGACGCCCGAGTCGCCGCCGCTCTACGCCTACGTCCTCGACGCCGACGACGACCTGGCCGAGGAGCTCGACGTGCGCACGCGGATTCGCCGCGCGCCAGCTCGCGACCGCGCGCGTGCTCGAGGACGCACAGCCGGGCGAGTGCGACCTCGGGCCGTGGTTCGCGGCCGCCGGCGCACGGGCCCGGGCTGCTGCTCCTCGACGGCCTGGTCGTCGTTCACACCCGGATCGTCGACCGCACCGTGACCGAGCTGCTCGGCGCCGGCGACCTGCTGCAGCCGGCGGGCGACCGCGTCGACGACATGATCGAGCGGGAGGCGGCCTGGCGGGCGCTCCGGCCGACGCGGTTCGCGCTGCTCGACGACGAGTTCGCCCAGCGGGTGCTGCCCTGGCCGCAGATCGCCCACGCCCTGCTGCGCCGTGCCGAGCGACGCCGGCGACGACCTCGACGCGCTGCGTGCGATCTCGTGCCAGCCCCGGCTCGAGGTGCGGCTGGTGCTCCTGCTCTGGCACCTCGCGGCGCGCTGGGGCCGGGTCGAGCCCGCGCGGCATCCGCGTCTGCCTGCCGCTCACCCACCGGCTGCTCGGCCAGCTGGTCGCCGCCGAGCGGCCGTCGATCTCGCACGCGCTCGCGCGGCTGGCGCGGGCCGGGCTCGTCACCGGCACGCCGGGCGACTGGCACCTGCACGGCAGGCTCGACGAGCACCTGGAGTCGCTGATCGAGCGCACGACGCATCTCGAGCCCGGTCGGCGCGCCCGCGCCGGGGCTCCGGGCAGGTCGCGTAGCGCGGCACCGCTTCGACGCTCGCTCGCCGCGGCCGAGGCCCGGCCGGTCAGCGTCCTCTGGATCACGAGCGGGCTCGGCTGCGACGGCGACTCGATCGCGATGACCGCCGCCACCAACCCGAGCCTCGAGGACCTGCTGCGCGGCTCGCTGCCCGGGCATGCCGCCGATCGTCCTCTACAACCCGGTGCTCGCGTTCGAGACCGGCGAGGAGTTCATGCGGGCCTTGGACGAGGCCGCCGCGGGGCGGCTCGACCCGTTCGTGCTGGTGCTCGAGGGCTCGGTGCCCGAACGAGGAGGTCAACGGCGACGGGCACTGGGCGGCGATGGGTGTCGACCCCGACGACCGGCCAGCCGATCCTGACCTGCGAGCTGGATCGACCGGCTGGCGCCGCGGGCCGCCGCCGTGCTCGCGCTCGGCACCTGCGCCGCCTACGGCGGGATCCCGGCGATGCGCAACAACCCGACCGGCGCCATGGGCCTGCGCGACTACCTGGGCTGGGACTGGCGAGTCCCGGCTCGGGCATCCCGGTCGTCAACCTCCCCGGCTGTCCGGTCCAGCCGGACAACATCACCGAGACGCTCCTGCGCCTGGTGCTCCAGCTGGCCGGGCTCGGCCCCCCGATCGAGCTCGACGAGCAGGGGCGGCCGCGTCGAGATCTTCGGCCGCACCGTGCACGAGCGCTGCGACCGCGCCGGCTTCGCCGAGCAGGGCCAGTTCTCCGAGAGCCACGGCGACGGCCGCTGCCTGGTCAAGCTCGGCTGCAGCGGGCCGGTCGTGCGCTGCAACGTCCCGATGCGCGGGTGGGTGAACGGCGTCGGCGGCTGCCCGAACGTCGGCGGCATCTGCATGGCCTGCACGATGCCCGGCTTCCCCGACCGGTTCATGCCGTTCATGGAGCCGACCGCCGGCGCCAGGCTGTACGCGCGCACCGCCCGGTTCGCGCCACGGCCCGTTCGTCGCTACCTGCGCGAGCGGCGCATGCGGCGCAGCTTCGACGTCGAGCCGGAGTGGCGACGGCCCGCGAGCTGACCAGCGGCTACGAAGCGCCGCCTGAGGCGACCCGCACCGGTCAGGGAATCGAGAAGCGCCCCGTCGGCGCGCGCGAGAACAACGTGAAGGACGTCAGCATCGAGATCCCGAAGCGCCGGCTAACGGTGTGGGGGTCGTCCAGGAGCCGACCGAGCAGCCGTACGGTGTCCGCGACTGCGCAGTCCGCGACCGCGCGGGCAACCTGATCCAGCATCCAGGAGCTCCATTGAGACGTCAGGCGACGGGTCGGGCGTCGGCGCCGCGCAGAAGGAGCGCCTCGGCCTCCTCGACGGCGTCGGCCAGCGTGCCCACCACGTGGAGGCTCCGGAAGTCGATGCCGAGGCTGACGAGCGTCCGCGCATTCGCGGTGGAGAGCCCGGCGAGGATGCCGATGGCGCCCATCAGGCGCGCCGCCTCGACGGCGTGCATCAGGTGGCTGGCCACCGCGGTGTCGATGGCCGGAACCCGGTGACGTCGATGATGACGACCGTGCTGCGCCGGGCAGTGATCGCAGAGAGGAGCTGCTCGGTCAGGCCGTCGGCGCGCTCGGTGTCGATCAGGCCGACGAGCGCCAGCAGCAGAAGGCCGGGACGCAGCTCGAGCACCGGCGTCGACAGCTCGCGGATCGCGGCCTCCTGGGTGCGGATGATCCGCTCCTTGGCCTCGAGATAGGCGTCGCCGATGGTGAACATGGCCAGATCCACGAAGATCGCCGCGCCCCGCACCGCCTCAGCCAGCCGCTCCGGCTCGGCTCGCAGCTCGTCGACGATCAGCGGCATGATCGTCACCCTGAGCACCCGGCCGGCTTCGAACCAGGCTCCGAAGCCCAGGCCGGATTGGGCGTAGCGGGCTCCGGTCTCGTAGATCCTCGCGAGGTAGGGATGCCAGTCGTCGTCGACGATCGCGCTTCGGATCTGCTCGCGCCGCTCGCGCCGCTCGGCGGGCTCAACGGCGCCCACGAAGACCACCAGCTCGGGATGCTCGCGCGCGTCCGCCTCGACCGCGTCCGTGACCTCGTCGAAGTGTGGCTCGTACACACCCCAGAACTCGGCCAGCGCCTCCCGCTCGGAGATGCTCAGGTCGGGAAGCTCGAGTCCGGGCAGCCGGGGGCTCGCGGTCACCACCACGCACCGACGGTACTCCGGGTGCGCGCGGACCGCCCTCCTCAAAACGGAGTAACGGAGCGGTTCAGGCGTCGGCGGGGATCTCGGCGACCAGCGCGCGGGCCAGCCGGTCGAGCGCCGCGGCGAGCTCGTCGTCGGTGTCCGGAGACCAGTCGTCGAGGAGCATACGAAGCTGGTCGCGCCGCGCCTCGATGAGCTGGTGGAGCGCCCGCTCGCCGGCCGCCGTCATCGCGATTCCCGCGCCGTCTCGCAGGTAGCCGCGGGCGACCAGCGCGTCCACACGCGGCGCGAGCCGCCCGGGATCCACCTGGAGCTCGCCCGCCAGGTCGTCGACGGTCGTCTGCCCGCGCTCGCCGACCCGTCCCAGCACCCAGCTCTCGCCGGGTTGGATGTCGACCCCGGCGCGCGCGATCGTCGCCTGGTAGACGCGCGTCCGCTCGTCGCCGTGCATGAGCTGCGACGCGATCCGCTCGAGCTCGCGATCCGAGTCGGCGCCCCGCGGCGAGGCGAAGCTCTCACCGAGCCCCTCCGTCCGGGACGCGGTGCGCAGCGGCAGCTCGGGCAGCCACCACGTGAGCAGGAAGCCGACCAGGGCGATCCCGCTCGCCGCCACGAAGACCGGCTGGAGCGACGCGGCGAAGGCCTCGACGAACGCCGTGTGGAGCGCGGACGGCAGATCGCGGATCACGGCCGGGTTGGCGACGGTCGGCACGTGCGCGCCCGACGGCAGTCGCGCGGCCAGCTCGTCGCCCAGCCGGTTGGCGAAGATCGCCCCGAACGCCGCGACGCCGATCGAGCCGCCGACCTGCCGAAAGAGCGTCGAGCCGGAGGTCGCGACACCGAGGAAGCGGTAGTCGACGGAGTTCTGGACGGCGAGGACGAGCACCTGCATCACCATCCCGAGGCCCAGCCCGAGGAGCACCATGCACGCGGCCGCAGCCCATGTCGGCGTCCCCACCTCGAGCCGTGAGAGCAGGAAGACGGCGACGGTCATGATCGCCGTGCCGGCGATCGGGAACGGCTTGTAGCGGCCCGTGCGCGAGATCGCGTTCCCGCTCAGGATCGGAGGTGACGAGCAGGCCGCCCATGAGCGGCGTGAGCTGGAGCCCGGACTGCGTCGCGCTGTTCCCTTTCACGATCTGGAGATACAGCGGCAGGTAGGTGATCGACCCGAAGAGGGCGAGCCCGACGATGAACCCGATCGCGCTCGTGAGCGCGAACGTGCGGTTCCGGAAGAGCTCGAGCGGAAGGATCGGCTCCGCCGCGCGTGCCTCGACGAACGGGAAGAGCACGAGCAGGCCGAGCCCTACGACCATCATCGACACGATCGCCGGCGAGCCCCAGTCGTACGTCGTGCCGCCCAGGCTCGTGAAGAGCACGATCGACGTGAGGGCGCCAGCCAGGACGGCCGCGCCGAGGTAGTCGATGCTCGGCCGCCCCTGGGTGCTTCGCGCGCGGAAGACCGCCCCGATCACGACGAATGCCGCGGCTCCGAGCGGCAGGTTGACGTAGAAGATCCACCGCCACGAGAGGTTGTCGACGAAGAACCCGCCAAGGAGCGGGCCGATCACCGTCGACACGCCGAACACGGCGCCGAAGAGCCCCTGGTATCGGCCTCGATCGCGGGGCGGGATGATGTCGCCCACGACGGCGATCGTCGTCACCATGAGCCCGCCGCCCCCCAGCCCCTGGAGCGCGCGGAAGCCGATCAGCTCGGTCATGTTCTGGCTCGTCCCGCAGAGCGCCGAGCCGGCCAGGAAGATCACGATCGCCGCCTGGAGCACGATCTTGCGGCCGTAGAGGTCGCCGAGCTTTCCGTAGAGAGGGCCCGCGATGGTCGACGCCAGCAGGTAGGCTGTCACGACCCACGACAGGTGCTCGATCCCGCCGAGATCGCCGACGATCGTCGGGCAGCGCCGTCGAGACGATCGTCTGGTCGAGCGACGCGAGCAGGAGCACGAGCATGAGCGCCCCGAAGATCAGCCGGACGCGCTCGCGCTGCACGACCTCGGGCGGCCCGGCGCCCGGTTCCGCGGTGCCGCTCATGCCGCCTCGGCGATCCCCTCGTCTGCGCCGGCGGGCGCCGATGCCGGAACACGCAGCGCCACGAAGACGCCGACCGCCAGCGCAGCGGCGGCCACGAGGAACGCGATGGTGAACCCGCGCTCGGTGGGCAGGCCGGACGCGGCGAGCGTCGCCGTCACGATCCCCGCCGAGACCTGGCTCCCGATCGCCCCTCCGATGCTGCGCACGATCGTGTTCATGCCGGTCGCCACCCCGGTCTGAGAGGCCGGAACCGACTCGATGATGAGGTTCGCCATCGAGCCGAAGGCGAAGCCGATTCCGACGCCCATCATGAGCATCGCCACGTAGATCTCCCAGCTCGAGCTGTGGGCGACGGCGAGCATGACGAACGCCACGCAGGACGTGAGCGCGCCGAGGACGAGCGGCACCTTCGACCCGACGGTCGCCGAAAGCCGCCCGGACACCGGGCCGACGAGCAGCATCCCGAGCGTCGCCGGCACCATGAAGAGGCCCGCCTCGGTGACGGAGGCGCCGAAGCCGAATCCCGTCGACTGCGGCAGCTCCACGAACTGGGGCACGAGGATGAACGACGCGAACATCCCAAAGCCGATCACGAGGGCGGCGAGATTGGTCGTCCACACCGGCCGAAGCCGCATCATCCGCATGTCGACGAGCGGCGCGTCGCTACGCGACTCGACCCAGACCCAGGCCGGGAAGACGACCGCCGCGATCGCGAACAGGCCGAGCGTCCGGGGCGAGAGCCACCCCCACGTCGGCCCCTCGCTGATGGGGACGAGGAACGCCACGAGCCATCCGGCCAGGAGAACGGCGCCGAGCGGATCGATGCGCCCCGGCGTGCGGACCGGCGACTCGGGCACGTAGGCAACGATGCCGGCCGTCGCGACGAGGACCGCGACGAGCGGCAGCCAGAAGAGCCAGTGGTAGGAGAGGTGCTGCACGATCGGGCCCGACAAGCACGATCCCGAGCCCGCCGCCGATACCCAGGATGGCCGAGATGAGCGCGATGCCGTGCGGCACCCGGTGGCGGGGGAACTCGTCGCGGATGATCGAGAACGAGAGCGGGAACACCGCACCGCCGGCGCCCTGGATGACCCGCGCCGTGATCATGACCCCGATCGACGTCGCGAGCGCCGCCAGGGCCGTGCCGGCGGCGAGGATCAGAAGGACGATCACCATCATGCGCTTCTTCCCGAACATGTCACCGAGCCGCCCCGCGATCGGCGTCACGACTGACGCGCTCAGCAGGTAGGCCGTCAGGATCCAGGCGGCGCCGGCCGGCGTCGTGTGGAGGTCGTGCTGGATCTCGAGGAGCGCCGGCGCAACCAGCGACTGGAGCAGGGCGTACGCGACGGCGGCGACCGCGAGCAGCGTGAACGTGACGTTGTAGTGCTGGCGGTGGATCGCGTCGGTCATGCGCTCGCCCGCCGCGGCCGTCGGCGAACCCGGCTCAGCTGGGCCTCGGTCAGCGGTGGCTGCTCGAGAGGCGTGGCGTGAGGGCTGCGCAGGCCGTCGAGCATGAAGCCGAGCTGGCGCCGCCAGAGCTCGGGCGCGACGTCCGCCGCCAGCTCGATCACACCGTCGCTCGCCCAGAAGAGGAGCGCGAGGTCCTGCGGGGCGAAGTCGGGCCGAAGCGTCCCCTCCGACTGCGCGCGCGCGATCAGCTGCTCCGTGAGCGGCCGGATCCGGCGCCGCATCTCCCGGGCCCGCTCGAGACCGTGCTCCTCGGTCTCGACGACGTCCTTCAGCGCCCGGTTCTGGGCGTGCATGACGAGCGCCTCCTCGACGAACCTGGCAAAGCCGGCCCAGGAGTCGGGCTCGGCGAGCGCGTCGCGTGCCACCTCGACAAGCTCCTCGAACGCCTCCTCGAGCACGGCGTCGACCAGATCCGCCCGCGTCGGGAAGTGGCGGTAGAGCGTGCCGGCGCCCACCTCGGCGTGCCGGGCGATCTCGCGCGCCGGCACGTCCGCGCCGTGCGTCGCGAAGAGCTCGCGGGCCACCGCCACGAGGCGTTCGCGATTTCGCCTCGCGTCGCGCCTGTCTCCGAGCTTGGCGGTCGTCGTGGCCATCCGGCCGCCAACCTAGCAGAAGCGGAACGCCTGCTCCGTTTCTTCGATGCAGTGCCGGCTAGGTGGCGAAGTTCGGGATCGCGCCGTGCGGATCGACCGCCCGTCCCTTCGGCTCCTCCCACTCCTCCTGGCGGCCCAGGGCGGTCTGGTCGAGGTAGTAGTACGAGCCGCCGGTCGCCTCGGCGCCGCGCGCGTACACCGAGTAGGTGTGGAAGACCTCGTCGCCGTCGCGCAGGAAGTAGCTCTCGCCCGGCTGCTCGATCGGCTGCTCGCCCTCGACGTACCCCGTGGTGCCGGCCGCCTCGTGCTCGGCCTTCGTGCGGTAGTTGTATTCGACCGGCGCGACCGACTCGTCGAGCGTCACGTGGAAGTCGTAGTTGAAGTCGCTGCCGTGGGACGAGTAGAACGGGAACGTCCAGCCGCGCTCGGCCCTGTACCGCTCGAGCTTCTCGAACGGCGCCCGGGCGACGACGACGAGCGTGGTTTCGCGCGCGTGCAGATGGCGGAGCAGCCCGTCGCAGAGCTCGTCGGCGCCCGCGGTGCAGCTCGGGCAGCCGACCTCCCAGCTCGGCCCGAACATGAAATGCCGGACGATCAGCTGGCGGCGGCCTTCGAAGAGATCGAGCAGGCTCACGTCGCCCTCCGGCCCGTGGAAGGCGTAGTCCTTCTCGATCCTGACCATCGGCAGCATCCGCCGCCGCGCGTTCAGCTCGTCACGGGCCCGCGTCATCGCCTTCTCCTCGGCCAGGAGCTCCGTGCGGGCTGCCAGCCATTCCTCGCGGGACACGACTCGAGGGAGACTCATGCGGTGCTCCTCCTTGTGGACGGGTGCTCTCGAATCAGAGACTCCGAGAGCACCCAGAACTCATCGGCCGCGAGTCAGAGGATGCGCAGGATGAGGATGACGATGAGAACGATGACGACCAGGCCGACGATGCCGACCCCGGTTCCAAGTGCGAGAACTTCCAAGGCGTTCCTCCAGTCGTTTGAGTGCGATCAAGGTTCCCAGCAGCCCGGGTGGACAAACCGGGTGGACAGATGTCGTTCGCGTTGCTATCTTTCGCATAGGAAGTTTCGTACGCGAAAGGCTTGTACGCGAATCATGTCCGCACGAACGATCTCGAAGCGAGAGCTGGCTGCCGAGGTCGGGCGCCTCTGGGGCGACCTGGCCGTGCAGTCCAAGCGCTCCATCCGGCCGCTCCTCGAGGCCGAGGGCGTCACCATGCCCCAGGCCATCCTGCTCCAGACGCTGCGTGCCGCAGGCGGGCGGCAGCCCGCCCGCGACCTCGGCCGTGAGTGCCACATGCTCGCGTCGACCGTCACGGGCGTGATCGACCGGCTCGAGCTGGCCGGGCACGTGCGCCGCGAGCGGGATTCGCGCGACCGCCGGGTCGTATGGGTGATCCTGACCGAGGAGGGAGAGCAGCTCGTCGAGCGCATCCCCTCGTTCTTCGAGCACCTCGGAAAGGCGTTTACGGTGCTCCCCGCGCGGGAGCTCGAGCAGATGCGGGAGTCCCTCCTTCGAGTGCTGGCTGCCGACGAGGACGAGGGGAAGCGCTGATGCCGATTCTGACCGAGGCCAACCGCAAGTGGTGGACGCTGGGGGCGATGTGCTTCGCCCTCTTCATGGTGATGCTCGACAACACCGTCGTGAACATCGCCCTGCCCGCAATCCAGTCCGACTTCGGGGCGTCCATCTCCGGCCTCTCGTGGGCGGTCAACGCCTACACGCTGAGCTTCGCGGTGCTGCTCGTGACGGGCGGCCGCCTCGGCGACGTCTTCGGCCGCAAGCGCATGTTCCTGGCCGGGCTCATCGCCTTCACGCTCGCGTCGATCGGCGCCGGGCTGTCGCAGTCCATCGGCGAGCTCATCTTCTGGCGCGCCGCCCAGGGCGCCGGCGCGGCGTTCCTCATGCCGGGGTCGCTGTCGATCCTGACGGACGCCTTCCACGGTCGTGAGCGCGGCCGTGCGCTCGGCCTGTGGGCCGGGATCTCGGGCATGGCGCTCGGGATGGGCCCTGTGCTCGGCGGGCTGCTCGTCGAGAAGGCGGGCTGGGAGTGGATCTTCTTCCTGAACGTCCCGGTGGCGCTCGTCGCCGTGCCGGTGACGCTCTACGCCGTTCGCGAGTCGCGCGATCCGTCGGCGGTGCGCCGCATCGACTGGGCCGGCATCGGCACGCTGTCCCTCGGGATGGGGCTCGTCGTGCTGGCGCTCGTCCAGGGCAACGACGTCGGCTGGACGTCGACCCGCACGCTCGCCGAGCTCGCCGTCGGCGCCGTCGGCCTCGTCACCTTCGGATGGCTCCAGATCGCCGGCGACGACCCGATGGTCGACCTCGGCTTCTTCAAGAACCGCACGTTCTCGGCCGGCAACCTGGTCGCGTTCCTCGTCACCTACTCGATGTTCGCGACGTTCTTCTTCATCACGCTCTACATGCAGGACATCCTGCGCCTGTCGCCGCTCGAGACCGGCGTCAGGTTCCTGCCGATGACGGTCCTGATCATCGTGACCGCCCCGATCGCCGGCAAGCTCTCGGACCGGTACGGGAGCCGCTGGCTCCTGGCGGGCGGCATGTTCCTCGTCGCCGCCTCGCTCGCCCTCGAGTCGCGCATCACCGACGGGAGCGGCTACTTGACGCTCCTCCCGGCCTTCGTCGTCGGCGGGATCGGGATGGGCATGACGATGTCGCCGATGACCGCCGCCGTCATGGGCTCGGTCGACCGCACCAAGGCCGGCGCCGCGTCGGGCGTGCTGTCGATGATGCGGATGATCGGCGGAGTGTTCGGCGTGGCGACGCTGACCGCGCTCTTCCAGCACCTCGCGGTCGGCAGGACGGCAGCGGGCCACTCGGGCAGCGACGTCTTCATCTACTCGCTCTCGCACAGCCTGCGGTTCTCGGCGGCGATCGCGATCGTCGGGTCGGTCGTGGCCGCCGCGTTCATCCGCAGCCACCACGCGGATGAGGACGAGGCCCAGGCGGTTCGGCACGCAGAGCCTGCGCTCGACGTCGCCTGAGGCGGATCAGCGCTCGACGGGGACCTCGGCCACCATCGCGCCCCAGCGGTCCTCGATCCGGCGGATCTTCCAGACGGCGACCGACGTCGCCCACATGACGAGGAACAGGGCGACGATCGCGTAGCCGAGCGTCTCGAAGTCGAGCGCGTTCAGGGTGTCCCACGCCCCGCCCGACAGCCCGAGCTTCATCGAGGCCACCTGGAAGAGCTCGACGGTGCCGATCGCAAGGGCGACGACGACCGACAGCATCGTGACCGTGATGTTGTAGTAGATCTTGCGGATCGGGTTCGAGAACGCCCACCCGTAGGCCTGGCTCATGAACGCCCCGTCGAGCGTGTCCATGAGGCTCATGCCCGCCGCGAACAGGATCGGCAGCGCGAGGATCGCGAGGATCGGGACGGCGTGCGTGGCGACGCCCGCGGCCAGCGCCAGGAGCCCGACCTCGGTGGCGGTGTCGAAGCCCAGCCCGAACAAGAGCCCCAGCGGGTACATCTGCCAGCTGTGGTCGATCAGGCGGAAGAACCGGCCGAAGAAGCGGCCCATGAGGCCCCGCTCGTGGAGGCGCTGCTCGAGCCGCTCGCCGTCGTACGTCCCGGTCTTCATCTGGCGAAAGATCCGCAGGATGTCGACGAGGACGATCAGGTTCAGGATGCCGATGATCCACAGGAAGGTGCCCGAGACCGAGGCGCCGATGTAGCTCCCGTACTCGTGCAGCGCCGGGACGCCGGAGTTGACCGTGCGCGCGCCCAGGGCGAGGGCCATGACGAGCGTGAAGACGATCGTCGAGTGGCCGAGCGAGAAGAAGAACCCGACGCCGACCGGCCGCTTGCCCTCGGCGAGGAGCTTGCGGGTGGTGTTGTCGATCGCGGCGATGTGGTCGGCGTCGAACGCGTGCCGGAGCCCGAACAGGTAGGCGGTCAGGCCGAGGCCGACGAGCGGGCGGTAGTGGCCGGAGTAGTAGAGGAAGAGCCCCCAGCCGACGACATGGAGCGCCAGCACCGCCGCGCCGAAGCCGGACAGCCGCAGCCATTCGTCGCGCGAGACTCCGCGCGTCCACCTCGCGAGCATCGGGGTCTACCTCCGGCAGTGGGACATGAGCTGCGACCTATTCGCAGCATCTCCCGGACCGGTTCGGAGCTGGGTTCCGCGCCAAGCAGAGGCGCGGCCCCGTCAGAGCCGGCGGGTGGCTCGGACGGGGCCTTGGGACGAACGCGGGTCAGCCGTTGATGCGGCTGGTGCCCTTCGCCAGGTCGGCGGTGATGGCGTCGAAGACGCCCACCAGCTGGGTCGGCTGGGGCTGGTAGAAGTAGTTGCCGGGCGTGGCGATCTGCTGCATCGCCTGGTTGGCCAGGATCCCGGGCGACTCGTCTGCGCCGGTATCCGCCTTGCAGGCCTCGGCGCCCGAGACGTCCAGGTCATAGGCGATGGAGTAGACGAGCACCTTCTTCGCCTTCGATGCGCCGGCGATCCCGATCGCCGTATGGCACGGCTGGGTGCGGTACGGCGACGTGGTCGGGAGGTAGCCCGGGCCGGTGTTCGCCGCGCCGTCGGAGAGGAAGATGATCACCTTCTGCACTCCCGGCCGGCCGTTGGCGTCGAGCTCCGCCTGGGCTGCGTCGAGGGCGTTGGCATACGCCGTCTGGCCGCCCGCCTGGACGCAGTTCAGTGTCGAGATGAGATCCGAGGAGCTCACGAGGTTCCCCGGCGAGCTGGCGTAGTCGTTGCTCAGCGGCACGACCAGGTAGGCCGCGTTCGTCAGGTTGTAGTTCGAGGTCGGCGCACTACCGCACCTCGCGCCGAGGCTCGCCGCCGGCGGCAGCACGACCAGGCCGACATTGTCGATCGCCGGATCGAGGTCGTCGAGGAACGACGTGACGCCCTGCTTCGCGTTCAGGAGCTTCTGGCCCGTCATCGATCCCGTGCGGTCGAGCACCATCACGATGTCGAGCGGCAGCGCGCCGCACGGCGAGCAGGCCTGCGAGTGCACCGTCACCGTCACGTGGTCGATGCCGACCAGGTGGAGGAAGTACGTGGGCACATCCGCCGACTCGGTCACCTGGACCGTGTTTGCGGGGTTGCAGAACTTCGGGCCCGTCACGCAGTTCGCGGTGGCCTGAAGCGAGACCGGGCCGGAGCCCGGGATCGGGTTCTTGCCGCCCGGCTCCGAGCCGAACGAGTTCGCCGCGGAGATCGCCGCGCCGGGGCTCGGCAGGTTGCCGGCGCCCGCGGCGGAGGCGGCGTCGGCCGACGCCTGGAGCGACTGCTTGACGCGATACGCGTTCCCGACGTCGATGGTGAGCCCGGCCGCAAGCAGCAGGCTCATCATGAAGACCACCACAAGCGGCAGGGTCTGGCCGACTGCGCCGCCCCGCTCCGTCCATCTCTTCCCGCTCATTCCCGTCTCCTCTGCGCCTCGCCCGCGCGGGCGCGCATGCAGCCGCACGCCCCGCAGACGTCTGTCCATGTGATCGAAATCCCGCCGGTCGAGCCCTGGGCCGTCCGGTGGACGGGCGACTCGAACGATCTGGATCCAAGGTACGACCGCCCCTGCGCACCGATATCCCTCCGAAGGGGGATTTTCCAGATGCTGACAACGTAACGCCCGGCGCGCCGCCGCCCGGCCTCCGCGGAGTACCCTGAGAGCCGCGATGCGCCGCCTCCGAACGCCCGCCGTGCTCCTCCTCGCCCTCGCGACCGTCATGGCCGTGAGCGGATGCGGCTCAGAGAGCGCAACCAGCCCCGCGCCGGCCGGCTCACAGGCGCCGGCCGCGGCCTGTCCGCAGGACTGGGCGACGGGATGGCAACGGCTCGCAAACCGGGTCGGATCTCCCGTGTACTGCCCGCGTTGGGTGCCCTCGCCGCTCAGCGGCCAGATCGTCGGCGCCTACCCCGGCCAGGGCTCGCGGTCTGTCACGGTCAACAAGGACGGCTCCTACCTCGTGAGCCTCATCTGGTCGGACGCGTCGGGCGAGGTGCACGTGAACCTCGGCGGCTACCTGCACAGCACGGCGGTGCCGCGCTGCGACGACGTCGAGACCGCGAACGGCACCACGGTCCGGAGGAAGGTGCCCTGCTTCAGCGACCCATCCGGCACGATCCACGCCGGCCCCATCACGGCGACGCTCTACACGGTGAACCGCGGCCCCGACCAGTGGCACCTGCTGTACGCCTGGAAGTACCAGGGCTCGCTCTACACGGTGTCGCAACACGTGGCCGCGCCGCTGACCTACGGCCAGGTCACAGGCGACCTCAAGCGCATGCTGAACGAGCTCGTGCTCGTCAATCCCGGCGGCTGACATGCCGCTGACGCGCAGGCAGGTCATCGCCGGCACGGCGGCGGCCGCTCTCGCCGGGGGTGGCGTCTACGAGCTCGTCGACCGGCTCACGGGCGGCTCGCCCCGGGCCGCGGCAGCCACCGCCGCGCGGCGCGAGCAGCACCTGCTCGACGGCCTGCGGATCGTCAGGGACAACGGCGTCGAGGTCATCGTCCCGCCGCTGCACATGCAGGTCGTCACGCTCGAGCTCACAGCCGGCGACCGTCGCGCCGACCTCCAGGATGCCCGCGACGCCCTCGAGGGCGCGATCGCCTCGCTCGAGCGCCGGTTCCCCCCCACCCCTGCCGGGATCGGGATCACCGTCGCCTGGGGCCTCCCCTACTTCACCCGGGTCGTGCCGGACCTCGCGGCGACCCACCTGCCGGTCGACCGGCGGGCGTCGCGGGACGCCGGCCACGAGGTGCGCGCCCTGCTCGACGCGGTCCGGTTTCCCCAGCGACCCCCACGACACCCTCCTCGAGGGGAACGACGCCGCGCTCCTGCTTCGGAGCGACAGCCTCGAGACGATCGCCGACGCGGCGCGCGAGCTCGTGAGCGGGCTCGACATCTGGCGCCCCACGAGCATCCGGCGTGGCTTCGCGGGGGGCGGGTTCGACGGCGAGGAGGGACTGCCCCGGCGGCTGGCGGTCGCGGCGGGCGTCCCAGGCGCCCAGCTCATCCCGGAAGGAGCGGAGCTCTTCCTGGGGTTCACCTCGACGCAGCGCGCCGGTCTCGGCCCGGGGAAGATCGCCAACCTCGAGACGCTGGGCTACGCCGACGGAGGCCCGCAGGGGTACTTCACCGGCGGCACGACCATGCACCTCTCGCACATCCTCGAGGACCTCGAAGCGTGGTATCTGGGCTTCGACTTCGACCAACGGGTCCAGACGCTCTTTCGCCCCGACCAGAAGACGCCGCCGGGAACGCTCACGGTCGCCCAGGGCCGCGCCGACGTCGCCACGGTCGCCCAGAACCGGCGCGACTACCACCGCTTCCGCGCGATCGGGCACAGCGCCTCGATCCAGACCGCCTCACGCCTGATCGAGGACGTGCGCGGCGCCGACGGGACGCTCTACCGCTCCGGCACGGCCGTCCCGCAGCGGGCCGACGCGAACACGCTCGACAACCCCTTCTTCTGGAGCGCGCGTCCCGACGTCGACGGAATGGCGTCCGGCGCGGCCGCGGGCGTCCATTTCGTGGTCTTCCATCCGACGAGCGACGACTTCGCCCGCACGCGCCGCGCGATGGACGGCGTGTTCACGGACGGCACGCGCGTCCCGCTCCCGCACGGCGACCCCGGGCAGGGGATCAACTCGGTGCTCACGACGACCCACCGCCAGAACTTCCTCGTGCCGCCGCGCCCCCACCGGGCACTGCCGCTCGTCGACCTGATCCGCTGAACAGCAAGCAGTAGCTGTGGTCGTAGCCGTACCCATAGGTCGGCTCCCAGTGGACGACGATCTCGCCGGCGAAGGGCAGGATCTCCCCGACGGCGCGCGCGATGTCCCACGCAAGCGTCGTCACCCCGCCCGGCTCGCGGAGGTTCGACACTTCGATGACCGCCCAGCCGTCGGGGGTCAGGAGCGCCGCCACTTTTCGATAGACCTCCCGGAGGCCGGCGAGGTACGCGCGGTAGCCGGGGTTCGGACCTTGATATGCGGCAAGGGCCTCGGATGGCTCGCCCGGCGAGGAGTACGGCGGCGAAGCGATCGAGAGCTTCACGGGCGGCATCGGGAGCATGTCGAGTGCTCGCGAATCGGCCTCGAAGATACGCTCGGGAGCCTGGACGCGGGTGCGGACGAACGCGGCCCGCTCACCGTCGAGCTCGACACCCCAGCCCTCTCGCCCCAGACGCTCCGCGACGACAACCGTCGTGCCGAACCCGACGAACGGGTCGAGGACGACGTCGGCGGGCACCGTAAGTCGCTCGATGAGCACGCCGACCAGCTTCTCCGAGAATCGAACATCGACCGGTGCGAACTTCTCCGGAAGCGGTGGGCTGTCTCGCAATGGGAGCCGCAGGACGGTTGGTAACCCGGCAGGCCAGCCACGGGGAGTCGCCATGTCGGATCTACGCAGCCGCGCGGGCCTCGACGCCGGCCAGGAACTCCTCCACGTCGCGGCGTAGGCCTCCGGTTCCTCGAGGTGGGCGACGTGCGCGCTCTCCTCGAACACCACCATCCGGGCGTCGGGGATCCCGGCGACGATGGCCTCGGAGCAGCTCGGCGTGATCTCGTCGTAGCGGCCGCACGTGACGAGCGTCGGCACGTCGATCCGGCCCAGGTCTTCGATCCGGTCCCACGTGCGGAGACGTGCCGATGACGTCGAACTCCGTCGGGCCGTTCATCGTCGCGTACACCTGGTTTCCCTCCATCTGCGTCGAGCTCCTGACGAGCGCATCCGGCCACGGGTCGAGCCGGCACAGATGGCGGCGGTAGAACGCCTGCTCGCCGGCCGCGGTAGTCGGGGTGGTCGTACTCGCCGCGCGCGCCGAGGTCGGTGAGCGCCGTGCGGTGCGGCTCCGGGAGCTCGTCGATGAGACCCGCGGGCGCCGGCGACGAACTGCGCGATGCTCGCAGACGTGCTCGCAAGCACGAGACCGGCGACGCCGGCCGGCCCGCGGGCCATGTAGTCGATCGCCAGCCATCCGCCCCACGACTGGCCGAGCAGGTGGCAGCGATCGAGGCCGAGCGCCGTCCGCACCTGGTCGACCTCGGCAGCGAACCGGTCGACCGTCCAGAGCGACGTGTCGTCGGGCCGGTCGGAGCGTCCGCAACCGAGCTGGTCGTAGACGATCGCCGGCCGGTGCTCGGAGAGCCGCTCGGCGAGCGGGAGCATGTAGTCGTGGGCCGCGCCGGGGCCGCCGTGCAGGAGCAGGACGGGGAGCGCGTCTCCGCCGCCCAGGCGCCGGTACCACACGCGGCCGCCCTCGACCTCGACGTATCCCTCGTCTGCCATCGCTCCCCCTCCGGTCGGTTACCGGCGGGGATCATGCCAGGGATGCCTCGGCAGGGGGAGCGTGAGCTTCATGACCCGGAAGGGTGGTCAGCGCTCACGCGCAGTTGACGATCTTCAACATGCAGGTTTTTTCTGCATCGTCTTCAATTTGAGGTGGCAATGACCCCGTACGCTCCCACGGACCGCGCACGCTCGCCGCGCGCCGCACGTCTCGCGTCCACCGTCGTCGCAGCCGCAGCGATCCTTGCGGCCTCTGTCGTGCCGGCCGGCGCGGCGACGTACTCGATCACTCCCCGGCGGCCCGTCGGTCCCCGTCGCGGTCACCTCCGCGGGAGGCAGCTCGCGCGCGAACTTCAGCGGCAGCGCCGGCCAGCGCGTCGCGGTGCGCGCGACCAACACGTCGATCCTGGCGGGCACGATCCGGCTTCAGGACTCGTCCGGGACCGTCCTTCGCAGTTCGGGCCTGAACACGGGCGGCGCATGGCTCGACATGGTCACGCTCCCGGCCGACGACACCTATTCGATCGTCGTCGACGCGAACGGGACCCACACGGGCTCGACGACGGTGACGCTCTACGACGTGCCTGCCGACCCGACCGCTGCGCTCACGTCGGGGACTCCGAGGATGCTCCTGACGACGATCCCGGGTCAGAACGCCTCGTTCACGTTCAACGGCACCGCCGGATGGAACCTCAGCCTGAAGCTCAGCGCGGGGACGCCGATCGTGAACCTCATCGTCAAGAACCCCGACGGGACGACGCTGATGCCGGCCGTCGGCGTGGTCGGCAGCAAGTGGGTCGAGCCGCTCGACCTGACGCAGACCGGCACCTACACGATCAAGGTCGACCCGCAGTCGTTCGCCAAGGGCAGCCAGACGGTGACCGCCTGGACGTTCCACGGCGACCTGACGGCGAACACCCCCGCCAACGGCTCGACGCACACGTTCAACCTGGCGACACCCGGCCAGAACGGCTCGCTCTATGTGTCTGCTTCGAACGGCGACCGCCTGTCGTTCACGTTCACCGGAGTCAGCGACGCACCCGGCAAGATGTGGATCAAGAACCCCGACGGTACAGTGCTCGTGCCCACGCAGACGCTCTCCGGGAGCGGTGCCATGGTCGAACCGGTCGTGGTCGACCAGACCGGCGACTACCACGTCTTCCTGAACCCCACGACCGAGAGCACCGGGTCGGTCACGGTGCGCGCCTACACGGTGCCGCCGGACATGGTTCACGACGTGGCCGCCGACGGCACGCCCGACGCGATGGCGTTCACGATCCCGGGCCAGAACGGCAAGGTCCGATTCAGCGGCAGCGCCGGCCAGGAGGTCAGCATCAACCTTGGCTCGTCCGTTGCAGACACCGACTACCAGATCCTGAAGCCGAACGGCAACGAGCTCGACTCGGGCTCGTTCGACGCCTCGGGCGAGTTCATCGAGCCGTTCACGCTCCCCGTCGACGGGCTGTACAAGCTCGTGCTCGATCCGCAGGGCTTCTCCCTCGGAACCGTCACCACCACGGTGTATACGGTGCCGGCGGACGCGACCGCGGCCGGAGCGCTCGGCTCGACGACGGTGAACACCATCGGCACGCCGGGCCAGAACGCGGCGATGACGTTCACGGGCACGGCCGGACAGCGGGTCAGCCTGACCGCGTCCGTGGTGAGCATCCCGAGCAGCACGGTGTGGATCGAGCGGCCGAACGGCGCGTCCATCGCGCAGTTCACGACCGGCACCAGCGGGCACTTCATGAGCCCGGTCACGCTCCCGCAGAACGGGACGTACATCGTCCATATCGACCCGCAGGGGTCCGGGACCGGGCACATGTCGCTGGACCCCGAGGTGGTGCCGGGCGATCCCGTCTACCCGATCGTCGCGAACGGCGTCACGGTCGGCGGGACGAACGGCGGCGCCGGCCAGAACATGCTGCTCACGTTCACCGGCTCGGCGGGCCAGAAGATCAGCCTGGTCGTCTCCAACTCCACCATGGGCTCGGCGAACGTGTCGATCCTGAAGCCGGACGGCTCGACGCTCGTCTCGAACTTCTCGATCGGCTCCGGCGGCGGGTACGTCGACACGACGACGCTCCCGGCGAACGGCACGTACACGATCAAGGCCGACCCGCCGGGAACGAACGTCGGATCGGCGGACTTCCAGCTCTACACGGTGCCAGCCGCGGCGACCGGCACGATCACGCCGAACGGCCCGACCGCCAACATCGCCACGACGGCTCCGGGGCAGAGCGCGAAGCTCACCTTCACCGGGAACGCGGGCTGGGCGGCCGTGCTCAAGATGACGGCGGGATCGGCCTGCCCGACCACGGTGTCGATCACGGCGCCGAACGGGTCGACCAAGCTCGCGTCGACGCCGCTCTCGCCCTCGGGCCAGGTGGCGGTGTCGCTCACGGCCAACGGCACCTACACGATCACGATCGACCCGCAGGGCAGCTGCCTCGGCACGCACGCGCTGACGCTGACGCACTGACCGGTTCACCGTTGCGATGATGCGGGGGTGGCGCTTGCCGCCCCCGCATTCGTCGATCTCTCCCCCACGCTGGACGGCCGCCTCGTCCGCATCGAGCCGCTCGCGGCCCGCCACGAGGAGGGCCTGCGGGAAGCCGCCGCGGATCCCCGCACGTGGCGCTGGATGCCCTTCGTCCCCACGGCGGACGCCGAGTCGTTCCACGGCTGGATGACGGATGCGCTGGCCAAGTCGGCGGAGGGAATCGAGGCGGCCTTCTGCGTCCTCGACGCCGGCAGCGGCCGGCCGCTCGGAAGCACCCGCTACCTCGCGCTTCGGCCCGAGCATCGCAGCCTCGAGATCGGCTGGACGTGGCTCTCGCCCACCGCGTGGGGCACGGGCGCGAACGCCGAGGCGAAGCTCCTGCTCCTGGAGCACGCCTTCGAGCGGCTGGGCTGCATGCGGGTCGAGTTCAAGACCGACGCCCTGAACGAGCGCTCGCGCGCGGCGCTCGAGGCGATCGGCGCCCGCTTCGAGGGCATCCACCGAAAGCACATGCTGGTGCGCGGCGGCGAGCTGCGCGACTCGGCCTGGTACAGCGTGATCGACGACGACTGGCCCGCGACGAAGGCGGCGCTCGCCAAGCGCGTGGCCCGAAAGGAGTCCCGATGAGCGAGCGGCGGCACCATTCCAGCGGCACCGAGTGGGAGGCGCGGATCGGCTACGCCCGCGCGATCCGGGTGGGCGACACGATCCACGTCTCGGGCACGCTCGGCGTGGGGCCGGACGGCCGACCGCCCGACGGCGCCTACGCGCAGTCCGTGGCGGCGTTCGAGCGTATCGGCGGAGCGCTCGAGGCGCTCGGCTCGTCGCTGGCAGACGTGGTCCGCACGCGCATGTTCGTCGTCGACGTCGAGGCGAACCAGCTCGACGTGGGCCGCGCGCACAGCGAGTTCTTCGCCGACGTGCGCCCGGCCTCGACAATGCTCGGCGTGGCCGGCTTCGTCGGCCCCGAGTACCTGGTCGAGATCGAGGCCGAGGCGATCGCCTCGAACTGACGCAACAGCGGGGTCAGACCCCAATGTTGCACGCTAAACTCCGGCGGCCTTTGGGCGCGCGCCGCATTCGTCTAGGGGCCTAGGACGCCGCCCTCTCACGGCGGTAACACCGGTTCGAATCCGGTATGCGGTACTCCCCGAAGGCCCTGCATATGCAGGGCCTTCGGCGTCCTTGGACGAGACCAGGGCTATGCGCCCTGCGCGGCCACATGCGGTCACGAATAGCGGATGTGGTCACAGTTCTGGCCACAGTCTCGCAAGGCACCGCCCGGCCCAGAGAGATCGGAGCCGTCGCGTCGCCGGCTAGTGGATCCGCGGCCATGTCGGCCCGGCTGCCCACGCCCCAACGGCGGCGGTGATCTTTGCCCTTACGCGAGGCAGCTCTCAAGCCGCAGACCGCCTCCACGGTTCGGTCGAGTCGGCCGGGTGCAAGCGTCACCCGCCGACCTATTTACCCACTTCCTACGTCCTCTGTGATATTCCGCTGCGGCTCCAGGACGGACAGTGTTGCCGTGAGGCCGTAGGTGTTGGCGATCCGTTCGAGCACCCGTACGGTAGGGCCGTAGCCCTTCGTTCCGCCCGCCTTTGGCGGACGGCGCGGCGGGGGGTTATCCTCGGGCGATGGGTGCCTTCCGCGTGTGCGAGCGCACGCTGCACTGGTCTGGAGAGTAGTCGTGAGGCCTACCGTCGCCGCTCGCGTTCCGAACGATCGCTCGTGGCTCATCCGTCTGCGGTCGTCGAGGCAGACGAGCGTAGGGCGGCTTGTTTGGTATGCCGTCGAGGTTGCTGTCGTCGCCGGGTTGTATTACGGGGCCGCGCGCGCTGGTCTTCACCTGGCGTACTTGCATGGGACTGTGACGGCGCTGTGGCCGCCTGTGGGAGTCGGAATGGCGGCGCTCGTGATCCTGGGGCCTGGCATTTGGCCGGCAATCGTGATTGGCGATTTGTTGGTGGCCGACTTCTCGACGCCGTTTGGGACGGTGCTGGGTCAGACGGTCGGTAACACGCTCGAGGTTGTCGTGGCGGCGGTTCTGTTTCGCCGGCTGGCGGCGCGGCGGACCGGTCTCGAGCGGGTCTGGGACGTGCTCGCACTGGTCGTGTGCGCCGCGATCGGAACGCTGATCAGTGCTGCCTTCGGTGTCGTGTCGCTGAGGCTCGGCAGTGTGATCAAGGCGGCCGAGTTCGGCAGCGTCTTTCGGACCTGGTGGCTCGCCGATCTCTCTGGTGCGCTGGTCTTCGCTCCGCTCGTTCTCGTCTGGGCGGGAGTTCGGTCGAGGGCGCTCCCGCGGATGAAGCTGGTGGAGGGAGCCTTCCTGCTTGCGGTTCTGATCGTTCTGATCGAGGTGCCGTCGCAGTCAGATGTCCCGTATATCGTGTTTCCGCTTCTGATCTGGGCAGCGCTTCGCTTCGGCCCAGTGGGCGCTGCTACTGCGGTAGCGATCACCTCCTGCTTGACGGTGTGGAACACGGCACAAGGGTCGGGGCCGTTCGTCCGGCAATCGCTCACGCACAGCGTGCTCGCGAGCCAATTGTTCGTCGCCGTCGCGGCGTTGACGTCACTCGTGCTCGCAGCCGTCACTGCAGAGCGATCGGCGAGTCAGCGTGCGCAGGAGGCACTCACGGCCGAGCAGGCGGCGTTGCGGAGGATCGCGACACTTGTCGCGAGTGAGGCTGCCTCCGCCAACAACGTGTTCGAGCAGGTCGCGGCCGAGGCTGCCCAAGCAGTTGGCGCGCACGCGGCCAGTCTCGCTCGTTTCGACGAGGACGGCAGGGTCACGTTCGTGGGTGGCTGGAGTGAGACAGGCGCGCTTGCGTTTCCCGTCGGCTCGCGTCTGCCGGTCGAAGAGACCGGTGTCCTGGCTGCGGTCCGGGCCACGGGTGAGCCGCAGCGGATCGATCGCTACGAGGGCCTAGCCGGGGCGGTGATCGAGCGGTTCACAAGCTTTGGCTACGGGTCTGCTGTGGCCGCCCCCGTCAAGCTCGGCGGGCAGGTCTGGGGCGCACTCGTCGCGGCCGGACTCCGTGGCATCCCGTTCGCGGTCTTATCCGAACGCCAGCTCACGGACTTCGCCGCGCTCGTCGCCCAGGCGCTCGCGAACGCCGAGGCCTACACGAAGCTCGCGTCATCACGAGCGAGGATCGTAGAAGCAGCCGACACCGAACGCAGACGGCTGGAGCGAAACCTGCACGACGGGGCACAGCAACGGCTCGTCTCGCTCGCACTCCAGCTGCAGCTGGTCAGGGCGACCCTGCGGAGAGACCCCGAGGCGGCGGAACCGCTCGTCCAGACCGCGGAGGATGATCTCAAGCACGCGCTCGCTGAACTGCGCGAGCTCGCGCGCGGCATCCACCCAGCCGTTCTCAGCGACCGCGGTCTGGCCGCGGCTCTCCGGGCGCTTGCCGAACGTGCGCCCGTCCCGGTCACGCTCACGCGGATCCCAGACGCGCGGTTGCCCGATGCAATCGAGGCGGCGATCTACTATGTCGTCGCAGAAGCGATCACCAATGTCGCAAAGTACGCGCACGCGACGCACGCGAACGTCGCCGTCGAGCGCTCACACGGGATCGCCACTGTCGTCATCAGCGACGATGGCATCGGAGGTGCGAAACCAGGCGCCGGCTCGGGACTCCTCGGCCTCACCGATCGGGTCGAGGCGCTCGGCGGGCGCCTCCGTCTCGAAAGCACACCCGGCCGAGGCACGCGCCTCTCCGGCCAGATTCCCTGCGACTAGCGAACGCAACTTCTGGATCGAGCGGTTGCCGTCCCGTCGGCGCTCGATCGACGTGACCAACTCACTAACGAGTTACGGCTGGCCTGATGCCTGGGTGCGTCTGACTCCGAAGTGGATTAGGCCGGCTGCGGCGAATGCGAACAGGAGCCCGGCGATGAGCAGTCCGACGCCGACCCAGAACCAGTTGTCGAGCTTGGCGCCGATGCTGGCGTCGACGGCTACGCGGGGTGAGCCGTCGGCGTTCATCACTACAACCCTCCAGGTGCCGCCCGAGGGCTTCCAGTCCAGCACCTGGTTCCCGGTCCCGGTGGCGGACGCGGACCAGAAGGTCTGCGAACCGGGCGGTGTGGGTGGCGGGCCACCCGTGTGCAGGTCGTAGCCGACGTGCCAGGGCCCGATCTCGCTGACCTCCGCGCGCCGCGTGCCGTCCAGGTAGGCGGCCGCGGCGGCCGACCGGGCGATGCCGACGAACACTCGTCTGTTGCTCTCGGTGCGGACTCGCACGGTGCCGAGGAAGTCGCGTCCTGTCACGTCGCTACCCAGATTCGTGGGCTGGGATACAAGCGCGTAGCTGCCGGTCGACAGATGCTTGCTTGGGCTCATGAGATAGCCGTCGCCGTCGCGCTGGGTGTGGTCGACGACGAGGGCGGCAGCGCCGCTGGTGGCGAGGCCGAGAGCCAGCAGCGCCGCCAGGCTGCCCAGCACCACCAGCACCACCCTGCCGAATGTCCAGCGCCGCGCGCGGGCCGCCGGCGCCGCCTCTGCCGGCGCGGCTTCGAGCGCCGCGAGCTGGGCCGCGGGCTCGGTGTCGCCCATGTCGAGTCGGAATGGCGGGTAGCGGTCGGTCATCAGCCCGGCGTACGCGGCGACGCGCAGCGCCCAGCGATCGAGCCCGACCACGAGATCAAAGATGCCCTGGGGGTAGCTGCCCGTGAACAGCAGTGCGACGCCGGCGAAGAGGACGAGCACGTCGATCAGTCCGACGCTCGATGCGACCCAGTTCCACCGCGTACCACCACCCAGAAGGAAGGCGACGATCACGTACTGGGGTATCGCAAGCAGCCACCACTTGACCAGCGCCAGCCCGCGAGACAGCCGCTCCGGGTACACCACGTCCAGCCTGGCCGGATAGTCGGGCGCCGATCCGAGCGTGAAGGGCGGATAGCGGTCGGTGCCGAGTGCGGCGAACGTGTAGAAGCCAACCCGCCAACTCCAGCGGAGCACACCCACGTTGAACTCGAACAGCGAGCGTGGGTAGCGCCCGGTGAAGACGATCGCGACCAGCGCAACGAATGTGAGCACGAAGAACGCGATCCACAGGAACGCCAGCACGACGATGTGCGGGATCGCGAGCACCCACTTGACGAGCCACAGCCAGCGGCTGAGCTGCGGATCGAGCCTCCCCTCAACCTCGAGCGGATACGACACGTCAGCTGACACGGACGCCGTCGACCTTGCCTCTAGTCGAGCACGAGGGTGAGGGTGCCGATGATGATGACGACGCTCTGGGTGGAGTGCACGATGATGCCCATCCACGCGCTTTGGAAGCGTCGCGAGGGGTACGCGAGCGCGAAGATGTCCACCAAGGCCGAGGGAATCACCCATGGTACGTGTAGGTGATAGACCGCGAAGAGGACCCCGTTGGCGACCCAGTCGTACTTTCCAAAGACGCCCTTCATACGCGGAAGCAGAACCCCACGGAAGAGCAGCTCCTCGCCGAGCACGGTATTGAAGACGTCGAGCACGACGAGCACCGCGAACCAGCCCCACGCTCCGCGGAAGAAGTCCTTGCCACCGTTGCGGCTCACGAACTCTCCGAAGTCTCTCGGCGAGGGCCCCGTGATGCTGGGCAGAACTTGTTCCAGGGCGAAGATAAAGATGAAGAGGAGCAGCCACCACCAGACCCTTCCACCCACGCGACCAGTCTTCGGGTCGCGGGGTCGCCGCAGCCAAAGCGCATCGCGCAAGCGCGGGCCCCACTGCAGTCCGCCTAGCTCGCGCCGCATAAGGATCAGGACCAGTACGAACTGCCAGATCAGCCCCAAGGTGAGCAAGATGAGCAGCGACTGAGCGAGCGGCTGATCGCCCCCGAGCTGGTCTCTCAGCCAGGGAGCGACGATCCAAGCCAGCACACCCATCGGAACGGCGGCCGCCGCCCACACCCCCAGGATCTCCGCGAGCGAGTATTGCCGGACGGCCGAATACCGATCGTCCACGTGCTCCGAGGACTGCCCCACCGGCGCCGATCCTACGCCTTTTCGGAGAGTGGCGCTTCCTCCGTTTGAACGAGCGGAATACGGTCGCAGCGCTCTCGACGAGCGCCGCGACCCCGTAGGCGAGTGAGATGCTGGAGGCCACCGCAGCCCTCCCAGAAGGAGCGTGATGTACGGGAAGGCCTACCGAACCGAGCAGGCGCTCGCCTACACCCTGGCCACCCGACGAACGACGTCGGCTGTTGTGAGCGGCCGAACGGCTATGGCCGCTACCGAGAGTTCTTCAAGCACGTCCACGGCTACCAGGCCGCCAAGGGGAAGCACCTGCACCACCGCTGCGGCATCCGCGACTGCTGCAACCCCGACCACCTGGAGCCGCTGACGAAGCGGCAGCACAAGCGCCGCCACGAGCTCATCAACCAGCTCGTGGACAAGCGAGGCCTTCCGCCCGTCGGCGCCCGTGACCACATCGCCCTGGACGCGGAGGCACGATGCCTCCAGGAAGAAGAGACGCAATGACCGATGCCGATCGCGCCTTGTGGAGACCTGCGCGAGAAGCTCGAGGCCACACCGCCTGGCGCTGCCCTGACGGCTCGTAGCGGGCGTTGGCGGCCAATCGCCACGAGCACGTCCGCGTAGAGATACCGCTCCTGCCGGGCGCGATCCGAGCGCCGGCGAGCCTGGAGCGCGCTTTGACCGCTTTCCCGCATTTGCGGGGACGTTATGCGCCGCCGGCGCTCCTGCTGAGCGTTGATTTGGTGTGTAACAAAGAGTTACAATGACAAACAGATTTGACCAACACCGATCACCGCGCTAGCCTCTCCGCTGTCGAAAGTCAGCGAACCGAGGGCCGCACCATCCGGTTCGAGGTCACGGCCGATTCGCCCGAATGGAACTGACGGATACGGAACGGAGCGCAATTCACATGCCCTGCTTGATGCCGCTGCCACCGTCGACGGCCGACACGGGCGAAGCCTCTGCGAACCCCTCCTGCGCACCGCCCTTGGCACCGGCCTCCGCCTCGGCGAGCTGCTCGCGCTCGCATGGGACCACGTCGATCTGAACGCCGCGACAGTCCGCGTCGGGCGCAGCCTGGATCGCCAGCCCGACTCGAATGGCAGGCCTGTATACGTCGCCCCGAAAACTCGGCACAGCACCCGAACGGTTCCGCTCCCTCGCGACACGGTAGACGCCCTCCGACGCCATCTCCTGGCCACAGGAAGGCCTGGACCCGAGACGCCTGTGTTCGCGCGCCCCGACGGACGTCCGCTGGAGCCGTACATGATGCCAAGGCGGCTCTTGGCGACGGCGTGTAAGACAGGGGGGATCGCCGATCCGCGGCCACGCTTCCACGACCTGCGCCACACCTACGCGACGCACATGCTCGCCGCGGGCATCACTCCCCACGCAGTGGCGCGGCTCCTCGGTCATGGCAGTGCCCAGCTGGTCTACGAACGGTACGGCCACGCGCTGCCCGACGAGGTTGCCGGAGCCGCGGCCCGCCTCGACGCGCACGTGGACACAGTTATGGCCACAGTAGGAGTCAAGATCCGCTGAAGCAGCTTGAATAAGCCATCTCAACCCGCCCTCTCACGGCGGTAACACCGGTTCGAATCCGGTATGCGGTACCTCCCCGGAAACCCCCGGTGCATGCGGGGGTTTTCGGAGCGTCCTAGCCACCCGCCTATCATGAGCGGGATGGAGCGCCGTCCCCCCAAGCGGCCGTCGCGGTGGCAGCGCCTGCTGGCCCGCCTTCGCATCCGGCCGCTCCCGCAGGAGCCGGAGCCGCCCGAGGATCCGCACAGCTATGCGACGGTCCCGGCCGGCTCGCCGCGCCCGCCCAGGCCCGCCGGTGCCGAGGCGCTCCCGCTCCCCGAGCGCGAGCCGCCGCTGGCCGATGCCGTCGGCCGCGAGGAGTAGCCATGGCCGGCTACGCGGTCTCGACACTCGCCGACATGCCCGATGTCCCAACCTTCGCGGACCCGGGCGACCCGGCCTGGAAGCCGATCCAGCACTACCTCGGCCTCACGGCGTTCGGGATCAACGCGTTCACGGCCCGGGCCGCGGGCGACGTGATCGCGCCGCCCCACGACGAGGAGGACTTCGGCCAGGAGGAGGTCTACGTCATCGTCGCCGGCCACGCCCGCGTGACGGTCGGCGACGACGAGATGGATGCCCCCGCCGGCACCGTCGTGGCCGTCCGCGACCCGGCGCTCGTGCGCTCTGTCGTCGCTGTCGACGCCGGGACGACCGTTGTCGCGGTCGGCTGCGCGCCCGGCTGCTTCCGCACGAGCTGGCGGCCCGACCACTTCGAGGGCCTTCCGCGGCACCCCGACGTGAGCCGTAGCCGAACCGGGGTCAGACCCCGCGTGGCCGAGGACGCACACTCGCTGCAGCGCCGTGACATCGAGACCTAGTTCAGGTTCTGCGAGACCGCGGCCACCGCCTGGAGCACAAGAACGGCGGCACCCGCGGCCAGGAGTCCCGCCTGCCGGCCGGAGCTGCGGCGACCGCCTTCCCACCACAGCGCAGCGGCGACCACGGCCGAGGCGGCCCAGGCCACGAAGACGACCACGTGGGAGTCGCGGCGCGACCAGCGCGAGGCGGCGCCGTTCACATACGGGTCGCCGGAGAAGACGAACCACGCCAGGAAGACGGCGCCGGCGATGACGAGCACCGCCCCGGCCTGCGGGATCAGCGCGAGCCGCCCCGTGGCCCGACCTCGGGCCGTGAGCATCCCGGCGGCCAGAAGGACGGCAGCCAGCAGGAGCAGGACGAAGGGCATGGCGTCGTCGCGAGTCTACGCCCGTGCGACGGCGGCGCGGAGCGCGGCGGGATCCGGCGGGATGACGAGCCGGGCCCGTGTGGGCCGGTACCCGTTCGCGCAGATCATGGCGTCGGCCGCCAGCTCGAGCGCCTCGGTGACCGTGGCGCTGCGATCGGCGATGCAGATGTCGGCGAGTGTGTCGAGGTCGTAGCCGCCCGTCTCGAGCTCGGCGCTCGCGAGCGCCAGCGCCTCGGCCTCGTCGAGGGTCGGCAGGACGAGCGTGGTGTCGTCGCCGGCCTTGAACGCCTCGGCATAGGCGCGCAGCGGGCCGGCCCACGTCTCTCGCTCGGTCCAGTCGGCCGGGACGACGAAGACGAACCCGCGCCGGTCTGGCACAGCGGTGGGCGCGATCGACCGGATCGGCCTGCGATCGCCCAAGGCCTCGATCCGCGCGGCTGCCACCCGTCCCGCGCGCTCCCACGTGAACCGCTCGGCCTGGGCCCGGGCGTGCGCCGCGCGCGGCGACCGCTCGGCCGGATCTGCGGCCGCCCGGAGCGCCGCGACCAGCGCCTCGTGGTCGGGCTCGAGCAGGAAGCCCTCGCCGGCGAGCTCGTAGCCGGGCGGAAGCGCCCCCGCCGGGAGCGGCACTCGCCGGGAGGGGACGCGCCAGCCGCACTCGGCCGGCACGAAATCGTCGGTCGAGCCGCCGTCGGTCACGATCACCGGCCGCCCGCACGCGAGCGCCTCGAGCGCCGGAAGGCAGAACCCCTCGCCGCGGTACGGCTGCACCAGGGCGTCGCAGGCCCGGTAGAGCGCCGGGATCTCCTCGAACGCCAGGTCGTCCTCGATCAGCACGAGCTCGGGCGACCCCGGGACGGCCTGGAATGCCTGCACGGCCTCGTCGGCCGTCTGGCCGCGGTAGAAGGTGCGCGAGCCGAACGACTTCAGCACCAGGCAGACGTCGTCTGCGCTCGTGAAGGCCCGGCCGTAGGCCTCGAGCAGGAGGTCGATGCCCTTGCGATAGGTCATGCCGCCCACGAAAAGGAGGACGGTCGACTTCTGTGTCGGAAGCGCACGGGCCGGCCCCTCCGGCGTGAAGCGGCGGGGATCGATGCCGTTCGGGACGACGTGCACGAGATCCGGCGCGACGCCCGAGGCGACGAACGCCTCGCGGGCCGCCTGCGACGGCGCCCACACCTCGTCGACCGTACGCCTCACCCCGTCGACCCAGCGCTTCGGCACGCGGCCGAACTCCCAGGGCTGGTAGAGCACGAACGGGCCGGCGCTCGGTGGCTCGAAGCTCGGCGGCCAATGCTGGGCAACCCCCACCGACGCGGTCGGGGACGATCCGATCTCCTGGATCGTCCGCTCGACCACGCCGCCTCCCCCCTCGATCTCGCTGATCAGCGCGTCGTTCACAACAGCCAGCGAATGGCCCGAGCCCCCGTCGCCGCGCCAGACGCACGTCACCGGCCGCGACCGGCGATGGCGCCAGCGCTCGAGCGCCGCCTCTGTCAGCTCGGCGATGCGCTCGGCGATCGGCTCCGGCCCGAAGCGCTCGACAAGCCCGGCTCGTCCTGCGGCCGACTTCGCGTCGACCTCCGCCCCACCCCGGCGCACCTCGCGAAGGGCCGCCGTGAGCGCCTCCCGGTCGGGGTGAAACCAGCGGTGGCCGCGGTAGAAGGGCGTGTGGGTCTGGGCGCTCTCGGCGACGTCCACGACCTCGCCGTCGACGAGCCACGAGTTGGCATCGTCCATGAACATCGTTGTGCCGCTCCAGCGGCTGCCGATGGTCGGCAGGCCCATCGCCATCGCCTCCATCCACGGCCGCCCCCATCCCTCGCCGCGGCTCGCAAGCACGAACGCGTCGGCGCCCGCGTAGAGCCGCGGCATGTCGGCCGTCGGCAGGAAGCGGGTGTCGAGCAGGATCGGCGCCGTCGGGCGGCCTTCCAGGTAGGCGTCGATCCGTCCCCGGATCTCGCTTTCGGGCACGTGCAGCCCCAGGCACTTGAGGACGAGGCAGACGTCGTCGTCACGACCGAACGCGTCGCACCATGCGTCGAGCAGGACGTCCCAGCCCTTGCGGTCGGTGAAGTCGAAGTTGGTGAGGAACGTGAAGCCGCGCGCCCCCTTGGCCGCGAGCGGCTCGGTGCGCTCGGGGTCGAACAGGTCGAAGTCGATCGTCTCGGGCAGGACGCGCAGGCGGTCGCCGGGGAACCCGCCGCGCTGGAACGTCTCGAGGTTGAACTCGCACGGCACCCACACCTCGTCGCACTCGAGCAGGCGGGGAAGCCAGGCCCGGGGCACGCTCGAGGTCTCGAACATCGTCCGCGCGACGTCGGGGCCCTCGGCATGAAGCGGTTGGTTCGGGCCCGGGATGCGGTGGTGGACGAGAACGAACTCGCCATCCGGCGTGCGCGCGATCGCATCGTCGACCGCCCGCTGGTGGGCGGACGGGAGCCGCACCCGGTCGTTCGTGAACCGGATGTCGCGCGCCGCGGCTGGGCGGCCGGCACGGTCGAGCGCGATCAGATATGCGCGGGCCTCGTCCGCGTAGCCGAACGGGTCGAAGAGCGAGCCCGTCCAGACGAGCGGCAGGGCTCCGGCGCTCACGCCGCCAGGCGACCCCAGCGCCGCTCCGCGAGCAGCCGCAGATCGGCGACGCGGCCGTCGTCGAAGTGGTCGAGCCCTGCGAACGCCCCATCGCGGTTTCGGCGTGTGTAGGCGGCGTCGACGGCGCCGGCCAGCGCGGCCTCGCCCTCGCGGCCGCCGTCGGCGGCGACGACGAGCAGGTCGGGGCAGCCGGCCTCCTGGATGCCGGCCTGGCGCATCGCCTGGCCGAGGGCCCCGGCGATCTCGGCCGGCTGGCGGCCTGGCGCGTAGATGACGAGCGACGCGTCGTCGCGGTCACCGAAGGCGTCGGTGTAGGTTCGCAGGATCTCGGGGTTCGCCACCAACTCGTCCGCGAAGGCCAGCGCCGCGAACGTCCGCACGCCGTCGAGCGTGATCTGCGGGCGCTCGGGCTCCTGCCCGCCCCATGGCGGCGTCGCGAACTTGCCATCCCAGCGCGACCGCAGGAGTCCCCAGCCGGTCCGCACCTGCTCGTCGCGGCGGGCGAGGTCGGTGACCGACGCCGACTCGAGGTGCACGAGCAGGCTCTTCGGGCAGTAGACGACCCGCAGGCCGGCGTCCCATGCCCGCAGGCACAGGTCGACGTCCTCGACGTACATCTGGAACATCTCGTCGAAGCCGCCCAGCTGCTCGTAGACGTCGCGGCGCAGGAGCATGCTGGCTCCGGTCACGGCCGGGTAGTCCCTCTGCACCAGCGCGGGCCCGAACTCGGCCGGCTCGTGCCGGTGGATGTGGAACGGGAGCCCGTCGGCGTTCAGGGCGATGCCGGCGTGCTGGAGGCGGCCGTCCGGGTAGAGGAGGCGGCTGCCGACGATGCCCACCGTCGTGTCCTCGGCGACCTCGAGCAGGGCCTCGAGCCAGCCCTCGCCCGGGATCGTGTCGTTGTTCAGGAGCACCACGCTCGACCCGCGGGCCAGCGACGCGCCCAGGTTGCAGGCCTTGCCGAAGCCGAGGTTCTCGCCCGGGAAGACCGCGCGGAGGACGCCGGCCGCCCGCGCCCGGCGCAGGAACGCCGCGGTCTCGTCGGTCGAGCCGTTGTCGACGACGACGACCTCGTAGAGGTGCGACGGCGTCGAGGACCGGAGCGTCGAAAGGCACTGGCGGGTGAGGTCGACGCGGTTATAGACAGGGATCACGATCGTCGCGGCGGGAGCCCCGCCGGGGAGCGCGGCGTAGCGCTCGCGCGCCTCGTCGACGCGGCCCTGGTCGAGCGCGGCGTGTGCGAGACCGGTGCGAGCGGTCAGGCTCTCGGGCTCGATCTCGAGCGCCCGCTCGAGGAGGGTCTCGGCGGCGGCTGCATCTCCAAGCGCAAGGCGGACGGTGCCGGCGGCGGCGAGCAGCGCGGCGTCGTCGGGAGCGATCTCGAGCGCCCGCTCGAGCGCGGCCTGTGCGGGCTCGAGCGCTCCGGACCCGATCGCCTGCTCGGCGATCCGGCACACCGCCGCGGCCACCTCGGCCGGGGCCGGCACTCCGGCGTCGACGAGCTCGCGAAGCGCGGCGGGATCGGCGACCCGCTCGGCCCCGGAGGGCCGCGTCATGGCGGCCAGCACGTGGAGCAGCTCGGGATAGTGGGCGAATGCCGGCGTGAGGGCGACGCCCATCGCGTACGCGTCGCAGAAGCCCTCCGGCGCGCGCCCGGCGTCTCCGAGCCCGGCCGGCGTGATGTAGGGATGCTCCGACGAGACCGCCCAGCCGAAGTCGATCAGCACCGGCCGTCCGTCGCGAACCAGGATGTTGTCGGTGCGGATGTCGCGATGCGTGATCCCGCGGGCCCCGAGCTCCGCCAGGATCTCGACGCACTCGAGCAGGAACGCCCGTGCTCCCTCGGGCGACGTCTCGGCGACGAACCGTTCGAGGTCGGACAGCGGATAGCCGTCGACGAGCTCCATCTCGCACACGCTCGCGACCCCGTCGCGCCACGTGGCGATCGGCTTCGGGAAGTGGTCGGAGTGAAGCAGCGAGAGCAGCACGTGCTCGCGCTCGGCGAGCTCGAACGTGGTCTGCTTGCGCACGATCGGGCGACCGTCCTTCTCGACGAACGCGACCCGGCTCACGAACGGCCGGCCGTCGACGACGTCCAGGATGCGGCTCGAGACGACGCTCGCCGGCGGGTCGAGGTACGGCATCTTGGGAAGCACCGACCCGTCGCGCGGCTTCGAGATCTCGACACCCTCGTCGGCAAAGATGCGGCACGCCTCGCGGAAGTCGCCGATCCGCGAGAGATCGGTGTCGATCCCGGCCTCGGCGGCCAGCGCGAGCAGGCGCTGCGCGTAGTCGGGGCTCATGACGCCCTTGTGCGCCACGGCGTGGTAGAGCAGCGACACGAAGTAGTCGCGCGGCGGCAGGACGTGGAACATCTTGTGCGGCACCCGCCGGGAGAGGAGCCGGTGGCACCAGTCCTCGGGCATGTAGCCGTCGTCGGTTGAGCGGACGTCGACCAGGATGTAGCTCTGCTCGCCCGCCGGGCCCAGGACGGGCACCTTGCGCTGGACGCGGAAGTCCTCGGCGTGCGTGCGCTCGCCGCGCCACAGCTTGTCGACCTTCTCGACGTGCAGCGGGTGCACGAGCAGGTCGAGGTCGGAGTGCGGGCCCACGGCGACGCTTTCGGGGAGGGCCTCCCAGTTGCGCAGGACGACGTAGATGATGTTCTCCTCGTCGAGCTGCCGGAAGAGGTCCTCGAGCGGCCGGTAGGTGTGCGAGCGGAGCTTGGTGTGCGCCGCGGTCATCGTCTTCGAGAACGCCAGGAAGTCGGCGATCGGCATCTCGACGCGCAGGTCGCGATAGTGGAAATGGACGAACGCGTCCTCGACCCAGAACTCGGCGTCGGCGCCATGCGTCTCGCGCAGCGTCTTGTAGAGGTTCTCGCACAGCTCGGCGTTGGCGGTCGTCGGGTGGATGACCTCGCTCGTGTCCATCAGGAACCGGGCCAGCTCGAGATGCGGGTGCGAGAGCGGCGACCCGTGCGCGCGCCACTTGGCGATGCCGGTCTCGAACGCCTCGACGAGCTGGATCCAGTTGTCCGCCGACAGCTCGAGGCGGAGGTTTCGCCAGTGCAGGTGGAAGGTCTCGCAGCACTCGATGACGAAGCGCCGATCGAAGATTGTCTTCTCGGACAGCTCGCCCTCGGAGAGCGGCAGGATCACCTTGCCCATGGCTTCGTCCTCCTCAAGTGGGAGAGGCGCCGCCAGGCAACTGACGACACGGGGGACAGCATCGCCGGGGTAGTCGGCCTCGGCGGCCCCGTCTTGAGCAGTTAGCCGGGGATTACTGGCGGGCCCGCTGGCCGCCCTCGATGAGGCGAGCGACCACGACCGCGAACACCGCGGCCAGAGCGAGCAGGCCCATCTCGACGAGAAGCGCCGAGCGGGCCGAGGCCGAGCCGATGAGCCAGTAGTAGAGGGTCGAGCTCGAGGACGCCACGAGGACGGCCGAGCCGCCGACCAGAGCGAGGATCCGGGCGAGCCGAACAGCCGGCTCGCCGTCGAACGACCCGATGGCGAACGCCGCCGCGATCACGCATCCGAGGAACGCGCCGTACGCCGTCGCGCCGGAGAGCTGGGCGAGCACATGCAGCATGGTGACCCCCACGGCCGGGAATCTACCTCTTCCGGCCCCGGATCGGGGCGCTGGGTGCAAAAGACCACCCGGGCCGGCACCGGCACACCCCGCGCGGGTGGGTCAGTTTCCGGCCGCCTTCTTGCCGGTGTTGCCGTCGGACTGGGCCGCGGTGTAACCGGCGCTGTACCCGGCGGTATGGCCGCGCTGGTAGCCGACGATCTGGCCCTTCTTGAAGCCTTTCTTATAGCCGCGCCGGTAGCCCTTCTGCTCGCCCGAGGAGAAGCCCTTGCGCCGGCCGGCCGCCTTGCCGTGCTCGCGACCGCGCTCGAGCCCCGCCGCGAGGCCGTTCTGGTAGGCCGCGCTCTGGAGCGCTGCGACCCGGTCTGCGGTGTACCCGCCGGTGGCGCCGAGCGACCACGCGGCAACGCCAACAGCTGTCGCGACCGCCGCCGTCAGCCCGAAGGCGAGCAGCAGTCCAGCCACGCTGAGGCGAGGCAATGTTGCAGGGATGCGGATTGACCCAAACACAGCAAGAGCAACGCTTATCCGTTGCAGACGATAATCCTGCAACTCGGGGTAATTTGCAAGCGAATCCGGGCCGATCGTGCAGAGGTCAGCCGGCCAGGCGTGCGAGCGCCGCGTCGATCCTTGCGAGCGACTCCTCACGGCCGAGCAGCTCGAGGCTCTCATAGAGGCCCGGGGCGACCGTCTTTCCGGTCAGCGCGACCCGCACGGGCATGTAGAGCACGCGGGGCTTCGTGCCCTCTTTCTCGCACGCAGCGGCCAGCGCAGCGTGGATCTCCTCGGCGTCCCACGTCGCGACGTCGGCGAGCGCGCCGCGCGCAGCGGCGAGCCATCGCGCCGCGTCGGCGTCGGCCTCGACACGCGCCCACGCGGCAGGATCGGGCGCGTCCGGTCGCTCGAACAGGAAGCCGGCAAATCCCTCGAACTGGCCCAGCGTGCGGAGCTTCTCCTGCACGATCGGAGCCGCCTCGGCCACGCGGTCGGGCTGCTCCGAGAGCCGGGACCCCGAGGCTTCGAGGTAGCGCTGGAGCGCCGCCGTGAACTCGGCCGTCGGGAGCGCCCGCAGGTGCTCGCCGTTCAGCCACTCCAGCTTCTCGGGGTCGAACACGCCGGGGCTCGAGTTCACGCGCTCGAGCGTGAACCGCTCGACAAGCTCCGGCACCGTCATGAACGTCGTGTGGTCGTCGAAGCTCCAGCCCACGAGCGCCAGGTAGTTGACGAGCGCCTGCGGAAGGACGCCCCGGTCGCGGAACTCCTCGACCGAGACCGCGCCGTGGCGCTTCGAGAGCTTCTTCTTGTCGGTACCGAGCACCATCGGCAGGTGGGCATAGGTCGGCGGCTCGGCGTCCAGGGCTGTATAGACGGCGAGCTGCCGGGGCGTCGACGGCAGCAGGTCCTCGCCGCGGATCACATGCGTGATCCCCATGCGGATGTCGTCGAACGGGTTGGCGAAGAGGTACGTGGGCGTCCCGTCGGAGCGGAAGATGACGTGGTCCCCGAGGAGCGCGTTCTCCCACTCGACCCGGCCGCGGACGACGTCGTCGATGGCGCTCGTTCCGACGGCCGGCATCGCGAGCCGGATGACGTGCCGAAGGCCCGCGCCCTCACGCGCCCCGCGCTCGTCGGCCGTCAGGCTGCGGCAGCGGCCCGAGTAGATGAGCGGCAGTCCCGCAGCCTGCCGGCGCTCTCGCTCTGCGGCCAGCTCCTCGGCGGTGCAGTAGCACGGATAGGCCGCGCCGCTCTCGACCAGCTCGGCGGCCGCGGCGGCGTACAGGTCGAGCCGCTGCGTCTGGCGGTGGGGGCCCTCGTCCCAGTCGATCCCGAGCCAGCGCAGCACATCCTCGGCCTGACGGATCGCGTCCTCGGTCGACCTGGCCCGGTCGGTGTCCTCGAACCGCAGGACGACGCGCCCGCCCGTGTGCCGAGCGTAGAGCCAGTTGAAGAGCATCGTGCGCGCGTTCCCGACGTGGAACCAGCCGGTCGGGCTGGGCGGCATGCGGACGACGGGAGGGGGCACGGCGGCCCAGTCTAGTCGCGCTCCGCTGCACCTCCGGCCCCCGGCTCCGCCACTACCATCGGGCCGTGGAATTCGGAGCGCACCTCAAGACGGCCGGCGGCGCGCACAAGGCGGCGATCCGGGCCGGCGAGATCGGGGCGACGGCGCTTCAGATCTTCACGCAGAGCCCGCGCATGTGGCGGCACCCGGACATCGACCCCGAGGCGGCGGAGCGTTTCCGCGCCGCGCGCAAGGCCAACGGCGTCGGCACCGTCACCTGCCACGCGACGTACCTGATCAACCTCGGAGCGACCGACGACACGGTCTACTCGCGAAGCGTCGAGGCCCTTCGAAAGACGATGCTCGCGGCGCAGGCGTACGGTGCCGACGGGGTCGTGTTCCACCTCGGAAGCCACCTCGGACGAGGGCTCGACGCGGCGCTCCACCAGGTGATCCCCGCGCTTCAGATCGCGCTCGGCGAGGGGAACAAGCGGTCGCGGACACGGCTCCTGATCGAGAACTCGGCCGGCGCCGGAAACACCATGGGCCTGACGCTCGAGGACATCGCCCGCGTCATCGACGACCTGGGCCGGCCCAGGCGCGTCGGCGTGTGCCTCGACACGTGCCACCTGTGGGCGACCGGCGTCGACATCCGTGACCCGGGGCGCGTCGACGACCTTGTCAGCGAGCTCGACGACCGGATCGGGGTCGACCGGCTCATGTGCCTGCACGTGAACGACGCGGCGCTGCCGCTCGGCGCGCGCCGAGATGTCCACGCCGATCCCGGCGCCGGCCTCATCGGAAGCAAGCTCGGGATCATCCTCGGCCACCCCCGGCTCCAGGACGCGGCCGCGATCACCGAGTCGCCCGGCCCCGGCCCCGACGGGCCCGACAAGTCCACCATGGCGGCGCTGCGCCGCCTGCACCGGGCCGGCGTCCGCCGGCATGCCCGTGCTTGACATCGGCGCGTCAGCTCCGCTCAGCGAGGACGAGCTCACGTTCCGCTACACGCGCAGCGGCGGGCCAGGCGGACAGCACGTGAACACGACGGCGACCCGGGTCGAGCTGGTCTTCGACGTCGCCGGAAGCCCCGCCCTCACCGACGCCGAGCGCGACCTCGCCCGCCGGCGCCTGCGGAAGCGGCTCGACTCGGAGGGACGACTCCGCATCGTCGCCCAGGACGAGCGCAGCCGGGCGCGCAACCGGTCGATCGCCGATCGACCGGTTCTGCGCCGTGATGCGCGAGGCGCTGCGTCCGCCACCGCCCCCGCGCCGCCCGACCCGGCCCACCCGCGCCGCGCGCGAGGAGCGGCTCGACGAGAAGCGCCTGCGCGGCACCCGGAAGCGGCTGCGCAGACCTCCACCCGCTTCCGACGACTAGATGGCTCCAGGCCGCTATTCTCCGGGCATGACGTTGCTGCGGCCCTCGCGTGGATGAGCTTCTGCCGGTTCCGGCGGTTGCCCCGCGGCCGCCGTTCGTGCACGTCCCGGCGTAGGCGCTCCCGCCGCTTCGGCCCGGAGCGCCGCAACCGACTCCGTCACCGCCGGTAGACGTCTACGAAGGAGAGCACGATGTTCGCGAACGCCCTGCTCGCGGGAGCGTCCCGATGAGCGCCACGCCTTTGCCCACCCAGTCGAGCGACTTCCCCGCGTGGTACGGCGAGGTCGTGCGCCGCGCCGGCCTGGCCGAGAACTCGCCCGTTCGCGGCGCGATGGTGATCAAGCCGTACGGCTACGCGATCTGGGAGGCGATCCAGCGCGAGCTCGATGACCGGATCAAGGCGACCGGCCACGAGAACCTCTACTTCCCGCTGCTCGTGCCCGCCTCGGTGCTGGCGCAGGAGGGAGAGCTCATCGAAGGGTTCGCACCCGAGGTCGCCGTCGTCACCGAGGCGGGCGGGAAGACGCTCGAGGAGCCGCTCGCCGTGCGTCCGACCTCCGAGGCGCTGATCTGGTCGACGTACGCCCGCTGGGTGCAGTCGTACCGTGACCTGCCGCTGCTCTACAACCAGTGGGCAAACGCCGTCCGCTGGGAGCTGCGGCCGCGCCTCTTCCTGCGAACGAGCGAGTTCCTCTGGCAGGAGGGGCACACGGCGCACGAGACCGAGGCGGAGGCGGTTGCCGAGACGCTGACGATCCTCCACGACGTCTACGCCGACACGATCGAGAACGTCCTCGCGATCCCCGTGCTGCGGGGCCGCAAGAGCGAGAGCGAGCGGTTCCCCGGCGCCGTCGACACGTACACGCTCGAAGCGCTGATGCGCGACGGAAAGGCGCTCCAGGCGGCGACCTCGCACTACCTCGGCCAGGGCTTCCCGCGCGCGTTCGACGTCCGCTACACCGGCCGCGACGGCAGCGAGCGGTACCCGTACGCGACCTCGTGGGGCGCGACCACGCGACTGGTCGGCGGCGCTCGTGATGGCGCACGGCGACGACCGCGGGCTGCGGCTCCCGCCTCGCGTCGCGCCGCAGCAGGTCGTCATCGTGCCGATCTTCCGCGAGGACGACCGGCGCCGATGTGCTCCAGGCCGCCGCTGCCGTCGCCGCGAGCTGCGGGCGGCGGGCGTTCGCGTCCGTGTCGACGATCGGCCCGAGCACCGGCCCGGCTTCAAGTTCAACGAGTGGGAGCTGAAGGGCGTGCCGCTCCGCATCGAGATCGGCGGCCGCGACCTCGCGGCGGACGCGGTCACGGTCGCACGCCGCGACACCGGCGAGAAGCAGCAGATCCCGCTTCCTCGCGCGGCTGCCGCGATCGACGAGCTGCTTGACGAACATCCAGGCGTCGCTCTTCGAGACCGCCCGCGACGAACGGGAGCGGCGGACGCTCCGCGACCCGAGCAGCTACGACGAGATGATCGAGTACCTCCGCGAGGCCGCCGGGTTCGTCGCGGCGCCGTGGTGCGGCAGCACCGAGTGCGAGGCGCGCGTCAAGGACGACAGCTCGGCGACGATCCGGTGCCTGCCGCTCGGCGAGCAGCCGCATCCAGTCGTCGGCATGTATCTGCTGCGGGGGGTCAGCGGCGGCCGAGGCCGTCTGGGCGCAGGCGTACTAGCGCGCGCCGTCTATCGCCGTCGCTCGGCGATGACGCGGATGCTGCGGTGGTCGCCGGGAAGCTCGTGGAACTCGGGGTTCACGCAACCCATCGGATCCTCGCGGTTCTCGTAGGCGCGCTCGACTTCGACCGGGCACACGGCCAGCGGCTCGCGCACCGCGCGCACTCCGCCGAACCCGTTGCGGCGCCTGGCCGAGCGCCGCAGGATGTCGAGGTCGATGTCGGCGGCGAAGATCTCCTGGGTGCAGCCGACGTACGTGCGCCCGAATGCCTCGTACGCGTACAGGAACGGGCACGACTGCTCGAGGCAGCGGGAGGGGTGCACCACTTTCTGGCAGACCACGCCGCAGCGACGGCATTCGACCTGCTCGGTGCGATCGACCACCGGGAGCGGTTGGCGGATGCGAGCCATGCTCAAAGTTTACCCGGCGCTGCCGCGGCCAGAATCCGGTCCACGGTCTCGAGCACCTCCATGGGGCTCGTCGCAACGGCGTCCGCCAGCGTGTGGTCACCGTCGTCGACGCGGAAGTAGGTGACCAGGCAAGTCCGCATCCCGAGCGCCGCCGGGCCCTGCACGTCCTCGCGCACGCGGTCGCCGACGAAGAGGGCGTTCTGCCGGCTCCGCCGCGAGGGCATCGAGCGCCGCGCGGTAGATCTCGGGCGCCGGCTTTCGCCGTCCGAGCTGCGACGAGAGCACGACCGCGTCGACATGCTCCGTAACGCCGTCCGCCGCTAGATTGTCCAGCCACAGATCGGGCGGATCCGGAGTGTTCGAGAGGATGCCGACCTTGAGGCCGCGCTCCCGGACCCCCGTGAGCAGCGAGATCGCCTCAGGATGAAGGTGCCGCGCCGCTGCCCAACCGCGATCCCCCGCCGCGATCGCGGCCTGTACCACCTCAGGGCTCCGCGGTGGACCGCACCGGAGCATCGCCTCCGTTACCGCCTGAACCCAATCAAGCTCTGCGTACTCGTCCGGATCGCCATAGATCTCGTCCATCCGGCGGCGCAGATCGTCCCGCACCGACTCGGCCGCCTCCACGGGGAGGTCAGCTTCCCGAAGGGTCACACGGAGGCAGTCGAGCCAAACGTCCTCGTCGAAGTCGAACCGCAGCAGCGTGTCGCCGAAGTCGAAGATCACGGCCTCGAGAGGCACGCAGCTACTCCGTGGTCGGGTGGTCCTCGAACAGGTACCGGACTGTCAGCCGCTTGGCGGCCTCCGCCTCGTCCAGCCGTCGTACCGGGCGGGTGTGCGGCGCGTCCTTCAGCTGCTGGGGGTCGTCCACCGCTTCGCGTGCGATGGCCAGCATGGCCTCGCAGAACGCATCGAGGGTCTCGATCGCCTCGGTCTCGGTCGGCTCGATCATGAGCGCCTCGGAGACGATCAGCGGGAAGTAGATCGTGGGCGGGTGAAAGCCGTGGTCCATCAGCCGCTTGGCGACGTCGAGCGCCGTCACGCCGTGCTCGCGCCGAAGCGTCCGCGCCGACAGCACGAACTCGTGCATGCAGAGGCGATCGACCGGCAGGTCGTAGGCGTCCTTGAGCCGGGCGAGGACGTAGTTCGCATTCAGAACGGCGACCTCGGACATGTGCCGGAGCGCCGGCCCCCACATCCGCATGAAGGCGTACGAGCGGACGAAGACGCCGAACGGGCCGGCGAACCCGCGCACCTTGCCGATCGTCTTGGGCTCGTCCCAGTCGTAGCCGAACCCGTCGTCGCCGCGGGTGATTCGCGGCACGGGCAGGAAGGGCTCGAGCACGTCGCGCACCGCCACCGGGCCTCCGCCAGGGCCGCCGCCCCCGTGCGGCTGCGAGAACGTCTTGTGCAGGTTGAAGTGCACGATGTCGAACCCCATGTCGCCCGGCCGCGAGATCCCGCACACCGCGTTCAGGTTCGCGCCGTCGTAGTAGAGCAGGGCGCCGACGCCGTGGAAGATGTCGGCGATCTCGGTGATGCGCTCCTCGAAGAGCCCGAGCGTCGAGGGGTTGGTGAGCATGAGCCCGGCCGTCTGCGGCCCCACCTTCCCCGCCAGGTCGTCGACGTCGATGTTCCCGCGCGGGTCGGTCTTCACGCCGACCAGCGTGTAGCCGGCCATGGCAACGCTGGCCGGGTTCGTGCCGTGGGCGGTGTCGGGGATGACGACCTCGGTGCGGTCCTCGCCGCGGTCATCGAAGTAGGCCCGCATGAGCGTGAGGCCCGTGAGCTCGCCCTGCGAACCGGCGGCGGGCTGGAGCGTGACGGCATCGAGCCCGACCACCTCGGCCAGCATCCGCTCGAGCCGCCACATCAGCTCGAGGGCGCCCTGCGCGCCCTCGACGTCCTGGTGCGGGTGAAGGTCGCGGAACCCGCCGAGCGCCGCCGCGCGCTCGTTGACGCGCGGGTTGTACTTCATCGTGCACGAGCCCAGCGGGTAGAAGCCGGTGTCGATCCCGAACGTGCGCGTCGAGAGCTCGGTGAAGTGGCGAACGAGGTCCGGCTCGGCGATCTCGGGCAGGCGCGGCGGAGCGGCGCGGCGGAGCTCGGCGGGCACCTCCGCAGCCGGAACGCCGGGGTCGGGCACGCGGCCGGCGCGACGGCCCGGCCGGGAGCGCTCGTAGACCAGCTTCATGCCGCGAGCACCTCCGCGAGCCGCTCGATGTCGGCCCGCGTGCGCTTCTCGGTGACGGCGACCAGGAGCAGGTTCTCCATGCCGGGGTAGTCGCGGCCCAGCGGGTAGCCGGGGTGGACGCCCTGCTTGCGGGCCGCCCGCACGACGTCCTCAGCCGGGCGGCCCAGGTCGAGCGCGAACTCCTTGAACGTCGGCCGGTCGAACGCCGCCGGCACGCCGACGGCCCGCTTGGCCTCCTCGGCGAGCGAGAGGCAGGCCCGTCCGATGTCGCCGAGCCCCTCGGGCCCGAGCCAGCACAGGTAGGCGAGGCCCGCGAGCGCGAGCAGCGTCTGGTTGGTCGTGATGTTGGACGTCGCCTTCTCGCGGCGGATGTGCTGCTCGCGGGTCTGAAGCGTCAGGACGTATCCCCGGTTTCCGGCCAGGTCGTGGGTCTCTCCGACGATCCGGCCCGGCAGCCGGCGGATGTGCTCGGCCTTCGCGGACATGAATCCATAGTGCGGGCCGCCGTAGCTCATGTGGTTCCCGGCCGACTGGCCCTCGCCGATCGCGAGCGCGCAGCCGTAGTTGCCGGGCGCCTCGAGCACACCGAGCGACAGGAGATCGACGTGGGCGACCGCCAGCGCCCCCGCCTCCGACGCGGCGGCGGCGATGCCGGGCGCGGGCTCGAGGCAGCCGAAGAAGTTCGGCTGCTGGAAGATCACGCAGGCGGCGTCCTCGGCCGCCGCCCTGATCGCGTCGGGGTCGGTGGTGCCGCCGTCGTGAGGCACCTCGACGACCTCCATCCCGAACCCCGGGGCGAACGTCCGGACGACCCTCCGCACCTGCGGGTTCAGCGTCTCGGCGACGACGACCTTCGTCCGTCGCGTGGCGCCGCGGGCGACGTAGCAGGCGTCGGCGGCCACCGTCGAGCCGTCGTACCCCGACGCGTTCGAGACGTCCATGCCCGTCAGCTCGCAGATCGCGGTCTGGTACTCGAAGATCGCCTGGAGCGTCCCCTGGCTCATCTCCGGCTGATACGGCGTGTAGGCCGTGAGCAGCTCGCCGCGCTGCATCACGGCGTCGCAGACCGCCGGCACGTAGTGGTCGTAGATGCCGGCCCCGAGGAACTGGATCTCTCGGCCGGCGTCGGCGTTCCGCGACGCCAGCTCGGCCAGGTGCGGCCATCAGCTCCGCCTCGGTGAGCGCCGGCTCGAGGTCGAGCTCGCGGCCGAGCCGCACGGCGTCGGGGATGTCGTGGAAGAGCTCTTCGATCGAGCCGACGCCGACGGCGGCGAGCATCGCGTCGCGGTCGGCATCGGTGAGCGCGGTGAACGTCACAGGGACTCGACGAGCTCGCGATAGGCGGCCGCGTCCATCAGGGAGTCGAGCTCGGAGGGATCCGACATCCGCACCTTGATCAGCCAGCCCTCGCCGTACGGGTCGTCGTTGATCGTGCTTTCGCTGCCGTCGAGCGCGTCGTTCACCGCCGCGACCTCGCCCGAGAGGGGCGCGACGAGCCCCGACACGGCCTTCGTCGACTCGAGCTCGCCGTAGTCGGTGTCCTTCGTGACGGCGTCGCCGACCTCCGGCGGGCTGTAGAAGACGACCTCGCCCAGCGTGTCCTGCGCGTACCACGTGATGCCGAAGGTGGCGATGTCGTCGTCGACCCGGACCCAGTCGTGCTGCTCGTGGTAGTGGAGCTCGTCGGGGTAGCTCTCGTCGCTCATTTGACCTTCTCCTTCACGTACAGGGGCTTGGCGGCCACGCGGGCGGCGAACGGCCGCCCGCGCACGTCGATCTCGATCTCGGTGCCTTCGGCGGTGAGGTCGGCGGGGACGTACCCCATCCCGATCCCGACGTCGAGCGTCGGCGACATCGTGCCGCTGGTCACCTCTCCGGCGGGCCGGATGGCCATGCCCTGGCGGGGGATGCCCCGCCCCGACATCCGGAAGGCGACCAGGCGGTCGTAGCCGCCCTGCTCCCGCTGGGCGCGGAGCGCCGGGGCGCCGACGAACTCCTTGCGGTCGAGCGCGCAGACCCAGCCCAGCCCGCCCTCGAGCGCCGTGCGGGCCTGCGACAGGTCGTTGCCGTAGAGCGGATAGCAGACCTCGAGCCGGAGCGTGTCGCGCGCGCCCAGCCCGGCAGGAGCCGCGCCGGCGGCAAGCAGCTTGTCCCAGAGCAGGCCGACCTTGTCGGGCGCCACCATGATCTCGACGCCCGGCTCGCCGGTGTAGCCGGTCCGGGCAACGATGCCGAGGACGCCGCACACCTCGGCGCGCGTGAACTCGAACGGCTCGAGCTCCGGCAGGTCGACGAGATCCAGGGCCGCCGGGCCCCTGAAGCGCGAGCATCGCCATCTCGGATCGAGCGGTCGTCGAGGACCGCGCCCTCCCGGACCCGGGCCGCGAGCCAGTCGCGGTCGGCATCGACCCGCGAGGCGTTGACGACGAGCAGCAGGTGATCGTCGTCGAGCCGGTAGGCGATCAGGTCGTCGATCGGACAGCCGTTCTCGTCGAGAAGCAGCGTGTACTGCGCCTGGCCCATGCCGATCCGGCTCAGATCGTTCGAGAGCATCGTCTGAAGGAACTCGAGCGCCGCGGGGCCGCGCACCTCGAGCTGCCCCATGTGGCTCACGTCGAAGACGCCGGCGTGCTCGCGCACCGCGCGATGCTCGGGGATCACGCCTTCGTACTGCACGGGCATCTCCCAACCCGCGAACGGAACCATCCGGGCCCCGGCTGCCAGGTGCCGGTCGTGGAGTGGAGTGCGGCGGAGGGCCTCGGACGCGTGCATCCGGAGGCGCAGTCTATACACGCCTTCCCCCGGCGGAGCGCGTTCTGTCACAGACGGCGCGTGAACCGGCGCGGCGCCTCCTCGAACCCGAGCGCCCGATAGGCGGCGTGGGCGTCGGCGCGCCGCTCGGCACTCGTCACCTCGACGAGGCTCGAGCCCTGCTCGCGACCCCATCGCTCGAGCTCGGACATCAGGCTCCGGGCCAGGCCGCGCCCGCGGTGCGAAGGCGAGACCGCGATCGCCGTCAGGCGGAGGCGGCGCGACCCGTCGTGGAAGAACGGTACGACGGCGGCGCTCGCGAAGCCGCAGACGACGCCGTCGACGTCCGCCACGATCACGCGCTCGCCCGCGCCGATCGCGGCGACCGCCGCTGCGGCCTCGGCGGCTGGACGCTCGTAGCCGAGGTCGGCGATCAGCACGGCAAGCGCCGGCCCGTCCTCGGGCCGGGCATCGCGGATCCCGGCCGTCGCTACCCCGGGTGGATGGCCCGGCGACCGGCCCGAAGCGCGCCGATGCCGAGCAGTGCGACGAGTGCGATGCCGACGACGTACTCGAGCACCCCGACCCCGTCGTGCGTCACGAGGGCGCGACCCAACGAGAACGCGGCGGCGGCGAGCAGGAGACCCCAGATGAGCGGGCGGAGCTTCATGTCGCTGATCTTATCGCGCTGCGACGGCCGGTAGCCTTGCGTGCAATGAGCGCCCACGGCACGGACGACACGGGCCGGCTCGGCGCCGCCGGCTACGACGAGGCGGCGGAGCGCTACGCGGCGCTCGAGGCGCCGGAGGCGCCGGAGGCGCCGGGCGCCGTGGCCCCGGGCCGAGCGCCCGCGCGACCTCTTTCGACGTGTGCCGGATGGCGCGCCCGTCCTCGATGGGAGAACGGCTGAGGCGCTACTCCTCGCGGAGGAACGACGGGATCTCGAGCGGGTCGGCCGCCGGGACCTGGAACTCGCCGGTGTCCTCCTCCGCTGCCTTCGGGCGGCGCAGGAACCCGCCCTCGCGCTGCTTGCTGCCGGCGGCGAAGACGGCGACCGGGCGCTCGCTCGAGCGGCGGTCGAACCCGGTTGCGATGACGGTCACGCGCACCTGGTCGCCGAGGCTCTCGTCGATCACGGCGCCGAAGATGATGTTGGCGTCGGCGTCGGACGCCGACGCCGACGATCTCGGCCGCCTCGTTCACCTCGAACAGGCCGAGGTCCGGCCCGCCGGTGATGTTGAGGAGGATGCCGGTCGCGCCCTCGACGGACGCCTCGAGGAGCGGCGAGGAGATCGCCGCCTTGGCGGCCTCGGCCGCGCGGTTCTCACCGCCGGCAACGCCGATGCCCATGAGCGCCGACCCCGCCTGGCGCATGATCGTGCGCACGTCGGCGAAGTCGAGGTTGATCAGCCCGGGGACCGTGATGAGGTCGGTGATGCCCTGGACGCCCTGGCGGAGGACGTCGTCGGCGATGCGGAAAGCATCGACGATCGACGTGCGCTTCTCGACGACCTGGAGCAGCCGGTCGTTCGGGATGATGATCAGCGTGTCGACCTTGTCGCGCAGCTGCTTGATCCCGCCATCGGCCTGATCGGAGCGCTTGCGGCCCTCGAAGCCGAACGGCCGCGTGACCACGCCGACGGTGAGCGCGCCGAGCTCGCGCGAGATCTCGGCGATCACGGGCGCGGCGCCGGTGCCGGTGCCGCCGCCCTTGCCGGCGGTGACGAACACCATGTCGGCGCCCTTCAGCGCCTCCTTCAGCTCGTCACGGCTCTCGGTCGCGGCCTCCTGCCCGATGGACGGGTCGGCGCCGGCGCCGAGGCCCCGGGTGATCTTCGAGCCGATGTGGATCTTGACGTCGGCGTCGCACATGAGCAGCGCCTGCGCGTCGGTGTTGACGGCGATGAACTCGACGCCCTTCAGGCCGGCGTCGACCATCCTGTTCACGGCGTTCGTGCCGCCGCCGCCGACTCCGACGACCTTGATGACTGCCAGGTAGTTCCCGCTCTGATCCCTCATATCGAGCTCCGCTCCTCGGGCTCACCCTCTACTTGAGGGTTGGATATCCGGTTCGTGCGCAATGCCGAACTCGGGCATGCGCGGCCCGGTCAGCCGAAAATGCGCGATTCGAGAGTACCGGCCCCTACCCTCTCTGTCAAGCGGAGCGTGAGAACAGTCGACCATAACTCTCAGGTTGAAGTTGAGTGTTTGTATCCGAGCGCCGGCCGCCCGGGGACGGACACGTCGACATACGCGAGCGCCGACCTGGTCGCGGACTGCATCGATCGGAGCACGCGAACCGCGACCCGCAGCTTGAGCTCGAGCTGCGCGCTCGAGCCGAGCCGGACCTGGAGTCCGCGGCCGATGACAGCGACGATGCCGGCGTCGCCGGTCATGAGCTTGTGGATGTGGCCGACGCGGTGGGCGAACGCGTCGGGCACCGCGCCCAGCACGTCGAGCGCGGCCGGGATTCCGCCCGCCGGCACGTCCTGGCCGGGCGTCAGGACGAGCCCGCGTGCGACGCGGATCACCGGCAGACGACTCTTTGCCGGAACGCCCGTGTCGAGCACGCGCCCGTCGCTCGAGACCAGGTACCCGGACTTCCCCGAGCGGACGGCCGCGACCGGCCGATACGTGGTCACCTGAATCGAGAGCGTGTGCGGGAACGATCGGTCAACGGTGGCCGACCGCACGTACGGCAGCCGCTCGACCGCCTGCTCGATCGCACCGGCGTCGACCTGGAGGAGGCTCCGCCCTCCCACGGCGCCGACCGCCGCCTGCCGCACCTCCGCGCTCAGGATCGCCCCGCCGCCCGAGACGGAGACGCCCGAGACCGCAAACGCGCTCGAGTTCGCAAGCAGCCAGTAGCCGCCCGGCGCGAGCACCACGACGACGGCGAGGCAGAGGAGCGCGAGCCTGCGCCTCCCCTCCGCCTTCTTGAGTGCCCGCCGGCGCAGGAGCAGCGCCCGGTCGACATTGGCAGCAAATGCCATGCCGGGGACTTCGGCAGCGGCCCTGCCGATCCTGCCGTCAGGAACGACGCACGCCGGGCACCGCAAACGGCGTCGGCGTGCCGCAGTACGCGTTGTGCGACGCCACCGTGATCTGGTGCTCGAGGAAGCGGACGACGTCGGCGTGCTCAGGTCGGTCGCGGAGCGTGTCTGCGGCGGCCTTCAGCTCGGCCTCCCAGGCCAGCCAGTCTGTCCGCTGGGCGTCGTCAACCATGGCTGCAATCTAGCCCGATCGGCCCGAGCATCTGTACCTCGTGCTCCAGCTCCACCCCGCGCTCGCGGGCGCGGCGGCGGGCCTCGCGCATGAGAGCGATCACGTCGGCCGACCGCGCGCCGTCGTGGTTCTCGATGAAGTTCGCGTGCACCGGCGAGATGCGCGCGCCGCCCACGGCGTAGCCCTTGAGGCCGCACTCCTCGAGCAGACGCCCCGCCGTACGGTCGCCGCCCGGGTTCTTCCAGACCGAGCCGAAGGTCCGCACCTTGGCGGGCTGCGCCTCCCTTCGCCGCCGCTGCATCTCCGACACGGTCTGGCGGATCTGGGCCGGGTCGCCGGGCCGCAGCTCGAGCACCGCCTCGGCCACCACCTCCCCGGGGGCGATCGCCGACCGCCGGTAGCTCATGCCGAGCTCGTCAGGCCCGCCGCGACGCTGGCCGGCCGCTCCGATCACGAGCGCATCGGCGAGGACGTCGCGGATCTCGCCGCCGTACGCCCCGGCGTTCATGCGCACCGCACCGCCGGCCGTGCCGGGGATGGCGCACCCGAACTCGATCCCCGAGAGCCCCCAGCCCGTCGCACGCTTCACGATCGCCGCAAGTGATGCGCCTCCGCCGCAGGCGATCCGCTCGCCGTCGCGCTCGATCCGGGCCAGCTCGCCGGCAAGCCGGATGACGACGCCGTCGTAGCCCTCGTCGGCAACGAGCAGGTTCGACCCGAGGCCGATCACGGCGATCTCATGACCGGCCGTCCGCCGCCCAGGCCAGCACGTCGCCCAGCTCGGCAACGCTGGTCGGCCGCGCAAACCACCGCGCCGGCCCACCGGTGCCGACCGTCGTGAGACGGGCGGTCGAGTAGTCGGCCTGGACGGCCGCGGGCACGTGCGGCGAGGGCCGGCTCACCCGAGGAGCAGGTCGCCCACCCGGCGCACGTCCCCCGCGCCGACGGTGAGGATCATGTCCCCGGCGCGCACGCGCGCGCGAAGGTAGTCGGCAGCCTCCTCGAGCGTGGGCTCGTAGGCGAGCGGCATGCCCGGCCGCCGCTCGGCCAGGGCGTCGACCACGAGCTTCGCGGTCACCCCCTCGACGGGTTGTTCGCGCGCGGCGTAGATCTCGGTGACGACGGCCTCGTCGGCGCCGGCGAGCGCCTCGCCGAACCGGTTCGCGAGCGCAGCAGTCCGGGAGTAGAGGTGCGGCTGGAAGACGACGACGACGCGCGCCGGCGACTGCGCGCGGGCCGCGTCGATCGCGGCCGCGACCTCGGTCGGATGGTGCGCGTAGTCGTCGACGATCTCGGCACCCCCCACCGAGCCACGCCGCTCGAACCGGCGGCCCGCGCCCTCGAACTCGCGCAGCGCCGCGGCGGCATCCGCAGCGCTCGCACCGGCGGCGACCAGCGCCGCGACGGCGCCCGCAGCGTTCTGGGCGTTGTGCCGGCCCGGCAGCTCGAGCTCCACGCGAACCGGCGGCGCCGACGGCACGCGCAGCCAGAACCGCGAGCCGCCCCCGTTCCCCTCGAACGCAGTGATCCGCCAGTCCGCCCGCTCGTCGAACCCGAACCAGGCTCGCGGCGCCACGGTGTCGAGGTCGACCCCGTCGCCCAGAAGGACAACGCCGTCCGCAGGCACCCCCGCGACCCACTCGGCGAAGAGCGCGCGCAGGGCCTGCTCGGAGTCGAACCGGGCGTGGTGGTCGAGCTCGATGTTGGTGACGAGCGCGATCTGCGGGCCGCAGCAGGGCGCACGAGCCGTCGGACTCGTCCGCCTCGGCGACCAGCAGCTTGCCGCCGCCCGGGCCGGCGTTCCCGCCGAGCTGGGGCACGTCGCCGCCGACGAGCCAGGTGGGATCGAGGCCCAGGCGGGTGGCGGCGTACGCGATCATCGCCGTGGTCGTCGTCTTGCCGTGCGCGCCGCCGACGCAGATCGACCGCCGCGCGGCGACCATCTCGGCGAGGAGCTCCGCCCGGTGGATCACGACGAGGCCGCGCACGCGCGCGTCGAGCACCTCCTCCTCGTCGGCCGCGACCGCCGAGGACACGACGACGTCCATCCCGTCGTCGAGGTGGGCCCGATCGTGGCCGAGGTGGACATGGATCCCGAACCGCTCGAGCCGGCGGGTGTACTCGGACTCCGCCGTGTCGCAGCCGTCGACGTCGGCCCCCCAGGCGTAGGCGATGGCCGCGAGCGCCGACATGCCGGCGCCTCCGATGCCGACCATGTGCAGACGGCGGTCGGCGAAGCCCGTCACAGCGCGAGCTCCAGAAGCGTCGTCGCGATCCGCTCGGCGGCGTCGGGGCGGGCCAGCCGGCGGGCGGCCTCGGACATCGCCGCGAGGCGGGACGGCTCGGCCAGGAGCTGCCTCACCTCGGAGTCAAGCCGGGCGGCGGTGAGGTCCGCGTCGTCGACCACGATCGCCGCCGAGTCGGCGAAGTGGGCCGCGTTCAGGCTCTGGTGGTCGGCGGTCACGTTCGGGGAGGGTACGAGCACCGCGGGCTTCCCTGCGGCGGCGATCTCGAACACAGACCCGCCGGCCCGCGAGACGACGATGTCGGCGGCGGCGAGAAGCGGGCCGAGGGCCGACGTCCACGCCAGCACGCGGTAGTGCGGCGCGGCGCGGCCGGAGTACTGCGTGAACTCCCGCTCGCCCGTGATGTGGACGACCGTGAACCCGGGGTCGGGGTCGGCCCAGGCGGCCGCGGCCGACCGGTTGATGGTCGTCGATCCCAGGCTGCCGCCGAACACGAGCACGACGGGCCGGTCGGCCGGGAGGTCGAACTCCCGCCGCCCCTCGTCGGCGCTCCCCTCGAGCACGGCCCGCGGCACCGGCCGGCCGGTGACCTGATACCGGGGCGGATCCTTTCCAGGGATCGGGAACGCGAGGAAGACGCGGCGCGCGAAGGGCGCACCAAGACGGTTGGCGAGCCCCAGATGCGCGTCGACCTCGAGGAGCGCCGCCGGGATCCGCAGCATGCCGGCGGCGGCGAGCATCGGGCCGGCGACATAGCCCCCGCCGCCGAAGACGACATCGGGGCGCACCTCGCGCAGGATGCGGGCGCAGCGCGCGGGGGCCAGCCCCGCGAGGCCGAGACCGCGCACGAGCGCCGGCGACGGCTTCCGCGGAAGTCCCGAGACGGGGAACGTGTGGAGGGCGTATCCGGCGGCGGGCACGAGCCGGGCCTCGATCCGGTCGGCCGTTCCTGCGAATGCGACCGATGCGCCCCTAGCCGTGAGCTCGGCGGCCACCGCCAGCGACGGCACGACGTGGCCCGCTGTTCCGCCGGCGGCGATCAGCACCGTCGTTCGCCGTTCGGGATCGCGGGCGGGATTCTTTGGTGGCATCCGGGTTGGAGACGGTCGCTCGGACGGGGCGGCGTTCGGCCTGGGCCACGTTGAGGAGGGTGCCGGAGAGGGTCATGAAGACGACCAGGCTCGAGCCGCCTGAGCTTATCAGCGGCAGCGGGACGCCCGTCAGCGGGAGGAATCCCAGCACTGCGCCCAGGTTCACGACGGCCTGGCCGGTGACAAGGCACGTCACGCCGGCCGCAAGGAGCTTCGCGAACGGGTCGCGGGCCCGGAGCGCGATCCGGAAGCCGAGGATGGCAAACCCGGCGAACGCGAGCGCGGTCACGAAGATTCCGACGAGCCCCAGCTCCTCACCGATCACCGCCGCGATCATGTCCGAGGGCGACTCCGGGAGGTAGAAGATCTTCTGCGTGCCCTGGCCGAGGCCCTTGCCCCAGATCCCGCCCGACCCGAGCGCGATCAACGCCTGGGCGTTCTGATAGCCGCTGCCGCCGGCATCGTGGAAGGGGTGCATGAAGGCCAGCAGGCGAGCGTGCATGTAGGCGTTCTGCGAGATCACGAACACGGCGCCGGTGCCCAGCACCGCGAAGGTGCCCGCGAGCAGCCGAAGCGGCGTGCCGGCGACGATGAGCATGCCGGTGATGGTGATCGCGATCGCGATCGTCGTCCCCAGGTCGGGCTCGAGCGCGACGAGCGCGCAGATGACGAGCGCGAGCACGCCGATCGGATTCGCGAGCTCCTTCACGGTCCGTGGCGGCCGCTTCCTCGCCGCGAGCACTGCGGCGGTGAAGACGACGACCGCGAGCTTTGCGAACTCGGACGCCTGGACGGTGATCGGCCCGGCGGCGATCCAGCGCTCGGCGCCGTTGGCGCGGATGCCGATCCCCGGCACCTTGACGAGGACGAGGCCGATGAGGGCCGCCAGCATCAGGAACGGGCCGGCGATGCGGAGGCGACGGTACGAGAGGCGGGCCGCACCCGCCATGCACGCGACCCCGGCCAGCGCGTAGCTCCCCTGGCGCACGAGCGGGCCGAGCGGGTCGTGCCCCTGGACGACCGCGACTCCGCTCGACGCGCTGTAGACCATGATCAGCCCGAACGCGACGAGGCCGAGGGTGAGCAGGAGCAGCAGGTGGTACTCGACGTGGACCGGAGGCGCGCTGCGCCGCGGAGGCCGGCGCCGCGGCTTGGGGGGCGGATCAGGCGGCACCGGCGGCCTCCTGGGCCAGGCGGCGGAACGTCTCGCCGCGCTCCTCGTAGTCGCGGAACTGGTCGAAGCTGGCGCAGGCCGGCGAGAGCAGCACGGTCTCGCCGGGGCGGGCGGCTGCGGCGGCCGCGTGGACGGCGGCCGCGAGGGTGCCCGACCGCTCGGCCTCGACGCCGGCGGCGTCGAGGGCCGCCGCCAGGCTGTCGGCGGCCTGTCCGATCAGATACACGCGCGCGACCGGCGCGGCTGCGACGGCGCCCGCGAGGGCCGAGAAGTCGGAGCCCTTGAGCGATCCGCCGAGGATCAGGTGGATGCCGCCCGGGAACGCGGTGAGCGCCTGAATGGTGGCGTCGGGGTTCGTCGCCTTGGAGTCGTTCACGTACTCGACGCCGGCGGCGCGCGCAACGGTCTCGAGCCGGTGGGGCAACGGCCGGAACTCGCGCAGCGCGCGGTCGATGCCGTCGGGGCGGGCGCCGGCCGCGCGGGCTGCCGCCGCGGCGACGAGCGCGTTCTCGAGGTTGTGGGCGCCGCGCAGGCGGGCGTGCTCCCAGTCGATGTCGCCGGCGTCGGCGCGGGTGACGACGACGCGCTCGCCCCGCCCGGGGAGCTCCGCGTCGCGGAGCACCGGGTAGTCGCCGTTCACGACCGCGACGTCGCCGGGCTCCTGATTCTCGAAGATGCGGAGCTTGCAGCGCAGGTACTCCTCGACGGTTCCATGCCGGTCGAGGTGGTCCGGGGTCAGGTTGAGGATGGCGCCGACGCGGCAGCGGAGGGTGTCGATGTCCTCGAGCTGGAAGCTCGAGAGCTCACAGGCGATCCACACGTCCGGGTCGACCAGCCCCGCGAGCGACGTGAGCGGCCGGCCGACGTTGCCCGCCACCTCGCATGGCAGCCCGCCCGCTTCCAGCATCGCGCCGAGCAGGTAGGTCGCGGTCGTCTTCCCGTTCGTCCCGGTGACGCCCGCGATCGGGTTGGGGAGCATCCGTGCGGCCAGCTCGACCTCGGCCCAGATGGGCACGCCTGCAGCGCGGGCAGCCTCGATCTGGTCCGCCTGCGACGGAACCCCCGGGCTCTTCACTACCGCACTCAATCCTTCGACCGGCACAACGTCACCCCCGAGGACGGGTTCGACGCCGATCTCGCGAAGCCTCCCCACGTCCAGATCGGCGCGGCTGTCGGCGGCGAGCACCTCCGTCCCCGGCCACACGCGCAGGATCGCCTCGCACGCCGCAACCCCGCTCCGCGCCAGACCCACCACCAGATAGCGCGCGCTCATCGGTACTTCGAGAAGAACAGGTAGTAGAGGACGAAGCCGCTTGCCCCGAAGATCGCCGCCATGATCCAGAAGCGGACGATGATCTTGTTCTCGGTCCACTCCATCATCTCGAAGTGATGGTGGATCGGGGCCATGAGGAAGACACGCCGGCCGGTCGATCGGAACGCGATCACCTGGATCGCGACCGACAGCGCCTCGATCACGAACACGCCGCCGATGATGACGAGCAGCACCTCGGTCTTGGTGAAGACCGCCAGCGCCGCCAGTGCGCCGCCCAGCCCGAACGCCCCGGTGTCGCCCATGAAGATGTCGGCCGGGTAGGCGTTGTACCAGAGGAATCCCACGCAGCCCCCGACGAGCGCGGCGGCCAGGATCGCGAGGTCGAGCGAGCGCGGGTCGTTCTGCGGGTAGAGGCCGCGCGCAGCCAGAAACGCGACGACGCCCATCGCCGAGTACGTGAGCGCCGCGATCGTCATCGTCCCCGCTGCGAGGCCGTCGAGGCCGTCGGTCAGGTTGACCGCGTTGGCAGCACCGGCAACGACGAGGAAGATGAAGACGTAGTACGCCGGCCCGAGCGGGATGTGGGTGTCGATGACGGGCAGATAGACGTCGGTCGAGAGGTGCTCGTGGTGGGCGACCACGGCCAGGCCCGCGACCACGGCAACGAGACCGAGCATCTTCCAGCGGCCGGAGAGGCCGAGCGACCTCCGGTTCGTGAGCTTCAGGTAGTCGTCGACGAAGCCGATCGCGGCGCAGGCGAGCATCGTTCCGGCGACGGCGAGCCCCGGCGTCGTCCGCTTCGTGAAGACCAGGAACGAGATCAGGGTGCAGGCGAGCAGGACGAGGCCGCCGAGCGTGGGCGTGCCCTGCTTGGACATGTGGCCGGCCGGCCCCTCCTCGCGGATCTGCTGCCCGAACTCGTTCCGGCGCAGAAACGCGATGAAGGCGGGCCCGGCGAGGATGCCGAGCAGCATCGCCGCCACGCCGGCGGCCAGCACCTGCTTCACGCCGTCACCGCCTCCACGACGGCCTCGAGCCCCATCGCACGGCTCGCCTTCACGAGCACGGCATCGCCCGGGCGGATGGCGCCGGCAACGGCCGCGAGCGCATCCTCCAGCGTCGGGTACCACGCGCCGCCGTACGCCCGGCTGAGCGGGCCGATGGCGATGATCTCGTCGATCCCGAGGTCGGCGGCCTGCCGCCCAACGGCCACGTGGTAGCGCTCGGCCTCCTCGCCCAGCTCGGCCATGTCTCCGAGCACGGCAACGGTGCGCCGGCCGGCTGCTGCCAAGACGAGGTCGCGCAGCGCCGCGGCCATCGAGACCGGGTTCGCGTTGTAGCAGTCTGCGATCAAGACGCCGCCGCCCGGAAGCGGCAGGCGCTCGCCGCGCCAGCGCGAGATCTGGGCCAGCGCCGCGCCCTCCAGCAGCGGCACGTCGACGTCGATGCCCAGGGCGTCGCACGCCGCAACCGCAGCGGCAAGGTTGACGCCGTTGTGACGCTGTTCGAAGCTCACGGGCACGGTCAGGGTTCGACCGCGGTGGACGATCTCCGCCCTGCCGCCGCCGATCTCGGCGAGGCGGACATCGGCCCCATCGGCCTCGCCGAAGGTGACGACGCGACCGTCGCGGCCGGCGAGGTGCGGCTCGAGCAGCGGCTCGGCATAGGGGACGACGGCGACGGCGCCCGGCTCGAGCTCGAGGATCTCGGCCTTCGCGGCGGCGACCGCCTCGACGGTCCCCATCAGCTCGAGGTGCACGGGGCCGACCGAGGTGATGACGCCGACGTTCGGCGCGGCGAGGTCCGTCAGGTAGGCGATCTGCCCGGCGCCGCGCATCCCAAGCTCGCACACGACCGCCTCCGTGTCCGCGTCGATGCGGCACAGCGTGAGCGGGAGGCCGATCTCGTTGTTGTAGTTGGCGGCGCTGGCGACGGTCGAAAGCCGGGTGGCGAGAAGCGCGGCGAGGATGTCCTTGGTGGATGTCTTGCCGGTCGAGCCGGTGATGGCGACGACGCGGGCCGGCGACCGGCGGCGCACCTCGGCGGCGATGGCGCCGAGGGCGGCGACCGCCGAGTCGACCCAGACGACCGATGTACCAGGTACCACTGTTTCACGCTCGAGGACGACGGCCGCCGCGCCGGCGGCCAGCGCGGCCTCGACGAACTCGGCGCCGTGTGTCCGCTCGCCGGGGAGGGCGACGAAGAGGTCGCCCGGCGCGACGGAGCGCGAGTCGATCGCCACGCCCGTCACGGTCGCGTCCCGGCCGGACTCCGTGCCGCCCGTGACGGCGGCGATCTCGCGCGTCGAGAGCGGGATCACGCCGCGCCCGCGGGCGCCGAGAGCGCCTCGCGGGCCACCTCGCGGTCGTCGAACGGGATCGTCCGGTCGGCCAGCTCCTGGCCCTGCTCGTGCCCCTTGCCGGCGATGACGACGACGTCGCCCGGCGCCGGCCAGCCCGACCGCCCGCTCGATCGCCGTCCGGCGGTCGACCTCGACGTCCATCGCGAAGCCGGCGGTGATGTCGGCGATGATGGCGGCCGGGTCCTCGCTGCGCGGATTGTCGGACGTGACGACCGCGACGTCGGCCAGGCGCCGAACGACCGCCCCCATAAGCGGGCGCTTGCCGCGGTCGCGATCTCCGCCGCATCCGAAGACGCAGATCAGCCGCCCCGTGGTGATCTCACGCGCTGACCGCAGGACGTTCTCGAGCCCGTCCGGGGTGTGGGCGTAGTCCACGAGCACCGTGAAGGGCTGGCCCGCGTCGACGGGCTCGAACCGCCCGGGAACGCCCGCGACGGCCGCGATTCCCGCCCGCACGGCGTCGTGCGGCACCTCGAGCACCTCGGCGAGCGCGACCGCGCACAGCACGTTCTCGACGTTGAACCCGCCGCGCAGGCGGACGTCGAGCGGCAGCGCCCCCCGCGGCGTCGTTGCGATCAGCGAGATGACGCCGCCCGCGCCGATCTCGACGGCATGCGGGCGCACGTCGGCATCCTCGCCGGCGCGGGCGTAGGTCAAGACCGGCCCGCCGGCCTCTCCCGCGAGCCGCCGGCCGTACGAGTCGTCGACGTTGATCGCCGCCGGCGCGGTCTCGAAGAGGCGCGCCTTGGCGAGGTAGTAGTGCTCCATGTCGGGATGGAAGTCGAGGTGGTCCTGCGTGAGGTTCGTGAACGCGGCGGCGGCGAAGCGCACGCCGGCGACGCGGTCGAGCTCCAGGGCGTGCGACGACACCTCCATCACGCAGGCCGTGTCGCCCGCATCGACCATACGCCGAAGGAGCGCCTGGAGGTCGACGCTCTCGGGCGTCGTCCGCACCACCGGTTCGACGCGGCCGCCCACTCGCTGCTCGACGGTGCCGAGGAGGCCCGACCGGCGGCCGGCCGCCTCGAGGACGGCATGGAGCAGGAACGCCGTCGTCGTCTTGCCGTTCGTCCCGGTGATGCCGACCACGTCGAGCTCGGCCGACGGGCGGCCGTAGAAGGCGTCGGCGGCAGCGGCCATCGCCCGCCGCGAGGACTCGACGAGGAGCTGCGGCGCGTCGAGCGGCAGGTCGCGCTCGACGACGAGCGCGGCGGCGCCCCGGCGGAGGGCATCGGCGGCGAAGTCGTGGCCGTCGGCGGTGTGGCCCGGGACGCACACGTGCAGCGCACCGGGCACGACCGCATCGGCCCGGTAGGTGACCGCCGTGATCTGCGCGTCAGCCGGCCCGCGGACGGCACGCGGCCGGATGGCCTCGATCAGGGCCCCAAGCTGCATCCTCGCGGGAACCCTAGTTAACGCTGCGGTCGCACGGCCGGTCCGGGCGGATCCCGAGGTAGTTCGTCAGCCAGGTGCCGATCTGCTCGAAGGCGGGGGCCGCGACCACGCCGCCGAAGTGGCTTGTGCGCGGCGAGTCGACGACGATCATCACCTCGACCTGCGGGTCGTGTGCGGGGAAGAACCCGACGAACGACGCGTCGTAGTCGCTCGTGGAGTAGCCCCCGTTCTCGGGCTTCTGCGCGGTTCCCGTCTTGCCGGCCACGGAGTAGCCGCAGATCGAGGCGTTGAAGCCCGTGCCGCCGTCCTGCACGACCGTCCCCAGCATGTCGACCAGCTCGCGGTCGACCTCGGGCGTGAGCACCCGGCGCCCCGCGCTCGGCTTGATCTGCCGGCCGCCGATCGCCTGGACGAGCCGTGGCGGGACCATCACGCCGCCGTTTGCGATCGCCTGGTACATCGACGCCATCTGCATCGCCGTCACGCCGATGCCCTGGCCGATCGGGATGGTGCCGATCGACGAGGCCGTCCAGCTGCGACCTGGGAGGACGATGCCGGGCGACTCGCCGGGGAAGTCGAGCCCGGTCGGGCGCCCGAACCCGTACTTGCGGATCCAGTGCATGAGGAGCGGCTTCCCGACGATCTGCGCGATGGTGTCGGTGCCGACGTTCGACGACTTCTGAAGGATCTGCGTGGCGTCGTAGGAGACCGGCCGGCGCCAGACGTCGTCGTGGATGAACTTGTCGCCGACCCGGATCTTCCACGGCAGGTTCCGGAACACCATGTGCGGGTAGATGAGCCCCGCAGAGAGCGCGGCCGAGAACGTGACGACCTTGTAGGTCGAGCCGGGCTCGTAGGTCGTCACCAGCGCGGCGTTCTGCGTCGGGCCCGTCGGCGAGAAGTCGGTGAGCGTGTGGACCTTGTTGTTGTCGTAGCCGGGCGCCGTCGCCATCGCGAGGACCGACCCCGTGCGGGGATCGAGCACGATCCCGGTGGCCCACTTCGCGCGCGACGACTTCACCGTCTGGCCCAGCACCGCCTCGACCTCGGCCTGGACGGTCGTGTCGAGCGTCAGCGTGACGTCGCGACCGGGAACGGCGCGCTGGAGCTGTACGGTCTCGAGCGCCTGCCGACCGGGTCGTGCACGACCACCTGCCGCCCGGGCTTTCCGGTGAGGACATCGTTGTACTGCTGCTCGATCCCGGCGAGGCCCGCGCCGCCGAGGCGGCCGGGGCCCGGCACCTTCGTGTAGCCGATGCACCTGCGGGGCGAGCCCGTGGAACGGGTACCAGCGCGTCAGCTCGGTAACGGTCGAGATGCCGGGCAGGTGCTGGGCCATGATGCGGGCGGCGATCTCGGGCTGGAGCTGGCGCAGGATCCCGCCGCCGCCCCGCTGCAGCTGGTCCTCGATCGCCTGCACCCGCCCCGGCCATGCGGGGTTCGGCCGGTACTTCTGCTTCTTGTGGTGCTTCGGGTGATGGCGCTTCTTCAGCTGGTGATAGCCGAGAGCGCGGGCGATGACCGTCGCGGCGTGGTGCGGATGCTGCAGCCGATCCTTGTCGACCACGATCGTCTTCGACGGCTGCGCCTGGGCCAGGTGCTGGTCGTCGGCGCTCAGGATCGACCCGCGCAGCCCGGGCAGGGTCACGACTGCGCGCTGCTGCGAGACGGCCTTTCGCGAAAGCGCGGCCGCGTCGACGACCTGGATCTGCACCGCCCGGAGCACGACGACGGCGAAGGCCGCCAGCGAGAGCGCCAGCACGAGCCGCAGCCGGTGGTCCGCCATCTTCCTCACGGTGCGGGCCGGCCTCCGGACGACGACTTCGCGAACCGGACGTGCTTCGTCGTGGTCGCGTTGGCGAGCACCATCCCGTATTCGCGCGCCCTGCGGCCGATCGCGTACGAGTTCGACAGGTTGATCGTCTGGTTTCGGAGGAGCCCGTTCTGCTGCTCCAGCTGCTGGACGTGACCGCGCATCTGGCTCACGTCGATGCTGTCCGCGCAGGGCGGCGACGTTGAGCGCGACGATCCCGAAGATCAGCGTGGCGAGCACGACCGACCCAGGCGAGCGCCGCCCGCGGTCGACGCGGCGCCGGACGCGGCCGTGAGCGGTTGACCGCCTTGGGCGTGGCCTGCGGCGCGGCGCCGGCGGGCCGGGCTTGCGCGCCGGGAGACGGCGACGCTCACGGCGTCTGCGTCCTCTCGGCGGCGCGCAGCTTCGCCGACGACGAGCGCGGGTTCTCGCACCGCTCCTCGACGCTCGGAACGACGGCGCGCGACGTCAGCGACCGCAGCGCCGGCTGGTGGCCGCACACGCACACCGGGAAGTCCGGCGGGCAGGTGCAGCCGCGGGCCTCGTCGCGGATGAAGCTGCTTCACGATCCGGTCCTCGAGCGAGTGGAAGCTGATGACCGCGATCCGGCCGCCCGGGGCCAGCAGGTCGAGCGCCGGCTCGAGGCCGTCGCGCAGCGACTCGAGCTCGTCGTTCGTCGCGATGCGAAGCGCCTGGAAGACGCGCCGGGCGGGATGGCCCTGGCCGAAGCGGGCCGGCGTCGGGATCGCCGCCTTGATCACCTCGACCAGGTCGCCGCTGCGCTCGAACGGCGCGAGCGCGCGGCGGCGCACGATCGCGCGCGCGATCTGGCGGGCGTAGCGCTCCTCGCCGTAGCTCGAGCAGCACCTCGGCGATCTCGCGCTCGTCCCACGTGTTCACGATCTCGGCGGCGGTGAGCTCGGCGACGACGCGTCCATGCGCATGTCGAGCGGCGCGTCGCTGGCGTAGCTGAAGCCGCGGTGCGGCCGTGTCGACCTGCATCGACGAGACGTGCCCAGGTCCATCAGGATCGCCTGGACGCGGGCGCCGCGTCGACGCCATGTTGCGCAGCACGAGGGCGAAGTCGCCGCCGACGAACCGCGTCGCCGCTCGCGCCGACGGCGGCGAAGCGCTCGTAGAAGGGGTCGGCCGACGTCGTCGCGGTCGACGGCCACGTACGTCCCGCTCCCGCGCAGGTACGGCTCGAGCACGGGCGGCATGGCCGCCGGCGCCGAAGGTGCAGTCGACGATGGTGTCCCCGGGGCGCGGCTCGAGCAGGTCCGCCACCTCGACCGGCATGACGGGGACATGGTCCATACGCCGCTACTGCTGTGAGAGAGATTCGGCAACATCCTCCACACTCCCCTCGAACTCCGCCTCGCGCTTGCGCCAGGTGGCCAGGTCCCAGATCTCCAGCATGGTCGCGCAAGCCGGCCACCACGATGTCGCGCTCGAGCCCGGCGTGCGTCAGCTGTGCGGGCGGCAGCATGACCCGGCCCTGCCGGTCGAGCTCCGTCTCCGACGCCCCTCCGTACAGCCGCCGGCTCATCTCGCGGCCCTGGCGGCTGAGCGGGTCGAGCCGGCCGAGCTGCGAGTCGACGTAGGCCTCCCAGCCCTCCGGGCTGAAGACGAACAGGCAGCCGTCGAAGCCCTTGCTGACCACGACGCCGTCGGGCGAAGTGTGCCCGAAGCTTGGCCGGCAAGGTTACGCGGTTCTTCACGTCGAGCCGTTGGACCGATTCGCCGAGCAGCATCGTGTCTCTGCCTTCCCATTCTGCCCCACGATACCCCACTCCTCACCACAATGCAACACCGGCGTGACAAGCGCCGCACATGCCGCCGAGAGAGCGAGCACCACCACGCAGTGGCGGAAAAATCCTTACAAACGCCCGGCGTTGCTGTCTGAGGCCGGTGGTAAAGTCTGGCCCCATGTCGTCCCCGCCCCCGATGGCACGGCGCGCGAGGTGGGCACTCGGGTTCCTGTGCGTGATGCTCGCGGTCGCGGCCGCGGTGTCGACACCGGCCCACGCCGGCAAGATCGCCGACGCGAGGGCCCAGGCGAGCGCCGCAGAGCGCCAGCTCAACGACCTCTACGCCCAGTCCGACGCCGCCGTCGAGGCCTACAACAAGGCCATCGCCCAGCTGCACGCCGTCCGCCGGGCGATCGCCAGGAACACGGTGCTCCTGAACCGGGCCAAGCACAACCTCGCGGCGGCCCGCGCCCAGCTGGCCGAGTTCGTCGTCTCGTCGTACAAGGGCACCGGCCCGAGCCTCACCTACTACGTGCTCAGCGCGAGCTCGTTCACCGACCTCGTGAACCGGATGGACTTCGTGAACCGCATGTCCGACACGGAGTCCAGCATCCTGGACGAGGTCCGGAAGGCCGAGCGCCAGGTCGCCGCCCGCCAGGCGGTGCTGAAGCACCAGCGCGCCGTGGCGGCCAAGCTCGTGGCCAAGCGGGCCGCCGAGCGGCGCCGGGTGCAGGGGCTCGTCGCCCAGCAGCAGCACATGGTCAGCAGCCTGAACTCGCACGTGAAGACGCTGATCCACCAGCGTGACGAGCGCCGCGCCGCCGCCGCGGCCGCCGCGGCCGCCGCCGCCCGGCGGGCCGCGCAGCAGCCGTCCACCCCGGCCCCGTCCGCCGCGCAGCGGAGGCACGCCGCCGCCGGCGAGCTCGATCGGCGAGCGGGCCGTGCAGATCGCCGAGACGCAGCTCGGCGTGCCGTACGTGTGGGGCGGCGCGAGCCCCTCGGGGTTCGACTGCTCGGGCCTCACCATGTGGGTGTACGCGCAGCTCGGGATCTCGCTCGCGCACTACACCGGGTCGCAGTGGAACGCCGGCCCGCACGTGCCCTACGACCAGCTCGCGCCCGGCGACCTCGTCTTCTTCGAGCCCGACATCGGGCACGTCGGCATCTACATCGGCGACGGCAGCTTCATCCACGCCCCCCACACCGGCGACGTCGTCCAGATCTCGAGCCTGTCGGACTCGTGGTACGCCGCCGACTATCAGGGCGCCGTCCGCGTCACAGGGTAGAGTTGCGCGGCCGCCGAGGCGGTTGGTCTAGGAATTACCGCGTCTCGCGGGATATAATTCAGTTGCGGATCACCGCATTTCGGGAATGGCGCCTTCGGGGGTCGAGGCGTAGAGTGATGCGGCGAGGGGCGCGGCGTTCGGGTCATCCGCCCACACAGAGATTGGTCCGTGCCAATCCACCAGACCACGATGGCGACGAAGAAGCGTCTAGGCGGGAATACGCGCTGTGTGGCGAACGTTAACCCGACGACGGGTTGGGGAACAAGGAAGTCGAGGAGTTGATGACGGAATGACTGACCAGCTCGTCATCGAGCCGGAAGCGCGGCTCCTTGGTCGAGCTTGGACAGGAGCGCGGTCTCGTGTACGAGGACGAGCTCGCGGGACTCGCGCTCGAGCTCGACCTCGAGGCCGACGACGTGCAGACCCTGCGCGACGAGCTCGCGCAGCTGGGCGTCGACATCGTCGAGCCTCCCGCTCCCGAGGAGCGGATCGAGGTCGTCGAGGTCGAGATCGCGACGACCAACAGCCTCGACCTCTTCCTGCGCCAGGCGGGCCGCTATCCCGCTGCTCACGAAGGACGAAGAGGTCATGCTGGCCAAGCGCATCGAGGCCGGCGACCCGCTCGCGAAGCGGCGCATGATCGAGTCCAACCTGCGCCTGGTCGTGTCCATCGCGAAGCAGTACCGCGGCCAGGGCGTGCCGTTCCTCGATCTGATCCAGGAGGGCGTGCTCGGGCTGAACCGCGCCGTCGAGAAGTTCGACTGGCGGCGCGACCTCAAGTTCTCGACCTACGCGACCTGGTGGATCCGCCAGGCCGTGCAGCGCTCGATCGCGAACAGCGGCCGCACCATCCGGCTGCCCGTGCACGTCTCCGACCGCCTGCGGGCGATCGAGCGCGCGCGCCGGTCGCTCGAGGCCAGCCTGGGCCGGGAGCCGTCCGAGGACGAGATCGCCCGTGCCGCCGAGCTGACCTCGGACGCGGTGTCCGAGACGCTCGGCCTCGCCCGCAAGACCGTCTCGCTGCACGAGCCGGTCGGCGAGGACGGCGACTCCGAGCTCGGCGACATGATCGCCGACCCCGACGCCGGGCAACCCCGAGGAGCTGGCCGAGACGCACCTGCGCCACGAGCGGCTCCGCGAGGGGCTGGCCCGGCTGGGCGAGCGCAAGCGCCGCATCCTCGAGATGCGGTTCGGGCTCGACGGCCAGGACCCGCGCAACCTCGAGGAGATCGGCCGCATCGTGGGGCTCACCCGCGAGCGCGTCCGCCAGCTCGAGGCCGAGGCGCTGCGCGAGCTCGCGGCATCGGCCGACATGCAGCCGCTGCGCGCGGCCTAGACCATCCCTCAGAGCGTGTGCGGCACGGCGTGCTTCCACGGCGACGCCGGCTCCGCACGCGCGGCACGGACTGCGGTCGCACGACGTCGCGCTCGACGCCCGTCCGCTCGCGCGGCCTGCCTCGGGCGTCATGCCGAGGTCGAACATCGCGACCAGCGCCCGGTCGGCGTCGCGGTAGGTGAAGCCGAGCTCGTCCTCGTCGGTCTGCCCGCCCCACAGGCCGGCGGTCGGGTGCTTGTCGAGCACCGCCTGCGGGCTGCCCCAGCACGCGCGCCGCCGCGCGCACCTCGGTCTTGTAGAGGTCGGTGATCGGCTCGATGTCTGACGCCGCATCGCCGAACCGCGTGAAGTAGCCGAGCAGGTTCTCGGTGCGGTTCTCGGTGCCGAGAACGAGCGCGTGCAGCTCCTGGGCGAGGTCGTAGATCACGATCATGCGCGCCCGCGCGCTGGCGTTGCCCTCCGGATGTCCGACTCGGGCAGCGTCGGGCCGCAGCCTCGGCGAGCGCCTCGCCAGGATCGGATCGATCGAGACGGTCAGCAGGTTCTCGTCGGGCAGGCCGACGGCCAGCCGCCGTGGCGGCGGCGTCGTCGAGGTGCACCTGCTCGGTGTGCCGCGACGGCAGGCGGACGGCGACGACGTGCTCCGGCGCCGATGGCGCGGGCGGCGATCGCCATCGCGACCGCCGAGTCGATCCCGCCCGAGAGCCCGATGCACGGCCGTGCCCCGCCCGGCGGCGTGCATCACCTCGCGCAGGCGGTCGGCCTTGCGCTCGAGGATCGGCTCGAGCGCGGCCTCGTCGCGCAGCAGCGCGACGCCGGTCGAGCCGCGCCGCCGGCCGCCGCGCACCTCCGCGAGCGCGCGGCGGCCGTCGCCGGGCTGCGACGTCGACGGCGGCGACCGCGTCGGTGAGCACGGTCGTCTCGAAGCCCTCCCGGATCGCGTCGAGGGCCGTGGCCCGCACGCAGTAGTCGGTCGCGACGCCGGCGACGAGCACGCGCTTCACGCCCGCGGCCGCGCAGGTACGCCGCCGAGGTCGGTGCCGTCGAAGCCGGAGTAGCGCCTCGCGGTCGGGCTCGGTGCCCTTGTCCTGGACGCGGTCGAAGCGCATGCCGCGCCACCGACGGGTGCAGCTCGGCGCCCGGCGTGCCCGGCGACGCAGTGCGGCGGCCACGGCCCGCCCCGCTCGGCGAACGAGCACGTGGTCGGCCGGGTGCCAGTCGCGGGTGGCGACGACGGTGCCGGCGCGCCTCGGCGGCGCGCGGCGATCGCCGGCGCGAGCCGGTCGCCGCCGGCGACGCCGAGCGCCCCGCCGGGACAGAAGTCGTTCTGCATGTCGACCACGATCAGGCCGGTGGACGGCAGCGCTCATGCAGTTCCTCCTCGAGTGCGCGCAGAGCCGAGGCGAGAGCCGCGGCGGCAGAGTATCGGGGTCGCGCAGCGCCCGCACGCCGCTCGGGCAGCGCGGCGACCTCCGCGGCCGCCGGTCGCGCGCCGCCTCGATCCCGCGGCAGCGGCGCCGACGCGGGCGCCGGCGCGGATGACCGGCTCGAGCAGCGGGCTCGCCCGGGAGGTCCTCGTCGGCGAGCCCGATCATGTCGCCGTCGTCTCTGCGGAACACCTGGTGGCGGCCGGGCAGGTTCGACTTCGGGCCGCGCCGCCTTCATCACCGGTGGCCGTCGCTCCGACGAGCTTGTAGACGCCGCCGAGCGTCGGCGCGTCGCTCGACGTCGTGAGCGCCGTACCGACCCCGAAGCCGTCGATGCGGGCCCCGGCGGCGAGCAGGTCGGCGATCCGGTACTCGTCGAGGTCGCCCGAGCAGACGATCCGCGTCTCGGTGCAGCCCGCCGTCGTCGAGGATCGCGCGCACGCCGCCGGTCACCGCGCACCAGGTCGCCCGAGTCGATCCGCACGGCCTGCGGGACGATGCCCGGTCATCGCGGGCGGCCTTGCACGCGGCGCGCGCGCCGGCGAGCGGCGTCGTGGGTGTCGATCAGGAGCGTCGAGCGGTCGGGATGGTCGCGCAGGAACGCGCAGAACGCCTCGACGTCGGTCGGGAACGAGAGCACGTAGCTGTGCGCCATCGTCCCGGTGGTCGGCACGCCGCACAGGTACCCGGCCGCGACGGTCGCCGTCGCCGTGCAGCCGCCGATGTACGCCGAGCGGGCCGCGAGCAGGCCGGCGTCGGCCCCGTGGGCGCGCCGGAAGCCGAAGTCGACGACCGGCCGGCCGGCGGCGGCGGTCACGATCCGGCTGGCCTTCGTGGCGATCAGCGTCTGGAAGTTCACCTGGTTCAGGAGCAGCGTCTCGGCCAGCTGGCACGTCAGAAGGTCGCCCTCGACCCGCAGGATCGGCTCGCGGGCGTGCACGACCGTGCCCTCCGGAACGGCCTCGACGTCGCCCGTCGAACTCGACGGTCGCGAGCTTCGCGAGCAGCGCCGCGAGCAGATCCGCGGCCGGCTCGAGGTAGTCGAGCGCCTCCTCGCCGAACCGCAGCTCGGTCAGGTACTCGACCGCGCGCTCGAGGCCGGCCGCGACCAGGAAGCCGCGGTGCGGCGGCAGCTCGCGCACGAAGAGCTCGAACGCGACTGGCGTCGGTCCTTGCCCTCGGCCAGGTACGAGTCGGCCATCGCGAGCTCGTACTCGTCGATCAGCAGCTCGACGGGCGGCGGCGGCGATCACGCCGACCGCCGGTAGCGCGCGCTCTGGGCCAGGATCAGCGGCCGGCGGTCGGCGAAGCGGTAGAGCGCGGCCGGGCGACCGCCGGTGGGCCGCTCGCCGGCCTCGGCCAGCACCCCCCACCCGAGGGCGATGCGGCGGAAGTTGTTCGGCTCGAACGCGCGCCCGATGCCGGCCTCGTAGACGTGCCGCAGCTCCGACATCGTGAAGGCGTCGGGCAGGAGGCTCCAGGCCACGTTCTGGTACTCGAGCTTGTAGGCCAGCCGCTGGCGGGCGTAGCGCAGGATGTCGTCGTGGTCGAACGCGAGCACGCGCGTCCCCTCCATCTCCTGGAGCAGCGGCTCGAGCGGCCGCCACGCCGCCTCGCGCGCGTCCGAGCCGGGCCTGAGCTGCACACGGGCCGCGTCGACGAGCGCCAGGTAGCAGCACGAGATCACGCGCCCGCGCGGATCGCGGTCGACCTCCGAGAAGGTGGCGAGCTGCTCCATGAACGTGTCGATGACGCCGGTCTCCTCGCGCAGCTCACGCACGGCCGCCTCCTCGAGCGTCTCGGTCGGCTCGATGCCGTCCGCCCGGAAGCGCCCAGTAGCTCTCGTAGGGCTCGTAGCGCCGTCGCACGAGCAGCACGTTCATCGCCCCGCCCAGGTATGCGAACACGGCCACGTCGGCCGCGACGCGCGGATGTTCACTCCGCTCCGCCACTTATAGACCTCGTGACTATTCTACCACCGCGGGCGAGACGAGGATCGTCCGCAGCGAGGTGTAGAGCTCGCGCGCCGCCTTCCCCTGCTCCCGCGGGCCGAGACCCGAGGCCTTCTCGCCGCCGAACGGCGCGTGCAGGTCGACCCCCGACGTCGGCTGGTTCACGCGCACGAGGCCGGTGTCGAGCCGCGCCCGCCAGGTCGAGCACGCGATCGAGGTCGCGCGTGAAGATCGACGGTCGAGAGGCCGTAGCGGACGCCGTTCGCGAGCTCGACGGCGTGCGCGGCGTCGCGGCGCCTCGAGGACGGCCGCAACCGGCGCGAACACCTCCTCCTGGGCCAGCTCGGCGCCCGGGTCCGTCGACCTCGACGAGCGCCGGGGCCAGGTAGTGGCCGGCGCCGTCGATCGCCGTTCCGCCGGCGAGCACCCGCCCGCCGGCACCAACCGCCCGCTCGACCGCCGCGACCGCGGCGGCGCGGGCGTCGCCGATGATGAGCGGCCCCACCTCGCAGGCCGCGTCGGCAGGGTTCTCGACGACCAGGCCACGACCTCGGCGACGAGCGCCTCGCGCAGGTCGGCGGCCGCGCGGTGCTCGGCGATCACGCGGCTCGTGGCCGTGCACTTCTGGCCGGCGTAGCCCATCGCCGCCCGCGCGATCGTCGCCGCGGCGCGGCCGATGTCGGCGTCGGCCAGCACGATCGAGGCGTTCTGGCCGCCCATCTCGCACTGGACCGCGACGCCGCGATCGGCGGCCTGGCGGGCGACGGACGCTCCGGCGGCGGCCGATCCGGTGAACGAGAGGGCGCCGAGCCCGGCGTGACCGGCGAGGGCGATCCCGGCGTCGGCACCGCCCTGCACCAGCTGGACGATCCCCGGCGGAAGCTCCGGCTCGAGGCACGCCATGAGCGCCTCGGCCGACGCCGGCGAGAGCGGCGAGGCCTTCCACACGCACGCGTTCCCGTGCGCGAGCGCCGGTGCGAGCTTCCATGCCGGGATCGCGAGCGGGAAGTTCCAGGGCGTGATGAGCCCGACGACGCCGCGCGGCCGCCGCCGTGTCATGAGGAGCGAGCGACCGTCGGCCGGCGGATAGGTCTCGCCGTCGGGATCGAGCGCGGCCTGGGCGTGGTAGCGAAGGATCGCGGCCGTGCGGGCGACCTCGCCGCGCGCCTCCACGATCGGCTTTCCCACCTCGCGGCAGACGAGCGCGGAGAGCGCTTCGGCATCGGCTTCGACCCTGGCCGCGACGCGCGTCAAGGCGTCGGCTCGCGCCTGGCCCGGCGCACCAGCCCACGCCGGTGCGGCGGCGGCCGCCGCGGTGACAGCCCGGTCGACGTCGATCCCGCCGCTCGGCGCGAACACCCCGATCACGTCTGCCGGGTCGGCGGGGTTCGTGCTGGAGATCTGGACGGCCGAGACGGCCACGGCGGCGGCTAGCGGCTGACGTAGATGACGAGCGCCAAGAGGCCGACCAGCACAAGGACCATCAGGAGCACCCACCACCGCGACGTCGACGAGTTCGTCATAGGTCGAGGATATTACCGACCGCTACCGGTCGCGCCCGTTCCTCGCTCTGGCGCACGCGCTCCTCGATGTGCTTTCGGCGCATCACGTCGGCATGGCGGATCTGGACGCCGACCTGGCCGCCGTCGCCATCGAGCACAGGCGCGCCCGCGCTCGTGCACCAGCGCTCGACCCCGTCAGCCATCACGATCCGGAACTCGGCCCCGAGGTAGCCCTCGCCGTCCCAGAGCCCGGCCCACAGGGACCGCATCCGCGGCGCGTCGTCGGGGTGCACGCCGAGGCCCTCGTGCACGTGACACGCGGCATCTTCGGAGCGCCTCCCGGTGAGCGTCTCGAACGACGGCGTCGCGTAGAGCAGCTCGCGCCGCATGTCGAAGACGAGGACGACGTCGGTGAGACCGTCGACGATCAGCTGCCGCACCCGGTCGTGCCGGCGGTCGGGAAGCTCCGTCACGGCGGCGACGTGGCCCATGACGGCCCCCGTGGAGCTCAGGACGGGCACCGAGCGGATCGTGACCTGCCTGGCGGGGCCGTCGTGCCCGCCGACGCGGACGTCGCACGCGAACTCCAGTCCGCGGGCGACGGCCTCGAGCCACTGCGCCAGGAGAGGGCTGCGGTCGCCGTCGTGCACGGCGTCGATCCAGGACCGCCCCAGGGCAGCCGCCCGCGAGATCCCCGTGATCGCCGACCAGCGCTCGTTCACCCATGTGCACGTGCCGGCCGCGTCGGTGTGGTGGATCCCGACCGGAGCGAGGTCCAGAAGCTGCTCGGCACGACTGACGTGAAGACCGGACACAGTTGTCCCAGCGGATCGACCGCCCCGTTCCAGAGTTGAGCCGGGGGGCACCTACACTCCCGGGATGCCCGCCGACGAGACGTGGATGCCTCCGCCTGCGCGGGCGACTCGAGTGGTCGTCGTCGAGGACGAGCAGTCGATCTCCGATCCCCTCAGATCAGCCCTCGAACGGGAGGGATATCGGGTCGAGGTCGCCTCGACGGGTGCGGCGGGGCTCGACGCCGTGCGCCGGGACGAGCCGGACGTCGTCCTGCTCGATCTCATGCTGCCCGACATCGACGGGCGCGACGTGTGCCGGACGATCCGCTCGTCGTCGCGCGTGCCGATCATCATGCTCACGGCCCGCGGCCTCGAGACCGATCGCGTCGTCGGGCTCGAGCTCGGGGCCGACGACTACCTCGTGAAGCCGTTCGGCATGGCCGAGCTGATCGCCCGGATCCGTGCCGTCCTTCGCCGCAGCGCGGCGGAACCGGCTCCCGCCGACGAGGTGATCGAGATCGGCGACGTCCGCCTCGACCCGCGCACGCGGTCGGCCAGCCAGCGCGCGGAACCGCTCGACCTCCCGCGCCGGGAGTTCGACCTCCTCCAGATGCTGATGGCGAACGCCGGCACCGTGCTCGCCCGCCAGAAGCTGATGGACGAGGTCTGGGGCGTCGACTGGTTCGGGTCGACGAAGACGCTCGACGTGCACGTGGCCGGCCTGCGAAGGCGGCTGGGCGACGAGGCCCTGGGCTCGCGCTACATCCACACGGTGCGCGGAGTCGGGTTCCGGTTCTCGTCGGCCGAGGAGCTCGAGGAGTGACGCTCAGGCGACGGCTGGTCGTAGCCTTCGCGTACCTGCTCGTCCTCACGGTTGTAGCGCTCGCGATCCCGCTCGGGATCAGCGTCGACCGCCGGGCGAAGGACGCGTTCTACAACCGTCTGAGCACGCAGGCCCAGGAGATCGCCTCATCGCTGGGCGGCTCGGCGATCCCCGGCGGCACGCGCCAGCACCTGAGCAACGTGGTCGCCGACGGACGGCGGCCAGACCGACGCACGCGTCATCGTGACCGACGGATCGGATCAGGCCCGGCTGCTGGCGGATAGCGACGACAACGACGCCCGGCCGCCGCGGGTCGCCTACAACACCGCCGGGCGACCCGAGATCGCGGCGGCGCTCGAAGGCCGCTCGGTGCGCCTCATCCGGCACAGCGTCGACCTGGGCGGCGACCTGCTCGTGGTGGCCTCTCCCGTGCTCGCCGACCGGCAGGTGGTCGGGACTGTGCGCCTCTCCCAGCCGATGGCGGCGGTCGACGCAAGGGTGCGGCGGAGCTGGGAGGCGATCGCCGCCGTGGCGGCGGTGGTCGCGATCGTCGGCCTCGCCGTCGCATGGGGCCTCGCGACGTCGCTCGCACGGCCGCTGCACTCGCTCGCGGGCACGGCGGAGCGGCTCGGGCAGGGCGACCTCTCGGCCCGCGCCGAGGCCGCGGGGCCGCCCGACGTCGCGGCGGTCGCCGTCGAGCTGAACCGCATGGCGGCCGAGCTGACGGCCGTTCTCGACGCCCAGCGCGAGTTCGTCGCGAACGCGTCGCACCAGATGCGAACGCCGCTCACAGGGCTCCGGCTCCGGCTCGAGGCGCTCGCGACCGGTCCGCCGCCCGATCCCGAGGCGGAGCTCGCGCTGCGCGAGGTCGACCGGATGAGCGACCTCGTGGCCGACCTCCTGGTGCTCGCCCGGGCCGGCGTCCCGCCCCGCTCGGTGTCGTCCTCTGACCTCGCGGAGCAGGCCCGCGCTGCGGCCGACCGCTGGCGCCCGGTTGCCGAGGATCGCGAGCAGACCTTCGCCTTCGACGCGCCGGCGGCGCCGGTCGTTGTCGGAGCCGATCCGTCCGACATCGCCATCGTGCTCGACAACCTGATCGAGAACGCGATCGTCTACAGCCCATCCGGGTGCCACGGTCTCGGTGACCGTCTCGCAGAACGGCGGCGGCATCATCCGCGTGCGAGGACGACGGGCCGGGCATCCACCCGTCCGAGGCAAAGCGCGTGTTCGACCGGTTCTTCCGCGGCCGCGCCGGGAGCGGCGTCCCGGGCGGGACGGGCCTCGGGCTCACGATCGTGCACGACCTGGCGACGCGCTGGAGCGGGTCGGTCGAGCTCGAGGCAACCGGGCGCGGAACCCGCATCGCCGTGCGGTTCCCGGAGGCCGGAGCGGTGACGCAGATAACCGAGCCCTAACCTTCCGCTGGCCGTCGGCTCACCCGCCCGCACCTATCCTGTGACCAATGCGGCACAGGCTGGCCATCGTCCTCACCGTCATCGGCGCGATCGCGCTTCCGGTCGTCATGGCCGCGACGGTGCTCTACGCCTCAGACGCGGCGATCGGCGATCCCGCCGAGCCGCTCGCACCGCAGCTTCGGACGACCACCCCGGGGACGCCACAGACTCCGGGTACCACCGATGACCAGTCCCAGGGCGGCCAGACCGGCGGCGGGAGCACCGGCGCTGACGACCACGGCGGCTCCACGGGCTCCGGTGGATCGGGCGGCGGAAGCGGCTCCTCGGGCGGCGGCGGTTCCGACGATGGGTCGTCGCACGGCGGCGGTGACGACGGCGGCAGCAGCGGTAGCGGCAGCGGCAGCGGCGGTAGCGGCAGCAGCGGCAGTGGCGGTGGCGGCAGCGGCCACGGCGGCGACGACTAACGGTCGCTTGCCGAAGGCTTGCGAACACCGTTCCGCGCCATAGCCCGCCCCTAACCAAGCCTCCCCTACGGTGAGTGAGCACTACCGGAAACCACCGGAACCACCAGAGGAGAGGCACATGAACACCACCAAGCTCGCACGCCGCATCATCATCGGGATCGGCATCCCGGCGGCACTCGCCACCGGCGCGATCGCCGCGGCGGCCAGCAGCAACGGGTCGTCGCCGTCGGACGACAAGGCCACGACGACGATCACCCAGACGGCCCCCGGTTCGACCGACGTCGTGACCATCCGCGAGCCCGGCGAGGACGTCCGCGGCAACGCCGACGAGAACGAGCTGCGCGGCCGCGCGAACGAGCCCGGCGAGGACATCCGCGGGAACGGCGACGAGGCCGAGCACCAGAACGAGGCCGGCGACGACAACGGCCAGGATCAGCAGGAGAACGCGGGCCAGGACGACAGGGCAACCCGGCCCCGGCGGCGGCAATAGCGGGCCCGGTAACGGCGGCGACGACTCGAGCGGCCCCGGCGGCGGAAACGATGACGGCAGCGGCCACGACGGCGGCTCCGGCCACGGTGGCGACGGCGGCGGCGACGACTGATCGCCCGGAACGGAACGACGACCCCCTACCAACGAGAGGAACCCGAGATGACCCTCAAGACCATGAAGCCCCTCGCGACAGCCGCGGCGATCATGATGGCAACCGCCATCGTGGCCGCCCCGGCCCAGGCCCGCGGCACCACGATCACCGCGGCGCTGCACGGATCGGCCGGCTTCCCCAGCGCGACCGGCTCCGCCAAGTTCAAGAAGGACGGGGCGCAGCGGGAGTTCGAGGCCCAGGTCGAGCACGTCCGCTCGCTGGCCGGCAAGCGCCTCACGGTGTTCGTCCACGGGACGAAGGTCGGCACGATGATGGTCGGCGGCCTCGGCAAGGCTCACCTGAATCGCTCGACCGAGCTCGGCCAGTCGGTCCCGCAGGTCTCGGCCGGAAACCGCGTGAACGTCCGCACCAAGGGCGGCGCGCTGGTCGCGACCGGCAAGTTCTAAGGAGTACGGCTCGAACGAGGCCCGAACGGGCACAGACACGACGCCGGCCGCCGATGAGGCGGCCGGCGGTGCTTCACCGAGATGTGGGGGCGGTGGCGCTGGGGCCGGTGGGACACGGCATGCGCCACCGCCCTCGCCATCTCGGTGACCGGCGTCGCGTAGCGGACAAGCAGGCAGACCGCCACGATGAGCGCGACGACGAGGAGCGCGTACTCGACGGTGGCCTGTCCCCTCGACACGCCCCCACCGTACGCCGGCCCGTGTGACGGATGGCCGGCGGGCAGTGCCGAGACCGTGCCGGATCCGTGACGTCGGGCTGGTACGCTCGGGCGATGGCGGATGCCGCACGGCTGATCGGGATCAACCACGTCGCGATCGAGGTCGGGAGCGTCGAGGAAGCGCTCGACCTCTACGGCCGGCTCTTCGCGTTCACGCTCCGCGGGCGCGGGCGCCGGATGGCGTTCGTCGACATGGGCGACCAGTTCCTGGCGATCGCCGAGCCACGCCACCAACCCGCCGACGACGAGCGCCACTTCGGCCTCGTCGTCGACGACGTCTCAGCGGTGCGCGACGCGGCGAAGCGCGAGGGCGTCGCGATCGTGGCCGACACCGGCAAGAGCCTCGACTTCCGCGATCCCTGGGGCAACCGCTTCCAGGTGGTCGGCTACGGCGACATCCAGTTCGAGCGGACGGACGGCGTCAAGCGCAAGCTGGGCATCGAAGAGCTCGCGAAGACGCCCGAGGCGCTGCGCCAGATCGCAGAGCGCGGGCTCGCGTGACCGATCGGTTCGTGTGCCTCAGTCGCGCGGTGCGCGATGTGCGACGGCCCGCAGGCCCACACCGCCGGCGGTGATCGCGCTGCCCGCGGCGATGAGCACCAGCAGGTTCAGGCCCGTGAAGGGCAGCGAACCGCTTCCGCCACCAGCCTGCTCGCCCTTGACCGCGCCGTACTGGCCGTCGGCGGGCGTGGTGTCGGCGAACGCCGGCGCTGCCGCCAGAAGGACCATCGCGACGGCCGAAACCACGATCAGGCCGACAATTCTCGGCATCTTCCTGAATGTCCCGTGCGTCATCGCGATGCCTCCGTTCGCTCGTCCGGTCTTCTTCGAGACGATCGTCGCATCACCTTTCTTCCATCGCATCGGGGTCGGCGCCGATCTCGAATGCGGGTGAGCCGCACCTAGTGCGCGCCAAGCGCTCCCGCCACGGTGAGCGCGACCGCGGCGGCGATCGGCAGGAGCGCAGCCGGCACCAGCACGAAGACGACAACGGCGAGCACACGGGGGCCCGCGCGCGCCGCCCGCTCCTGCACCACCCGAGCCGCCTCGGCCCTGCTGCGCCCGGCCTGGTCGCGAAGGCTCTCGGCGAGCGGGACGCCGAGGCGGTCGCTCAACCTGAGCGCCAGCCCGAGCGCCGCGAGCGTCGGCGCGCCCGTCCGCTCGCTCAGGTCGCGGTACTCCTCGCCGCGCGGCCGCCCGAGAGCCATCGAGACGCGCGATCGCTCGAGCTCCTCGGCCAACTCGCCGCCGGACGCACGCGCCGCTCCGTCGATCGCGACGTCGAGCGGAACGCCCGCCTGGACGGCGGCGGCGACGAGCTCGAGCAGGCCGGGGCCGCTCGCTCGATCCGGGCGGCCCGCCGAGCCGCTGCCGACCGCAGCCAGAGGTCAGGGTAGACGCAGCCGAAGGCCAGAAGCAGGGCACCGACGGCGATCCCAAGCGCTCCGCCGACGACGGTCGCACCCACGACGCCGAGCCCGCCGAACGCGGTCGCCGACGCCAGGCGAGCCGCCACCACATCGTCCGCGTCGATCTGGACTCCGGCCCGCCGAAGGAGGGTTCGATCGGGCCGGCGTGCGAGCGCCGCCGGCAGCCTCGATGCCGGCCGCCGACCGAGCTGCGCCATCGTCGCGAGCACGGGCCGGCGGCCAGAACGCCGACCGACCCGCGGCTCACGTCGATGGGCGCGCACGGCCTCGGCCCCGAACAGCGCCCCGGCGAGGAGGAGCATCCAGCCGCTCACGGCTCGACCGCCGCGACCCGGGCGATCAACACGTGCCCGAGTCCCGCAAGCAACGCGGACACGAGGAGCGCGACCCATCCCAGCGGGCTGGCCACCACAAGGCCGAAGCCCGGCCGGTCGAGCAGCCAGAGCGCGGCGAGCCCGAACGCCGGCATGACCGACACCATGCGCCCCGTCGCCCGGGCCTGCGCCGTTGCAACCTCCGCTGCGCGGCGCAGCTCCTCCCGGGCGCGCAGTACGTCCGCCATGCGGTCGAGGAGCAACGCCAGGTCGCCGCCGGTGCGGACCTGCATCTCGACCAGCGCGACGAGGTGCGCCACGTCAGGGCCGTCGCCGAGCGCTGCGAGCGCCTCGCCGGGCGGTGCGCCGAGCACGATCGAGGACGCCGCGACCTGCAGCGCTCGCCCGCTCGGGCCAGGTACATCGCCGGCCGCGTCGGCGACCGCCTGACGGAGCGACCGGCCCGCGCGGACGTACGCCGCGAGCACCGAGACGGCGAGGGGCAGCTGCGCTCGCAACAGCCGGGCATCACGCCGGCCCGCCAGCCGTCCGCGTACGGCGAGCACCGCTACCGAGACGGAGATGCGCATCTCACCGCCGTGAGCGAGCCGAGAAGCTGGTCGTCGAGCGGCCGCAGCGCGCCGTCCGGATCGCGACCGTCGATCGAGCGGACCAGGCGGGTGCCGTCGGCCGTCCGAACCAGATGGACGACGACGTCGATCGCCGCGCGCACCTGCTCCCGGACGGCGGAATGCGGCAGCTCGAGGCCGGCCATCAGGGCCATCGTCTCGATCCGCCGCAGCGCGTCGGCCGTCGAGCTCGCGTGGACTGTGGTGAGCGAGCCGTCGTGACCCGTGTTCATCGCCTGGAGCATGTCGAGCGCCTCGCCGCCCCGCACCTCGCCGACGACGATGCGATCCGGCCGCATGCGGAGCGCGTTTCGAACGAGCGCGCGCAGGGTCACCTCTCCCCTCCCCTCGACGTTCGGCGGCCGCGATTCGAGCCGGGCGACGTGATGCTGCGGCAGGCGCAGCTCGGCCGCATCCTCGACGGTCACGATCCGCTCGGCCGAGTCGATGAAGGCGGCCAGCGCATTCAGGAGCGTCGTCTTGCCCGTGCCCGTTCCGCCGGACACCGCGATGTTCACCCGACCCGTGACGGCCCTCCCGAGAAGGTCGACCTGCGCGGGAGTGAGCGTCCCGAGGTCGACCAGATCCGAGGCGCTGAGCGGGTCCTTCGGGAACCGCCGGATGGTGAGCAGCGGCCCGTCGAGCGCCAGCGGCGCGAGGACCGCATTCACACGGCTCCCGTCGGGCAGGCGGACGTCGACCATCGGGCTGGCGTCGTCCACCCGGCGCCCGCCGGCGCCGACGACGCGTTCGATGACCTGGCGCAGGTGCTCGGCGTCCCGGAACCGCACGGCCTCGCGGGCAAGCCTCCCGCCCCGCTCGGCGTACACCGACCCAGGCCCGTTGGCGATCACCTCGGTCACCGCCGGGTCGCGCATCAGCGGTTCGAGCGGGCCCAGGCCGATGGCATCGTCGACGACCTCCTCCACCAGGCGCTCGAGATCAGCCGCCGGAAGCACGACCCGGTCGCGGACGAGCAGCTCCCGCACGCGATCCGCGACGATTTGGCGAAGGGCCCGCGGATCCGCCCCGGACGGGACCACCGCCATCTCCTCGCGCACGCGGATCCGATAGCGCTGCGCCATCGCGTCAAGCCCGCTCATGCCTCGGCCCGCCCCATCGCCGCGGCCAGCGAGGCGCCGGGCCCGGTCCGGGCCCAGCGGGCGAGATCGAGCCTGCCGTTCGCGTAGCCCGACATCGTCCGCCGGTTGTCGCGCACGACCGCCGCCACGCGGGCGTCGACGAGCCGCGAGATCGCTCTCAGGCCGATCTCGGCATGCCGCGACCAGCGGTTCACGACGATCTGGGCCTCCGAGCGCGCTCCCCACCTCGTCGCGTCGAGGACGAGCGAGCGAGCGGCCTCGAGTGCCGCGCGGTCGGGCGTGACGACGACCAGAGTGCGATCCGCGGCGGCGAACGCCTCCCGTGAAGCACCGGCGAGCACGCACCCGACGTCGAGCACCGACGCGCGCTCGCGGGCCCGGAGCTCCCGCACGAGCTCGGAGCCCCAGCCCGGCGCCAGGGCGTCGATGACGTCTGGGTCAGCCGGACCGGTGACGAATCGAAGCCCTGACGGATGCTCGATCGCCACCGTGTCGATGCCCGCCGCGAGGACATCGCCGGCCTGGGCGAGGTCGGCAAGGGAGCGGTCAGCGCGCGCGCCGAGCGTAAATGCGAGGCCCACCCGGCTTCGCGTGAGGTCGATCAAGAGCGCCCGGGCGCCGGCTGCCAGCGCGAGAGCCACCGCGGTTGCGCCGACGCCTCCGCGAGCGCCCGCGACGGCGGTCACGACGCCCGCGGCGCCGCGGATGGGACCCGCGTCCGGACCGCTTGCCCGCACGGCATCGGCGATTCCCGACGCCAGCGCCGCGGTGCTCATCGGCAGCTGCACCACGGCTCGGACGCCGGCCCTGAGCGCGGCACGATACGTCTCGACGTCGGTGTCCGCCGTCAGGAGCACGACCGCCGCGTGCGGACATGCGCGCACCGCCTCGTGCGCCCAGCCGGCGGCGGGAGCACCTGGCGCGTCCGCAATGAGGACGACGTCGCACGCCGGCGCGGCGCCTCCAAGCACGCGGTTTCGCGAGACGGCCGCCACGACATCGATTCCGGCGGCGCCGTCGACGGCCGCGGAGCAGGCCGCTACGACGGCCGGGTCCGTCGAGACGACGACGCAGCGCACGCCGGACACGGTCATCCGCCGCCCGGCCCAACGCGGACGACGAGCCGCAACGAGCCGCGAGCCTCCGCGGCGATGAGCGGCCCCACGGCCGCCGGCGGCAGGCGAAGCGTCGCGACCGCCGTTCCGTCAGCGCGGCCCGCGGCGACGACCAGCACGTTCGAGAGCACGACCGTCGGGGCGGCGCCGCGCCCCGGAAGAGCCAGGACCACGTCGGCATGCGCCCCGGCCAGGTCGCCGGCGGGGAGCCCCGCTGCGTCGTCCACACGCACAGCGACGTCACGCCCGGCGACGGGGCCCGTGTCGATCGCGAGCTCGGCCTCCATGAGGGGTGCGCCCGCCGGAAGCGCGACGGCAACCCGACGCCCGAGCACGACCCGGGGGTCGGCGACCGCGCCGTCCGAGGAATAGCGGGCCGGCAGCCGCGCGACGGCGAGTGCGTCGGCGGTGAGCCGCTCGCCCGCCGCCACGGATCGCAGGACGACGACCTGAGTCGCCATCTCGACGGGAAGCGGCGCGGCCGAGCTGCGCCCGAGTGCGACGAGCCCGGCGATCGTCAGAAGAACGGCGAGACCCAGGTAGGCGATCGCCTTGCGGCGGTGGCGGCTCACGGACGGATCGCCGGCGCGCAGCGGCGGCAGGTCGATCCGACGAGCGGAGCCCGGCACCAGCCGCATCGGGGGGCGGCGGCCACCTGCTCGCGGAGGCCGACCAGCGAGCCCGCCGGGATCGCCGGGGCCACCAGCAGCTCGATCGCCCACCGCGCGCCGAGCGCGGACGCCAGCCCGTGATCCATGGATGCCGTCCGGGCGCCGCCCGCGGCGGCCGCCAGCATGAGGTCGGTCGGCGGCCGCCGTCCGGACTCGGCGGCCGCGCACACGGCTCCCCGAGCCGAGCCGGCCCGCATGAGGTCGGAGACCGTACGGGCGGCCGGTATCCGGACCGGTCCCCACCGCCCGCCGGTGAAGCGAGTCGCCGCCGCGCGACGGGCACGTACGCCCGCTGGGGCGAGCCCGGCCCGAACGAGGGCCGCTCCGGACGACGAGACGACCCACATCGAGCACCGGTCTTCGAGGGCACCGAGCAGTGCCGCAGCCTCCGCCGCCGACCACCCCTGGCCGGCCACATGATCCGCGACGCCCGCCAGGTAGCGGCCACCGATACCGGGCAACCGAAGCTCGTAGGAGTCGAGTGCAAGCCGCACCTGGGGCGAGATGCCGTGGTGTCGTGTGATGCGGCTCGCCGGAGCAAGCGCCGGGATCAGCTCGATCTGTCGCTCATCCCCGGAGGCGCACGGGGCCAGGCGGAGCACTGCGTCGGGAGCGCTCACCGGTCGACCTCAGCCGCCGGCAGGGTGACCGTGAAGCACGCGCCTTCTCCGACTCGGCTCGACACGTCGATGCGGCCGCCGTGCGCCTCGGTCAGCTCGCGGGCGATCGCGAGGCCGAGCCCGGCGCCCGGCTCGGAGCGCTCCGGCGCCTGGAAGAACTCGTCGAAGATGAACGGCAGATCGGCCTCGGCGATGCCGCGCCCGCGATCCTCAACCGAGACGGCAACCGACCCTGCGGTCACGCGCCCGGTGACAACGACGTCCGTGCCCGGCGGGGCGTACTTGATCCCGTTTCCGATCAGGTTTGCGAACACCTGCCGCAGGCGGTTCTCGTCGCCCAGGACGGTTGCGTCGGGGCCCGGCCATTCGACCTGGATACCGACGTCGCGGTGCCGCGCCACCGCCTCCAAGCGCTCGGCGACCTCCTCGACGCACGGGCGAAGGGCGAAGGCGGTCTCGCAGACGCGGACGTGACCCGCGCGGACGCGGCTGAGCTCGAGCAGGCTCTCGATCATGTACGAGAGGCGCTCGCACTCGCCGTCGATCACGCTCAGCTTCGCGGCCTTCGCCGAGTCGCCCTCCGATCGCTGGAGCGTGTAGACGTAGCCCTTGATCACGGTGAGCGGGGTTCGCAGCTCATGCGACACCTTCCCGATGAACGCCGCGCGGGCCTGCTCCTCGTGCGCGAGGCGTCCGGCGAGATCCTCCAGTGACGCGACGAGGACGTCCCGCCCACCCACACGCCTGCGGCGGATCGCGTCGCGAATCATGCCGGCCTACACAGCCGGTAGCCGACCCCCCAGACGTTCGCAATCCACGCGTCGTCGGAGTGCCTCGCGAGCTTCTGGCGGAGCCGGCTCGCGTGAGAGTCGAGCGTGCGCGTCCTGCCGGGGCTTCGAAAGTCCCACACCATCTGGAGCAGCTCCCGCTTCGTGAAGACCCGCTCGGGGTCGCCGGCCAGGGTCGCGAGGAGCGCGAACTCCTTCGCCGAGAGCTCGACGCGCATGCCCGCGACGGTCACCTCGCGCGACAGGATGTTCACGACCAGATCGCCGTAGGACAGCTGATGGGCGTCGCGCGCGCGGGTGACCCGTTTCAACACGGCTCCGATACGCGCCAGCAGCTCCGGATAGTGGAACGGCTTTGTGACGTAGTCGTCCGCGCCACGGTTCAGGCCGCGGACCCGGTCGGTGTGCTCCGCCTTGGCCGAGAGCATGATGATCGGCAGGTCCGGGTCCCACGGATCGTTCACGGCGTCGCCGCCGCGGACGCGGCGGCAGACGTCGTAGCCGCTCATGTCCGGGAGAACCACGTCGAGGAGGACGACGTCGGGCCGCGATGCCCCAAGGACGTCGATCGCCTCGCCGCCGCTTCCCGCCGTGATGACGGTGAAGTCGTCGGCGCGGAGGTTCTCGGCCAGGAACTCGACGATGAGGGGCTCGTCGTCGACGACGAGCACAGTGGATTCGGCCATGGTTGTGGCTCCTTGGGGGGGTATGGCCGAGGTGCGCGGGGGACGCGACGACCGAGCGGCGCTGGGACTCGTATCTGCTTTCGGCCCGGCCGCCCCGGGTCTCGGTCTCAACGTACTCGAATGGGCCGGGGGATGGAAGCTGTGCAACGGATCTTGTTGCAGATCTGTGGAAACCCCGAATGGATGGTGGCCGGAACGGGGGGCTGGGGCTACGCCGAAACGGTGAATCTGCAGGTCGGATGCGTGCCCGGGGAGCTGGTATCGGGTCGCACGAAGGTCGTGAATCCGTGTATCCTGGCGGGCCCTGAGGACAACGCACGCGGAGGGCGCAGATGACCGGGCAGACGGGCGATTCGGAGCTTCCAGGTGCGGTTCGGCTCACGATGAGGCCGGAGAGCGACTTCTACGGCCCGAGTGACGATCGGCTGGAAGCCGAGATGTTCGAGCTCCAAACTGCCATTTCCCAGGAGTTCCCGGACGCGCTGAAGGCGAAGCCCGTTCCGGGCGCAAAGGGCCCCGCCCTCGATCTGGTGATGACCCTGGTGTCGAGCGGCGCTCTCACAGCGCTCTCAGGCGTGCTCAAGACCTGGCTCAGCAGGCGACCGCAGAACCGCACGGTCAACCTCGAGTTCGAAATCACGAACAGTGACGGCACCACGCGGAAAGGGACGCTGAACCTCGATGCGACGAACGTCGAGCCCGAGGTTCTGGGGAAGATCACCGAACAGACGTTCAACGCAGGGACCTAGCCGCTGTGGATGCGCGCGCCCTCGTTATCTGTAACTGGGAGTATACGGACTCCACCGGGACGCTCAGCCCGCTGAACGGCCCGGCGAACGATCTCCGCCAGATCGTCGACGCGTTCGAAGACGAGCAATTCGGGCTCTTCCAGGGCCAGGTGACGACGTGTGAGAACTTAACGAACGAGAAGCTGCGGACCGAGGTATACGAGTTCCTGGAGTCAGCCAAACCGAACGATACGCTGCTCCTGTACTACTCCGGTCACGGCGAGCGGCGGGTTGACGGCCGGTTGGCGTTGTGCGGCGTCGACACTGAATTCCCGAAGTTGAACGCAACGAGCTTCGATACGAACAACCTTCGTGAATGGCTCGAGCAGTTCAACCGCGCACCGTCGACCATGGTGATTCTCGACTGCTGCTACGCCGGCCAGTTCCTCAAGGGTGGTGTCACGGAGGAGGTGCTCGCCAGCTCTCTGGGCACGGGCACGGTGGTCATCGCAAGCGGAGGGAACCAGCCGAGCAAGGACTCCATGTCCGATGACGCCTGCAGCCCGTTCACCGCGGCCCTGGCGAAGATCCTCCTCGACCCGGACGTCCCGGGTGACGTCGACGGCTTCCTCACAGCGGATGAGCTGTACAGCCGGCTCATGGACAGCGCGCCTCCGTTGCAGCCAATGCCCAAACGCAACGTTCAGGGCCAGGGACGGTTTCCCGTAGCTCTGCGAGAGCGACCTGCCGAGGCGAAGCGGCCGGATCTGAAGGGGTTCCGAACGATTGACGTTGAGGAGATCGAGCTCACCTTTGGCGGCGACCAGGTGAGTGCGGTTCTGGGCAGTGGCGACACCGATGCGCTCGGCCTCGACGCACTGGACGAGCACCGGCAGGCGGCGGTTCGCCGCATCAGTCAGCTTGCCGATGCAGTCCTCAGAGTGGCTGAGAACGACGAAGACGAGTGGGCGCAACGAGTGGTGCGGCGGGCCTGGAACTGCGTCGGGACGAACCTCTTCGAGACAGCGCTCCCGCCCGGTGTGCGCGAGCGCATCCGGTCGATCGGGGACGACGCGGCGGACCATGTCCTCAAGCTGCGACTCGCCTTCGAGGACGGCGCCGACCGTCTCGAGGCCTTCCCCTGGGAGTACCTCTACCGCGACCAGGATCCGGGCAGTCGTCCTGACGCCGGGGAGGAACCGTTGCCGCTGGCGCTCGCGACCGGGATCCTCGTCGAGCGAGTTGTTCGCGCGGAGGGGGCGGCGACGCCGGACGCCCCCTTTGCCGACGAGCACGTTTCACCTGGCATCGTGCGCCAGGCAACGGTGGGGCAGATCTGCTCTCTGCGTGGTGTCTATGGACGTGCGGCGGCTCGGATCGCCGATGGGCTGATCGCGATGCCCGACCTGAACGCCGTCTTCGATCTTCGAGGCAAGGAGGCCGGATGGGGGAACTTCCTCGACGTCGTCGAGCAGGGACCTGACGTGCTCGTTCTCTACGTCCCGGTGAGCCGCAGGCCCCATGGAGCCGAGCTCGGCTTCTCGACCGACGACCCCGCCGACCCGGAGTGGCATACCGTCGTCGAGTTCGCGAAGCGCCTCTCGTCGGCTCGACTTGCGTTCAAGGCGATCATCTTGATGACGTTTGCGTCAAAACCCGGGCAGGATTCCTACCGAGCCACGTTCGAAGCCGTACATATCCTGGCACGGTCGGGAGTGGGCCCGGTGGTGTTCGCGTGTCATGCACCGGCGTACAGCAAGTACGTCCCCGAATCCGGTAAGGACACCTTCCCTGTCCTCCTTCTCGACGCCCTCACGCGAGGGGAGCGCCTCGACCACGCCGTCTATTACGCCAAGAACCGCGTGGCTTGGTGGACAAGTCCAGAGGCCCGCGCCACCTTCGGAGTTCCGGGCTATTACATCTCTGCGCCAAAAGGGGTAACGCCCAAGTCGCCGTTACCCTCATCGACTGCCCGGTCCCTGGCGAAGCGATCCACGCTCTCTGCGGAGAAGTCGTGAGCTCATCGCGCGGGGTGCGCAGAGCGCGGTTCGACCTTGCGCTCGCGCTCATCGACGCGGAACGCTCAGATGCCGCCGTACGCGAGCTCCGAGAGGCGCTGAAGGAAGCGGGAGACGATCCGCCGGAGTGGCGCATCCACCTTGAGCTGGGCCTGTTGGCGGAGCGGGTCGGGGATCAACCCGTCGAGGCGTTCTCAGAGCTCGTGTCCGCAGCCACGGGCGCGCCTCCACCCGACGCGGACGATCCCTCCGCTGCGGCGTTGCAGATGCTGGAGAGCACCTCCGGCCGGTGGCTCGCATCGAAGATCGACGACTCCCAAGTGCGCGCACTCGTCCAGCAAGCCCGGCGGGATGACGCCAACCCGGGACTCGTACGCCTGGCGGCCCAGACGTCCTTCCTGCGAGGTGATGCCCAGGCAACGCAGTCGCTGATTTCGAACACCTCCGAGATGGAGCTGCAGGCAGACCCAGTGCTCGGATCCGCCCGCGCGGTCGCGCAAGCGCTTCAGCTTCTCGATGAGGGCGCATTCGAGGAGGCGCTCCTCGCGATCGACGATGGACGCGTCCCCGCAGAGGAACCGACGGGGGCGTCGGCCCGAGCGCTCGCGCTGTTCGGTCTGGGGCGCCTCGAAGAGGCCCTGCGAGCCTTGGACGCCGCGCCGGACACGTTCGACACCTGTGTCGCTCGAGCGTTGGTGTGGTTGACCACGGCGGCAAACGACAACGAGACGGAACGCCCCGCTCCGATCGCCCATGCCGAGGAGGCTGCCACCATGGCCGCCAGACTCGAGCCGTCGCTGGGGGACGGACTCCTGCTTCGGGCTCAAATCACGCTCGAGGGCACGCTCGAGCTGGATCGCGGCAGGCGTCTGCTGGAGACGGCGCTTCGCCGGCTCGAGGGCGACCCGGACCGCGCACGCCTCTGGCGGTTACAGCGACGTGTCCGGACTGACGACATCTTCCGGTACATCACACTCGAGGTGGCCGCGGCCCGCGAGAACGACGCCGACCTGCTTGCGATCCGCCGCGAGGAGCTTCCATTCGCCACGACGACCTACCATCAGGACGCTGCGATCGCCGAGCTCGCGGCCAAGGCCATGCAGGATGCCGGTCGTGACGATATGGCAGCCGAGATGTTTGCCGCTGCTGCGCAGTTCTACACATCGAGCCAGGAGCCGGCAAATGCGCTTCAGGCGAGGGAGCACCAGCGGCTGCTCGCTCCGACGACCGAACTCTTGATCCAGCTGGCGGACGACCGATTTGTGGCCTCCTACACCGCGGAGCAGCACGGCCGCGACGCGCTGTTGGCCGAGATTGCGCAGGGTCTTGCCGCGCTCGACGAGCTGGACGGAAGCATGCTCGAGCAGAGCCGATCCGAACGCGTCCAAGCCGCGTATCTGCGGGGCCTCTTGCTCAAGCGTCGCGCCGAGGATGTGGCCGCGCTGCCTCGGGAGCGCTGGTTGGCATTGCCATGGCTGCTCGTGGCCGCGATAGACGACCAGACCCACTCCTACCGGGCAGCCCATCTGGCATGGGGGCTGTGGAATACCTGGCTCTTTCGATCGGCCCTTCACTACGGTGATCGAGCATTCGCGCTCGAGCCGGACGACACCTGGATTCAAGCCGGAGCGGTGATCATGCGGCTCAACTGGCACGGGATCCTCGATGAGGAGACCGATTCCCTCATCGACAACATCGACGACGTGCCGTGGGGGAACTCGATCCGCCTTATCGAAGCGCTCAATCGAAATGACATCGCACGGGCGCAAGAGCGAATCGACACGCCCCTGAGCGACGAGCTTTGGGCCCGACAAGCCCGAGCGATCGCGGTGGCACGTCTCCGCGGGATCGAGGCGGCCGAACCGCTCTATCGCGCGATCTTCGAGGAGGCCGAAGGGGTGCCCGGGGATCACGATGCGGCTTGCGATGCGGCGCTTGCGCTCGGTGATCTGGACGCTGCGCACAGCCACATCGAGGCAGGGGTGGCGAATCGAACGATCCTCCCTTCACGCGCCCAGAGGTATCGGTCCTTCATCGATCTCATCAACGGCGAGGAGGGCGCAGTTGACGCGCTGCGCGGGCTGATGGCCGCCTTTGTCAGGCCGGTGGCGCTACGCGGTTTCGCCTACTGCGACCTGCCAGTCCTCAGTCTTGCGTGGGCGGAGCGCACAGAGGTCGCCGCCGCGATGATGCAACTGCAGGAGGAGTGCGGCCCTCGGATCGACGAGGTGGCCGCGGCAACCCTTCCCGCTCTGGCGTACGAGATGGAAACAGGACGGGCGACGTCGACCGATCCAGACCTCGACCGCCTCGTGCATCAGCTTCTCCTGGCTGAGGAATCCGGGGAACTCTCGGGCGAAGACGCCGACCGGGTGATCGGGCTGTTGGATGGCGAATTGCCGGCGTTTAAGGACGCCGCACCGGGCGTCACGAGAGCCACCGCCCAAGGCTGATCGACGCACCGCCCGGCGACGGGCTGCGGCTGCCGGTTCGCCGACGAGACGCCGCGCGTTCGCGCCTGCTTGACACGTTCGGTGAATCGCCGAGCGCGCATCCACCGAGCAGACCGCCGCGACGGCGCACGAGCTCGCAACCGCAGCGCAGGACCTCGGCCACACCGGAGGCGAGCTCGACCGGCTCGTCCGCTAGTTCACCCTCGCCGAGGGCTGAGACAGGTCGCTCCACGGGCTCCCGGCCCCGGCGCCACGCCGGGAGCGGGAGCCGATTGCGGTTAACCACCGACGGCCCCTGACCAAAACGCGGTGGGGCGCTACGCCGTTGCGGGGATTTTCCGCGGCGCCCCTCGATGGGCCTTGCCCGGCGCCGATCTCCCTGGTAACCCGCCGTCCTCAACCCTGGAGATCCCTACCCATGCGCCTAACCATCCGTACAAAGCTCCTCGCCGGCTTCGCCGCGGTCATCGCGGTCATGGTCGGCTCGATGGGCTACGCCATCTACGCGCTCAACAGCCTGGATTCCGACGCGACGACGATCGCCAAGAGCGACCTGCCCTCCTCAGGGCTCGTCCACGACATCAGGTGGTCCGTGACGGACTACAGCTTGAAGGCCGCGCGGTATGTCCTCAACAACGATCCCAAGGTCCAGGCCGCCGTCGCCCAGGCCCTGAAGCAGGATCAGAAGTCTATTGCCGGCGATTTCGCAAAGTACCGCGCGCAGTACGCGATCGACGCGAAGGATCGGGCGCTGCTCGCCTCGTCGCAGGCGAAGTGGGAGGCGCTTCTCGGGAAGCTGGCCCACGTGGGTCCGCTCGTCGAGGCGGGAAAGGTGAACGAGGGGATCGCGGTGCTCGCCGCGACCGTTGATCAGTACGAAAGCCTCCAGGGCACGCTCGAGAAGTGGTCTGTCGCCAACGACGAGTCGGCGGCCGTCCATGCTGAAGGCGCCAAGTCGACCTTCCAGACCAGCGAGCGGATGCTGATCGGCCTCGTGGTGCTCGCCGCGCTCGTCGCAGCCGGCATCGGGTTCTTCCTGGCACGACGGATCGCGGGTAGCCTCAAGCCGGTGCAGGCGGGCATGAACAGCCTCGCAAACCACTGCCTGGCAGGCGTCGACGAGGCGCTCACCGCGATGGCGGTCGAGGGCGACCTGACCCTCGAGGTTGTGCCGGTGACCGAGCCGGTCGAGGTGAAGGGCAAGGACGAGCTCGCCGAGCTCGCCGGCACCTTCAACGCGCTGCTCGACCGGACGCAGTCCAGCATTCAGGCGTACAGCACGATGCGCGAGAAGCGCGTGGCGTTCGCCGACGTCATCGACCAGGTGGCCACCGGCGACATCACCGCTGAGGTCCACACCTCCTCAGAGAAGGACCGGATCTCGTTCGCCTTCATCTCGATGCTCGAGTCGCTCCGCGACGTCGCCAAGGCCGCGGATCTGATCAGCGAGGGCGACGTCTCGTTCTCGGTGCAGCCGAAGTCCGAGAAGGACGCCCTGGGCAACGCATTCGTCCGCATGCAGGCGTACCTGCGCGAGATGGTGGCGGCCGCCGAGCGGATCGCCGACCGCGACCTCTCGCAGACGGTCGAGACCCGGTCGGAGCGCGACGCGCTCGGCATCGCGTTCAACCGCATGACCGAGAACGTCTCGGCCGTCCTCTCGGAGGTCTCGATGGCGACGACTCGCCTCTCGAGCGCTTCCGAGCAGATGGCGACCTCGTCCAATGAGGCCGGACGCGCGGTCGAGGAGATCGCAAACGCCGTCGGCGACGTCGCCGCCGGTGCCGAGCGCCAGGCCCGTATGATCGAGGAGACCCGCACCTCCGCCACCGAGACCTCCGAGGCCGCGGCACAGACCAGCCGCATCGCCGACGAGGGCGTCGAAGCCGCCGGGGAAGCCACCGCAGCGATGCGGACGCTGGCCGACGCCTCGGCCGACCTGGCCCAGGTGATGGAGGGCCTCACCAACCGCAGCGAGCAGATCGACGGCATCGTCGACACCATCTCGACCATCGCCGCCCAGACCAACCTGCTCGCCCTGAACGCGGCCGTCGAAGCCGCCAGGGCCGGCGAGCAGGGCCGCGGCTTCGCGGTCGTCGCCGAGGAAGTCAGGAAGCTGGCCGAGGGCTCCAAGTCCGCGGCCGAGAACATCGCCTCCCTGATCGGCGAGATCCAGACCGAGACCGCCCGCGCCGCGGAAGCCGTCTCACAGAGCGCCGAGCGCACCCAGGGCGGCGTCGCCACCGTCGACAAGACCCGAGAGGCCTTCGAGTCCATCGGCCACGCCGTCGTCGACATCACCGACCGCGTCGGCACCATCTCAACCGCCACCAGCGAGATCGCCTCCGTCGCCGAGGAGTCCTCGGCATCGGCCGAGGAGGTCTCGGCGTCCACCGAGCAGACCGCCGCGACGGCGCACGAGCTCGCAACCGCAGCACAGGACCTCAGCCACACCGCAACCGAGCTCGACCGGCTCGTCCGCCAGTTCACACTGGCCCAAGGCTGATCGCATTGGCGTGGCTCCCTGGTTCGCTCGACGAGCCCGGGAGCCACGCCACCATCCGCCGCCGAACCGCCCGTCCCACTCGCGGCCGCCTCAGCGGCCGCGGCGCGTTTACGCGGCGAGGTAGCCGCGGTACGCCTGCCCATGGGCGAGCGGATGCGACAGGAGGTGAGCCGCGGCGAACCCCTGCCACGGGGCGTACTGCTCGAGCAGCCGCTCCGTGTCGGCGGCGTCCGCCCGCCGGCGCTGCAGGGCCGAGCACAGCTTGATGAGGCCGAGGTCGCCCGCCGGCGCGGCGTCGGACCGGCCCAGTCCCTGGCCGCAGATGACGCCCGCGGCCCACGGGCCGATGCCCGGCTCGGCCATGAGCCTGCGAAGGGCCGCCTCGGTCGGGGCCGCCTCGAGCCGATCGGCTGGGAGCGTGCGGGCGAGCCGGGCGAGCGTGCCCGCCCGGCGCGGGGAGAGCCCGCACCGCGCCGCGCCGGCCGGGCTCAGACGCCGGAGCTCCGCCGGGCCCGGGGGAACGCGAAGCCCGTCGTGCCGCTCCGAGACGGCGGCCAGCACCAGCCGCTCGATCCGGGCGGCCTCGACCGCCGGCACGAGCTGGCCGGCGAGCGCCCGGACGAGCGACTGGGCGAAGGTGGCGCACCGCGACGGCCGCAGGGCCGGGCGGTGCCGCACGAGCGGCGCCAGGAGCCGGTCACGCTGCGCCAGTCGCAGGAACGGGGTGTGGTCGACGTCGGCCGAGAGGACGAACCGCAGGCGGTCGACCGCGGCGCCGGCATCCGACGCGGTGAGGCGGACGCCGAGCGACCCGTCGCGCCGCTGCCAGACGCGCGCCCGAGCAGGGCCGGCCGCCGTGCGGAGCGCAACCTCGAGGACGCCGCCGCCGAGGCGGCGTGTCGGGTCGCGTCCCCAGGTCGCCTCGGCGAGGAGATAGGGGCGCGGCGGGGTGAGCTCGAGCTCGATCATGCGTGTTCGATGACGAGGTGATCGCCGACGACGACGCCGGAGCGCTCGATCGCCCCGACGGGGAGCTCCAGCGCGACCTTGGCGCCCCGGCACGCCGACATCCGCCACGGCCGGATCGCGTGGACGAGCTTCAGGACGCGCCCATCGCGATCGGCATACACGACGTCGATCGGGAAGCGCATGAACCACATGTGGATCGAGCCGGTCGGCTGAATCCAGAGGCCCTCGTCGGGATCGAGGCCGGAGCGGCCCAGGAGGCCCTTGGATCGTGTCCACGGCGTGACTGCGAGCACTCCCCGCTCGCAGACGACCGGCCCACGCTCGAGGCGAATTCGGGGCACTACTCTGCTACCTGATGGAAGGATCCACGCCCGACTACCACTCCGGCGACGACTTCACGGTCGAGTTCCTCGACTACCGCTACCGCTTCGCGCGGACCGACTTCGCCCAGCGCGTGTCGGCCGCCGCGGCCCGGCTGGAGCTGGTCGACGACCGCGACCTCGAGCCGGGCGAGATGGACGACCTCGTCGCCCTCGCCGCGGACGGCCGGATTGCGCGGCCGCGCTCGCCGCTCGGCGCCTACCTGGCCGCGAACGCGGCCGACCTCGACGGCCTGCACGCGGAGCCGCTCGTCTACTGGCTGCGCAAGCTCGTGTTTCGCGGGGCCTGGCTCGATCACCGGCTGAAGGAGGGCATGCTCGACGTCTCGTTCGACGAGAGCTCGGGCGCGTTCGCGTACCGCATGCCCACCGATCAGGCACCCGTGGTGGACGTCGCCCCGGTGCCCTCGTGGGCCGAGCTCAGGTTCATGAGCTAGCCGGCGGGACGTAGACGAGGAGGTGCGGGCCGATCTGCACCCGGTCGCCGGCCTCGAGCAGCTGCTGCTGCACGAGCTCGCCGTTCACGAAGGTGCCGTTCAGGCTCCCCTCGTCCTCGATCACCGTGCCGATCGCCTCGCGCCGGATCGTCGCGTGGCGTGCCGAGACGGTCGGGCCGGCGAGGACGATGTCGTTCTCGGTGTGGCGGCCGACGCGCGTCGTGCGCTCGGCAAGATCGAAGCGCTCCTCCTCGCCGAGCTTGGGGCGCCACACGAGCGCGGGGTGCTCGCCGGGCGCGGCAACGGGTGGCGGAGCGACGCCGTCGCCGGTCTGGATGATGCGCGTATAGCTCGGCTGATCCTCGGCCACGGAGCCTCCCTCCCGATCTCTCGGTCGAGCCTACCAGGACGCACGGACGGGGGGTAGACTGGAACCGTGGAGCCCGAGGACAATCCGATCGCCGACGCCGAGGCCCAGCTCTACCGGCGCATCCAGGAGCTCCGCGACCGGGCGCGCGCCGAGCGGCAGGCGTCGGTGCCGTCGGCCCCGTCCGAGCACGGTCCGGGCACGCCCGATCTGCGGACGATCCTGAGCCGCGCCGAGAGTCACGTCGACGAGCTGCGCGAGACCGCGGCTTCGCTTCAGAAGAATTTGCCCGAGGCTGTCGAGCGGGCCATCGAGAAGGCCATGGACGACCACTCGACGCCGCGCCGGCTCGGCGAGCTGCGCGACCTCGTCCGTGCGCTCTCGGCACAGGTCGAGCAGGTGAACCGCGACCTCCTTGCCGAGCGCCTCGGCCGGGTCGAGGATCTCGAGCTCCTGGTCGACCTGCTCTCGACCGGCATGGCAGCCCTGCGCCAGGATGTCGCCGATCTCGCCGGCAACGTCGGCCGGGTCGGCGCCGGCGTCGACCGCGCCAATGCGAAGCTCGACCAGCCTGTGCAGGTGACCGTCGAGCGCGCCCAGCAGGCCGGTGTCCGCGACCTCTTCCGGCCCACCGAAGCCGAGCCGACCCCGGCGGGCTCGCGGCCGGACGCCAGCTGACCGATACATCGCTTGACTATATATCGGTAGACGAGTAGTATGGGTGGCATGACCCAGCCGATGCGCGAACCCACGTACTACGTGCTTGCTGCGCTCCTCGACGAACGCCTGCACGGCTACGGCATCATCAAGCGGGCCGCCGAGCTCTCCGACGGGCAGGTGCGGATCACGGCCGGAACGCTGTACGGCGCGATCGACCGCCTGATCGAGCAGGGCCTCGTCGCCGCCGACGGCGAGGAGACCGTCGCGGGGCGGCTGCGGCGCTACTACCGCATCACCGGCGAGGGCGAGCGGGTCGTCGCGCGGGAGGCCGCCCGGCTGCGGGCCGCCTCCGACGTCGTCGTCCGCCGGCTCCAGCCCGCCGCGGGGGCATCATGAGGTTCTCCGAGCTCATCTACCGCACCGCGGTCGTTGCGTACCCGGCCGACTACCGCTCGCAGCGCGGCGACGAGGTGGTCGGCACGCTCCTCGACGCGACCGACGGGCGGCGGCTGCCCGACCTGCGCGAGCTCGCCTCGATCGCGGTCGACGGCTATCGCCGGCGCGTGCGGGCAGCCTCGGCGCCCAGGTGGGGGACGGCTCAGGCGAGCGCCCTCTGGGCCGCGCACGCGCTCGCCGTGGTGACGGCGGCGGTGGCGGTTGTCGGACTGATGCGCGAGGACCACCTGGCGACGAGCCTCCCGCCCGCGCTCGCACCGGACGTCCACGTCCTCGGGCTCGCGGTCGGCTTCTGGTTCGCGGCGTTCGCCGCCACGGCGGTCGCGACGCTCGTCGCGCTCGCGGCGTCGGCGTGGCGGACGGCGCTCACGCTCTCGATCGCGGGCGCGCTCGTCCAAGCATGGGAGGCCATGCTCGGCCCGGCCGCCGGTTTCCCGGGGGCTCACGGGCACTTCGCGGTCTACGCCTGGACGGACGTCTCCACGCTCCCGCGCGAGCCGTGGCACTGGCTCGCCGCCAGCCTCGTCCTGGTCGCCTGCATCGCGCTTTCGAGGCCGCGCCCCGTACCGAGCCGCGCGGCCACGGCTCTGCGGATCGCCACCTCACTGGCGCTCGTCGCGAGCCTGGCGATCGCGATGGACCACGCCTTCGGCGTCGCGGCGGCACTGATCGTCGTCCTTGTGCCGCTCGTCGTCATCGCACTCGCCGTGTCGCCGGCCGATCCCCGCCCGGCGCTGGCCTGCATCCCGCTTCTCGTGGCGGCCCTGCCGCTCGCGTGGACGTACGTCCACGCCGATCCGACGACGCCGGCATCGGGCGGCAACGCGGTCCTGGCGGGCATCCCGTTCGCCGCGGCTGCGCTCGCGTTCGTGGCGTCCGTTTCGGTCCGCCGCCTGCGCGGTGGCGCGCCGCCTCCCGGGTAGACTCGCCGCGAAGGCCACAAGGGGGTTCGGCGGCGATGGCAATGGTGTCGATGCGGCAGCTCCTCGACGAGGCGGCGGCCGGCGGGTACGGCGTTGGGGCGTTCAACGTCAACAACATGGAGCAGATCCAGGCGATCATGGAGGCCGCGCGCGAGACCTCCTCGCCGGTGATCATCCAGGCGTCGCGGGGCGCGCGCTCGTACACCAACGACCGCTTTCTGTACCACCTGATGCAGGCGGCGGTCGAGCTCTATCCCGAGATCCCGGTCGCGCTCCACCAGGACCACGGCAACTCGCCCGCGACCTGCATCTCCGCGATCGAGCAGGGCTTCACCAGCGTGATGATGGACGGATCGCTCCTGGACGACGGCAAGACGCCGGCGGACTTCGCCTACAACGTCCAGGTGACGCGCGAGGTCGTGGAGCACGCGCACGCCGTCGGCGTCACGGTCGAGGGCGAGCTCGGGTACGCTCGGGCGGGATCGAGGACGGCGTCGGCTCGGGCGAGATCCACCTGACCGACCCCGACCAGGCGGTCGAGTTCGTCGAGCAGACCGGCATCGACGCGCTCGCGGTCGCCATCGGCACGAGCCACGGCGCCTACAAGTTCTCGCGCAAGCCCGACGGCACGGTGCTCGCGATGAACGTGATCCAGGAGATCCACGAGAAGCTCCCGACCACCCACCTCGTCATGCACGGCTCGTCGTCGGTGCCGAAGGAGCTCATCGACATCATCAACGAGTACGGCGGCGAGATCCGCCCGACCTGGGGCGTGCCGGTCGAGGAGATCCAGCTGCGGCATCCGCCACGGCGTCCGCAAGATCAACGTCGACACCGACTCGCGGCTTGCGATCACCGGCGCGATCCGAAAGGCCATGGCCGAGGATCCGGGCGAGTTCGATCCCCGCTCGTACCTGAAGCCCGCGCGGGCCGCGATGCAGAAGGTCATCGCCCAGCGGATGACGCAGTTCGGCCAGGCCGGCCACGCCGGCGACTACGAAGCCCGCTCGCTCGCCGACATGCGCGACTTCTATGCGGGAGCGGCGGCGTCATGAGCGTCACCAAGGTCATCGAGGTGATCGGCAGCTCGCCGACGTCGTCCGACGACGCCGTTCGCGAGGCGGTGGCGTCCGCTGCGAAGTCGATCCGCGGGATCTCGAACGTGGACGTGATGAGCCTGACGTGCGACGTCGAGCAGGGCGTGATCACGCGCTGGAACGCGCTCGTCAAGATCTCGTTCCCCGTCGAGCCGCGCTAAATCCGTAATTCCAGGAAGCGCGGATCGGGCCTCACACCGATGCGTGCCGCGCCTCACGCACCGCAGAATTGTGCTGAAAGGAGGGGCCATGAGCACTCCGCAGCTTGCAGTGCAGGCGCCGCGCCGCGTGGTGTGGATGTACTGGAAGCCGTTCTGGGCGGCCGTTGCGATCCTCGGCATGTGGGTCGCGGTCCTCGTCGACGCGGTCTGGGGCACCGACATCGTCGCGACCACCGCCGGCGGCGACACGACGACCTTCCCGGCGGCGATCCTGATCGCCTTCTTCGCGAGCATCGCGACGGTCTTCGTCGCGCGCTACGGCTTCCGCGCGGACGACCGCCAGCCCGAGTAACGCCGGGCTACTCGACCCAGGGCGGCAGCTCGAGCGCTCGCTCGAACGCCGCCCGGTCGTGGACCGGCTCCCCGTGTGACACGATCACGTGCTCGAACGGCAGATCGAGCATGGCGCGGAGCGCCGGGAGCACGCGTTCCTCGTGCCAGGGGGTGCCCCAAACGCGCAGCGCTCCCCCACGCTCCGTCACGGCGTCGGCGAAGACGAGCGCGCGTTGCTCGGGGAGCCACAACGGCGTTTCGTTCCGGCCGCGCCCGTCGTAGAGCGCGACGAGGCCTCCGGGCAGCTCGCTTCCGGGCTCGATCGCCTGGAGCTCGGCTTCGGGGATGTCGTCGCGCCAGAAGAGGCTCGGGCCGAACGCCCGGACGTCATAGCGCTCGACAATGCGGTCGACGTCGCGAACATGGTCGGGCTTCAGCACCACCGCAATCGTGGGGGCACGGGCGTCGAGCCGGTGCCACACGGCGTCGGCGGCTGCATCGGCCCTCGGGATGAGCCCGTCGAGGACCGCCACCTCCCCACCCGATTCGACACACGTCGAGGTGACGGCCGGATCCCAGTCGACGTGCGGCGCCCAGTCGGGATGCTCGGTCCGCCAGATCCAGAGGCCAGGGGCGACGTCGCGGATCACGGGGGCCACGGCGCGCATCGTGACAGATGGGGCCGATACGATGGACGCGCCGTGAAGCTCGAGCCGCTCTACCACGTGGAGTTCGTCTACCCCGAGGGCTGGAGCATCGAGCTCGCCGGCGACCACGGCAGCGAGTGGCAGGACTTCTACCTCGCCGAGGGGACGTGCACGGGCCGGGTGCCCGGGCGCATGCGCGGCGCGAACCATCCCCGCCGCCGCACCGACGGCACCTACTGCCCCGACTTCCAGGGCGTGATCGTGACCGCCGACGGCGCGGAGGTCATGTTCGACTGGCGCGGGTACGGCCGCGCGTATCCGGTCGGCGCGCGCCAGATCGTCCTCACGGCGACGCACCTGGCCCAGGACGAGCGCTACCGGTGGCTGAACGACGTGGTCTGCGTCGGCGTGGGCGAGGTGCGAACGCCCGCGGAGGGCGACGGTGCCGACCTCGTCATCGACGTGGCCGAGCTGGTGTGGGAGCCGCCGGGCGACGGCTCGTAGCCTTGGCGCCCGACGACCCGTACTACCGGGGCGACCTCGCGCTGATCCACCACCTGGGCTTCGGCTTTCACGCCGACGCGTGCGCCCCGGGGATCCTGGAGCTGCTCGAGCCTGTGCGCGAGCGGAGCGGGCTCGTGCTCGAGGTCGGCTGTGGCAGCGGCCTCCTCACGAGGTACCTGCTCGATGCCGGGTACCGGGTCGTCGCAACTGATGCGTCGCCGGCGATGCTCGATCTGGCGCGCGAGACCGCCGGCGGCGCCGACCTCCGCCTGCTGACGCTGCCCGACGACCCGCTCCCCGAGGCCGATGCGATCGTGGGCGTTGGGCACGTCCTCAACTACCTGCCGGACGTCGCCGCGATCGAGCGCGGGCTGGCCGCGATCGGGCGGGCGCTGCGCCCGGGCGGCGTCGTCGCAATTGACCTGTGCGACCTGGAGTGGGCGCGAGAGCGAGCCGGGGCGCCGCCGCGGGGCTGGGTCGGCGAGGACTGGGCGCTCGTCACCGAGTTCTCGGTTCCCGCCCCCGACCGGTTCGTCCGCCAGATGGCGACGTTCATCCGCGAGGACGACGGGTCGTGGCGGCGCGGCGACGAGCGCCACGACAACGTGCTGATCGAGACCGATCGCGTGCCGGCGCTACTCGCGGCGGTGGGCGTCGAGGCGACCGTGCGCGCGTCGTTCGGGGCCGAGGAGCTGCCCGCGGGCCTGCGAGCGGTCGTCGGCCGCCGGCCCGCCTGACACGTCCCGGACGAGCGTACCGGTCGGCGATCCTGGCCAGCATATGCTGGGTGACTGCTCACCAGCCGCCGAGGCTCGCGAGACGGTCGCCGAAACGTTGGTGGGACTCGCCGACCGGCAGGTCGAGGGTACCACGATCGACGACCGCCGTCGCGAAAATTCGCCTGACCTTTACTTCGTCCCTCCGGACGCCTGCTCCAGCGCCGACTTGATCGCGCCGGTGATGATCGATCCGATGCCGTGGTCCTTGCCGAGCACCGAGCCGACGGCGAGCAGCAGGACGCCTATTGCCATGGCCAGGCCGACGTACTCGACGGTGCCCTGACCGTCCTCGGCGCGAAGAGCGGCGGTGTGGATGCGAGCGGCGATGGTGCGGGTCATACAAGCCTCCTCCGGGGAACGTGGATACCGCCCCAGCGTCCCGCCAGTCGCCGTCACGGAACAAGGCTCTGAGTGCCGCAAAGGGGCGCGCGTCTGCAACGTCCACCGTCACCAGATGGTGATCCCCAACTGCCGAGCGCCTGGACGCCCACCTGCGGTCGGACGGTCGGCGCCCTGGGGCTGTGGCTGCGAACCGTCGCCTCGCGGCGTCCTCGGTCGGGCCAATATCAAACCGATATTGCCCCTCCCTGCGTCCTAGCGACGCTCGGTTCTCGCCACCCAGACCATCACGGCAGTTGGGGATCAACCATCTAGACTGGATCCATGCCAAGCGCCGCACAGCTCTTCGTCCGGTGCCTCGAGAACGAGGGCGTCGAGTACGTCTTCGGGATCCCGGGCGAGGAGACGCTCGACCTGAACGAGGCGCTCGACCACTCGGAGTCGATCCAGTTCCTGCCGGTGCGACACGAGCAGGGGGCGGCGTTCATGGCCGACGCCTACGGCCGCCTCACCGGCCGCGCCGGCGTGTGCCTGGGCACGCTCGGGCCGGGTGCAACGAACCTCGTCACCGGCCTCGCCGACGCCTACCTCGACCGCGCCCCGGTGGTCGCCCTCACGGGCCAGACGGGCCTCTCGGAGATGCACAAGGAGAGCCACCAGTACATCGACATCGTGCGGATGATGAAGCCCGTGACGAAGTGGAACGCGCGCATCCACGACCCGGAGATCATCCCCGAGGCGGTGCGCAAGGCCTTCGCCCTTGCCGAGCGTGAGAAGCCGGGCGCCACGCACCTCGAGCTGCCCGACGACGTGATGGAGGCCGAGGCACGGGGCACGCCGGTGCCGCGCAGGCCGTCGCCGCTCGTCGAGCCGGTCGCGGCCGAGCTCCACCGCGCCGCCGAGCTCCTCCAGTCGTGCGAGCGCCCGGTCGTCCTCGCCGGGAACGGCGTCGTCCGCCAGCAGGCCGCGGCGGCGCTCCGCCGCTTCTGTGAGCAGACCGGCCTGAACGTGATCACGACGTTCATGGGCAAGGGCGTGACCGACGCAGACGACCCCCACACCCTCTTCACCGCCGGGCTGCGCGCCCAGGACTACCCGAAGGGCTTCATGGGCAAGGCCGACCTCGTGGTGTGCGTCGGCTACGACCTCGTCGAGTGGGCGCCCGCTACTGGAACCCGCGCGGCGACCGGCGGATCATCTGCATCGACACGGTCGCGGCCGAGGTCGACGAGCACTACGTGCCGGACGTCGAGCTGACCGGTGGGATCGGCACGATCCTGACCCACCTCGGGAACCTGGTCTCGGCCAAGCCGCCCGCACGGCTGGCGGCGCCGCCCTACCGCGAGCTCCTGCGGCTGGCGCTCGAGCAGGGCTCCGACGACGGCTTCCCGGTGAAGCCGCAGCGGGTGCTGCGCGACCTGCGCGAGGTGATGGGGCCCGACGACGTCCTCATCTCGGACGTCGGCGCGCACAAGCTCTGGGTCTCGCGCCTCTGGCCGGCGCACCAGCCGAACACCGTCCTGATCTCGAACGGCGCCGCCGCGATGGGCTTCGCCGTGCCGGCGGCGATCGCCGCCAAGCTCGTGCTCCCGCGGGAGCGGCACGTCGTCACCATCTCCGGCGACGGCGGCTTCCTGATGAACGTCCAGGAGCTCGAGACCGCCAAGCGGCTCGGGCTCGCGATCGTGAACCTCGTGTGGACGGACAGCGCGTTCGGGGTCATCGAGCTCCACCAGATGCGCAAGTTCGGGCGGCTGGCCGGCACGAAGTTCACGAACCCCGACCTGGTCGCGCTGGCGGAGTCGTTCGGGCTCCCGGGGCTTCGGGTCGAGTCGGCCGAGGAGCTCGTGCCCACGCTGCGGCGGGCGTTCGAGCTCGACACGTCGTGCGTCGTCGAGATCCCGATCGACTATCGCGAGAATGCACGGTTCTCGGAACGTATTGGAGATATCCGCAGGGTTGAGGAAGGGGTGGCGTAGACATGGCGACGACGACCGAGTCGGTTCGCAAGATCCTGGTAGGAGGCGAGTGGTACGAGACGGGCGAGACGCTCGACGTGACCTCGCCGTTCGACGGCAGCGTCGTCGCGCGGGTGGCCTACGGCGGCCGCGCCGACGCCGAGCGGGCTGTCGACGCCGCCGCGCGGGCGATGGAGAGCCCCGTTCCGGCGCACGAGCGGGCGGCGGTGCTCGACCGCGTCGCCGGGCTGCTGCGCGAGCGGCGCGAGGAGCTCGCCCGGACGATCTCGCAGGAGGCCGGAAAGCCCCTTGCCACGGCGCAGGTCGAGGCTGACCGGGCGGTGCAGACGATCATCTTCTCGGCGCATGAGGCACGGGCGCTGGGCGGCGAGCTGATCGGGATGGATGCGCACCCGGCCGGCGTCGACCACGCCGGCATGGTCGTGCGGCGGGCGATCGGCGTCGTCGGGGCGATCTCGCCGTTCAACTTCCCGCTGAACCTGGTGGCCCACAAGGTCGGCCCGGCGTTCGCAGCCGGCTGCGCGTGCGTTCTCAAGCCCGCGACGGCGACGCCGCTCTCGGCGCTCCTCCTGGCGCAGGCGTTCGCCGACGCCGGCCAGCCGGCCGGGTGGCTGAACGTCATCGTCGGGAGGTCGAGCGAGATCGGCGACGTCCTGATCGACGACCCGCGCGTCAAGCTGATCACGTTCACCGGCTCGTCGGACGTGGGCTGGAAGCTCCGCGCCCGGGCGGCGCGCAAGAAGGTGAACCTCGAGCTCGGGAACTCGACGCCGCTCATCGTGATGGCGGACGCCGACCTCGAGAAGGCGGCGACGGCGGTGGCGGCGAACGGCTACGCCTTCGCGGGCCAGAGCTGCATCTCGATCCAGCGCGTCTACGTCGAGGACGGGGCCTACGACCGGTTCGTCGAGGCCCTCCAACCGAAGGTCGAGGCGCTCGTCACCGGCGACCCGCTCGACTCGGCAACCCAGGTCGGCCCCGTGATCGACGAGGAGAACCGCGACCGGATCCTGGCGTGGGTGAAGGAGGCGGTCGACGGCGGCGCGAAGCTCCTCGCCGGCGGCGAGACCGACGCCCACGGTCTGATCCGCCCCACGCTCATCGGCGACGTCGACCTCGACATGCAGGTCTCCTGCCGCGAGGTGTTCGGCCCGGTCGTGACGCTGGCGCGGGTGAAGGACGTCGACGAGGCGATCGAGAAGGCCAACGGCACCGACTACGGCCTCCAGGCGGGGATCTTCACCCAGGACATCACCCGCGCGATGCGCGCGGCGCAGGCGCTCGACTTCGGCGGCGTCACCGTCAACGAGGCGCCCACCTGGCGGGCCGACCACATGCCCTACGGCGGCGTCAAGGAGTCCGGCAACACCCGCGAGGGGCCGAAGTACGCCGTGCACGAGATGACCGAGCCGCGGCTGGTGGTGATCGGCTACTGACGGTCGTCGACGATGGCATGCGCGCCTACTACGACCGGCGCGCGACGGAGTACGACGACTGGTGGCTCGGCCGCGGCCTCTTCGCCGATCGCGACCGGCCGGGGTGGCACGAGGAGGTCGAGCGCGTGTGCTCGGTCGTCCGCGGCCTCGAGCCGTGTCGCGTCCTCGACGTCGCCTGCGGCACCGGCTTTCTGACGCAGCACCTGCGCGGCGAGGTCGTCGGGCTCGACCAGAGCCCGGCGATGGTCGAGGTCGCCTCGGCGCGCCTGCCGGGAGCGCGGATCGTCCAGGGTGACGCCGTCTCGCTGCCGTTTGCAGACGGCGAGCTCGACCGCGTCTTCACCGGCCACTTCTACGGGCACCTCCTCCCCGGCGAGCGGGAGCGGTTCGTCGCCGAGGCCCGCCGGGTTGCGAGCGAGCTCGTGGTCGTCGACTCCGCGCTGCGGGAGGGTATGGAGGCGGAGGAGTGGCAGGAGCGCGTGCTGAACGACGGCACCCGCCACCGCGTCTACAAGCGCTACTTCACCGGAGCAGGGCTGGCGGGCGAGCTCGGCGGCGGGGACGTGCTGCACGACGGCGGCTGGTTCGTGGTGGTGGCGGCGTAACCCCAGTGCTGAGCTGGCGAGGGTCGCGGGTCTACTTCCTGCCTGTCAGCCTTCGACCCCCACTCACGGCGGGCGTTGCGGCTCCGTCAGACCCCCCTTACCGGCAGGTCGGCCAGCGGTCGCATCCTTTCACGACCGCGTGCAACATTGGGGTCTGACCCCGTTGTTGCGTTAGGCGAGGGCCGTGAGCACTTCCGAGACGCTCTCGAAGAGCGCGGTCAGGTCGTAGCCGCCCTCCAGGATCAGGACCGGGCCGGCGCCGATGTCGGCCACCGCGCGGGTCAGCTCCCCGAACGCCTGCGACGAGAGGCCGAGGTTGCACAGCGGGTCGTCGCGGTGGGCGTCGAAGCCGGCCGAGACGATCAGGAGGCCCGGGTCGAAGTCGCGCAGCGCGCGGAGCGCCTCGTGCTCGAAGGCGTCCATGAACCCCCGCTCCGACGACCCCGCGGCGAGCGGGATGTTCACCGTCGCGCCCTCGCCCGCGCCTCCACCCCGCTCGGAGCGGCTCCCGGTCCCCGGATAGAACGGGTACTGGTGGAGCGACACGTAGAGCACATCCGGGTCGTCCCAGAAGATCGCCTGGGTGCCGTTTCCGTGGTGCGCGTCCCAGTCGAGCACCGCGACCCGCTCGACGCCGGCGGCCCGCGCATGGGCCGCCGCGACGGCGGCGTGGTTCACGAGGCAGAAGCCCATGGCGCGTGCCGCCTCGGCATGGTGGCCGGGGGGCCGGCCCAGGCAGAACGCCGCCCGGACGTCGCCGGCCAGCACGGCGTCGACCGCCGCCGTGGCGGCGCCGGAGGCGACGACCGCGGCGTCGTAGCTCCGCTCGCTCACGACCGTGTCGAGGTCGATCGCCCCTCCGCCCCGCTCGGCGAGCTCGCGGATGCCGGCGAGGAACTCGCGTGGGTGCACCCGCTCGAGATCCACGTCCGCCGCCGGGCCGGGCTCCTCGACGGGCGCATGCGTCGCCCGTACGGCGTGCATCACGGCATCCATCCGGGCCGGCCGCTCCGGGTGCGGCCCCGGATCGTGCAGGCGGAACAGGTCGGACACGTAACAGATCAACGGTCGCGTTTGTGACACCCCCCGACACAAACGAATCTCCGGTCTTCTCCGTCGTTCTCCGGAAAAAACCCCGGGATTAACGTCAGCTTAACAATCCTGGTGGCTAAATGAACGTGGAATCGGGCATACTAACGAGGCCGTCCCGCCCCCCTTGTGACACTGGTCTGGAGGTCGCATGTATCGGTTCAGCCGCGCAATCTTCGTCGAGATCAAGGACCTCGTCGATCCGCACCCCGACACCGTCTCCGCCCAGGAGGCCCGTCGCCGGGTGCTGCAGTGCTGCGAGGCGACGATCGAGCGGCTGGCCCGCGACCCGCAGTACTTCGCGAAGCCCAGCCAGAGCCTCTTCTCCGAGATCCGGCATCTGTTCTCGATCTCGGATCAGGTGCGCGTCTACCGGTCGATCGACCGGCACATCGGCGCGGCGGTCGTGCACATCCTCGACGAGCTCGAGCGCGCGGGCGAGGGCCAGGCGCACCAGTGCAAGGCGACGACCCGCAAGGGCAAGCCGTGCCAGCGCACGCCGCTGCCCGATCGCGAGTACTGCCCGTCGCACCAGCACCTCGAGGAGCGCCTGCCGGTCACGGCGTAGCCGGCTCGTCGGTCACCGGCAGCGAGAGCTGCCTGTGCCGGTCGAGCCCCGAGACCCCAACGCCCACCAGGCGGATGGGCCCCGGGCGCTGGCGTAGCGCCCGGTCGAGCAGGCTGCACGCGAGGTCGCCGATCGTGGCGGCGTCGTCGATGCCGACCACGAGGCTCTGCGACCGCGTCGCGATGGCGAAGTCCGGGTAGCGCACCTTCGTCGTCACTGTCCGTGCGCTCATCCCGCGGCGCTCGAGCGACGCCGCCAGGCCCTCGGACATCTGCCGCAGGTGGGCGTAGAGCTCGTCGCGGTCGCGCACGTCCACGTCGAAGGTCTCCTCGTTGGAGATCGAGATGGCCTCGGCCGGCTCGCCGCTCACCGGCCGCTCGTCGATCCCACGCGCGCGCAGCCGCAGGTCGACGCCGACGCGGCCCGGCAGGAGCTCCGCGAGCCGCGCGTCCTCCAGCTCGGCGAGGGCGCCGATGGTGGCGACGCCCGCCGCGACGAGCCGCACCTCGGCCTTGGGGCCGACCCCGGGGAGCGTGCGCACCGGGAGCGACGCGAGGAACGCCGCCTCCCCGCCGGGCGGGACGACCGTGATGCCGCCCGGCTTTCGCGCGTCCGAGGCCACCTTGGCGACGACCTTGCAGGTCGCGACGCCGAGCGAGCACGAGAGCCGCATCCGCTCCCGAACGGCCAGCTGGACGAGCTCGGCCTGCTCGCGCGGGTCGCCGTCCGGAAGCACCAGGTAGCCCTCGTCGATCCCGACCTGCTCGACCACCGGCGCCATGTCGCGCACGAGCGCCCACACCCGGCCCGACCACTCCCGGTACGTCCGGTGGTCGGGGTGCACGAAGATGACGCCCGGGCAGCGGCGGCGGGCTTCCGCGCTCGACATCGCCGAGCGGATGCCGTACCGGCGCGCCTCGTAGCTCGCCGTCGCCACCACGCCGCGCCCGTCCGGGTTGCCTCCCACGACAACGGGCTTGCCCCGCAGGCCCGGATTGCGGTGGAGCTCCACCGCCGCGAAGAAGGCGTCGAGGTCGAGATGCGCGATCACGAGAGCAATTTGGCACGCCCGGCGGCCTGTTCGGGACGCGGGAGGAAGCCGCCGGCCGGTACACTACGGGTGGTCTTGACCCACGACGCCGACAAGCTCATCCGCCAGCTCTCGCTCGTGGCGTACCTCATGGCGGAACAGCGACCCGTCACGGCGCGCGACGTCAAGACCCACGTCGAGGGCTACTCCGACATGGGCGACGAGGCGTTTGCGCGCCGCTACTACGCCGATCGCCGTGAGCTCCAGGATCTGGGAATCCCCATCGCGTCGGGCCGCGACGAGTTCACCTCGGAGGAGCTCTACAGCCTGCGCGAGGAGCAGTACTTCCTGCCGCCGATCGACGCTCACCGACGACGAGCTCGCGGCGCTCCAGACCAGTTTCTACCTGCTGGAGGGCCAGTTCGCCTACGCCGAGCCCCTGCGGCTCGCGCTCCAGAACCTCGCGCTGGGCCGGGCCTGGCCGGGCACCGACCCCGGGCCGAAGACGGCGCCCGTGGAGCTCCTGGCCCCGCTCTACACCGACGAGATCGCCGCCCGGCTCGCGAAGCTCGAGCAGGCGATCTCCAAGCAGCGCACCGTGCGGTTCCGCTACTGGACGATCACGTCCGACAGCGAGGCCGAGCGCACGCGTGAACCCGTACGGCCTGTGGGAGATGAACGGCATCTGGTACGTCGTCGGCGACGACATGGACCGTGAGGCCGACGAGGACCGGCGGCGCACGTTCCGCGTCTCGCGGATCCGCGGCGAGATCAAGTTCGCGACCCGCCGCGAGCGCGACTTCCGGATCCCGGCCGACTTCAACGTGACCGCGTACCGCGACCGGCCGCCGTGGAAGCTCTCGGCCGAGGAGGTCGGGACGGCGGTCATCGAGGTCAGCGCCGACGCCACCTGGCTCGTCGAGCGCCGGTACGGCGCGTACGGCGAGTTCGAGGAGCTCGCCGACGGCTCGGCCCGCTTCACGACGCCCTACTCCGACCTCGCCGCCCTCTCGGCGTGGATCCTCTCGCTGGGCGGGCGCGCGCAGGCCGTCGAGCCCGAGGCGGTCGTCGAGGCCGTGGCGGCCGACCTCCAGACCGTGATCGACGCCCACAGCGGCGAGCCGCGCGCCGTGCCGGCTGCGCGTCGCCGAGGCCGAGGGCGAGCCGCCCGAGCCGCCGCCGGCGCGGACGCCGGGGCCGGTCGCGCCCGAGCGGTTCGCGCTCCTCCAGGCGCTCCTGGCCTTCCTTCTCGCCCGCTGCGGCGACGCCGCCTCTGCGCAGGTCGAGGCGGACGAGCTCGAGCGCCGCTTCCGGCTCACGCCGCAGGAGCTCCAGGAGAGCCTCGACCTGCTGAACCTGGTCAACTTCGGCGGCGGCTGCTACGCCGTCTACTGCGCCACCGAGAACGGGCACATTCACGTCGACAAGGAGCTCTACGGCGACACGTTCCGCCGCCCCGCCCGGCTCTCGCCCCTCGAGGCGAAGGCGCTCCTGCGGGCGCTCGACGTCGTCGCCCCGCTGGTCGCGGCCGAGGCCCACTCGTCGCTCGCGACGGTGCGCGAGAAGGTCGAGGCGGCCTTCGGCACCTACGCCCTCGCCGACACGCCGAAGCCGCAGGAGACCGACGCCGAGGAGCACGCGGTCACGATCCTGAACGCCGGCGTCCGCGACCGCCGGCTGGTCGACATCACCTACCTCTCGCGCTCGTCCAACGAGTTCTCGACGCGATCGGTCGAGCCCTACCTCCTGCGCCGCGACGATCGCGGCTGGAGCGTCGAGACGTGGGACCAGAGCCGCGACGGGCGGCGCACGTTCCGGGTGCCGTACATCAAGGAGGCGCGGCTGTCGCGCCGGCACTACGAGCCCCGGCCCGAGATGGCCGACCTCGACCACTCGCTCGGCGGCACGGTCGGCATCGCCCGCGTCTGGTTCACGCCCGAGCGCGCGCGCTGGGAGCTCGAGGGGCGGCCCGGGGCCCAGCCGGCCCGTGGCGGAGCGGCCGTCGCCGACGTGACCTACGGCTCCCGCGAGTGGCTCGTCTCGGAGATCCTGCGCTACCGCGGCCAGGCCGAGGTGATCGAGCCCGAGGCGCGTCCGCACGCAGGTGCGCAAGTCCGCGGAGCAGCTGCTGCGCCGAATCAGCCCTGTGGCCGTTCGCTGAGGTTCGCAAGCGCGACGCGCGCGTTTCGGGCCAGCCGGCGGCCGTCGCGGTCGGGCACGTACAGCCTGCGGTAGCGATGGGCGAGCTCGTCGGGGTCGGCCTCGAGCCACTCGTCGAGCGGCGGGAACGCGTCGTCGACGGCGTCCGGCTCGAGCTCCGCGGCCCGGCGGTCGGCGCCCGTGTTCCATGGGCAGACGTCCTGGCAGATGTCGCACCCGTAGACGCGATCGCCCAGCGCCTCCGGGGACGGCAGGACGTCCATGCGCGACTGGGTGTGGTAGCTCAGGCAGAGGCGGGCGTCGAGCACGCCGTCGGCGACGATCGCGCCGGTCGGGCAGGCGTCGATGCACGCCCGGCACGATCCGCACGCGTCCCAGGCCGGCTCCTCGGGCGCGGCGCTCGTCGGCTCGAGCTCGGCGTCGGTGACGAGCACGCCGAGCACGACCCACGACCCGTGGCGGCGGGTGATCGCCAGCGTGTTCTTGCCGTAGACGGCGATCCCGGCTCGGGCGGCGGCCTCGCGGTCGACGTGGTGGTTCGCGTCGACGAACACGGCCGACCGCGAGCCGGGCGCCCAGCCGGCGAGCCTGGTGCCGAGCTCGGCAAGCTGCTCGCGCAGCACGGCGTACTCGTCGCGGCGCGTGTAGCGCGGCATGCGCCCGCGCGGCCGGTCGCGCGGCTTCGGCGGCTCCGGTCGGGCGTAGCTTCGGGCCGCGGCGATCACCGAGCGGGCGCCGCGCAGCAGCGTCTCGGGATGGCACGACCGCTCGGGCTGGGCCATCGTGAAGCGCATGTCGGCGAAGAGGCCGGCGTCGCGCCGCTCGCGGATCAGCGCCTCGGTGCGAACGTACGGCTCGGCCCGGCAGACGCCGCACGCGTCGATGCCGAGCCGAGCCGCCTCGTCGACCACCGTGCGGGTGAGCTCGCTCGCGTCCACCCGCGTATTGTGCGCTACGCGGCCGCCCCGGCCTCCACGGCGTAGCGAGACAGCACGAGGCCCCAGCCGTCGTCGGAGCCGTAGCTCTCGCGCGCCTCCTGTCCGCGCTCCATCCCGAGCCGCTCCCAGCCGCGGTGCTCGACGTCGACCCGGGTGGCGTCGCCTTCGGCCGTGAACCGCACCTCGATCTCGGTCGGCGCGGGCGCCTCCGGGTTCACGTGCCAGGAGATGACGAGCCGGTGGGGCGGATCCCACACGTCGACCGTCCCCCACGGCGCCTCCTTGCCGTCCGCCTGCACCTCGAACATGCGCCCGCCGGCGCGGGGCTCGATCACGGCGCCCACTGCCTTGCCGCCGCTCCCGACCGCGATCGAGTGCGTCTCGAGCGGCCACCACCGGCCGATGCCGCCCGTGTAGACCTCGAACGCCCGCTCGACCGGGCACTGCACCGTGACCGACCGCACGATCGGCTCGATCGTCGTCTGCGTGGTCATCCTCCGCTCCTCTCGCTCGTGTTCAGCCGCGGCCCGGAAGTCGGACAGGGCCACATCCCAGAAGGTCTCCAGGTACGACCGCAGCCCGGCGAGGCCGGCCGGGTCGACCTGGTAGAGACGACGCGTGCCGTCGGCCTGGTCGCGAACCAGGCCCGCGTCCTTCAGCACCTTCAGGTGCTGCGAGACCGCCGGGACGGCTGACGGGGAGCTCGCGCGCCAGCTCCCCCACCGCCCGCGGTCCGGACTGGAGACGCTCGAAGATGGCTCTCCTGGTAGGGTCACCGAGCGCGTCCATGGCGTCTGCGTAAGTCATCTCTTACCGTAAGCTACCACTTACCGATACCCCCGTCAAGGAGGGCTCCGAATGCATGAGCGCGTGATCTCGCGCACCCACCCAGGCGTCGTGGGGATGCTCCTGACCGTCGTCGGGTCCGCGGTCCTGACCGCGGTGTGCGCCCAGATCTCGTTCGGCTATCCGGTCCCCACCACCCTCCAGACGTTCGCCGTCCTCGGCTCGGCCGCGTTCCTCGGAGCCCGAAGAGGCGCCGCCGGCCAGCTGCTCTACCTCGGCGCCGGCGCCGTCGGCATGCCGATCTTCGCCGACGGCCTGGGCGGCATCGACTGGCTGACGCAGGCCAATCCGCTCCACGCCAGCGGCGGCTATCTGTGGGGCTACCCGATCGCCGCGTTCGTCGTCGGGCTGGATCTGCGAGCGCTACGGGCGCAGCTTCTACGTCACGGTGCCGGCGATGCTCCTCGGGAGCGTGTGCCTTTATGCCACCGGGCTCGTGTGGCTGCACCAGGCGATCCCGACGTCGTGGACGGGCGCGGGCGCGACCACCCTGCACTACGGCCTGTGGCCGTTCGTCGTCGGTGACATCGCAAAGATCTTCGCCGCGGCGGCGATCATCGATCCCGCGGCTCCGTGGGGCCGCCTGCTCGGCCGCCTCCGCTACGACTAGCGGCGCGATCGGCTTGGAAACGCGACCGCCCCCGGATCGGCGGGTGCCGGGCCGGAGGCGGTGGTGCGAACGCCGCGAGCTACAGGGTTGCGATGACGTTGTTGAGCAGGCCCTGGATGGCCGTGCTCAGAAGGCCGAGGGTGACGACCACGGCGATCGTGATCACACCGAGCACCACGGCGTACTCCGCCATGGTCTGGCCGGCCTCATCGCGAAGATGACTGAGAAACTCGAGCATGTCTGCCTCCCGTAAAAAACACCAAGTACAGAGGACAGATCGGCAAAAACGCCGGCCGAGAAAAGGGTGAATCTTTGGCCGCCGGTGCGGCTCAGAAGCCGAGCACGAACTTGGCGTCGTCGGACATCTTCTCGGGCGACCAGGGCGGGTCGAAGACCAGCTCGGTGGTCACCTCGCCCACGCCGGCCATGCTGCCGACGGCGTCGCGGATGTCCTGCTCGATCTGGGCGCCCGCCGGGCATCCCATCGACGTCAGCGAATACGTCACCGCGACGGCGTCGCCGGTGATCGCGACGTCATAGACGAGGCCCAGGTCGACGACGTCCATGCCGAGCTCGGGATCCTCGACCACGCGCAACGCATCCCAGACGGCCTCGGGGGTGACTTCGGCAGCGCTCATTCCTGAAGGGTAGCCGCGCGGGCGTCCCAGAGCGCCGCGAAGGCCGCGGTGTGCGCCTCGCGCGGGGTGTCGGGCCGGAGCAGCCGCTTCGTCGCCATGACCGCGACCCGGTCGGCGCGCTCGATCCGGGTCAGGAGCGCCTCGACCCGTCCGAGCAGCCGGTGCGGGGCGCCGAGATCGTCGACGAGGCCCATCGCGCGGGCCTCCTGCATCGAGACGAGGGCGCACGTCGCAAAGAGCCGCAGGGCGACCGGGGCCGGGATGAGCCGGCCGAGCCGCTCGGCCGCCCCCCACGGCGGCGAGTAGCCGAGCTCGTTGTGGATGAACCGCAGGCGCGCGCCCTCGGCGCCGATGCGCCAGTCGCAGGCCAGCGCCAGGTCGATCCCTCCGCCCACGGCATGGCCGTTCAGCACGGCCACCGTCGGCACGTCGACCGCGGCGATGCGGTCGAGCGCGGCGGAGCCTCGTCCCGAGACCTCGGCGCCCGGCAGCCCCTCCACCGCGGTGAGGTCGGCGCCCGCGGAGAAGATCCGGCTCCCGGCACCGGTGATCGCGATCAGCCGCACGTCCTCGTCGGCCGCGAGCTCCTCGACGGCCGCCGCCAGCTCCTCGAGCGTCTCGAGCGCCAGCGTGTTCTCGGGCGTCCCGCCCCGCAGCGTGAGGAGCGCCAGGCCGCGCCGGACGGACCGCTCGACCGTCGTCGGGCCGCCGGCCGGCACCTCGCCGACCACCTCGAGCAGCTCCGACTTCGACATCCGCCGGTAGCCCTCGACGCCTCGGGAGCGGGCCAGATCGTGGAGCTCGTAGAGCAGCGGCTCGATCACAGCCGGATCGCCTCGTGCCGGTCGCGTGAGAAGAGGTGGATCGAGTCGATGAACCGCACCCGGTTGCAGCGGGTGCAGAGGACGAGCGAGTGCGTGCGCGCGCCCTCGGCGAAGTAGTGCACGCCGCGCAGGAGGTCGCCGCCCGAGATGCCGCTCGCGACGACCGCGTGATGGCCGTCGACCAGGTCGTCGATCCCGAAGATGCGCTCGATGTCGTCGATCCCGTGCTCGGCGGCGTCGGCGATCTCGGTGCGCGAGAGCGGCCACAGCTGGCCCTGCACCTCGCCCCCGAGGCACCGCAGCGCCGCGGCCGAGATGACGCCCTCCATGGCGCCGCCGATCCCGATCGCCAGGTGGTCGTTGGTGCCGCGGATCGCGGCGGTGATCGAGGCGGTGATGTCGCCGTCGTCGATCAGCTTGATGCGCGCGCCGGCGTCGCGGATCTCGGCCACGAGGTCGTCGTGCCGGGGCCGCTCGAGCACGATCGCGGTGATGTCGCCGACCTGCCGCCCGAACGCGTCGGCGATGGCGACCAGGTTCTCGCCGACAGGCCGGCGCAGGTCGATCCGGCCCTTGGCGACCGGCCCGACGGCCATCTTCTTCATGTACATGCGCGGGAGCGGCGTCAGCCCACCGGGGTCGGACGCCGCCAGGATCGAGAGGGCGCCCTGGCGCCCTCCGGCGACCGCCGCGCCGTTCCCGATCGGGTCGCACGCGAGGTCGAGCGCCGGCCCGCCGCGGCCCAGCTCGCGCCCCTCCGCCAGCGCGTGGCCCTGGTCGTCGCGGCCGATCACGAGCCGCCCCGAGATGGGCACCTCCGCGAGCGCCTCGACCATGGCCTCGGACGCAGCGCGGTCGGCCGCCTCGGCGTCGCCGCGCCCGAGGTACCGGCCCGCCGCGAGCACACAGCGCTCGGTGACGGCGGTCAGCTCGGTACAGCGGCACGGCTCGGTCTCCGCCGGGTCGACCGGCGCTGCGGTCACCGCGTCGGCGTTGGCATGCACTAGATGGTTGATTCCCAGTTGCCGTGATGTTCTGGGCGGCGAGAACCGAGCAGCGCAAGGACGCAGGGAGGGGCAACATCGGTGTCATGTTGATCCGACCGAGGACACAGCGATGCGAAGGTTCGCAGCCGCAGCCCAGCCACAGCCGCCGACAGTCCACGGACGGACGGCCAGGCACGCGGCAACTGGGAATCAACCATCTGGCTCAGGGTACCGCGGCCTGGCGGGCGGTGGCGCGCTCGAGGATCAGGTCCATGACCGCGATCAAGGCCTGATCCGGGTCGCCCGCCTCGACGACCGGCCATCCCACCTTCTCGGCGCGCCCGATGAGGTAGTCCTGAATCCGGCGGATCTCGCCGAAGCTGCGCAGGTACCGGTCCATCGACCTGACTCCCCCGCTCGCCATGTCGCGGAAGAAGAAGTGGCCCTGGTGGGTCTCCTCGTCGGTGATCGTGAGCATCACCTGGACGACGGCCGCACCCGCGTGCTGATCGGCGGCGATCAGGCCCGGGACGAGGTGGACGCCCTCGACGACGGTCGAGAGGCCCTCGAGCACCGCCCGCTCGACGATCGCGTTCGCGCCGACGGCGACCTGGCCGGCCTGCTGGAGGAAGCCGTAGAGCGCCCGGTCCTCCGAGTCGGGGTCGGGCATGGGCACCTTGAGGCCCTGGGCCGCCTCGAACGACGAGAAGTGCAGCTCGGGCATGAGCTCGGCCGCGAAGAACGCCCGCATGACCTGGCGGACGGCGTCGGTCGACGTGATGCGGCTGATGCCGAGGCGGTAGGCGATCTCGCTCGCGAGCGTGCTCTTGCCGGTGCCGGTCGCGCCGCCGAGCAGGACGATGAGCGGCCGGTCGAGCCGCAGCACCTCGTGCCACCCGTGGTATCGCGACACGATCTGCGCGCCTTCCTCCTCGGCCAGCACCTCCTCGACGACCCCGTGCAGGAGCTCGATCGGGATCTCGTCCTCGGCGATCCGCGAGACCTCCCACTGCACCCGGAGCGCCAGCTGGTAGGCGCGCTCGGGCTCGACCCCGGCCAGCACCAGCGCCTGCGCCATCCTGCCCTTCGAGAAGGGCATCGGCGCGCCGCGGCTCCGGATGCGGGGCTCGCGCGACGGCACCGCGGGGGTCGCCGGCTCGGGCGCGGTCCCGCGCCGGAAGATGCGGCGCCAGTCAGGCACGGGCCACCGCCACCTCGTCGGCCAGCCCACGAAGCGCCGCGTCCAGGTCGGGCGACCCGTCCGTCGCCTGCGGCCGGTTGTCGCAGAAGACCAGCCGGGCACCGCGCGCCTCTGCGGCCTCGGCGACCACGTCGATCGCAGCCGCCTTGATCTCGGTCAGATACGTCCCGGCGCGGGCCACGTCGGGCCGGCCGAGATCGGCGCGGAGCGCGGCGCGATCCGAGAGCGACCCCGAGACGGCGACCACTTCGGCGCCGTGTTCGGCCTCGAGCGAGGCTCGCAACGCCGGGTGCACCGCTGCGGGCGCCGTCGTGAAGAGCGCGACCCGCTCCCCGGCCACAGGCTCCGCCGGGCGCGGCCGGAAGACCGTCGTCACCACAGGCAGGTCGGGCCGGATCTCCGCGACGGCGGCCCGCACGTCGTCGACGTCCTCGCGCGAGGCGAGCGGCGGCTCACACATCGTCACGACCAGCATGTCGGATACGAGTATCCGGTACGGTCCCATCCCTGTCACCAGGCTCTCCGCAGGACGAGCGGCTGACGTTACCAGCACTGTGCGGTCGGCCGCCACCGGCGGAAGGGCCGCGCCCGATCCCTCGAGCAGCACCAGGTCGGGCTCCAGCGCACGGGCGGCCGCCACCGCCTCGGCGACGTTCGACAGAAACGGGGCCCCGGCGAGCCCCGAGCCGCACCTCCGCGCGCCCACGGTGACGACCCCGGCGAGGGCCGCATCCTCGAGGTAGTCGGACGCCGCGTGGGCGCCCGCCCGGGAGCGGGCCAGCAGGTCGGCGACGCCGACCCGGGCGGCGGCGCCGTCGACGACCTCCGGCACCTCAGGGCCGCCCCGGCCCATCGCGACGACGACGACGCGGCGGTCGGACGAGAGCAGGCGGGCCGCGTGGGCGCTGACGGCGGTCTTCCCGATCCGCTTCGCCGTCCCCACCACCGCCAGCGCCGGGACCCCGGCGTCGGGCCGCGGCGGCGGCCGGAACGCGAAGTCGGCGCCCGAGTACTCGAGTCCGGCCGCGAGCGCGTGGGCGATCAGCCTGAACCGCGTGCGCTCGTCGAGCACCGGCTCGTCGCTCAGGTCGACCACCCGCTCCGCGCCGTGGCGGCGGGCGGCCGCGACAAGAGCCGTGCCCGGGTGGCCGTCCACGTGCTCGAGCGGGACGCCGTAGTCGGGCACCCCATCTAGCTTCTCGACGCCGCCCAGGAGGAGCGCAGCGACCACCGGCCCGTCCTCCCCGGCCTGCGCGATGGCGGCCCGCACGACGGCCGGGTAGTGCTCGCCGTCGACGAGTGCGAGCGCCGGGCGCATCAGGTCGCCGTCGGGACCGTGTGCTTCTCGTAGGCCAGCGTGACCGGCGAGAAGCGGATGATCGTCTCGCGGCCGTGGAACGGGTACTTGCGGTAGACGGCCACCTCGTCAGCGGCGATCTCCACGACGTTGTAGCAGGGCCTCGTGTTGCCGCGGAGGCGCATCGACGACACCGTGCCCGCGTTCACGACGAACAAATCCTCGAGCCGCCAGGCGTACGGCACGTGCTTGTGACCCGAGAGGACGAGGTTCACGCCGGCGCGCTGGAGCACCTCGAGCGCGTCCCCGGCGTCGTGGACCACGTTGCGCTCACGCCCGGTGCCAGGGATCGGGAGGAGGTGGTGGTGGAGGATGAAGACCCGGAAGTCGGCCGGCGGCGCGAACTGCTCCTCGATCCAGCCGTAGCGGCCGCGTCCGACCACGCCGTAGTCGAGGTCGGGCTCCGACGAGTCGACCGCGACGAAGCTGATCCCGCCCTTGTGCAGCACCGTCGAGCGCGGCCCGATCAGGCTCTCGAAATGCACGTGGCCGACGTTTCGGGAGTCGTGGTTCCCGGGGATCGTGATGACGTCGGGGCAGACGAGCCGCTCGAGGTACTCGCGCGCCTGGCGGTACTCCTGCTTGTAGCCGAAGGTCGTGAGATCGCCCGAGCAGACGACCACGTCGGGCGTCAGGTCGTTGATCTCCATGATCGCCCGCTGGAGCAGGTTCTCGACGAAGTACGGCGAGCCGCAATGCAGGTCGGAGAGGTGCGCGATGACGAACGGGCGAGGCTGGCTCGACACGGCGCCATCGTACCGCCGTCCGAGGTGGCCGGTACCGTTGCAAGGCGGATGCACAAAGGGCCGCGGTTCCAAAACGACGCCGAGCGAGAGTGCGCCCGCCTGTTCGACTATCACGGCGTGGCGTGGGAGTACGAGCCGCACACGTTCCCGCTCGAGGTGAACCCGGACGGCGGCGTGCTCGAGGCGTTCACACCCGATTTCTATCTGCCGGAGCAGGACCTGTACGTCGAGGTGACCACCATGAAGCAGTCGCTCGTCACGAAGAAGAACCGCAAGGTGCGGCGGCTGCGCGAGCTCTACCCCGACGTCCGCATCCGGATCCTCTACCGCCGCGATCTCGACGCGCTCGCCGACCGGCACGGCCTGCGGCTGCCGGCGTGACCGAGCCCACCGGGGCGGTCTACCTGCCGGCGGCGGCGATCGCCGAGCGCGTCGCCGAGCTGGCCGCCGCCATCGACCGCGACCACCGCGCGGCGCCGCTGACCCTGGTCGCAGTCCTGAAGGGCGCGGTCGTGCTGTGCGCCGACCTGTCGCGGGCGGTGTCCATCCCCCATCGCATCGACACCATCCAGCTCACCCCGTACCGCGGCTCGAACGGCGGCCGGATGCGGCTCACGAAGGACCTCGACCATCCCGTGCGCGACGAGCACGTGATCGTGGTCGAGGACGTGGTCGACACCGGGCTCACGCTCCTGAACGTCGTCCGCGCGCTGTCGGCGCGCGGGGCCGCTCGGGTCGACGTCTGTGCGCTGCTCGACCGGCCCCACCGGCGGCTCGTCGAGCTCGACGTGCGCTACCTCGGCTACACCGCCGCGGAGCGGCCGGTGGTCGGCTACGGACTGGGCCATCACGACCGCTATCGGTCGCTGCCCGACATCCGCTTCCTGGCCGCCTGAGCGCGGGCGGGATCCCTGCCGCCGGTCGTTTCGCGACTCGCTGGGTAATTCCTCCCGGGGCGTGCCGCCGGCCGCCGGGCCGGGCACGGTCCACGGACAAGGAGGGGAGGCATTGAGCATGGCTGTCGACAAGGCAGAGCAGCAGGACACCGAGGTCCACCAGCCGGGCCTCGATCCACTCGCCGAGCAGGCCGCGAACCTGCTCGCCAAGGCGATGGTGACGAGCCGCGACCGCGACGCATTGTGGGAACGGTTCCACGAGCTGGTCGTCGACCAGACGAAGGAGCTGGAGGAGGCGCCGATCCGCGCGGCGCTGGACGACATGGAACGCCAGGGAGTCCGCCTCGAGGCGGTCGCGCGAGTCGTGAGGGACCGGCTCGGCGGATGACCGGATTGATCGACGACGAAGGGGGTCGACGTGGCATCCAAGCTACCGCCTGAAGACGAGGGGCCCGTTCCCGACGGGCACGGCCCCCTGTTCCGCGACGCCTTCACGAACGGGGAGGAGGCGGCGCCGGCCGCACCGCGCTGGTCGTACGGCGTCCTCGTCGTGGTCGGCGGCCTGACCGCGATCGCGTTCTGCTTCGCCGCGGCGCTCTACGTCTATCGAAACGTGGCGTCGGCGACGGACAGCGCCACGGCCGTCGCGACGGTGCTCGCGCCCGTCACCGGAGTCGTCGGCACCGTCGTCGGTGCGTACTTCGGCATCCAGGCGGGCTCCGCGGGCACCGCGGCCGCCCAGGCCGCGGCGAACGAGGCGCAGGCCACCGCGCTCCAGGCCATGCGGAACATGGCTGCGATCACCGCGATGACGCCTGCCGCCTCGGCGGAGCAGATCCACGAGATCCTGGGAGTCGAGGCGAAGGCGACGCGAACCGGCTTCTGACGCCGCGGGCGTCCCGTCACGCCGGCCGCACGGGCGCGGCTCCGTTGGAAGATTGGGGCCGGCGCCCGTTCGCCTTGGGACGCCCCGGGCTACGATATGCCCATGGCAAGACGCCGCACGCTCGACCGCGATCCAGGGCTCATTGCCCGCATGACGATGACCATGTTCCTGCTCGGTCTGATCTACGTCGTCTTCTTCGTCGTCCTCGCCCAGGCCTTCAACCTCGGGCTCATCCCGATCATCCTGATCGGCGGCGGATTGCTGTTCGCGCAGTACTGGACGAGCGACAAGATCGCCCTACGGTCGTCCGGGGCGAAGATCGTGAGCCAGGCCGAGGCGCCCGAGCTCCACGCCGTGGTGCAGCGGCTGTGCATGACCGCCGGCCTTCCGATGCCGCGCGTCGCGATCGTGCCGACCGACATGCCGAACGCCTTCGCCACCGGCCGCAGCCCCAAGCACGCCGCCGTCGCCGTCACCCAGGGCCTGCTCGACCGGCTCGAGCCGCACGAGCTCGAAGGCGTCATCGCCCACGAGCTGAGCCACGTCTCCAACCGTGACGTCGCCGTTATGACGCTGGCGAGCTTCTTCGCGATGGTGGCAGGGTTCATCACCCGCTGGGGCTTCTTCTTCGGCGGCGGGTTCGGCGGGGGCGACGACGACAACAACTCCGGGAACGCCTTCGTGGTGGTGCTCCTCGTGTCGATCGTGGTCTATGCGCTTTCGTTCGTCCTCATCCGCACCCTCTCCCGCTATCGCGAGTTCGCAGCCGACCGGGGCGCCGCGATCCTCACCAAGTCGCCGTCGAGCCTGGCGTCGGCGCTGGTCAAGATCTCGGGCGCGATGGGCCGGATCCCGCAGAAGGACATGCGCATGGCCGAGGGCCTGAACCAATTCTTCATCATCCCGGCCGGACTCAAGAGCGGCCTCTCGAACCTGTTCGCGGATCACCCGCCGCTCGAGGCCCGGCTCGAGCAGCTGCGCCGCCTCGAGCGCGGCCTCGAAGGCCTGTAGGAACCTCGCGCGTCGGTGTTCGAGCCGGAAATCGGGTAAATTCCCCGGCCCCATGGGGCTATTCGACAGTCTGTTGGGCCGGACGAAGGTCGAGAAGCCGACGCTCGAGCGGCTGTTTGCCATCTCGACGGCTCAGGTGACGCTCGAGACATCGCTCGACCTGCGCCCGTCGCAGGCGGCGGCGATCTGCTTCAAGCCGATGACGTCGTCCCGTTTTCGCGAGAGCGGCAAGGACATCGAGGACATGGTGAAGATGGCATTCAGCGACTCCGGGACGAAGATGGAGCGGAGCGTCGACCAGTACGGCTACGAGTGGCTGCGGCTCACCGACCCCGACTTCGAGGACCTCGTGACGACCATCCATGTCGCCGCGCAGTCCATGACCGACGACGGGTTCGGCGAGCAGCTCCTCTGCGCGCTCTTCGGGTTTGAGCCGGGGAGCGTCCGGTTCGTCTACAACTTCAAGCGCGGAACGTTCTATCCTTTCGTGCCGCAGGGTACGAACACTCGCGACACCGAGCGCGAGCTTCAGCTTCAGGCAAGGCTCGAAGGCGAGCTGCCGATCGAGGCTGAGCTCGAACGGTGGTATCCGCTATGGGACGCCCCGATCTAGATCTCGAGAAACGGCTCAAGGCCTACAGTGGTGACCCGCGCTGGGTCCAGCGCCAGGTCGCTCGCGATCGCGCGATCCGTCAGCGGCGCATCGCCCTGGCCTCGTTCGTCTCGCTCGCCGTCATCTTCGGCGCCGCGGGCGCATGGACGCGGATCGGCGGCTCGTCGAAGCCGGGCGCGGCCGCAACGACGAACGCTGTTACGAAGCCCAAGGCCCCGCCGAGGCTCCCCGACGGCGGGCGGACGATCCTCCCGCGCACCCGGGTCGTGGCCTTCTACGGCGCGCCCGAGGACGCCGGACTGGGCACGCTCGGGATCGGCTCGCCCGACGCGGTGGGCAGGCGCCTCGACGCGATGGCGGCCAAGTACCGCGCCGACAAGCCCGTGCTCCCGGCGATGGAGCTGATCGCGACGGTCGTCCAGGCCTCGCCGGGCGAAGACGGCCTCTACCGCGCGCGCCAGTCCTCCGCCCTGATCGGCCGCTACCTGGCGGCCGCTCGCCGCGCCCATGCCCTGCTCATCCTCGACATCCAGCCGGGCCGCTCGCCGTTCATGCGCGAGGTGCGCTCGTACGCCCGCTGGCTGCGGGAGCCGGACGTCGGGATCGCGCTCGACCCCGAGTGGAGCATGACGGCGGGGCAGGTGCCGGGGTCCGTCATCGGGGCAACCGATGCCTCGGTCGTGAATCACGTGCAGGCCTACATGTCGCAGATCGTGCAGAGCCGAAACCTGCCGCAGAAGCTCCTCATCGTCCACCGGTTCACGACCGAGATGATCCGCAACGCCCGCACGCTCGCGACCTACCCCGGCGTCGCGCTGACGGTCAACGTCGACGGCTTCGGCGACCAGGCGAACAAGGTGTCGAAGTACGACCTCTTCTCGAGCCGGAAGCCCGGCCGGTACAACGGGTTCAAGCTCTTCTTCCACGAGGACACCGATCTCATGGGGCCTCGTCAGGTGCTGCGCCTGATCCCTCCCCCCGACGTGGTCGTCTACGAGTGACGGCCTCCGGGCCGGTCCGCGTCAGCTCGCTGTTCGAGGCACACCTGCCGGTCGCGGACGTGGCCCGCGCCGTCCGCTTCTATCGCGACGTCGTGGGCCTCGAGGTCGCCTACGACGACGCCGATCGCGGGGTGGCCTTCCTGTGGGCAGGCGCGCCCGGCGGGGCGATGCTGGGGCTGTGGTCGCTCGGGACGGCGCCGATGGGGATGCGCCTCCACGTCGCCTTCGCCGTCGAGGTCGACGAGGTGCTGCGCGCGCCGGAGGCGCTGGCGGCCGCAGGCGTGCAGCCGCTCTCGTTCTTCCGCGAGCCCGCCGAAGAGCCGAGCGTGATCGGCTGGATGCCGGCGGCAGCCGTCTACTTCCACGACTCCGACGGCCACATGCTCGAGTACCTCGCGATGCTCGACGCCCCGCCCCGACCCGAGGCCGGCGTCGTCACCTGGTCCGACTGGGCCTAGCCCGGGATCGCGCCTTCGCCCGCGAAGGCGTCGCGGGCCTCCTCGAGCGTCGTGTCCGCCGCGGGAAGCACGTGGTCCGACGTCACGATCTCGCCGTCGGGAACCGCCGTGCCGTTGTCGCGAACATATGCGATGAGCTCGCCGAAAGACCGCTCGAAGTCCGCGCCGTCGCCGCCGGCGACCGCCGAGGCGACCGCGTTGTCGAGCTCGTTCAGGTGCCCGACCTCGGCGTCGTCGAGCCGGAACTGGCCGCTCCCGAGTATGCGAACGACGGTCATTTCGCCTCGTCCGCGGGCTCGCTCGACTCGGCGCCCTCGCCCTGGCCCAGCTCCGGCGCCGGGGTGCCGCTCCCGACCTCCGCGCGGAGCTTCGCCATCTCGGCGTCGACCTGGGTCCCGGCCGTGAGGGCGGCGATCTGGGCGTCGAGGTCCGACCCCGGCGCCGCCGTAAGGTCGTCGATGGCGCCCGTGTCGACGAGCTCGTTCACCGCGGCGGCCCGGGCCTGCATCTGCTCGGTCTTGTCCTGCGCGCGCGAGAGTGCAAGGCCGACGTCCGACATCTCCTCGCCCAGGCCGGTCGTCGCCTCGCCGATCCGCACCTGCGCCTCGGCCGCGGAGTACTGCGCCTTCACGACCTCCTTCTGGGTGCGGAACGACTCGACCTTGGCCGACAGGCGCCGCTCCTGGTCGATCAGGTTCTGCTGCTGCTGTTCGAGCGCGGTGATCTGCGTGTCGAGCCCCTGGAGCTGGCCCTGGATGAGCGCCTTTCGCTCGAGCGCAGTCCGCGCAAGGTCCTCGCGGTTCCCGGCGAGCGCCTGGCGAGCCTGGCCGTCGAGCTTCACGACGCTCTCCTCGAGCTTCGCGGTCTGGAGCTGGAGGCGCTTCTTCGCGGTGACGACGTCGGCCACCCCGCGCTTGACCTTCTGGAGCATCTCGAGCTGCTGCTGGTAGCTGTAGTCGAGGGTCTGGCCAGGATCCTCGGCCTTGTCGAGCATCGTGTTCGCCTTGACCTTGAACAGGGTCGTGAAACGCGACATGAGACCGGCCATGAATCCCTCCTGGAGAGCGCTTCTACGCGGGGCTACCTTAGCTGATCCAGCTCGCGCAGCACCCTGGCCGCCTCGGCTCGCAGGCGGTCTCGCTCGGCCTGATAGTCGGCCTCGGTGACCTTGCCCGTTCGGAGGTCCTGCTCGAGGTCACGGAGCGACGAGTACGCCGCGTCGCGGGCCTCGGCCAGCGCGAGCCGGCGCCGGTCGTCGTCGGACAGCCGCTGCTCCGGCCCCTCGCGCTCCGCGGACACGAACGGCCACGCCACGACGAGCACGGCCACCATGACCAGGGCCGCCGCGGCGGCGACCGCTGCGGCAGCGGTCATGCGCCGCTTCGGGCCAGGAGCTCGCCGTAGCGGCGGGCGAGCTGGCGGGCCTCGCGCGGATCCGGCCAGAGGGTGATCAGCGCGCCGAGCAGAAAGACGACGCCGGCCAGCCAGACAAGCCCGACGGCGGGGTTCACAAGCACCTTGACGGAGACGCCGCCCGACGAATCGCGGTCGACACCCTGGAGGATCGAGTAGAGGTCGGTACCGGACGGCAGGCTGCTTCTGATGTCGACCTCGTTTCCGATCTGACCGGTGTCGTAGACGCGCTGGCCCGGCTCGAGGACGCCGTGCGACGTCCCTCCGCGCGCGACGGCCAAACGCACGTACTCGAACGTGTAGTTGGGGCCCGGCCGCTGGAAGACGCCCCTATTCGTGAGCGTGTACCCGTCGATGCGCATGGACTGCCCTACCGCGAGGTGCGCCGAGTCGACGCTGGAGTAGGCGCTCGAGGCCGTCACGCCCACGACGAGGATGACGATCGCAAGGTGGACGACGTAGCCCCCGTAGCGGCGCCTGTTCCGGCTCACGAGATCGAGCAGCGCGCGCGGCACCGAGCCGCCGGCGAGCGCCCGCCTGGCGGCTGTCCCGCGGGCGAACTCGAGGCCGACGGTGACCGTGACGAAGATGCAGAGCGAGAGCGCCGTCAGGCCGGCGGTGCTCGACCCGAGGCCCACGAGCCACAGGAGCGCGCCGCCCGAGAGGGCCGAGACGACGGGCCAGCGGAACGTGCGTATCAGGCTGTCGGGCGACGCCCGCCGCCAGGCGATGAGCGGCCCGATCCCGGTGAGCGCGAGCAGCGGCAGCCCGAAGATGACGAGGAAGAAGTCGTAGTAGGGCGTCGAGACCGTCGAGCGGACGCCGCGGACCGCCTCGCTCAGGATCGGGAAGATGACGCCCCAGAGCACCGCGAACGCGAGCGCGAGCAGCAGCAGGTTGTTGAAGAGGAACGTCGCCTCGCGCGAGATCACCGACTCGAGCCGGTGGTCGGCGCGCAGGAGCGGCAGCCGCCAGATGATGAGCGCCGTCGAGAGCGCCAGCACCGCTGCGACGAATCCCAAAAGGTACGGCCCGACCGGCGATTGCACGAAGGAGTGCACCGACTGGACGACGCCGCTTCGCGTGAGGAAGTCGCCGAAGACGGCGAGCGAGAACGCGGCGCTCACGAGCACCATGTTCCACACCTTCAGCATCCCCTTCTTCTCCTGCACGATCACCGAGTGCAGGAACGCCGTCGCCGCGAGCCAGGGCATGAGCGCGGCGTTCTCGACCGGGTCCCACGCCCAGTAGCCGCCCCACCCGATCTCGACGTACGCCCAGTGCGCGCCGAGCAGCATCCCGGTGCCGAGCGCGGCCCAGCTGACGAGCGTCCATCTGCGAACGGACACGAGCCAGCGCGCGTCCGTCCGGCCGGTGACGAGTGCCGCCATCGCGAACGCGAACGGCACGGACATCGTCACGTAGCCCAGATAGAGCATGGGCGGGTGGGCGACCATGTACGGGTTCTGAAGCGACGGGTCGAGGCCGGCGCCGTCGACCGGCACCGCGCCGGCCACATGCGTGAAGGGCGACGAGACGAACGCCGCGAGGCCCGAGAAGAACGCCGCAATCCCGCCGAGCACCGCCGCAACCCACGGCATCAGCTCGCGGTTGCGATTGCGGTTCTGACGCAGGGCGAGCGCGGAGGCGCCGGTCAGGATCGCGAGCCACAGAAGGAGCGAGCCCGGCTCGCTCGCCCAGAGCGAGCTCAGCGTGTAGCCGGCCGGCAACCGCCGGCTCGTGTGCTCGGCGACGACCGCCAGCGAGAAGTCGTGCGTCCAGAGCGCGTACTCGACCGCGACGACGGCCACCAGCGTGGCGCCGAGTGCGGCGGTGAAGGCGTTCCGTGAGCTGCGCATCAGGCGACGGTCGCCCCGCCGCCCGGCGAGGACGCCGGCGACGGCCGCATACACCGTCAGCGCGAAGACGAGGTAGAGCGCGACGCGCCCGAGCGTCGTCACGGCGCCGCCTCGAGCATCAGGTGCCGGAGCCGCCGGAGGAGTACTTGCTGGGGCATTTCGTGAGCAGCGTATCCGGCTCCGCGACGAACACCCCGCCGCGCAGCTGCCCGGTGACGATGACGTGGCGCGTGGCCTTGAACGCGTCGGGCACCGAGCCGTGGTACGAGACGGGCACGGTCATCGGCGCGCCGTCGTCCTTCAGCACGAACCGGATCGGGCTCGTCGTCCCCGACGTCTGCACCACGACCCCGGTGAGCGTGACCTTCTTGTGGGCGGCGCCGTCGCGGTCGGACCGGAGCTGCGACACGCTGACGAGCAGGGTGCCTGTGCTCACGAACCCCTGGTAGACCAGGAAGACGGCGAGAAGGGAGGCCACGACCAGCGCGATCACGAGGCGAGGCCGACCGGTCATGCGGGTCAGGGTACCATCGGCCCGGTCAGCGCCGGGCCGACGCGATTACGCGGCGCGATCGGGGACGCGATAGCCCAGGTCGAGGCACAGCTGGCCCCGCTGGGTCTCGCGGAGGGCATCGGTATAGCCCTGGCCGTAGGCGGCTCGCAGGAGCCACCCGAGCAGCTCGTGGTCGATCGGCTGGTTGCCCAGGTCGAAGATCTCGGCCCACAGATCGGCGAGCCGCAGGTCGATGGCCATGGCAAGCGTGTCGCGACGTGCATCCATAGCCTCATGCTACGAAGCCGATCGGACGGACTCCCTGCAAATTCGCGTCAAGCACCGAGTTTGCGCGATCAGGCGCCGGCCAGCGCGGAGGCGTAGACCTCATATCTCGCCGCGCCCGGCGCCGCGACGGCCGCCGGGACCACCTCGTCGATCACGCGCGCCATCCCGTCCTCGAGATCGGACGGGCTGTCCTCGAACCTGATCACCTGGGCGTACACCGCATTCCTCCATGATAGAGTGCCATCGTCCGCATACGTATAATACGTATGCGTACTACCTGTGACACCGCCAATGCCCACGCAACCCGCCGATCCCCTGCGTCACCCGCACTGGCGGGCCTGGCAGATGTTCTTCGAGGCGCACGCTGCCGTCTGCGCCGAGGTCGAGGCCGAGCTCCAGCGCGCCCACGGCCTCTCGCTGCGGTGGTACGACGTGCTGCTGCACCTCCACGCCGTGCCCGGCCGGCGGCTCTCGATGCGTGAGCTGGGCGATGCCGTCGTCATCTCGAAGAGCGGCCTCACGGGCGTCGTCGACCGGATGGCCCGCGCCGGCCTGGTCGAGCGGACGGCCGACCCTGCCGACCGCCGCGTCACGCTCGTCGCGCTCACGCCGCTCGGAGCCGAGCGCTACGCGCACGCCCGCGTCGACCATCGCGCCGCCGTCGCCGAGCGGTTCCTCGACCGGCTCACGCCGGTCGACCTCAACCTCATCGAGCGGACGATGGAACGGCTTCTCGGCGGCGCCTAACGCGGAGCGGCCCGGCGCCGGGTCACGACCGCGACGACGGCCAGCACGGCCGGGACCGCCAGCGCCAGCGGCACGACGCCGCCGCTGTTCAGGGTCCGGCGGTCGGCGACCTGGACGTGCAGCGGCGGGCCGACGGCGATCGGGCCCGTGCCGTCGGCGGGCACCGCCGTCACGTAGATCGCGATCGGGCCGGAGCTCACGGCCTTCACCGACCACCGCACCGATGCCGAGTTCGCCGGCCGCAACCGCGCCGAGGTACCGGGTGCGATGCGTCGACCAGTCCTCGGGATCGACGTACGTGGCCGGGTCGAGCGAGACGACGTTCAGGTGGGCCACGAGCGGGCCGGTGGCGGTGGCCCCGGCCGAGAGGGTCGACGAGAACGCGAACGTCGTGCCCGAGCCGCACGGCCACAGATCCGCGATCGAGCGTGATCCGGGGCGGCGCCGTCGCGGCTGTCGCCGCGGGCGACACCGCGGCGAGCACCGCCGCGGCCACGGCGAGCGACGATCGCGCACCGGGTCATCATTCGCCGATCCCCGAGAGCCGAAGACGGCGGGCGGCGACCGCTGTCGCGAGCCCGGCTGCGACGGCGAACACGAACCGGGGCCGCGAGCCACGACAGCTCCTCGACCGCCCCGCGCCCGTCGATCACCAGCCGCCCGAGGAAGTGCAGGCCGGCGGTCAGCGGGTTGAACCGCTGGAGCAGCTCGCCCGCCCAGCCGGTCGTCGCCCCGACCGGGAACTGCGTCGGGACGTAGAGCGCGAGCAGCACCAGCATGCAGACGGCGAGGCTGACGCGGCTCGTCGGCGAGGCAGAGCTCACCGCAAGCCCGAGCCCGGCGAACGCGACCGCGAGGAGCGTGCCGACCAGGAGCCCCGCAGCGAGCGGCACCGCCACGAGGTCGATCCCGTGGCCGAGGAACCAGACGTACGGAACGGCCACCGCGAACGCCGCCAGCCACAGCGACAGGGCCGAGGCGCCCTTGCCGACGACGAGCTGCCACCGCGGGATGGGCGCCAGGAGCAGCGTCTCGAGGCTGCCGCGGTCGCGCTCGCCGCTCACGGCGTCGGCCGCCGCGAGCAGCGAGAGCAGCGCCCCCACCGCGACCGCCACCTGGAGCGTCACTCCCACCGCCTCGCGCTGCTCGATGAAGTTGATGGCCTGGTTGGTCGCGACGAGATAGGTGGTCGCGCTCAGGAGGACGCTGTAGGCGACGATCAGGGCGAAGCCGCGACCGCGCAGCCACAGGTCGGCGAGCTCACGGCGCGCAACGACCGCCCAGGCCGCCGTCATCCCGACACCACCTCGAGGAACGCATCGCTCAGCCGTCCGCCCTCGAGCGCGAACTCGGCGACCGGGACGCCCGCATCGAGGAGCGCCCGCAGCGCCGCGGCGGCTGCCGCATCGGCATTGACGCCGGACGCGAACGCCACGACCACCTCGCCCGGCCGGCCGGCCGGGACGGCGTCGGCCGAGCTCACCGCCTCGAGCGCCGCGAGCACGCGCACCGCGTCGTCGCCCCGCCCGGGATCGGTGCGAAGCCGTGCGCTGCGGGGCGCCGCCGCCCGGCGGACGATCGAGGCGACCGGACCGAGCGCCGCGGCGCGGCCGTGGTTCAGGATCAGGACGTCGCTGCACACCTGCTCCACCTCGTCCAGGAGGTGCGTCGAGATCAGCACCGTCACTCCCCGCTCGCTCGCCATCCGCCCGACCATCTCGAGGACGTCGCGCTGCCCCTGCGGGTCGAGCCCGAGCGTGGGCTCGTCGAGGAAGACGACCGCCGGGTCGTTGACGAGGGCGCGCGCGATCCCGAGCCGCTGGCGCATCCCGCGGCTGTAGGTCTGGATGAGCGTCCGCGCGCGGCCGGACAGGCCGACCTCGTCCAGGAGCCGGCGGCCGGTCGCCAGCGCGTCGGCCGGCGGGCGGCCGTGCAGCCGGGCGTGATAGGCGAGGTACTCCTCCCCCGTCTCGCGGCCCGGGTAGCCGGCGCTCTCGGGCAGGACGCCGATCCGGCGCCGGACGTCGCGCTCCCGCTCGCCGGGGACGCCCGCCACCGCGAACCTGCCCGGCTGAGGGCCGCAGGATCGTCGTCAGCATCCGGATCGCCGTGGTCTTGCCGGCGCCGTTCGGGCCCAGGACTCCCAGGACACGGCCCTCCTCGACCGTGAACGAGAGCCGGTCGACGGCGAGGACCGACCCGTAGCTCTTGGTCAGCCCCTCTGCCTCGACGGTGGGCACGACGCCAAAGCTAACGCTTTGCAGATGAAGGCGGGGTGAAGCGGCCGACGGCCGCGCCGGCGCTCAGAACGCGGTCACGCCGCGCCAGGCCGACTCGGCAAGCGGGCTGACCGGCAGGCCGGCGGTCGGCTCGGGCGCGTTGTAGGCGCCCGGCGCGCAGTCGTTCGGGCCGTCCGGGTAGAACAGGCTGGCGAGGGCCTGGATCTGGGCCCGGCCGACGCCCAGCTCGAACTGGCCGCCCGCGTACATCTCGATCCCCTCCCGGAGGCAGTGGTCGAGGCACACGCACAGCCGCTCGAGCGTGCCGAACCGGGACGGCTTCACGTTCAGGTGCCTGATCGGCGGCAGCGCGGCGAGATCCGCGAGTGAGTGCACCGGGGCGTCGAACGAGATCCGGCCCGCGGCGGCGGCGATCACGGGGAGCACGTCCGGCTCAGTCGAGGGGTCCTCGATGATCGCGTCGGGCAAGATCTCGGCGGCCATGGCGACGAGCCCGGCCTCGTCCCGATCCCCCTGCGGATAGTCCGACCCGTACTGGCCCTTGATGTCCACGACGCGGACGATCCTCAGCGCGGCCAGCCGCTCGAAGTCGGCCCTTCCCCACTCCGCACCGGCGTCCACCTTGAGCTCGACGCCCGGATAGAGCTCGAGCCAACGGCCGGGGTCGGCGTTCGACGAGACCACGAAACGCACAGGCGAGTACGACCTTCCGACCGCCTCGCCGAGCGTCATGCCGGCCTGGCCGAGAGCCAGGTCGAGCAGGGCGCTCTCGTACGCCCAGCGGCGGTAGTCGCGGGCCGCGTGCTGGATCGTCTCCTCGGGGAAGAGCTCACACTCATCGAGGAGCGCGCTCCACTCGGCCAGCGTCCGCTTCCCACGCAGCGGAAGAGGGTCCAGGCGGCGATGGGCCTCCTGGTCGTCGGGCGAGTACGACACGTCCTCTCCGCGCCCCCGCGCCCGGCCGCCGGCGAGTACGACGGTCGTCGAGTGGCGCACGAAGCCCGGCGTCTCGAGCTCAAGCGTCTCGAGCTCGTAGCCGTCCACCTCGGCCTCGAGCGGCCCGAGCGCCTGCCAGAGGTCACGGTGCATCGCCGACATCATTGCTGACAGCCGGGGCCGGCGTCGGAGTAGAGTCTGGCGACCACTGCTCGAGCCTGGGAGGTGAATGGGCCATCACCAGTCCGCAGACACCCGATACCCCCGGCCTCAGGGTCCTCATCGTCGAGGCGGACTCGGAGGTTCGGGAGGAGATTCGATCGATCGTCGACCGCCACGTGGATGTGGCGCTCGCCTGGGGTGCCGAGACCGTTGGCGACGCCATCAGAACGGCCGCGCTGTCACACCCGGACATCGTGCTCGTTGGCGCCCATTCCGAGGGCCGCCTCGACCTCGACTCGATCGGCGACGTGCGCGCCGCGTATCCGGCGGCCCGCGTGGTCCTCGTGTCCCCGATCGCTGACCCCGAGCGGCGGGCGCTTGCGATCAGCCACGGCGCCGACGCCTTCGTCGCGAACGACGACGGCGGCGACCGGCTCCGGGGCGAGCTTCACGCCCGCTCCGACGTCGGCGCCTAGTCGGTCTCGTCGATCGCGATCCGGCGCGCGGACGCGTCGCCCGAGATCGGGTCGGCGGAGATCAGGTCGACCGCCGCGGGCCACCCGTCGGCGGCGAGATGCACCTGGGCGAACCCGGCCGGCGCATGCCCCACGGCGAACACCCCGCCCGCGCCGAGCGTGCCGCCGTCGATCTCGACGACGTCCCCGCTGCGATCGACGTGCTGGCGGTGATCGTGTCCGGTCAGAATCATGAGCGGAGGCCCGTCCTCGGCGGCCACGTGCACACGGAGCGCCGCGGCAACCCGGAAGTCGTGCACGAGGACGATGTCCGGCCTGACAGAGAGCCCGTCGAACCACGTCTCGACCTTGACGGCCTCGGCGGAGAGCTCCGCCGGCGTCACATCGAGCCTGTGGCCGAAGCTCCCAGCCTGCTCCGCCAGCGGGTCCTCGTAACCGGCGACCATGAACCCGTCGATCGAGATGACCGGCGGGCCCTCGATGCGGCCGTCGCCCGTCAGGCGCCCGGCATGGGTAAGGACGATCGCCCCGGCCTCGGCCAGCCTCCGCATGACGACCGGAGAGTCGTGGTTCCCTGAAACGGCGACCGTCGGGTGGCCGAGCGCGGCCGCGCGCTGGGCGATCGTCGCCTCGATCGGCGTGCCCTCGAGGGCGAAGTCTCCGACCAGGAACACCGGCCGGTGATCGGCGTAGCGCGCGAACGCCGGCAGGGTGAGCCAGTTGGCGTGGATGTCCGACGCGACCATGAACGACCGGTCGATGACCGGCGGGCGATCTCCGGCGGCGGCCGTGACGAGGGTGTCGAGGCCGGTCAGGGCCTGCTGATAGCTCGAGGTGTAGGACGCGCCCGCGCTCGTCAGCCGGTCCGAGAGCTCGAGCAGGCGCGGCAGGTCGCCGCCGTGCGCGTAGAAGGTCGGCTGGCGGAACGCGGCGTAGTCGGGGGACCGGAGCGTGAGCGCGCACCCCGCCACCGTCCATGTCGCCGCCGTGACGCCGGCAGCGAGCCCGAGGACCAGCATGCGCCGGCGGTGGACGACGGCGTGGAGCACGAGGCCTCCGACGACGCCGCCCGCCGCACCGCCGAGCAGCACGAGGAGCGCCGCGCGCTGGAGGGCGCCGCGGACGGCGGCCGGAGCCTGCGCCTCGACCGCGCCCAGCCGGGCGCGCGCGCCGTCCGGCGTTTGCAGGGTGCGTAGCGCCGCCTGCCGGTCCACCGAGACGACGGTCGCGGACATGCGGATCGGCGCCGTGTACGGCTGTGCCCGGACGCCCCAGTCGACGATCGGGACGTAGAGATCGGCGGTGCCTTTGCCCGCGAAGCTCGTCGAGATCGACATGAGCGCCGGGCCGACGTGGTAGGAGGCGGTCGAGAAGGCCCTGAGCGAGACGATGATCCCGGCGAGCGCGAAGGCGCCGAGGCAGAGCGCCATCGCGGCCAGCCTGGCGGCCGCCCGGGTGCGGGCATCGGCCACGCCGCGGCGGATCGCCGGGCGGAGCCTCCCCATGGCGGTCGCAAAGGTCACCTCTCTACCTTCTCGGCGCGCGACGGCCAGGGTTGAACGAAATCGGTGCCAGGCCCGCGGGCCTGGCACCGATTTCCCGTCCGCTCAGGCTCCCTCGAGGTGCCCGAGCCGCTCGCGGTACTCCTCGTGGCATCCCCCAGCCCGGCCCGAAGCCGACCGGATGACCGCAGCTCAGCGCTGCGGGTTTCCCGCAGCCCGGATACGCAAACCCCCGCTCCCGGCGGGCAGATGCCGGCCGAACACCCGAGTAGGAGGCTCAGCGAAGCCTTCCATAGATCCATGGCCCACACCGCTACGACCCACTCCGGCACGGGACGCCGCGACCACTGGTTTGCCCTGGCCTGCGCGGCCTGCGCGGTCTGGGTCATGGCCTATCTCGCCGCGACCCGCCTGGTGTCCCCAGGAGGGACGAGCGGTGCCCTGCTGGGCGACGTGGTCTATCCGCAGACCGAGGCGCTTGCGGCGCTCATGCTGCTCTGGGCCGGGAGCCGCGCTTCAGGATCGACGCGGCGATTCTGCTGGTACATGGCGGCGTCGACCTTCATGGGGCTCTGCGGCGACGTGACGTGGGCCGTGCTCGTGCTCGTCGTGCACTCTCCGCCGTCACCGTCGTTCGCAGACGTGTTCTACGTGGGAGGCCTGGTGGCCATCTTCCCGGCACTCTGGACGCAATTCGGCTCGCCGCTTCGCCGCTGGCGTCAGACGCTCGACGGTTTGATGGTGGTCCTGCTGTGCCTCTATATCGCGTCCTCGTTCGTCCTCGAGCCGCAGATCCGGGCTGGGGTGAGCGCCGGGGAGCTCATCACCTTCGCCGAGACCGTGCTGGTGCTCGCGGCGGGGATCTGGGCCATCTTCGCGTCGCTCTCCGCCGACGTGGAGGTGGACTTCGGGCTCCGGCTCGTCGTCGTCGGCATCGTCATCCAGGCCGCCGCCTGGCTCGGATATGCCTACGCCGTCAGCCTGCAGGGCGTCGAGGACGGAAGCTGGCTCTATACGGGCTGGCAGGCCGGCTGGACCGTGACGATCGCTGGATGCACTGCGATGCTCCTCGGGATCGAGCACCGCCGCCGGTCGACGACGTGGTCGTCGAGCGCCTGGGTCGGCACGACGGTCGTGACCGGGCTCATCGTCGCCACCATCGCGGACTCGTCCATCTTGAGGGAGGCGCCTGTCCGGGCACTCGCGGTGCTCTGCGGGCTCGGGATGCTGCTCGCGCGGCTGCACCTGACGGTCCGCGACCGGGGCCGGCTCGCCGCACGGATGCACACGCTGGCAGAGACCGATGCCCTCACCGGCGTGCCCAACCGCCGTGCGTTCGAGCGACATCTCCGACGGGCCGCGAGCGACTCCGCGCAGATACGGGTGCCGGTCGGCCTGCTGGTGATCGACATCGACCATTTCAAGGTCGTGAACGACGGGTACGGTCATCCGTTCGGCGACCGCGTCCTGATCGAGGTCACACGGCGGCTGGCCGGGTGCCTCCGCCCCTCCGACACGCTCGCTCGGCTGGGCGGCGAGGAGTTCGGTGTGCTGGCGCCCGGAGTGACCGAGGACAGCCTGCCTGAGCTGGCCGAGCGATGCCGCCGGGTTGTCGGCGGCGATCCGATCGTGGTCGACGGCGCCGTCGTCTCGGTCACCATCTCTGTCGGCGGCGCCTGCATGCCCGAGCACGCCGCCCATGCCGACGAGCTGATCCGGGTCGCGGATCGTGCGCTGTACGAGTCCAAGGAGGCAGGCCGCAATCGCGTGCATGTCGGGCCGAGAACGACGCCCCAGGTAGAGATCCCGATCCCCGAAACCGGCGTGCTCAAGAGCCTCGAGGCGCTCGCCGACCGATACGCCGCCGCCGGCGTCCGCGCCTCCGGGCCGGCCATCGTGGACACCGCCCACCAGCTCTGTCGCCGGCTCGGCGTCTCGGTCGCGGAACGGCGCCGCTGCCTGGCCGCCGCACGGCTCCGCGACGTCGGCAAGATCGGCGTCCCACCCGCGATCCTCGCCGAGGCGGGACGGCGTACACCCGTGGAGGAGCGGATCATGCGCGATCACGTGCGAGTCGGGGTCGAGCTCCTGTCGGCGCTCCCCGAGACCGCTGAGCTGGCCCCGGTCGTCGCCCAGCATCACGAGCGCTTCGACGGCCGCGGGTACCCGGCCGGCATCGCGGGAACCGCGATCAGCGTCGAAGCGAGGATCATCGCCGTCGCAGAGGCCTGGTGCGCCGCGGGGGGCGCCACCGCCGCGGACGCGATCCGGCATGTGGTCGCGCGCTCCGGCAGCGAGCTCGACCCCGCGGTCGTCCTGGCGCTTACGAGGATCGTCGAGGAACATCCCCATCGCCGGCAGGACGGCTCGCATGGCCTGGCGGCGTAGCCCCGGCACATCGGTCGGCCTCGCCGCTCGAGCCGTGACGCAAACCTCATGTCAAGGCTGATACGTCCAGATCGTCAGGCTGTCGATATGCAGGCTCACCTCGGGCGGCGTCGTGCTGTTCGGCTTCGCCTTTCCCGGCGACCCCATCGTGGTCTGGACTGCGAAGTGCATCGGCGTCCTCGGAACCACGACCTTCCCGACGGTGGCGTCCTCGATGACCGTCCAGGTCTTGCCGTCCACGGTGCAGCTCAGGTGGCCGGGCATCCACGTGACGCCCCACGTGTGCCACTGCGAGAAGTCCTTCTTGATCTCATCCCGGATCGCGGAGCCCGCGACCGGCGGATAGTGCAAGGTCATGCACATGGTCGCGCGTCCGGCATCCTCCGTCCTCGACTCCGCGAAGTCGATCTCGGGAGGCTCGAAGCCTGTCTCTGGCCACAGGAGCGCGCACATCTTCAAGCCGAGGCCCTTGTCGAACCTGCCTCGGAAACGGACGCGCCCATAGGTCATGTTCAGGTGAGGCAGCGCGACACCGGCGGTGTGATACGTCCCGTCCGGCTGGCGCAGTCCTCGCAGGACGAGCTTGCCGTTTCGCACCACCGCGTTCTCTGCGACCCATCGACTGGTGGGACAGCACGCGGGGACACCGTTGTACCTGACCCACTCCGACCCCAACGGCGCGCTGAACTGATTGTCGTAAACCCGCTCGAACGTCATCGCGCTCGTGCTGCCGTCAGCCGCCGGTCGAAGGTCGTCTCTTCAAGGAGCGGACGACGGGTCTCGAACCCGCGACCTTCGGCTTGGGAAGCCGACGCTCTACCGACTGAGCTACGTCCGCCAGACCGCTACCAGACTCGGATCGAGCCATTGTTGCTCTCCGGGCCCGGGTGCGATCGTTGACGGCCAGAGGATACACCGACCCGGTGCCGACTCGTTTGGCCCGGCATGCCATCGGGAACCACCGGCGGCGGTGACGTCGTGACCCCGCATCCCGAGCATGCCGAGGATGTCCATCTCGAGGACGTCTCCGAGACCACCCTGTGGACGCTGTACCAGCGCGCGAGCGAGGCCGCGCGGCCCGATCGAGTGCTCCACGATCCGATGGCGGTCGAGCTCGTCGAGGCCATCGACTACCCGTTCGAGGAGCGGTTCGGCGCCTCGGCGGGCTGGGCGCAGTGGCAGGCGCTGCGAGCGCGGACGTTCGATCGCGAGATCAGGCGGTTCCTGCACGACCACCCAGACGGCACCGTGGTTGCGCTCGGCGAGGGGCTCGAGACCCAGCTCTGGCGGGTGAACAACAATCAGCTGCGGTGGGTGAGCGTCGACCTGCCGCCGGTGATCGAGCTCCGACAGCGGTTTCTGCCCTCCTCTCCACGCCAGGAGCTCGTCGCGTCGTCGGTCGTTGACGGTGCCTGGCTCGACGAGATCGACGGGAAGCGCGGCGCGCTCGTGACGGCGCAGGGGCTCCTCATGTACCTCCGGCCGGGGCAGGTCCACGAGCTGATCGAGGCCTGCGCGAACCGGATCGCCGAGGGCGCCCTTCTCTTCGACGCCGTCCCGCGCTGGCTCAGCGAGCGGACCCAGCGCGAGCCGCTGGGCAAGCCGGGCGGCTACCGGCCGCCGCCCTGGACATGGGGCATCGACGCCGACGAGATCCGCCGGATCCGTGCGATTCCCCACGTCGCCGAGCTGCGAAGGCTCCGCCTGCCGCGCGGCCGCGGGCCGTTCTTCGGAGTGGCCGCGCCGCTCCTCGGACGCCTCCCCGGGCTGGGCGACCGGTTCTTCTCGATCATGCACGCCCGCCTGTCGGCCGGATCGGCGGCTTGACATCCAGGCAGGATTGGCTACCCTCGGCCGGGGAGTTGGCACGTACTGGCAGGGGAGGCAGCATGAGCAAGCGACGATCAATCGTGCGCGGAGCGGTCATCGTGGTCGCGACGGTCACAGTCACGCTTGGCGTGACGGCCGGGGCCGGCGAGGGCGCGTCAGCCCCGAACCCGTGCTCGCTCTCGGGCGTCACGCCTCCGGCGACGTACGACCACGTCGTCGTCATCTTCGAGGAGAACGCCTCCTACGGCCGCGTCGTCGGAAACGCGGACGCCCCGTATTTCAACCAGCTCGCCGGGCAGTGCGCGCTCGCCACCAACTACCACGAGGTCGCCGGGGTCAGTCAACCGAACTACATGGCGGCCACGGGCGGTCAGGCGACCGGGGTAGGCGTCAAGGTGAACGCCCCGAGCATCTTCAGCCAGGCACCGTCCTGGCTCGAGCTCCAGGAGTCGATGGGATCGAACTGCGGCGGGAAGTCGACGTTCTACAAGCGCGGCCACGACCCGGCGTACTGGTACACGCCCATCGCCGCGCAGTGCAAGGTCAACGACATCCCGGCCGCCACGTCGGCGTCGGGCCTCACGACCATCCCCTCCTCGCTCCCCGCCTACACGTTCATCACCCCGAACCTGTGCCACAACAACCATTGGCTCAAGGGTTGCCCGCAGCCGAACACGGGCTCGGCCAACCTGCGGGCGATGGACACATGGCTCCAGGGAACGGTGCAGACGATCGCGAGCACCGCCGGCTATCAGTCCGGACGGACGCTCATCCTGATCTCGTTCGATGAGTCGAACACGAGCTCGCCGGTCATCCCGATGGTCGCCGTCGCCGGCGGGATCCTGCCGGTGAGAGATGCGACGAGCTACGACCAATACGCGCTTCTGCGTGCATCGGAGGAGGCGCTCGGCATCTCGACCTTCCTCGGCAAGGCCGGCAGCGCGGCCGACATGCGCGCCGGAATGCACTTCTGAGGATGGGCGCCAACCTTGACCGGGCAGACAACGCGCCGGTACGCTGGCGCCGTTTCCGCCTGAAGGGACGGCGCATGCGTGGACGAACGGCGACGGTGGCGGTCGTAGCGGCCGTGGCGATCCTGGCGACATCGGCCAACGCCGCGGGCACGAACCTGCTCGCCAACGGCACCTTCGAGGGCTCCGGGAACGGGTCGCTGTCGGGATGGAAGGGCCAAAGCGCCTCCCTCTCGCTCGTCGCGGGCGACGGCGGCGGCTTCGGCGCGAAGGTGACGCGAACCGGGAGCGGCTCGACCTACTCGATCCTGGCCTCGGCCAAGCCGGTGAAGTCCACGACCGCGGGAGCCACCTACAAGGCAGACGGGCGGTTCAAGGCCGCCGCCGGGAAGACGGTCTGCCTGAAGCTCAAGGAGACGGGATCCGCAAGCTCGAGCCAGACCTCCTGCGGCACCGGCACGGGCGACTGGGCCACCCTCCCGGAGCTCTCCTACGTGGCGCTCGCGGGCGGGGACGCGCTGACGTTCACCGTGCTCCAGATGCGACCGGTCGCGGGTGACTCGTTCACGCTCGACAACCTGAGCGTGGCCGCGGATACGGGCGGGATCAGCCCGCCGACGCTCCACGCCACGGCGGGCTCGAGCACCGAGATCGACCTCGGTTGGGGCGCGATCCCGGGCGCCGTCGGCTACCACGTGTTCCGCGACGGCGCCGGAACGCCGACCGCGACGGTCGACGCACCCTCGACGAGCTACGCGGACACCGGCCTCGACCCCGGGTCGACCCACACCTACACCGTGACGGCGTTCGACGGCTCGCAGGAATCGGCTCCGTCGAACCAGGTGTCGGCGACGACGCCGGCCGACGACTCGTCGGTCTCGATCGCGGCCGCGGGCGACATCGCCTGCAACCCGGCCGACCCCAACTACAACGGCGGCGCCGGCCAGAACGGGTTCTGCCAGCAGGGTGCGACGGCGGCCCTCATCGCCCAGGGCTCATACGACCGGGTGCTCGCGCTCGGTGACGAGCAGTACGACTGCGGCTCGCTCGACGCGTTCAACACGAGCTACGACGCCAGCTGGGGCCGGTTCGTCGGAAAGACGCTGCCCGTGCCCGGAAACCACGAGGCCAAGACCTCGAGCGACTTCGCCGAGATCGGCTGCTCGAAGAAGCAGACCGGCTACTTCACCTACTTCGCAAACCACGGCGTGGGCATCGCCGCGGGGGTGAACGGAAACGGCTACTACAGCGTCGACCTCGGGGCCTGGCACCTCATCGCGATCAATTCCAACTGCACGGCCGTCGGCGGTTGCGGGGCGGGCTCGCCCCAGGAGACGTGGCTCAAGAGCGACCTCGCCGCTCACCCGAGCCAGTGCACGCTTGCCTTCTGGCACGAGGCCGCGTGGTCGACGACCGGAAGCACGCACGGGGTCGCCGCGATGCGCCCGATCTGGGCCGACCTCGCGAACGCCGGCGTCGAGCTCGTCCTGGCCGGCCACTTCCACCACTACGAGCGCTTCGGCGACCTGAACGCGGCCGGCCAGCCGGTCGCAGACGGCACGGGGACGCGCGAGATCGTCCAGGGCACCGGAGGCGACAACCAGGGCCCGTTCGGCAGCGCCAAGCCCATTCCCGGCTCCCAGGTGCGGACGTCCGGCTACGGCGCGCTCTCGCTGACGCTGGCGAGCGGCGGCTACTCGTGGCAGTACCTCCAGGTGGGCGGCGCGGTCGCCGACTCGGGCAGCGACACCTGTCACTGACCCATCTCGCCGGCGTTCAGCTGACCTTCTTCACCCCGTGGACAGGGCGGCCGAGCGCGCGCCACTGGAAGAGCGTCATCGTCGGCAGCACGTCGTCGTAGCGGACGAGCTTTGGGTTTCGCCCCACCTGCGCCGCCCGGGCGGCATGGTCGAGGAGGTCGTCACGGTCTGGAGAGACGATCACGTGGTGGCAGGCGGTGACGTAGTCGAACTCCGCGCCGCACGCCGGGCACGGCCACGGATCTGTGTGGATCGCATACCAGTCGCCGTCGCCGGTGCCGGCGTCCTCGCCGGCGAGGATCTCCTCGAGCTCGGAGACCTCGTACACCGTGGGTGCGGTCGGGACGCTGCTCACGGGGGCTCAGGGTAGCACCGGCCCAGAGGGGCTCTGGGCGTCACATCGTGTCGGGTGCCTCAACCCCGACGAGGTCGAGCGCCGTCGCCATCACCAGGCTCGTCGCGCGGCAGAGCGCCAGCCGGCTGCGCTCGACGTCCGGGGCTTCGCCGAGCACGCGGCACTGCTTGTAGAACTGATGGAAGGCCTTGGCGGTGTCCTGCGCATAGGCGGCGATCCGGTGCGGCCCGCGCCGCTCCGCCGCCTCGTTCACGACCTCCGGGAACTCTGCCAGATGCTTCACGAGCTCGACCTCGGGCGGCTCGGGCGTCCACCCCGGCGCGGGGCCGGCATCGGCCTTCGGCGCGTTCCGCAGGATGGCCGCCGTGCGGGCATGGGCGTACTGGCAGTAGTAGACCGGGTTCTCGGCGTTCTGGGCCGCCCACAGGTCGAGATCGAGCTCGACCACCTGGTCGTGGGAGCGCTGCACGAGCGCGTAGCGCGCGGCGTCCACGCCGATGGCGTCCAAAAGCTCGTCGAGCATCAGCACCGTCCCGCGGCGCTTCGACGCGCTCACGGCCCGGCCGCCCTCCACGATCTTCACGAACTGGTAGAGCTGGACGTCGATCCGGTCGGGGTCGTAGCCCAGCGCGATCGCCCCCGCCTTGAGCCGGCCAATGTAGCCGTGATGGTCGGAGCCGAGGACGTACACCGCGACGTCGTAGCCGCGCTCGAGCTTCGACACGATATAGCCCAGGTCGCCGGCGATGTAGGTCGGCGTCCCGTCGGAGCGCACGAGCACCCGGTCCTTGTCGTCTCCCAGGTCGGACGAGCGCAGCCACACGGCCCCGTCCTTCTCGTAGGTGTGGCCGCCGGCGTGCACCGCCTCGATGGCCCGCGCCACCGCCCCGTCCTCGTACAGCGAGCGCTCGAGGAAGAAGCGGTCGAAGCTGGCCCGGAACCGCTCGAGCGTGCGCTTGATGTCGTCGATCATGGCGGCGGCGCCGCGCGCCCGCCACTCGTCCGCCGGCGCGTCCGGGTCGAGCCCGAGCGCCTTTGCGACGTCCTCCATGTACGCGCCCTGGTAGCCGCCCTCCGGCACCTCCTCGCCCCGAGCCCGCGCGCGGCAGCGACGCGCCGAAGAGATCCATCTGGCGGCCGGCGTCGTTGAAGTAGTACTCGCGCTCAACCTCGTGGCCGGCGAACTCGAAGAGCCGCGCCAGCGAGTCGCCGTAGGCGGCGTTCCGGGCGGTCGAGGCCGTCACCGGCCCGGTCGGGTTGCCGCTCACGTACTCGACCTGGATCTTCTGCGGATGGGCGGCGCCGCCCGCGCCGTAGCGCGATCCCTGCTCGAGCACGCGCTCGACCACGTGCCGGTACCAGGCCGGCGTCGCGCGCAGGTTGACGAAGCCCGGCCCGGCGACCTCGGCCGATGCGATATAGGGCGAGTCGATCCGCTCGGCGATCTGCTCGGCGATCTGGCGGGGCGCGGTGCGAAGCGGCTTCGCGAGCTGAAGCGCGGCGGCGGTGGCGTAGTCGCCGTGGGCCGGATCGGCCGGCCGCTCGAGCCGCGCCGGGATGCCGTCGCCGCCGACCTCGGCGATCGCGGCCTCGACCGGCTGGGCCAGCTCCTGCACGGCGCTAGGGGACATGGGCCGGATCCTAACGATGGTAGTGTGGCCGGATGGACGCCGAAGACGAACCGCAGGAGCGTCGTCTCAACATTCACTTCTCGCCCGAGGTGATGGCGGGCGTCTATGCCAACTTCGCCAACGTCAGCCACTCCGACTACGAGTTCACGATCACGTTCGCCCGGATCGACCACGAGGTCGAGGAGGAAGAGGTACCGGGAGTCGTCGTGTCACGCGTGAACCTTTCGCCGCGCTTCATGAAGGAGCTGCTCGAGGCGATGGGCGACAACTACTCGAAGTGGCAGACCCGGGAGGGCATCAAGAACCTGCCCGAGTTCGACGGCGAACACGGCGATCACGACGACGCATAGGTTCGGGCGACCGCGATCCGGTCCATCACCGGCGGGTGGTCGAAGAGGAGCGTCACGGCCCATCCCGGCGGGTCGGGGTTCGACAGGTCGGCCAGCGCAAGCCGCTTCTGGAGCGCCGCCATCCCCGCGCCGTCGCCGGTCGACCGCAGCGCGACCCAGTCGGCCTCGCCTCGTAGCGGCGCGAGATCCCGTTCTCGACGGGCGTGAGGAGGGCCGCGGCCACCAGCAGGCCGGCGACGACGAGCGGCGCAGCGCGCGGGTCGTGCGCGCCGTCCAGCCCGCGGCGCCGGGCCGCGCGCCCGGCGACGGCGAGCACCGCCCAGAGCGCCGGCAGGCCCAGCACGCCGAACCAGAGCACGCCCTTCAGCGTGTGGCGGCGATCGACGTGGCTGAGCTCGTGCGCGAGGAGCGCGCGGGTCTCGTCGGCGGGTGCGCGCCGGAGCGCCGTGTCGTAGAGCACGAGGCGCTCGGTGGGCCCGACGCCGTCGACGAACGCGTTCTCCTCGGTCGTCCGCGAGGACGCGTCCGAGACCGAGACTGAGCCGGGACGGGCCCCCACCTGGCGCTCGACGCTTCGCAGGAGCGCCTTCAGAGCCGGGTCGCGTACCGGGTGCGTCGAGGCGAAGAGCGGGTCGATGACGACCGGCTGCAGCATCACGAACGCCGCGACGGCGATCCAGGCGGCGACGCCGACCGCGAGCCAGGGCTGGCGGGCACGCCGCCCGATCGCGAGGCAGGCCGCGTACGCCACGGCCACCCCCGCCGTCCAGGCGGCGAGGCCCAGCGCGGCGTCGCGGGCCCAGGCGGCGGTCGAGCGCAGGTCGAGCCCGGCGTTCACGGACCGCACGTGGTCGACGTAGCCGATCGGCAGGAGGACGGCGGCGGCGACGGCGGCCGCAACCGCGGCGGCGATGCCGCCGGAGATCGCGGGCGGGAGGCTGCGGGGCGCGCACGTCCGCCCCCACCGGGCCCAGGCCAGGCCGGCGGCGGGGCCGAGGACGAGCGCGACGACGGCGAGCAGGTACTGCGGCTCGCGGTAGTCGGCCGCCCGGTCGATCTGGGCCTGGGTGAAGGCGGCCCGCGCGGCGAGGTGTGGCACGCGGGGCGGGAGGTCGGCCTGCCAGAGCCAGGCCGCCAGGCCGCCGAGCGCGGCGAGGAGCACCAGCCCCGGGACGCGCCGGATCACGCGCAGAGCTGCACGGCGGCGAGGCTCACAAGGGGCAACCTTATAGTGCGCCGATGCAGGTGGCCGTCATCTCGGACGTGCACGCGAACGTCCAGGCGCTCGAGGCGGTGCTCGAGGCGATCGACGCCGTGCAGGTGGACGAGATCTGGTGCCTCGGCGACGTCGTGGGCTACGGCGCCGACCCCGTGCGGTGCATGGAGATCGTCGACGAGCGCGCGGCCGTCTGCCTGGCCGGGAACCACGACCTGGTCGTGGCGGGCGTGATCGACATCGACATGTTCGCCCACGACGCCCGCGACGCGGCGGAGTGGTCGCGCACCGTCCTCGGCGAGGAGCAGATTGCGGAGCTCGCTACCCGGATGCCCGGCGGCGCGCGCGCGGACGTGCAGATGTTCCACGGCAGCATCCGCGACCCGGTGTGGGAGTACGTCGTCGACCCGCGCACGGCGGCCCTCTGCCTCGAGCGCCAGCGCCGGCCGCTGTGCCTCGTCGGCCATAGCCACGTGCAGCTCCTCTGGGGCTACGAGGCCGGCGAGCTCGTCGGAGGCACCGTCGCGGCAGGCGCCAGCCTGGCGTACGGCGAGGGGCCGTTCATCGTGAACCCCGGCTCGGTCGGTCAGCCGCGCGACGGCGACCCCAGGGCGGGCTACGTCATCCTCGACACCGAGGCGGGCACGGCCACGTGGCTTCGGGCCGACTACGACATCCGCGCCGCCCAGGCGGCGATCCGCGACGCCGGGCTGCCGCTTCGGCTTGCCGCACGGCTTGCGGAGGGGCGCTGACCGACTCCGCCGCAGAGCTCGTCGCCCGGATCCGGCGCGCCGCCTCGGCGTTCATGATCGCGTGGGTCGAGGGGCTGCGCGATCTCCCCGGCAATCCTGCGGGCGTGGCCGTCGAGCGGTTCGGCGGAGCGGTCGCGCTGGCATGCGCGACCCTGCCCGAGCTCGACTTCGTGAACATGGTGCACGGGCTCGACGCCGGAGCGCCGCAGGCAGGTCGACGACGTGACGGCGTTCTACCGCGGCCTCGGGCTCCGCGGCTGGACCGAGGTCGCCCCCGAGCCCGGGGCCGACGCGGTGATGGAGAGGATGACGTCGGCCGGCTGGGCGCAGACCGGGTTCTGGTGCTCGTTCCACGGCGCACCGCGGGCGCTGCCGATGCCGGACGGGGTGGACGTCGCCGAGGCGACCGCGGCGGACATGCCGGAGTTCGCGCGCGATCCACCTCGACGGCCACGAGGTGCCCGAGCGACGATCGCGCGGCCGCCGAGGCGGCCGTGCGAGCGCTGGCACGGCCGGCCGGGCTGGCACATGTACCTGGCGCGCGTCGACGGCGGTTGCGGCCGCCTCCGCGGCGCTCACGGTCGATGCCGGGCTCGGCTACCTGGCCAACTCGGCGACCGTGCCCGGCATGCGCCGGCGCGGCTGCCAGGCGGCGCTCCTGGCGCGCCGGATCGCCGACGCCGCGCGCCGCGGGCTGCGACACGATCGCGTCGCTGGCGGAGTTCGGCTCAGCCAGCCAGCGCAACCTCGAGCGGGCCGGGCTGCGGGTGGCGTTCACACAGGCCGTGTGGCGGATGCGCTAGCGACCGGGACGGCCGGAGCGGCGGGCGCGCGGTGGCCGAAGTCGTACCCCTCGCGGAGCAGCTCTGCGACGACCGTCTCGCGGGCCTTGTAGATGCGCCACTTCACGGTCGCGAGCGTCGTGTCGAGCGCCTCGGCGATCTCGGCGTAGCTCAGGCCGACGAGGTCGCGCAGGAGGAGCGCCATCTTCAGGTCGACGGAGAGGCCGCCGATCGCCTGCCACACCGCGTCCATGCCGTCGTCGGCGTCGGGCGGCGCGACTGCGAGGTGAAGCTGCGGCGCCGCCTCGAGCTCGAGCGCGGGCGGCCGCGCCGCTCGCGGGCGCGCAGCTCGTCGACGACCCGGTGCTTCGCGACCTGGAAGAGCCACGTCGTGAACTGGCACCGCCCGTCGAACCCCGGGAGCGCCTGATAGACCCGCATGAAGACTTCCTGGCAGATGTCCTCGGCGAGCGCGCGGTCGCCCGAGAGCACGCGCGTCACGTAGTTGAAGACCGGCCCGTTGTACTGCCGCACGATGATCGCGAACGCACGCTCGTCGCCTCGGCGCGCGAGTCGGAGGACATCGGGATCTGGCTGCGGAAGGGCCAATGTGTTCGTGCCAGTGCGAAAAACCCGCGTGAGTATAGACATCCGACCACACGGACGCCGGAATGCACGCTGCTTTGCGCATTCTCAGCGTTCGACCAGCGATTCGCCGCTCATCGCCGCCGGCGCCGGGACGCCGAGCAGGTCGAGCGTCGTCGGGGCGATGTCCGCCAGACGGCCGCCGTCGCGGAGGCGGAGGCCGTGGTCGGTGACGATCAGCGGCACCGGGTTCGTGGTGTGGGCCGTGTGCGGCGAGCCGTCGGGGTTCAGCATCGTCTCCGCGTTCCCGTGGTCGGCGGTCACGAGGCAGACGCCGCCGCGCGCCGCGACCGCCTCGACGACCCGGGCCAGGCAGCGATCGGCCGTCTCGACCGCCTCGATCGGCGGCCGGGATGACGCCCGTGTGGCCGACCATGTCGGGGTTCGCGAAGTTGACGAGGCAGAACCCGTAACGGTCGTCCGCGAGGCCGGCGACCACGTGGTCGGTGACCCCCTCGGCGCTCATGCTCGGCTTCAGGTCGTAGGTGGCGACGTCCCGCGGCGAGTCGACCAGCTCCCATTCCTCGCCGGCGCAGCGCGTCTCGGACCCGCCGTCGAAGAAGTACGTGACGTGGGCGTACTTCTCGGTCTCGGCGACGTGCAGCTGGCCGACGTCGTGGGAGGCGAGCACCTGCGCGAGGACGTCGGCCAGATCCTCGCCCGGGAACGCGACCGGCGCGGCGACGTCGTCGGCGTACTCGGTCATCTGCACGTAGTGCGGAAGCGGCGGGTCGGGGCCCCGGTCGAAGCCGTCGAACTCGCGCTGGGTGAGCGCCCACGAAAGCTCGCGGGCCCGGTCCGGCCGGAAGTTGAAGAAGACGGCCGCGTCGCCCGACCGGATCCGGCCGCGCGTGGGATCGCCGATCACGACCGGCTCGATGAACTCGTCGGTCACGCCGGCGGCGTAGCTCGCCTTGACCGCCTCGACGGCGTCGTCGGCCCGCGCGCCGACGCCGTGGACGATCGCGTCGTAGGCCCGCTTCGCCCGCTCCCAGCGGCGGTCGCGGTCCATCGCGTAGTACCGGCCGGCCACCGTCGCGACGCCGGGGATCCCGGCGAGGTACCGCTCCGCGCCGTGCGGCGAGGTGTCGCGCCCGTCGGTGAAGGCGTGCACGTGCACGCGCTCGACGCCCTCCCGGCGCGCGAGCTCGATCAGCGCCTTCAGGTGGCGAATGTGGCTGTGGACGCCGCCGTCGGAGACGAGGCCGAGCAGGTGAAGCGCCGACCCGCGCGCGTGCCGGCACGCGTCGACCAGCGGCCCGTTCCGGAAGAAGGCGCCCGACTCGATGTCGTCGTCGATCCGGACCAGATCCTGGCGTACGACCCGCCCGGCGCCCAGGTTGGTGTGCCCGACCTCGGAGTTCCCCATCTGCCCGTCGGGCAGGCCGACCGCCCGGCCCGACGCGTCGAGCTGGGTGTGCGGGTAGTCGGCCCAGAGGCCGTCGAACGTCGGCGTGTCGGCGAGGTCGACGGCGTTCCCCGGCCCCGGGGCGGTGAGGCCCCAGCCGTCGAGCACGACGAGGCAGACCAGCGGAGCGCTCACGATCGCGGCCGCGGCGAGGATCGCCGCGAAGTCCTCCACCGTCAGGCTGGCGCCTCCGATCAGCCCGCCGTCGATGTCGTCCTCCGAGAGGAGGTCGGCGGCGTTCTCGGGCTTCATCGAGCCGCCGTACTGGATCCGCACCGCCTCGGCCACGTCGTCGCCGTACGTCTCGGCCACGATGGCGCGGATTCCGGCGTGCGCCTCCTGGGCCATCGCGGGCGTCGCCGTGCGGCCGGTGCCGATCGCCCAGACCGGCTCGTACGCGATCGTCGTCTCGGCCACCCGCTCGGCGCCGATGCCGCGGAGCGCGCCCTCGACCTGGCGGCGCAGCACCCGCTCGGTCTCGCCGGCCTCGCGCTCGGCCTCGGTCTCGCCGACCGCCACGATCGCCCACAGCCCGGCGTCGTGCGCGGCCGCGAGCTTGGCGTTCACGCCCTCGTCGGTCTCGCCGAAGAGCTGGCGACGCTCGGAGTGGCCGAGGAGCACGCCGTCGGCTCCGGTGTCGAGGAGCATCTCGGCCGACACCTCGCCCGTGTACGCCCCGCTCGCCGCCTGGTGCATGTTCTGGGCGTAGACGGCGATCCGAAGGCCCGACGCGGCCGCCGCCGCCTCAGCCAGCGCCGTGTACGGCGGGCACACCGCGACGTCGACGCTCGCCGGCACGTACGCCGCCAGGCGCGCCACGAAGTCGGCCGCCTCGGCTGCGGTCTTGTGCATCTTCCAGTTGCCGGCGACGAACGGGCGCCTGCTCATGCCGCGTCCTCGTCGAGCGCCTCGACCCCCGGCAGCGTGCGCCCCTCGACCAGCTCGAGCGCCGCACCGCCGCCGGTCGAGACGTGGGTGATGCGATCGGCGACGCCGGCCTGGTTCACCGCGGCGACCGAGTCCCCGCCGCCGACGACCGAGACGGCGCCCGACGTCCGCCACCGCGTGCGCGACGGCCAGCGTCCCGGCAGCGAAGGGGGCGAGCTCGAAGACCCCCATCGGGCCGTTCCAGAAGATCGTGCGGGCGGCCTCGAGCCGGCGCGCATAGAGCGCGGTCGTCTCGGGCCCGATGTCGAGGCCCATCCACCCGTCGGGGATCGCGTCGGCGGCGACCACCTGCGTCGGCGCGTCGGCCTCGACGCGCTCGGCGATGACGACGTCGCTCGGCAGCACGAGCTCGCAGTCGCGCTCGCCGGCGTCGGCCATCGCCCGCCGGGCCACCTCCTGCCCGTCGGCGTCCTCGTGCTTCGACGACCCGACCGCGATGCCGCGCGCCGCCAGGAACGTGAAGGCCATCGCGCCGCCGACCAGCACGGTGTCCGCGAGCCCCGTGAACCGGTCGATGACGCCGATCTTGTCAGCCACCTTCGCACCGCCGATCACCACCACGAACGGATGCTCCGGCTTCTCGAGGATGCGGTCGAACGCCTCGAGCTCAGCTGCCAGGAGCAGTCCGGCCGCGCTCGGCAGGAGGTGCGCCACACCGGCCGTCGACGCGTGGGCGCGGTGCACGGTGCCGAACGCGTCGTTCACGAAGACGTCGGCCAGCGACGCCAGCTCGGCCGCGAGCGCCGGGTCGTTCTTCTCCTCGCGCGGGTCGAAGCGCAGGTTCTCGAGCAGGCGCACCGGCCCCTTCTCGCCGTCGAAGGCGACCGGCTCGCCCAGGAGCTCGGACAGGCGCTCGGCGACGGGCCGCAGCGACAACTCGGGCCGCACCTCGCCCTTCGGCCGACCGAGGTGCGAGCAGACGATCACCTCCGCACCGTGCTCCCGCAGGTACCGAATCGTCGGGAGCGACGCCCGGATGCGCGTGTCGTCGGTGATCCGGTCGCCGGCGAGCGGGACGTTCAGGTCCGCGCGAACGAGGACCCGCCTGCCCTCGACGGGCAGGTCGCGCACGGTCTTCACAGCACCTTCTGGACCAGGTCGGCCAGGCGGCACGAGTAGCCCCACTCGTTGTCGTACCACGACACGACCTTGACCAGGTTCCCGTTCACCATCGTGAGCTTGGAGTCGAAGATCGAGCTCCAGTGCTGGCCGACGATGTCGCCCGAGACCAGCGGCTCCTCGCTGTAGTCGAACACGGGTGCGAGCGGCCCCGACGCTGCGGCCGCCTTGAACGCCTCGTTCACCTCGTCGCGGGTCGTCTCGCGCCCAACCTGGGCGATGAGATCGACGACGGAGCCGTCGGGGACGGGGACGCGCATCGAGATGCCGTCGAGCCGGCCGAGCATCTCGGGCATGACCAGGCCGATCGCCTTGGCCGCGCCTGTCGACGTCGGGATGACGTTGACCGCTGCGGCACGGGCCCTGCGGAGGTCCTTGTGCGGCAGGTCGAGGATCTTCTGGTCGTTCGTGTACGCGTGCGTCGTCGTCATGAAGCCGCGCTCGAGCCCGAACGTCCCGTGCAGCACCGCGACGAGCGGCGCCAGGCAGTTCGTCGTGCAGGAGGCGTTCGAGATCACGTGATGCTGGGCGGAGTCGTAGGCGTCGTCGTTCACGCCAATGCACAGCGTGATGTCAGGCTCGGTCGCCGGGGCGCTGATGATCACCTTCTTGGCTCCGGCCGCGAGGTGCTTGCCGGCCTTCTCGCCGGAGTTGAAGAGACCGGTCGACTCGATGACCACCTCGACCCCGAGGTCCGACCACGGGAGAGCGCCCGGGTCGCGCTCGGCCAGCACGCGCACCGACTTCCCGTCGACGACGAGGCCGTCGTCGCCGTGCTCGATCGTGCCGCGGAAGCGGCCGTGCACGGAGTCGTACTTCAGCAGGTGGGCCAGCGTGGCCGCGTCCGTGATGTCGTTCACGGCCACGACCTCGACGCCCTCCGCGCGGTCGCGCATTGCACGAAAGACGTTCCGGCCGATCCGGCCGAACCCGTTGATTCCAACCCGTACGCTCATGAAGTGCCCCCAGGCGGTCGCCGACGGGGGGCAAGTCTAGATGAGCATTCGATGACCGACGTCCGCCGTCCGGTCGCTGCCGGCGCGCGCGTCGGCGTTCGCGCCTCCAAACGTCAATCAGCGAGCCGCGAGGCGCCGATCTCGAGAGGGCGGTTTTCGCGGGTGGCCGGCAGATTCGGGCAGCGATAGATGGGGTCTGGATCCGTCGCGCAGGGGATGCTCGGCCACCCACGAGAACACTGCTCACATGTTCGCGTATGTCCCATTTCCGAGCCACCCCCAGAAGGGGTAAATCGTTAGCGATCTGTTAGCGGATCGTGCCGAGATGTTAACGCCGTGAGCGCCCGCATTCGGCCTGCGACCGTCGATTTCGGAAGCGGCGGGCGGGCGCGGCGGCCCAGCTCGGCCAGCGACAGATGCGGGTGCCGGAGCCGCAGCTCGGCGACCTGGCGCAGCCGCATGTCGAGGTTCGCGAGGTCGAGCGCGGCGATCGCGTCCCGCTGTGCGCGCGCCGCGCCCCCCAGCCTGGCGAGGTTCGCGCGGTCGAAGTTGGTCACCCGGTTGGCGCGCTCGCGTGTCCCGGCGATGACCGCCGCCTCCTCGAACGCGAGCACCGCGTCGTGGGCGCCCATCAGCGCGAGCAGGTCGCGGATCGCGGCCTTCGACTTGACGTACGCGGCGGCGTGGGACCGCCGCGGGGCGACGGCCATGGCAACTCCCTCGGCGGCGGCGATCCGCACCACGACAGCGGCGGCATCCTCGTCGCGGGCCCGGATCTCGAGGTGCCCGGCCGCGCGCGGCCCCGACACCGAGCCGGCAGCGACGAAGCCGCCGCGCAGGTAGCTGCCGCGGCAGCACGGCCGGGCGACGATTCTCCGCGGAGGCTCCGGCAGCGGCTCGAGCGCCGACGAGAGGACGCCGATCTCGTGCATGAGCTGGAGGCCGTGGCCGCCCTCGACGCGCACGACGACGCGGTTTCGGCGCTCGAACCGCGGCTCCCGGAACGAGGCGATCTGGGCGTCGGCGCCCAGCGAGCGGACGAGCCCGAATGCGAGCCGTGCCGCAGCCGGGTCGGCCGTCTCGACGCGCACCGCGAGGCCGTCAGAGCTCACCTCGAGCGTACCGGCGTGCCGGACGAGGCCCGAGAGGAAGGCCCGCCGGCAGCACACCCGCCGCGGCGGCCGCTCCACGAGCTCGCGCCGGACGCGCTCGGCGAAGGCGGCGCTCATGCCGGGACGCGGGGCCGCCGAGCCAGGCGGACGAGCACGCGGGCGAGGCGGTCGGGGTCATGCTGCCACTCGGCGGCCAGCCGGGCGCCCACGACCTCCACCCCCAGACGCCGCAGGCCGCCGCGATCCACCACCACGGGCGTCCCGTACTGGGCCCGGTTCCGGCTCACGACGACGACGTCCACCAGGCCCTCGCCCACGTGGTCGTAGAGGCGCGCGACGTGATCCGACGCCATGTAGCCCTCGGTCTCGCCGGGCTGCTGGAGCAGGTTGCAGACGTAGACCCGCGGCACTGTCGCCGCCCGCACGGCCTCGGCGATTCCGGGGATCAGGAGCGGCGGGATCGTGCTCGTGTAGAGGCTCCCCGGCCCCATCACGATCAGCTCGGCACGCTCGAGCGCCTGGAGCGCGCGCGGGTGGGCCGCCGGCGCAGGCGGGTCGAGCCGCACGTGCTCGCACTGGGCGCCGTCGGCGGCGAGCGCGGTCTCGCCGCGCACCTCGTGCCCGTCGGGAAACCGGGCCACGAGCTCGACCAGCTCGACCGTGCTGGGGACGACCTGCCCCGCCACAGCCAGCACGCGGGCCGACGCCGACACGGCCTGGTCGAAGCTCCCGAGCAGGTCGGTCATCCCGGCCAGGAACAGGTTGCCGAAGCTGTGCCCCGCCAGCTCGCCGGTCGTGAAGCGGTGCTGGAAGAGCTGCCCGACGAGAGACTCGTCCTCGGCGAGCGCCGCGAGGCAGCTTCGCAGGTCGCCCGGCGCGGGCATGTCGAAGTCGCGCCGCAGGCGCCCTGAGCTCCCCCGTCGTCGGTGGTGGTGACGACGGCGGTGACGCTCGCGACTCGCTTGAGACCGCGGAGGATGGTCGAAAGACCCGTCCCTCCGCCCAGGCACACGACCCGCACTCCGCGGCGCGCGCGGCGCACCAGCAGCGTCTCGCTGGCGGGCGGCTCCGGGATCAGCGGCACCCTGTGAGGTTACCCCGTGGGGGGCGGAAGCGAGCGCCGGCGATGGGTGGTGAGCGCCGTCCCGACGCCGAGCGCCGCGACCAGGAGGACGATCGCCACCGCCAGGGCGTGTCCGCCGGTCGCCTTCGAGACGATGTCCGGCTTCCCGCGCCAGTCGTCGCCGAGGATGTCCTCGGCCGTCGACGGCGGGACGATCGGGCCGGCCGCGGCGATGCGGCGGGCGACGATCTTCGTGCCGATCGAGCCCGGTACCTTGCAGAAGCGGGCGTCGACCCGGACGAGCTGGCCCTCGCCCATAGAGGGCAGCCCATGCCGAACCAACCCCACGAAGACCGTCCTCGCATCGATGAACACCTGCGCCGAGCCGCGGAGGAGGTGGTGCAGCCGGACGGTCGACTCGCGGACGTGAACCCCGATCGCACCAAGGCCCAGCTGGGCAGGCCCGGTAATCCGTACCGGGCCGCCGAGGCTGCACCCGCGTGTTTCGTCAGCAGGCGGCTCTCCGTCGCCGATCGGAAACCCGGACGCCTCGGGGAAGTACCCGTATGCGACCAACGGCTGGTTCTCCGCAAGGATCGTGACCGACGGCGAGACTCCGGCGATCCTGCGCGCGGCGACGGTCGTGACCGGCTCGTTCGCGCCCACAGTATCGTTGCAGCCCGGCTGCTCGGCGCCGCGGATCCTTGCACCGGGTGTCACCTGCACGCGCCCCGGCCCCCAGAACGCCGTGTACACGTGATCGTGCCACACGACGATGAACGCGCAGGAGGCGTTGGCTCGCTCCGGTGCGACCGCGCCGCCAGCCAGACCGGCGAGCAGCGCGACGACAAGGGCGACGCGTCTCATGCCTCTTCGACGCCTGACAGGGGCCGGAAGTTCAGTCCGTGCGATGGAGCGCGGCGTGCACCGCCCGCCCCACCTTGGCCGGCAGCCCCGGGATGGACTCGAGATCGTCCCGGCTCGCGCCGATCAGCGCGTCGGCCGTCCCGAAGCGCTCCATCAGCAGACGCCGCCGGGCCGGGCCGACACCCGGCAGGCTGTCGAAGATGGAGTCGACGGCGGCGCGGCCGCGGCGGCTGCGGTGGAACCCGAGCGCGAACCGGTGGGCCTCGTCGCGGGCCCGCTGGAGCAGCTGCAGGCCGGCGGAGCGGCGGTCCAGCACGATCGGATCGGACCGCCCGGGCACGAAGACCTCCTCCTCGCGCTTGGCCAGCGAGACGACCGCGACCCGGGGCAGGTCGAATGCGGCCATCGCCTCCATGGCCGCACCGAGCTGGCCCTTCCCGCCGTCGATCACGACCAGGTTCGGGCAGGTGGCGAAGCTCTTGTCGTAGCGGTCGCCGTCCATGTCGGTCATGCGCGCGAACCTGCGGCTCACCGCCTCGGCGATCATGGCGAAGTCGTCGGGGCCGGGGCTTCGGATCCCGAACTTGCGGTAGTCGGACTTCTTCGCGACCGCGTCCTCGAACACGGCCATCGACGCGACGGGATTCGTCTCGCCGAGGTTCGAGACGTCGAAGCACTCGATCCGCACCGGCAACGACTCGAGGTTCAGCTGCTCGCGCAGCTCCTCGAGCGCCTCGATGCGGCGGGCGCGCGTGCGCTCGCGCAGGATCGTGTCGTGCTCGAGGGCCAGCCGCGCGTTCCGGGCCGCCATGTCGGCCAGCCGGCGCTTCTCGCCGCGCTGGGCCGAGCGCACCTCGACCGCCGAGCCGCGCCGGTCGGACATGAAGAGCTCGAGCAGATCCGGGTCCTCGAAGCCGCGCGGCACGACCACCTGGCCCGGGATCGCGACCTGGCCGCCGTAGTACTCCAGGGCGAAGCCCCACAGCACGTCGGACTCGCTCCGGCCCGGCGGCGTTCTCGAGGTAGAAGCCGTGCCGGTCCGAGAGCCGCCCGTCGCGCAGGTGGAAGAGCTGGACGTTGGCCGTCTCGTCCCCGCACGCGACCCCGAGGATGTCGGCCGACCCGAGGCTGCGGCGGTCGGCGACCTGGCGCTCGGAGAGGTGGCGGACGGCCATCAGGCGGTTGCGGTAGCGGGCGGCGTCCTCGAACTCGTGCGCGGCTGAGGCGTCCTTCATCGCCTGCTCGAGGCGCCGCTCGAGCGGCCGCACGCGGCCCGACAGGAACTCGATCACCGAGTCGATCACCGCGCGGTAGTCCTCGGCCGAGATGTAGCCGACGCACGGGGCCGCGCACCGGCCGATGTGGTAATCGAGGCATGGGACTCCCGACCGCCGGCCGGGCGTCGGCCCCTCGCAGGGTCGGTACGGGAACACCCGGTTCAGGACGTCGAGCGTCTCGCGCACCTTCTTCGCGCTCGAGTACGGGCCGAAGTACTGCACCGTCTTTCGGTGCCGCTCGCGCGTGAACATGACGCGCGGGTACTCGTCGGCGACGGTCACGGCGATGTACGGGTAGGACTTGTCGTCGCGCAGCCGGATGTTGAACGTCGGCCGGTGGCGCTTGATCAGGTTCTGCTCGAGGAAGAGCGCCTCGGTCTCGGACTCCGCCGAGACGAACTCGATGGTGTCGATCCGCTCGACGAGCTCGGCCGTTTTGGCGGTGGCGTACGCCTCGCGCCGGAAGTAGGAGCGGACGCGCGAGCGAAGCGACTTCGCCTTGCCGACGTAGAGGACGTCGCCGGCGGCGCTCCGGAAGAGGTACACGCCCGGGCTCTGGGGCAGCGCCGAGAGCTGCGCCTCGAGGCGCTCCGCGCGGTCGGAAGCGGGTTTCACGGCCATCTCAGGTCAAGAGTAGCCACCGGTTCAATGGATCCAAGCGTGCTAGTCTCGCATCCAGCCTCGAGAAAGGAGAGAGCATGTCTGAGATCCAGAAGATGCTCGACGCAAACCGCAGCTTCGCGGGCTCGTTCACCCAGGGCGACCTCCCCATGCCGCCCGCCCGCCACGTGGCGATCCTGACCTGCATGGACGCCCGGATCCACCCGGCCAAGGCGCTCGGGCTCGAGATCGGCGATGCGCACGTGATCAGAAACGCGGGCGGTCGCGCGTCAGACGACGCGATCCGCTCGCTCATCATCTCGTCGCGGCTGCTCGCGACCACCGAGTTCGCGGTCATCCACCACACCGACTGCGGGATGCTGACGTTCACGAACGACCACATGCACGCCAAGCTCCAGCAGGAGACCGGCGAGGACGCGTCCGCCATCGACTTCCTGCCGTTCCCGGATCTCGAGCAGAGCGTCCGCGACGACGTCGACCGCATCCTTCAGACGCCGTTCCTCGATCCCTCGATCCAGGTGTCGGGCTACATCTACGACGTCCACACGGGCACGGTCGAGCAGGTGGTCGCCCCCGTGGCGGCCGGCGCCACCGCCTAGTCGAAGGGGTTCACCGCGTCGAGCGCGGCGCGCGCCGTGCTGCGCGCCGCGCTCGCCACGCCCTCGACGGCATGGAGCGGCGCCCGGACGGCGCGCCCGAACGCGGATCGGTAGCGGTAGGCGTAGGAGGCGACGATGATGCCCGAGCCGGCGGCGCACAGCGCGAGCCCGAGCGGCGGGATCTCGGCCGACGCCACGCCGGCCGTAACGAGACTCGGGCCTGCCGTGGCGAGCCCGGCCGCGGTCAGGCCGTAGCCGGTCATCTGCGCGACGGCGACCACGCGCTCGTCCCGGGTCGCCGCCCGCCGCGCGGCCAGGAAGCTCGAGCCGGCGAAGAGCAGCGTGCCGAGCAGCGTGATGCGGGCCGCCCACAGCCCGAACACGCCCATGGCCAGTCCACCGTCGGCCATCCCGGCGAGCGCCGACTCGGCATCCCATGCGCTTCCGGCCGCCGAGGCGGCATCGCGCTCCCACTGGCGCGGAAGGACGCTCGAAAGCACCATGACGCCGGCCCGCCCGATCGTCTTCAGGCCCGCGGCGCCCTGGAAGCTCAGCTCGCCGCCGGTCTCCTCGAGATGCCCGGCGACATGCTCGGCGCCGGTCACCGCCTCGAGCACCCGGCGGCCGAGCCAGCTCCGGTTGCCGCCGCCGGATCCTGTGGGCTGTCCGGCCAGCGGCTCGACCCGCATCGCCGATTGCGACGCCGCCTGCGGCTCCGCCGCCCTCGTCGGCAGCAGCCGGACCGTGCCCCCGGCCGCGAGCGCCGGCCCGGAGCCACGCCGGAGAACCGCCGCCGCGAGCGACGCGTCGCCGAGCGCGTCTGCAAGTGCGGCTTGGAGGTCGCCGGGGTGGCGCCGCTGCGCGGCGGCCAGTGCCGAGGCGGCTGCGTCAGGATCGGCGGCGATGCCGAGCTCGAGCTCGGCCGCGATCACGTGCGCCGGCACCTGGTGCTCGCGCGCCGCCCGCTCGACGCCCGGGTCGGCGGCGCGCCGCGCGGCGGCGGCCCCGCGAGGCGGCCGTAGCCGTCCCACCCACCCGCGGCGAGGGGCTCGTAACGCACCGCGGCGCCGGTGTGCGGCGCGACGACGACGGCCCCGCCTCCGACATACATCCCGACGTGATGCGGCGCGCCCGATGCCGCGCCCACGAACACCAGGTCGCCGGCGACGAGCGCGTCCGGCGACTCGGGCGCTGCGAGACGCCACAGGTCGGCCGCGGTCGGGCGGCCCGGCAGCGGAAGGCCGGCCGCCGTGTAGGCGTAGTCGATCAGCCCGGAGCAGTCGAACCCGCCCTCGGCCCGGCTCTCGCCTCCCCAGACGTAGGGCCAGCCGACCTGCGCCTCGGCGGCCGCGACAGCGGCGAGGGGGCCTTTCGCGCCGTGCAGGTCGACCGGCCGGAACGCGCCGGCCGGCAGCGCCGCCGTATAGGTGATCCCGGCCCTCGCCCGCTCGAGGACGGTGTCGTGCCGCGGGCCGGCGACCGGCACCGAGCCGTCGACCACGGAGGAGGCGGTCACGTCGACGGCGGTGGCGACGGCTCCGACGTGCTCGATCTCGAGGTCGACCAGTCGCGCGCCGTTGGCCCGCGCGGCGGACGCCGCCGCGGCTCGTACGGCCGCCGGCGCCGCCGACGGGTCGCCCGCCAGCGTGCGCGCCGCGGCGAGGGCCGACATGTCGGCGGCCGTCTGCGCCCCCGCGCCGCCGGCGGCGATCCGGCTCAGGTGCAGCAGGACGACCGTCCCGAGCAGCACCGCCGTGAGCCCGCCGATGGCCGCGATCGCGATCTGGCCGCGCTGCCTCACGGTGTGCGGGCGGTCGCGGTCATCTCGACGCCATGTCCGAGCAGCCGCACCGGGACGACGACGCGCACGGTGTGCGGCCCGACCTCCACCCTGGCGCCGTCTCTCACGTCGGCCGGAACCGGCCGCCCTTCGGCCACGAGCACACCGGCCTGGCCGGCAATCCGTTCGGCGCGGGTCTGTGCTCGCCAAAGCTCGAAGAGCGGCAGCGTCCCCACGGCCACGACGCCGGCCAGGCACGCCGCGAACACGAGCTCGATCGACGCCTGCCCGCGCGCATTCACTGCCTGATGACGGGCGTCGACGAGGAGATCTCGGGCGCGAAGCCGGGCACGACGCTCGGCACCCGGAGCGTGACCACGATGCGGCCGCCGGACTCCGACGCCGTCGCGCCGGCGCGCATCGAAGGCGGGAGCGCGGCGAGCGCCGCGGCGGCCGGCGGCCGGCCAACCAGCGCGGCCCGCGCGCCGGCCCGGGACGCCGACTCGGCGGCCGTGAGCGCCCAGCCGGCCATCGCCGCCTGCCACGCGCAGAGGAGCACGAGCGCCAGCGCGGGCGCGAGCGCGACCACCTCGACGCTGGCCTGCGCGCGCTCTCCACTGACCGTCCCATGACATGCGTCCACCGTAGGGGCGCCTCGCGTCACGGCACCAGGCGGCGACGGTTGCGGGAGCGTCACAAGTCGGCTGCTACGATCGGCGCAGGATGAGCGCCGAAGACACGCCTCCGAACAACAGCTCGGGCGAGGACCGGCAGTTCGTGCACTTCTCGTTCTACTCGCTCGACCCGGCATTCCGGCGCCTGCCGGCGCTCGACCAGGAGGCGGCCCGCGCTGAGCTCCAGGGCGTCGTCGAGGACGCGGGCGAGCGCTTCCCAATCCGCGCCTACACGATGCACGGGATCCGGCCCGACGCCGATTTCATGCTGTGGAAGGTGTCCGAGCGGCTCGAGGACTTCCGCGAGGTCGGGACGGCCATCATGTCGACCTCCCTCGGCGGCTACCTGCGCACGCCGTATGCGTACCTCTCGATGACGAAGCGGTCGCAGTACGTGAAGGGCGAGGGCCGCTCGATGCACAAGCGCGGCCAGGTCGTCTGGAACCCCGACTCGCGCTACCTGCTCATCTACCCGATGGTGAAGACGCGGGCCTGGTACCAGCTCTCGAAGCCGGCGCGGCAGGGGATCATGAACGAGCACATCGCGACCGGGCACCAGTTCCCGACGGTCAAGATCAACACGACCTACTCGTTCGGGATCGACGACCAGGAGTTCGTAGTCGCGTTCGAGACCGACCACGTCGGCGACTTCCTCGATCTCATGATGGCGCTTCGCGAGACCGAGGCCAGCCGCTACACCGAGCGGGATACGCCGATCTTCACGTGCATCTCGTGCTCGGTCGAGGAGGCGCTGCGCACCATGGGCGGCGCCGCGATCGGGGCGATGGAGCCGGCGTGAGCAAGACCGTCGTCCGCACCGACGCCGCGCCGGCGCCGGTCTCCGGCGCCCCCTACTCGCAGGGGATCGTCGCCGCCGGGCTCGTGTTCGTCTCGGGCCAGGTGCCGGTCGACCCGGCCACCGGCAAGCTCGTCGACGGCGGCATCGCCGAGCACACGCACCGCTGCTTCGACAACGTCGCCGCGATCCTCGCCGAGGCGGGAACCGGCCTCGACAAGCTCGTGAAGACGACGGTCTTCCTGCACGACATCGCCGACTTTGCCGCGATGAACGCGGTCTACGCCGAGCGCGTCCCGGCGCCGTTCCCCGCGCGGTCCGCGGTCGAGATCTCGGAGCTGCCCATCCCGGGCGCGCTCGTCGAGATCGAAGTCGTCGCGCTCGCCTAGGGGGTCGTTCGGGCCGGAGCCCCGGGGGTGACGCCGACGTGCACCCGCTCGGACGGCGACGCATCCGGGAGCGCGGGCTCGGCATCGCGCAGGCAGACGCCGCACAGGAAGAGGACGTCGTGCTCGGCCGCTTCGAGGCGAGCCGCGGCAGGGACGATCACGCGGGAGAGCGCCGCGCCCCTGCCGAGGAACCTGCGCCCGAACGCGGGGCCGCCCGGTGAGTGCACATGCACCGCGTCGGCTGCCTCGACGGTCTGGGCGGCGGCATCGGCCACAAGCCTCGTGGAGCACTCGCCCGGCCGGGCGTTCCGGAGCTCGCGGAGCCGCTCGGCTGCAGGCGTTGCGAGGAACTCGCGCGGCGAATCAGCCGCGCGGCGGCGGGCCATCTCGGGGTCGAGCTCGCACATCCGCCAGATGTAGCCGGCGATCACGACCTCGCGGGCAGCTCGAAAACGGTCATCGCCCGACGGCGAGTGCGCGGTGGTCGCAGCCACGATGCCGACGGCGTTTGCGACCTCGAGGCCCATGGTGACGCCGGTCGCGAGCGTCGCGGCGAACCGCTCTGCCGCGTCGTCGAAGAGCCGGTCGTTGACCTCGAGGGCGATCTCGCGGATCTCGGGATGGGCGACAAGGGCCGCCTGGACCCGGTCGTCCCGAGCGCGGTCGCGGCCCGCGCCTCCTGCCAATCTCTGGAAGGCCATCTCTTCGACGGTACGCCGCGTCGCGGCCGGAAGCAAGGTGTGTGGCCACGGAATTGGCGGTTTTGGTGCAGGATGCGCTCGCTCCCGGGCAGTACCGCCGCATCTAGAGTCACACCGGTGGACTCGGAGCAGCCCATCGGCCACGTCCGGGCCCTGCTCAGGGTGGTCTCGGCCGACGACGGCGGCCCGCCGGCGGGCGTCACAGACGGCCACCGGCCGAGCTGGGGCGTCGGGCAGCGCCTCTCGGGTGACGGGCTGCTCGCCGGCGCGCCGATCACGATCGAGGACGGCGAGCGGATCGCGCCGGGCGATACCGGCCTCGTCCGCATCCACCCCACCTCGTGGGACGCCTGGGCCGACGTGAGGCCGGGCGAGAAGATCCCGATGCTCGAGGGGCCGCGGATCGTCGGCGTCGCCGAGGTCGTCGAGGTCGTGCGAAGCGAGTGAGCCCGGCGCTGCTACAGGTAGTACCGCTTCGACTCCTGCACGGCCCAGAACATCGCGAACGCCCCTGCGAGGCCGACGACGACGAGCAGCGTGAGCAAGCCGCCGAGGTCGATCAGGCCGAACTGCTGGAGGGAGTAGCAGGCGAACGCGACCGTGACCGCGCCCATACCGGCGTAGAGGACGTTCCGCTGCCGGTCGGGCATGAGCGAGATCGCCATCCGGTTCGAGCGGTACCAGCTGTAGCCGAAGTACCACATGATGATGATGAAGAGCAGGCTCAGCGTGCCGAGCACGATGTCGAAGATCTGCTGCGACACGTTGAAGAACACGGTCGCGATGATCGCGAGCCCGATGATGATCAGAAAGCCGCGGATCGAGTCTCGCGTCATCAGGACGGCCCCGTCATGAACGCGCGCACCCCGAGCGCCGCGACGAGCGCGGAGCCCACGGTGAAGAGGAGCAGGTTTCGACGTCCATCGTCACCCCGCAAAGCATAGGGGTACGCCACGGCCAGCAGGGGGAGCAGGCCGTAGATGAAGTGCAGCGAGTCGCCCGGCTCGTCGCCCTGGGAGAGCAGGATGAGCCCGAGCGTCGCCTGGGCGATCACGAGCGTCTGGGCCGCCGCGAGCAGCTGCCGGTAGGCCGCGCCCGGCGCGCGATTGCGGCGATACGCGACGTATCCCCACAGCGCCGCCGCCGCGTTCGTCGCGATCAGGAGCGACCCCACCACCGCGTGCACAAGCGGCATGGCGCGGCACGCTATCAGGCGGTCTCGGCGGCACAGTGGGGCACACGCCGGAGACCGCCGGCCACGGCGGCCAGCAGCGCCAGCCCGATCCCGACGATCGCCGCGAGGAGGACGAACCCGCCGCGCGCGCTCGTCGAGTTGATCAGGGGCCCGACGGACAGGGTCACCGCCACCTGGAGGATCATCGACACGAGCAGGAACGACGACGACGTCCGGCCCATCACCTCGTTCGGGACGACCTTGAAGAGGTACGCCGTGGTCATCACCCGGAAGGCCGACGAGCAGAAGCCGGCCAGGAACAGCACCGCGTAGAAGACGGGGATCGCCGCCGGGCTGGCCGCAAGCGCGGCGTAGCAGACGATCAGCGCCACCATGACGCCGGTCATCGCGCGCCACTCCCCCAGTCGCACCACGAGAAGCGCGGCGAAGATCCCGGACGCCATGGCCCCGACGCCGTAGGTCATGTCGGCGAGCCCGTACGCGGTGGCGCTCAGGTGAAGCACGTCGAGCACGTACGCCACGATCACGACGTTCAGGCTGATCGTCGCCACCCACGGGATCACACTCGCGATGCCGAAGCCCGCCACGGCGGGATTTCTGCGCAGGTACGCCATGCCGGCCCGCGCCATCGCGAGGCCAGACTCGTGCGGCCCTTCGGCGGGCGCCGGGCGATGGTGCAGCGCCAGGAGCGCGAGCGCGGAGACGGCGTACGTCGCGGCGTCGATCGCGAACGCCGTCCCCAGCCCGAAGCTGACGAGGATGGGGCCGCCGAGCGCCGCGCCCGTCAGGTTCCCCACCTGCCAGGTGATCTCCGCGAGGCCGCTCGCAGCGGTGAGCTGATCCGGGCGGATCACCTCCTGGAGCAGCGCCATGATCGACGGCCAGAAGACGCTGTGGCCGAGCCCGACCAGGAACGTGAGCACGTACAGGACCGGGAGCGAGGGCGAGCCGGCGTATGCGAGCGCAGCCATCGCGGCGACCAGGACGAGACGAAAGACGTCGGACCCGATCGCGAGCGTCCTGCGCGGGTAGCGATCGGCGAGCGGCCCGGCGAATGGCAGCATGACGATGCCCGACCCGAGCCCGACGGCCCAGACGAGCCCGACCGAGGTCGCCGAGCCGGTGCGCTCGAGCAGGTACCAGCCGAGGGCAACGACGTGGAGGCCGGAGCCCGCCATCGAGAACACCTCGCCCACGAAGTAGAGCCGGAAATCCCTGTCACCCAGCGGGGCAAACGGGTTCACGCGGCTACACTAGCCGCGGCCGTGATCGAGCCCGGACAGCCCGCTCCCGACTTCGCCCTCGAGTCCGACACCGGCGAGACCGTGCGCTTGAGCGACCTCCGCGGACGGCCCGTCGTCGTCTACTTCTACCCCAAGGACGAGACGTCGGGCTGCACGACGCAGGCGTGCGACATCCGCGACAACTGGCCCGAATTCGAAGAGGCCGGCGCCGTCGTTCTAGGGATCAGCCCCGACTCAGCCGAGTCGCACGCCGGCTTCCGAGCGCACCACAACCTGCCGTTCCCGCTCCTCGTCGACGCCGACCACGCTGTCGCCGAGGCGTACGGGGCGTGGGGCGAGAAGAAGAACTACGGGCGCACGTACATGGGCATCATCCGCTCCGGCTTCGTGATCGACGCCGACGGCAACCTGGCGGCCGTGAAGCACAACGTGAAGGCCGACCGCCACACCGAGTGGGCGCTCGCGGAGCTCGGCCGCCTGGACGCGCGAGCCTAGGCAGCGCTCGAGTCGCCGACGCCCAGGTGGTCGAGCAGGAGCTCGACCGCGCCGAGCTGCGGCACGAACAGGAACGCGAAGCTGGCATCGGCCGACTCGACGGTCATCACCGACCGCATGAGGACGGTCGGGTCCCCGGCCCCAGCGCCCGCGAGGCTGCGCTGGACGAGGGAGCCGAGCAGGTCGACCTCGATCGTGGGCGGCTCGGGATCGAGCGTCATCCCGGTCATCTCGACGACCGCGTTCAGGTACGAGCTGGCGAGGATGTTCCCGACCTCGCGCAGCGCGGAGCGGCCCATGTCATCGTCCAGGCGCGTCCCGAAGAGCTCGCAGAGCTGCTCGCCGGCGCCGTCGGGGAAGAGGAGCAGCACCTTGCCGCCGTCGTTGGCGACGGGCGTGTCGACGACCGCCGACGGGCTCGCCGCGGCGCCGATCTTGTCGGCCGCCTCCGCGAGCGTCGCAAGCAGCGCCTCCGCATAGGCGATCTCGACGGGCTTTCCGAGGAGCTGCGAAAGGGCCGTCGCCGCGTTTCCCGATCCGATGTTGGCGATCTCGAGGAGCGCGCTTCGCTGGAGCTCGCTGAACCCGAAGGCCCCGGCACCGGCGGGCGACCAGGCGCCCGCGATGACGCCGGGCTCGAGCACCGGGACGATCTCGCCCGACTCGAGGAGCACCATGTCCGATGTGTGCGATCCCGCGGGCCGCGGGCGGCACGTCCTCCCGCTCGAGCACCATCTGGCCCACGAGCTCGTCGACCGCGAAGACGCGGCGCCGGCCTCCGGCCCACACGACCACCCCGAAGACGTGCTCACGATCGGCTCCGAGCCCGAGCCGCTCGGCGATGTCGACCACCTCGAGCGCGTCGTTTCGGAACACGACGACGGGCGTCCCCGCAACGTCATGGACGCGTCGATCCGCGAACGCCAGGGTCTGCTCGACGCTGTCCATCGGCAGCGCCCACGGCAGGCCGGCCGCACGCACGACCAGCACGTGGATCGACTTGCTCACCGGAGGCCCCGAAGTTCGCAGCTCATCTGTTCAGGTCAATCGGCAGGGCCACGCGCCGATGTAGGCCGATCCCAGCCCCTATCATCGGCCGCGTGCCGCAGCCCGACCTGCCCCTCGCCGGCATCCGTGTCCTCGACCTGACCCAGATCCTGGCCGGGCCGTACTGCACCATGATGCTCGGCGACCTCGGCGCCGACGTGGTCAAGGTCGAGCGGCCCGACGGCGACGGCACACGCCGGTGGGGCCCGCCGTTCGCAGGCGACGAGTCCGCGTACTTCCTCCAGGTGAACCGCAACAAGCGGTCGATCGCGATCGACCTGAAGGATCCGGAGGGCGCAGCCGTCGCCCAGCGGCTGGCCGCCGGCGCGGACGTCGTCATCGAGAACTTCCTGCCGGGCGCAATCGAGCGGTTCGGGCTCGACCACGAGGCGGTGAAGGCCGCCAACCCACGGGTCGTTCACTGCGCGATCCGCGGCTTCCCGGCGGGCCATCCCGACGCGGCCCGGCCGGGCTACGACTTCGTGATGCAGGGCATCGGCGGGATCATGAGCATGCAGGGCGAGCCGGGCGGCGAGCCGATGAAGGTGGCGGTCGCGATCTCGGACATCGTCGCCGGCCAGTTCGCGGCCTCGGGGATCCTGGCCGCGCTGGTTCGGCGAGGCCGGACGGGTGAAGGCGGCACCGTCGATGTCTCGCTCCTCGACGCCCAGGTGGCGTGGCTCGCCAACCGGGCCGGCGACTGGCTGATCGGCGGCGTCGAGCCGGTCCGGCTCGGGAACGCCCACCCGTCGATCGTCCCGTACGAGACGTTCCACGCCTCGGACGGCCACATCAACCTCGCCGTCGGCAACGACGGCCAGTTCGTCCGCTTCTGCCGGGAGGCGGGCCGCGACGACCTCGCCGACGACCCCGACTTCGCGACGAACCCGCTCCGCGTGCTGAATCGCCAGCGGCTCGTCGCGGCGCTCGGCGAGACGTTCGCGACGCAGCCGGTCGCCCACTGGGTCGACCTGCTCGAGCGCGCGTCAGTCCCCGGAGGGCCCGTGCTGGCGCTCCCCGAGGTGTTCTCGGGCCCGGCCGCGCACGCCGTCGAGGAGATCGAGCATCCGACGGCCGGCCGCCTCCGGCTGGTCGCGACGCCCGTGCGAATCGACGGCGAGCGGCCCGACGCGCGCATGCCTCCCCCACGCCTGGGAGAGCACGGAGCCGAGATCCTCGCGGAGGCCGGCTACTCGCCTGAGGAGGCGTCCGCGCTGCTCGCCGGCCCCTGCGCCCCGGAGTAAACTGCTCGTCCGCGCGGATGTGGCGGAATTGGTAGACGCGCACGGTTCAGGTCCGTGTGACCGCAAGGTCGTGGAGGTTCAAGTCCTCTCATCCGCATAGGTCCAGCCGACGGCAGGCGGCGTTGCAACATCGGTGCCAGGCACCCGTGTTGCATCGCCAGGCCGCCCTGGGTTCGAGCCGACGGCCCGGTGAAACATTGGCATCAGGCACGGCTGTTTCAGCTGCTAGCTGTGACTGCCGGTCGAGCTACCCGCGAAGATCAGGATGAGGCGTGTCTGCGCGGGCCGGGAATCGCGGCCAACGAGCGCGCCTTCCGGGCGATGGCCCGCTCGGCCGTCTCAGTCGACTGACGCGGCAGCTACGCTCGCCGGCGTGACTTCGCCGGCGGATGACGTGACAAGCGACTCGGCGCCACGGCGCGGCTCGCGCATGGCCACGGTCATGCGCGAGGACGAGCGCGTGACGGCGCTCGAGCTCTTCTTCGACCTCGTCTTCGTGCTCGCGCTCACGCAGTGCACGACCCTCATGTCCCACGATCCGACGTGGGCGGGAATGGCCAAGGGGCTCGCCGTGCTGGGCGTCCTCTGGTGGTCGTGGGGCGGCTACGCCTGGTTGACGAGCGTCGTCGACCCCGAGGAGGGGGCGGTGCGCCTGGTGATGTTCGGCGCGATGGCCGCGATGCTCGTAGCCGCGCTGGGCGTGCCCGGCGCATTCGGCGGCACCGCCCTGCTCTTCGCCTGCGCCTACGGGATGGTGCGCGCCGCCCACATCCTGCTGTTCCTGCTCGCGAGCCGGGGCGACCGTGACCTGCGCCGTTCCGTGACCAGCCTTGCCGTCAGCACCGCGATCGGCGTGGGGCTGCTCGCCGGCGCGGCGCTCGCCGACGGGGCGCTTCGGGGGACGCTCTGGGGCGTTGCGCTGCTCCTGGATGTGGGCGGCCCCTTCCTGTTCGGCGCCGAGGGGTGGAAGCTCGTGCCGGGGCACTTCGCCGAGCGGCACGGCCTGATCATCATCATCGCCCTGGGCGAGTCGATCGTCGCCATCGGCGTCGGGGCGAGCCCGGATGTCGACGCGGGCGTGGTCGTGGCGGCGGTGCTGGGGACCGTCGTCGCCGCCGCGCTGTGGTGGACGTACTTCGACGTCGTCGCGCTCGTCGCGACGCGCCGGCTCGGGCAGGTCGCCGAGGGCCGCGAGCGCAACGAGATGGCGCGCGACTCGTACTCCTACATCCACTACGCGATGGTCGCCGGCATCGTCTTGATCGCGCTCGGGCTCAAGAAGACGCTGGCGCACGTCGGCGATCCCCTGACCACCGAGACCGCCGTGGCGATGCTCGGCGGCGCGGCGCTCTACCTCCTGGCCCACATCGCCTTCCGCCTGCGGAACGTTGGCACCCTGAACAGGCAGCGCCTGGTCTGCGCCGTCGTCCTCATCGCGCTGGTGCCGCTCTCCGTCCACCTGGCGTCGCTCGCGACGCTCGCGATCCTGGCCGCCGTGCTCGCGGCGCTCATCCTCTACGAGACCCTCCGCTTCGCCGATGCCCGTGAGCGCATCCGCGGTGAGCTGGCAGGCGGGACGCGCCCGGCCTAGATGATTGATCGATAACTCCCGCGCGCCTGGACGCCCAACGCACTGGAACGGGGAACCGTGGCGGCGCTGCGGCTGCGAACCCTCGCATCGCGGCGTCCTCGGTCGGGTCAATATTCCCGATATTGACCCTTCCTGCGTCCTTGCGCTACTCGGTTCTCACCGCCCAGGACATCGCAGAGCTATCGATCAATCATCTAGCAGGCGGCCTCGTCCAAAAGGTGTGAGACACTGGCCGCCCAGGTAGCGGAGAATCTCGCGCAGTGGGCCCGTTCATGCGTCGGTGCATTGAAGAGGCAAGCCGGATCGCGCGGGTGCTCGCGGTGTCGGCCGAGCGCTACTTCGCGGACGGCTGTCCGCAACACGCGGCGGGCATTGCCTATCGCGTGTTGTTCTCGATCGTCCCGCTGGCCATCGTGCTCGTCTCGATCTTCGGGATCATCCTCGGGAACCAGACCGTGCACGACACCGTCGTCGACACGATCGTCCGCGCGCTGCCGGCGACCGCGACCAGCCGTGCGGACGTCGCCGATGCGATCACCGGGATCGCCACCCCGTCCGGCGCCGTCGGGCTGGTGACGCTCGTGCTGTTCGCCTGGGCGGCGACCGGGATGATGGCGGCGATCCGCGGAGGCCTCGAGGTCGCGATCCACGCGAAGCGGACCCGCCCGATGGTGCGCGGCAAGCTGGTCGACCTGCTGCTCGTCGTCGGCGCGGCCCTCCTCGTTCTCGCGACCGTCGCTGCGACGTTGCTCGACCGCATGGCGCAGCACCTGCTTCGACGCGCGGACTCGGCTGCCGGGCTGGCGGGCACGTTCGTCGGCGACTGGCTGCCGCGCGTCGTGGCGGTCGCGGCCTCGGTCGGGATCGTCATGCTGCTCTACCGGTTCGTCCCCAGCCGGCGCCTGCGCCGGGCCGACACGCTCGCAGGCGCCGTCACGACGTCGTTGCTCCTGCTCGCGATCTCGGTCGCCTCGAGCCGACTCTACGACGGCGTGACGCGACTCAGCGTCGTCTACGGCTCGCTGACGGCTGCCCTCGTCTTTCTCTACTCGGTGTACCTGTACGCGTCCGCGCTGCTCTTCGGCGGCCAGGTGGCGGCCGCCTGGTCGAAGCCGGCCGACCCCGACGGCGCCCCCGCGCTCGTCCAGATTCGCTCGGCCGTGCGCGGGCTCTTCAAGTCCAGTGAGGACGTCACATGATCACGCGGTTCGCCGGGAAGCTGATCGCCGGGGCCGCAGTCGTGCTGTTGCTCGCCCCCGGGACGGCCTCCGCCGACACGGCAGACGAAGCCGCGCTCGCCGCTCGCTTCGCCCCGGTCGTCCGGCTCGTGGATCAGCCTGAGCAGTGCGGCCCAGGCAAGCCGTATGTGCCGACGAACGTGAACTTGCTCCTTCGGAACCCCACGGTGGCGCTCCGCGGGCCGTGGGGCGGCGACGACCTGGTCAAGGTCGCTCCGGTTGCGACCGACCTCACCGCCCGGCGCTACGAGTATCACCTCGACTTCCCGGGAGATGCGCTCAACCCGGGCTGTGACTTCCTGCGCTGGTCGCGCCTCTTGAACGCAGGGCACACGCCGACCGTGTACGCCCACGTCGTCGGCGACCCGGCGTATCCGGGCCGGCTGGCCCTCCAGTACTGGATGTTCTACGTCTACAACGACTGGAACAACCTCCACGAGGGCGACTGGGAGATGATCCAGCTCAACTTCGACGCGGCGAGCGCGGCGCAGGCGCTGCACGAGACGCCGGTCGAGGTCGGCTACAGCCAGCACACGGGCGGGGAGGCCGCGGGCTGGGGCGACGACAAGCTCGAGATCGTCGGAGGGTCGCACCCCGTCGTGTATCCGGCCTCGGGCTCGCATGCCGGGTTCTTCGATCAGGCGCTCTATCTCGGTGCGTCCGGGTCGCAGGGGGTCGGGTGCGACAACACCCGAAATGCCGATCTCGTGGTCCGTCCGGCCGTGGTGACGATCCCCAGCGACCGCGCCACCGCCGTCCGCGAGTTTCCCTGGATCGCGTTCAAGGGGCGGTGGGGCGAGCTCCAGCCGTCCTTCTTCAACGGCCCTCAGGGACCGAACCTGAAGAGGCAGTGGACGAAGCCGATCAGGTGGTCGCAGGAGTGGCGGGACAGGAGCTACGCGGTGCCCACCGGGGGAGCCCTGGGAACCCGTGCGACCGACTTCTTCTGCGGCACCATCCAGCGCGGATCCGTCCTCCTGTGGCATCTGGTCGACAACCCGTTCCCGACCATCGTCGGGTTCCTGGCCGCGCTCGCGGTCGTGGTCGTCCTGCTCTCGCGCGCGACCTGGCGCCCGGCGGCGCCGCTACGCCTGGCGCGTCGGCGGACGTGGGGCCAGGTGATCACGAGCGCGGGCCGGATGTACGTGACCCGCTGGCGGCTGTTCCTCGGCATCGGCGTGCTGTTCCTGCCGATCTCCCTGCTCATCACCCTGCTCCAGGCGGGCGTCCTGGGCGCGTCGAGCATCGCCGGCATCGAGGACGAGGGGCAGGCCGCGGGGGCGTTCGCGCTGATCGTCGTGGCGATCGGAACCGCCCTCACCGTGCTCGGGATCACGCTGGTGCAGGCGGCGACCGCCCACGCCCTGCGCGAGATCGACGAGGGGCGCGAGATCGGCCCGCTCGGGGCCTACCGGATGGCCGCCGCGCACACGATGGGGCTGCTGGGCGCGATCGTGATCGCTGTCGTCGCCGTCACGCTGCTCGGGAGCTTCATCCTCCTCTTGCCCATCGCAATCTGGCTGGCGGTACGCTGGGCGCTGATCGGGCCGGTGGTGGCGCTCGAGGGGCGCGGGACGGCCTCGGCGCTCGCGCGCAGCTACCGGCTCGTGCGGGGCAAATGGCTGAAGGTGGCGTCGCTCACGATCGCGAGCGGCGCGGTGGTCGTGATCGCGGGACCGCTCATCGGGACCGGGCTGATACTGGCAACGAACCTGCCGTTGTCGCTCTTGAACGTGATCGCCGGGGTCGTCTACATGGTGACGATGCCGTTCGTGGCGCTCACGACCGGCTACGCGTACTTCGACGCCCGGGTGGCCGACGAGCTGCGGCCCGCGACGGCGCCCGGCCACTTGCCTCCCGAGATCGAGCTCTCGACCGGGTAGGCAATCTCAACCGCCGGAACGGCGCGCGGCCGAGACGAGCGCCGCGATCAGCGGGTGGAGGCGCCCGGTCTCGGAGCTTCCGACCTGCGGCTGGAAGAGCGTCGCGACATAGAACGGGCGGCCGGGCAGCTCGAACGCCTCGACGCCCGCGTCCGGGGCGCGGGCGGACACGACGAGCCCGGCGGCTTCCAACGCCGCCTCGTGCGAAGGAGCCAGCCCGTAGTTACACCAGTGAAAGCCGGTGAACGGCGCGGTCCCGCAGACCTCGGCGACGCGGGTGCCGGCGACCGCCGTCACCTCGCGCTCCTCGCCGACCAGGCTGCACGAAAGCCGCGCAACGACCGGATCGGCGGCGTCCGGGGCGGTTTCGGCGTGGGCGGCGCCCGTCACTCCGGCGACGTTCCGCGCGAACTCGACGCTCATGTACTGGAACCCGCCGCAGGTGCCGAGGATCGGCATCCCCGCCGTGCGCGCCCGCCGGATCGCCTCGAGCACCGCGTCGTCGTCGCGGTACGGCGTCCCCGGGACGACCCAGACGGCGTTGGCCGCGGCCGCCGACTCCGCCTCCGGGCTCGGCAGCCAGCGGGCGTCGACGTCCGCCGGGAGGAGCGCGAGCGTCGCGTCGATCTCGCGGTGGGTCAGCTGTTCAACGTTGCGGTCGCCGAGGACGGCGATCGAGACGGGCATGGCCTGACGATAGCCAAGCGATCAGCGGCGCATGCGGTTCCAGTACGCCCCGTGCCCCCATCGGCGGAACGCGTGCACCGCAGACCCGGACGTCTGGACGCGGAAGTCGTAGCCCTTCGGCGAGACCGAGTCGAAGTAGACCAGCGCCTTCAAGTGGTGGTGGGCGTGCACCCACTTGCGCGCTCTCGTCATCCACTTCGCCTTGCGACCGGAGGCGTGTGGGTCCTCCATGCTGCCGGTCTCGGCGATCATCAGCGGCTTCCCATGCCGCCTGGCCCAGTGGTAGAACGAGGAGAAGATCGAGCGGTAGCCGGTCCACTTGTGCTTGGCCGGATACCAGTTGTAGCCGTCGGCGGCGATCCAGTTCACGTAGCGGTCGCCCGGGTAGTAGGCCTGCGCATGGCCGGTCTTGAAGTGGGCGGCGATCCCGCACCACACGAACCGGGCGTTTCGCGCGCCGACCTTGCGGAAGATCCGGACGACGTGGCGCCACGCCGGGACGAACTCGCGCGGCGTCCCGATGTAGCGGGGGGACCCGGGCGGCTGGTCCATCTCATAGGCCAGGCGCACGAAGATCCGCTTGTGCAGCCCCTTGATCGCGCGCGCCGTGCGCTTGATGAGCGCGTCCTGGCTGCCGTTGGCGATCGCCGACGCGGTGGTCGTCCCGCCCGGCGACCACGAGATCATCGGGATCTGGCGGTGCGAGAGCGCGGCCTTGTCGATCTTGAAGGACGAGATCGACCACGGCCGGTAGTGGTGCACGATCGTGAGCTTGTAGCCGAGCGTCCGCTGGAATCCGACGACGTTCGCCCACGGATCGCCGTGCCGGTTCACGAAGGCCCCGAAGAGCGCGCCGTGCCGCGGCACGAGGTTCCGGTTGGTGTGGACGTGCGCCGACGCCGAGCCCGCGGCGAGCAGCAGGACGGCGGCGGTCGCTGGAAGGATGCGCCAGCGGCGGAGGGGTCGCATGCTGGGATCTATCGCCAATTTGTGTAAGGGCAGGCACCGCCGAACGGTGAAGGTTCGGTAAGCCTTTCACACGCGTCCGCCCTTTTGCGGCCCCGATATCCTGCCCCCCGAAGCGCCATGAGAACCATTTCCGCCTGGGTACGGCGGGCGTCCGCCGCAACGCTGACCGCCGTGGGGCTCACGGCCGCCGCTGCATTCGTGGGCGCGAACTGGGTCTGGAGCATCGACCGGTCGCCGCCGAAGCCGCCCCCGCCGACGACGCTCCAGGAGCTCACGCTGCGCGAGCTGGCCGGCACGGGCCCCGAGGGCGTGACGGCGCACTTCCGCTACCGCAACTCGCTCGTCCCCACCACGAACCTCGTCCCCGACGCCACGGCCGGCGGCAGCCCGCTCCCGCTCGTGAGCGGCGCCGACGGCCGTCTCTGGTATGCCGACGGGCGGCTGCGGATGGAGTTCCAGACGGACGAGGGCGACACGCAGCTCCTGCTCACCGGCAGCCACGCCCTCGTCTATGACGCCGCCGACGGGACCGCCTACAGCGCCATCCTGCCGACCGTCGGCGTCCCCGAGCTCGCCCGGTCGAGCCTCGAGGGCGCGTCCACGCTCCTCGACTCCCTCTCGGGGGACGCCGCCATCTCCCAGCCGAGACCCGGGGTGACGGGGGGTCGGCCGGCCTACACCGTTCGCGTCGAGCCCACGCATGACGGCGGCCTTCTGCGCTCGGCGAGCGTCGCCGTCGACGCCGAGACCGGCACCCCGCTGCGACTCGACGTCTACGGGGTCGGGAAGGCGGCGCCGCTCGTGGAATTCACGCTGAGCGACGTCTCCTACGGCGCGATCGATCCGTCGGCGTTCCGGCTCAAGCTGCCGTTCGGGATGCGGCCGCTCGCCATCCGGTTCGGCGCCCCGCCCTCGGTGGGCGGCACGGTGCCCTGCACCGCCCCGCCGTCGCTCGCCGGCCTCGAGCTGCGCACCTGCCGGGAGGCGTCGCGGTCGACCGACGTCCCGGGCCGCGTCGCCGTCTACGGCACGAGCCTGAGCTCGGTCGTCGTGCTCGAGCAGCCGGGCGCGAGCGACCCGGGCGGCGGGCTCTGGAGCCTCTTGCCGTCGGTCTCGGTGTCGGGCGCCGCGGGCCGCGAGCTGGTCACCAGCCTCGGGACGGTGATCCGGTTCGTGCGCGGCGGCGTGACCTACACCGTGCTCGGAAGCATGCCGAAGCCGGTCGTCGAGGCCGTGGCGCGGGGCTTGTGAGCGCGGCACCCCTCGAGGCCCGCGAGCTGCGAAAGACCTACGGCGAGCTCGTCGCCGTCGACGACGTCACCCTGACGGTGAGCCCGGGCGACGTCTACGGCTACCTCGGGCCGAACGGCGCCGGGAAGACCACCTCGCTTCGGATGATGCTGGGCCTCATCCGGCCCACCGGGGGCGTGGTGCGGCTCTTCGGACAGGACCCGATCGACGACCCGGTCGCCGCGCTGGATGGGGTCGCCGGGTTCGTCGAGGAGCCGGCGTTCTACCCGTATCTGTCGGGGCGCCAGAACCTCGAGATGCTGGCGACGCTCGACGGCGGCGACGGGAGCCGCATCGACGAGCTTCTGCGGCTGGTCGACCTCCACCACCGCGCCGGCGACCGCGTCCGCGGCTACTCGCACGGCATGCGCCAGCGGCTCGGGCTGGCCGGGGCGCTCCTGCGCGGGCCGCGCCTCCTGCTCCTCGACGAGCCGACGACCGGCCTCGACCCGGCCGGCATGCGCGACATGCGCGAGCTGGTCAGGCGGCTGGCGGCGGACGGGATCACCATCCTGCTCTCGACCCACCTGATGAGCGAGGTCGAGCAGCTGTGCAACAGGCTCGCGATCATCCAGCTCGGGCGGATCCGCTACGAGGGCTCGCTCGCCGACCTCCTCGCCCGAAGCGACGGCCGCTACCGGCTCGACGCCACGGATGCCCCCAGGGCGGCGGACATCTGCCGCGCGATCGACGGGATCCGAGACGTCACCGCCGACGACGGCTACGTGCGGTTCGCGGCCGGGCCGGAGGCCGCCGCGACCGTGTCGCTTCGGCTGGCCGAGGCGGGGATCGGCGTGCGGGCGCTCGTGCCCGGCGGGCGGAGCCTCGAGGAGCTCTTCTTCGAGATCACCGAGGGCGAGGAGCGATGACCGGGCGGGCGTATTCCTGGGAGGTGCGCAAGCTCGCGGCTCAGCGGCGGACGTACCTCGGCCTCGGCGCCGCGGTCGTCGCGCCGGTCATCCTCGTGGTCGCGATCAAGGTCCGCCCGCCGCAGCCGACCGACCCGGGCTCGCCGTTCTTCCTGCGCTATGCGGTCGAGTCCGGGCTGGCCGTGCCGCTCTTGATGCTGCTCTTCGCCTCGGTGTGGCTCTTCCCGCTGGTCGCGGCGCTCGTGGCCGGCGACATCGTCGCCGCCGAGGACGGCAACCGCACGCTGAAGACGATCCTGACGCGGTCGGCCGGCCGAAGCGCGATCTTCGCCGCCAAGGTCGGAGCGGCGTTCACGTACGTGCTGGCGGCGCTTCTCGTGATGGTCGCGACCAGCATCCTCGCCGGCGGAATCGCGAGCGGCTTCGACCCCCTGCCGACGTTCTCGACAGTCGTCTCGCCGTCGCGCGCGCTGCTCCTGATCGCGGGGAGCTTCGCCGTCTACTCGCTCCCGGCTCTGGCGATCGCCGCCATCGCGGTCCTGCTCTCGACGGTCAGCCGAAACAGCGCCGGAGCCGTCGTCGGCACCCTCCTCGCCGCGCTCCTGATGCAGCTCACGCAGATCATCCCGGTGCTCGATTCCGATGCTGCCCAGCGCTGGATGCTGACCACACAGCTCCAAGCGTGGCAGGCGCTCTTCCGGACGCCGCTCGACTGGGGACCTGTTGTCCACGCGGCCTACATCTCGCTTGTGTACGCGGTTCCGGCGCTCATCGTCGCCTGGGCGCACTTCCTGCGCCGAGACGTCGCTGGATGAACCGGATTTGGATCCAGGTGCGGAATGAAGCGGATGGTGTAGGCAGTAGTTCCAAATACCATGATCTGGGGAGGGTAGATCGGGGTTCGTTTGTAAGAATCCGACGTGGTGGCAACGCAGCATCCTGACCTCCGCGGCTCCGATCGGTTCACCGTTGTGAACGGAAGATCCCCCTCCCTCTCCTCACATGACGTGCCGGCGGGGCTGCGGATGGTCAGGGCGCTTGACCGGGCGGTTCTCGAGGTCGCACGCGCCCTCGACCTGCGCCCGATGGAGCTCTACGCGCTGCTCCTTCTGCACGGTGCCGAGCCCATCGAGACAACGCGGCTCGCCGAGCAGCTCTCTGCCAGTCCGAGCCAGGCCAAGCAGCTGGCGCTGCGACTGTGCGCGCGCGGCATCGCCCTTCGGCGCGGGGCGTTCGGCCGCACCGAGCTGACCGACGCCGGCCGCGAGCTCGCCCTCGAGGCGGAAGCGCGGCTCGAGGATGTCGTGGCGGGACGGATGGCCGGGATGGACCCGACGCTCCGGGTGCTCGGCGGCGCGACGCTCGCCGACATGACGCTCCCCTCGCTGGCGTAGACGACCCCCCGGAGCCAGGGCTGATGTGCCCTAGCTTTTTTGGGTGTTTTCCGCCAAACTCCAGCTGTCATACGCGCCTCGGCGGTCCGGCCGGGGTGGGCATTCTCATTGGGAGGAACGGATGTCTTCATCGCAACCCGTGGTCGAGCACACCACGGCGATGGCTCTGGAGGAGAAGGGGCACCTTCAGAAGTCGCTTCGGAAGTTCGACATGCTCTTCTTCACGATCTGCGCCCTGGTCGGACTCGACACGCTCGGCCAGGTGTCCGGGTTCGGCGCCCAGACGTTCGCCTGGGTCGTGATCCTCGCAGCGGCGTTCGTGCTCCCGTATGCGCTTCTCATGGCCGAGCTCGGCACGCACGTTCACCCAGGAGGGTGGCCCCTACGAGTGGATGAAGATGTGCTGGGGCCGGTTCGCGGCCGGCATGGGCTCGGTGCTGTACTGGGTCACGAACCCGCTCTGGGTCGGAGGCTCGCTGGCCTTCATCGCCACCGACGCGTGGAGCGCGAACATCCACGAGATCGGCTCCGGCTTCACGGTCGGCAACATCACGTTCAAGATGGTCTTCATCTGGATCTCGATCGGCGTGGCGATCGCCTCGCTGCGCCGGGGCAAGTGGATCCCCAACGTCGGCGCCATCGTGCGCGTGGGCGTGCTCGGGTTCTTCTCGATCACGGTCCTCGTCTACGCGATCGAGCACGGCGTCCACGGCTTCGGCGCCGGCGATTTCGTGCCGAACGACATGCTCATCTTCCTCGGCCTCGTGCCGCTCCTGCTCTTCAACTACGTCGGCTTCGAGCTTCAGAACGGTGCCGCCGAGGAGATGCAGGACCCGCAGCACGACGTCCCGGTGACGGTCATCCAGAGCGGCATCGTCACCGTGCTGGCCTACTCGATCCCGATCTTCGGCATCCTGGCGGTGCTCCCGACGAGCCAGATCACCGGCATCGGCGGATTCCTCGACGCGGTCCACACGACGTTCGGCGTCTACGGCGGTGCCCAGGACTTCATGACCGACCTCATGGCGCTCGGCTTCATCTTCGCGCTCGTCACATCGGGCAGCGTGTGGATGATGGGCTCGGACCGGATCCTCGCCGTCGCTGCCTATGACGGCGCGTTCCCCGGGTACTTCGGCCGGTTCCATCCGCGTCTGGGCACGCCCGTGCGGGTGAACGTGATGTCGGGCGTCGTCTCGACGATCTTCATGCTCGCCGCGGTGTATCTGCTCTCCGGCAGCGCAAGCGCCGCGGCCTCGTTCACCGTCGTCCTCTACCTGGCGACGTCGACGACGCTGCTCTCGTACCTGCTGATCTTCCCGGCGGGCATCAAGCTGCGGCTGAGCCACGGGCACATCCATCGGCCATACCGGCTGGGGAAGCAGCGGCAACGGCCTCATGTGGGTCTGCGCGGTGGTCTGCACCGGGTGGATGCTGCTGGGATCATGGGTGGCGATCTTCCCCGGGACGCTCGAGGAGCTCACCGGCCACAGCTACAGCGTGATGGACAGCTACGGCGTGACGCGCCTGCGGTTCGAGGTCTTCACCCTCGGCACCTTGGCCGTCGTCCTTGTCTTCGGTCTGGTCGGCTACATCCTGGCGGCAGACGTGCGGGCGAAGACCGTCGACATCCCGCTCGAGACCGGCGGCCTGGAGCCGGCAGCCGGCGATTAGTCCGAGGCCCTACGGGGCGGCCGCGTGGCGCTCGAAGCTCTGCTTCAGCTCCGCGGCCGCCCCGGCGGCCTCTGAGGGGCGAAGCACGGGCACGTCGTAGCCGAGCACGCGCCTCAGCGTCTCGGCCGTCTCGTCGGTGAGCGTCACCGTCCCGTCGGCGTCGATCCGCTCGACGCCGTCGAACCGCGCCCCGGCCTCGTTCACGGCGATCGCCTCCTCGAGCGGCCAGCGCAGGTCGAGCTCGACGCGCATGCCGGCCGCGAGCACCGGATAGCCGCCCGGGAGCCCGGCCGGCGTCGGGCACGTGGTCGGGCGCGGGGTCGTCGCCCAGCAGCGCCGCGAAGAGCCGGGCCGCCGCCGCGGCGGTGACGCGGTTCATGTCGCGGTCCGTGTGGAGGCGCCACGGCACTGCGGATGATCGCATCGGCCTCGTCCTTGGGCATATCGACGAGGTACGGCGGCAGCTCGCCGCCGTAGGAGCCGTAGCTCCCGAAGGCGTGCGGGCCGAGCGAATGGTGGGCGACGAGCCGCACCGGCCGCGGGAACTTGGCCGCGACCTCGGACACGTTCCCGAGCCCGCACCCGACCTCGTAGCCCATCCCGCGGAGCACCGGCCCGGTGATGTCGGGGAACGAGACGATGACGCTGAACGGGTCGGCGCCGAGCTGCTCCATCACCTCGATCAGCGGCGCGAGCGGGAACGGCAGCCACGCTCCCAGGCCGAGCGCCCGCAGGGGCGCGCGTGCCGGCTCGGGCAGCTCGTTCAGCACCCACCAGGACTGGAGCGTCGGCGCCAGCACGGCCAGGTCGACGCCGTCGCCGCTCCAGTCGGGCGACGCGACCACCACCTCGGGCCGGCGCCCGTGGATCGCCGCGATGAGGCGCGCCTGGCCCGCGACCGCCTGGCACCGCTCGGGCCGCCGGCCGGCGACGACAACCTTCCCGACGGCGGGCTCGAGTGCGAGCGCCTCGGCCAGCATCGCGCCCAGGTTGCCGGGGCCCACCACCATCGCCGTCACGCCGTCCATGCCGCTACTGTAATCAGTCGTGGCATCCGTGCTCGACCGCTCCCGCGCCCTCTTCGATCGCGCGCGGGAGACGCTCGTCGAGGGGGTGTCATCGCCGTCGCGGGGACAGGTGAACTACGACGTCCCGATCTTCATGGCCTCCGGCAGCGGCGGGCGCATCACCGACGCCGACGGCAACGAGTACGTCGACCTGATGATGGCCTACGGGGCGCTCCTGCACGGGCACGCCCATCCGCGGCTGGTCGCCGCCGGCGAGCGGGCCCTGCGGCAGGGCACGCTCTTCGCGACGGCCTCGGAGGTGGAGGTCGACGTGGCCGAGCGGATCTCGACTCTCGTCCCGGGAGCGGAGCGGGTGCGATTTGCGAACACGGGCACCGAGGCGACGATGGCGGCGATCCGTATCGCGCGCGCCGTCACCGGCCGGCCGCTCGTCGTGAAGTTCGAAGGCCACTACCACGGCTGGCACGACGCGTTTCTGGTGAGCTCCCACCCGCGTGACCCGGCCACGCTCGGCGATCCCGCCGACCCGCCTCGGGTGCTCGACTCGCAGGGCCTCCCCGGCGGCGCGGTCGCCGACACCGTCCTCTGCGCGTGGAACGACGCCGCCCTCCTAGCCGACTGCCTCGACCGCCATCGCGGACGGATCGCGGCCGTCATCACCGAGCCGGTGATGGCCAACATGGGCGTGATCCCGCCGCGTCCCGGCTATCTCGCGGAGATGCGGCGCCTGTGCGACGAGCACGGCGCGCTCCTGATCGTCGACGAGACGGTCACCGGCTTCCGTCTTCACCCGGGCGGGTGCCAGGCCCTCTACGGGGTGACCGGCGATCTCGCCACGTTTGGGAAGGCCCTCGGCGCGGGCCTGCCGCTCGCGGCGATCACCGGCCGGGCCGAGGTGATGGACGCGCTCGCGGGCGGCCGCGTCCTTCACTACGGCACCCAGAACGCGCCGAACCTGGCCCTCACGGTCACGGCCGAGAGCCTTGCGATGCTGACCGAGGACGGCGGCGCCGCGGTCGCGGAGATGACCCGGCGCGGCGAGCGGCTGGCGCGCGGCCTCGCGGACGCGTTCGCAGCCGCCTCCATCCCCGCCCTCGTACAGGGCGTGGGACCGATGCTCCAGGTCGTGCCGCTCCGCGCCGGCCACGAGGACACCGAGGCCATCCACGACATGCGCGACTTCTGCGCCCACGCCGACCCGGCCCTCTACCGGCGCTTCGTCCACGAGCTCTTCGGGCTGGGTGTCTACGCCAGCCCCGCCCTCCTCCTGCACATGATCGTCTCGACGGCGCACACCGACGCCGACATCGACGCGGCCGTCGAGGCGGCCAGAACCGCGGCGGCCCGCCTGTGAGCCGGCCGACGATCGGGGTCACGAGCTACTGGACGCAGGCGGCCATGTCGCACTGGTCGTGCGACGCCGTGCTCGTCTCGCAGGGGTACGTGGAGGGCATCCGGGTGGCGGGCGGCCGGCCCGTGGTGCTCCCGGCCGACACGACCTGGATCGACGAGCCCGACGACGTGCTCGACATCGTCGACGCCCTGCTCGTCGTCGGCGGCAACGACATCGACCCGACGCACTACGGCCAGGAGCCGCACGCTGCGATCGGGGCGCTCAGCCCACGCCGCGACGCCGTCGAGCTCGCGCTCGTGCGCCGGGCGGTCGAGCGCGACGTCCCGCTCCTCGGCATCTGCCGCGGTGTCCAGGTGCTGAACGTGGCACTGGGCGGCACGCTCGACCAGCACCTGGCCGACACGATCGACGTCAGCCCCCACCGCATGTCCGACTCGGAGTTCGGGATGCACGAGGTCGAGGCCGTGCCCGGCTCGCTGGCGGCCCGGCTGATCGGCGAGCGGCTCATGGTGCACTCCCACCACCACCAGGGCATTGACCGCGTCGGCGACGGCCTGGTCGTGTCTGCGCGCGCCGAGGACGGCGTGATCGAGGCGATCGAGCATCCCGAGCGCAGGTTCTGCATCGGCGTCCTCTGGCATCCCGATGCCGAGCACGACGGGCATGGGGCGCCGGTCTTCGAAGGGCTGGTATCGTCGGCTCGGTGAGCACGCGCCTCTGGCACCCCTTCGCCGACATGGCGGCCGTCAAGGACGACGAGGTCGTGATGGTCAAGGGCCGGGGTGCGCGGGTGTGGGATGCCGACGGGCGCGAGTACGTCGACGCCCGCGCCGGCCTCTGGTACGCGGCGGTCGGGCATGGTCGGGCCGAGATCGCCGACGCCGCCGCCGCCCAGATGCGCGAGCTGGCGGCGTTCGACACGTTCGACCGCCTTGCCAACCGGCCGGCTCTCGAGCTGGCCGAGCGCGTCTCGGCACTGGCCCCGTTCCCGGATGCGGCGGTGTTCTTCGGCTCGGGAGGCTCCGACGCGGTCGACACCGCGGCGAAGCTCGCGCGCCGCTACTGGCACGCGCTCGAGCAGCCCGACAAGCGGCTCATCGTCCACCGCCAGCACAGCTACCACGGCATGAACGCCTACGGCACGAGCCTGGCCGGGATCGCGACGAACCGCGAGGGCTTCGGCACGCTGATCGCCGACGTCGCGAGCGTTCCCTACGACGACCCTGCCGCGCTCGGTGCGCTCTTCGAGGAGCGCGCCGGCGAGATCGCGGCGTTCATCGGCGAGCCGGTCATCGGCGCGGGCGGGATCCTGCACCCGCCCGAGGGCTACTGGGCGGCCGTGCAGGAGCTGTGCCGAAAGCACGAGGTGCTCCTGATCGCCGACGAGGTCGTGACCGGCTTCGGCCGGCTCGGCCGGTGGTTCGGGTGCCAGCGGCTCGGGATCGACCCCGACATGATCACGTGCGCCAAGGCGATCACGTCGGGCTACCTGCCCCTGGGCGCCGTCATCATCTCAGCGCGGATCCAGGAGCCGTTCTGGACGGAGCCGGGACGGGCGATCTTCCGTCACGGGTTCACGTACTCGGGCCACCCGGCCGCCTGCGCGGCCGGCCTCGCGAACCTCGACCTGATGGAGCGTGAGGAGCTGGTCGACCGCGTCGCCGAGATGGAGTCGGTGCTCGCCCGAGCGGTCGCCCCGCTGACCGAGCTGCCCCTGGTCAGCGAGGTGCGCGCAGGGCTCGGACTCCTGGCCGCCGTCGAGATCGATCCCGCCGCTCGTGCCGCCGACCCGGGGCTGGTCGAGCGGATCGTGACCGGGTGCCGCCGCGGCGGCGTGCTGACCCGCGGCCTGGCCGGGCGCGCACTCCAGCTGTCACCGCCGTACGTGATCTCCGAGGACGAGATCGGCACGGTTGTCGAGGCGATCGCCGCGGCCGTGGAGCAGGCCGCGCCCGCTCACGCCTGATCGGTCAGGCGGCGAGGAGCCGCTCGACACGCCAGAGCCGGTCCTCGGAGGGCCGCGGGTCCGAGAGCAGCCATTCGAGCTCGACGACGGCGCGCGGGTCGGCCGACGTATGCTCGAGCGCGGTCGCGATCCGATCGGCCGCCTCGGTGTTGCGGGAGAGAAGCCGGGCGGCCGGCGGCTGCGGGACGAGCAGGTGCGGGCCGCCGTGCGCGTAGCCGCGCACCGCAGCCGCGAGGGCCCGCAGGTGCCGCGGCGCCGTCAGCGCCGCCGCGCGCCGCGCGAGCACGGCCGTAGTCTCGGCGTCGCGGGCGGGTGCGATGAACGGGGCGGCGTGCAGCATCACGTCGGCGTCGCGCCGGGCGCGGAGCTCGAGCACGAGCGCTCCCGCGGCCAGGGCGACAGTCGCGAGGGCCGCCGGAATGGCAATCCACGCGAAGCCCGTCGCGATGGCCAGCGCCATGAGGCCCGCCATGGCTGCGGCCTGGCGTACGAGGACGCGCTTCGCGGCGCGGGCGCGCGGCAGGTCGCACGCCGCAGCGGCGGGTGCGGGAAGGCCAATCATTGTGTGGGCTCGATGCTCGTCATTGTTACCGGTGTGGACACTACAGTGGTTACGGTTACCTGTCAAGTCGTTTTGATGGTATCATGGGCCGAGGTTGACGCATCCCACCATCAGCGAGGCACCGGAAGCGCTCCGCGTCGTGCAGGAGCTCGTGAACACGCTCGACATCGAGGCGGGCACGGACTCGATCGACTCGCCCGCCGGCCTGCGAGCCTGGCTCGCGGAGCGGTCGCTGGCGCCCGCCGACCTCCGCCCGACCGATGAGGACATCGCGCGCGTCGCCGAATTCCGCGAGGCGCTGCGCGCGCTCCTCCACGCCAACAACGGCGGATCGGTCGACGCGGACGAGCTGCGGACGCTCAACCGAGCGGGCCGCGGCGGCCTGCGGGTGCGGTTCGCGGACGACGGCGGCGCGGCCCTCGAGCCCCAGGCCGAGGAGGCGATCGCCGCCGCGATCGGCGGGATCGTCGCCGTCGTCTTCGTCGCAATCGCCGACGGGACGTTCGGGCGGCTCAAGGCCTGCCCGGGCCGCGACTGCGGCTGGGCGTTCTACGACCGGTCGAAGAACCAGTCCGCCCGCTGGTGCAGCATGGCGATCTGCGGCAGCCGCGAGAAGGTGCGCGCACACCGCGCCCGGCGCGTCACCGCGTAGCGGCGAGCCTTCCGGGACCGCCCGCCCGCGTTGCACCTGCGCTTCGCGCAGCGGTGCAACAACGGGGTCAGACCCCAATGTTGCAGCGTGCCGCGCACTGCGTGCGCGGGCTGCAGACATTGTGGTCAGACCCCTGGGGCAGTCCAGCGTGTCCTACGCGTGTCGGTGCAGGTGGTGGTCGATGAAGCTGTCGATGTGGAGCCGGTGCTCGAGCGAGAGCAGGCCGCCGTGAAGCCACCGGCCCCAATGGAAGGCCACGGCGGGCAGCATGATCGTGAGCGCAAGCGGTACGAGCGCCGACAGGGCGACACCTGCTGTGAAGGAGTGCTGCCCCGACACGATTGCCAGCCACACCGGCCAGGACATGAAGGCGATCACCGCCAGGAGCCCCACTCGAATCGCGTACCCGTCGTCTCGTTCCTGCATTGCCGTCTCCTTCCGTGTCAGTGGCTTGCCGCCGCGAGCACGCCGCGGGCGGTCTCCGCGCCGCGCGGGTCGAGTCGCAGGACGGCCTCGGCTGCTGCATAGAGATCGCGGATCGAGATGATCCCGACGACCTGGCCCCCCTCGCCCACCGGGAGGTGGCGCGCGCCGAGCCGGCGCATCGTCTCGGCGGCCCACAGGAGGTCGGCATCCGGAGGCGCGATCGTCACGTCGGTCGTCATGGCGTCCCGGACCGGGCGCCGGCGCACATCCGTGCCAGACGCGAAGATGCGCACGAGGTCGCGCTCGGTGAAGATCCCGGCGAGCTCGCCCCGGTCCATCACAAGACATGCCCCCACCCGTCGCTCCGTGAGGAGCTGGGCCACATCCACCACGGCCGCATCCGGCGCGGTCGTGACGAGGTCCGTCTGCATGATGGCGCTGACGCGCATCGTGCCTCCTGTCACAATCCCGTAGGGCCGTATGTTAGCGCAAGCCGCGGGCCCTGAGGTAGTGGAGCACACCGCCCTCGAGCCCCCGCGCCACGCGCTTGACCGTCCGGCCCGTCGCAAGCGCGCGATCCTCCGAGGGGTTCGTGAGGAAGCCGACCTCGGTGAGGATGGCCGGCACGTTGGCCCAGTTGAAGCCTGTCAGATCGCCGCGGGCGACCAGCCCGCGATCGGGCCAGCCAAGCCGGTGCACCAGCCGGGCCTGGACGATCCGCGCCGCCTGGCGGCTGCGGCCGTAGATGTCGTCGGTCCAGCCGGCGTGCAGCGCCGGGTAGAGCATCGACGTGCCCCGCACCAAGTGGTCGGTCGAGCCGTCGGCGTGGATGCGAAGGAACAGGGCGGCATGCGCGCGGTTGGCGATCCGGGCCCGGGCGCGGTTGCCCTTCGAGACGCAGCACGTCTTGTGGCGGGTCATGATCACGTGCAGCCCGTCATCCCGAAGCAGCGTCCGCAGCCGAAACGCGATCCGCAGCACCACCGACGCCTCGGACTGCCCGGTGACGACGCCGTGGGTGCCGCCGCCGTCCATGATCTTGAGCCGCGACGAGCCGGGCCCGATCGGCTCCTCGCGCAGGTTCGGGAAGCGATTGTGCCCCGGGTCGAGGACGATCGTGACCTGAGCGTGTGCGGCGGGCGCGACGCCGAGCGCCGCCAGGACGACCACCGCAGCCAGCCGGCGGCGCACCCGCTACGCCGCCTTGAAGGCGTCCCAGATCTTCTGGCGGGTGTTCTGCCGCTCCGGGGTCGTCTCGAGGATCTCGTAGTCGTTCAGGATCCGGTCCGGGAACACCACCAGGGGGTTCTGGGCGAGGTCGCCGACGAGCGGGTAGGAGGCCGGCGTGCCCACCTCGTAGGCGACGTACTCCATCTCCTTCGCGTTCACCTCCGGCTGGAGGATGAAGTTGATCCAGGCGTGCGCAGCCACGGGGTCGGGGGCATACGCCGAGATGGCCCAGTTGTCGGTCCAGATCTCGGATTCGCCCTCGGGCGCGATGACCGCGATGTCGCCCTCCTTCTTGCGGGCCGCCTGGATGCGCAGCCCGTCGCCCGAATACGTGATCCCGAGGTCGATCTTGCCGCCCTGGAAGTCGTTCACGTAGACCTCGTTCACCGTGTCGACGTAGGGCTTCACCTTGAGCAGGAGGTCGCGCACGGCGGACAGCTCGCCCTCGTCGTCGGTGTTCATCGAGTAGCCCAGGCTGTTCAGCGCGACACCGATCACCTCGGACGGGCTCTCGATGAAGTTGACCGTCAGGTCGCCGGCGTGCGGGAGGAAGTCGAAGAAGTCCTTCCAGGTGTGCAGCTCGGTCTTGACGGTGTCGGAGCGAAGCGTGAAGCAGGTGATGCCCGTGTCCTTCACGACCGAGTAGACGTTGCCCGGGTCGTAGGTCAGCTCTGTCCAGTGCGGCGCCAGGTTCTTCAGGTTCGGGATGAGGCTGTGGTCGAGCTTCATCAGGAGCCCGAGCTCCTTCTCGATCCGGACGTGGTCGGCGTCGGGCACGATGATGTCGTAGGTCTTCTGCCCCTTGGTCGTGTTCAGCTTGGTCAGAAGCTGCTCGTTCGACGTGAAGTTGGACTCGTCGAACTTCACGCCGGTCGCGGCCTCGTACGCCTTCGTGTTCACCGGGTTCACGATACTGCGCCCAGTTGTAGAACTTGAGCGTGCCCTCGATCTTCTCGCCCGACAGCGACTGGGACGACGCCGGCGCGGCTCCGCCGCCGCCTGTGGAGCCTCCGCACGCCGCCGCGCCGAGCGCCAGCGCTCCGAGCCCGATCAGCTCGCGCCGGTTCATGCGGGCGGTGGTGCGATCCATTCGTCGTCCTCCTCTTGGGTTGGTCGCCGTAGGGCCCGGCGAGTCTACACCGGCGCTGTCCAGCGGTCGAAGGCATTGGTGAACGCCGTGAGGAGCGCCGCTCGGAGGTCGTCAGCGCCCGCGCGGCGCAGGCTCCGCGCCCAGCGGCGGCGCGACTCGGCGCGCTGTTCGAGCCGCTCGTCGCGGAGCGCGCGCGCCTCGGCGAGGCCCGCCTCAGCGCGAGCCTCGATGGCGCTTCGGACGCGTCGCGTCTCGTCGGGCCGGCGCTCGAGCGCGCGCAGGTCAGCCAGGCAGTCCGGGCACGGGCGAAGGAGCGGCCGCTCGACGGCCGGGCCGGCGCACCGGCCGCAGGCCGGGCACTGGTAGGCGGCCAGCATCACCCGCTCGGCGCGAACGGCGCCCCGATCACGCAGGACCACCCACGTGCGCTCACCGTCGGGCTCCGTCCCGGCGACGACCTCGACCTCGCCGTCGTAGGGCCACACGCGGACGAGGTCGCCGGAGCGAAGGCCCGTCCGGCGGCAGAGCGGCGCCGGGACGGGATCGGTCGGCGGCGGGTTCCGTGCGACGTTCGCCGACCCCGCCACGGCCGGCCAGCTCCGGTCGGCCGCGATCCACTCGGACACGAGGTCGCGGGCCTCGTTGAGCGCGCGGCTGAGCACGTTCGCCGCCTCGGTGCGGGCCTCGGAGTCGAGATGCAGGTCGGGATGTGCCTGGGCGATGCGGGCCCGGTACGCGGTCTGAAGCTGGGCGGGCGTGACGGGCGGTTCGACCCCGAGCAGCCACAGCGCCCGGGCGCAGTCACGAGACGATGCACGGCGCCCCATGGCGTCAGGCGGTCTCGCGCCTGCGGGGAAGATCGAGGAAGGGCAGCTCCACGACCGTCGCATCGACGCGGCCGCGCTCCCCCTCGACCGACCACTCGATCTCGAGCGGGGTCCCTGGAGCCTCGTGGCGCGGATTCACCGACGCGAGCGCCACCATCTTCTTCAGCATGGGCGACCAGCAGGTGCTCGTCGCCCGGCCGACCTGGCCGCGGCGGCCAAAGACGGGAACCTGCTCACGCGACACCGTCGCCTCGACGGCGGGCGGGAGGTCGTGGCGCGCGAAGGCCCGCTCGATCCCGGCCCAGTCGATCTCGAGCCCGACCAGGCGCCGCCGCGGGCCGCCCTCGCTTCGCTCGCGCAGAAGCGCCCGACGCCCGACGAAGTGCCGCTTCTCGAAGTTGACCAGGCGCCCCAGCCCGATCTCAAACGGCGAGTACTCGTGCGCAGGCGTCGTGGCCCGCATCGCGCTCGTGTAGTCGACCTCGATCAGAATCAGGCCCGCCTCGACGCGGACGACGTCGAGCGCACGCAGACCCGCCGGGCGGATGCCGTGCTGCTCGCCGGCGGCGAAGAGTGCGTCCCACACGTCGACCGCCGCGGCTGCGGGGATCCAGAGCTCGTAGCCGAGGTCTCCCGTGTAGCCCGTGCGGCTGACGTCCACCTCTGCGCCGGCGATCGTGCACGACCGGCGGCGGAAGTAGCGCAGGCTCCCCCAGCTCTCGGCCGTCACCGCTTCGAGCACCGCCCGCGAGCGCGGCCCCTGAAGCGCGAGCGCCGCGACCGCGTCGGTGACGTCCTCGATCTCGACGTCGAGGCCGGCGGCGTTCATACCGAGCCAGCGGTACTGCGGGTCGGCGGCCGTCCACCGGAACCGGGTCTCGTCGAGGCGCGCGACCGTTCCGTCGTCGACCACCTTGCCGGCCTCGTCGCACCACGGCGTGTAGGCAACCTGGCCCACCTCGAGCCGGGTGGCATCGCGGGTGATGACCCGGTCGACGAGGCGGACGGCGTCCGGCCCCGAGACGAGGTACTTGTAGAGCGGCGACACGTCGAACACCGCAGCAGCCTCCCGGACGGCCGTGTACTCGATGTCGTGCATGTCCGCATAGCCGGCGGGCGAGAGGTAGGTGGCCCACTCCGACCAGGCCATCTTGGAGTTCAGGCCGGAGGTGCGGGGGTGAAACGGTGAGACCGCGGTCATCGCCGCGGCAGACTAGTTGATCGATCCGGGCGGCGAGTCTGCGAGCCACGCCTCGCAGATCGCGGTGACATGGCGGATATCCGTCCCGCAGCAGCCGCCGATCAGCGTCAGGTTCGGGAGCAGCTCCCGGACGGCGACGTAGCGGGCCGCGAGGTCGGCCGGATCGCCGTCGTCCAGCTCTTCGGCGGCGTCGAGCTCGGCGTGGCTCAGCATCGACGCGTTCGCGCGGAGGCCGCCGATCCGGCCGCGCCAGTCGCCGCCTGCGGCCAGCACGCCGGCGAAGTGCACGGGGTGGGCGCAGTTGATCATGAACTGCGATGCGGCGCCGTCGGTGTCGCGATCGACCTGCTCGATCGCCTCGCCCAGCGCCAGGCCGCTCGGCAGCCTGCCGTCCGTCTCGAGCGTGAAGCCGATCGTGATCTCCAGGCCGGCGGAGCGAGCGGCGCGGACGATCCCGACCGCCTCCTCGGCATCGGTGATCGTCATCGCCGCGACCTGGTCGACGTCGGTGTCGGCGAGCGCGCGGAGCTGCACCGAGTGGTAGGCCTCGGCCTCGTCCGCCGACATCATGGCCCCCGCCGCGTAGCCGTCGCCGCGCGGCCCGACGAGCGCCTCCGTCAGGACGGCCGGGCCCCCCGCCGGGCGCGCCGCGCGCCGCACCTCGTCGACGAAGGCCACCGACCGTCTGTTCACGGCGGCAACCGCCGCGGCGTCGTAGCCGAGCTCGGCGCCCCAGTCCGGGTTGGCGCGCCACGTCGGTGCGTCGAGGACGAACGGGGCGTCGTGGTCGCGGGCGAGATCCAGAAACGGCTGGTAGTACCGGCGCAGCGCGTCTCGCCCCTCCTCGGTCTCGACCAGCGGGAAGGCGGCGAAACACGGCAGCTCGATGCCCTGATCGAAGATCAGCGCGGTCTCCATCCCGGCGTCGGTAAGCGACAGCGGCCTGGTCACGTGTCCGAAGGATACGCGGGCGCCCCCGCCGTCCGGCTAGCATCGCCCCCCGATGCAGACGCAGACCCGCTACGACGCGATCGTCATCGGGGGCGGCCACAACGGGCTCGTGTGCGCGGCGTACCTGGCACGCGCCGGGCTGCGCGTCGTCGTCCTGGAGCGCCGGCACGTCCTCGGCGGGGCGGCGGTCACCGAGGAGATCGTTCCCGGCTTCCGGTTCAGCGTCGCCTCGTACGTCGTCTCGCTGCTTCGACCCGAGATCGTGCGCGAGCTCGAGCTCCCCCGCCACGGCCTCGCGATCCTGCCGCTCGACGGCACCCTCACCCCGCTCGACGACGACTACCTGTGGCGGGTGAACGACCATGGCCGCACCGTGCGCGAGCTGCGCCGGTGGTCGCTCTCGGACGCCGAAGCGTACGAGGAGTACGCGATCCTGATGGCGCAGATGGCCCGCTTCATCAAGCCGATCCTCTCGGCGGTGCCGGCCGACCAGGGCCGCATCCGGCCGGCGGAGTGGCTCTCGCTGGCCCCGATGGCGCGCCGCTTTGCCGCGCTCCCGCGCCGCCTCCGCGACACGTTCATCCAGCTCATGACGATGAGCGCGGCCGACTTCCTCGACCAGTGGTTCGAGACCGACCCGCTCAAGGCCACGATGGCGGCGTCGGGCATCATCGGCACGTTCCAGGGCGTCCGGTCACCGGGGACGGCGTACGTTCTGCTCCACCACTACATGGGCGAGATCGACGGCGCGTTCCGGGCCTGGGGGATCCCGCGCGGCGGCACCGGCGGCGTCAGCCTCGCGATCGCGTCGGCGGCCCGGGCCCAGGGCGCCGAGATCCGCACCGAGGCGGCCGTGGCGTCGATCGACGTCCGCGGCGGCCGGGCGGTCGGCGTCACCCTCCAGTCCGGCGAGACGCTCGAGGCCGATCGCCGTCCTCTCGAGCGCCGACCCGCGGGTCACGTTCCTCGACCTCGTCGAGCCCGGGGCGCTCGACGGCCAGTTCGTCGACGACGTCCGCCGGTATCGGTTCCGGGGGTCGTCGGGCAAGGTGAACCTGGCCCTCGACGGGCTGCCCGAGCTCACCTGCCTCCCCGGACGTGGCGAGCACCTCCGCGGCGCGATCAGCTTCTCGCCGTCGGTCGAGTACATGGAGCGCGCGTACGACGACGCCAAGTACGGCCGGTTCTCACGCCGCCCGTACATCGACGCGATCATCCCGACGCTCGTCGACCCGGCGATGGCGCCCCCCGGCAAGCACGTGATGAGCTGCTTCGTCCAGTACGCGCCCTACCACCTGGCGGGCGGCGACGAATGGGACGACGAGCGCCGCGCAGGCCTTTCGCGACACCGTGATCGACACCCTGGCCGAGCGGGCCCCCAACATCCGCGACCTGATCGTCGGCGAGCAGGTGCTCTCGCCCCTCGACATCGAGGCGCGGCTCGGCCTCTCCGAGGGCAACATCTTCCAGGGCGAGCTGTCGCTCGAGCAGCTCTTCTTCAACCGGCCCGTCCCCGGCTGGGCCCGCTACCGGACGCCCGTCCACGGCCTGTGGATGTGCGGCTCGGCCGCCCATCCAGGCGGCGGCCTCATGGGAGCCCCCGGCCGCATCGCCGCGCTCGAGCACCTGCGATCGCGGAGGCGCGGATGAGCTACGACGTCGTCGTCGCCGGCGGCGGCCACAACGGGCTCGTCTGCGCCGCCCAGCTCGCGCGGGCGGGCCGCCGGGTCGTGGTCGTCGAGCGCCGCGAGCGCACCGGCGGCATCCTGGACGGCGTCGTGTCGACGGTCGGTCGGCTGCGGCCGGCCGTCATCTCGGAGCTCCAACTCGAGCGCCACGGCCTCGAGCTCGTGCGCCCTCCGCGTCCGCATGCTGGCGCTGCGCGACGGCGGCCCGCCGCTCACGTTCTGGGCCGATCCGGCCCGCACGGCCGAGGAGCTCGCCGCCGTCTCGCCCGAGGACGGGAGCGCCTACCCGCGGTTCGATGCCCACGTCCGCACGCTCGCGCGGTTCCTGGGCGAGCTTGCGGAGGTCACGCCGCCGCGGCTCGACTCGGGCGCGACCGGCGACTGGCAGGCCGGCCTGCGGCTCGCGCGGGCCTACCGGCGCCTGAGCGCCCGCGACGCGCGCGAGCTCACGCGGGCCGTGCCGATGGCCGCCGCCGACTTCGTCGGCGAGTGGTTCACGTCCGATGCCGTGCGCGGCCCGCTCGCCGCACGAGGCTCGCTCTTCACCGCCATGGGGCCGTGGTCGGCAGGCACCGCGCTCGTGCTCCTCACCGACTCCGCCGGAAACGACGGCGGTGCGGCGGGGCAGACGACGTTCGCCAAGGGCGGCCCGGCGGCGCTGGCGCGGGCGCTCGAGGCCGCGGCCACCGCGGCCGGCGCCGAGGTGCGGACCCGCGCGGAGGTCGCCGCACTGCTCGTCCGCGGCGGGCGGGTCGCCGGGGTCGCGCTCGCCTCGGGGGAGGAGATCGAGGCTCCGGTCGTGGCGTGCGGCGTCGATCCGGCGACGGTGCTCACGCGCTGGCTGCATCCCGAGGAGGCTGGCCCGCGGCTGCAGTGGCGCGCCGGCAACATCCGCACGCCGGGGGCGACGGCCGCCGTCGAGCTCCGGCTCTCCGGGACACCAGAGCTCGGCACCGGCGACGCCGGCGAGCGGCTGCGCGGGCGGATCGTCGTCGCGCCCGGCATCGACCACGTCGAGCGGGCCTTCGACTGCTGGAAGTACGGCACGCTGAGCGAGCGGCCCTACCTCGAGGCGACCCTGGCCGAGGGCACGATGCACGTCCTCGCGCAGTGGGTCCCGCACGCGGCCGACCCCGATCAGGTCGGCGACGTCGTGGTGTCCGAGCTCGAGCGCCACTTCCCCGGCCTGGGCGGGCTCGTGACCGATCGCCGGGTGCTCACGCCGGCGGTCATCGAGCGCGAGCTCGGCATCACCGGCGGCCACGTGTATCACGCGGAGCCCGGCCTCGACCAGTTCTTCGCCTGGCGCCCGGTGCTGGGCATGGCCCGCTACCGGCTCCCCGTTCGCGGCCTCTACCTGTGCGGCTCGGGCGCGCACCCGGGCGGCGGCATCACCGGCGGGCCGGGCCGGAATGCGGCCCGCGAGATCCTCGCCGACGTCGAGCGCTGACCGGAGCGGTCAGGCGGCCTTGGCGTGCGCCGAGATGCCGAGCGCCTCGATCAGGCCCGGCGCGTCGAGCAGTACGATCAGCCGCTCGTCGACCTTGGCGATCCCGTTCAGGTAGCCGTCCTGCGAGCCGGCCTCGGGCTCGAGCTGATCCTCGGTCACGGTCATGACCTCGTTCACGCCGTCCACAATCAGGCCGGCCGAGCCGCTGTGAGACTCGACGATCACGATCTTGGACGACTCGTCGGCGACCTCGTCGGAGCCGACGTTCAGCTGAAGCTTCAGATCGCACACCGGGATGATGCGGCCGCGAAGGTTGATCACGCCGCGAATCGAGGCGTGCGGATTGGGGATTGTGCGCGGCTCCGAGAAGCGGATGATCTCCTGCACCTGGGTGATGGGCAGGCCGTACTCCTCGTCGCCGAGCGCGAAGACCACCAGCTGCATTTCGGGTACCTCCAGGGCTTGATCTCGGGAATGACGCAAGAGACTGCGCTTTCCCTGTTATCGCTGGGAAGACCTGGAAGTTGAGATGGACGGCTCCGGCGTCAGGCCGGAGGAGCGCCGCCCAGGGCCTCGGCGATCGCGGCGGCGAGCTCGGCCTGGTCGTAGGGCTTCGGCAGGAACGCGTCGCCGTCGTCGAGCTCGTGGCCCTCCACCATCCCCTGCGCGTACCCCGACGTGTAGAGCACGCGCACATCCGGGCGGAGCGTCCTCAGACGGCCGGCCAGCTCCTTCCCGTCCATGCCGGGCATGACGAGGTCGGTGATCATGAGGTCGATCGTGCCGGTATGGGCGGCCGAAGCGGCCAGCGCCTCGCCGCCGCTCGCCGCAGCGAGCACCGTGTAGCCGTGCTTCTCGAGCACCATATGCACGAGCGTCCGCACCTGGTCGTGGTCCTCGACGAGGAGCAGCGTCCCGCTTCCGGGCGCCACCTCAGGCTCGGCCTGCGGCTCGGCTTCGGCCCCCTGTCCCGCGGCGTGCCGCGGGAGGTACACCTTGAAGGTGGTGCCGCGACTCGAGCTCGCGAGTAGACCCAGATCGAGCCGCCGCTCTGCTTGACGATCCCGTAGACCGTCGAGAGCCCGAGCCCGGTGCCCTTGCCCGGCTCCTTCGTCGTGAAGAACGGCTCGAAGATGCGCTCGCGCGTCGCCTCGTCCATGCCACGGCCGGTGTCGGCGACGGCGAGCACGACGTAGCTGCCCCGGCGCGACGCTCCGAGCCGCGCCGTCGGCGAGCTGCTCGTCGAGGGCGCGCGCCGACGTCTCGATGGACAGGCGCCCGCCGCTCGGCATGGCGTCGCGCGCGTTCAGCGCCAGGTTCATCACGACCTGCCCGAGCTGGCCCGGGTCGGCCCGGACCGTCGCCGAGGTCGGACGCGAGCTGCGTCGACGAGCTCGATGTTCTCGCCGATCAGACGCGACGAGCATCGGCCGAGCTCGTGCACCACGTCGTTGAGCTCGATCTCGACAGGGTGCAGCACCTGGCGGCGGCTGAACGCGAGCAACTGGCGGGTGAGCGCGCTCGCCTGGTCGGAGGCCCGCCGGATCTCGCGGGCGCTCTGCCGCACGCCGCTCGTCGCCGGCGCCCTCGAGCACGAGGTCTGCATGGCCGCCGATGACGAGGGCGAGGTTGTTGAAGTCGTGCGCGACGCCGCCCGCGAGCTGACCGACGGCCTCCATCTTCTGCGCCTGGAGGAGCTGCTGCTCGAGGGCGCGGCGATCCGAGACGTCGACGGCCATCACGACCTCCGCCCGGCGCCCCCCGAAGGTCGTGGTGTGCGAGCTGATCTCGACCTCGAAGACGGTGCCGTCGCGTTTCTGGTGGTGCCACGGCCCCGAGTGCGTGAAGCCCTCCGAGACGTTCCGGACAGCGGCCGTCAGGGACGCCACGTCCTCGGGCGGCCGGATCTCGGCGATCGTCATCGACGCGAGCTCCTGGCGCGACCACCCGTACTTGCGCACCGTTGCCTCGTTCACGGCCAGGAACCGCAGGGTCTCGAGGTCGTAGACCCAGACCGGGTTCGGATGCACGTCGAACAGCGAGCGGTACTCCTCCTCGGACCGGCTGAGCTGCTGGAGGAGCGCCTGCTCGGCGTTCTTCCGGCTGGTGAGGTCGACCATGACGCCGCGCACGGATCGGCGGCCCTGCGCGCCGGGAACGGCACGGAACGCGTTCATGATCCAGGCCACACCGCCGTCCGGCGCGACCAGCCGGTACTCGAGCTCCTGACGCTCGCCGGACGCGGGCGCTCGCCCGATCGCCTCCACCACCCGCTCCCGGTCGGCCGCGTCGATGAACGCTGCCCCGAAATCCGGCGCCGAGAGCCACGCGCCGGCATCGCGACCGGACAACGCCAAGCACGCGTCGTTGACGTAGGTCAGGCGCCGCTCGTCCGGATCGGCCTGCCAGACGATCGCGTCGAGGCCGACCAGGATGCCCGCCAGATCCACGTCCGGCTCACTCGTGCTCGAGGTGCGCCATCTCATCGCCACTGCCATGCCCTTGCGTGATGCCCACCCCTGCCGGCGCGGGCGCCGTTGTCACGCGTGAACACATAGTAGCGGGGGTATTCCGCCGGAACGGGGGGAATTCCGCCGAAACCGTGTCCCTCACATGGGTGCGTACTCGGTGTCCATCCCGGCATTCCGCCACGCGCTCCAGGTCATCTTGCCGTCGAGGTGGAACCACCGCGAGCCGGTGTCCGGCAACAGGTAGTGGTTGGCGTGGTAGCGGTTCGCGGCCGCCGCCGAGAAGGCGTAGCCCGTGCCGGTCGAGTCGAAGATCCCGACGGTCTGCCCGGGCCCGGTCAGGATCATCGTGTTGTCGTGGATGTTCGTGTCCGAGGTGGCGTATGACCCGTGCGTCGACGCCGGGCTTGTCCGCCCGCTCCAGTTGAGCGCGATCGGGCCGTTGTCGTTGTTCGTGACCGTGTTCCCGGTGACGTCCGCCTCGGGCGCGTTGCTCAGGTAGATCCCCCAGCCGCCGTTGTCGGCGACGGTGTTCCCCGAGATCGCCATCTTGTGGCTCACCTCGACGCGGATGCCGTCCTTCTCGTTTCGGACGGACGTGTTGTCCTCGACTGTCGAGTCATAGGTGTCGACGTCGAGCCAGATGCCGTTGCACAGGTTGTCGTGGAAGACGCTGTTTCGCAGCACGAGCCCCACCGTCTTCACGAACTTCGAGCCGCCCGCGGCGACGCACCCGCCGGTCGTGCTGTCGCGGTAGTGGGCGGCGTCGGAGTGCGAGACGTCGACCCCGTCGACCGTGATGCTCGCGCCGTGGGCGCCGAGGCCGTACCGGCCGCTCCACGCGATCGAGCCGCCCCGGAGGACGCTGCCGCCGAGGAGCTTCACGCCCGTGTCATGGGCCGCCGACACGGCGACGTCGTCCACCGTCCATCCGGTGGCAGCGCCTCGCATGTCGACGCCGCCCGACGTGAACAGGTCGAGCGCCAGGTCGCGGATCACGACGCCGGAGGCCTGCGAGCCGAACCCGTTCGCCGCAACGCCCATCTCGACGTCATGGCCGGCGGGATCTGACCCGAGCGAGACCGTCCCGGCGTCGTAGTCGACGAAGTACTCCCCGGGGCCGACAGCCGACTCGGCGCCGCCGTAGACCTTGCCCCCGACGCGCACGCCGGTCTTCTGGAGCGGCACGCCGTCGACCGTCACGTCGTTGGCGTACGGGGCCTGCGGATAGAGGTACCCGCTGAACCCCTCGCCCTCGGCGTAGGCGGCGGTGGTCGGCGTCCCCGACGCGGTCCAGAGCGCGCCCGAATGGGCGAAGCCGGCAAGCGGGACACCCCCCGTGATGACGACGCCGGGGCCCGTCCCGATGAACTGCTGGCCGTCGCGGGGCCGGATCTCGCTGTGCACTCGGTACGTGCCCGGCGCGATGCAGAACACGGTAGCCACGGGCTTCGTCGCGGCGAGCGCCTCGAGGTCGTCGCCGGGGCGGACGGCCACGCCGGTGCACGGCGTCGGGGCGGGGCACGCCTCCGTGCTCGCGCTGATCGACGTCGGCAGCGACACGTTCCCGGCGGCGTCGTACGCAACGACGGTGAATGCGTAGGACGTGCCGCACGTGAGCCCGTTCACCGAGATGCTCGTCTCGGCTGTGCGCGCGATCGGAGTGCCGTCGCGCGAGACCCGATAGCCCGAAACGCGGACGTTGTCGGTCGAGGGCAGCCACGTGAGGTCGAACCCCGTCGTCGATGGCTCGGACTGGGCGAGGCCCGCCGGGGCGGTCGGCGCCTCGGTATCGGGAGGTGCGCAGGCGGCGGTCCGCACCCAGCGAACCGCCCGGCGCGACTGGCGGCCCGCGGCGTCGACCGCGCGGATCGAGAAGGCGTAGTTCGTCCCACATCGCAGGTGCGTCACGGCGAACCGGGCCGCGGACGTGCGCCCGATCTGGCGGCGGTTGCGATAGACGCGGTAGCGGACGATCCGCCCCGGTCCGGCCGAGCGCGTCCACGAGAGCGCCAGCGCCGTTCGCGACACCGCACTGGCGGTGACATGGGTGGGAGGGGCGGGCTTGTGCGGCGCGGCGAGCGCGTTCGCTGCCGCCGCCGGGCACAGCGCGGCCGCCGCCGCGATGAGCGCCAGCGCTGCCCTCCGCGCGCGAGCCCCGCGCGCTCTTGTGATCTTGTGGGACATTCAGATCACCAGCCCGAAAAACAGTCGGAATACCACGAGAGTTACCGGCGTCGCCGGTGGCCGAGATGACCCCCATCCCGGTATTCCCGTTATCGGCATACCCTGGCTCTTCTTGCCTCACCCGTCCGGGTCGTTAGGCTTACTACGATGTGGCGTCCCGGGCTGGCCTGCCCGTTGGTCTGCGCGGCGCTCTCGGCGTGTGGAGGCAGCCCGCCGGAGGCCGGCACGCCCCTGCCGAAGACGCAGGCCGTCCCCGACAGCAAGGCGCGGACGCTCCTCATCCGCGCGTTTCACGCAGCGCGTGCCGTCGGGCGCGAGGACGGCGCCTGCCGCGGCTGCTACCCGACCGACGCGAGCGAGATCACCGAGGACATGAACGCCCGCACGGGCGACGAGTACGCCGCCGCGGCAACCTCGTTCGCGGCGCGGCTGCCCGGCGTCGTCTACGTCGACACGACCGGCGCCGGCCGGCTGGCGCGCGGCCGGATCACGCTCTACGCGCGCACGTCGAACGGGACGATCTGGGAGTTGCGGGCGGCACGCGGCCGCCCGCATCTGCGCCAGGCGGAGTGACGGCTCGCGTCTACAGGTTGAACGCAGCGCGCATGCTGGGCGCGGTCGCAGCGCAGCCGAGGTGCCCCGGGAGCCCGAGCATGTCCTCGATCGTGCGCAGCATCGAGTAGTGGTTGTACGCGCCCGAGGCCACGGTGCCGGGCTTGACGGACGGCGCGATCACCATCGTTGCGATGTGGTTCTTCGCGCTCTTGTCGTCGGAGTCGTAGGTCACGAACACCGCCGTCGACCCGTCCTGGTAGGCCGGCGAGGCCACGATGCGCGGGATCCAGCGGGCGAGCCAGGCGTCGGCACACGAGATGCAGCCGCCGTGGGCGTCGTTCGTCGTGTTGGGAGCCACGAGCGAGAACGCCGCCAGCGTGCCGGCGCGCAGATCGCTCGAGAAGGCTCCTGTGGTGGTCGTCCCCAGCGGGAGCTGGCGCTTGAGACACTCCGACGCGAGGCCGGTGAAGTAGGGAGCTGCCGTGTGCCTGGGAACGTAGAGCCCATCCCGCGTGTTCGAGCGGCTGCAGTTGGAGGGCATCGACTCGGCGTAGACGCGCCACGATCCGGCGGTCTGCGCGAAGATCGAGTCCGAAGTCGTGATGCAGCCACCCGTCGGCTGGCAGTCGCGGCCGACGACGGGCGCCGGCACGGCGCCCGAGGTCATCGCCACGTAGTTGGGCAAGCTCGGGTACGCCTCGGCATGCATGTTCGCAGCCTGGCCGCACGCCCTCGCAACCGCCGTCTGGTACGGAGCGCGGCCCATCACCTGGTCGTAGGCCTTGTTCTCCTCGACGATCACGATCACGTGCTGGTAGTGCGCCGGGGCGGTGGATCCGATGCACGGCGCGGACGGTGTGGGAGCGGCGGCGCTCGCGGTTGACGACTGCACGACGGCGGTGAGCGCAAGCGCGGCCAGTGCGACTGCCGCGGCGGGGAGGCGGAGTGAGGTTCTCATGGGGCATGGTCATCGGCCCGCGCGCCGCCGCGCGTCCTCCCCCTCCTGCGTGAGCTTCGCCCCCGGCCTGCGGTAGATGGCTACTTAGCTGTGCAGGACGACGCTGTAGTTCACGCCGCCGCCCACGCCGAACGCACCGGTGATCCCGGGGATCTTCACCGGAGCGCGCCGGTTGGTGGTCGTGCCGTCACCGAGCTGGCCCGTCGAGTTCAGGCCCCAGGCCCAGGCCGAGCCGTCGCTCTCGATCGCGAGGCTGTGCAGGCGGCCGTTCCCGATGTCGACGACGCCCGCGATGCCCGGTCACGCTGCACCGGCTTCGAGCGGTTGGTCACCGTGCCGTCGCCGAGCTGGCCGTCGTTGTTCTGGCCCCACGCCCACACCACGCCGGCCGCGGTCAGCGCCATGCTGTGGTCGGCGCCGGCGCTGACCACGCGTGACGCCCGGTCAGGCCGGTCGACCTGGACGGGCGTGAGCTTGTTGGTGCCCTTCGTGCCGTCGCCGACCTGGCCGTACTGGTTCCAGCCCCACGACCAGACGGTGCCGTCGGAGTCGCACGGCCAGGCTGTGGTCGCGGCCGCCTGCGATCGCGACGACGTTCGCCAGGTCGTGCACCTGCACCGGCGTCGAGTGGTTGGTCGTCGTCCCGATGCCGAGGTTCCCGAACTCGTTGTCGCCCCAGGCCCACACGGTGCCGTCGCCGCGCAGCGCGAGCGTGTGGTCGCGGGCGCCGGCGATCGCGACGACGTTCGCGAGGCCCGACACCTTGACCGGCACCGACCTGTTGGTCGTCGTGCCGTCGCCGAGCGTCCCGAACTTGTTCCAGCCCCACATCCAGACCGTGCCGTCGCTCTTGAGCGCCATGCTGTAGTAGTGGCCGGTCTCGACGGCGGTCACGCCGGTCAGTCCCGAGACCTGCACGGGCGACTGGCGGTTGGTCTTCGTGCCGTCGCCCACCTGGCCGTAGTTGTTGTGGCCCCAGGCCCAGACGGTGCCGTCGCTTCTGAGCGCCACCGCGTGCTCGCGGCCGCCGTCGATCTGCGTGACGCCCGCTCAGGCCGGCGACCGCGACCGGCGTCGTGCTGCTTCCGCCCGCGCCGTTTCCGAGCTGGCCGAACTCGTCGGAGCCGGACGACGACACCGTGCCGGTCGTCGCGGCCGCCGACGCGCCCGCGGTCGCGAGCACGACGACTGTCGCGACCAGCGTGCAAACCCCAGGGATGGGACGCCGTCCCACGCGATCAGGATACGGCGCGGCCCGTGCGATTGTCCACCCTCGCGGAGCCGGGCTACCCGATTGGGAGGCTCATCGAGTCCGCCGCCGGGCTGGCCGCGGATGGCCGGTCGCGCACCCAGCGGAGCCTCACGGAGCCCTTCCCGTACTCGCGGCACTCGGCCAGCGTGAAGAGCCTGCGCGGCAGGTCGGCGTGGTCGAAGACGCCCGCGCCCTGCACCGAGGACGGTGGGAGCGATCGTCAGGATCACCTCGTCGACGCGGTCGGCGGCGAGGGCCTGCCCGGCGATGTCCCCTCCGCCGCCGATCCAGGCCCGGGCGTGCCCGGCGGCGGCGATGCCGTCGAGGATCTCCCCCAGGTCGCCCTCGGCGCGAGTCACCGGGGTGCCGTCGGGGTCGGCCGCCGCCGCGCGCGCCGCGAGCTCATCGTCGTGGGAGACGAGCCAGATCGGAAGGCCGCGGTGCGGCAGGTCGTGGCCCTCTCCGTGGAGCCACCGCAGCGTCCCGCCCCCGATCACGATGGCGTCGACACCGGCGATGAAGTCCTCGAAGTCGCGCTCCTCGCCATCGCCGGCGACGGACTCGAGGAACGACATGTCGTCGCCGGGACCGGCGATCCGCCCGTCGATCGACATCGCCGTGTACCAGACGACCTGCACGCCTACGACGTGCGCGCCTGCTCGATCGCCGCGCGAAGGCTCTCCGCCGGGTGAGCCCCGGACAGGCCGAAGCGCCGGTCGATGACGAAGAACGGGACGGCCGTGATGCCGAGCGCCGCCGCCTCGCGCTCGTCGCCGCGGACGTCAGCGGCGTAGTCGTCGCCCGCGAGCATCGCCCCCACCGCGGCCGGATCGAGGCCGGCGCCGCCCGCGACCCGCGCGAGGGCGGCGCGATCGCCGATCGGCTCGCCCTCGCCGAAGTAGGCCGCGAGCAGCCGGTCCATGACCTCGACCTGACGGCCCTCGGCGTGCGCCATGTGAAGGACCCGGTGGGCGTCGAACGTGTTGCCGCGGCGGGCGCTGGCGAAGTCGAAGTGGATGCCGATGTCGGCGCCCATCTGCTCGGTCTCCTCGTGCATGGCCCGCGCCTCGGCGAGCGTAAGCCCGCGGCGGCGCGCCAGCTCCTCGTCGGCCGACCCGGCGTCGGCCGGAATGGTCGGGTCGAGCTCGAAGCTCCGCCAGCGGAGCTCGACGCTCCCCTCGGGGAACGCCTCGAGCGCGGTCTCGAGGTGGCGCTTGCCGACGTAGCACCACGAGCACACGATGTCGGCCCAGACCTCGATCGTCGTCGTGGGTGTGTCGGCGCCTCCGTGCACAGAACGAGAAACGCTCGCGGCGGGCGCCGTGTTCCCGGCGGTCAGGCCGACTTCGCCCTGAGCGTCTCGGCCAGCGCGGTGCAGGCGACCGCACCCAACCGACTCCCAGAAGTCGACCGCGCGGCGCAGCTCCGCCTCGCCGCCCGCCCGGTCGCCCCCGTCGATCCGCGAGCGTGCGGCCAGGAGCCGTGCCAGAGCCTCCTCGGGACGCGCACCGATCGCGGCGAAGTCGTCCGCGGCCTCGAAATAGCGGCCGTCGGCGACCAGCCTCGCCGTCGAGAGCCACCTCCACGGGCCCTCGATCCGCTCCATGGCTGAGAACCGGCCGGCCTGGCCCGTCAGCGCGAGGGCCAGGGCGAATTCGGCAAGCCAACTACTTGCGCCGCTGACGTCGGTGTCGACAGCCTCCACCGCTTCGTCGAACAGCTCCGCGACGCGCTCCGGGGCATCACGCCGCCCGCCGGTGGCCGCGATGACGGCGGCGTCTGCGAGCGTCGGGAGCAGAGACTGGGGCTCGCGCGAGCGGCGCGCGAATTCGAGCGCGCCCTCGATGTCGCGCGTGCCGCTCTCCACATCGCCGCGCGCCGACCGCAGCTTGGCACGGCAGCTGTGCGCGGCGGCCTCCATGTAATGCGGTCCGACGGAGGCGATCCAGGCATCGAGGTGGCCGAAGGCGGCGTCGGCGGCGTCCCACTCACCCGCCCAGTACGCGAGGATGCCGAGCTCCGTCTCGAACCACATCAGGTGGAAGTCGGCGCCGAACCGGCGTGAGACGTCGACCCCCCGCTGCTCGAGCTCGGCCGCCCGACGCAGCTCGCCGAGGTCCATCAGCGTGCTGCCGTAGTTCTTGTAGCCGCGGATCATCGCCTCGGCGGAGTTCAGGCGCTCGGAGAGCCCGATGCTCTCGTCCAGGTCGGCGGACCCGCCGAGGTCGCCATGGTTGACTCTGGTGACGCCCCTCGTGTTCAGGATGTGCGCCCGGATCTCCTCGAGGCCGAAGCGATCTGCCACAGCTTCGGCGCGGTCGCACAACGCCAGCGTGGCTTCGAATTGCCCGCGCAGCATCAGGTTGATCGCGATCCGAGTCATCACATACGCGACCGTCGGCGACGGCTCGGCACGCTCGACCAGCTCCTGCGCGCGCGAGTACGAAGCGACGGCCTGGTCCGTTCGGGCCTCGTTCCAGTGCCTGAAGCCGACCAGGACCTCCGCCTTGGCCGCGGCCGCATAATCCCCGGCATCGACGAGACGCTGCGTCGCTCGGCCGAGACGCTCGGTCATCACCTCAGCGTGAACGCTCAGGCCGACGTCCGCGGTGTCGACGACCAGCATCGGCCACTCGGGGTCATCCTCGGGCCACAGGTCGAGCGCCCGGTGATAGTGATGCAGCGCAGACGCGATCGAGTTCAGTGCGCACGCTCGCTCGGCCGCATCCCGGAGCGCGAGCCGGGTGAGCCGCTCCGCCTCGGCCGTATCACGACCGGCATCGCGGGTGTAGTCGAGCGCCTGGGAGTAGTGGTGGGCGACCATGTCCGGGGCGTTCTCGCGGTCCGCCGAGAGCGCCGCGATCCATTCCGCCGCCCGCCGGTGCTTCTCGGCCCGCTGGGCGCGCGGGATCTGGCCGTAGGCCACGTCGCGGACGAGGACGTGCCGGAACGCGTACTCGAGCTCGCCGCCGACCGACGACCGTCGCTCGCGCCGCAGCATCTCGCGGCGCTCGAGCCCGTGCAGGCGCTCCTCGACCTCGAATCGGCTCGCGCCGCTCATCTCGACCAGCGCGCCGCAGCCAGACGACCTTCCCGAGGACGGCGGCGTCCTGAAGGAGCTGCTTCTGATCGGCCGGCAGGTCGTCCAGGCGCGCAGCGATCAGGCCGTGCACCGACTCGGGCACCGGCAGCGTCGCCCGCCGCCAACCGCCAGCGTCCGCCCTCGTGGCGGAGGTGGCCGCGGTCGATCAGCATCCGCACGTACTCCTCCGCGTAAAGCGGGTTGCCCTCGGCCGTCGCAGAGCAGCGTCGCCTGGGTCTCGGCGGGCAGCACCGCCTGCTCGAGCAGCGTCCCGATCAGCGCGCCATCTCGGCGTCGGGGAGCGGTGAGAGCGCGATCGTGAGCGCATTTCGCTTGCCGCCGCCCCACTCGCGCCGGCGGTCGAGCAGCTCCGGCCGCGCCGTGCAGACCACCAGCATCGGAACGCCGCTCGCCCAGTCCACGAGGTGGTCGACGAAGTCGAGCAGCGCGTCGTCCGCCCAGTGCATGTCCTCGAACACGAGGACGAGCGGATGGCGCTCCGCGAGCGCCTCGAGGAACCGCCGCCACGCGGCGGCAGCCTCGCTGCGGCGGTCGTCGCCGCCCCCACCGCCGGTCTCGAGCCCGGCGAGCGCCCGAACGTGGTCGGTCACCCAGGCCGCCTCCCCGGGATCCTCGATCAGGTCCGCGACGGTGGCCGTGAGCTTGGCGCCTGCCTCGTCGGCCGAGTCGGAGTCGAGGATGCCGGCCTGCGCCTTGATCATCTCGCCGAGCGCCCAGAAGGTCACGCCCTCGCCATAGGGGAGCGAGCGGCCCTGGCGCCAGGTGATGAAGTCGGGGTCGCGCTCGACCGCCTCGAAGAGCTCCCACACGAGCCGGCTCTTGCCGATCCCCGGCACGCCGACCAACGTCACGAGCTGGACGGCGTGCTCGGCCCGGCATCGGCGCAGGGCATCGAGGAGCAGGTCGATCTCGGCCTCGCGCGCCCGACGAGCGGCGTCGTCGGCCGGTGGACGCACGTCGACGCCGAGCCGGGCACGGGCCTCGACCGCCTCCCAGACCGGGACGGGCTGGGCCTTGCCCTTTGCGACGACGGCATCGGCCGGCCGGTAGGTGATCGCGCGATCCGTCGCGCGGTAGGTCGTCTCGCCCACCAGGATGCCGTCGACCGGAGCGGCGGACTGGAGCCGGGCGGCGGTGTTGACGACGTCGCCGGAGGCCACCCCCTCGCCCGCGGCCGGCGTCGGCGCCGAGAACGACCAGCGCCTCGCCGGTGTTGACGCCCACTCGGACGTGCAGGTCGAGGCCGGGCTCTCGCTCGTTCAGCCGGTCGATCGCGGCCCGGATCGAGAGCGCCGCGCGCACGGCCCGCTCGGGATCGTCCTCGTGCGTCACCGGCGCGCCGAACAGCGCCATGACCGCATCGCCGATGAACTTCTCGACCGTCCCGCCGTAGCGCTCCAGCTCCTCGCGGAGGAGGGCGTGGTACGGCGCGAGCGTGCCCCGCACGTCCTCGACGTCCATGCGCTCGCTGCGGCCCGTGAAGCCCGACGAGGTCGGCGAAGAGGACCGTGACGACCTTGCGCTCCTCGCTCCGCGCCGCCTCGCCCATCGCTGCGCCGCAGCTGCCGCAGAACCGGAAGCCGTCCGGGTTGTCCTGGCCGCAATTCGCGCAGACCGCCATTTGGCCGATCAGTCTACGGACACCCGGACGGCGCTACCGCCAGACGGTGAAGCCGGTCATCCCCATCTGCGCGCCGCTGAATCCCGGTCGATGCGCCCGCCGCTCTGCAGCGGTGGTCGTGAAGCGCGGCCCGTTCAGCTCGATCCAGTCGCCGAACGCCCGCATCCTGGCCAGGCCCGGGCCCATGTTCTCGAGCGTGATCCCGCCGCGGCCGGTCGCCTCGGTTGTCGCCGCGAAGCTCGGATCGAACGTCGCGTCGGGCCCGAACGTGTCGGCGCCGACGCCGAGGATGTGACGCTCGTCGAAGAGCCAGTCGACGGCGGCTCCCGAGAAGCCGGGCACGTCGTCGAAGTAGTCGTTCATCGGGCCGGGCCGGCGCGCGTTCCCCAGGTGGTAGAACCGCGAGAGGCCCGTGTAGAGCACGACGTACGAGCCGGGCGGGATGCGCCCGTGCGCACGCTCGAAGCGGCGCAGGTCGGAGATCGAGACGAAGAAGTCGCCGTCACCGTGGCGGCGGATCGCGGCGCGCACGTCGAGGACGACCAACGGACGGGGCGTGAAGAACCGCTCGGGGAGGCGCACGAGGCACGGCGCGCCCACGTGGAAGTGGCACGGCGCCGAGATGTGGGTGCCCGTGTGCGTGCCGAGCGAGGTGATCTGCTCGAGCAGGTACCCCGACTCCGGCACGGTCGTCCAGACGCGCCACCGAAACGGCGGATCGCCCGGGAAGATCGGTGCGCCGGTCGTGAGCGGCTGGCCGAGTCGGACCGGCTTCGCCGTGCGCGGGTCGACAGACCAGTACGGGGCCGCGATACCGGTGCGCTCGGCCAGCCGGGCGGCGCGCGCGGCCGGGATCGCCGAGAGGCGGGCAGCCGCCGGGCTCTCCTGCGAGGCCAGCCGCTCGGCCGCGAGCGCCGTCGCGGCCGCCGCGATCGCGACCACGAGCGCCAGGATGGGAGTCCCCCTCCGCATCCACATGAGTATCCCATGTCGCCGACATCCGATGTCGGGTCGCGCCCGTACTCACGAATGGTATAGACCAGAAGGAGCATCATCGACATGGCATCTCACACGAACGGATCCACCCGCCGCGGCTTCCTGAGCGTCGTCACCGTCGGCGTCGGCGCGGCGATCGGCGGCGTGGTCGCGGTGCCGGCCGTCGCGGGCGCGATCGCCCCGGCCGCCGGCGAGGAGACCTTCCGCCCCGCCAGCCTGGGCCCCGTCGACGGGTTCACCGCGGAGTCGGGGTTCAAGCCCACGGCTGCCCCCTACGTCGACGATCCGGCACAGCCGCTCGTCTCGAGCGGCCTCGCCTACGTCCACCACACCGGCGGCGGAAGCCGCGACTGGCTCGCGCCGGACGCGATGTTCGTCGTCTTCTCGAACCGATGCACCCACGTCGGGTGCCCGGCCCAGGCGACGGGAATCGGGTTCGCGTGCCCGTGCCACGGGAGTCAGTTCGACCAGCAGGGCGCACGCATCGCGGGCCCGGCGGTGCGGCCGCTCGACCGCTTCCAGTGGGAGATCCGGCCCGACGGGAACCTGTGGATCACCCAGCGCTGGAGCGTCCTGATCGAAGGCGGCCAGGTGCGCTACTACCCGGTGAAGTCGCCGGGCCAGCCGCTCACCGGCCAGCTTCCCTGGGCGACCGCCGACATCCTCTACCCCCCGGTCACGTACACCCACGGGGCGGTCCCGAACGCCGGGTAGCGCCGGTGCAGTCGGGGCGGGCGGGAGGCGACTCCCACCCCACCCCGTCTGCGGAGGCGTGGATCAGAACGTGCCGCCGGCGACCAGCGTGCCGCCGAGGGTGCGTACGCGGACCGTGGAGCCCGCCTTGATGGTCGGCACGGTCTGACCGAGGCCGGTGTTGCGGTTGACGGTGAAGTGGCCGAGGCTGTTGACCTTCGGGCGTGGCGATGCTGTGGCCGTTCACGATGACGTTGACGCGCTTGCCGGCGAGCGACCGGATGTGCTGGACGTCGACCTCGAGCTCGCGCTCGCTGCCGTTGACCTTGGAGACGGCCTTGCCGGTGGCGTTGGGGAACGAGACGCTGCCGTTCAGCGCGATCGTGCGCGTGGTGCCGCCGCCCTTCGCCATGGCTGACGGTGCGATAACCGCGGCCATCGCGATGCAGGCGATCAGTGCGGAGATGAGTGTCGTGCGACGCATGTGTGTGCCCTCCCGAGCGGTTTGCAGTAGCCGGATAGTGCGCGCCGCCCGGTCGAGCGTCGCAACGAGACATTGGTCGTAGGACCGTGGCGAATCGCGTCGGCGCCCAGGCATGCTGACCTGGTGCGACCGTTCCGGACACGCTCGTCATGACGCGCGACCGCGGTGCGATCGTGCGCCCGGTGGCCACGTTCGCCCTGTCGGGGCTCGCCGTGCTCGCGCTGGTGGGCGTCGCGGGCGCCGTCGCGCTTCGAAGCCTGAGCACCTCAGAGGCGGTGCGCGACGCGCGGCGGCTGGCCACGGTCACCGGCCGTGGGATCGTCGAGCCGGCGCTGACGACCGCCGTGGTGCGGGGCGACCCGCAGGCGATCGCACGGCTCGACAGGATCGTGCGGACGCGGGTGCTGACCGCCGGACGTCGCCCGGGTGAAGGTGTGGAACGCCGAGGGCAAGATCCTCTACTCCGACCTGCCCGTGCTGATCGGCAAGCGGTTCGCGCTCGGCGCAGATGACCTTCGTGCGCTCCGGGACCGGACGGCGTCGGCCGGTGACACCGACCTGTCACGACCCGAGAACTCCTACGAGCGCAACCTGGGCGATCTGACGTCGGTCTATCTCGGTCTTCGCGCCCAGGACGGGACACCCGTGCTCTACGAGGAGTATCTGCGGTCGAGCGCGATCGCCGGGAGCAGCCGAAGGCTCGTCCGGCTGTTCGCTCCGGTCGGCATCGTGGCCCTGCTCGTGGTGGCGGCGCTCCAGGTGCCGCTGGCCTGGCGGATGGCGTCCCGAATCCGCAGAGCGCAGCAGGACCGGGAGCGGCTTCTCCAGCGCGCGATCGACGCATCCGACCGGGAGCGCCGAGTGATCGCCGCAGGGCTGCACGACGGCGTCGTGCAGGAGCTCGCGGGGCACTCGTTCCAGATGGCGGCGGCCGTGGAGCAGGATCAGTCCGAGGCCGAGCTGCGCCGCGTGCTGAGCTCGGGCGCGGCCGGTACGCGAAACGCGATCCGACAGCTTCGATCGATGCTGCTCGAGATCTACCCGCCCGCGCTGCGCGAGCACGGCCTGGCCGCCGCCCTGCCCGACGCGGCCGCGCCGCTCACGCGCCCGCGGCGTCGACGTGACCGTCGACGTCGAGGCGGGGCTGCGAGCTGCCGGACGAGGTCGAGCGGTTGGTGTTCCGCGCTGCGCAGGAGGCGATCCGAAACGCCGGCTCCCACGCCGCCGCCCGCCACGTCGGCATCAGCGTCACGCAGACGAACGGCACCGTGAGCCTGCGAGTGACCGACGACGGCCGCGGCTTCGACGAGAGCGACCTGAGCGCACGACGGGCCGAGGGGCACATGGGCCTCGTCATGCTGCGCGACCTGGCGGAGGCCGCAGGCGGCCCAGCTTGCGATCACGTCAGCACCGGGAGCCGGGACGACGGTCGAACTGGACGTCGAGATTCCATGATCCGGGTTGCGGTGATCGACGACCACACGATCGTCCGAAACGGGCTCGTGCAGCTGCTCGGCTCCGATCCGGAGCTCGAGGTCGTCGGCACCGCGGGCGACGGCGAAACAGCGGTCGCGCTGTGCCTCGAGCACCGCCCGGACGTCGCGTTGATGGACCTCTCGATGCCGGGAATGGGTGGAGTCGAGGCGACGCGCCGGATCGTCGAGGCCGATCCCAGCGTCCAGGTGGTGATCCTGACGTCGTTCATGGACCGCGAGCGGATCGTGGATGCGCTGAACGCCGGCGCCGTCGGCTATCTCCTGAAGGACGCCGAGCCCGAGGAGCTGATCCGCGGCATCCACACGGCCGCCCGCGGCGAATCGCCCCTCGATCCGCGGGCCGCGCGCACGATGCTGGGCGCCCAGCGCGCGCCCGACCCGCTGGACGCGCTCACGGACCGCGAGCGCGAGGTGCTGACGCTCGTGGCCGAGGGCCTGCCGAACAAGCAGATCGCACGCCGGCTCGAGATCAGCGAGAAGACCGTCAAGGCCCACCTGACCAGCACGTTTCGTGCGATCGGCGTGAACGACCGCATGCAGGCCGGGCTGTGGGCCCGCCGCCACGGCCTCTGACCCAGCGCCGGGCGGCTCAGTCCAGGGTGCGGACCATGCACGCCCGCGGCCATGCGTCCAGGCCCCGCGCCCGCTCGTGGCGGCGGATGGCGCGCAACCCGGGCGTCTCCTCATCGGGCGTCAGGTAGCGGAAGCCCAGGCGCTCGTAGTACGGGCCGTTCCAGGGCACCTCGACGAACGTCGTGAGCGTGACGGCCGGGAGGCCCTGCGAACGCGCCCACGCTGCCCCGCGCTCGATCAGCGCCCGGCCGATGCCCCGGCGGGCGTGGTCGGGGTGCACGGTCACCTGCTCGATGTGGGCGGTGCCGTCGACGACGTCGAGCAGGAGGTAGCCGGTCGGGCGGTCGTCCGCGTCGACCGAGACGAAGGCCCGGCCGGCGTCGGCGAACGGCTCGAGCTCCTCGACCGAGCCCGGGTCGTCGTCGGCCACGAGGTCCATGCCGACTGACCGGAACGTCTCGCCGGCCGTACGCTCGATCTCGACGAGGAGCGGGAGATCGTCGGCGCGCGCCGCGCGGATGCTCATCCGTCCCGACGGCCGGCCGCCAGGAGCTTCTCGAGCCCGTCGAGGATGAGGTCGAGCCCGAACAGGAACTCCTCCTCGTGGCGCGTCGTGTCCTGGAGCGCGAATCCGTAGATGTAGGCGTCCTGGATGGACTGGGCGCGGCCCGCCATCTCGGCCGAGAAGCCGGCCTCGCGGAGGCACGCGAGCGTCGCCTCGAAGAGCCGCAGGTTCGCGTCGCCGGGATTCGGCCGGGCGTTCAGCAGCCCGACCGCCCAGCGATGGCGGTTGAGTGCGTCACGCGTCGAGATGGCGCTCTTCCGCATCTCCTGGCGCCAGTCCTCCCCCGGTGACGGCGGCTCGACTTCGCTGAAGACGAAGTCGACCATGCCGTCGAGCAGCTGGTCCTTGCTGGCAATGTGGTTGTAGAGCGACATCGCCTCGACGCCGAGCTGCTTCGCGAGCCTGCGCATGCTGAGCTCCTCGACGCCGCCGTCGTCAGCCAGCGTGACGGCGGCTGAGAGCACGCGCTCGCGGCTCAAGCCCGCCCGGCGCAGCGCGCGGGAGGGGCGTTTTCGGGCACTCTCCACCGACTCATGCTACCTTACGGTGTAAACTTACGCTGTATGCACAAAGGAGACGGCATGATCCAGCAGCCATTCGACGTGCTCATCGTGGGCGCGGGCCCCGCGGGGCTGAACGCGGCCCTCGTGCTCGGACGGATGCGGCGGCGGGTGCTCGTCCTCGATACCGACGCGCCGGCCCACGCGGTGTCGGAGGGGGTGCACGGGTTCCTCGCGCAGGACGGCACCCCACCCGGCGAGCTCCGCCGGCTCGGGCGCGAGCAGCTCGTGCCGTACACGACGGTCGAGCTCCGCGCCGTGGCGGCTCGATCGGCCCGCCGCCTTCCCGGCGGCGGCTTCGAGCTCGACCTCGCGGACGGCACCCTGGTCGCCGGCCGGCGGCTCGTGCTCGCGCACGGCATGCGCTACGGCCTCCCGGATCTCGACGGCGCGGCGGGCCTCTGGGGGACGCGGGTGTTCCACTGCCCCTACTGCCACGGCTGGGAGGTGCGAGACCGCCCTCTGGCCGTCTACACCTGCGGGGAGCGGGCCGTCCACCAGGTGCTGCTTCTGGCCTCGCTGAGCGACGACGTCGTCCTGCTCGCCGGCGCTGGCCCTGCGCTCTCGGCGGAGCAGCTGGAGCATCTTGACGCTTCGGGCATCGAGGTGCGCGGCGGCGAGGTGGAGCGCGTCGAGCAGGATGGAGACGGCGTGCGCATCGTCTTTCGGGACGGGCCTCCGCTGGCGCGGCATGCGCTCTTCATTCAGCCGCAGCTGTCGTTGGCAAGCGACCTGGCAGCCTCACTCGGCGCGGACATGACCGACAGCGGCAGCGTGGGCGTCGACCCGGCCGGCCAGACCGCCATCACCGGCCTCTATGCCGCCGGGGATGCCGGAACGCCGGTGCAGTCCGTCGCGGTCGCCGCCGGGAGCGGCGCCCGCGCGGCCTATGCGATCAATGCCGAGCTCGCGCTCGACTCTGCTCAGGATCCAGGCGGCCGGTAGTCGACCGAGAGCTTGGCCGCCTCGTCGATCTCCTCGGGCGTCAGCAGGACGATCACGTCCGACGTCGCTCCGCCGGCGGTGTTCACGGCGATCGACGCCGCCGCCGCGGTCCGGTTGTCGGGGAGGTCGAGCACGACGAATGCGTCGGTGTCGCCGAACGCGAAGTAGAAGCTCTCGAGGCTCCCTCCGAGCCCCTCGGCCATCTTGGCGACCGCGTCACGCCTGCTCGTTCCGCCGGCGCTCTGAACGCCCTTGGCCCCGTCGGCCGTATACGACGCCCGTACCAGGAACTTCGCCATCTCGTCCTCCTTGTCGGTTTTGTTGCAACGGACCGTGTCACACCGCGGGCGGGATCGCAATCAGAGAGCGTCGAGCTCGGCGGCCAGGAGGCGAACCAGCTCCGCGGCCGGAAGCTCGCGGATCAGCGGATAGGCCTCGCCCGCCCAGAGGTTGATCAGCGAGCCGTCACCCGACAGCCGCGCCGCCTGGCGGAACGGCTGGGTGAGCTCATGGATCTCGGGATATGCGGCGACAGGCGGCCCGTGATGCTCGAGCATGAACTGGTTCTCGATCCCCCTCGCCGTGCGGCCCGTGAAGGCGCGTGTCAGCCTGGTGGGAGCGCCGCCCGAGCGCAGCGCCCGGCGGTGAGGCTCGGACGTGCCCGCCTCAGGACACAGCAGGAACGCCGTGCCCAGCTGCGCAGCGCGCGCCCCGGCGGCCAGGGCCGCTGCGATGTCCTCACCCGAGACGATCCCACCGGCCGCCACGAGCGGCCTCGTCGTGTCGGAGAGCAGCTCGAGGAGTGTCGGCAGCGCGTGGGCCGGAGCCGCCTCGTCGTCCTCAAAGGTGCCACGGTGCCCGCCGGCCTCGACGCCCTGCACGACGAGCACATCGGCGCCGCCGGCGACGGCTGTCGAGGCCTCCTCGGGCGAGGTCACGGTCACCCACACCTCGGAGCCGGCGCCATGGAGCCGCCTGACCGCCTCCGCGTCGGGCATGCCGAACGTGAACGAGACGACGGCGACGGCGACGGGATCGTCCGTCAGCAGGTCGAGCTTCCCGGAGAAGTGATCGTCGTGGAACCGGGGCTCGCCGACGGGCAGGTCGCGGGCGGCGGCCCACCGCCGGATCTCGTCCGCGTACTCGGCGTAGGTCTCCGGGTCGGCAGCGACCGGCGGACGGCTGAACACGTTGACGCCGAACGGCCGCGCCGTAAGCGAGCGGAGCTCGGCGAGCTGCTCGGCCAGGTGCTCCGGGGTCAGGTAGCCGGCGGCCAGGAACCCGAAGGCGTCCGCCTCGGACACCTCGGCCACCAGTCGGGGCGTCGAGGGGCCGCCGGCCAGCGGCGCGAGCACGATCGGCAGCCGCAGCTGATCCAGAATCATCGAGCGCATCCTCGTCGACAAGGCGGGTGGAGGCGCTGGTGGCTTGGAAAGCCTATGGAGGCGGCGGGAATCGAACCCGCGTCCACGATTGCACGAAGAGAGCGTCTACAAGCGTAGTTCGGGTTTGGAGTTCGCCCTGCGGCTGCCCCCGAACAGGCCACCGCGCGGACTAGCCCGTCTTTGAGAGTCCCGGTCGGCGGCGAAGGCGCTCCCCCTTCCGGCAAGCCCGCTCATGACGCCGGCGATCCCTCCCGCGGGCTGGAGGGGCCGACGCGCTGCCTAATTAGGCGGCGAGTGCGAGATCAGTTTCCGCACTTACGGATTTCCAGGGATTTTACGAGGCCACCTGGAACCTCGGCTTGCAACTCTCCCCGAAAGCCAACCGTGTCGAAACCAGTTCGCCCCCTGGGGAAGATCCACCAATTCTAGCGGTTGGGCGAGCGCTCGCGCTCGCGCATCGCCCGGTCGATCTGACGGCGGGCGTCGCGGTCGGCGAGCGCGCGGCGCTTGTCGATGCCCTCCTTGCCCTTGGCGAGGCCCAGCTCGACCTTCACCCGGCCGTCTGTGAAGTACATGGCGAGCGGCACGAGCGTCATCCCCCGCTCCGCGACCTTCTTGCCGAGCTGGGCGATCTCACGCCGGTGGAGCAAGAGCTTCCGATCGCGCAGGGGCTCGTGGTTCTGGATGTTCCCCTGCCGGTAGGGGGCGATGTTCGCGCCGACCAGGAACACCTCGCCCTCGCGCAGCTGGGCGAACGCCTCGCGGATGTTGCCGCCGCCGTCGCGCAGCGACTTCACCTCGGTCCCCTCCAGCGCGACGCCCGCCTCCACCCGCTCGAGGATGTGGAAGTCGTGCCGCGCCTTGCGGTTCTCGACGATGAGCTTTCGTCCCTGCGCCATCGAGCGAATCCTAGGTGGTTGATCCGCCACTGACGTGATGTCCTGGGCGGCGAGAGGCGAGCCTCGCCAGGACGCAGGGAGGGTCAATATCGGATGAGATATTGGCCCGACCGAGGACACCGCGAGGCGACGGCTCGCAGCCGCAGCGCCACCGCAAGGCGCCGACAGTCCGCCGATGGGCGTCCAGGCGCGCGGTCAGTGGGGGATCACCCACCTCAGGTGGCGGGAGCCGGCTCCAGGCCCGGCAGCCGCTGGGAGGCGATGAAGAGCAGGGCGCCGGCCGCCATGAACCCCGCGCAGAGGCCGAACCCGACGCCGTAGCCGGAGTGCTGCACGACGTAGCCGACGAGCGGGAAGAGCCACAGCATCTGGATCGAGAAACAGCCCTCGGCGATCGACATCGACGTCGCCCGGAACTCGGATCGCGTGTTGTGCTGAAGGTACGTCGAGAGCGTCACGTAGACGAGCTCCGGCGCGCCGGCGACCGACACGAGCAGGAGCACGGGGAGGACGAGGCCGGGCAGGTGCGGCCCGACCAGGAGCCCGCAGACCGCGGCCACCGACGCCAGGCCGACCGACGCTGTGAGCGGCGCGCGCTCGCCGATGCGGCCCCCGGCCCACGAGAAGGCGGAGCCGGCCAGCATCGCCCCGCCCAGGACGAGGCCGAGGACGGCGTCCGACGCACCCCGGCTCTGGAAGAACGGGGCCGCGTAGAACCACCAGCTCGTGACGGCGGCCCAGTAGATGCTCCACGCCAGCGTCAGCGTCGCGAGCCGCGGCGAGTGGACGAGCGCACGCACGCCGCGGGCGGCGATGTGGACGCCGTGACGGGCGTGGCCGCGGGCGTCGTCGGGGAGCCGGGTCGCGATCGCGCTCGCCACGAGCGCGCAGCCCGCCGTGAGCCAGAACGCGAGCGGCCGCGAGTATGTCGCGATCAGCCCGCCCGCCAGGAACGAGATCGCGCCGGCGAACTGGAAGACGGCCCACAGACCCCCCAGCATGCGGGGGAACTGGGCCTGCGCGTCGTCGTGAGCCAGCGAGTCGAAGAGGTACGCCTCGTCGGCCCCCGTCCGCAGCGCGAAGGCGATCCCGTGGACACCACCCGCGACGCAGATGAGCGCGAACCCCGGCGCATAGACGTAGCCGAGCTCGGCAATCGCGGTGAAGAACCCCGCGGCGACGAGCAGGCGCCGGCGGCCGAGCGCGTCGGCGAGCGCGCCGGTCGGCACCTGTGCGATCAGCATGCCGACATGGAGCGAGGCCTCGACGAGCCCGAACTGGGTCAGGCTGAGGCCGCGCGACAGCAGGAACACGGCCCAGATCGGACCGCTGAAGATGATGCCGTTGAAGAACTGGTAGAGGCGAAAGACGGTGAGCGTTCGGGCGTTCATGGGACCTCTTGGACGAGGATCGACGAGACGGCGTGGGCGGGGAAGGCGGCCAGAAGGCGCACCACTCCCCCGGTGGGGGCCGGCTCAGCCCTGCTCGTGCGCGATGACGTGCCGCAGCAGCCGGAGGACGGCAGTGATTGAATAGTCCTCGTGGGTGCGGGCTCGCATGGCGGCGGAAATCGTAGCAGGGCGCTTCGCCTTGCCGTGATCGCAATGGCGGCGTGGGTCGTGACCGCCGTCCAGCCGGCGTACGCCGCCACCCCGGCCCACCAGCTCGAGCTGCTCAAGACCTACCAGCCGGTCACCTGGTTCTCGATCGCCGAGCTCTTCACGCCGACCAACGTCGGCGCGTTCGAGGCCAACGTGCGCCTGCGCTGGCAGAACGCGCCGGGGACGTTCACGTCGGCGGCGCCGGGGTCGGCCAACCCCACTCCGGAGGAGATCGCCGCCGCGCGAAGCTCGCAATGCCAGGCGGGCCTGCGCGACCCGTGCTGGATGCTCGACGAGTCGAACTGCGCCGCGGCGGGCGGCGTCGCGCCGGCGACCCTAGCCTGCTACCAGAACGCCTGGCAGGCGTCGGGGCCGAAGCGCGTGCTCTACGGCCGCGTGTTTCGAAGCCACGCCGGCTTCGCGCTCCAGTACTGGTACTTCTACTACGACCACGAGTTCGAGCCCGTGCTCTCGACACCCGGGAACGCCACGCTCTCGGTGCAGCACGAGGGCGACTGGGAGTCGATCACGGTCGTGCTGTCGCCCGACAAGACGCCGCGCTGGGTCGGGCTCGGCGGCCACTGCCTCGGGCTTCGGCGATCGTGGAGCGCCGCACCGCGAATCGGCCGGCACCCGGTCGCGAGGATCGCCCGCGGGAGCCACGCGGCCTGGTTCGGCGACGGCGCGAAGCGCATCCCGCGGAAGGCTGACTGCCTTTCGAGCTCCGAGAACGCGGCCCTCGACGGCGGCAGCGTCACGGTCGCGGACATGGTCACGAGCTCATCGGTCTCGGGCCCGCCGGGCCTTCCCGGCCTCGGTGCCTACGATCCGACCGGCGTCATCCTGCTCTCTGCCCGCCAGCCGTGGATCGCATATCCCGGCTCGTGGGGCGAGCGTGAGTTCGCCGACATCAGCGTGAACGGCACGACGGTAGCGTCCGGCCAGCACGGGTTCTCGCCGCGCGGCCCGTCGCACCTCGGCCGGATCTGGACGCACCCGATCGGCGCGACCCACCGCTGGCCGACGACGTACAACAGCCTCCGCTAGCGGAGCCGTGTGACGGTCAGCCCGACGACCCCGGCTGCGCCACGTCCGGGAGGTACTCGGCTGGATTCGCGGTGGGTGGGGCGCCCACGATCAGTCATCTCGTCGCGCCGGACGACCTGATAGCCCGCCAATGAGCAACCCTCCTTCACGTCGCCCGCGCCGGACCGAGCCTCCGCTCGCCGAGGAGCGCGTCCACCGCTGCCGCGAGGTCGGCGACGTCGAGGTCGACATCGCCCGGCTCAGGCGAGAAGCTCCCGCCCTTGCCCGTGCGGACGATGACGACGCGCATCCCGAGCGCGCGGGCCGGTCGCAGGTCCGACTCGAGGTCGTCGCCGACCATCGCCGCCTCGCCCGGCGGTGCCCCCGCCAGATCGCAGGCCACCTCGAAGATGCCGGGGGCCGGCTTGCCGACGACGGCGGCCTCGATCCCCGTAGCGTACTCAAGGCCGGCCACGAAGGCGCCCGCGTCGAGCGACGGTCCGTCGACGGTCGGCCACCACCGGTTTCGCTGCATCGCCACCAGCGGCACCCCGTCCACGAGCCGCCGGAAGACCGCGTTCAGCCGCGGGTAGGTCCATCCGTCGTCGGGGCCGCCGAGGAGGATCACCTCGGCCGCGGCCGGGTCGTCCACGAGCTCGACGCCCTCGAGCTCCCCCGCGATCGCGGGCTCGACGATCGCGTGGACGCGCGCCCCGGCGTGGTGGCGGCGGAGATGCTCGGCGGCGGCAGACGCCGCCGTCACGATCCGCCCCGCCGGAATGGGCATCCCCATCTCCGCGAGGCGATCGGCGATGCCGGCCCGCGTCCGCCCGGTCGTGTTGGTGAGCACGGCGAGGCCGACACCCGCTGCGGTCAGCCGCTCGACCGCCGCGGCAGAACCGTCGATCGCCTGCCAGTCGACGTGCAGCACCCCTTCCATGTCGAGCACGACCGCCCCGGGCGGCGTCATCCGAGGAGGGCCGACTCGAGCACCTGGCGCGCGATCGGCGCTGCGACGTCGCCGCCGACGCCGCCGTTCACGATGAGGACGGCGACCGCGATACGAGGCGCATCCGCCGGCGCGAAGGCGATGAACCAGGCGTCCGACGGCCGGCCGGGACCGACCTCGGCCGTCCCGGTCTTGCCCGCCACCGTGATGCCCGAGATGGCGGCGCTCGTCCCGGTGCCGTAGCTCACGACCGCCTCCATCAGCTGCCTCACCTCACCCGCGACCCGGCGGCCGATCACCTTCACCGGCGGCTGCTTGTCGCGCAGCACCCGCGGGCTGTGGACGATGAACGGCGGATGGCGGATCCCGCGCGAGGCGATCGTCTGCGCGACCGACGCCATCTCGAGCGGGCTCGCGATGACACCGCCCTGGCCGATCCCGGCGACTCCCAGGGAGAGGTCGGACGGCATCTGCTCCGGCTTCCGCGTCGTGCTCAGCGGCAGGGGATAGGCGATGGTGGGTCGCTCGTTGAAGCCGAAGGCGCGCGCCATCGCGACCAGCCGCTTCGCTCCGACCTCGTCGGCGACGGGGGCGAACACCGAATTGCAGCTGTCGGCGAACGCCTGCACGAACGAGCCTCCGCACAGCTCGTGGTGGAAGTTGCGCAGGTGCCATCCGTTCAGGACGACGAACTTCTCGTACGGGTAGGTGTCGGTGAGCGCGGCGGTTCCCGCCGTCAGCGCCGCCGACGCGGTGACCGTCTTGAACGACGATCCGGGTGGCTGGAGGGCATCCATCCCGAGGCCCGCGTCGGCCCGGACGGCACCCGTCCGCGGATCGAGCACCACGATCCCGCCGTACCGCGCCCCGAGCGCAACGGCCGCTGCGTCCTGGAGGTCGGGATCGATCGTCGTCACGACGTCCTTGGGCTTCCGGCCCGGCTTCCGGGCCAGGATGCGGCCGGGGCTCCCCGGGGCGGACGGCGCCGCCACGAGCCTGACCCGGGGCAGGCCGCCCAGGGCAGCGTCGAGCGACTCCTCGAGCCCGCCCTGGCCGTACTTCCTCCCCGCCGGCCAGCCGGCCTTGCGCCGGTTGGCGATCGCGGTCCCCTCCGGCGAGCGGGTGAACCCGGTGACGAGCGCGAACTCGGTTCCCGCCGGGTAGACGCGGTTTCCGGGCGGGCCTTCCGCGAGCACCGTCCCGTCGCGGGCGAGGATGCGCCCGCGCCCCTCCGGCGCGTGTACCCGGCTCTCGAGCGCCTCGCCCGGCCGCAGGCCGGGGAACGCGAGCGTCGGCGTCCAGGCGACCCGGTATGCCCTGCGCACGCGCACGAGGGGGATCTCGAGCTGCGCCTGGATCCGCCCGAACAGGGTCGTCGCCACCGATACCGGCGCCGTCGCCATCGCCGGGTTCGCATGCAGTTTCCCCTCCGCCCGCACGCCGGTCATGCTCGCCGTGCGGGCGACGTCGCGATACGCGCGGCCGAACTTGCGGTACGAGACCGAGGCCTGCACGCCGGGGGCGACCAGGTCGTACATCGCGTGGTAGTCGCCCGTGTGCCAGGCCGCGAGGAACGCCAGAGCCGGCACCGACGGGTCGGGCTGCGAGCGGCGCTCAGCCGCGTCGCCACGCGTGCTGAGGACGATCGCGGCCACCCCGCCGACGACGCCCACAAGCCCGACCACAGCGGCCCCGCGGACGATCCACCGCCGCTTCCCCACGCTCCCCATCGCCGGATTGTGCACTAGGTGCCACCAACCCCGCGAACGGCAACCCTCCCGCGGGCCCGATCGATCGACTCGACCGCGACGGTCAACCCGTCGCCGAGCCGGAGCCGCCGCCCGCTGCGCGCCACCATGCTCACGCCGAGCGGATCGAGCACGGCCCGCTCGCCTCGCCAGAGCCGCGCGGGCATGAACGCCTCGAAGAGCTCGTCGAAGCGAACGAACGCTCCCGCCTCGATCAGGCCGACCACCTCGCCCTCGAACGGCGCGTCCCAGCCCTCGTCGAAGAGGCGCCGCTCGAGCAGGAACGCCAGGCAGATCGAGGTGCCACGGCGCTCCAGCCGCTCGGCGTCTCGCTCGGCCTGGGAGCAGTGCGCCGCGAGGTCTCCGAGGCCGGTGCTCGCCGGCCCGCCGCCGTCGAGGCCCAGCGCACCGAGGAGCGCGCGGTGGCAGACGAGGTCCGGATACCGGCGAATCGGCGAGGTGAAGTGGCAGTAGTGGGCCGCGGCGAGCCCGCTGTGGCCGAGCGGGGCCGGGTCGTAGCGCGCCTTCCGGACGGCCCGGAGCACCATCCCGGGCCACGCTTCGACGCCCCTCCCCTCGCGCGCTGCGTACCGCATGACGGCGCCGCTCAAGAGGCCCGCGTACCGGGCCGTCTCCGCCCCCCCGTGGAGAGCAGGCGCAGGCGGGGTGGGCACGCCCAGCTCCTCGAGCCGCTCGAGCAGGACTGCGATCGCGCCCGCATCCGGCGGCTCGTGCACCCGGTGAAGCGCCGGCCGCCGGTGCTCCACGAGCAGCTCGGCGACCCGGCGGTTGGCGAGGATCATGAGCTCCTCGATCAGCCCATGGGCCGGCATGTGCGCCCGCACGCGGGCGTCGATCGTGCCGGGCCCAAGCGCGATCTCGACCTCACGGGTCTCGATCTCGAGCGCCCCGCGCGCCATCCGGCGCTCGCGAAGGCCGTTCGCGACATCGGCCATCCGGCGAAGCGCGGCCTCGAGGCCGTCGGGCGCCGCACCGCCGTCCAGGACCGCCTGGGCCTCGGGGTAGGTGAGCGTGTGGTCGCTCTGGATCAGCGTGCGGTGCACCGAGACCTCACCCTCCGGGCCGAGCGCGAGGCTGACCGCGAGCCGGTCGGCTCCCGCGCGAAGGCTGCAGCGGTCGGACGAGAGCTCGGCGGGAAGCATCGGGTCGACCCGACCGGGGAGGTAGACGGACGTGGCGCGCCGGGCGGCCTCGGCGTCGAGGGGGGAACCGGCGGGCACATGCGCCGAGACGTCGGCGATGTGGACGTACACGCGGTCGCCGTCGACCGAGAGCGCGTCGTCGTGGTCCTTCGCCCCCTCCGGATCGATCGTGAGGGTCGCGAGGCCGCGCAGGTCGAGGCGGTCGCCGGCCGGCGGCGATTCGCGGGCAACGGCGGCTCCCGCGGGCCACGGATCGGCCGCGCCCGCCTCCACCGCCAGGGCGAGCATCACAGCCGCCGGGTCGTCGGGCCTGCCGAGGACGCGGTCGAGCCGCCCGCGCCCACGGCCGTCCGGCACCACCGAGACGAGATCCCCGGCCGCGGCGTCGACCACTGCGCGGTGCCCCAGGGTGACGGCCGGGCCGGGCTCGAAGTACGGCTCGGCGACGACGACTCGCGCCCGTGTCGCCACCTCCCCGACGATGCGGGCCGGCAGGGGCTCGGTCAACCCTGCGTCAGCGCCCGGACCGCCCTGCGGAGAAACGCCGACGTCCGGCGCTCGCCGTTCGGGACTATGACGTCGGGGATGATCCCGCGGCCGTCGACGGCCACGTGGCCGGCGAGCAGGAATCGCGCCACCGTCAGCTTGAGCGCCCCGCCGCCCGCCAGCGGCTCGATCGCCTGGACGGTGCCCTTGCCGAAGCTTCGCGAGCCGACCACGATCGCGTCGTCGCCGATCCGAAGCGCTCCCGCCGTCACCTCGGCGGCGCTGGCGGTCGCTCCGTCGATCAGAACGACCAACGGCAGCTTGCCGACCGCGGTGCCGTTCGCGTAGAAGGACTGCTCGGGCTCGTGGAGGCCCTCGGTCGTGACGACGACGCCGCGGTCGACGAAGATGCGCGAGACGGCGACCGCCTGCGACAGGAGGCCGCCGGGATTGCCGCGCAGGTCGAGGATCAGGCCGTCGGCGTGGCGGCGCACCGCCTGCTGGGCCAGCCGGCGCACCGAGCGGGCGGCCGACGATGGAAAGCCGAAGAGCCGCAGATACTGGAAGCGCGCGGCGCCGGCACGGATGGTGCGCGAGGCGACGACGGGCTCCGCGATCGACCGGCGCACCAGCGTGACCCGCATCGGCTTGCCGCCGTCGGACGGCCGCACCTTGAGGCTCACGGGTGTGCCCTCGTCGCCGGCGATCAGGTTGAGCGCGCTTCGGTAGGAGAGCGTCGCGAGGGACGTGCCGTCGATCGTGGTGATCAGATCGCCGGCCCGCAGCCCTGCCTGGCTCGCCGGCAGGCGCGGGATCGAGGCCGTGACGAGCAGGCCGCCGCGCGCCCGCAGCACGGTCACGCCGATCCCCGCAAAGGCGCCGGACTCGGCGTCCCGGAGCAGTCGGTAATCGCCCGGAGAGAGGTAGCGGGTGTAGGGGTCGTCAAGGCGGTGGAGCATCACCGGCAGCGTGCGCGCACCGAAGACCCGCGGCGAGATCGGCGCGTAGTAGTGCGCCTGGAGGATGGTCGCGACCTCGCTGCGGAGCGTCGTCTGCATCACGACCGGCGGCCGCGGCGGCGGCGCGAGCGATCGCGACCGCAGCTCGAAGCCCGTCGCAAACGATGCGGCCAGCCCCAAGGCGATCGCAACGAACAGATATGGACGGTGCCCCTTCACCGGTCGCGCGAAAGTGTACTACGGCACATCGCTCGCCGAGGTGTCTACACGCGCAGGAATCGGCGCAGCGTGAGGCCCGATCCGGCGGCGCCCAGAATCAGGCCGAAGCCGGCCAAGAGGCCCATCAGCTGCGGGATCCCGACCAGGCGCACGGGGTCGGTCAGGCCGTCGTTGTACCCGTTCAGGGCGATGTAGACCACGCCGAGCATGATCACCGCCCCGAGCGCTCCGAGGAGGCCGGTCAGCATCCCCTCGAGCATGAACGGGAGCCGCACGAAGCTGTTCGTCGCGCCGACGAGCTTCATCACCTCGATCTCGCGCCGGCGGGAGAAGATCGAGAGCCGGATCGTGTTCTGGATAAGGACGATCGCCGCGATCCCGAGCAGAAGCGCCAGCCCGCCCACGAAGATCAGGATGTACTTGAGCGTGGTCAGCACCTGGTCGGTGATGCGCTTGCCGTAGGTCACGCAGCGGCCGGGCGTGCCGCAGTTCTTGATGGGGTCGATCTTAAGCGCCGCGCTTGCGGTCACCGACGCCTTCTCCGGGTCGGTCAGCTTCACATAGAACGCCGGCGGCAGCGGGTTGAAGCCGAGCGCCTTGATCGCCGCGCGGGCCGAGGGCGAGAGCGACTGCGCGGCCTTGTCGGGCGAGACGTAGGCGAAGCTCTTCACGTACGGCAGTTCCTTGACCTGGTTTGCGACCTGCCCGCGCTTGTCGGCGGACGCGGCGTAGTCGGGCGGCAGGTAGAGCTTGAGCGTGACCTCGTTTCGCTTCTCGACCGCATAGTGGTAGACCCACCAGCCGGTGGTCACGAAGATGCCCATGAGGAAGGTCACAATCAGCACTGTGACCGTGGCGGCGAGCGTGGTCGCCGCGTTCCCGCGGATCGAGTTGAGCGCCTCCGAGACGAAGAAGCGCCACCTCATCCCTCGTACCCCCCGCGGCGGTCGTCGCGGACGACCTTCCCGTCCTCGAGCTGGATCACCCGGCGGCGCATCTTGTCGACCATCTCGCGGTCGTGGGTCGCCATCACCACGGTGGTCCCGGCCCGGTTGATCCGGTAGAGGAGCTGCATGATCCCCACCGACGTGTCGGGGTCGAGGTTGCCGGTCGGCTCGTCGGCGATCAGGAGCGGCGGATGGTTCACGAAGGCGCGCGCGACCGAGACCCGCTGCTGCTCGCCGCCCGAGAGCTCGTGCGGGAAGCGGTCGCTCTTGTCGGCGAGGCCGACAAGCCCGATGATGTCGGGCACCTTCTTTCGGATCTCCGTCCGCGACTTGCCCTGCACCTGGAGCGCGTAGGCGACGTTCTGATAGACGGAGCGGTTCGGGAGCAGCTTGAAGTCCTGGAAGACGCAGCCGATGTTGCGGCGCAGCGTCGGCACCTTCGACCGCTTGAGCTTCGGGAGCGACTTGCCGCCGACGATGAGGTTGCCCGCCGTCGGCTCGATCTCCTTGAGGAGGAGCTTGATGAAGGTCGACTTGCCGGAGCCGGACGGGCCGACCAGGAACACGAACTCGCCCTTGTCGATCTGCACCGACACGTCGTCGAGCCCGATGATCGACGGCTCGTACGCCTTGGTGACCCCGTCGAAGAGGATCATCGCCAGCGCGGCCGGCGCAGGGTCGCCGAGGCCACGCGACCGCGGAGCCGGCGTCGGCTCGAGGGTGGGCGTGGGCACGGCCACGACGGCCTGCTGGAGTTCGGTCTCGTCGCTCATCGGCGGTTTGGGGCGCGCAGACAGGCGAATCCCCGGGTTCCAGGGTAACGGTCGGCTCGGACAGGCGCAAACGACATCTGGCTATGCCGCCGTTGCCCGGCGTAGCAGCTCGGCATGGACGAGCTCGTCGAGGTCGCCGTCGAGAACGCCCTGGGCGTTTCCGATCTTCAGGTTCGTGCGGTGATCGTTCACCATCGTGTAGGGGTGCAGCACGTAGGAGCGGATCTGCGATCCGAACGAGATGTCCTGCGCCTCGCCGCGCTCGGCGGCGAGCGTCCGCTCCCGCTCCTCGCGCTCGCGCTCGATCAGCCGCGAGGTGAGGATGCGCATCGCCTGCGCCTTGTTCTGGAGCTGCGAGCGCTCGTTCTGGCACTGGACGACGATCCCGGTCGGGATGTGCGTGATCCGGACGGCCGAGTCGGTCTTGTTCACGTGCTGGCCGCCGGCCCCCTGCGAGCGGTAGGTATCGATGCGCAGGTCGGACTCGTCGATCTCGACGGCGACGTCCTCGTCGGCGAGCGGCGACACCTCGACCTGTGCGAAGGAGGTGTGGCGGCGGTGCGCCGAGTCGAACGGGGAGAGCCGCACCAGCCGGTGCACGCCCTTCTCGGCCTGCATGATGCCGTAGGCGTTCTCGCCGGACAGGGTGAAGGTCGCGCTCTTGAGCCCCGCCTCCTCGCCCGGCGTCGCCTCGAGCAGCTGCGCCTTCAGGCCGCGCGCCTCCGCCCATCGCAGGTACATGCGAAGGAGCATCTCGGCCCAGTCCTGGCTGTCGGTCCCGCCCGCGCCCGCGTGCACGCCGACGACGGCCGGCCCGGAGTCGTATTCGCCGGTGAAGAGCGCCTCCTCCTGGAGCTTCTTCAGGTCACGGTCGAGGCTCGCGAGGGCGCGCTCGAGCTCGGCGCGCCAGTCGGCGTCCTCGGCGGCCATCTCGAGCATCGTGTCGAGCTCGGCCGCCTCGGAGCTCAGGCGCTCGTAGGTGTCGAGCTTGGCCTGCGTCCGGTGGAGCTCGGCCGAGGCGCGCGCGGCCCGTCGCTGGTCATCCCAAAAGCCCTCCGCGAGGGTCTCGCGCTCGAGCTCCGCCCGGCGCGACTCGAGAAGCGCCGGGTCAAAGGTAATCACGGACCCAGTGCAGCTGGGCCCTCAACTCCTCGACCGCGGCGCGCAGGTCGTCGAGCGACCGCGGCTCCGTCTCTTCGACCTTATGCGCCATGGCACCGCTTGAACTTCTTGCCGGACCCGCACCAGCACGGATCGTTGCGGCCGACCGTGCGCTCGGGGTCGAGCTGGCGCTGCTCGACGACGGGGAAGCCGTTCGGCTCGGGCTCGTCGTCGATGTCCGCCGCGCCCGCCCCGGCCGCGATCGACTCGAGCGTCGCGGCGTCGGCGTGGAGGTAGTCGAAGCTCTCCTGGCGCTGGTGCTGCTCGAGCTGGGGCGTCTCCTCGACCTGCACCTCGGCGTGCATGAGGAACCGCACGACCTCTTGCTTCACGAGCATGTCCATCTCGCCGAACATGAGCTCGGCCTCGAGCTTGTACTCGACGAGCGGGTCCTTCTGGGCGTAGCCGCGCAGGCCGATGCCCTGGCGCAGGTAGTCGACGTTGTCGAGGTGCTCTCGCCAGCGGGTGTCGAGCACCTGGAGCGTGATGAAGCGCTCGACGCTCCGGGCCAGCTCGGCTCCCCACTCGGTCTCGCGCTCCTCGTAGAAGCCGGCGGCGTCGTCGAAGATGCGGTCGAGCAGGTCCTCACGCGTGATCTTCTCGCGGTCGATCTCGTCCAGTCCGATGCGCATCGGATAGACCGAGTGCAGGGCGACCCACATCCCCTCCCAGTCCCAGTCCTCGCCGAACTCGCTCTCGGTGTGGGCGCCGACCGCCGCCTCGATCACCTGCTCGATCCAGCCCGGCTGGTCCTCTGACCCTTCGACGAGGATGTCGCGCAGGTCGCCGCCCTCGAGGATCTCGCGGCGGGTGGCGTAGACCTGCTTTCGCTGCTCGTTCATGACGTCGTCGTACTTGACGACGTTCTTGCGGTTCACGAAGTGGAATTCCTCGACCTTCTTCTGCGCACCCTCGATCTTGCTCGTCAGCATCTTGGCCTCGATGGGCTCGCCGTCGGGCGGCCCGAACCGCGAGTCGAGGATCTTGTAGATGCGCTCGCCGGCGAAGAGGCGGATGACCTCGTCCTGGGCCGAGAGGTAGAACCGCGACTCGCCGGGGTCGCCCTGGCGTCCGGAGCGGCCGCGGAGCTGGTTGTCGATCCGGCGTGACTCGTGCCGCTCGGTGCCGAGCACATAGAGGCCGCCGAGGTCGGGAACGCCGCCGGCAAGCTTGATGTCGACGCCGCGGCCGGCCATGTTGGTGGCGATCGTGACAGCGCCCCGCTCGCCGGCGTTCTGAATGATCAGCGCCTCGCGCTCGTGGTTCTTCGCATTCAACACCTCGTGCGGGATGCCGCGCCGCTCGAGCAGGTGGGAGAGGTGCTCGGAGACCTCCACCGAGATCGTGCCGACCAGGACGGGCTGGCCGGTCGCGTGGCGCTCGACGATGTCCTCGACGACGGCCGCGAACTTCTCCTCCTTGGTGCGGTAGATCTGGTCGTTCTTGTCGTCGCGCACCATCGGGCGGTGGGTGGGGATCGGCACGACCTCGAGGCCGTAGATCTCGTGGAACTCGTTCGCCTCGGTGAGCGCGGTGCCGGTCATGCCGGCCAGCTTCTCGTACATGCGGAAGTAGTTCTGGATCGTCACGGTGGCGACGGTGACGTTCTCCTCCTGGATCCGCACGCCCTCCTTGGCCTCGACGGCCTGGTGCAGGCCCTCCGACCAGCGGCGGCCCTCCATGATCCGGCCGGTGAACTCGTCGACGATCTTGACCTCGCCGTCCATCACGACGTACTCGTCGTCGCGCTTGTAGAGCTCCTTGGCCTTGATCGCCTGGATCAGGTGGTTCACGAGCTGGCCGTTCTCGGGCGCGTAGAGGTTCTCGACGCCGATCGCCTGCTCGACCTTCGTGACGCCGTCCTCGGTCGGCGCCGCGGTGTGGAACTTCTCGTCGACCTCGTAGTCGACGCCGACCTCGAGGTTGCCGACGGCGCGCGCGAACGCGTAGTAGGTGTCGGCGGCCTGCTCGGGCTGGCCCGAGATGATGAGCGGCGTTCGGGCCTCGTCGATCAGGATCGAGTCGACCTCGTCGACGATCGCGTACCAGTGGCCGCGCTGCACCGTCTGGGCGAGCTCGACCGCCATGTTGTCGCGCAGGTAGTCGAAGCCGAACTCGGAGTTCGTGCCGTAGGTGATGTCGCAGGCGTAGGCGGCGCGGCGGTTGGTCTGCTCGAAGTCATCGGCCATCTCCGCCTGGATCACGCCCACGGTCATGCCGAGCGCCTCGTAGACCGGCCCCATCCACTCGGCGTCGCGCTTGGCGAGGTAGTCGTTCACGGTGACGAGCTGGACGTTCACGCCGGCGAGCGCATTCAGGTAGAGCGGCAGCGTCGCGACGAGCGTCTTTCCCTCGCCCGTCTTCATCTCGGCGATCCGGCCCTCGTGCAGCACCATGCCGCCGATCAGCTGGACGTCGAAGTGGCGCATGCCGACGGAGCGCTTGGCCGCCTCGCGCACGCACGCGAACGCCTCGGGCAGGAGGTCGTCGAGATCCTCGCCCTGGTCGAAGCGCTCGCGGAACTCGTCGGTCTTGGCGCGCAGAGCGTCGTCGGACAGCGCGGCGATCTCGTCCTCGAGGGCGTTGATCTCGTGGACGCGCTCGTGCAGGCGCTTGAGGGTGCGACCCTCGCCCGCCCGCAGGATCTTCTGGAAGACGCTCATGACAGATTGGATGGTATCGAACGGGGCTGGGGCGGCTCGTTAGGGCGGCCGCCCAAGCCAGCGGCGCTCGGCGCACCACCTCCGCATCGTGCGGATGCTCGGCGGCCGGGCCGGCCCGGCGGCATGGATGCTGCGGAGGTGGCGGATGACGCCGTCGGGCGCCGCCCCGGCCGAGAAGCGCTGCTCGGCCTCGGCGCGCAGGTTCGGCCAGGTGTAGCTTCCGGGCCGGGGACGGGCGGCTGCCCCCGCGCACGCCGACAGGTGTGCGCGGAGGGCCTTGTGCCGGGCCGCGGTCAGACAGCCGTGCGACCGCCACAGCCGCTCGAGCGTCAGCACGAGGTCGCGGCCGCCCCGCTGGGTCTGGAACGCTCGCGAGGCGTGCCCCTCGCACAGCCACACCGAGACGCCGTAGCCGAGCCTCAGCTCCTGCGTCCGCCCTCGCGTCCGCTCCACGCAGATCGCACAGACCGCCTGCTTGGTGGGCACTCGGCGAGCCTTGTAGAGCGTCGGGAGGAAGGGCTGGGTAGAGGGCATGGAGCGAGTGTGGCGGGCGAAGTGTGACGGGTGGGTCACGGGGTGTTGGGGGTGTGTGGGGGAATGGAATTGACACTCACTATCACGGCCAAGTGCCCCCGACCGCCCGCCCGGCCAACCCCTCGCAAATGTGCGCCCAAAGCCAAATGACACTCACCGCAACGGCCAATTGACGCTCACCCGCCCCGCCCAAACCCCTCCCACTCCCTTCCAGGAAAAATCGAAATCCTCACTCGGCCCTCACACGCATCTCACGAACCGTGTGCCAGACTCAACAGCATGGCGAAGTGGCTCAGGATCCCCGTTGTGGTGCTCGCCGCGCTGGCCGTGGTGGCGACGATCGCGCCGCAGGCCGAGGCGGCGCGCGTGCCGCGGCTGAAGCACGTGTGGGTGTTCGTGCTCGAGAACCACAGCTACAACGAGATCATCGGCAACCCCGACGTGCCGTACCTGAACCACCTGGCGCGGCGGCACGGGGTGGCGACGCGCTACTACGCCGTCGCCCATCCGAGCCTGCCGAACTACATCGCGATGATCTCGGGGTCGACGCACCACTGCACGAGCAACAGCTGCACCGGGAACTACCGCGGGCCGACGCTGACAGGGCAGTTCGCACGCCACGGGCTCCGCTGGCGCGGCTTCATCGAGGCGCTGCCGCACGCCGGCTACATCGGGCGCGACAGCGGCAACTACACCCGCCACCACAACCCGTTCGTCTACTTCCGAAGCATCGTCCAGAAGCCCCGCCAGCGGCAGCGGATCACGCCGTTCACGGGCTTTCGGCGCAGCCTGCGGCGCCCACCGGCCCTGAGCTACATCGTGCCGACCGACGTCCACAACATGCACAGCGGCAGCGAGGGTGTCTCGGACGAGTGGATGCACACCTGGATCCCGCGCGTCATGCACTCACGCGGCTTCCGAAACCACGGGGCCATCTTCATCACCTGGGACGAGGCGAGCAAGGGCGACACGACGGGCTGCTGCGTCGAGGGCGTCCACGGCGGCCACCAACCGCTCATCGCGATCGTCCACAACGGCCCCCGCCACGCGCGGCTGACGAAGCTCCGCTCCGCCTACTCGCTGCTGCGCACCATCGAGGCCGGCTTCCGGTTCGGGCACCTCGGGCACGCCGCCCGGGCCCGTCCGCTCGCGAAGTTCTTCTAGGCCGCGGGCGTCAGCCCTCGCCGTTCCGCGTCGGCTCGATGAGGCCGTAGTTCCCGTCGCGGCGCTTGTAGATCACGTTGACGTCCTCGGACTCGGCGTTCACGAAGACGAAGAAATCGTGCCCGATGAGCTCGAGCTGGAGCATGGCCTCCTCGGGAGGCATCGGCTTCATGTTGAACTGCTTGGTCTTGACGATCACCGTGGACTCCTCGTCAGGCAGCGCCGCGACCGCCTCCGGCGGCGGCGCGTGGTGGACGGCGACGTGCTGGGCGGACTTGCGCGTCCGCCGCTCGCGGTAGCGCTTGACCTGGCGCTCGAGCTTGTCCGCGACCTGGTCGATCGAGGCGTACATGTCGGGCGAGCTCTCACGGGCCCGCAGGACCGGGCCCTTCGTCCAGACCGTCGCCTCGGCCACCTGGCGCTCCGTGATCGAGGGGTTGTGCTCGACCGCGAGCTCGAGCTCGCACCGGCTCTCGTCCGACAGGTGCTTCGCAAGCTTGCCGAGCTTGCGCTCGGCATGCGAGAACAGGGAGTCGGTCACGTCCACGTTCCTGCCCTTGACCTGAAGCTTCATGGGCGACTCCTCCGGCGGTGGGATGCTCCGAACCATAGTCGGTCACCAGCGAACTGCGCGGGCGAGCGTAAAGCCCTCGACGACGGCCGCGCCGCCGGCCTGGAGAGCCCGCGCGCAGGCGTCGAGCGTGGCGCCCGTCGTGTAGACGTCGTCGACGAGCGCGACCCTGGCGGGCACCTCGACCGCGCGCCGCACGCGGAATGCGCCGCGCACGTTGCGGCGCCGGGCGGCCGTGTCCAGACCCCGCTGCGGCCTGCGAAGCCGCGCCGGCTCGAGCAGGTCGACGGCCGGAAGGCCCCACCGGCGAGCGACCTCGCGGGCGAGCAGCTCGGCCGGGTGGCATCCGCGCTGGATCGTCCGCCACCAGTCACCCGGCACCCAGCACACCGCCTCGCTCCCGCCCGCGCCGTGGAGCGTCGCGATCATCGCGCCGGCCGGCCCTGCGATGGCGCGCCGCCGGCCGCTCTTCAGGTGGCGGACCAGCTCACGGCCCCCGCCCTCGTAGGCCATCGCTGCCGCCGCCCGCTGGAACCCCAGCCTGCGGCCCCCGCACTCGCGGCACTCGTCGACCGGCAGAGCGGTGGGACGGCCGCAGCGCGCGCACGACGGCCCGGCGAGGTACGGGAGGCCGGCCAGGCACTCCGGGCAGAGCGGCTCCCGCGGCGAGACGCAGAGCGCGCACCGCGGCGGGAGGAGGATGTCGAGCAGGGCCTGCACGATCCCAGCCTCGCACCCGCCCGGTCACGTGTGGCCGCGCCTCGGTGCCGCCTCCGTCAGGACAGGAGCACGGGGCCCGTGACCGGTAGCGCGCGATCGACGCGGCCGCCGAGGTCGGCGGCGTCGAGGGCGACGAGCGGGCTGATCTCGATCGGGTGGTCGGGAGCCCCGTCCTCCCCGCGCGGCACCTCGACTCCCGCCGCCTCCAGCCAGCCCGCGTAGAGCGCGCTCAGCCGGGCGCGCACGGTGTCGGGCGAGGCCGGCCCCGATGCGTTCTTGAGCGGCTCGAACTCGGTCGCGCGGTCGGTCTCGACGACGGCCGCCCGGCTCGCGAGCGGAAGGGCGTCGAAGATGAACTGCTCGAACTTGACCGCGTTCGGCGTCACCGGCTCGACAGCCGCGCCCGCGCTCGTCGACGTACGGCACCGGCTTCAGCGCGCGATGGAACGGCAGCCTGCCGCCCCCCTCCGCGAGCCGTTCGACGAACGCGAGCTCGATGAGATGCAGCGCCATCGATCCGGCCCAGAGCTCGAGCTCGCCGTCGGCCCCGCGGCGCTCGGCGAGCTCGCCGGGAAGGTCGGAGTACTCGATCATCTCCTGGCGGCCGTCGCGGACGACGACGAGGCCGACCTTCTCGGCCGGATCGGTCTTGCGCACGACCTTCGACGACATCTCGGCGCCGAGGCGGCGGTGGACGCCGAGGAAGCCGGGGTCGCCGATCGCGATGAGCGGGTTGTCGACCTGGAGGTAGAAGATCGTGCGGATCCCGCCGTCGGCCATCTCGGCAGAGCGCGCCGCTCCGGTCGAGCGCCCGGATCGTGCCGCCGTGCCCGTCGGGCGAGAGCGCAACCCGGTCCCGCTCAGCCAGCAGGATCTGGCCGGTCAGCTTGTCGACCGCCGGCATCTCGCCCTGGACGAACAGGCGCAGGTGCTCGACGCCGAACGCGTCGTGCTCGTCGAAGAACGCCGCCGTCGCGGCGTGGTTCTGCGGGCTGGTCATCACGTACAGCGGCACCGAGACGCCGTGGCGGCGACCGAGCGCGACCACCTTCTCGGCGTGGATCTGAAACAGCGACCGGTCGGTGACCGGGCCGATCGGGTAGCAGCCCTTGGGGCCGTCGAAGCCGAGGCGCGTCCCCTGCCCGCCGGCGACGATCACGACCGCCACCTCTCCCGCCGCCAGCGCGCCGCGGCCCGTGAGGATGTCCTCGGGGCCGGGCCGCACAACCTCGGGCGCCTCGATCGCCCCGGGGTCGACGGGCTCGCCCCGTTCGAGCAGCGTCGCCACCAGCCGGTCCACCAGGTCGAGGTCGATCTGGCCGATGTCCTCGGCCAGGTGCGCCCGCTCCCCCTCGTCCAGCTCGTCCCAGAAGCGCAGTAGGTGCTCCTGCCCGTGGCGCGCCAGAAGCAGGTCGAGCTCCCTCACGTCCGGCACGCTCAGGTGAACAGGTACGGCGGCCGGTGCACGCCGCGCTCGGTGACGATCGCGCTCACGTACTCGGCCGGCGTCACGTCGAAGGCCGGGTTGTAGACACCGACGCCCTCAGCCGCTCCCGCCGCGACCTCCTCGCCGCGGCGGTGCTCGATGGGGATCTCGCGGCCGCTCTCGATGCTCGCGTCGATGGTCGACGTGGGCGCGGCGACGTAGAACGGCAGGCCGTGCGCGCGGGCGAGGACGGCCAGGCCGTAGGTGCCGATCTTGTTCGCGGTGTCGCCGTTTCGGGCGATCCGGTCGGCGCCCGTGATGACCGCATCGACCTTGCGCTCGGCCATGAGCCACGCCGCGGTGGAGTCGGTGATGAGGGTCGCGGCGATGTCCTCCTGCTGGAGCTCCCAGGCGGTCAGGCGGGCGCCCTGGAGCAGCGGACGGGTCTCGTCGACCCAGACGTGCAAGCCGGGATCGCGCCGGTGCGCGGCCCGGATGACGCCGAGCGCCGTCCCGAACCCGCCGGTGGCGAGCGCGCCCGCGTTGCAGTGCGTCAGGACCTGGGCCCCCGCCCGCAGAAGGCCGGCGCCGTGCTCGCCGATGCGAACGCAGCGGTCGACCTCATCGGAATGGATCGCCTCGGCCCTGGCCCGCAGCGCATCGCGCAGCGCCCCGGGGTCGCGATGGGGGAGCGCCGCCTCCTCGACCATCCGTTCGACCGCCCAGGGCAGGTTGACGGCCGTGGGCCGCGCCGCCGCGAGCCCCGCTGCTGCTCGCGCCACGTCCTCGCGCAGCACCTCCACGCTCCCGGCCGTGCTGCGTCCGGCGGCCAGCGCCACGCCGTAGGCGGCGGCCACGCCGATCGCGGGGGCTCCGCGGACGGCCATGTCGCGGATCGCCTCGGCGACCTGCTGCCATGTGACCAGCCGCAGCTCGACGGCCTCCGCCGGAAGGCGGCGCTGGTCGAGCAGGACGACGGCGTCGTCCTCGAGGCGGACGATCGCGTGCGGGCTCAGGATGTCGGTGGCGACAGGCACAGCGGGCTCCTAGAGGCTCAGGTGCCCTCGTCCCAGGTGTCCATGTAGCGGCGTTGCTCGTCGGTCAGCTCGTCGATGGCGAACGCCATGCTCTCGAGCTTGAGCCGCGCGATCTCGTCGTCGATCTCCTTCGGCACGGTGTAGACCCGGGCCTCGAGGCCGGCATGGTTCTGGGCGACATACTCGGCCGACAGCGCCTGATTCGCGAAGCTCATGTCCATGACCGACGCCGGATGCCCCTCCGCGGCGGCCAGGTTCACGAGCCTCCCCTCCGCGAGCAGGTACAGGCCGCGCCCGTCGGCCATGTCGAAGCGCTCGACGTGCTGGCGAACCCGCGTCGAGCGAGACCGAGAGGTCGCGCAGCGCCGGGATGTCGACCTCGACGTCGAAATGGCCGGTGTTGGCGAGGACGGCGCCGTCCTTCATCACCTCGAAGTGCTCGCCCCGGAGGACGTGCTTGTTGCCGGTCGCCGTGACGAAGAAGTCCCCCAGCCGTGCCGCCTCGGCGATCGGGGCGACCCGGAACCCGTCCATGACCGCCTGGAGCGCTGCCAGCGGATCGACCTCGACGACGATGACGTGCGCCCCGTGCCCGCGTGCCCGGTCGGCCAGCCCGCGGCCGCACCAGCCGTAGCCGCACACGACGAACGTCTTTCCGGCGAGCAGGATGTTCGTGGCCCGGATGACCCCGTCGATCGTCGACTGGCCGGTGCCGTAGCGGTTGTCGAAGAAGTGCTTGGTGTTGGCCTCGTTCACGGCGACGATCGGGAACCCGAGCGCCCCGGCGCGCTCCATCGCCCGCAGGCGGATGACGCCCGTCGTCGTCTCCTCGGTGCCGGCGAGCACGTCTCCGAGCATGTCCTGATGGTTCTTATGGAGCGTCGAGACCACGTCGCAGCCGTCGTCCATCGTGATGTGCGGGTGGTGGTCGACCGCGGCGCCGATGTGGCTGTAGTAGATGTCGTTCGGCTCGCCGTGAACGGCGTAGACGGCGATCCCGTACTCGGCGACCAGCGCGGCCGCGACCTCGTCCTGGGTCGAGAGCGGGTTCGACGCGCACAGGAGGACGTCGGCGCCCCCCGCCTTCAGGGTGCGGGCCAGGTTGGCGGTCTCGGAGGTCACGTGCAGGCACGCCGAGATGCGCAGGCCCGAGAGCGGGCGCTCGGCCGCGAAGCGCTCGCGGATCGCAGCGAGGACCGGCATCTGCCGATCTGCCCACTCCACCCGCATGACGCCGTCGGGCGCGAGGCCCAGGTCGTGGATATCCGACGGGACCGTCGTGCTCACGGCGCCACTATAGCCGTGCAGGGGAGCCGGCCACGATGGGGCGGAACCTGGCCACGAGCAGGGCCAGGCCGACCAATGCGGCGCCTCCGAGCATGACCGCAACCCCCCAGCCCACGTTCTGGCCAACGGCGGCCGAGATCGTCCCGATCCAGACCAGGCCGTCCAGCGCTCCGATCCACATGAGCCCCGGCAGGTCGAACGCGGCGGCGGCCACGAGCGTCCCTGCGACGGCGAGCGTGAGGGCGACGTGCCAGATGCCGAACGTCCCGAAGCCCGTGTGCCCGATGCCGAACACGCATGCGAGCAGCGCGAGCAGCGCGGCGGAGCGAAGCGCGTTGGCGGAGGCCTCGCGGTTTCGGCCGGCGAGCGCGAGACCGGCGCCGAGGGCGACCGCGAACTGCGCGGTCAGGAGCCACGGAGCGGTGCCGTCGTCGAGGAAGCCGCCCAGGTCGGACGCAAACGCCGTGAAGGCGACGAGCGAGGCCGAGAGCCCCCACGACGTGAGCCGGACGACGCGCACGGCAGCCTGCATCGCGATGACCACGGCGATCGCGGCCGCGCTTGCGGCCAGGCCGTAGCCCGGGCCGGCATCCGCCGCGACTCCGGCCGTCAGGAAGGCCAGGCCGAGCGCCACGTATCCGACCATGCCGGCGAGCTCGACCTCCCACCGCGGGCGCCCGCGCCGGTGAAGCCCGATCGCCGCCGCCAGCACGAGCGCCGGGAACACGAACGGCCCGACCAGCTTGACGACGTGCGGATAGGCGTCGTATCCGACGCCGAACACGAGCGCCAGGCCGAAGAGGAACACGATCGCGCCGGCAGCGCGAAGGACGCCGGCCACGTCCGGGCGGGCGGAGCGGTCGGCACGTGCGAGCAGCCGGCGGAGATCGCCCTCCTCGACCCGTCCCGACTCGAGCCCGGTGCGAACGTCGTGCAGAAGCGCGTCATATTGCATACAAGCTATATATAGCGCGCGTGCACTACCGTGTCAACCCCGCCGGCCTGAAACATTGGCATCAGGCACCGGTGTTTCAGCCGGTCTGGCCGGGCTACTCGGAGAGCGCCTGCTTGAGCGCCGCGATGGCGGCCACAGGCGTGGGGTCGACGCCCCGGGCGAGCGCAGCGTGGTAGGTGACCCAGTCGCCGGTCGCGACGAGGTTGAACGCACGCGCCGTGCGCGAGTCCCCGAGCCCTTCGACGGCGGCGACCGCGGTGGCGTGCGGGCGCGCGACGTCGAGCGTGACGTCGATCCGGCGCCGGATCGCCTCGGGCTCGTCGGGGTCGCGCAGGGCGACGATGGCAAAGCCGCGGCCGTCGGCCCCCTCCCAGCCCACGATCTCGTTGTGGCCCAGCTCCGGGAAGGCATGGCTGAAGGCGTGCATCTTCGCGTTCTCGTTGAACTGGGTCTTCCACCGATACGCGACGGCGCCAAGCGGCCCCGAGCCGTAGATGAGCGGCACGCTTCCGGCGAGCAGGCGCCCGAGATCGGCGGCAGCGTCGCGGTCGCAGGCCTCGACGCCGGCCGCGCACTCCTCCGCGATGCCTTCGGCGGAGAGACCGCATGCGGCGAACGCGCCGGCCATCGCGCCGAACAGATATCCGAGCGCCGCCCGCGGCTGCATCCCTCCGGGTACGAGCGCGCACGGGAAGCCGAGCTCGTCCGCGAGCCGGGCGAGCTCGCCGCCCGACGCGACTGCCAGGAGCGCCGCGCCCTGGGCGTGCGCCTGCTGGGCGCAGGCCAGCGTCTCGGCGGTGTCGCCGGAGTAGCTCGTGCAGACGACGAGCGTGCCCGACCCGGCCCAGGCCGGCACGCCGAACCCGCGAACGCGGGTGATCGGGACAGGGCAGTCGGCGGCGACGAGCGCGCGCAGGAGCTCGCCGCCCATGGCGGATCCGCCCATGCCGGCCATCACCACTGCCGCCGGAAGCCCCAGCTCCATTCCGGCCTCGGCGCCCGTGCGCTCGCCCGCGCGCAACTGGTCGGCCATGCCGGCGATGGCGTCGGACATGCCCGACGGATCGGCCTGGAACGTCACCACACCGGATCTCCAGATGTTCCCATCACCAGATTGTCCACCGTCATCCCCTCCGCCACAAGCGCCCCGGCGAGAACAACTGACTCGCGCACCCGCGCACGGGCCCCGATCCGGCACCCCGGGCCGACGACGGAGCGCTCGACCGACGCGGTCGGATCGACGTCCGCCGTCGGGTCGATCAGGCCTCCGGGGGGCATCCGCTCGAGGTTCGCGGCGAGGAAGCTCTCGGGCGTCCCGATGTCCCGCCACGCGCCTTCGTCGGCGAGCGCGTAGAGCCCCTTCCCGACAAGCCGCGGGAACACGTCGTACTCGACCGACACCGAGCCGCCCGGCGGGATCAGGTCGAGCACGTCCGGCTCGACGACGTAGGTGCCCGCGTTGATCGTCCGCACCGGCGTCGAGCCCGGCGGGGGCTTCTCGATGAACGCGGTGACGGCCCCGCCGGCATCGGTGGCGACGACCCCGTACCGGCTCGGGTCGTCCACGGGGTGCAGCGCGATCGTCATCCGCGCCCGCCGGTCGCCGTGAAACGCGACGAGCGCCGTCAGGTCGAGATCGGTGAGGACGTCGCCGTTGCAGGCGACGAACGTCTCGGAGATCGCGGCCTCGCGAGCGGCGTAGGCGATCGCTCCGCCGGTGCCCAGCGGCTCCGGCTCGACGATGTACTCGAGCTCCGAGCCGAAGTGGGCCCGGATCGCGTCGGGCTTGTAGCCGCAGGCGAGCACGATGCGGTCGACGCCGTGGGAGCGCAGGTGCTCGACCTGGTGCTCGAGGAACGGCCGGTTCGCGATCGGCAGCATCGGCTTGGGCGTCGTGTACGTCAGGGGGCGAAGGCGCGTGCCCTCGCCGCCCACAAGGACGACCGCAATCACGAGACGGCGTCCGCCCGATCTCCCGCGAGCCGCAGCACGTCCGCAGGGTCCGCCGGACGGCCGACCGACTCGTAGGCGAACCCGGCCGCGCGCACCTGGCGCGGGTCGAGAAGGTTTCGGCCGTCGACGATGAGCGGCGTCGCCATCGCCTCGCGGACGGCACGGGTGGCGATGTGCCGGAACTCGCCCCACTCGGTCACGATCACGGCGGCGTCGGCGCCGGTCACCGCATCGAGCAGCGAGTCGGCCAGCTCGACGCCGTCGACGAGGGCGGCGCGGGCGTTCCCCATCGCAACCGGGTCGTAGCCCACCACCTCCGACCCCTCGGACCGGAGGCGTGCCGCAAGGACGAGGCTCGACGCCTCGCGCATGTCGTCGGTGTTCGCCTTGAACGCCAGGCCGAGGAGCGCGATCCGGCGGCCGCGGAGCGACCCCAGGTGCCGCTCGAGCTTGCCGACGACACGGCGCTTCTGGAGCTCGTTGACCTCGATGACGGCGGTGAGGAGCTGGAAGTGGTAGCCGGAGTTTCCCGCCAGCTGCTTGAGCGCGTTCACGTCCTTCGGGAAACACGACCCCCCGAAGCCAATCCCGGGCCGTAGGAAGTGCGGGCCGATGCGGTCGTCGAGCCCCATCCCCTGTGCCACGACCGACACGTCCGCCCCGACCTCCTCGCACACGTTCGCGATCTCGTTGATGAACGAGATCTTGGTGGCGAGGAAGGCATTCGAGCCGTACTTGATCATCTCGGCTGATGCGACGTCGGTGCGGATGACCGGCGCCTCCAGGTCGGCATAGAGGTCGGCGACAGCCTGCCCGTCGGCGGCGTCGGACGCTCCGATCACGATCCGGTCCGGCTCCATGAAGTCGGCCAGCGCCCGGCCCTCGCGCAGGAACTCGGGGTTCGAGACATAGCCGATCTGATCGAGGCCGCGGGCATCCAGCTCGAGCCGCACCTTCTCGCCGGTGCCGACGGGGACGGTCGACTTCATGACGAGCACATGGCGGACCCCCGTCGCCGGGATGCCCGCCACGACGGCCTCGACGCGTGACAGGTCGGCGTCGCCCGACGCCGTGGGAGGCGTGTCGACGCACACGAACACGATCCGGCAGCGCTCGAGCACGTCGGCCAGCTCGAGGGTGAAGGTGAGCCGAGCGCGGTTTCGCTGAAGCAGGGGCTCGACACCCGGCTCGTAGATCGGCACCTTCCCGGCGCGGAGCGCGTCGATCCGGTCGGGGTTCACGTCGCAGCAGACGACGTCGTGGCCGAGATCGGCGAAGCAGGCCGCGGTCACGAGCCCGACGTAGCCGACGCCGACGACCCCGACGGCGCCTCCGTTCCCGCGCCCGGCGGTCATCCGGTCGGCGTCATCGAGCGCGCGATGGCCACCATCTCCGGGTTCGTCAGGTCGTCGAGGAGCGTGTTGATGACCCAGTAGACGCGGTCTCGGTAGGCGAACGCCACCATGTGCAGGTGGGGGCCGTTGAAGTAGAACCGGTACGTGCGGCCGTCGAGCTTCCGCGTGGTGGTGGGGTTCTCGAGGATCGGCGCGTCGGCGAAGCCGGTCTCCTGGATGCCCCACCAGGCGCCGTTGATGCCCGGCATCTGGAACATCGCATAGAGCGAGTTGTAGCCATGGCCGGCGTTGTCGATCACGTACGTGCGGATCGGCGTCGTCGGCGTGTACGGCACGAAGGTGGAGCCGGACTGGGTCACCGTCGGGTACATGCCGGGGATGTGGGCCCGGTGGGCCGCATCCCGGAACGCCTGGAGGTAGACCTGGTTATCGGGCGTGATCGTCGAGGGCAGGGCCGAGCTGGGCGACTTGTGGGGCGGGTGGATCGCGAGCTTCCCGCCGAAGTCGGTGCCGAGCACGGCCACGACGTCGGCCGACGTGCTGCTGAACGTCGCCGGCAGCGGGCCGACCTGGCCGGTGCCGAGGATCTTCTTGACGTCGGCGGCCGCGGCCTGGGATCCCGCCCGGTAGTAGACCCAGGTCTGTGTGTAGTCCTGCGTGTCGGCGTTGGCCGACGAGGTCGGGTAGCCGAACCCGCCGAGCGCCGTCGCCGTCGAGGCGGCCTCACCGGCCTTCGTCGTGCCGTTCAGGACAGACAGCGCCACGGACGCCGGATCCACCGCGGGCTTGAACGTGTGCTTCTTGGGCTTCTTCGCGGGTTTCCCGGTCGGAAGCTGGCCGGTCGGCGACGCCAGGGTCTCGGGATGCGTGAACCGGTGCACCGCCGACTGGATCGCCTCCGGCGAGGCGAAGACCACCGACGCCGTGCCCTCCATCCCGGTCGTCGCCTCGAGCCGTGACGACACGAAGTGGCCGGCGAGCGACGGCGCGAGCGTCGCGTACTTGATGAACGTGCGCACGCTGGGCGCACCGCCGTGCGCCCCGATCTGGACGTTGTGCGAGATCGTGTCGAGCAGCGACTTGATGTCGGGCAGGTCGGTGATCGAGACGCCGTGGAAGCGGCTCGCGGCCCGCTGCTCGAACGCCCGCAGGAACGTCTGCTGGCGGGCGTTTCGGTAGAAGTCCGAGTCGGTGTGCCGGTAGCGGCTGAACGCGAGCGCGTCGGGCCCGCGCAGGAGCTGATAGCCGGGCTTCACGTCGATCACGGAGTAGCGATCGCTGATCGCGGAGGCGTCGTTCGTCGCCTTGGTGTGCAGGTAGTACTCGTCGACGGGCACGTACACCCCGTGGAGGTCGTTCACGAGGTCGCTGAAGCCGCGGAAGTCGACCACCGCCACGTAGTTGATCTTGAGCCCGGTGAGGTTCTTCACGGTTTCGAGCGCCAGCTTCGTCGGGCTCGAGCCCTGGGCCTGCGCGCCGTCCGAGAAGGCGGCGTTGATGCGGTCGTTCCCGAACCCGGGGATCGGCACCCACAGGTCGCGCGGGAAGGAGAGCAGCGACACGAGATGCCGCTTCGGGTCGATCCGCACGAGCATGAAGGTGTCCGATCGAGACGGCGAGGAGCCGTCCGAGTACCGGTGGTCCGAGCCGATCACGAGGGCGATCGCGGGAGCGCCGGCCTGGGGCAGCGGCTCGGCCAGATCCTTCGTGGCGAGCTTGACGTCGTGCGAGTTGCTCGTGATGCGGGTGTAGTCCCCGTAGAGCCAGTACGCGACAGCCCCCGCTCCCGCCAGCAGCACGAGGAAGATGCTGGCGAAGCTCCAGAGGGCGATGCGCACCCACCGCCGTCGCTTGGGCTTTCTCGGCGGACGGCCTGCGCCGTAAACGGTCATCTTCGGCCGCGCGCGACTCGGCGGCGGCGTGGGCGGGGTCTGCGTTGCCATCGGCTCCTGGGGCGCGCCGACGCTGGCGCGAAGTCGCAAGAGTATAGACATCTACCCCGTTCGACCCGGGCGGCCAAACTCATTCAGGGGCGGGCTCGATCCCCATCTGGAGATCCCACGGGGCGGCCTCAGATCCGCTTTCCTCCTGGAACCACGGATACGCGTCGGTGAGGAGGAAGGAGTAGGCCGACACCCGCGCCTGGTACCGATGCGGGAGCTCCATCACCTCGAACGTGCCGTACGGCAGGCGGCCCCTCACGAGGATGACCCACCACGCGGCGAAGCTGATCATCACCGAGAAGAGTGCGAGGAAATAGAGGATGAGCCACGCGGGGAGCGCGAGCACCGGCCGCAGGAGCGTGGTGAGCCGCGAGAGCCGCTCGGGCTCGTCGACCCACACATCGACCGGGTAGCCGTCTCCGCGCGCCCCGAGCCCGAACGGCGGAAATCGATCTGTCAGAAGCTGCCAGCAACAGCCGACCCGGGTCGCGTACCGGAGCGTCCCCGCGACGAATCCGAAGAGCGCGCGGGGATAGCGGCCGGTGAGGAGGATCGCGAACCAGGCGAGGACGAGCACGACGATCGCCGCCAGCTGGAGCACGACCAGCACAACCAGGTGCGGCAGCACCATGAACGCACGCAGGAGCGTCCTCCACCGCGACTGCCGCTCGCGGTACTCAATGTGGACGTGCACCGGGTAGGCCACGTCCAGCCCGGCCTCAGCCGTTGGCGACCTTGGCGATCGCCTCAGCAAACGCGGCGGCCCGGCGGGCGGCGTACACGTCGCCGTCGCCGCCCTCGGCCCGCTCGAGCGCCTCACGCGCCTCCTCGACCCGGCGGGCTGCCTCCGACGCCTCGATCGACTCGGCTTCGAGCGCCTCGCCGACCAGCACCACGGCCCGATTCGCGCGCACCTGGACGTAGCCGTCATCGGTGGCGTAGCGCTTGACGGCCCCGGCCTCGTCGGTGATCCGGGTCTCGCCGGGCTTCAGAAGCGAGATCAGCGGGGCGTGGTTCGCGAGGATGCCAAGCTCGCCGGCGGCACCCGGCACGACGAGCATCTCGGCGTCGCCGGCAAACGCCACGCCCTCCGGCGTGATGAGCTCCACGGGGTATCCGGGATGGTCAGGCACGGCTTAGGCGGCGGTCTTCATCTTCTCTGCCGCCTCGACGACGTCCTCGATCGCTCCGACCAGGTAGAAGGCCTGCTCTGGGAGGTCGTCGTGCTGGCCGGAGAGCACCTCCTGGAAGCTGCGGATCGTGTCCTCGAGCTTCACGTACTTGCCGGGCGATCCGGTGAACGGCTCGGCCACGTGGAACGGCTGGCTCAGGAACCGCTCGATCTTGCGGGCCCGCTGGACGATGACCTTGTCGTCGTCGGAGAGCTCGTCCATGCCCAGGATGGCGATGATGTCCTGGAGGTCCTTGTAGCGCTGGAGCACCTCCTGCACCTGGGTGGCGGTGCGATAGTGCTCCTCGCCGACCGACCCCGGCTGCAGGATCCGCGAGTTCGAGTCGAGCGGGTCGACGGCCGGGTAGATGCCCTTCTCGGAGATGGCCCGCGAGAGCACGGTGGTCGCGTCGAGGTGGGCGAACGACGCGGCCGGGGCCGGGTCGGTCAGGTCGTCGGCAGGCACGTAGATGGCCTGGACCGACGTAATCGAGCCCTTCGACGTCGACGTGATGCGCTCCTGGAGCTGCCCCATCTCGGTCGCCAGCGTGGGCTGGTAGCCCACGGCGCTCGGCATGCGCCCGAGGAGCGCAGAGACCTCGGAGCCCGCCTGCACGAACCGGAAGATGTTGTCGATGAAGAGCAGCACGTCCTGGTTTCGCTCGTCGCGGAAGTACTCGGCCATCGTGAGGCCGGAGAGCCCGACGCGCAGGCGCGCGCCCGGCGGCTCGTTCATCTGCCCGTACACGAGCGCCGTCTTCGAGATCACGCCGGACTCGGTCATCTCGAGCCACAGGTCGTTGCCCTCGCGGCTGCGCTCGCCCACGCCCGCGAACACGGAGAGGCCGCCGTGCACCTGGGCGATGTTGTTGATCAGCTCGAGGATCAGCACCGTCTTGCCGACGCCGGCGCCGCCGAAGAGCCCCACCTTGCCGCCCTTCACGTACGGCGCCAGGAGGTCGACGACCTTGATCCCGGTCTCGAAGATCTCGGTGGTCGGGCTCAAGCTGTCGAACGTCGGCGGCTCCCGGTGAATTGGCCAGCGCTCGCCCTCCTCGACGGGGTCGCCCTTGTCGACCGGCTCGCCGAGGACGTTGAAGATCCGCCCGAGCGTCCGCTCGCCGACCGGCACCGTGATGGGGCCGCCGGTGTCGATCACGTCGAGGCCGCGGGCCAGGCCGTCGGTCGCGTCCATCGCGATCGCCCGCACCCGGCCGTCGCCCAGGTGCTGCTGCACCTCGGCCACGAGCCGCCCGCCGTCGGGCAGCGAGATCTCGAGCGCGTGGTAGATCGCGGGCAGGCCGCTGGAGAAGACGGCGTCGATCACGACGCCTTTGATCTCGACGATCCTGCCGACGTTCGAGGACTGGCCGTTCTCGGACAATGTGACTCCTTGTGCGGCGGGCGTGGGACGGGGAATCCGGCTCGGGGAGCCGGATCGTATCACTCAGGGGCGAGCACCGGCTCGGACTTCGTTACACGGTGCAGTCGCCACGAGAGGCGTCGCTTGGGCCGCGCGCCGCCCACCTCGTCGGCGAGGCGAGAGCGCTCGAGCGCCGCCGCCACACGGGCGGCGTGGTCGAGGTGTCAGACCCGCGACGAGACGGCGGAGATCATCGGCATGCCCGTACGGTAGCTCCCCCGGCCTCGCCATCGGCCTCGGCCTCCGGAAGGCGGGGTCGCCGGCCTAGGAGAGGAGCGCCTGCCGGTGCGGCGACGGCTCGTTGGCCGGCTCGTTCAGCTTCCACATCCGGCTCACGCGGGCCTCGAGCAGCGTCGAGCGCAGATCGGTGCGCTCGGCGACCACCAGCCGGGGCGGCGCCTGCGGCGGCGATGCTCCCGACGGCGACGCGACGAGCGCCCCCAGTCCCGCGAACGCCGCGACGACGGCGGCGATTCCCGCGACCTGGAAGGCCGTGCTTCCCCGGCGGCGCGCCGGGCGCACGGGCACGGCGGCCACCGAGCCGACCAGCTCGGGCGCCGTCCGCAGCCGCGCCGTCATCTCCGCCATCGCGCCCACGGCCTCGTCGCACGCCTGGCATTCGGCGAGATGCGTGTCGAGCCGGTGGAGGTCGAGCTCGGAGAGCGGGCCGTCGAGGGCCTGCGAGCCGAGGGCCCGCGCGCGCTCGCACTCCCGCGCCTGTCTGCGATGCACCGTCATCGTGGAAGGTGGGACGCGAGCATGGAGGAAAAGGTTAGCCTCGGACGCCTGGGCCCGAACACCCAATTCCAATTCTTCACCCAGACGGCGGGTCTACGTCACGGCGTAGCGCCCGTCGACGGCGATGCCGGCGGCAAGGAGCGTGAGGCCCAGCGTGAGGAACAGGGCCGAGGTCGAGATCTGGTCGCGCCGCTCCGACGGCGTCATCCATCGCGCCGAGCCGCGCGGGATCAGGCCGCCGAAGACGCCGGGCTGCTCGCCGTCGGCCCGCACCGGCGGCCGGTTCCCGGCGAAGAAGCCCATCATCACGAACACCGACCCCACCAGGTAGAGGCCGACGGTGACAGCGCGTCGCACCGGCTGGCCGGTGGCGGCCGCGAGGACGCCCGACACCACGGCGGTCACCGCCATCGCGATCACGACGAGGACCGCGAAGCGGCGCAGCCCCGCCAGCAGCACCGCCCGGGTCATTGCCGAGGCGTCATGTGCCCGCAGCGACCTGGTCGGCGGGGAGGCGCAGGTCGGACAGCGGCCACGACTCGAGCGGGAAGTGGCACGCCGCCCTGCTCCCGGTGTCCTTGGCCTCGAGCTCCGGCTCCGTGACGTCGCAGACGCCCGGCTGGAACCGCGGGCAGCGGGGATGGAACCGGCATCCGCTGGGCGGGTTGATGGGGCTCGGGACGTCGCCCTCGAGCACGATCGGCTTGCGGGCGCGGGCGACGTCGGGGTTCGGGATCGGCACGGCCGAGAGCAGGGCGCCCGTATAGGGGTGACGCGGGCGCTCGTAGAGCGACTGGCCGGGCGCCGACTCGACGATCTTGCCCAGATACATGACGGCGACGTTGTCGGAGATGTGCCGGACCACGTCGAGGTCATGGGCGATGAAGACGTAGGTCAGGTCGAAGTCCCGCTGGAGCTGCTTCAGGAGGTTCAGGATCTGCGCCTGGACCGACACGTCGAGCGCCGACACCGGCTCGTCGCACACGATCAGCTTGGGCCGGATCGCCAGTGCGCGCGCAACCCCGATCCGCTGGCGCTGGCCGCCCGAGAACTCGTGCGGGAAGCGGTTGTAGTGCTCGGGGTTCAAGCCGACGACGTCGAGCAGCTCCTGCACACGCGCCTTGTTCTCCTTGGCGGTGCCGATCTTGTGGACCTCGAGCGCCTCGCCGATGATCGAGCCGACGCGCTTTCTGACGTTCAGCGAGGCGTACGGATCCTGGAAGACCATCATCAGCTCACGGCGCACCTTCATCAGGTCGGAGCCCTTGAGCTTGGTGATGTCCTGGCCGTTGAAGATCACCTTGCCGCCGGTGGGGTCGAGGAGCCGCATGATGCAGCGTGCCATCGTCGACTTGCCGCAGCCGGACTCGCCCACGACGCCCAGGGTCTCGCCGCGCTCGACCGAGAACGACACCCCGTCGACGGCGCGGACGCGCCCGATCTCCTTCTGGAAGATCACCCCGCGCGTGATCGGGAAGTGCTTCTCGAGGTTCTCGACGCGCAGCAGCTCCTCAGCCATCAGGGCGACCCCACTTTCATCCGGCCGACGATCTCCTCGGCGCCGCGTTGCTTGGCCTGCTCGTCGAGGTGGCAGGCATCCAGGTGGTCAGGGTCGTCCGGGGCGGAGACGAGCGGCGGCACGTCGGTCCGGCACCGGTCGAACGCGTACGGGCACCGCAGGTGGAACCGGCACCCCGGCGGCGGGCGCAGAAGCGACGGCGGCGAGCCGGGAATCGGCTTCAGCTCCGCACCCAGCGCGAGCCGCGGCAGCGAGCTCAGAAGGCCCCACGTGTACGGATGGCGCGGGCGGTAGAACGTATCGCTGTAGTCGCCCTGCTCGATCGCCTTGGCGGCGTACATGACGAGCACGTCGTCGGCGGTCTCGGCGACCACCCCGAGATCGTGGGTGATCAGGATGATCGCGCTTCCGAAGTCGCGCTGGAGCTCGTTCATCAGCTTCAGGATCTGGGCCTGAGTCGTCACGTCGAGCGCGGTCGTCGGCTCGTCGGCGATCAGGAGGTCGGGGTTGTTGATGAGCGACATCGCGATCATCACGCGCTGGCGCATGCCGCCCGAGAACTGGTGCGGATAGTCGTCGAGGCGGGCGTCGGGGCGCGGGATGCCCACAGCCTTCACCATCTCGAGCGCCCGCCGCCTCGCGGCCTGCTTGGGGACGTTCTCGTGGAGCTGGACGGCCTCGATCAGCTGCCGGCCGATCGTGTGCACCGGGTTCAGCGACGTCATCGGGTCCTGGAAGATCATCGAGATCTCGGCGCCGCGCACCTTGCGCATCTCGTCCTGCCGCAGGGTCAAGAGGTCGCGGTCCTTGAACATCGCCACGCCCGACGTGACCGTGTTCTGGCGCGGGTTCAAGCCCATGATCGAGAGGCAGGTGACGCTCTTCCCACAGCCCGACTCGCCGACGATCGCGAGCGTCTTCCCCTTCTCGACCGTGAACGAGATCTCGTCGACCGCCTGGACGACGCCGTCGTCGGTCTTGAAGGACGTCTTCAGGTCACGGACGTCGAGCAGGGGCATGCGACAGAAGTGTAACGGTCGGGGAGGGCGCTATGCGAGCCGGATACGAGGATCGACCCAGGCGTAGAGCAGGTCGACGATCAGGTTGAAGACGATCACCAGGATCGACGCGAACACGACCACCCCCAAGGTGACCGGGTAGTCGAACTGGAAGAGGGAGTGGAGCGCCACATATCCCAGGCCGGGCAGGCCGAAGACCTGCTCGAGCAGGACGGCGCCTCCCAGCGCCAGCGCCACGTCCATCCCCAGCATGGTGACGACCGGAAGCATCGCGTTTCGGAGCACGTGGTGGACGAGCACGCGACTCTCGGGCGCCCCCTTCGCACGAGCTGTGCGCACGTAGTCCTCGTTCAGGGTGTCGAGCACCGTCGAGCGGATCATCCGCACGTAGAACGCGGCATAGAGCACGGCGAAGACCGTCCAGGGGACTATCAGGTGATAGAACCAGTCCACCGGCCCGCCGCAGGGTTCGCCCGGCGCGGCTCCGGTGAAATGGCAGTAGCCCTGGATCGGGAAGAGGTCGAGCTTGTAGCCGAGGAAGTACGAGGCGATCAATCCGAGCCACACCGGGTGAACCGAGATCCCGGTGAGGACGCCGGTCATGGCGATCCGGTCGCCCACCGACCGCGGGCGAAGCGCCGAGTAGACGCCGACCGGGACGGCGATCATCATCCACACGACCACTGCGCCCAGGACGAGCGAGGCCGTGATCGGGGCCGCGTTCAGCACCGTCGGGCCGACGTCCTGCCGGTTGGCGTAGGAGCGGCCGAGGTCGAGATGCAGGACGAGCCGGTCGAGGAAATGCAGGTACTGCTCCCAGATCGGCTTGTCGAGATACAGCCGGTGCGCGACGACCTGCACGTCGTGCGGCGTCGCCGCCTTGCCGGCCGCGAGCCGGGCCGGGTCGACCGGGATGATGTAGAAGATCAGGTAGGTGGCGAGGGTCACCGAGACGAACAGCACCACAGCCCACAGAAGCCGCCGGATGATGTACCTGATCACGCCTCGTCCTCCCACGTGTTGGGCGGTTCGGGGCTTCCCGGCCGGTGCCGGGAAGCCCCTCTCCGCTGATTCTCGGGCGCCGGGCCCATTCTAGGGCCGGCGCCCGCCTTCTGCTATGAGCGAATGCAGAAGGTGTTCAGGGCGAACCCGTAGGAGCCCTGATTCACCTGGCATCCGATCTTCGGCCCGAAGAAGTCGATGTTCGTGCCGAACGATCGGGACGCCCACGGCGCCGGCCCCTTGGCGAGGTCGGTCGCGAGCTGGCCGTACGTCTGGTCGCGCTCAGAGCCGGTCAGCTTGTTCGCTTCGTCCATCCGCTTGTTGAACGTTGGGTCGTTGAAGTAGCTGAAGTTGTTGCCCCCGGTGTCGGGGATGGTCTCGCCGTTCAGAAGGATGTTGATGAAGTCGTACGCGTCGTAGTAGTCCGCGATCCAACCCTCATCGGCGATGTCGAAGGGCTCGCCCTTCTGACCTTCCTTCGTGAACTGCACGCCCCGATCGAACTCCTTGATCTGGACGTCGATACCGATCGCCTTCAGCTCGTTCTGGATGATCGCCGCCCGGTCGGGGCACGGCGGCTGGTTGCAGGTGTAGAGCACCGCGGTCAGGTTGGACGCTCCGGCCTGCTGCATGAGCGCCTTCGCCTTCGTCAGGTCGGACGAGTCGAGCGGGTAGATGCTCTGCTCCTCCGAGCTGCCGGAGATCTGCGGCGGCAGGTACTTGTCCGCCGGGACGCCGGCGCCGTAGCCGGACGGGGTCAGGATCTCCTTGCGGTTGATCGCCCAGTTGACGGCCTGGCGCACCAGCTCGTCCTTGAACGTCGGGCGGGCGGTGTTGAGTGCCAGGTACGAGACGACCGCGGCAGGGGTCACGAAGAACCGCTGCGCGCCGCCCGCGGTGCCGTTCGGCCCGTACTGCGCGTTCAGCTGCGCGTTCTTCGCCGGGACGACGGCGTCGTTGATGTAGTCGAGCGAGCCGTTCTGGGCTTCGAGCGTGCCCTGGTTCGGGTCGACGGTGAGCTGGGAGTAGTCGATCTCGTCGACGTACGCCGGCCGGTCACCGTGGTAGTTCGGGTTCTTCTTCAGCACGATCGACCGGTTCGGCGTGAAGTCCGAGATGTAGTACGGGCCCGCGCCGGCGATCGTGTGGACGCCCTTCGGGTCGACGGGCGTGTCGTTCGGGATCGCGCAGGCGAACGGGGTCGACAGCTTCTGGACGAACGAGCCGTCCGGCTGCGTCAGCTGGATCTGCAGCTGGTCGCCGTTCACCGTGATGCCGGAGACGTGCTCGCCCGGCTTGCCCTTGAAGTCCGAGGCGCCCTTGATGAACGGGGCCAGGAACACGGCGCCGAAGTACGACGCCTGCTTCGGGTTCAGGTCGCGCTCCAGCGCATGCTGGAAGGTCGCGGCCGTCACCGGCTCACCGGTGTTGAACTTGTACTTGCCGGCGGGCACGGTGTAGGTGTACGTCAGCTGATCGGACGAGATCGTCGGAAGCGCCGAGGCGGCCTCCGGCTTGATCACGCGGCCGGCATCGCCCGGGAGGTCCGGGTAGTTCGTCAGCTTGAGGCACGTCGAGTACTCGATCTGCCAGGTCGACTGGTAGTAGGCCAGCGCCGGGTCGAGGTAGTCGATGTTGCCGGCCAGCGCGACCTTGATCGCGCCGCCGTTCTGGTGCGCCGGGATGGCGTTCGTATCCCCGCCGCTTCCGGCGTTCCCCGCCGCCGTTGTCGTTACCGCCGCAACCGGCGGCACCAAGCAGCACGACGCCGGCGGCAAGCGCCCCCAGCGTCAGCCACAATCCTGGTCGTCTCCTCATCCGGGTCCTCCCGAGTCGTTTTCGGGCAGGGACGCGTCCGCCCCGTTGCCCCTTGAGCACTCCCCGATACGACGCCGGGAGCGAGCCGAAAGTTAGAAAGCGGTTAGAGCGTCGCCCGCGGGTCGAGCGCGTCGCGCAGACCGTCGCCCAGCAGGTTGAAGGCGAGCGTCAGGATGAGGAGCGCAACCCCCGGCCACACGATCAGCCACGGCTGGATCGTGTAGAGCCCGGTCGCCTCGTCGAGCATGTTCCCCCAGCTCGCGTTCGGGGGCGGCAGGCCGACGCCGAGGAACGACAGGGTCGACTCGAGCAGGATGTTGATCGCGACGGTGAGGGTGCCGTACACGATGATCGTCCCCACGAGGTGCGGCAGGAGGTGCGAGCGCATGATGCGGAAGTTGCTCGACCCGACCATGCGGGCCGCCTCGATGAACTCCTTCTCACGCAGCGACAGCACCTGCGCGCGGATGATCCGGGCCGGGTAGAACCACGTGAAGAGCCCGATCACCATCGTGAGCGTGAACACGCCCGGGTTGAGGAGGCCTCCAAGCGTGATCTTGTCGAGACGTTCGCCGACCGTCGCCGAGATGGCGATCAGGAAGAGGAGGAGCGGGAAGCGCCATCACGATCTCGGTGAGGCGGGACACGACGGTGTCCGCGACCCCGCCGTAGAAGCCGGCCATCAGCCCCAGCACGAGCCCGAGCCCGAGCCCGACCAGCGTCGAGAGGATCCCGACCTCGATCGACACCTGCGCTCCCGCCAGCAGCCGCAGGAACTCGTCGCGCCCGACCAGGTCGGATGCCCCGAGCAGGAGGTACGTCTTGCCGCCGTGCCCGTCGCTGACCGTCGAGAACGGGCCGACCGGGACGAAGTTCTCGACGCCGCCCGGAGACGAGGTCGTTCGGGCCGTGCCCGATCCACGCTCGCGCGAGCGGCAGGACGATGAACGGGACGACGATGAAGAGGACGATGACGACGGCGCTCACGATGGCGAGCCGGTCGCGGCGGAGCCGCCGGAACGCGTTCTCCCAGTAGCCGCGGGCCTGGACCGCGCCGCCTTCGACGTCGCCGGCGCTCCCGGCGAGCGCTGCGCCTCCGGGGAGGACGGTCGTGGGATCAGTCGTCGCCATGGCTAGTGCACCTCCGCGAGAGGATCCGTTCGCCCGTCGGACTTCACGGTCGAGCCGCCGGGATCGGTGGGTTCGTGCCGCGCGGGCCGAAGTAGTCGACCAGCCAGCGGCCGCCTTGCGGCACCATCTGGATGAAGAACTCGCCCGACTTGACGCCGGCCTTGTCGGGCGTGATGAGCGCGAGGAGCATCACGTTCTTCGAGCGCGACCACTCCACCTTGTAGCTCGTCTCGCCGTACGCGTCCTTCGGAAACGGCGTCACGGGGATGGTTCCGGTCATCCACTGGGCGTGGGTCAGGCCGGCGTGCACGTTGGCCGTGCTGATCCGCCAGCCCGTGTCGAGGTCCTTCCGGACGACCGCGGTATGGATGAACGTGCGGGCTGCGGCGACGGCCTGCTTCGGCAGCTTGATCGGGTGGCCGAAGGTCGCGAGGCCGAGCGGCCCGCCGCCCGGGACAGTCGGCGACATGGGTGTCGTGCTGGTTCTGCACGTACACCATGCGGATACCGGCGAAGAGGACGGCCGCGGCTACAAACGCGAGCGGCCAGCGCACAGCGGGCCGGTCCCACAGCCGTTCGAGGGCCTGCATGGGCCGGATCATACCGCTTCCCCGTTTGTTCTCAGGTGTCGCATCACTCGAGCGCATCGGCCCCGGCGACGACCTCGAGGATCTGCTGGGTGATCTCGGACTGGCGGGCCCGGTTCATCTGGAGGGTGTACGAGTCGATCAGGTCGCCGGCGTTCTCGGATGCGTTTCGCATCGCCGTCATGCGCGCGCCGTGCTCCGACGCGGTGGACTCGAGCAGGGCGCGGTAGATCGTCACCTCGAGGTAGGTCGGCAGGAGGTGCGACAGGATGGTGCTCGCGTCCGGCTCCTCCAGATACGAGCCGGCGATCTTCTCGGGGGCCTCGCCGTCGAGCAGGCTCTCGGGCACCGGCAGGAGGTCGACGACCTCGAGCTTCTGCGCGAGCGCCGAGACGAAGCGGTTGTAGACCAGGACGACCCGGTCCGCCCGGAGCTCGGTGTAGATGTCCGCCACGCGCTCGGCGATGGCCTGTGCGTCGGAGTACGCGGGCCGATCGGTCATGCCGGTGTAGGACGCCTCGATCTCCTGGCCGCGGAAGCGGAGCGTCGAGGTGCCGCGCCGCCCGACGGTAAGCCAGACGACCTCATGTCCCTCGCGGCGCTCCCGCGTGGCCACCTCGATACTTCGGCGCACGACGTTGGCGTTGAACCCGCCGGCGAGCCCGCGGTCGGCGGTGAGAGCGATCACGGCGACCGTCGACACGTCGCGCCGGGCGAGCAGCGGCTGGTCGTGGGCCCGCGACGTGGCGGCGGCCACCTCGACCGTGAGGGCCTGCATGCGGTCTGCGTACGGGCGCAGGGCCTCGATCCGGGCCTGGGCACGCCGCAGCCGCGAGGCCGCGACGAGCTCCATGGCCTTCGTGATCTTCTCGACGTTCCCTGCGAACCGGATCCGCCGCTTGATGTCCTGCTGGCTGGCCACCCGCTAGGACGCTGCCGCCGCCAACCCGTGCTCCTCTTCGACGAAGAACCCCTCCTTGAACCCGTCGACGGCCTTCTTCAGCCCTTCGACGGTCTCGTCGGAGAGGTCGCCCGTCTCGACGATCGTCTTCAGCACCGAGCCCTCGGCCCGGAGCGCCTCGCGCAGCTCCGCGTGGAAGCGCGGCACCTGGGCGACCGGCACGTCGTCGAGGTACCCGTTGGTGGCGGCCCAGATCGAGGTCACCTGCTCCTCAAAGGGCCACGGAGCGTACTGCGGCTGGTTGAGCGAGGCCACGAGCCGCTGGCCGCGCGAGAGCTGGCGCTGAGTTGCTGCGTCGAGCTCCGAGGCGAACTGCGAGAAGGCCTCGAGCTCGCGATACGCGGCGAGGTCGAGGCGCAGGCGGCCAGCCACCTTGCGCATGGCCCGGCGCTGCGCGTTTCCGCCGACGCGCGACACCGAGATGCCCACGTCGATCGCCGGCCGGACGCCCGAATAGAAGAGGTCGGACTTGAGAAAGATCTGGCCGTCGGTGATCGAGATGACGTTCGTCGGGATGTAGGCCGACACGTCGTCGGCCTGGGTCTCGATCACGGGCAGCGCCGTGAGCGAGCCGCCGCCCAGCTCGTCGGCCAGCTTCGCAGCCCGCTCCAGCAGCCGCGAGTGCAGGTAGAAGACGTCGCCGGGATAGGCCTCGCGGCCGGGCGGCCGGCGCACAAGCAGCGACATCTGCCGGTAGGCGTCGGCGTGCTTGGAGAGGTCGTCGTACATCACGAGGGCGTGGCGGCCGTTGTAGAGGAAGTGCTCGCCCATCGCGCAGCCCGCATACGGGGCCATGTACTTGATCGGCGCCGCCTCGGTCGCCGACGCGGCGACGATGATCGTGTACTCCATCGCGCCGTGCTGGCGCAGGATCGCCTCGACGGCGCGCACGTTCGACGCCTTCTGCCCGATCGCCACGTAGATGCAGATGACGTCCTGGCCCTTCTGGTTGATGATCGTGTCGATGCAGAGGGCGGTCTTGCCCGTGGTGCGGTCGCCGATGATGAGCTCGCGCTGGCCGCGCCCGATCGGGATCATCGAGTCGATCGCCTTGATGCCGGTCTGGATGGGCTCCTTCACCGGCTGACGGTCGACCACGCCGGGGGCCTTGAACTCCATCGGCCTCGTCTCGGTGACCTCGATCGCAGGCCCGCCGTCGAGCGCGATTCCGAGCGGGTCGACGACCCGGCCGATCATCGCGTCGCCGACCGGGATCGCCATGACCTCCCCGGTGCGACGGACGGTGTCGCCCTCCTTGATCTTCTCCCACTCGCCGAACAGCACGGCCGCGACGTTGTCCTCCTCGAGGTTCAGCGCGAGGCCGGTGACGCCGTGGTCGAGCTCGAGCTTCTCGAGGGCGACGCAGCGGTCGAGGCCGTAGATCCGGGCGATGCCGTCGCCGATCTGGATGACGGTACCGACCTCCTCGACGTCGGCCTGCGCGTCATAGCGCTCGATCTCGGCCTTCAGGATGTTGGCGATCTCGTCTGGTCGCAGCTTCACGCTTCACTCCCAACGGGCAAGGGTGTACGGATGAGCGCGCGGCGGATGTCCTCCAGCCGGCGCCGGACTGATGCGTCCAGGAGGACGCCGCGGGCGCTCAGGACGAGGCCCCCGATGATTGCGGGATCGACGGTGGCGACGACGTTGGCTTCGTGGCCGACGGCGGCGGAGACGCGCTCGCGCAGATCGTCGACCTGGGCGTCGTCGAGGGCCACGGCGGTGGTCACCTCGACCGTCAGGATGCGATCCTCGGCGGCGACGAGCTCGGCGTAGGCGGCGGCGGTGTCGGCGATGATCGGAAGGCGGCCGCGATCCGTCAGCACGAGCGCCGCGTTCCGCACGAGCGCGTCGGAGCCCTCGAGCAGCTTCCGCACCACCCGCTTCTTGGCGTCCCGCGGGATGGCGGGGTTGGCGAGCGCCATCACGAGCGGACGGTTCCCGGCCAGGTCATCGAGGAGGCCTCGGAGGTCGGCGTCGACCTCACGCGTGCGCCCCGCGTCGCGGGCCGCGGCGTAGAGCGCGTCGGCGTAGACACGGGCAGCGGGCTCGATCCGCTCGGCCACTAGTCGTCGCCCTCCGGCGCCAGGGCGGCGAAGTCGACGTCGGCGAGTGCCTCGTCGATCAGGCGCTTCTGCTCGGCCTCGTCGAGCTGCGAGCGCACGACCTTCTCGGTCGCGGCGATCGTCAGCTCGGCCACATGCCGCTTGATCTCGGCGAGCGCCTGGCGGGTCTCGCCGGCGATCTCGGCCTTCGCCTGCTCCTTCAGGCGGACCGTCTCGGCCTCGAGCGCCGCCACGTCGGCCGCGCGGCGCTCCTCGCCCACCTTGCGGGCGTCCTCGACGATCCGCGACGCCTCCTTGCGGGCCTCCGCGAGCTGCTGGCGGTATTCGGCCAGGGAGGTCTGCGCCTCCTCGCGGGCCTTCTCGGCCGCGTCCAGATCGGCCGTGATCGCCACGCGGCGCTGGTCGATCATCTGCTGGATGGGGCCGAAGGCGTACTTCTTGAGGACGATCAGGACGACGACGAACGTCACCAACGTCCAGATCATCAGCCCCGTCGTGGGGGTGATCAGCGTCGAGTCATAGACGACCATGGTGGACCTCCGTCACGCGATTGCGTAGGCCACGAAAGCCATGCCCAGGGCGTAGAAGATGATCGCCTCGGTCAGCGCGAACCCCAGCCACATGAGGCCCTGGAGCTGGCCGCGCATCTCCGGCTGGCGGCCGACAGCCTCGATCGTCTTGCCGAAGATGAATCCGACCCCGATGCCAGGGCCGATCGCACCGAGGCCGGTGGCGAGACCCAGCTCCAGTGCGCGGGAAGCATCATGAACGTTGCCTTCGAGGGCCATTCGAACTCCTAGTGGTCGGGGTGGATCGCTCCACCGATGTAGATGGCAGACAGTGTCGCGAAGATGAACGCCTGCAGGCCGGCGATCAGCGTGCATTCGAGGAGGTAGAGGGCAACGCCCATCGGGATGCCGATCGGCAGGATGAAGTAGGTGCCCAGCAGCGAGGCGAGGCCGAGGAAGACGGCGATGACGAGGTGGCCCGCCAGCATGTTGAAAAAGAGACGGAAGCTGAGCGAGACGATGCGGACGAACTGCGAGAGCACCTCGATCACCGCGATCAGCCCGAGCAGGATCAGCACCGCCGGCGTCTTCGCACCGAACGGCCTGGGTGAGGGCAGGCCCGACGGCATCCAGCTCTTGAAGTACTTGACCGGGCCGTTGTAGCGGATGCCCTCGATGTGGGTGGCGAAGAACGTGACCAGCGTCAGCGCGAGCGTGACGGACAGGTTGGCGCTCGCGGCGTAGATCTGGAACTCCGGGATGCTCAGGCCGAAGACGTCGACATGGCGCTCGCCGAACGGCAGCGGGATGAAGCCGATCAGGTTCATCGACCAGATGAAGACGAACAGCGTCGCCACGTACGGGAACCAGATCCGCATCCCCTCCTCGGGCAGGCCGCCCCGGGCGATCTGAGTCTGACACACGTCGTACACGATCTCGACCGCGGTCTGGGTGCCGTCAGGCCGGAGCTTCAGCCCGCGCCGGACGATCAGGAGCGTCACGCCCATGGCCACCGCGGCCGTCAGCCACAGGTAGATGACGGCCTTGTTGATGTCGAGCCCGAGCGGCAGGTTGACATACGGGTTGTGGACGAAGTCCGTGAACTCCGACACCGGGTTGAAGTCGACCTTGAGCAGCGTCATCTAGGCCGCCCCGCCGAGCGTTCCCCGGACGTTCCTGTGCGTCAGGACGCGGGTGGCGATGTCGATCGTGACGAGGATCAGGAAGAGCAGGACGGAGGACACGACGAGCGTGCCGTCATCCTTCGTGATCAGGAAGAGCACGAGCATCCCGATCCACGGGCGAAGCAGCATGCTCGCGCCGAGAACCCCCACCCCGCGGAGCGGCCCCATGCGGACGGCGCGGCGTTCGATCGCCGACTGCGTGTAGCGGTTCACGGCCCAGAGCGCCGTCGCCCAGAACCAGCCCTCGAGCGGCAGGCCGGCCAGGAGGAAGACCGGTACGGCAACGGCCGCCACGATGGCATCGAGGTTGTGGGCTGCGAGCGTCTGGGGCGAGGTCATATGTCGCGGAAGCGCCGGTACACCAGGTAGAAGCTGGTCGGGACACCGAACGACCGCGCCGATCGCGCCGCCGACTGCCGGAGCCCCTGCCAGCCAGCCGACTCCGAGGCCGATCCCCACGAACAGCGCAAGCGCTGCGAGCAGATAGATCCCGGCCGTTGCTCCCGATGCTGCCGGTTTCCCTGCCGTGTGGGTCGCGTCCTCGTCGAGGGTGGTTGGCGGGCGCGCGTAGTATGCCAGAGCGCCCGAGTATGTGACAAGTTTGTGACGTTCGGCAGGCTTACGCGGCGGGACGGTCGACCGACGCGTGGGCCGCATCCGCTCGGCCCCCGCGAAGCGCCCGCAGGCGGCGCAGCTTGATGATCTCGAGCGTGTAGATCACATACGCCGACGAGAAGAGCGCGACCAGGCCGAGGGCGCCGAGGATCGCCACCGCCGACAGGCTCCATCCGTGCCGGTGCGCCGGGACGAACCGGATCGCGAGCGCGAACGCCGAGAGGACGATGCACCAGGCGTAGAGCGTGAGCGCAGTGCGGCGCTGCGAGAAGCCGATGTTCGCGAAGCGGTGGTGGAAGTGCCAGCGGTCGGCCTGGTAGATCGGCTGGCGGTACTTCAGCCGCTTCAGGATGACGAACGAGGTGTCGAGGATCGGCAGGGCCAGCACGACGAGCGGGAAGACGAGGGAGACGGCCGCGGCGGTCTTCAGCACGCCCTCGATCGAGAGCGTGGCGAGCAGGTAGCCGAGCATGAGCGAGCCGGAGTCGCCCATGATGATCGTGGCCGGGTGGAAGTTGTACCGGAGAAAGCCGATCGCGGCGCCCGCGACGACCGCGGCGACGGCGGCGGTGTTGGCGTGGCCGAGCGAGGCCGCCAGGATCGCGAACGTGATGGCGGCGATCGCGCAGAACCCGGCGGCGAGGCCGTCCATCCCGTCGATGAAGTTCACGATGTTGGCGATGGCGACGATCCAGATGATCGTGACGGGGTAGGCGATGGGCCCGAGGTCGAAGACGCCGATCAGCGGGAGGGTCACGTGATCGATCGAGATGTTCCCGCTCGAGAGCGTGACCGGCACGGCGGCGATGGCGATCTGGCCGGCCAACTTGACGCCCGGCGGGAGCGAGACGACGTCGTCCACGGCGCCCAGGGCGCACATGAGCGCGGCGCCCAGCATCACGCCGTAGAAGCCGTGCTGCGCGCCGAACGCCGCGCACGGGATGGCGATGCCGGCGAAGATCGCCACGCCCCCGAGCCGCGGAAGCGGCCTCAGGTGCATACGGCGGTCGCCGTCTGTGCGGTCGAGGACGCCCGCTCGCGACGCTACGAGCGAGACGACGGGCGTGAGCAGCACCACGAGCAGGAAAGCGACTGCGAACCCGACGGCAGCTGCCTGATAGTCGAGCAGTGAGTTCATCGGATCGTCGAGGCGGACAGGGTACCGGTTCGGCGCGCACGACCGGTTTCATGCCTGGCGAGGGGGACCAGGTATCGCACCTGGAGCCGTTGCACATTGGTAGCGGTGTCGGCGCTGGTGCGCAGACCGGCGCGCGCCGACTGCGCCTACGGTTTTTCCATGGCGCGTCGGCGCAGACCCCGCCCCCAGGAGGCTGGCCTTTGGTACCACGTCGCGACGCGCGGTGTCCGCAAGCTTCCGATCGTCCATGACGACGAGGACCGCGCCACATTCCTGAGCCATCTCGGCGAGGTAGCCGAGGTCTTCGGCTGGGAGCTCACGGCCTTCTGTCTCATGACGAACCACTACCACCTCGTGGTGCGGACGCCCGCGCCGAACATCGCGGCGGGGATGCACCGGCTAAACCTGGTCTACGCGCAGGTGTTCAACCGGAAGCACGGCTTCGCGGGGCACCTCTTCGACGCGCGGTACTGGTCGGGAACGCTCCGGACGGAGGACTACTTCCTCGAGGCCTCCCGGTACGTCGTCCTGAACCCGGTCCGCGCTGAGCTGCGCAAGAACCCGCACGAATGGGAGTGGTCGAGCTACCGGCAGACGGTCGGACTGTCGCCGCCGGCGCACTACCTGAGCCTCGACTGGCTTGACAGGTTCGACCCCGATCGACCACGGGCACAATCGCTCTACCGGAGCTTCGTCTACGAGGGCATCGAGCGCGCACCAGCTACGGGTGCGTGACGGCCGAGTCACGCCGCACCGGGCGATACCTGGTACCCCGTCCCCGCCTACCGCGTGCCGAACAGCCGGTCGCCGGCGTCGCCCAGGCCGGGCAGGATGAAGCCGTCGGCGTTGAGCTCGCGGTCGACCGCGGCGGTGTACACGGTGACGTCGGGGTGGTCGGCGGCGATCCGCTCGAGGCCGGCCGGCGCGGCGACGACCGAGAGCAGGCGGATGCTGCGCGAGCCGCGCTGCTTGCAGAGCCCGAGCGCGGCCGACGCCGAGCCGCCCGTCGCCAGCATCGGGTCGAGCACGAGGACGTCGCGCTCGTCGAGGTCGCCCGGCAGCTTGCAGTAGTACTCGACGGGCTCGAGCGTCGACTCGTCGCGGTAGATCCCGACGAACCCGACCCGCGCCACCGGGACGAGATCCAGCACGGCGTCGAGCATGCCGAGCCCGGCCCGAAGCACCGCGACGACGCCGAGCTTCTTGCCCGAGATCTGCGCGCCCCGCGCGTTCTCGAGCGGCGTCTCGACGTCGATCTGCTCGACCTCCAGGTCGCGGGTCGCCTCGTAGCAGAGGAACGCCGCGAGCTCGCCCATCAGCCAGCGGAAGTCGCGCGTCGTGGTCGTCCGGTCGCGGATCAGCGCAAGCTTGTGCTGCGCCAGCGGATGGTCGACGACGACGAGCTGCTCAGACGACCGGATGGCCATGCAGGAACGCCGAGTAGAGCGGCCGGCCCGCAAGCAGCTCGCGGGTGCGGCCGCGCAGCGCGGGCAGGTCGGCCGACGGGTCGAGGACGTCGAGGATGATCGCGCCCACCTCGCGCATGTCGTCCTCGGTGAATCCGCGCATCGTCGCGGCGGGCGTGCCGATCCGCACGCCGGAGGCGATCGTCGGCGGTCGCTCGTCGAACGGGACGGTGTTGCGATTGACCGTGATCGCGGCCTCGTGCAGCCGCTCCTCCGCATCCTTGCCCGACCACTGCGTCCGCCGCAGGTCGAGCTGGATCAGGTGGATGTCGGTGCCGCCGGTGAGGAGATCCAGGCCGCCGTCGATGAGCGTCGCCGCCAGCGCCTTGGCATTGGCGACGATCTGGCGCTGGTAGGCCCGGAACCCCTCCGTCGCGGCGAACTTGAAGCAGACCGCCTTCGCCGCCACCACGTGGCAAAGCGGCCCGCCCTGGAGCCCCGGGAAGACGGCCTTGTCGACCGCCGTCGCGTGCTCCGCCGTGCTCAGCACGAGCCCCGACCGCGGACCGGCAAGCGTCTTGTGCGTCGTCGACGTGACGACGTCGGCGTGCTCGACGGGGTTGGGATGGATGCCCGCCGCGACCAGCCCGGCGAAGTGGGCCATGTCGACCATGAGCATCGCCCCGACCTCGTCGGCGATCGCCCGGAACCGGTCGGCCTCGATCACACGGGGATACGCCGACGCGCCCGCGACGATCAGCCGCGGCCGGTACTCCTTCGCCAGGCGCTCCACCTCGTCGAAGTCGATCAGCGAGTCCTCGCGGCGGACGCCGTAGGCGTGGACGTCGTAGAGCCGGCCCGAGAAGTTGACCTTGAGCCCGTGGGTCAGGTGGCCGCCGTGATCGAGCCGCAGGCCCAGGATCGGGTCGCCCGGCTCGAGGAGCGCGAAGTACGCCGCCTGGTTCGCAGGCCCGCCGGCGTGCGGCCTGGACGTTCGCATGCTCGGCGCCGAACAGCTCCTTGGCGCGGTCGATCGCGAGCTGCTCGACCTCGTCGACCCACTCGCACCCGCCGTAGTAGCGCCGTCCGGGGTATCCCTCGGCGTACTTGTTGGTGAGCACCGACCCGACCGCCTCGAGCACCGCCGGCCAGGTGAAGTTCTCGGATGCGATCAGCTCGAGCTGGTCGCGCTGGCGCGCAAGCTCGCGGTCGATGAGGCCGGCGATCTCGGCGTCTGCCTCCGCCAAGCCGATCACGCGGAGCTGGTCGAACGTCTGCTCGGCGGTCGCCACCCCCCGATGCTAAACGATGCGCGCCCGTCCCGGCCGAAGCACCACGGGCTCGGGCCCCGTGACGTCGACCACCGTGGAGGCGATCCCGGGGAGCTGACCGCCGTCCACGACGACCGCGGCCGCCGCCCGGAGCTCATCAGGTACATCGGAGAGCCTGCCCGGCGCCGGGTCCCCGCGGCGGTTGGCGCTCGTCATCGCAAGCCCGCCGACGGCGTCGGCGAGCGCGGCGACGTCGGGCGCCAGCTCGGGGACGCGGACGCCGATCCGATCGGGCGTCGCCCCGCACAGGTAGGCGAACCTGCCGCCGGGGTTCGGCACGATCAGCGTGACGGGCCCCGGCAGCAGACTCCGCCCCGGTGATGCCCGTCCCGAGCGCCGCCGAGGGCCGCGACCGACCCGAACACGACCGCCGTCGGCTGCTCGGCCGGGCGCTCCTTCACCTCGTAGAGGCGGGCGCACGCCTCGGGCAGGCCGGCTGCGCACCCGATCCCGTAGACGGTGTCGGTCGGGAGGATCGCAAGGCCGCCGTCGCGCAGCAGCTGCTCCGGGCTCGCTCACGGCGCCCGCCCCCACACGATCCGCTCGATGCCGGCGTGGTCGCGATCGCGCTCGACGTCGCCGAGGCCGGCGGCCTCCATCAGCTGCGCTGCCGCGCCGGCCTGGCCGGCTCCGACCTCGAGGACGAGCGCGCCGCCGGGCTCGAGCGCGGCCCGGCCTGCGGGCACGAGCCGCTCGATCACCTCGAGGCCGCTCTCGCCGGCGACCGTCGCGCCGCGCGGCTCCCAGTCGCGCACCTCCGGCTCGAGCGCCTCGATCTCGGCCGCCGCGACGTACGGCGGGTTCGAGACGACCAGGTGGAACCGGCGGCCGCCCAGCCCGTCGAGGAGGTCGGACCTGACCCACTCGACGTCGATGCCGAGCCGCGCGCCGTTCCCGCGCGCGACCTCGAGCGCGTCGTCCGAGACGTCGCATCCGCACACGGCAGCGCCGGCGAACCTCGGACGCGAGCGAGAGCGCGATCGCCCCCGAGCCGGTGCCGACGTCGACGACCGCCGGGCTCGCCGCGCCGTCGAGCAGCAGACAGGCAGCGATCGACGACGAGCTCCGTCTCGGGCCGCGGGACGAGCACGCGCCGGTCGACGTCGACGTCCAGCCCGCGGAACCCCCACCGGCCGAGGATGTAGGCCACCGGCTCGCGCTTCGCCCGCCGGGCGATCAGCTCCCGGCACGCCGCGAGCTCGGCTTCGCCGAGCGGCCGCTCGAATCCCGTGTAGAGCTCGACCCGGCCGAGGCCGAGGGCATGGCCGATGAGCAGCTCCGCGTCGAGCCGGGCGGTCGGGCTGCCGTGGCGCTCGAGGTGCGCGGTCGAGAGCCGCAGGACCTCGCCGAGCGTCCTCACCCCCCGGCGGCGGCCGCGAGCTTCTGCCGCTTCTCCTCGGCCGCGAGCGCCTCCGAGAACTGGTCGAGGTCGCCCGCGAGCACCGCGTCGAGGTTGTGGACGGTGAGCCCCACGCGGTGGTCGGTGACCCGGTTCTGCGGGAAGTTGTAGGTGCGGATCTTCTCCGACCGCTCGCCGCCGCCGATCTGCGACGAGCGCGCCTTCGCCGCCTCCGCAGCCGCCCGCTCGCGCTCGGCCTCGTAGAGCCGCGCGCGCAGGATCTTCATCGCCCGGTCCTTGTTCTGGAGCTGCGAGCGCTCGTCCTGGCACGTGACGACGGTGCCGCGTCGGGATGTGCGTGATCCGCACGGCGGAGTCGGTCGTGTTGACCGACTGGCCGCCGTGGCCGCCCGACCGGTAGACGTCGATCCGCAGGTCGTTCTGGTCGATCGCGACGTCGAGGTCCTCGGCCTCGGGCAGCACCGCGACCGTGGCCGTCGACGTGTGGATGCGGCCCTGGGACTCGGTGGCCGGCACCCGCTGGACGCGGTGCACGCCGCTCTCGTGCTTGAAGAGCGAGTAGGCGCCGTCGCCGCGGATCTCGAACACGAGCTCCTTGAACCCGCCGGCGTCGCCGCCCGACGACGTGAGCGTCTCGGTCTTGAAGCCGTGCTGCTCGGCGAAGCGGGTGAGCATCTGGTGCAGGTCGCCGGCGAAGAGCGCCGCCTCGTCGCCGCCGGTCCCGGCGCGGAGCTCGACGATCACGTCCTTGTCGTCGGCCGGGTCGCGCTCGACCATCGCGAGCCGCAGCTCCTCCTCGATCTCGGGGAGCGCCGCGCGGGCCTCGGCGATCTGCTCCTGGGCGAACGCGCGCATCTCGGCGTCGCCGTCGGACGCCAGCTCGGCCGCCTCGTCCTGCTGGGCCGAGAGCTCGCGCCACCGGCGCGCCAGCTCCGCCGCGCCGGTGAGCCGCTTGTGCTCGCGCGCCACCTCGGCGTAGCGGCGCTGGTCGGCGAGCACGGCCGGATCGCCCAGCTCGGCCTCGAGCTCGGCGTAGCGGCGCTCGATCTCTGCCACCAGCGGTTCCATCCCGCGAATTCTAGAGTCGGCCGAGCTGGCGCATGACGCTCACCGAGTCGGAGTAGACGTCCTTGCGCGCGAACCGCCCGTCGCGGGTCGGCAGGATGTCCATGCCGTCCCACGTCGCGCTGCGCCCGGACTCGGCGTGCGTCCCGGTCGCCGTCCACTCCTGGACCACGAGCCCGTCGCGCACGTAGAGCGCCCGGCTCGAGAACGTCATCCCGGGCCAGTTCGCGAAGATGCCGGCGATGTGGCCGCGAACGGCGTCGCCCTCGACACGCTCGCCCGCGGTGTGGTTGTGGAACACGATGTCGGACGTGTGCATCGACACGATCGCGTCGACGTCCTGGCGGTTCCAGGCGTCGTTGTAGCGGTCGATCAGCTCGCGGAGCGCGTCGGCGGAGTCGGCTTCCGGCACGCCGGGGAGCCTAATGATTGATCTACGCCATGACCTCGACGGGAGAGGGGGCCGCGCCGGCCGCCTCCGCGTCGAGGACGTCGCGCAGCGCCTGGATCGACACCTCGACCTGGTCGAGCGTCGGCTCGCGCGTCGTGAGCGACTGAAGCCAGAGGCCGGGAGCGAGCAGGGTGCGGACGACCGGGTTCTGCGGGTGCTTCCCGCCGAACCGGATGACCTCGTATGCCAGACCCGCGATGACCGGCAGCAGCACGATGCGCGAGGCGATCAGGACCGGCCAGTCGGGCCGCCCGACGAAGGCGAAGACGAAGATGGCGATGACCATCACCCAGAGCAGGAAGGCCGTCCCGCAGCGGACGTGGATCTTGGAGTACGACTGGACGCGCTCGGGCGTGAGCTCGGCGCCGTCCTCGTAGGCGTTGATCGCCTTGTGCTCGGCGGCGTGGTACTGGAACACCCGGCGCAGGTCGGGCACGAGCGAGATGAGCGCGAGGTAGGCGATCAGGAAGCTCACCCTGATCCCGCCCTCGACGACCACGAACAGGGCCGTCGAGTGGATCGGCAGGAGGCCCGTGATGATTGCGGGCGAGACCTTGAAGATGATGAGCGCGAACCCGATCGCGATGACGAAGGCGAACGCGATCTGGCCGCGGGTGAGCTCGGCCGCCTCCTCGGCGTCGGCCTCCTCGCCCGGCTGAATCGAGGCGTACGTCGCCGAGACCGAGAGCGCGCGGAAGCCGATCACGAGCGACTCGCCGAGCGCGACGACGCCGCGGATGATCGGGAGCCGCATCCAGCGATGGCGCGACGCAGCGCTCGAGATCGGCCGGCAGACGCGTGCCAGCTCGCCGTCGGAGCGGCGCACGGTGACGGCCCACGTGCCGGGGCTGCGCATCATCACGCCCTCCAGCACGGCCTGGCCGCCGACGTTCGCGCTCATGGGACCTCCCTCATACCAGGGTAGTTCGGCATGTGGAGGTCCCTACCTGAGCGTCTACGCGGACGCGGACTTCGCCTGGCGGCGACGGAACCGCTCCACGCGACCACCCGTGTCGACGAGCTTCTGCTTGCCGGTGTAGAACGGATGGCACTCCGAGCAGATCTCAACGTGCAGCTCGGACTTCGTGGCGCGCGTGGTGAACTCGTTCCCGCATGAGCAGCGGACGTGCGCGACCACGTACTCGGGGTGGATGTCGGCTTTCATACGTTCATCGTAGCATCGGCGTCATGGCGTCCAGGGCCGCGGTCACGGCCTCGTCCTGGGCGTCCAGATGGGTCACGAAGCGCACCGTGTGCGCGTCCAGCCAGCCGGCCAGCACGCCGGCTTCCGCCAGCTCGTCGACCAGCGCCTCGGCCGACCCGTCCGGCACCGCGGCGAGCACGATGTTCGTCTCGACGGCGTCCGGATCGACGCTGATCCGGCGGGCGCCGGCGAGGCCCTCGGCGAGCCGGCGCGCGTTCCGGTGGTCGTCGGCGAGCCGCTCGACATGATGGCGAAGGGCGTAGAGGGCGCCCGCGGCGATGATGCCCGCCTGGCGCATGCCGCCGCCGAAGAGCTTGCGGTTGCGACGCACCTCCTGGATCAGGTCGGCGTCGCCCGCCACGGCCGAGCCGACCGGCGCGCCGAGCCCCTTCGAGAAGCACACCGAGACGGAATCGACGTCCGCCGCGACCTCCGCCGGAGAGACCCCGAGCGCGACGGCCGCGTTCCACAGGCGGGCGCCGTCCATGTGCAGTCGCATGTCGTGCTCACGAGCGAAGGCGGCGATGTCGCGGATCCGCTCGGGCGCGACGGCCAGCCCGCCCGCCTCGCCGACGGTGTTCTCGACAGAGATCAGGCTCTGGCGGGCGTAGTGGACGTCGCTCGCGTCGTGCCAGGCCGCCGCGAGCGTCTCGACGTCGAGCATGCCGCGGTCGCCGTCGAGCAACTTGGGCTGCACGCCGGAGAGCGCCGACACCCCGCCCTGCTCGTGGACGACCACGTGGCTCATCCGGTGGACGAGGATCTCGTCGCCGCGCCGCGTCTGGGCGCGCACCGCGGCCTGGTTTCCCATCGTCCCCGAGGGGACGTACACGGCCGCCTCCTTGCCCAGGATGCGGGCCGTCTCGGCCTCGAGCGCGATCACCGTGGGGTCGTCGCCCCAGACGTCGTCGCCCACCTCGGCCTCGGCCATCGCCCGGCGCATCTCCGGCGTAGGCCGCGTGACGGTGTCGGAGCGGAGGTCGACGGGTCGCATCGCGCGGCAGAGTATCCTGCCCGCCGTGCCTCGCCGCGCCGCCGACTATCCACCCCCGGTCAAGGTGCGCGAATTCGTCGCTGCGCCCGAGGCGGGCGAGGACGAGCGGATCGACGTCGGCGTGCTCTTCGTGGGCGGCGGGCCGGCGGGAATGGCGGGCGCGATCCGGCTCGGCCAGCTCCTGGCCCAGGATCCCGCGACCGCGGAGGCGCTCGGCGAGACGCCGATCGCCGTCATCGACAAGGGCCGGGTGGCCGGCGCCCACCTGCTCTCGGGCGCGGTCGTCAACCCCTCTGCCCTGCGCGACCTGCTCCCGGAGACGCCGCTCGACCAGCTGCCCGGCTTCGGCCCCGTCCGGCGCGAGGCCGTCTACCTCATGCGCCCGGGCTACGGCGTTCGCCTGCCCACGCCGCCGCCCTTCCACAACAAGGGCAACTGGATCTTCTCGCTGGCGCAGCTCGGCCGCTACCTGGGCGAGCAGGCGGAGGAGCTCGGAGCGATGGTGCTGCCCGAGACGGCCGCCCAGACGCTGCTCGTCGACGGCGGCGCGGTCCGCGGCGTCGTGACCGGCGACAAGGGCCTCGACCGCGATCGGCAGCCGACCGCCGCGTACGAGCCGGGAGTCGAGATCCGGGCCCGGGCCACGGTGCTGTGCGAGGGGACACAGGGGCATCTGGCAGGGCGCGCTCGCCGAGGAGTTCAGCCTCCGCGCCGTGAACCCGCAGGTCTGGAGCCTCGGCGTGAAGGAGGTGTGGAAGGTCGCGCGCCCGCTCGACCGCGTGATCCACACGCTCGGCTGGCCGCTTCGCTGGGCGGGCAAGCACGGTGAGACCGGCGGCAGCTTCATCTACCCGATGGGCGAGGACCGGCTGACCATCGGCCTGGTCGTCGGGCTCGAGCACCATGACGCGTCCCTCTCGGTGCACGACCTCCTCCAGCAGTTCAAGACCCATCCCATGATCCGCGAGCTCCTCGCCGGCGGCGAGCGCGAGGCCTGGGGTGCGAAGACGATCCCGGAGGGCGGTCTCCTCTCGGTGCCGGAGCGCATCTCCGTTCCCGGCGCGATCCTGACGGGCGACTCGGCCGGGTTCGTGAACGTCCCCAAGCTGAAGGGGATCCACTACGCCATGCGGTCGGGCATGCTCGCCGCCGAGGCGGTCCACGAGGTGCTGAAGACGGGCGGCGACCCCGCCTCGGCGGGCGCGCTCGACGGATACGACCGCCGGGTCAAGGCGAGCCACATCTGGCGCGACCTGCACCGCGTGCGGAACATGCGCCAGGCGCTGACCAAGGGCCTCGTGGTCGGCGGCGGGCTGGCGAGCGCCATGGATCTCACCCGCGGCGCGTTCCCGGGCGGCACGTTCCGCACCCGGCGCGACGCCGACGCGGAGCTCAGGGTCGAGGCGCGCGACTATCCCGAGCCGGACGGCTCGCTCACGTTCGACAAGCTCTCGAGCGTCTTCCTCTCGGGGAACCGCAGCCGCGACGACCAGCCCAACCACATCCGCATTCGGGAGCGCGTCCCGATCGAGGTGGCGCAGGCGTGGGTCGCGATGTGCCCGGCCGCGGTCTACGAGCTGGGCGAGCCGTCGGGCGAAGGCGTGGTCGAGGTGAAGCTCACGCCGTCGAACTGCGTGCAGTGCGGTGCGATCACCGCCAAGGGCGGGACGGCTCACGCCCGCCGGAGGGCGGCAGCGGCCCCGAGTACTCGATCCTCTAGCCGCCTACGGCACGAGGCTCGGCGTGAGCCGGTTGACCTCGACGATCGCGTCGGCCGGGATGTTGTTGCGCTTCGCCGCGGCCAGGATCTCCTCGGGGACGGCGCCTCGTAGAGGCAGTACGACCGCTTGCGATCGGCGCTCAGGAACGAGAAGAGCCACGTCGTGCCCTCCTCGGAGTTGACCTCGTCGATGAGGCGGACGTCCGCGCCCGTCAGATCGAGCTGGTCGGCGAAGCTGCGTTCGACGATGTAGAGCGGCATTCGAGGATGTTACCCCGCGACCAGCCCGTTGGCGTGTGCGTACGCCGCCGCCTCGGTGCGGTTCGCGGCGCCGGTCTTTCGCAGGATGCTGCGGATGTGGTTGGCGGCGGTGTGCTCGCTGATCGAGAGCGCCCGGCCGACGTCGCGGTTCGAGAGCCCGCGGGCCACCAGGCGCAGGATCTCGACCTCCCGCGGGGAGAGCCCCGAGGGCGCCATGACCGGTGCGCCGGGCGCGTGCATCCGCTCGAGCAGCGCCCGCATGCCGATCCGCGTCGCCAGCTCGGCCGCCTCGGCCAGGAGCTCCGCCGCGCGGCCGGCGTCGTCCGCTGCACCGCCGGCGTGAAGCAGCCGCCCGTACTCGAACGCGGTGTGGGCGACCCACGTGTGCGCGCCCGCCTCGCGGTCGAGCACCAGCCCGGCCTCGAAGTGGCGGGCCGCCAGCGCCCTGTCACCGAAGGCCGCCGCGAGCATCCCGAGGTAGCGGTCGGCAGCGCCGTAGGACGCCACGGCGTGCCCGATCATCACGCTGCTCCCGGAGTGCGGCAGGAGCTCGGCGTAGACCAGCCTCGCCATCTCGGCATCGCCGACGATCGAGCACACATCGGCGAGGTACGTGAGCGACGCCAGCCAGAGCGCCGGGCGCAGCGTGTCGAGGCCGTCGGCGCGGACCCGGTCGAGCTCGGCGCGCGCCTCCTGGACCATCCCGAGCTCCGCCATGAGCGCCGCCAGCCCGGGCCGCCACGCCGCCGCCCTGTCGGACGCCGCCAGCGAGCGCACAGCCGGCGCCAGCTCGGCGAGCCGCCCCTGCTCGCGGCGGATCCCGAACATCTGGATGCCGTAGACGCTCGACGGATCCCGGCCTGCTAAGCAGCCGGCTCCACTCCCGCGACCGCTCGGCCGCCGCCTCCGCCTCGCGCAGGCGCCCGTCGCAGAGCGCGATCGCCGCGGCGTACTGCTCGGCCACGTGCATCGCGAACGGCTGGCGCATACGTCCGGCCATGTCGAGCAGCGCGGCCAGCTCCACCCGGGCGGCGGTCAGGTCGCCGATCGCGATGAGCGACGCGATCCGCCACTGGATCGCCTCGGCGCCGATCTCGATGTCGCCCAGCTGCTGGGCGATGTCGCGCCCCTCGGCCAGCATGTCGAGGATGTCGCGGAAGGGCGTCGGCCCGCGCAGCCAGTAGGAGCGGCTCAGCATCAGCGCAAGGCCCCGGCGGTCGCCGACCCGGCGGGCCATGGCGATCGCCTCGTCGCGCACCAGCGCGCTCTCCTCGGGTCGGGCGGCGAACGCCAGCGCCCGGCCGAGCGCGCCGAGCACGCGCACGCGCAGCTGCGAGTCGCCCGCCTCGAGCGCCTCGCCCGCCTCCTCGAGCAGCTCGAGCGCGCCGCCGTAGTCGATGCCCATCCGCCAGCAGGCGTCCTCGTAGCCGACCGCAGCCCGCGACAGGCGGCGGCCGTCGCCCAGGCCGCGCGCGATGTCCGCCGCCGCCAGGAACGCATCCTGCGACTCGACGGAGCGGCCGGCCCGGTAGGTCACCGCGCCGAGATCGAGGAGCGCGTCGGCGCGGTCGCGTGCCGCCCGGGATCCCGAGCTCGAGCGCCGTCCGCAGCGCCACCGCCGCCTCGTCGAACGCCAGCGCCACCATCGCCGCGGCGGCCGCGAGCAGGCTGTACTCCACGGCGCGGTCGGTCCCGCCGATCGGCGCTGCGGCGGCGAAGTGGTGGGCGACGTCGCCGAGCGCGCGGGCCGAGCCGTCGGAGGCGCGCTCGTCGAGCGCCTCGGCGATCCGCAGGTGAAGCTCGGCGCGCCGCCCCGCGGCAAGCCGGTCGTAGAGCGCCCTGCGCACGAGCTCGTGGGCGAAGCGGTGGGCGAGCGTGTGGCCCGGCACCTCCTCGATCATGCCGCTCGCGACGGCCTCGTCGAGCGCCGCGGCCAGCGCCGCGGCGTCGAGGTGCCCGGCCTCGCGAATCACGTCGGTCTCGAACTCCGGGCCGGCGACCGCGGCCAGCTCGAGCACAGCCCGCGTGCCGGGCTCGAGCCGCGCGAGCCGCTGGTTGACCACGTCGCGCACGCCCTCGGGCGTGTCGAGCCCGGCCAGCGAGCCGGCGAGGTCGGCGCCGGGCCGGGCGGCGCCGGCCTCGACGAGCTCGCGCCACAGCTCCGTCAGCAGGAACGCGTTCCCGCCGGTCAGCTCGAAGATCGACTCGGCCAGCGCCGGCAGGCCCGTCGAGGCCGCCTCCGCCGGCCTGGCGGACGAAGTCCTCGACGTCGTCGGCCGAGAGGCCCGAGAGCCGCACTCGGCGTGACCTGCTCGTTCCGGCGCAGGTCGACCAGCGCGTCGCCGAGCTCCTGCGGCAGGTCGGCCTCGGTGTCGCGGAACGTCGCGACGACGAGCAGGCGGGCGTCGGCGGCGGCCCGCCCGAGGTGGCGCAGGAGCAGGAGCGTCGGATGGTCGGCCCAGTGCCCGTCCTCGAGGACGAGCAGGACCGGCGTATGCCGGCCGGTCGCGATCAGGAGCTCGACGACCGCCGTGTGGAGCCGGTGGCGCTCCGTGTCCTGGTCGGCCGTGACGGGATCGGGGAGGTCGCCGACCCGGGCGGCGAGGTCCGGCAGCAGCCGCTGGAGCTCGCCGCCGCCCGGCCCGAGGTCGGCGCGGAGGCGGGCCGGATCGACGCGTGCGAGCCAGCCGGTCGAGCGCCTCGGCGAACGGCCCGTACGGCGTCGGCACGACGGCGTCGCAGGCCCCGTAGAGGACGAGCGCGCCGCCGGCCGCGGCCTCGTGGGCGAACTCGCGCACGAGCCGGCTCTTCCCCGAGCCGGCCTCGCCGGCGACGAGCGCGATCCGCCTGCCCTCGCTCGCCGCCCACGGCATGAGCGAGCGCAGCGTCGCGAGCTCGCGCGGGCGGCCCACGAACGGGAACGACGGGCGCCAGCCGGAGCGGCCCCGGAAGGGTCGATTGGGCGGTCGTGTCGGCCATTAGTCAGATCTGATCATCGCACGTCACGCGAGGCGGCGGCGCAAAGTGGGTCAGATCCCGTCATGCGGCCCGCGGGGCCGGTGCGTAGCGTCCGGCGGGGATCTATCCACGCACCGTACAAGGAGACTGAATGGCAACCACCGAGACACTTTCGAGCGCCGCGCGGTCCGAGCTTCGCGGCATCGCCGGCGAGATCATCGGGCCGGAGGACTCCGGCTACGACGAGGCCCGGCGCGGTCCACAACGGCATGATCGACCGCTCGCCCGGCGTCATCCTCCGCGCAGCCAGCGCCGACGACGTGGCGGCCGGGATCGGCTTCGCCCGCTCCCACGACGTCCCGCTCGCGATCCGCGGCGGCGGCCACAGCGCCCCCGGCCTCGGCACGATCGACGACGGCGTCGTGATCGACCTCGCGCCGCTGTCGGCGGTCACGGTCGACGCGGCCGGACGCACGGTCGCCGTCGGAGGAGGCGCGACCCTGACCCAGGTCGACGCCGCCACGGCCGAGGTCGGCATGGCCACGCCGCTCGGCATCCTGGGCACCACCGGCGTCGGCGGACTGACGCTCGGCGGCGGCATCGGCCACCTGGCCCGCAAGCACGGCCTCACGATCGACAACCTGCTCGGCGCGGACGTCGTCCTCGCCGACGGCTCGAAGGTCACCGCCAGCGCCGACGAGAACCCGGACCTGTTCTGGGCGATCCGCGGCGGCGGCGGCAACTTCGGCGTCGTCACCGAGTTCCGCTACCGGCTGCACCCGGTGAGCACGGTCATCGCCGGCCCGACGTTCTGGTCGCTCGACGACACCGTCGCGGTCATGCAGCGCTACCGGGAGTTCATCCCGCAGGCGCCGCGGGAGCTGAACGGGTTCTTCGCGTTCGCGACCGTGCCGCCCGTGGCGCCGTTCCCGGAGGAGCTCCACGGCCGCAAGGTGAGCGCCGTCGTCTGGTGCTACGCCGGGCGACGACAACGACGCGGCCCAGGCCGCCATGGCGCCGATGCTCGAGGCGGCGGAGCCGCTCATGCACGGTGCCGGGCCGCTGCCGTTCGCCGGGCTCCAGGGGTTCTTCGACCAGTTCTACCCGAAGGGCATGCAGGGCTACTGGCGCGCGGACTTCGTGAACGAGCTGTCCGACGCGGCGATCGCGGCGCACCACGAGCACGCCGAGCGGATGACGCCCGGCGCCTCGACGATGCACATGTACCCGATCGACGGGGCCGTCCACGACGTCGGCGAGTCCGACACGGCGTGGAGCAACCGCGACGTCCAGTGGGCCGAGGTCATCTACGGAACCGACCCCGACCCATCGAGCGCCGACGCAATGCGCGAGTGGACGCTCGACTACTTCGACGCGACCCACCCGTACTCGGCGACCGGCGGGGCCTACGTCAACTTCATGATGGACGAGGGCCAGGAGCGGGTGAAGGCGACGTACCGCTCGAACTACGGCCGGCTCTCGCGGATCAAGGCCCAGTACGACCCGGGCAACACGTTCCGCGTGAACCAGAACATCCAGCCGGCCGCATGACCGTACAATCGTGGAGTGTCCGAACGCGCAGACCTCGCGGAGGCGCTCCTCGCTGACCTCGACAGGTTCCTGGAGGCCGCTGACCGCCGCCACACGCCCGTGCCGATCGAAGTCGGCGAGGACCGGCGGTGGTCGGCGGCCGACACGGAACGACTGTTCAAGCGGATGGGTCGCACGGTGCCGACCGCACCGACGGAGCAGCGGCTGACCGACGTGCTCGCGGAGGCCGTGCGGCTCCAGAACGCACTTCGGGCATGGCTCGAGACGGCGGCCGACCGGCCGCAGACCTAGCTCGGGCGAGCGGCTAGCGGTTTCGCAGCGCTTCCGTCAGCTTCGGGAGCACCGTGAGCGTGTCGCCGATCACGCTCACGTCGGCGAACTCGTGGATCGGCGCGTTCGGATCCTTGTTGATCGCGACGATCGTGCCGGCGTTGGCCATCCCGACCTTGTGTTGGATCGCGCCCGAGACGCCGCAGGCGATGTAGAGCTTCGGCGAGACCGTCTTGCCCGTCTGGCCGACCTGCATGGAGTAGGGCACCCAGCCGGCGTCGACCACGGCGCGCGTGGCGGCGACCTCGCCGCCGATCGCCTTGGCCAGCTCCTCGACCAGCGGCACGTTCTCGGGCCCGCCCATGCCGCGACCGACCGCGACCAGGATGTCGGCCTCGGTGATGTCGACGCCGGCGGCCTCGGCCTCCTCACGGCCGGCCGGCCGGGCGGCCTGCGACCAGGGCTTCACCTCGACGGCCACCCGCTCGACGGGTGCCGTCCCCGACGGGGCCTCGTTCGGCGCGAAGGCGTTCGCGCGCGCGAGCACGATGCCTGTCCCGCGGAACCCCGACTCGACCATCACGGTGTCGCCCAGGGCCGGACGGGTCGCGACGATGCCGCCGTCGGCGAGGGCGATCTCGGTCGTCTCGCACGCGATCCCGGCCCCGATCCGCGCCGCCAGGCCGGCGGCCACGTCGGCCGAGACGACGCCGGCGCCGAAGATGACGGCATCTGCCTCGCGAGCCGAGCTCTCGAGCGCGTCCACGATTGGCTGCGGCAGGCCGCCCGCGAGCGCCGGGTCGTCGGCGACCAGCACCTTGGCGGCGCCGTGGCCGCCCAGCGACCCGGCCCAGGCATCGTCGACGCCCGATCCCGCCACAAAGGCCGTGACGTCTCCGCCGAGCGTTGCGGTCTTGGCGAGCACGCCGAGGCTCTGCGGCGAGAGCTCGCCCTCGTCGTGGTGGACGTAGACCAGAAGGCCGGCCATCTAGATGAGCCCCTTCCCGGCCAGGATCTCGACGACCTTGTCCGCCGAGTCGCCGCCGGAGTCCTCGATGGTGACGCCCGCCGACTTGGCCGCGGGCGGCGCAATCGAGCGGACGACGCTCCGCGATCCGTCCGCGCCGACCAGGCCGGCGTCCACGCCCGCGTCGGCCGCCGAGAGCGTCTCGAGCGGCTTCTTCTTCGCGCCCATGATGGCCTTGATGGACGGAAGCCGGGGCGTGTTGATCGCGTCCGACACCGAGACGACCGCGGGCAGCGGCGCCTCGACGACGTCGTAGCCGTGCTCCGTCTGGCGCTTGGCCCGGATCCCCGAGCCGTCGACCGTGAGGTCGGCCACCTGCGTCACGACGGGCCGCTCCAGGTGGTCGGCGACGGCAGCGGCCATGACATAGCAGTCGGCATCGGCGGCCTGCTGGCCGAGCAGCACGAGGTCGGCGTCCTGCTTCGCGACGACCGAGGCGAGCACGTGCGCCGTCCCGCTGATGTCGGAGCCGGCGAGTGCCGGGTCGGTCACGAGCACGGCCCGGTCGGCGCCCAGCGCCAGGGCCTTCTGGAGCGCGCGCTGCGCGGTGGGCGGGCCCATGCAGACGGCCACGATCTCGCCGACGTCGGCGCCCCCCTCCCGGATCCGCACGGCCTCCTCGAGGGCGTGCAGGTCGAAGGGGTTGAGCTCGGAGTCGCCCGACCGGTCGAGCCGGTTCGTCGCCGGGTCGAGCCGCTTGTGCGACGTCCCGCTCGGCACCTCCTTCACGCACACTGCGATGTTCACCGCGCCTGCACCTCCATCCCGTGACCGCCGAGCAGCCTAACCAAACGCGGCCAGGTCGCGGCGCAGGGTTACTTGCCGACGAAGCCCGGGTCGCGCTTCTCGACGAACGCGTTCAGGCCCTCGCGCGCGTCGTCCGTCGAGAACATGATCGAGTAGAGATCGGCCTCGTGGACGAGGTTCCCGGCGATATCGCCCTGGAGCGAGCGGTTCGACGCCTCCTTGGCGTAGTAGAGCGCGACGGGGCTCTTCGACGCCATCAGGTGGGCCATCTCGAGCGCCCGCGGAATGAGCTCGGCGGCGGGGTAGATGTGCTGGACGAGCCCCCGGTCGAGCGCCTCGCTCGCGTCGATCATGCGCCCGGTGAGGATCAGCTCCTTGGCGTAGCCGATGTTCGTGGCGCGGGCGAGCCGCTGGGTCGCGCCCCAGCCCGGGATGATCCCGAGGTTGATCTCGGGCTGGCCGAAGTGGGCGTTCTCGGACGCCAGCCGCACGTCGCAGGCCAGCGCCATCTCGCAGCCGCCGCCGAGGGCGTAGCCGTTCACGGCGGCGATCGTCGGCTTTCGCATCGTCTCGAGCATGTGGGCGATCTCCTGCCCGAGCTCGGAGTACGCGCGCGCCTCGAGCGGGGTCTTCCCCGCCATCTCCTTGATGTCGGCGCCGGCGATGAAGGACCGGTCGCCCTCGCCCGTCATGATGATCGCGGCGATCCCGGCGTCCCCGGCGAGGTCGGTCAGCGTTGCCAGGAGCTCCTCGAGGAGGGCGGTGTTGAGGGCGTTCAGGGAGTCGGGCCGGTCGATCGTGACGACCGCGACGCGGTCGTCGACCGAGATCCGAAGGCCGGACCCGGCCATCACGCGGCTCCCAGGGCGGACTGCAGGAACTCGACGATCTCGGCCGTCGGCGCGCCGGGTGTGTAGACCTGGGCGACGCCGAGCTTCTTCAGCTCGACGATGTCCTCAGCGGGGATCGTGCCGCCGACGACGACGAGCACGTCCTCGGCGTCGTTCTGCTTCAGGAGGTCGAGGATGCGCGGCACGAGTGTCATGTGCGCGCCGGAGAGGATCGAGATGCCGACGGCATCGGCGTCCTCCTGGAGTGCCGTCTCGACGATCTGCTCCGGTGTCTGGTGAAGGCCGGTGTAGATGACCTCCATGCCGGCGTCGCGGAGCGTCCGGGCGATGATCTTGGCGCCGCGATCGTGACCGTCGAGCCCCGGCTTGGCGACGACCACGCGGATGGGCCCACTCATACGAAGGCGAGTGTAGCCACTCAGCCCTCCGCCGGCGCGAAGGCGACCAGCAGGGAGAGCCGCTCCTCGATCGAGTGGAAGCGGTGCTCCTCCTGTGCCGGCACGAACAGCACGTCTCCCGGCGCCACCTCACGCTCGTCCCCGCCGGAGGTGAAGCGGGCGTGACCGGAGAGGACGTAGTAGATCTCGTCCTGGGCATGGGGCGACTGCGGATCGGAGGCTCCCGCCTCGAGCACGTAGAGGCCCGCACTCATCGATTCGACGCGCAGAAACTCGCGGTAGAGCTCGCCCGCCCCCGCGCGCTCGGTATCGACGTCGTCGAGGTTCCAGGCGTCCATCGGCGGAGATCCTAGTGGGGTCAGACCCCGCATCGGTCCGTGTTGCACGTGTGTGAAACGCACGCGACAAGTTCGCATGCCGGCTGCCCCCACCGGGCGCGGTCTGTGACGAAAGACGCCCGACGGCGTAACGGCCGCCGATGCGGGGTCTGACCCCACGGGGGTTTCGCGAACCACCGGGGCCCGGCCCCACGAGGTCGCCTAGAAGACCGGTGTCTCGCGGTAGACGCCCCAGACCTCGCGCAGGGCGTCGCAGATCTCGCCCTCCGACGCGTAGGCCCGCGCGCATGAGACGAGGTGCGGCATGACGTTCTCGTCGGCCGCCGCCGCCGAGCGCAGCGACGCGAGCGCGGACTCGACCGCAGCTCCCTCCCGCCGCCCGCGGACGCCGCTCAGACGCTCGCGCTGGCGGCGCTCCACGTCGGGCGAGATGCGCAGGATCTCGACCTGGTCGTCCTCCTCGTTCAGGAACGAGTTCACGCCGACGATGAGGCGGCGGCCCTCCTCCACCTCGCGCTGGAAGATGTAGGAGGCCTCGGCGATCTCGCGCTGGAAGAAGTTCTCGTTGAGCGCGGCGACGACGCCGCCGAGCCGGTCGATCCGCTCGAAGTACTCGTACGCCTCGCGCTCGAGCCGGGCCGTGAGCGACTCGACGAGCCACGAGCCGCCGAGCGGGTCGGCCGAGTGGACGACCCCCGTCTCGTTCGCGATCACCTGCTGCGTGCGAAGCGCCAGCCGGGCGGCGCCTTCGGTGGGAAGCGCGAGCGCCTCGTCGTAGGAGTTGGTGTGCAGCGACTGCGTGCCGCCGAGCACCGCCGCCAGCGCCTCGAGGGCGGTGCGCACGATGTTGACCTCGGGCTGCTGGGCCGTCAGCGAGACGCCCGCGGTCTGCGTGTGGAACCGCATGAGCAGCGAGCGCTCGCCCGTCGCCCCGTAGCGCTCGCGCAGCTCGCGGGCCCAGATCCGGCGCGCGGCCCGGTACTTCGCGATCTCCTCGAAGAAGTCGATGTGCGCGTTGAAGAAGAACGACAGCCGCGGCGCGAAGTCGTCGACGTCCATCCCCCGCTCCCGGCAGGCCTCGACGTACGCGAACCCGTCGGCCAGCGTGAACGCCAGCTCCTGGGCCGCGGTCGCCCCGGCCTCGCGGATGTGGTAGCCCGAGATCGAGACCGGATGCCAGCGCGGCATGGTCTCGGTGCACCACTCGATCATGTCGACCATGAGCCGCATCGACGGCTCCGGCGGGAAGATCCACTCCTTCTGGGCGATGTACTCCTTGAGGATGTCGGCCTGGATCGTGCCGCCGAGCACCTCGGGCGGGATGCCCTGCTTCTCGGCGACGACCACGTACTGGGCGAGCACCACCGCGGCGGGCGCGTTCACCGTCATCGAGGTCGTCACCCGGTCGAGCGGGATGCCGGCGAAGAGATCCTCCATGTCGGCCAGCGTGTCGACCGCGACGCCCTCGCGGCCGACCTCGCCCAGCGACCGGGCGTGGTCCGAGTCGTAGCCCATGAGTGTCGGCATGTCGAAGGCTGTCGAGAGCCCGGTCTGGCCGTGGTCGAGCAGGTAGCGGAAGCGGCGGTTCGTCTCCTCGGCCGTCCCGAAGCCGGCGAACTGGCGCATCGTCCACGCCCGGCCGCGGTACATGGTCTCGTAGATGCCGCGCGTGTACGGGAACCGGCCGGGATCGCCCAGGTCGGCGTCGTAGTCGACGGGCGTGTTCGCCGGCGAGTACAGCGCCTCGTACGGGATCCCCGAGATCGTCGAGCGCTCGGGCTCGGGTCGAGGCTCCGGGGCACGCTCGGGCTGGGCCATCACCCGAACGATACCGGCGCGGGCGGTGTCCGCACCCGGCCCGAGAGCCAGGCGCGCAGGAACGGGTCGGGCACGGTGTAGCCGGGCCGGGCCGCGCCCTCCACCAGGTCGCGCTCGGCCAGCGCCTCGACGGCCTTCTGAACGCGTGCCGGCGGGCCGAGCCGGTGGCGATGGCGGTACTCCTCGGAGTAGATCCGGCCGGCCTCGGCGGCGACAGCCAGCAGCACCAGCCGCTGGTACGGCGAGAGGCCCTCCCAGATCGTGGCGCACCGGGCCGACTCGGCCATGACCGCGTGCGCGAAGGCCTCGTCGACCATCTCGGGCGTCGCCGGCCGCTCGGCCGAGATCGCCCACAGGAACCGGGCGAGCTCCTGGGTGTCGTACGGCTGGCCGGCGGTGATCTCGAGCAGCCGGTCGATCCCGGCCGGCGTGACCTCCCGCCCCGTGGCGGCGAAGCGCTCGGCGATGAAGGCGCCGAAGTCGGCCGCCCCGATCGGGCCGAGCTCCATCACCTTCGCGCTCCGGAAGAGGGGCTCGTTCCGCTCGGTGAAGAGCCGGCGCAGCATGTGCCGGTGGCTTCCGAGGTAGACGTGCGCCACCTCGGGCTGCTGCTGGAACACGGCCCGCATGGCCCGCGGCAGGTCGCGGTCGATCCGCGTGACCTCCTGGAACTCGTCGAGCACGAGCGCCACCCTCCGGCCGCGCTCGGCGGCGACCTCCGCGGGCAGCCGCAGGAGCCGCTCGAGGGTCACGTCGACGTCGCCGCGCCGGAGCGTCTGCGGCATCGTGAACGACAGGCTGCCGTCCTCGGGGTCGACCGTCGCGACGGGGGCGACCGGCATCCGGCGCAGGAAGTCGAGCGAGCGCCGGCCTGCGCGCTCGAACGGCGAGAGCAGGCCGCGGTAGAGCGCGGTCGTGAGCTGCTCCACCAGCCGCCCCTTGTCTGGCGCCGCGAAGAGATCGCACTCGGCGACGAGCACGCCGGCGGCGCGGAGCTCCTCGACGCAGGCCCGCATCAGCGAGCTCTTGCCCGTCCGCCGCGGGGCGATCACCACCACGTTCTGCCCGCTCTCGACGTCCGCACGGAGCGCGGCGATCTCGGCGCGCCTGTCGGTGAACTGCGTGCCGGAGACGACGTCGCCGTAGCGGAAGGGGTTCTCGCCGGCCATGGAGGAACTATAGCAGCTAGTATTATCTCAGATGCTATAACTAGGCAGAATCGGGCGCGATCGACGCCCCCGGCTGCCACAGCACGTCGCCCCGGCCACCGTCGTTCACGACCCGCGCGAGGATGAAGAGCAGGTCGGAGAGCCGGTTCAGGTAGGCGAGCGCCGCCGCGTTCACCTCGTCGAGCGCGGCCAGGGCGACGGCGCACCGCTCGGCCCGCCGGCAGGTCGTGCGCGCCACGTGGAGCGCGGCCGCGGCCGGCGTCCCGCCCGAGAGGACGAAGCTCGTGAGCGGCTCGAGCGCTTCGGAATGCCGGTCGCAGGCCTCCTCGAGCGCGGCGACGTGCGCCTCGCCGATCCGAAGCCGGCTCTTGCCCTTGCCGCGCGCCGTCCCGACGGGCACCGAGAGGTCGGCGCCGACGTCGAACAGGTCGTTCTGCACCCGCCTCAGGAGGTCGGCGATCTCGTCGGGGAGGCCGCCCGCAACGGCGGCGCCGATCGCCGCGCCGGTCTCGTCGACCGTGCCGTATGCCCAGATCCGGGCGTCGTTCTTGGACACCCGCTCACCGTCGCCGAGCGAGGTCTGCCCGGCGTCCCCTGCACGCGTGTAGATGCGGTCGAGACGCATGGAGACAGCCTAGAGCATCGTTCGCCGTGCCCCCCAACCGGGCGAATGCAATTCCCCCGTTAGGGTTTCATTATGAAAATGTGAAGAGACGATCACTCGGCTACCACGGACGGTGCAGCTCCAACTCCGCTCCACGCTCCAGGAGGAACCCACCCGATGTACGGCCTGACCCACCGAATCGAAAGCGACGCGCCCCAGGGCGACGTCGTGGAGCCGAGCCCGCTGGCTCGGATCTCCTCACTCGGGGCGCCTGCCACCGTCATGGTGATCGATCGCGACCCCCTCACCCTCGCCATGGTGCGGCGTGCGGTCTCTGACCACTACCACGTGGTCGTCGCCCGCGACGCCGAAGAGGCGCTCGGTCTCGTCAAGGACATGAAGCCCGACGTCCTCGTGTTCGACGTCGGACTCGACGAGGCCGAGGTGGCCATCGTGACCGTCGCTCTCGCCGCCTGCGACGTCCTCGACGCCACCCCCGCAGTCATGGTTGACCCCGATGAGCCCATGAACACGATCACGCTCCGGCGCCGCATCGACGACGCGATCCGCGTGAGCCGCCGTGTCTATCTCGGCGGCGGCCTGCGACACCGACTCGCGGCCTGACCGATTCCCGGCGGGTGGCGCCCCCAGCGTCACCCGCCTATCCGGTCTGACCGGCTGCGACCGTCAGCTACGGTGGCCGGGTGAGCCGCCAGCGCACCATCCTCGTCCTCGCGGTGGCCTCCCAGGCCGCCTTCTCGATGATCACGTTCGGCCTCCCGGCGATCGGCGTCGAGATCCGCGAGCGCTTCGACCTCGGGCCGGCCGGCTTCGGCGCCGTGTTCGCGGCCGTCGGGATCGGCTCGGCCGCGGCGCTCATCCCCGCCGGCGCCCTGGTCGACCGCTTCGGCGGGCGCCGCATCCTCGTGATCGGCGGGGTGGTGAACGGTGCCGGCCTGATCCTGGCGGCGTTCGCGGGGTCCGCGCCTGCATATGCGGCGGCCCTCGTCCTGGCCGGGATCGGCGGCGCTGCGGTGCCCGTGGCCGGGATGACGGCACTGCTGCGCGTGTTCGAGCCCGAGAAGCGCGGCATGGCGATGGGCTGGCGTCAGCTCGGTGTGCCGCTCGGCGGCACGATCGGATCGGCCGTCCTGCCGGCGCTCGCGGCGCTGGGCGGCGTCCGGCTGGCGATGACAGGCGCCGGGATCGCCGCGACGGCCACCGCCCTCCTCTTTGCGACCGTCTCCGACGGTAGGCCCGCCGCGCACAGCAGATCGCCTGGGCAGACCGTCGCCGGCGTCCTTCGGATCCCCGGGTTCAAGCCGCTTCTGGCCGTCGGCCTCCTCTACGTCCTCGGCCTGGGCGCGATCCTCGCCCACTACGTCGGCGCGCTGCGCGACGCCGGCCTCTCCCACACCGAGGCGGCGGCCGGCTTCACGGCGCTCAACATCACGGCCGCGCTCTCACGACTCGTCTGGGGGCGGCTGGCCGACGGCGGCGGCGGCACCCGGCGGGCCCGGACGCTGCGCGACATCGGCATCCTGACGGTCTGCGCCGCCTGCGTCATGCCGTTGGCGCTCTCGGCCGGCGCCCCGCCGGCGCTGGTCGCCGGGGTCGTCCTGGCGTTCGGCGCGTTCGGGTTCAACGGCGTCCTCTACCTGCTCGCGGGCGAGCTCGCCGGCTCGACCCGCGCGGGCCGCGCCGTCGGCATCGCGTCGACAGTCGTCTTCGGGATGGGCGCACTGGCCGCGCCGATCGCCGGGGTCGCGATCGAGCGGACCGGCTACGACGCCGTCTGGGTCATCTCCGCCGTCGCCGCGGCGGCGGGCGCGATCACCGCGCGGCGCTGGCTCGAGCCGGCGGCCGTCGTGGCCGCCGAGGCGGACGTCGTGCAGATCGCAGCGCCCGCTCGCTAGCGTCCGAGAGATCGGCAAGGAGGCATCACGTTGGCCAGGATCAGCTATGACGAGGAGACCGCTCGAGCCTTCAAGGCGGTCCGCGAGCTGCCACGCGATGGGCTCTCGGAGTGGCGCGAGGCGGTACGACGCCACCTGCGCCCGTCGCAGGGAATGACCCTGGTGGACATCGGCGCGGGGACCGGGACGTTCTCCTGCGCATTCAGCGACTGGTTCGACCTCAGCGTCCTTGCGGTCGAGCCGTCGGCCGCGATGCGGGATCAGATCCCGCGGTCACCGGCCATCGAGGTGCTCGAGGGAGATGCGACCGCGCTGCCGCTGCCGGACGAATCGGCAGACGCCACGTGGCTCTCCCTCGTCATTCACCACATTCCCGACCTCGAGATCGCCGCGCACGAGATCCGCCGCGTTCTCCGGCCCGGCGCCCCCGTCCTCATCCGGCAGGGCTTCCCGGACAGGTACGAGCCCTCGGGGAGCCTGAAGCTCGACGGGATCGAGCTCGTCCGATGGTTCCCGGAGACCGCCCGGATGCTGGAGACGTTCCCTTCCCTCAAGGAGACGTGCGGCGCGTTCGCGGCCGCAGGATTCCGCCAGGACGCTCTCGAGCAGGTTCGTGAGACGTCCCCGACCAGCCTCGCGGACTTCCTCGGCCAGGTGGACACCTTCCGCCACGCCGACACCACGATGCGCACTCTCACCGAGGACGAGTTCCTCAGCGGGAAGGAACGTCTCCGCCATGCCGTCCGACATGCCGAGAACACCGCAAGCCCGGAGACTAGAAGCAACTGGCTCGACCTCCTCGTTCTGCGCTGAGCAGGCGTGGAGCGAGGACGCTAGAGCGGGATCGGGCAGTTCGTGCAGGTCACGAGCCGCACCTTGGCGCCGGGCCGTGCCCAGCGGCCGGGTGCGTACCCGCGCGGATCGATCGCCGAGACGAAGTAGCGCGGGCGCGAGCCGGGAAGCTCGATCGCGAAGTGGCCGTCGGCGTCAGTGCGCGCCGTCGCGATGGGAGAGGGCGGGTCGGCCATGAGCGGGCCCGCGGTCGAGAACGGGCGCGTGAAGATCCCGATCATCACGCCGCTCTGTGGCGACCCGCCGTGCGGATGCGCGGAGGTGGTGGCGTAGAAGACGCCCGAGATCCGCACGTGCGCCGGCGCCGACGGCGGCGGCGGCTGGGAGCTGCCGCCGCCGCCCGTCGCCTGGCCGCAGCCGGCGGCCAGAACGGCGGTGGTGGCAACGAGCGCTGCGAGCGTCCGGACGTGCATAGTTCTTAGTCGGCGTTTCCAGCCGAAAAGTTCACCCCATTCGGCGGGCGAGCATCACGATGCGGCGGGAGTCCTTGTCGAGATCCGACCCGTCGAGCCCGCCCCACAGCCGCTCGACCTCGAGCCCCGCGCCGGCCGTCATCGCCGTCAGCTCGGGCGCCGTGTAGGCCCGGTGGGAGAAGCGATGCGGGCGGCGGTCGGCGCCGCTCATGAACGTCCAGGTGGTCTCGAACCGGCCCCGCGCCGCGTCGTAGAAGCGCTCCTCGAGCATGACCGTCCCGTCCGAGAGCTCGTGCCAGCCGCGCGCCTCGAAGCGCGGGAAGACTGAGACCGGGTTGATCGTCTCGAGCAGGAACGCCCCGCCGGGCGCGAGCGCAGCGGACACCCGCTCCAGGACGAGCCGGTTGTCGGCCTCGTCCGCGAAGTACCCGAACGCCGTGAACATGTTGATGACGGCGTCGAACTCGGCGTCGAACGCGATCCGGCGCATGTCGGCCCGCTCCAGCCTGAGATCCACCCCCGCCTCGGCCGCCCGTGCGGCGGCGAGCGCCAGCGACGGCTCGCTCAGGTCGACGCCCGTCACGGCGCACCCGTGCCGGGCCAGCTCGACGCTGTGGCGGCCGTGCCCGCACGCCAGGTCGAGCACGCGCGTCCCCGGCCCCAGGGCGAGCGCCTCGATCAGGAACTCGACCTCGGCGGCGGTCGCCTCGGCCGGGTAGCGGTCGGCCGCGAACCGCAGGTAGTCCTCGTCGAAGAAGTCCTCGAACCAGTCGGGGTCAGCCGTATTCATAGAACCCGCGCCCCGACTTGCGGCCGAGCCGGCCGGCCTCGACGTAGCTGCGAAGAAGCGGGCACGGCCGGTACTTGGAGTCGCCGAGCCCGTCGTGCAGCACCTCCATGATCGCGAGGCACGTGTCGAGGCCGATCAGGTCCGCCAGCTGGAGCGGGCCGAGGGGATGGCTCATCCCGAGCCGCATCACCGTGTCGATCGACTCGCGGTCGCCGACGCCCTCCATGAGGCAGTAGACGGCCTCGTTGATCATCGGGAGCAGGATCCGGTTGGCGATGAACCCGGGGTAGTCGCGCGACTCGGCGACCGTCTTTCCCATCCGCTCGGCGGCGGCGCGCACCGCGGCCGCGGCCTCGTCGGAGGTCTCGAGGCCTCGGATCAGCTCGACGAGCGGCATCAGCGGCACCGGGTTCATGAAGTGCATGCCGACGACCCGCTCGGGCCGCGACGTCGCCGCAGCGAGCCGCGTGATCGGGATCGAGCTCGTGTTCGAGGCGAGCACGGCGCCGTCGCCCGCAGCCCGGTCGAGGCCGGCGAAGATGCGGAGCTTCAGGTCGACGTCCTCGGTCGCCGCCTCGATCGCGATGTCTGCCGGGCCCGGCTCGCCCGCGGTCGCGATCCGGCCGAGCGCGCCCTCGGCGTCGCCGGCCTCGACCTTCCCCTTCTCGACCAGCTTGGCGAGCGACGCCTCGATGCCCGAGCGGGCCCGGTCGAGCTGCCTCGGCTCGACGTCGACGAGCGTCACGTCGTAGCCGGCGACCGCGGCGACCTGGGCGATTCCCGACCCCATCTGCCCGGCGCCGACCACGCAGATCGTCTCGCTCACGGCGGGAAGACCTCGAGCACGGTCGCGTCGCCCTGGGCTGCGCCGGAGCAGATCGCCGCCACGCCGATCCCGCCGCCCCGGCGGCGAAGCTCGGAGACGAGCGTGCCGAGCAGGCGCGCGCCCGACGCGCCGATCGGGTGCCCGAGCGCCACGGCGCCGCCGTTCACGTTCACGCGCTCCTCGTCGATCCCGAGCAGCCGCACGGTGTTGAGCGCGACCGAGCAGAACGCCTCGTTCACCTCGAGCAGGTCGATGTCGGAGACCGCCAGCCCGGCCTTCTCGAGCGCGACCCGCGTCGCCGCCGCCGGCGTCCGCACCAGGTAGGCGTAGTCGTCGGCGACGTAGCCGTGCCCGCGGATCGCGGCCAGCGGGGCGATCCCGCGCTCCTTCGCCCAGTCCTCGGACGCGAGCACGAGCGCAGCGGCGCCGTCGTTCACGCCGGGCGCGTTCCCGGCCGTGGTCGAGCCGTCGGCGACGAAGACGGGCTTGAGCGCGGCGAGCCGCTCGAGCGACGTATCGCGGCGCGGGCCCTCGTCGGTATCGACGACCGTCTCGCCCTTGCGGCCCTGGATCGTCACCGGCGCGATCTCCTCGGCGAAGCGCTCGCCGTCGATGGCAGCGACGGCCCGCTCGTGCGAGCGCAGCGCCCAGGCGTCCTGCTCCTCGCGCGAGATCCCGACCTCGGCGGCCACGACGGAGTTCTGCTCGGCCATGATCAAGCCGTCGAAGGTGCAGGTGAGGCCGTCGTAGGTCATCGAGTCGAGCACCGCCCCGTCGCCCAGGCCATAGCCGAACCGGCCCTTGGGAAGCAGGTAGGGGGCGTTCGACATCGACTCCATCCCCCCGGCCAGGATGACGTCGTGCTCGCCCGCCCGGATCATGACGTCGGCCAGCGTCGCGGCCCGCATGCCCGACGCGCACACCTTGTTGATCGTCTCCGACCCGACGGTCGGGCCGAGCCCGATCCCGACCGACACCTGGCGCGAGGGAATCTGGCCCGCGCCGGCCTGGAGCACCTCGCCCATGACGACGTAGCCGATGTCCCCGGGCGCGACGCCCGAGCGCTCGAGCGCGGCCGCCGCGGCGTGCGTCCCGAGCTGCGGCCCGGAGAGGCTCGCAAGGCCGCCGCCGAGCTTGCCAAACGGCGTTCGGGCGGCGCTCAGAATGACGGTTCGTGCTTGACTCATGGCCAGCCATGCAGCATAGTCAAGCCCGTGCGAACGACCTTCGGACAGTGGTGGTGGCGACGCGAGCGAGGTGCGGCCCGCTAGCTACGCCACGGCATCCGCGCTTCGCACAGGCCTCTCCGCCCCACGGGCGAGGGGCTTTTTTCATGGCATGACACCCGAACGCCACACCCGCGAGCTTCCCGCCGACCTGATCACGCCGGTCGGCGCCTACCTGCGCCTGCGCGAGGCGCTCGGCGCGCCGGCGTTCCTGCTCGAGTCGGTCGAGCGAGGCGAGCAGGTGGGCCGCTACTCGTTCCTGGCGGCCGGCCTCCCGGCCGTCGGGTCGCTCGAGGAGGCGGCCGCCTTCGCCGCCTCCCAGCCCGGGCCGTCCGCCGGGGCGCCGCCGTTCGCCGGGGGCGCGGTCGGGTTCCTGAGCTACGACTGGGTGTCGGAGCTCGAGCCGGTGCCGCTGCCCGCCGCGAACGGCGCCGACGCCGGCCTGCCCACGATGCGGTTCCTGCTCGCCGAGACGGTGGTCGCGTTCGACCATGTCCGCCGCACGATGACGGTAACCGGCGAGCGTCTCGCCGTCGACCGGGCGATCGAGGCGCTCGGCGGCCCGCTGGGCGTGCCGGTGGCCGAGCCAGTCGCGCCGGGCGCGGCCGAGGCGGAGATGACCGAGGCCGGCTACGTGGCGGCGGTCGAACGGGCCAAGGAGCACATCGCGGCGGGAGACGCCTACCAGATCGTCCCCTCCCAGCGCGTGCGCCGCTCGACCGGCGCCTCGCCGGCGGCGATCTACCGGGCGCTCCGGGCCGTCAACCCGTCGCCGTACATGTTCCTGCTCGACATGGAGGGCTACCAGCTGATCGGCTCGTCGCCCGAGACGCACGTCCGGCTCGACCTCGACGGCACGTGCGAGCTGCGCCCGATCGCCGGGACGCGCCCCCGCGGTGCGACGCCCGCGGAGGACGACGCCCTGGCCGCCGAGCTCCTCGAGAGCGAGAAGGACCGGGCCGAGCACACGATGCTCGTCGACCTGGCCCGAAATGACCTGGGCCGGGTGTGCCAGCCGGGGTCGGTGCGGGTCGAGCGGTTCATGGACGTCGAGCGCTACTCGCACGTCATGCACCTCGTCTCGCGCGTCTTCGGCCAGATCGCCGACGGCCGCGACGCGCCTGCGCTCCTGCGGGCCACGTTTCCGGCGGGCACGGTCTCGGGCGCGCCCAAGGTGCGGGCGATGCAGATCATCTCGGAGCTCGAGGGCCGCCGCCGGGGCGCGTACGCCGGCGCTGTCGGCTGGCTCGGGTTCGGCGGCGACATGGACACGTGCATCGCCATCCGCACGGTCGTCCTGCGCGACGGGGTCGCCTTCCTCCAGTCGGGCGGCGGGATCGTCGCCGACTCCGACCCCGACGACGAGTACCGCGAGGCGATGAACAAGGTGGCCGCGCTCGGCGCCGCCATCGACCGGGCCGAGTCGGGGGTGTACGGGCGATGAGCGCGCGCGTCCTCGTGGTCGACAACTACGACTCGTTCACCTACAACCTGGTCGACTACATCGCCACGGCCGGCGCCGAGGTACGGGTCGAGCGAAACGACGCCGTGACGGCCGAGGAGGCCGAGGCCTGGGGGCCGACGCACGTCGTCGTCTCGCCGGGGCCGGGGACGCCGCGCGAGGCGGGCGTGTCGGAGGACGTCGTCCGCCGCCTCGCGGGCCGGATCCCGATCCTGGGCGTGTGCCTGGGGCACCAGGTCATCTGCGAGCTCTACGGCGGTCGCGTCGACCGGGCCGCGCGGATCGTCCACGGCAAGCCCGACGAGGTGACGCACGACGGCTCGCCGCTCTACGACGGCCTGCCGAGCCCGTTCGAGGCCGGCCGCTACCACTCGCTCGCGGCCCTCGCACCGATCCCCGACGAGCTCGTGGTGACGGCACGGACGCCGGACGGCGAGGTGATGGGCGTCCGCCACCGGACGGATCCCACGCACGGCGTACAGTTTCACCCGGAGTCGGTGCTGACGCCGCACGGGCGGCGCCTGATCGAGAACTTCCTCGCCATGGAGGCCGGCCGGTGATCACGAGCGCCATCAAGCAGCTCGTCGAGGGGCGCGACCTCTCGGGCGAGGAGGCGCACGTCGCGATGATGCAGGTCATGTCCGGCGACGCGTCGCCGGCCCAGATCTCGGCCTTCCTCGTCGCGCTCCGCATGAAGGGCGAGACGCCCGACGAGATCGCCGGGTGCGCCCGGGCGATGCGCGCGCACGTGACGCCGGCGAGCCCCTCCCACTCCAACCTCGTCGACACGTGCGGCACGGGCGGCGACGGCTCCGACACCTTCAACATCTCGACGTCGGCGGCACTCGTCGCCGCCGCCGCGGGGGCGATCATCGCCAAGCACGGAAACCGGGCGGTGTCGTCGCGGTGCGGGTCGGCGGACGTGCTCGAGGCGCTGGGGGTGCGGATCGACCTCGCCCCCACCGACGTCGCAGCGTGCATCGACGAGGTCGGCTTCGGATTCCTCTTCGCCCAGGCTCACCATCCCGCCATGCGTCACGCCGGCCCGATCCGGCGCGAGCTCGGCATCCGGAGCGTCTTCAACCTCCTCGGGCCGCTCACCAATCCCGCGGGCGCGCGCCGGCAGGTCGTGGGGGTCTACTCGGAGGCGCTGGTCGTGCCGATCGCGCAGGTGCTCTCGAAGCTCGGGACTGAGCACGCGCTCGTCGTGCACGGCGCCGGCGGCCTCGACGAGCTGACGCCGACGGGCGAGAACCTGATGGCCGAGGTGCGAAACGGGAGCGTCTCGACGTCGACTCTCGACCCGGCGCCGCTCTCGACCGGGCCGGTGCCGGGCACGCCCGACGATCTGCGCTGCGGCGGCGACCCGGCCCAGAACGCGGCGGTCATCCTGACGGTGTTCGACGGCGAACGCGGCCCGCGGCGCGACGCGGTCATCCTGAACGCGGCGGCTGCGCTCCTGGTGGGGGGCGTCGTGACCGACTGGGAGGCCGGCATCGACCTGGCCGTCGACACGATCGACTCCGGCGCGGCCCAGTCCAAGCTCGACGAGCTGATCGCGTTCACCCGCGCGCGAGGGCCGGCGGCGTGAGCGGCTACCTGACGCGCCTCTCGGGCGACGTTCGCCGCGATGCGCCCGAGCCGGCGCGCGGCTTCGGCGACGCGCTCCGGGCCGGCGCCGGCGTCGCGGTCGTCGCCGAGATCAAGCGCGCGTCGCCGTCGGAGGGCGGGATCGCGCCGGCCGCAGACGTCGCCGGGACGGCCCAGAGCTACGCCGACGGTGGGGCCGCTGCCATGTCCGTCCTCGTCGCCGAGCGCGACTTCGGCGGGAGCCTGGCCGACCTGCGCGAGGCCCGGGCGGCAGTGGGGCTGCCGGCGCTCGCCAAGGAGTTCACGGTGTTTCCCGAGCAGGTCGCCGCCCAGCGGATGGCCGGGGCGGATGCCGTTCTCGTCCTGCTCGCCCTCCTCTCCGACGGGGAGGCGGCGCGGCTCATGCAGACCGCGGAGCTGCTCGGCATGGACGCGCTCGTCGAGGCGCACACGGCCGAGGAGGTCGAGCGGGCGCTCGGGCTCGACGCCGTCATCGTCGGCGTGAACGCGCGCGACCTCGAGTCGCTCGAGGTCGATCGCGACCGCCAGCTCGAGCTGCTCGCGACGCTGCCGCCGTCCGTCGTGCGGGTCGCCGAGTCGGGGATCGCGTCGCGGGCCGACGTTGAGGCCGCCCGCGACGCGGGGGCGGACGCCGTCCTCGTCGGGACGTCGCTCATGCGCCGTCCGGAGCTCCTGGCCGAGCTGGTGGGGGTGGCGCGATGACACAGGTCAAGATCTGCGGCCTCATGCGCCCGGAGGACGTCGACGCCGCGGTCGCCGCCGGCGCCGACCTGGTCGGCTTCATCCTGGTCGAGGGCACGCCGCGCTACCTCGAGCCCGACCGCGCCCGCGCGCTCGCAGCGCGCGTCCCCGACCGCGTGCGCACCGTGGCGGTCGTCGGGGTACCAGGTATGGCACCCGTCGAGGGGTTCGCTCTGACACAGACCTATGACACGCCGGCGGGGTTCCGTGACGTGATCGTCGCCAGTCGGGGCGAATTGCCCGAGAACGTGCCCGTGCGGCGTGCCGGTGCTGCTCGACCTGCCATTTGGCTCTCGGCCGGGCGCCAAGGAGCTCGAGGCCCACTGGGCGCGCGCGGCCGAGATGCGCCAGCCGGTGATCCTCGCCGGCAGTCTCGATCCCGGGAACGTCGCCGAGGCGGTGCGCGCGGCGCGGCCGTGGGGCGTCGACACCGCCCGCGGGGTCGAGACCAGCCCGGGCGTGAAGGACCACGACCTCATCCGCGCATTCATCCAAAACGCGAAGGAGGCGGCATGACCGCGATGCCCGACGCCCGCGGCCGGTTCGGCGACTTCGGCGGCCGGTTCGTCCCCGAGACCGTGATGGGCGCCCTCGACGAGCTCGCGGCCGGCTACGAGGCGGCCCGCGCCGACCCGGCCTTCGCGGCCGAGGTCGACCGGCTCGGCCGCGACTACGTCGGCCGGCCCTCGCCGCTCTACCTCGCCGAGCGGCTGGGCGAGGAGTCGGGCGCGCGCATCTGGCTGAAGCGGGAGGACCTGAACCACACCGGCGCCCACAAGATCAACAACGCCGTCGGCCAGGCGCTGCTCGCCGTCCGGCTCGGCAAGCGCCGCATCGTCGCCGAGACGGGCGCGGGCCAGCACGGCGTCGCCACCGCGACCGTGTGCGCGCGGTTCGGGCTCGAGTGCCACGTCTACATGGGCGAGGAGGACATCCGCCGCCAGCACCCCAACGTCGTCCGCATGCGCATGCTCGGCGCCGAGCTCATTCCCGTGACGTCGGGCTCGGCGACGCTCAAGGACGCCATGAACGAGGCGATCCGCGACTGGATCACGAACGTCGAGACGACCCACTACCTGATCGGGTCGGCCGCCGGCCCGCACCCGTATCCGGTGCTCGTGCGCGACCTCCAGTCCGTGATCGGCCGCGAGGCCCGCGAGCAGATCCTCGAGCGCGAGGGCCGCCTGCCCGACGCCGTCTGCGCCTGCGTGGGCGGAGGGTCGAACGCAATCGGCCTCTTCCATCCCTTCCTCGAGGACGGCGACGTCGCGCTGTGGGGCGCCGAGGCCGGCGGCGACGAGCACGGCGACGCGGCGACGCTCTCGCACGGCCGCGTCTCGGTGCTGCACGGCTCGCGCTCCTACGTCCTCGCCGACGCCGACGGCCAGGTGCTCGAGTCGCACTCCATCTCCGCGGGCCTCGACTACCCCGGTGTCGGGCCGGAGCACTCCTACCTGAAGGACGCCGGCCGGGCCCGCTACGAGCCCGTCACCGACGCCGAGGCGCTCGCCGCCTTCCACCTGACGTGCGTCAAGGAGGGGATCATCCCGGCGCTCGAGTCGGCCCACGCCGTGTCGCTCGCGCTCCGCCACGCCCGCCCGGGTGAGATCTGGCTCGTCGGCCTCTCGGGCCGCGGCGACAAGGACGTCGACACCGTGGAGGCGATCGAGCAGTGAAGCTCGCGACGCCGGTCGTCTCGATCTACCTGATGGCCGACTCCGACCTGGTCGGGCTCGCCGAGGCGGCGGTGCGCGGCGGCGCCGGCCTGCTCGAGATCGGGATCCCGTTCTCGGACCCGCTGGCCGACGGGCCGACGGTCCAGCGCGCCGGGCAGCGGGCGCTCGCGAACGGCATGACGACGCCGCGCGCGCTCGGGCTCATTGCAGAGGTGCGGGCCCGGGTGGCGGTGCCGCTCGTGCCGATGACCTACGCCAGCCCGGTGATGGCCTACGGCGAGCGCCGCTTCTGCGCCGATGCCGCCGCGGCCGGCGCGAACGGCCTGATCGTGCCCGACGTCCCGGCCGACGAGGCGGACGAGCTCGCTGCGGCGTGCGCCGAGCACGGCCTCGACATGGTCCCCCTGCTCGCGCCGACGTCGGCCGATGATCGGATCGCGCTGGCATGCGCGCGCGCCGGCGGCTTCGTCTACCTCGTCTCGGTGGCCGGCACGACGGGCGCCCGCGAACAGGCCTCGGATCGCGTGGCCGGGCTGATCGAGCGCGTGCGGCCGCGGACGCCCCTGCCCGCTCCTCGTGGGCTTTGGGATCTCGACGCCTGACCACGCCCGCGCGATGCTCGAGGCCGGAGCCGACGGCGTCGTCATCGGCTCCCGCGCCATCGAGGTCGCCGAAGAGGGCGGCGCCGACGCGCTCGAGGCTTTCGTCGCGGGCATCGCGGAGGCGTTCCCCGTCCGTAACTGAGCCCCAATCGGAACTCGCTACGCTCTGCACATGCACATCCTGGTTGTCGAGGACGACGCGCCGCTCGCCCGGATCGTGAAGAAGTCCCTGGAGTCGGGCGGACACACCGTCGAGGTCGCGGTCGACGGTCAGGAGGGCCTCGATCTCGGCCGGCGGCGAAGCCACGACGCCGTGGTGCTCGACATCCAGCTCCCCAAGGTGAACGGGATGGACGTCTGCCGGATGCTGCGCGAGGACGGAAACCGCGTCCCGATCATCATGCTGACGGCCCGCGGAGCCGTCGCCGACCGCATCAACGGCCTCGACGCCGGGGCCGACGACTACCTGCCGAAGCCCTTCTCGCTCGCCGAGCTCCAGGCCCGGCTGCGGGCGCTCAGCCGGCGCGGCCACCCGAGCGACAACGAGGTGCTCGAGTCCGGCGCGCTGACGCTCGACCCGGCCGCCCGCGAGCTGCGGGTGAACGGCGTCGCGGTCGAGATGACGGGCACCGAGCTGGCGCTGCTCGAGCACCTGATGCAGAACGCGGGCGTCGTCCTGTCGCGCGACCAGCTCCGCGAGCACGTGTGGGGCGACGGCCCCGAGCCGACCTCGAACGTCGTCGACATCTACGTCCACTACGTGCGCCGGAAGCTCAAGTCGGCCGGGCTCGCCGATGACCCGATCCGCACCGTCCGCGGACTCGGCTACGCCTTCCGCCGACAGGACTAGTCCGTGTTCAGTCGAGCTCGGATCCGCCTGACTGCGTGGTACGCCGGCGTGCTGACGGCCTTCCTCGTCCTGCTCGGGACGGCCGTCTACCTGGTCGAGAGGCACCAGCTGCTCTCGAACGTGAACCACGGCCTGCACGTCCAGGCCGCCCGTGTCGAGGCGGCGTATCTCGACCGCGGCTACTCCTCGCTCATCGCGCTCTCCGACTCGGCGCCCTCGGCCTACCGCGTCTCGCTGACCGACGCGACGGGGAGCAGCAACGACCCGATCAACCAGGCGTCCGCCAAGACGGCCTTGATCGAGGGGACGGACATGCGGACGGTCTCCGCCCCCGGTGGGCCGCTGCGGGTGCTGTCGCTCCGGGTCACGCCAACCCTCGTCCTTCAGGTCGCGCGGTCGCTCGAGCCCGAGGAGGAGGCGCTCGACCACCTGCTCGCCGTGCTGCTCCTGGGCGGCGCCGCGGCCATCGTCATCGCGACGATCGGCGGCTGGTTCCTGGCGGGGAAGGCGCTCAGCCCGGTCGAGGAGGCGTTCGAGCGCCAGCACGTCTTCGTCGCCGACGCGAGCCACGAGCTGCGCACGCCCCTCGCGGTGATCCGGGCCAACGCGGAGTTCCTCCAGGAGCGCCAGCCGGCCAGCGAGGAGGCCGCCGAGATCGTGTCGGAGACCGACCGGCTCTCGTCGCTCGTCGACTCGCTGCTCGCGGTCGCCCGCGGCGACGGGACCGGCGGGGCCGCGCACGACGAGCTCGACCTGGGGGCCGTCGTCGAGGGCTCGGCCGCGTCGATGCGGTCGCTTGCGACGGAGCGCGGCGTCGCGCTCGACGTCTCGGCCGCGCCCGAGCTGCGCGTCCGCGGAAGCCGCGAGCAGCTCCGTCAGCTTGTCGTCATCCTGGTCGACAACGCGCTTCGCTACACGGCGACGGGTGGACACGTGGACGTCGACGTCGCCCGCCGGGACGGCTCGGCCGTGATGGCGGTGACCGACACCGGCATCGGCATCCCGCCCGAGGCCCTCGCGCACGTGTTCGAGCGCTTCTACCGGGCCGACGAGGCGCGCACGCGCGACTCCGGCGGCGCCGGCCTCGGCCTCGCGATCGCGCAGAAGCTCGTCGACGAGCACGGTGGCCGCATCAGCGCCGAGAGCACCCCGGGAACGGGCTCCACCTTCACGGTGACGCTGCCGCTGGCGCACTGACCGGCGGCCGGCGCACAGACGGCGTGAGCGTCGCGACTACGGCGATCGCGAGCATGCAGGCGGCGAGTACCCAGACCGCCTCTTCAGAGCCGAGCCGGTCGAGCAGGAAGCCGCCGATGAGCGACCCGAGCGGGATCGCGCCGTAGGCGGCCGTCATCTGGACGGCCTGAACACGCCCCAGGAGCGCCTGCGGCGTGAGCCGCATCTCGATGCTCCCGAGGACGACGTTCCAGGCCGGCCCGACGAACGCCATGCCCGCTCCCGCAGTGCCGATCGCTATCGGTCGCGGCGCAAGCGCGATGACGGGCAAGAGCCCCGCCCAAACCCAGTTCGCCCCGATCACGACCGCGGCCGCCGGCAGTCGCTTTCCGAGCCACCCCGCGGCCGCCGCACCCGCCAGCCCCCCGACGCCCCACCCGGCCAGGATGAGGCCGATGACCCCCGGCGAGGCGCCGTGCGCCTCGGCGACGACGATGACCGAAAGCGTCACGGCCTGGAACAGGCCGTTCGAGGCCGCCACGATCAGCGTCGTCGAGCGCAGGAACGGCTGGCTCCAAAGCCAGCGCAGACCCTCCACCATCTCGGCCCACGGATGACGGCGCTCGCCGACCGTCTCGGCGACGAGCGGGCGCCGGATGGCGGCGAGCGTCACCAGCGAGGCGGCGTACGAGGCCGCGTCGGCCGCGAACGGCACGGCCCGGCCGAGGCCGAAGAGCGCGCCGCCGAGCGGCTGGCCGAGCAGCCCGGCCCCGCGGACGCGGGCCTCGTTCTGGGCCAGCGCCGGCTCGAGCTGCACCGCTGGGACGAGGAGCTGGATCGCCGAGAGCTCGGCCAGGTTGAACACCACCGTCAGGCAGCCCTCGACGAGCGCGACCGCGGCGATCAGCACGAGCGGCGCATGGCCGGCGGCGACCGCGGCGGCGAGCCCGGCCAGCACCAGGAGCCGGCCGGCGTCGCACACGATCATCGCGCGGCGGCGGTCGATGCGGTCGACCAGGACGCCGGCCGGGAGCTGGATCAGAAGGTACGGGATCGTCGCCGCGAACCCCACGATCCCCGCGTCGGCCGGCGATCCGGTCAGCGACAGCACCAGGAGCGGGTAGGCGATCGTCGACACCCGCGAGCCGAGCGCCGAGATCGCCTGGCCGATCCAGAGAAGCTGGAAGTCGCGGTTCCGCCTGAGCGGAGCCGGATCAGGCACCTGCCGTGCTCGCCTCCTCGGCGCGGCGCAGGTCGATGTCGCCGCTCATCGAGCTCGCGCGGAGCTCGATGTCGGTGCCGCCGCCCGACGGCGCGGTGTCGGACACCGGGCAGGTCGGACGACACCTCGCCCGACATGGAGCTGGCGTCGATCCAGAGCGTGGCGCCAGGGCGGACCGTCGCGACGATGTCGCCCGACATGGAGCGCATCTCGGCGGTTCCGGACGCCAGCCGCTCGACACGCAGGTCTCCCGACATGGTGTGCACGGAGACCGACCCGGACGCCTCGTCGAGGACGATGTCGCCCGACATCGTGTTCACGTTCGCCCGCCCCGCGACGGCTCCGATCGACACGTCGCCCGAGGCGGTCTTCACGTCGACGTCGCCGCCGGCGGCCTCGACGATGACGTCGCCCGAGGCGGTCTTCGTGGAGAACGCGCCGGCACGGCCCCGCAGCTCGAGGTCGGCCGACGCGGTCTTGGCGACGACGCCGATGCCGTGCGGGCAGTGGATCCGGACGCGCACCTCGGGCTCGCTCCAGCCAAAGAGCCGCGGGCGCCGCGGGACCTCGATCACGAGGCGGTGCCCCTCCCCGATGGGCCGCAGCTCCTGGCGGGCGCTCTCGACCGCGGCGCGGGCGGCGTCGCCGCCGTCCAGCGGCTCGATCTCGACCGTGGTCTCGGTCGTGTCGGCGGTCTCGATGTCGACGCGGCCGGCCTGGACGCGGATGTCGAGGTCGAGCGCGCCGGGCGTGTGATGCGTGGTGGTCGGCATGGTTCGGGCTCCTTGGTCTCTGGTCGGGTTACGCGCGGGAGAACCCGACGACGCTTCGGACAGCGCGGCGCAGGCGCCGCGGTGCGTGCACCACCTCGACCGCAGGCGCCACGTGTGTGACGCTCCGCGCGCGGGCGGGCTCGAGCTTGGCCAGCTCGGAGGCCGGCAAACGCAGATTGGTGTGGCGTGTCATCGCAAAGCTCCTTTCGTCATCCGGAGTAGCCGCGCAGCCGGTTTCCGACCGTGCGCCGGCCGACTCCGGCCGCAACTGTTCGTACGAGCCAGGTGTTCAGCGAGACGCCCTCGCGGCCGGCGGCCGCCTCGGCCTGGCCCTTCAGGCGCTCCGAGAGCCGGAGCGTCACCCGGGCCGAGGTGTCGTCGTCGCCGGCCGGCGCCGCCGGCTGGTCGCCGACGAACGTCAGCTGGACGTCGCCGCCGCTCAGGCGGACGTCGATCCGCCCGTTCGGCAGCTGTGAGTGAGCTCCATCGCCGCCTCCTGGAGGGCGTCGAGGAGGTGGATGCGCACCGAGGACTCGACGGCGCGTGCGAGCCGGTCCGCCGCCTCGACGATCGCCTGATCCCCGAGCGCGGCGGCTGCGGCCAGGTCGGCCCGCAGCCCGTCGACGAATCGTGAAGTCTCCATGACGTCATTATGACATCATCCGCGCTGTCTGTCAAGTGTCACGGCTCGTCACGGTAATCTGGCGGTCGTGTCCCGCATCGCCAGTCATCTCGACACCGCCTCGGATGACTACCTCCGAAACAGGGAGCGGATGGGCGAGCTGGTCGCCGACCTGGAGGCGGAGCTGGAGCGGGCCCGGGCGGGCGGCGGCCGGGCCGCGACCGACCGGCACAAGAAGCGCGGGAAGCTGCTCGCCCGCGAGCGGATCGAGCGCCTGGTCGATCCCGGCGGGGCGTTCCTCGAGCTCGCGCCGCTCGCCGCCCACGGCCTCTACGACGGCGAGGCACCCGGCGCGGGGATCGTGACCGGCGTCGGCCCCGTCGCGGGCCGGCCGTGCGTGATCGTCGCAAACGACGCCACCGTGAAGGGCGGAAGCTACTTCCCGCTCACCGTGAAGAAGCACCTGCGCGCCCAGGAGGTGGCCGAGCAGAACCGCCTCCCCTGCATCTACCTGGCCGACTCGGGCGGGGCGTACCTGCCGCTCCAGGCCGACGTCTTCCCCGACCGCGACCACTTCGGGCGCATCTTCTACAACCAGGCCCGCATGTCGGCGCTCGGTATCCCCCAGATCGCGCTCGTCATGGGCTCGTGCACGGCCGGCGGCGCGTACGTTCCGGCGATGTCCGACGAGGCGGTCATCGTCCGCGGCACGGGGACGATCTTCCTGGGCGGCCCGCCGCTCGTGAAGGCCGCGACGGGCGAGGAGGTGACCGCCGAGGAGCTCGGCGGGGCCGACGTCCACAGCCGGCTCTCGGGCGTCACCGACCACCTCGCTGCCGACGACGAGCACGCGATCGCGATCTGCCGCGAGATCGTGCGCCATCTCGGCGACCCGCCGCCCGAGCCCTGGGTGCGGCGCGAGCCGGCCGACCCGGCGCTCGACCCGGCCGAGCTGCACGGGGTCGTCCCGGCCGACATCCGCCATCCGTTCGAGGTGCGCGAGGTGATCGGCCGGATCGTCGACGGGTCGCGGTTCCACGAGTTCAAGGCCACCTACGGCGACACGCTCGTGTGCGGCTTCGCCCACCTGATGGGGTATCCGGTCGCCATCCTCGCGAACAACGGCATCCTCTTCTCGGAGTCGGCGCTCAAGGGCGCGCACTTCGTCGAGCTGGCATGCAGGCGCGGCATCCCGCTCGTCTTCCTCCAGAACATCACCGGCTTCATGGTCGGCCGCGAGTACGAGGCGGGCGGGATCGCGAAGGACGGCGCCAAGCTGGTGACGGCGGTGGCCTGCGCCGAGGTGCCGAAGTTCACGATCGTCATCGGGGGGTCATTCGGCGCCGGGAACTACGCCATGTGCGGGCGGGCGTACGGGCCGCGCCAGCTCTGGATGTGGCCCAACGCCCGGATCTCGGTGATGGGCGGCACCCAGGCCGCGCGCGTCCTCTCCACCGTGCGCGGTGAGATGTCCGAGGAGGAGCGCGACGCGTTCGAGCTCCCCATCCTCGAGACCTACGAGCGCGAGGGCAGCCCCTACTTCTCGACCGCGCGGCTCTGGGACGACGGCATCATCGACCCGGCCGACACGCGCCGCGTGCTCGCGCTCGGCCTCGCGGCCGCCGCCTACGCGCCCGTGCCCGAGACGACTTTCGGGGTGTTCCGGATGTGAGCGCCGTCGGCCTGACACGAAACGGCGCGGTCGCCACCCTCACGCTCGACCGGCCCGAGGCCCGAAACGCGCTCGAGCCGGCGATGATGGTCGAGCTCCGCGAGCTCGTCACCGCGCTGCCGCTCGACGGCACGCGGGTGATCGTCCTGACCGGCGCCGGCGACATCTTCTGCGCGGGCGCGGACATCGACTGGATGCGGCGCAGCCGCGACCTGACCCCCGAGCAGAACGTGGCCGACGCGGCCGTCATGCGCGGCCTGCTCGACGCGATCGACGCCTGCCCTGTGCCGGTGATCGCGCGGGTGAACGGGCACGCCCTCGGCGGCGGGTCGGGGCTCGTCGCGATCGCCGATATCGCCGTGGCGGTCTCGGGAGCGCGGTTCGGCTTCACGGAGGCCCGGCTCGGCCTGATCCCGGCCACCATCTCGCCGTACGTCCTTCGCAAGATCGGCCCGGGGCACACCCAGGCGCTCTTCACGACCGCCGTCCGTTTCGACGCCGAGCGGGCGATGCGGATCGGGCTCGTGCACGACGTCGTCGAGCCCGACCGGCTCGACCATGCGGTGGCGGACGCGGTGCTCGACTTCCTCGAGTGCGGGCCGGCCGCGATCGCCGAGACGAAGCGCCTGCTCCGCGACGCCACCGCCAACCTGCGCCTGCCCGACCTCCCCCAGCGCCTGGCCGCTGCGCGTGCCGGCGCCGGAGGCCCAGGAGGGGCTGGCGGCGTTCCTCGAGAAGCGAAAGCCGCGATGGGCGCCGGACTCCAGCGCGTCCTGATCGCAAACCGCGGCGAGATCGCCGTTCGGATCGCGCGCGCCTGCCGGGAGCTCGGAATCGAGGCGGTCGCGGCCTACGAGCCCGCCGAGCGCGGGGCGCTCCATGTCGACGTCGCCGACAGCGCCGTCGAGGTGGCGGGATACCTCGACGCCGAGGCCCTCGTCGCCGCGGCGACGGCCGCCGGCGCCGACGCCGTCCACCCCGGATACGGCTTCCTGGCCGAGAGCCCCGAGTTCGCCGAGGCCGTGGCCAAGGCGGGGCTCGTCTTCGTCGGCCCGCCGCCGTCCGCACTGCGGGCCGCGGGCGACAAGATCGAGGCCCGCCGGCTGGCCGAGGCGGCCGGGATCCCGGTGACGCCGGGCTACGCCGGCGTCGACCTCTCCGACGAGACGCTCGAGCAGGAGGCGCTCCGGCTCGGCTTCCCGCTCATGGTGAAGGCGGCCGCGGGCGGCGGTGGCCGCGGGATGCGAACGGTGCTCGCCGCGCCCGCGCTTCCCGATGCGATCGCAGCGGCCCGGAGGGAGGCCGCGGCGGCCTTCGGCGACGGCCGCGTCTATCTCGAGCGACTCGTGGGCGGCGCCCGCCACGTCGAGGTGCAGGTGCTCGCCGACGCCCACGGCGCCGTCGTCCACCTGGGCGAGCGGGACTGCTCGCTCCAGCGCCGCCACCAGAAGATCGTCGAGGAGGCGCCGTCGCCGGCGGCCGACCCCGGGCTGCGGGCGGCCCTCGGCCGGGCGGCCGTCGCGCTCGCCCGCGCGGCCGGGTACGTCGGCGCCGGCACCGTCGAGTTCCTGCTCGGTCCGGACGGCGCCTGGCACTTCCTCGAGCTGAACGCCCGCCTCCAGGTCGAGCACGCCGTCACCGAGGCGGTGACGGGCATCGACCTCGTCCGCGCCCAGCTCGCGGTGGCGGCCGGCGAGCCGCTGGAGCTCGAGCAGGAGGACGTCGACTGGAACGGGCACGCGATCGAGTGCCGCCTCTACGCCGAGGACCCGGCCAACGGCTTCCTCCCCGCGGCCGGGCGGCTGCTCGAGCTCGACCTGCCGCGCTGGCCCGGAGTGCGGATCGACACGGGCGTGCGCGCCGGCGACGAGGTGGGCTTGCGGTACGACCCGATGCTGGCGAAGGTCATCGCCCATGCCGAGGACCGCGACGCGTGCATCGACCGGATGGCGGCCGCGCTCGCCGAGACGGCCGTCCTGGGGGTCGCCACCAACCTGGGATTCCTGCGCTGGGCGCTGCGGCGGCCGGCGTTTCGGGCCGGCGAGGCGGGGACCGACTTCGTCGAGCGCGAGTGGAGCCCCGACCAGGTACCCGAGCTTCCCGAGGACGTCCGCCGCGCGGCCCTCGCGCGCCAGCACGACGACGGCAGCCCGTGGTACGAGCTCGGCCCACCCCAGCTCGAGGTGCGCGCGGCCGGAGGCTTCGTGCTGCACGAGGGGTGGCAGTTCGCGGTCGGCGGCGACGACGAGCCGCCCTCGGCGAGCGCGCTCGGGCCGGGCGGCTCCCTGGCCGCGCCCATGCCGGGCACGGTCCTTCGCGTGGATGTCCACGAGGGCGAGCACGTCGACGACGGCCAGACGCTCGTCCTGCTCGAGGCGATGAAGATGGAGCTGGCGGTGACGGCGCCGGGCGCGGGCGTCGTCACCGGGGTCCTCGTCGCGGCGGGCGAGCTCGTGTCGCGCGGGCAGGCGCTCGTCGAGCTGGACGGCGACGTGTGAGCGCCGACCGCGTCACGGTCGTCGAGGTCGGGCCGCGCGACGGCCTCCAGAACGAGGCCGCGACGGTGCCCGCGGCCGAGAAGGTGCGCTTCGTCGAGCTTCTGGCCGACGCGGGCCTCCCGGTCGTCGAGGTGACGTCGTTCGTCTCGCCGAGGGCCGTGCCGCAGCTCGCCGACGCGGACGAGGTCCTGCCCGCCGTCCACCGCCGGGAGGGCGTCCGCTATCCCGTGCTCGTGCCCAACCTGCGCGGCCTGGAGCGGGCCGAGGCCGCCGGCGCCGACGCGATCGCCGTCTTCACCGCCGCCTCGGAGGGGTTCGCGCGCGCGAACGTGAACATGACCATCGCCGAGTCGCTGGCCGCGTTCGGGCCGGTGCTCGAGCGGGCGCTCGCGGCCGGGATGTGGACGCGCGGATACGTGTCGACGGCGTTCGGCTGCCCCTACGACGGGGCCGGTCGCCCCGGCGGCAGTGGCGCGGGTGGCGCGCGGAGCTCGCGGCGCTGGGGTGCGACGAGATCTCGATCGGCGACACGATCGGCGTCGCCCGGCCGGAGCAGGTGCCGGACGTCGTCGCGGCGGTCAGCCGAGCACGTGGCGCTCGAGCGGATCGCGCTCCACCTGCACGACACCGGCGGCCGCGCGCTCGCAGAACGTCGCCGCCGGGCTCGAGGCCGATGTCCGCATCTTCGACTCCTCGGCGGCCGGCCTCGGCGGGTGCCCGTTCGCGCCCGGTGCGCCGGGGAACGTCGCGACCGAGGCGCTCGTGCGATTCCTGGAGCGCGAGGGGCTCGAGACGGGCGTCGACCCGGACGCCGTCGAGCACGCCGGGCGCGACGGTGCGCGGCCTCCTCGCCGCATGATCCACGAGTCGGTCTACGTGCCGGGCGAGGGCGGCACGCGGATCGCGGTCGACGCCTGGGCGCCCTCCGGCGAGCGCCGGCCGGCCGTGCTCGTGCAGCACCGCTACTGGCGCGGAGCCGACCTGCGCTGGCCGTTCGGGCGCGGCGGGCCGCGGCCGGGCGCGGCGGCCGCCCGCATGCTGGCGGCGGGATACGCCGTGGTCGACATCGACGTCCGCGGCGCCGGGGCGTCGTTCGGGGCCCGGCCCGACGAGTGGCCGCCCGAGGAAGCCGGCGACGCGGCCGCCGTGCTGGACTGGATCGCCTCGCGGCCGTGGTCGGACGGCCGCGTCGCCGCCGTCGGCGTCTCCTACGGCGGCACGGCAGCCCTCCTCCTCGCCGCGCGCGGCCATCCGGCGCTCCGCGCCGTCGCCGCCCGGTTCTGCTTCTGGGATCTCGCCGATGACCTCGTGCTCCCGGGCGGGGTCCGGAACACCTGGCTCGCCGAGCGGTGGGCCGAGCGAGTCGCCGTGCTCGACCGGGGCCGGCTCCCGATCGGAGGGCTGCGAGCCCGACTCGCCGTGCGCGGGCCGCAGGCCGTGGCGGGGAGCCGGCGCGACCTGCGTGCGGCGATCGCAGAGCACGGCTCGGAGGGCTCGCGCGAGCGCGGCCGCACGGTCACCGCCGAGCAGCTCCGCGGCGCGGGCGCCGAGCTCGCTCGCGGCTGCGATCCGGGCGTCGGGCGTCGCGGTGCACTCGCTGGGTGGCTGGTACGACGGCGCGTCGACCCGGGCGACGGTCGCGATCCACCGCGCGCTCGGCGGCGAGCTCGTCCTGGGCCCGTGGGACCACGGCGGCTACCACGACGTGAGCCCGCGCAACGCGTCGGGCGAGATGCGCTTCGACATCGCGGGCGAGGTGCTGGGATTCCTCGGCCGGGCGTTCTCAATGGCGGGCGCCGAGGCCGTGCCGGCGGTGCGCTACCACGTCGTGGGCGAGGAGCGATGGCAGTCGGCGCGGGCGTGGCCTCCGCCGGGGACGACGGGCGTGCCGCTTCATCTCGGCGCGGCCGGAACGCTCTCCCCTGCTCCGCCCGCCGCCGGCGTCGACGACCACGAGCTCGACCTCACGGCCTCCTCTGGCGAGCGCACGAGGTGGCGGGGCCAGCTCCAGCCGGCGCCGCCGACGTCCTACGCCGGCCGGCCGGCACCGGCATGTGCATACACCTCGATGCCGTTCCCGGACGGGCTCGAGATCACGGGCGAGCCGGCCTGCCTGCTCATGCTCGAGGCCGGCGCCGAGCGCACGAACCTCTTCTGCTACCTCGACGAGATCGCGCCCGACGGCTCGGCGACGTACATCACCGAGGGTTGTGCGCTGGCGGCCGCGCCCGTGGCCCTCGCACGGCCCGTGTCGAGCTCCAGCCGATCGCCTACCGGATCGACGCGGGAAGCGCGCTTCGCCTGTCGCTCGCCGCCGTCGACGGCGACGTGTTCGAGCCTCCTCCGGCCGGCGGATCCCGGATCCGCCTGCACCGCGGCGGGCCGGAGCCGAGCCGCCTCGAGCTGCCCGTGACGGCGCGCGCCTGAGTCGCTCAAGGTTGCTCCCGGCATGCCGATGTTCCCCCTGAGGCGCCCCGGGCAGAGGTGCGCCCATTTCCCGTTCGTTCTTGGAGGCATCATGCGGCGACTCGGACAGGCAATCGGAATCCTCGGCGTGGCGATCGCTGCCGCGGCGTGCGGCTCGGCGGGCGGGACCATCCCGTCTGCTCCGGCCGCCCCGCTTCAGGGAGCCGCCGCCGACCACATGCGCCTCAACATGATGCGCCTGCGTCTCGACGACCTGGGGCCGAACTGGCAGCGCCAGGCCCCGTCCTCCGAGTCCAAGACCTCCTCGAAGTGCGACCCGCGCCCCAGCGACGTGAAGATCACCGCCGGCAACTGGAAGAGCCGCGGCGTCTCGTACGGCTTCGGCACGACGGCGCAGGTCCACTCCGACGCGATCGTCTTCGCCACGCCGGCCGACGCGCAGAAGACGGTCGACGCCTACATGGCGCCGAGCGTCATCCGCTGCCTGACGCGCGAGCTCCACAGGGAGTTCCACGGCTCCAAGGACGTGAAGCTGCTCGGCATCACGAGCAGCGTGCTTCGGCGGCATCGCGTCGCCGACGAGCTGGCGGGCTTCCGCGTCACGCTGAACCTCGCCAAGGGCAAGCGGTTCTTCAGGTTCTTCATCGACGGGTTCATGGTGCGGCAGGACCGTGCCGTCGCGGAGTTCTCCTACATGAACGCGTTCCAGCCGGCGGCGACCGAGCACCGAGTACACGCTGGCCGAGGCGATCGCCCAGCGCGGCGCACTCGGCTAGTACTCCGCGGGCGAATCTTCGCCGGAGCTCCGACCGTCGGGCGCTTGTGAACGCGCGCAACATCGGGGTCTGACCCCGTTGTTGCGCGGCATCAGCCCGACGACTCCGACGCTGGGTTAGGTTCGTCCGCGGGGAACCCGGGGTTCCCCCGCGAGCCCCCTCCTTAACGGGTGGCGGAGTGTTCGGGGTGCTCCGGCGAAGAGCGCGGTCTCGCCGGAGCTCCGGCCGTCGGGCGTTGTGAACGCGCGCAACATCGGGGTCTGACCCCGTTGTTGCGCGGCATCAGACCGACGACTCCGACGCTGGGGTTAGGTTCGTCGCGCACCATGGTCGGCACGCGGCCAGAAGCGTGGCGGATCTGATCGGCGGCTCGAAGTAACCGCCGGCCAGGCCCGATTCCTCGTGAAAAAACGGGGTCTGACCCCGATCTTTCACGCTACTCCGAGACGTCACCCGTCCATCGTGATCGGCTCGCGCGGGCGGTCGGAGCCGTCGCGATCGACGCCGCTGATCGCATCCACCACGTCCTGGCCCGCGGTGACCTGGCCGAAGGCGGTGTGCTTGCCGTCGAGCCACGGCGTCGCGTCGGCGGTGACGATGAAGAACTGGCTGCCGTTCGTGTTCGGGCCGGCGTTCGCCATGGCGAGCGTGCCGCGCACGATGGCGTGGTCGTTGAACTCGTCCTCGAACTTGTAGCCGGCGTCGCCCGTCCCGTCGCCGCGCGGGCATCCGCCCTGGATCATGAAGTCGGGGATGACGCGGTGGAAGACGAGGCCGTCGTAGAACCCGTCGCCCGCGAGCTTCGAGAAGTTGTCGACCGTCTTGGGGGCGTCCTCGGCGAAGAGCTCGAGCTCGATGTCGCCCATGCTGGTGTGAATCGTGGCTTTGGACATGCGCCGCACCCTAGACCGATCAGCGGGCGGCCCTCTCCACCGCCGGCGCGGCGCCCATCCGGGCGTAGACGGCCCTCGCCGCCTCGCCCTCGCCGCCGATCTCGAGGCAGCGGGCGTGCTCGAACTCGCACCCCAGCCGCGCGAACGTCTCGGTCGCCCGGGCCAGGGCGACCTCGTCGCCGGCGATGCCACGGGCGCGGTCGACCTGGGCCGCGACGCGCGGGAGCTCGGCGACGCCCGGGAGCGCGGCGATGTCGTCGAGCGCCGCGTCGAAGTCGTCCCAGCGGCCGAGGACGGCGAGCGACTCGGCCCTGATCGCGCGCGCCCACGGACGCAGGAACGGCAGCCCGGTCGAGCGCTCGAGCGCCAGCTCCGCCTCGCCCGCGCCGAGCAGCGCCTGGGCGAGCACGAGGTCGAAGTGCGGGTTCGAGCCAGGCAGCCGCCGCTCGAGCCGGTCGGCCGCCTCGGTCTCCCCCGCAGCGTGTGGATGGCGGCGACCACGCCCAGCATCCGGCCCGGGCGCGACTGGCGGGCGCGACGGCCGTCGGTGTCCGTGCCGCGGAGAACGCCGAGGAAGCCCTCGTACGTCCGGATCGCCTCGTCCCACTTGTCCCACCAGAACAGCGCGTCGACCTTGCTCCGCGCCGGCCAGGCGACCCAGCGGTGGTCGCTCCCCGCGCCGAGCTCGTCACCCAGGTCGGCGGCGGCGACGGCCCCGGCGAAGTCGCCCCGCGCCGTCCGGGTTCGCGCCACCGACGAGCAGATGTCCATCTGCTCCTCGCGTGACGGCAGCGACCGCACGAGCGCGAGCCGGCGCTCGTCCATCTCGAGCGCCTCCGCGTAGCGGCCGACCGACTGGAGCAGCACCGATCGAGCGTCGAGCGCGGCCGAGACGATCGCCGGCCGGCCGAGGCCCTCGGTCAGCTCGAGCGCGCGGTCGGCGACGGCCAGGGCCGCCTCCTGGGGCGGGACGGTCGTCTCGACCCGGTAGACGAGCAGAGCCTTTGCGATCAGGAGCCGGGCCTCGGTGAGCACCGAGCCGGCCTCCCGCGCCTCGGCCAGGCCGGTCTCGATCTCGGCCGAGACGCGCTCGCGGTCGGGCGCCGAGACCATCGAGCCCTGCCAGCGGGTCGGCAGGTCGACCCACTTCCAGCGGAGCCGAGCCGTGTCGACCGGCCCGAGCTGGGCGGCGATCCCGAGCTCGAGCGCGTCGAGGTAGGCCGCGCGGGCGTCGTCGAGGTGCTCGGCCATCCAGTGCGCGTCGCCCGCGGCCTCAGCCGCCAGCGCGCGGTCGTGTTCCGAGTCCGCGAGCTGCCGCGCGAGCACGGCGTTTCGGAGGGCGAGGCCATGCGCCTCGACGCTCCTCGCCTCCTGCGCCGCCTGGAGGAGCGCGCGCACCGCGGGCGCGCGGGCCGCCGCCTCGCCGAGCGTCGCCGCGGCCGCGTAGTGCCCGGCGACCACCTGGCAGGCGGTCTCGGGTGAGCTCTCGAGCTGCTCGGCCAGGCGCAGGTGCAGGCGCGCGCGCTCCACGCGCGGGATCGACTCGTAGGCCACGTCGCGAATCAGCGCGTGCTTGAAGCTGTGCCGGCCCCCGCCGCGATGGTGGATGAGGTCGCGATCGACGAGGTTGCGCAGGCGGCCCGTCGGGCCACGGCCGCCGCCGTTCAGGAGCGGCTCGAGCTGCTCGAGCGTGAAGCTCCGCCCGACCACCGCGGCGCGCTGAAGCAGCCGCTTGTCGTCGGGATCGAGCAGGTCGAGGCGGGCGGCGATCACGCCCTGCACCGTCTCGGGCACCCTGTCATCGCCGCCGCTCTCGCCGCTCATCGCCAGGATCTCCTCGAGGAAGAACGGGTTTCCCCCCGCCAGCTCGACGACGCTCGGCGGCGGGTCGACCGACGCGGCGAGCGCGTTCGCGAGGCGGTGCATCTCGCCGGCATCGAGCGCCTCGAGCGTGACCGTGGTCTCGTTGCGCATGCCCGAGCCCCAGCCCGGGTGGCTCACGTAGAGCTCGGCGCGCGCCACGCACACGACCACGAGCGGTACCCGCACGTCGCCCGCCACCACCGACGCGATCAGCTCGAGCAGCGCCGGCTCGGCCCAGTGCGCGTCCTCGATGACGAGGAGCGTCGCCTGCCTCGCGGCCATCCGCAGGAGGAGGTTGCGCCAGGCGTCGCGGCCGCGGTCGCCCGGCTCGTCGTCGTCGCCGGCCGGCAGCATCCGCTCGCCGCCCACGAACCGCAGGAGCTCGGCGATCTGCTCGTCGCTGCCCTCGGGCAGGATCGCCTGGAGCTGGCCCGTCACGCGGGAGCGGATCTCCTCCCGGCTCGCGTCCGTGCGCACGGCCGCCGCGCGCAGGAGCAGGTCGCGAAGCGGCGCGTACGGGCCGCCCTCGCCGTAGGGCAGGCAGCGGCCGACCCACACCGCGGGCGGCTCCTCCGACCGGCGCAGCTCGACGACGGCCTCCTCGACGAGCCGCGACTTCCCGATCCCCGCCTCGCCGATCAGCGTCAGGAGATGCGCGCGCCGGTGCTCGACGGCCCGCTCCACGACGGATCGGATCAGCGTCAGCTCGACCTCGCGGCCGACGAACGGGCCGTACGGCCGCCGCCGCCGGCGGTAGGCCCCGGCGGGCGCGAACCGCTCCACGGCGTAGGCCATGACCGGCCCGGTGCGGCCGCGGACGGCGAGCGACCGCGGCGCGACCATCCGCACCAGCGGCTCGACCGCTCGGAACGTCCGCTCGCCGACGAGCACCTCGCCGGGCTCGGCGGCCTGCTGGAGCCGGGCGGCGAGGTTCACCGCCTCTCCGGTCACGAGGAAGTCGCGGCCCGGCGTCGTACCGGTCACGACGAGCCCCGTGTTGACGCCGATCCGGAGCACGAGCGGCACCTCCCGCCGCTCCGCGACGGCCGCGAGCCGCGAGCGCATGAGGAGCGCCGCCCGCACAGCCCGCTCGGCGTCGTCCTCGTGCGCGACCGGCACGCCGAACACCGCCATCACGGCGTCGCCGATGAACTTCTCCACCGTGCCGCCGTACGCCTCGGCGCACCGCGCCAGCGTTACGTAGACGTCGCCCAAGAGGTCGCGCAGCTCCTCGGCGTCCATCTGCGACGCGAGCTCGGTCGAGCCCGCGAGGTCGGCGAAGACGACCGTCGCGAGCTTGCGCTCGGCCGCGTCGCCGCCGGCCAGCGGACGGCCGCAGCTGGGGCAGAAACGGGCGCCCTCAGGTGCGACCGTGCCGCAGGCGGGACAACGGGTCGTCAGACGGAGACCCCCGCGGGCTTGGGCAGGTCCTCGATCGCCTTGAGCGCCCGCTGAATCTCGGCCTCAGGGAGCTCGAAGTCCTCGAGCCGGCCGTGCAGGTAGGCGTCGTAGGCGCCCATGTCGAAGTGCCCGTGGCCGGACAGGTTGAAGATGATCACCTGCTCCGTCCCGGCCTCGTCGGCGCGGCGGGCGGCGTCGATCGCGCCCTTGATGGCGTGCGCGCTCTCGGGGGCCGGGATGATGGCTTCGCTGCGGGCGAACTCGATCGCCGCGCCGAAGACGTCGGTCTGACCGAAGGCCTCGGCCCGGACGAGGCCGTCGAGGACGAGCTGCGAGACGATCGGCGCGGCGCCGTGGTAGCGCAGGCCGCCGGCGTGGATCCCCGGCGGCACGAAGTCGTGGCCGAGCGTGTGCATCGGGACGAGCGGCGTCAGCCGGCCGGTGTCGCCGAAGTCGTAGGCGTAGGGGCCGCGGGTCAGCGTCGGGCAGGCCGCCGGCTCGCAGGCCACGATGTCGATGTCGGCCCCGGCGATCTTGTCGCGGACGAACGGCAGCGCCAGTCCGCCGAAGTTCGAGCCGCCGCCGACACAGCCGATGACGACGTCGACGCCCTTCTCGCCGGCAAGCTCGAGCTGGCGCTGGGCCTCCTGGCCGATCACCGTCTGGTGCAGCAGCACGTGGTTCAGGACGGAGCCGAGCGAGTAGCTCGTGTCGTCGCGCCCGGCGGCGTCCTCGACGGCCTCCGAGATCGCGATCCCGAGGCTGCCCGGCGAGTCGGCGTCCTGCTCAAGAATGGCGCGGCCGGAGTTCGTGTCGGGCGACGGGCTCGGGACGACGCTCGCACCCCAGGTCTCCATCATCACCCGCCGGTAGGGCTTCTGGTCGTAGCTCACGCGCACCATGTAGACCTTGCACTCGAGCCCGAAGACCTGCGACGCCAGCGCGAGCGCGCTCCCCCACTGGCCCGCCCCCGTCTCGGTCGCGAGCCGCTTGCGGCCCGCCTTTGCCGAGTAGTAGGCCTGGGCGACCGCGGTGTTCGGCTTGTGCGAGCCGGCCGGCGATCCGCCCTCGTACTTGTAGTAGATGCGCGAGCGGGTGCCGATGGCGCGCTCGAGCCGGTGCGCGCGGTGAAGCGGCGTCGGCCGCCAGAGCCGGAGTACGTCGAGCACCTCCGCGGGGATCGCGATCTCGGAGTCGGTCGAGACCTCCTGGAGGATCAGGTCCATCGGGAAGAGCGGCGCCAGATCGTCCGGCCCGACCGGCTGGCCGGTGCCCGGGTGCAGGGGCGGCTGCGGCGGCGTCGGCGCGTCCGCGAGGATGTTGTACCAGCTTCGGGGAAGGTCGCTCTCGGGGAGCGTGATCTTGGCGTCCATGTCGGCTCCTTAGAATGGGGCGTCCCATTTTCCCCCACCGGAGGCCCGCATGCGAATCACCACCTCGACCACCGCGCCCGAGCGCGCCACAGCCGACGTGCTCGCGGTGGCGGTCGGGAGACCCGCGAGCCTGACCGGCGCGGCCGCGGCCATCGACCGCGCTCTGGGGGGCACGCTGACCCGGCTCGTCGAGGCCGGCGAGATCCGCGGCGGGAAGGGCCAGGTGACCCTGGTGCACGCCGACGGCGGCGTGCGGGCCAAGCGGGTCGCGGTCGTGGGGCTCGGCAAGACGCCCGGGCCGGCCGAGGTCAGGCTGGCCGCCGCAGCGGTGGTGCGGGCGGCCGGCGGCGCACGGGCGAAGTCCGTGGCCTTCGCGCTCGACGGCGTACCTCTCGACGCCGCCGAGGCGACCCGGTGCGTGGTCGACGGGGCCGCGCTTGCCGGCTACCGCTTCACCCGCTACCTCACCGGGCCTGCCGACGACCGGCCGGGCGAGGTGGGCTCGCTGGCGGTGCTGGGCGGAGACCGGGCGCAGGCCCGCCTCTCGGCCGTCCTCACCGAGGCCACCAACCGGGCCCGCGACCTCCAGAACACGCCGGCGCGCGACATGGGACCGCAGGAGCTGGCCGAGCGCGCCCGCGAGCTGGCCAAGCAGCACCCCACGCTCACCGCGCGCGTGCACGACCGGGCGTGGATGGAGCGGCGCGGGATGGGCCTCTTCCTGGCCGTGGCCCAGGGGTCGTCGAAGCCGCCGCTCACGATCGTCCTTCGCCACAAGCCGCGCCGGGCAAAGGCCGGCGTCGTCCTCGGTCTCGTCGGCAAGGGGCTCACGTACGACTCGGGCGGCTACACGCTGAAGCCGGCGCGGGCCTTGATCGGGATGAAGTTCGACATGTCGGGCGCGGCGGCGGTGCTCGAGACGACCGGCGCCATCGCCGAGCTCGGGCTCCCGATCGAGGTGGTCACCGTGATCGGCGCGACCGAGAACATGATCGGGAAGTCGGCCGTGAAGACCGACGACATCGTGAAGGCCGCGAACGGCAAGACGGTCGAGATCAACAACACCGACGCCGAGGGCCGGCTCGTCCTGGCGGACTGCCTGCACCACGCCCGTTCGCTCGGCGCCACCCACGTGGTCGACGTCGCCACGCTGACCGGCGCCATCGTCACCGCGCTCGGCGACCTGCATGCCGGCCTCTTCGTGCGCGGAGAGGAGTTCGCGGGCCAGATCGCAGAGGCGTCGGACGTGTCAGGCGACCTGGTGTGGCGGATGCCGCTCCACGACACCTACAAGCGGTTCTACCGCTCGGAGGTGGCCGACATGGTGAACGCCTCGTTCGCCGGGCGCGGCGGCGCCTGCTACGCCGCCCGCTTCCTCCAGGAGTTCGCCGGTGACGGCGACTGGGCCCACCTCGACATCGCCGGCGTGGACAACCTCGACCGCAGCCGCGGCGACGAGTTCGGCAAAGGCGGCACCGGCTACGGCGTGCGCCTCCTGACCGAGCTCGCAAGGTCGATGGCCTCATGAGACGCAACAACGGGGTCAGACCCCAATGTTGCGCGGAGCGACCACCGAGAGCCCCTACCATCGGGGCCGCAACATTGGGGTCTGACCCCGTTGTTGCACGACCGGCATGCTGAGCTACGACCTCTCCGACGAGCACCGCCTGTTCCGCTCGACCGTGCGCGAGTTCGCCGAGGGGGCGATCGGGCCGGTCGCCGAGGAGCTCGACCGCGAGGGCCGCTTCCCGCTCGAGATCGTCCGGCAGGCCGCCGAGCTGGGCCTCCTGGGCATCCCGATCGCGGCCGAGTGGGGCGGCGCCGGGTCGGACACGCTGGCCTATGCGATCGCGATCGAGGAGCTGGCCCGCGTCGACCAGTCGTTCGCCATCACGGTCGCCGCGCACACGTCGCTCGGCACGATGCCGATCGCCCTTTTCGGAAGCGACGAGCAGCGGCGGGAGTGGCTGCCCGCGCTGGCCTCGGGCGAGCGGCTGGCGGCGTTCGGGCTGACCGAGCCGGGCGCCGGGTCGGACGCCGGCGCGACGCGGACGACCGCCCGGCTCGAAGGCGGCGACTGGGTGATCGACGGCTCGAAGATGTTCATCACGAACGCCGGCACCGAGATCTCGGGCCTCGTCACGATCACGGCCCTCACAGGCGAGGACGAGATCTCGAACATCGTCGTCGAGAACGGCACGCCCGGCTACGAGCTCTCGCCGCCGCTCCACAAGATGGGCTGGCGCTCGTCGGACACCCGCGGCCTCACGTTCACGGGCTGCCGCGTCCCCGAGGGCAACCTGCTCGGGCCGCGCGGCAAGGGCTTCCGCCAGTTCCTCGAGATCCTCGACGGCGGCCGGATCAGCGTCGCGGCGCTGGGTCTGGGAGCGGCGCAGGGCGCGTTCGAGATGTCGCTTCGCTATGCCAACGAGCGCGAGCAGTTCGGCCGCCCGATCGGCACGTTCCAGGCGGTGGCGTTCAAGCTGGCCGACATGGCGACCGAGATCGAGGCCGGCCGCCAGCTCGTCTACCAGGCTGCGTGGCTCAAGGACCAGGGCCGCGACTTCGCCCAGACCGCAGCGATGGCCAAGCTCTACACCGGCGAGCTGTCGCGGCGGGTGTGCAACGAGGCGGTGCAGATCCACGGCGGCTACGGGTTCATGGACGAGTACCCGGTGAGCCGCTTCTACCGCGACCAGAAGGTGCTCGAGATCGGGGAGGGGACGAACGAGGTGCAGCGCATGGTGATCGCGCGCGGCCTCGGGCTGTGAGCCATGCCGCCGGGCTGGAGGCCGCGGCGGCGATGCTCGTGATCGCTGCGTTCCTCGGGACGATCGTTGCGCGCGCGCTGCCCTACGGCGGCATGCGCCGGACGGCCGAGGAGGCGGCGCTGATCCTGGTCTGCGCCACTCCGGCCATCGCCCTCCTCACGCCCTACCTGCGCCACCACCTGTGGGCACCGGCCGCGGTGATCGCCTGCGGGTACGGGAGCTTCTACCTGATCCGGTCGGTTCAGCTCCGGCGCGCCAATCGCGACACCGTGCGGCTCCTCCTCGGCATGCACCGGGACGCGACCTTCGGGGAGGTGTGGGCCGAGGCCGAGCGGATCGACCCGAAGCCGCTGACGAACCGGGGCAGGCTGGTCATCGCCCTCGCGGCGGCGGCGATCCTGGCGATCGGCCAGGCGACCGGCCGCTACGACACCGCCCTGATCGGGCTCGGCCTCGGCGCGGCCGAGTCGACGCTGCGCCCCGCTTACCACCGCCGCCTGGTCGAGAAGATCCGCCAGATCGGCCACTGACGCAACATCGGTGCCTGGCACCGATGTTGCGGCTAGCCGAAGCGGTCGATCAGGATGTGGATCCGGGCGACCTCCTCGAACCCGAGCCGTTCGAGGATCGGGGCGGACATGCGCCCGGCTTGGGTCACGAGGACGGGGGTCCCGCGCGCGGCGGCGTCCTCCCAGCGCGCACGGACGAGCGCCCGGTAGGCGCCCCGGCCGCGCGCCTCGGGCAGGACCGACCCGCCGTTCAGGGTGACGGCGCCGTCGAGGTAGGTCGACGCACCCGCCCCCACGATGCGGCCGTCGAGGACGGCGACGAACGTCCGCTGCTGCCCGGCCGCGACCTCCTCGTCGTAGCGGGCCCGGTCGCGGGCCTCGTCCGACGGCGCGACCGAGCCGAAGGCCGCAAACGCGACGGCGTTTGCCTCGCGGAACTCGCCGAAGTCGCGGATCGGCCGGCCTTCGATGCCGGCGACCGGCGGCGGCTCGGCGCGGCAGCACCATCCCGATGACGTCGGGATCGTCGTCGTCCTGCATCCCGCGCTGCTTGAGCTGCTCGACGAGATCGGGGGGCGTCGCGGAGCTCCCGACCTCCCAGCTGCACTCGCTCCTGCCCCGCGCCGCCAGGATGGCGTGCACGTGCTCGATCGTCTCGTCGATCGTGTCGTGCGTCAGCCGCAGGCGCTGGGCGACGTTCCACGCCGGCTCGGAGCGGATGCCCATCCACAGCACGAAGCGCTCGTTCTCGATCCGCTCGTGGCCGCGGGCGAGCGGCTGGTGCGTGTTCGCGTTCTCGGCGATCGACAGCAGGTGCTCGTCCATGGCTACCGCATGCGGGTCACGGGATAGCCGGAGCTTCGCACCAGCTCGACGATCTCGTGGGCGTGCGCCTCGTCGCGCGTCTCGAGGATGAGCTCGATCCCGGTTTCGGCGACGGCGACGTCGACGCTCTCGCGGTGGTGCGAGACGACCAGGATGTTGACGTGGGCGTCGGCGATCACCTGGAGCAGGTGCATCAGCTGCCCGGGCCGGTCGACCAGGCGGGTGCGGATCACGAGATAGCGGCCGGCGTTCGTCAGGCCGAACCTGATCACCTGCATGAGGAGCGGCGTGTCGATGTTGCCGCCCGAGAGCACGGCGACCGCCCGCTTGGCCTGCACGCGGCCGGAGAGGAGCGCCGCCAGGCCGACCGCCCCCGCCCCCTCCACCACGGCCTTGGTGCGCTCCAGGAGCTGCACGATGGTCATCCCGATCTCGGCGTCGGTGACGGTCACGACGTCGTCGACGTGCTCGCGCACGAGCCCGAACGTGATCTCGCCGGGATGCTTGACGGCGATGCCGTCGGCGATCGTCTCGGTCTGGGTGGCGGGGTGGATCTCGCCGTGCTCCAGGGACGCGACGTAGGGCGCGCACCCCGCCGCCTCGACGCCGATCACCCGCACGTCGGGGCGCTGGCTCTTGACGGCGAGCGCGATCCCGGAGAGGAGGCCGCCGCCGCCCAGCGGCACGACGATGGCGTCGGCGTCGGGCACGTCCTCGAGGATCTCGAGGCCCACGGTGCCCTGGCCGGCGATCACGAGCTCGTCGTCGAAGGGATGCACGAGCGTGCGCCCGTCGGACTCCGCGTCGGCGACCGCGGCCGCGACCGAGTCCTCGACCGAGTCGCCCACCAGCCGCACCGCCGCCCCGTATCCCTCGGTCGCCCCCACCTTCGCGAGCGAGGCCGCCTCGGGCATGTAGACCGGTGGCCGGCACCCCGGCCGAGCGCGCCGCGAACGCCACCGCCTGGGCGTGGTTTCCCGCCGACGGGGCAACGACGCCTGCCGTCCGCTCGGCCTCGGTCAGCGACCGGATCTTGTTGTAGGCGCCGCGGATCTTGAACGAGCCGGTCTTCTGGCGGTTCTCGAACTTCAGGAAGACGTCGCCCGCGCACTGCCGCGAGAACGTCTCCGATCGCTCGGTCGTGGTGCGGTGGGCAACGCCCTGGAGCGCCTCCGCCGCGGCCCGGATGTCGTCGATGGTGGGCACGGGAGGCGGCGAACGCTACCCCGTTTGCATTTTTCGAGCGACTTAGGCTAGCCTAACCGCCCTTGGCGGAGGTCTCGAGATGAGCGGGTGGCAGACCACCCTCCTGGGAGCGGTCGCGGGCGGCACCATCTTCCTCGGCCTGCCCCTCGGGCGGGTCGGCGGCCTCTCGCAGAGGACGCGCGCATTCCTGTCGACGCTCTCCGCCGGCATCCTGCTCTTCATCTTCTGGGACGTCGTGGCCGGCGCCTCCGAGGTCATCGACGAGTCGCTTGCACAGGCCCGCGACGGCGGCAGCTTCAGCCCGCTTCTCGTCGACGTGACGATGCTGGCGCTCGGCCTCACCGTGGGCGCTCTCGGGCTGGCGTGGATCGAGCGCGCGATGCGCCGCCGCAGGCCGCTCGCGCCGATGGCGGGCGGCTCCGTCGCCGAGGCTGCGGCCGTCGGCCTCGACGTCGGCGAGCTCGCCGAGCAGGCGCGCAAGGCCGCGCTCGGGCTCGGGATGCTGATCGCCGTCGCGATCGGCGTGCACAACTTCTCCGAGGGGCTCGCGATCGGCGTGGCCGCGCGCTCCGGCGAGATCGCGCTCGCCGGGACGCTGATCGCCGGGTTCGCGCTCCACAACGCCACCGAGGGCTTCGGGATCGTCGGGCCGCTCGGCGAGACGCGGCCGTCGTGGGGCTGGCTGGGCCTCGCGGGCCTCGTCGGAGGCGGGCCGACCTTCCTCGGCGCGATGCTCGGCTACCGCATCTCGAACGAGTCGCTCCAGCTCGCCTTTCTCGCGCTTGCCGCCGGCGCGATCCTGTTCGTCGTCGGAGAGCTCTGGAACGGGGCCGCGCGGCACGCCTCGCGGAACCTCGTCCTTGCGGGGATCGTGGTCGGCTTCCTGGCCGGCTTCGGCACCGATCTCGTGATCGCCTACGCCGGCGCCTGATCCCCCGTGAGCGTCCGCGCGGCCGTGATCGAGGCCCCCGGCCGGTTCGCGGTCGAGTCGTTTCCCGACCCGGATCCGGGTCCCGGCGCCGTCGTCCTTCGCATGCACTACTCCGGGATCTGCGGGACCGACAAGCACACGTGGCGCGGCGAGAGCATCCAGTACGCCGGCACCGACCACGAGCGCGACGCCGCATACCCGCTGATCTGCGGCCACGAGAACGTCGGCGTGATCGAGGCGATCGGGCCCGGCGACCCGCCCGTCGACGAGCTCGGCGCGCCGCTCGGCCCTGGTGACCGGGTCGTGCCCGCGCCGAACCTGACGTGCGGGCGATGCCGCTTCTGCCTCGACGGCGTCTCGCCGTACTACCTGTGCACGAGCCTGCACGACTACGGGAACTCGCTCACGTGCGCCGAGCCGCCGCACCTCTTCGGCGGCTGGTCCGAGCGGATGTACCTGCTCCCGGGCACGCGGCTCTTCCGCGTCCCCGACGAGCTTCCATCCGAGATCGCCGCGCTGACCGAGGTGATGGCCGTGACCCACGGCCTCGACACGGCCCTCGGCTTCGGCGACACCGTGCTCGTGCTCGGCGTCGGGCCGCTCGGGCTCATGCACCTCGCGAAGGCCGAGATGCTGGGCGCCGGCCGGCTGATTGCCGTCGACGTCCTGCCGGAGCGGCTCGAGCACGCGCGGGCGTTCGGCGCCGACATCGGCCTCGACGCGTCGGCGACGACTGCCGAGGAGCGGGGCGGCGAGGTCCGTGAGGCGACGGGCGGCCTCGGGGCGGACGTCGTCGTCGACTGCTCGGGGCGCGCGGAGACGTTCCCCGAGGCCCTCGGACTCGTCCGGCCGGGCGGGACGGTCGTCGAGGCGGGCGCGTTCGTCGACCTCGGACCGGTGCAGGTGAACCCCAACCGCGACGTGTGCTCGCCGGGCGTCGCGATCCTCGGGATCGGCGGCGAGACGCTGCCGCAGTACGCCCCGACCCTTCGGATGCTCGCCCGCCACGCCGGCCGGCTGCCGTTCGCGCGGGCGATCACCCACAGCGTGGCGCTGGAAGGCGTCGGCGAAGCGCTCGAGACCGCCCAGACGGGCGCCGCGATGAAGATGCTGGTCGCCCCGAACGGCGCTGTCTCGCGATCCGGTTGACAAGACCGCTCGCCGTGTCAGAAGATACGCGCCGCTCGGTTGAAACGTTTCAATCCAGGGAGCGCATCTGCAGATCGGCGTGTTCAACGATGGCCTGGCCCACCTTTCGCGCGCTGACGCGCTGCGGTGGTGCGCCGAGCGGGACATCCGCCACATCGAGATGGGCGTCGGCGGTTGGAGGCAGGCCGACCACCTCGATCTGGACGCCCTCCTCCGCGACCGCGGCGAGCGCGACCGCCTGCTGGGAGAGCTCCGCGAGCACGGCATCGAGCTCGTCTGCGTGAACGCCGCCGGGAATCCGCTCCACCCCGACCCCGCTGTCGGCGACCGGCACGCCGCGCTCCTGCGCGGTGCGGTCGAGCTGGCCGCGCTCGTCGCCTGCGACCGCGTCGTCACGATGAGCGGTTGCCCGGGCGGGCGCGACGGCGGACGCACGCCGGTCTTCGCCTCCTGGCCCGTGGTGCCAGACGACGAGTCGCTCTGGGAGTGGCAGTACGAGCACCGGCTGGCGCCGTTCTGGCGCGAGCTGGGCGCCTGGACGGCGCACGCCGCGCCGAGCGTGATGATCTGCCTCGAGCTCCACGCCGGCGCGTCGGCCTACAACCCCGCCTCGTTCGCGCGAATCCGTGCGGCCTCCGGCCCCAACGTCGGCGTGAACCTCGACCCGAGCCACTTCTGGTGGCAGGGGATGGATCCGGTCGCCGTGATCGAGGAGGTTGGCGCCGCGATCGGGTTCGCGCACGGCAAGGACACGCTCGTCCACGCCGACCGCGTGCGCCGAAACGGCCTGCTCGACCTGGGCTTCCCGGTCGATCCCGAGACGGCGTCCTGGCACTTCTCCGCCGTCGGCACCGGCCACGACGACGACACCTGGACCGCGCTCGTCGAGGCCCTGCGCGGAGCGGGCTACGACGGAGTCATCTCGATCGAGCACGAGGATCCTCGGGTGGTGCCGGAGGAGGGCATCGAGACGTCGCTTCGGACGCTCCGACGGGCCTGCGAGCGGGTCGAGGCGGCCGCGTGAGCGCGACGATGCACGACGTCGCCCGCCGCTCGGGAGTGTCGGTCGCCACCGTCTCGAACGTCCTCCACAACACCGCGCCCGTCGCCGACGACACCCGCCGCCGCGTCCTCGACGCCATCGACGAGCTCGGCTACCGAACGAACGAGGTCGCCCGCTCGCTGAAGCGGCGCGTGACCCAGACCCTCGGCGTCGTCATGCCCGACGTCGCTGAACCCGTTCCACGCCGCCATCGCCCGCCAGATCGAGCGGCGCGCGCACCGCGACGGGTTCGCCGTCGTCATCTCGGCCACGGAGTACGACCGCGACACCGAGGCCGACCAGGTGCGGGCGCTCGTGCGCCGCCGCGTCGACGGGGTCATCTTCCCGGCCGTGACGGAGGGCTCGGCGATCCCCGGCGAGCTGCTCGACCGCGGCATCCCGGTCGTCGTCGTCTCGTTCGCCGCCCACGACCCCCGCCTGGGGATCGTCGACATCGACGAGCCCGGGGCGATGACGGCCGTCGTCGACCACCTGGCCGCGCTCGGCCACCGCCGCATCGCCTTCGCACCGGCGACGATGCGCGAGGAAGCCATCGACCGCCGGCCCGAGGCCCTGCGGGCGGCCCTCGCTGCGCACGGCCTGGCCGAGGTGGGCATGCTCGACGACCCGACCGCCGTGTGCTGCAACAACGACGTGACCGCGCTCGAGCTCCTCGACGCGCTCGAGCGGCGCGGGCGGCGCGTGCCCGAGTCGATGTCGGTCGTCGGCTTCGACGACATCCCGGTCGCGGGCCACGCCCGCGTCGGGTTGACCACCGTCCGGCAGGACGCCGAGGAGATGGGCGGCGTCGCGGCCGAGATGCTGCTCGAGGCGATCGCCGACGGCCGCCATCCGTCCCGCCGCGTCCTGCTCCCGACGGAGCTCGTCGTCCGCACCTCGACCGGACCGGCGCCGGAGGGCTGAGGTGGACGTCCGCTACGAGAGCATCTCAAAGACGTTCGGTGGGATGGATGCCGTCTCCGACCTCGACCTGCACGTCCCCGACGGCGCGTTCCTGGCCCTCCTCGGCCCCTCGGGCTGCGGGAAGACGACGGCGCTTCGGATCCTTGCCGGCCTGGAAGAGCCGACGTCGGGTCGCGTCCTGATCGGCGATCGCGACGTGACCACTCTCCAGCCCAAGGACCGCGACGTCGCGATGGTGTTCCAGAGCTACGCCCTCTACCCGCACAAGAACGTGGCCGACAACATCGGTTACCCGCTCAGGGTGCGGAAGGTGCCCCGCGAGCAGCGCCTGGCGCGCGCGGCCGAGGTGGCGCGGATGCTCGACATCGACGACCTGCTCGAGCGCATGCCGCGGCAGCTCTCCGGCGGGCAGCGCCAGCGGGTCGCGCTGGCCCGCGCGATCATCCGCGAGCCGCAGGCGTTCCTGATGGACGAGCCGCTCTCGAACCTGGACGCCCAGCTCCGGCTCCAGATGCGCGCCGAGATCAAGCGCCTCCAGCGCGACCTCGGCACCACCACGGTCTACGTGACCCACGACCAGGTCGAGGCGATGACGATGGCCGACCTCGTGGCCGTCATGCGGCACGGGCGGCTCCAGCAGCTCGCACCGCCGGGCGAGGTCTACGCCCGTCCGGCCAACCTCTTCGTCGCGAAGTTCTGCGGCTCGCCTCCCATGAACGTGGTCCACGGCGCGGTCGAGGACGGGCGCTTCCGCCACCCGGCCGGTGAGGTACCGCTTCGCGGCGCGGGCCACAATGGCCCGGCGACGCTCGGGTTCCGGCCGGAGAACGCCACCATGACGGCCCCGGGCGAGGCGGGGTCGCTCGCCGGCGAGGTGTATGTGGTGGAGCCGCTCGGCAACGAGACGCTGATCGCGGTCACGGTCGGCGAGGAGCAGGTCAACCTGCGCGCCCCGGCCGGCTTCGAGCCGGCCGTCGGCGAGCGGTGCGGCGTGCGGCCAGACCCGGACCGGGTCCACCTGTTCGACCCAGAGACAGAGGCATCCATCTACACGGCCGCCGGGACGGTCCCGGCGGCGGACGACCCCAACCCGAACGGAGGAACGGGATGACGGAACGAGGTGACACGAACCGGCGGACGGGCGGTTACACCCGGCGCCAGGTCATGCGCGGGGCCCTGGGAGCCGGGGCCGCGCTGTCGGTGGGGGGCCTTGCGGCCGCGTGCGGGGGCGGCAGCTCCGGCGGCTCAAGCGGCGGCGGCAGCGGCGGCGGCGGCGGTGGCGGCACGATCCGAATCGGCAGCTTCGCCGACCCGGCGATGGTGCCGTTCCGAGACGACTTCCTGCCCAAGTTCAAGGCCGATACCGGCATCACCGCCAAGTACAGCGAGACCAACTACGACGCGTGGTACCAGAACTCGAAGACCGACGGCCTCCAGAAGACCGGCGGCTACGACATCTACGTGATGGACGACAACTGGGTGCCGGAGTTCGCCGCAGGCGGGATCGTCCAGAGTCTCGACAAGCTCGGGCTCAAGGTGAACCCGGACATCCTCGAGAAGGGCCTCGATCAGGGCTACTGGCCGCCGAAGACCGGCCCGCGCCTGAAGGACTTCGCCGACGCGACGCCCGAGCTCTTCGCGCTCGTGATCATCGACGACGTCCAGATGCTCTACTACCACAAGGACTACTTCTCGAGCCCGCCGGCGACCTGGGACGACGTCTTCAACGTCGCGAAGACCAAGTCGAGCCCGCCGAAGCTCTACGGCTGGAGCCCGCGCGGCGTCGCCGGGAACCCCATTGTCCAGACCTACCTGCCGCTCCTGAACGCCTACGGCGGCAACTTCGCAAACGACGACTGGTCTCCGGGCTTCAACGGGCCCGAGGGTGTCGGCCGCGCTCGAGCGGCTGTTCTCATTCATCCCGTACATGCCGTCGAGCGTCGCCGACTACGACACGACCGAGGAGACGGCACTCCTGCTCCAGGGCCACTGCACGGCGCTCACCGAGTACACCGGCACGGCGCACGCCGTCGACGACCCGAAGCAGTCGAAGGTCGTGCACAAGATCGACTTCGCGGCGACGCCGAAGCAGGAGATCAGCGGGCCGGCGATCGGCACGTTCATCTGCGGTATCGCCTCGGGCGCCCCGAACACCGCGGGCGCGGTCAAGTTCCTCGAGTGGTTCACCTCCGACGCCGTGCAGAAGGACTTCGCCGGCGGCGGCAGCGCCGCCGTGACGGGCTCCGCGCTGCGCGATCCGTCGCTCGCGTCGCAGTACCGGTGGCTGCCGGCCATCGCCGACGCCGTCGACGCCTCCATCCCCAAGCCGCGAACGCCGGACGAGCCGAAGATGGAGGACCTGCTCGGGACGGCGCTGAACCAGGCGCTGGTCGAGGCCATCTCGAAGAAGTCGGGCTACACCGGCATCGCCCAGAGCCACCTGAACACGGCGGCGCAGCAGATCACCGACTACCTCGCCCAGCAGGGGACGTACTAGGCCAGACATGGCCGAGACGGCCACAGCACGACCGGGACGGGCCCGGCGGGTGCGACTTCCCGCCGGGCCCTACCTGCTGCTGCTCCCGGCGGCCGTCGCGCTGGCCGGCGTCTCGCTCTATCCGCTCTTCTACGGCGTCCGCGCGAGCCTGACGCGGTACCTGTACGGACGCGACTACGGCTACACAGGGCTCACGAACTACAAGAACGCGATCCACGACACGTTCTTCCAGGACGCGATGGTGACGACGGTGAAGTTCGTCGTCTGCACGGTCACCATCGAGACGCTGCTCGGGCTGGGGCTGGCCGTGCTCGTCTCGCGCGAGCTCCGCGGGAGCGGGCTCATCCGCGTCGGCCTCATCCTGCCGATGACGATCGCGCCGGTCGTGGTCGGCGTCATGTGGCGGCTGATCCTCGACTCCGGCGTCGGCGTCACCGACCCGCTCTTCCAGCTCCTCGGGCTGTCCGCGCCCGAGATGCTCGCCCACAACGGGACGGCATTCATCGCAGTCGTCATGGTCGACGTGTGGGAGTGGACGCCGCTCATCTTCCTCATCCTCCTGGCGGGGCTCCAGTCGCTGCCGCAGGAGCCGCTCGAGGCGGCGCTCGTCGACGGCGCCGGCGCGGGTGCGGCTCTTCTTCGACCACACCCTGCCGCTGCTGACCCCGGTGCTGCTCGTCGCGATCGTCCTTCGCACCATCGACGCGATCGGGACCTTCGACCAGATCTACGTGCTGACCAAGGGTGGCCCGGGCACGGCCACGCGCCTCATCTCGCTGCACGCCTACAACACGGCGTTCCTCTTCACGCAGTACGGCCAGGCGGCGGCGATGCTGATCATGCTCCTCGCCGCCGTGATGGTCCTCATGGTCGTGGCGGTGCGGATGATGCGGAGGGTGGCGCGGTGAAGGCCCGGCTGCCGCGCATCGGCCTCTACGGGGGCCTCGTGATCATCCTGTTGATCGTCATCTTCCCGTTCTGGTGGATGGTCGACACATCGCTCAAGCACCCGGTCGACATCTTCGGCGGTGTCACCCTCTACCCCCACAGCCCGACCGGCGACAACTACCGCCGGCTCTTCGACACGTATCACTTCGGCTCGTACCTGGTGAACAGCGTCGTGGTCGTGACGGTGTCGGTGGTCGTCAGCCTCACGATCGGGACGATCGCCGCGTACTCGCTGGCCCGTTTTCGGCTGGCGTGGGGGCTCAACCAGTCGGCGCTCGTGGTCGCCCTGCTCGTGCGGATGATCCCGGGGATCCTGCTCGTGATCCCGCTCTACATCACGCTCGCGCACTGGAGCCTTCTGAACACGCGGCTCGGCCTGATCCTCATCTACACCGGCCTCAACACGAGCTTCGTCATCTGGATGATGCAGAGCTTCATCGCCGAGATCCCGCGCGACATCGAGGAGGCGGCGATGGTCGACGGCGACTCGCGGCTCACCGCGCTTTGGCGGATCGTCGTCCCGCTCGCGGCGCCCGGGCTCGCCGCGACGGCGATCTTCAGCGTGATCGTGACCTACAACGACTTCCTGATCGCGCTGTCGCTCACCTCCACGCCCAAGGCCCAGACCGTGCCCGTGGGCGTCTCGACGCTGATCGGCAAGATCCAGATCGAGTTCGGGCCGATGGCCGCCGCGGGCGTGATCGGCGCCCTGCCGATCATCATCTTCGCCCTCATCGTCCAGCGCCACTTCGTCCGCGGCCTCACCCTGGGCGCCGTCAAGTGACACGGCTTCGGGTGGGCGTCGTCGGGGCGGGGATGATCGCCCAGGTCGAGCACATCCCGAACCTGCTCGCGCTGCGGGACACGTTCGAGCTGGCCGGGGTGGCCGACCCGTCGCAGACCGTGCGGACGGCGATCGCAGAGCGGCACGGCGTCCCGACGCACCCGACGCTCGACGCGCTCCTCGCGGAGCGGCTCGACGCCGTGGTCGTCGCCGTTCCGGACGCCCTGCACGCCGACACGGTGCTGGCCGGGCTCGATGCCGGCCTGCACGTCTTCTGCGAGAAGCCGCTCTGCTTCACAAACCGCGAGTCGGCCGAGATCGCCCGCCGCCGCGACGCCGCCGGGAGGGTCGTCCAGGTGGGCTACATGAAGCGCTTCGACCCCAACTACCAGGCGGCGCTTGACTTCCTGCCGGCCGACGGCCGCGGCCTGCGCTACGTGTCGGTCGAGGTGAGCGACCCCGATTCGTGGCCGTTCGTCGGCCACCGGCCGCTCACCCGGGCCGACGACGTGCCGGCCGAGCTGGCCGACGACCTGCGGGCCCGCCAACGGGCGCAGGCGGCCGAGGCGCTCGGAGCGGCGGTCGACGGCGATGACCTGCGCGGCTACGCCGACCCGCTCATGTCGGGCGTCGTCCACGCTGTGAACGCCGTCCACGGCATGCTCGACCGGATGGGGATTCCCGACGGCGAGGTGGTCGCGGGGCAGATCTGGGCGCACGGCGAGGGCGGGGCCGGCTCGGTCTCGCTCCTCGACGGGCGGGCGCTGTGGCACCTGGCCCAGGTGCTCGTGCCCGGCGTGGCCTGGTACCGCGAGCGCTACACCCTCCATTTCGACGACGTGGTCGTCGAGCTCGAGTTCCCGGCGCCCTACCTGAACCACCAGCAGACCCGGCTCGTGGTGCGCCGCTCCGACGGCGGCCGGCTCGAGACGCTGCACGTCGAGGCCGGCTACGGGGAGGCGTTCGTCCGCGAGCTCGAGGGGTTCTGGGAGGCGGCCACCGGAGCCGGCCCCGCTCGTAACACGGTTGAGGAGGCCGCCCGCGACTCCCGCCTCCTGACAGCCATCGCCGCCAAGGCCATCCACGCAACAACGGGGTCTGACCCCGTTGTTGCGCGCTAGAGGACGAGCTCGAGCTCCAGCTCGTCGCGAAGCGGGATCCCGTCGAGGCCGATCTCGGGGATCGAGGGCTTGAGCTCGCGGGAGCGCGCGAGCGCGTTGGGATGCACGGCCACGAGGTGGAAGCCGCGCCGCTGGTAGAAGCGAAGCGCGCGCAGGTTGTCGTTCGTCGTGATCAGCCAAAGGCGCCGGCAGCCCGCGTCGCGGGCGACCGCGGCAACCGCCTCCAGCATGGCCGTGCCGGCTCCCGCGCCCTCGGGGAAGGCATCGATCGTCACCACCTCGCACTCCCCGGCCTCAATGCGATAGGTCAGCAGGCCGACCGGCGTTCCGTCATCCTCGGCGACGAAGCCCCGAAGCGTGCTCGGCTCGTGCACGGTGCCGCGGCTGACCACGATGCCGTCGCTCCACAGCTCCTCGAGCGTCCGGCGCACCCACTCCCGCTCCGCCTCGGCGAGCGGCCGGACGTTCATCCGTCGTCCCGCTCCCGGAACACGCGGTCGGCGATCTCCCGCGTCGCCGTCAGCGGGTCGAGCCGGCGGGCGTGGACCTCGTCGAGCAGGGAGCGCAGCTCCGGGTCGGCCGCGAGCGCGGCGTCCAGCCGCCTGCGGGCCTGGGCGACGGCGACGGCGACGACCTCGTGCTCGATGTTCGACCGCCGCCTGGCGTCGAGGCCGCCGTCGCGCTCGAGGAACGCGCGGTGGTCGAGCACCGCCTGCCACAGCGCGTCGGCTCCCTCACCCCGAAGCGCCTCCGTCTCGACGATCGGCACGCGCCATTTCCGGTCTCGGTCGAGCGAGAGGACGGAGCGGATCTCGGTGCGCATCGTCCGCGCGGCCGGGTGGTCGGACTTGTTGATGACGATGACGTCGGGGATCTCCATGACGCCCGCCTTGAGCGCCTGGATCGAGTCGCCCGACCCCGGCTGCAGGACGAGGACGACGGTGTCGGCAACCATCGCGACCTCAACCTCGCTCTGCCCCACCCCGACCGTCTCGAGCAGGAGAACGTCCATGCCGGCGGCGTCGAGGATGAGCAGCGCCTGAAGCGTCGCCTCGGCGACCCCGCCCAGGTGGCCGCGCGTGCTCATCGAGCGGATGAAGACCCCCTCGTCGAGGAAGTGGTCGGCGAGCCGGATGCGATCGCCCAGGAGCGCGCCCTTGGAGAACGGGCTCGAGGGGTCGACGGACACGACGCCGATCGTCTTGCCCTGCTCGCGTAGATGGCCGACGAGGGCGCCGAGGAGGCTCGACTTCCCGACGCCGGGCGGGCCGGTGAACCCCGCGACGGCCGCGGAGCCGGTGCGCGGATAGAGCTCGCGAACCAGGTCGTAGGCCAGCGGGTCGCGGTTCTCGACCAGCGTGATCGCGCGAGCAACGGCGCGCTTGCGCCCGCTTGCGACGCCCTCGACGAGGGCGGGCAGGTCGACCGGGCGGCGGCTCACCGCGGCTGGAGCGCCCGGGTGAGGACGTCGGCGAGGATCGCGTTCTCCTCGGGCGTGCCGACCGTCACCCGGATGCACTCCGGCGCGCCGAACGGGTCGAGCGGCCGCACGATCACTCCCTCCCGCAGAAGGGCGTCGGCCAGCGCCCGCCCCTCGCCGACGTCGACGGCGAGGAAGTTGGCGCAGGCCGGGAACGGCCGCATCCCGAGTCCCTCGAACATCGCCTCCATGTCGATCCGGCCGCGCTCGTTCACGTCCCGCCGCCGGCGGAGCTCATCGGCGTCGTCGAGGCTCGCGAGGGCCGCGACATGGGCCAGCTCCGACACGTCGAACGCGTTTCGGATCTTCATCACCTCGCGGACGACCTCGGGCGGGCCGACCATGTAGCCCACCCGCAAACCGGCAAGGCCGTAGATCTTGGAGAACGTGCGGAGCACCGCCACGTTTGGGCGCCGGGCGACGTGCTCGGCGACGGCGTCCGGGTAGTCGGGATCGGTGATGTAGTCGCAGTAGGCCTCGTCGACCACGACGAGGACGTCGTCGGGCACCGCGTCGACGAAGGCCGCGAGCGCCTCGCGGCCGACCATCGACCCCGTGGGATTGTTGGGGTTGCAGACGTAGGCGATCTTCGTGCGCGGGCCGATCCGGTCGGCCATGGCCGGCAGGTCGTAGGCGCCGTCGACCAGCGGCACCGTCACGGGCGTGGCGCCCATCTTGATCGCATCCAGGTAGTACGAGACGAACGACGGCCAGCCCATGACCGCCTCGTCGCCCGGGTCGAGATACGCGGTGGAGAGGCACCCGACCAGGCCGTCGGCGCCGTTGCCGATCGCGATGGCCGAGCGGTCGACAGCGTGGCGGGCGGCCAGCCGCTCGGTCAGGTCGTAGCCCAGCTCCGGGTAGCGGTTGAGCTCGGGCGCCTGGCTCGCGATCGCCTCAAGCGCCGACGGGAAGGGACCGAACGGGCCTTCGTTCGACGCCAGCTTCACGATCCGCTCGAGGCCCAGCTCGCGCCGCACCGCGGCGGCCGGCTTCCCCGGCTCGTACGGCTTCAGATCGGCGATAGCGGGACGGGCGCGCAACGCGTCACTAGAGTACCAACCCGATGTCCGCCCGCGAGATCGGCCTGTTCCCGCTCGCATCGGTGCTCGTCCCGGGCGAGCTCATGCCGCTCCACATCTTCGAGGAGCGGTACAAGAGCCTTGTTGCGGACTGCCGCCAGGAGGACGGCGAGTTCGTGCTCCTCTACTCCGACTCCGACGGCGCCCGCGAGCTCGGGACGACGGCCCGGGTCGTCGAGGTGCTCGAGACGTTCGACGACGGCCGGATGAACATCGTGATCCAGGGCGGCGAGGTCGTCCGCGTCGTCGGGCTGACCCGTGGCCGCGCGTACCTCACCGGGAACGTCGAGGCCGCCGAGGACGATCCCAGCGCAGGTGACGAGGCCACCTCGGCGCTCGACCTCTACCGCCGGATCGCGGAGGCGACAGGGCAGGACGCCGACCCCGAGGTCGCCGCCACCCCGCCGGGCGCGCTCAGCTACGCCATCGCCTCGCGAGTCGACTTCCCGGCCGCCGAGAAGCAGCGCATCCTCGAGGAGCGGAGCGAGCACGGCCGCCTCATGGTGATCGTGGAGCTCCTGGCCCGCGGGCTCGAGAACCTCGCGATGGCCGCCCGCATCCACTCCCGTGCCCAGACGAACGGGAAGGTCGCCCCGCCCAAGGAAGGCTGAAACACCGGTGTCTGATGCCAATGTTTCAGCTGTTTCAGCCGTCGAGGACGATGCCGTCGCCGTCGCGACGCGGATCGCCGGCGGCCTCGGTACGGCCGTCCCGAACGGCCACGATGTTCGTGCCGCCGAAGTAGAGGTTCAGGCTCTCGAACCGGTTCAGGCGCTCGCCCCAGCGCTCAAGCAGCTCCAGCTCGGCCGCGTCGATCCCGCCCTCGCAGTCGAGCCGGTCGCCTTCGACGTGGACGCGCGGGTGGTCGACGGCCTCGCGGGCAGGCATCCGGTGGTCGAGGACGTTGATCGCCACCTGCGTGATCGCCGACCGCAGCCGGTTCGAGCCGCTCGAGCCGATGACCAGCTCCAGCTCGCCCCCGCTCGTCGCCATCGACGGGGCCTGCATGCTGGTGAGCCGCGTCCCGGGCGGCATGTGGTGGCCGGCGGCCAGGTCCTCCTCGCCCATCATGTTGTTCAGGTGGAGCCCCGTGCCGGGGACGACCACGCCGGAGTGGGATCCGTTTGACGCGGTGAACGCGCAGGCGTTCCCTGCCCGGTCGACCGCCGAGACGTGCGTCGTGCCGGCATCGGACGGCGCCGCAAGCATCGGCGTCGGCTCACCCGCGAGGGCCGCGATCACGGCCGCCCTGCTCGCCTCGACCGCTTCGGGAGCCAGCATGTGGCGGCCGAGCCCTCCGCGGTAGAGGAGCCGGGTGAAACGCGCGGTACGCATCCGGCCGGCGGCGCGCATGGTCTCGGCGTAGGCCCGCAGCGTGCGCGCCCGGCCCGGAGGGAGCGGCCCGGGCACGCCCTCGAGCACCGACAGCATGTGCCCGATCAGGGCGCCGCCCGACGACGGAGGCGGGTTCGTGGCGATGACGTGGCGGCCGTACGGGAGGAGCAGCGGCCGTCGCCACACCGGCCGGTAGGCCGCCAGATCGGCCATGGTGAGCCGCCCGCCGGTCTCGTGCTGGTGCTCGACCATCGCCCGTGCCAGCTCGCCGGAGTAGAGGTCACCGGGCCGCTCCGCAAGCCGCTGGATCGTGGCGGCCAGCTCCGGCTGGCGAATCGGCACGCCCTCGCCGACCAGCTTCCCGTCGGGCCAGAAGACCCGGCTCACCTCCGGCGTGTGCCGGAGGATCTCGCGGATCGCGACGAGCACCGCGTACTGCCCGCCCGAGCTCGCGACGCCGCGCTCGGCCGACTCCGCGGCCGGGAGGAGCAGGTCGGCCCACGACATCGACCCAAACCGGCGGTGCACGGCGTTGATGCCGGCCAGAGCGCCCGGGACGGCGCACGCCGCCGCGCCGATGTGAAACTCCTGCGTGGTCTGCTCGTCGAACGGCACGAGCACCCGCACGACGTCGGTGAGCTCCCGCTCCCGCGGCGCGTCCTGGCCCGGGATCGCCGTGAACGCGTCGAGGACGTGCACGCGCCCCGTCCGGGCCGGGCGCACCATCAGGAACCCGCCGCCGCAGGGGCCGGTCAGCCCCGGCTCAGCCGCCCACGACATCGCGCCGGCGGCGACGACAGCGTCGACCGCGTTCCCGCCCTGCTCGAGCACGCTCGCCGCGGCCCGGGCGGTGACTGCGTGGCCGGCTGCGACCGCTGCTCTCATGGAGCAATTCTACGGATGTTCAGGTCAGGAAGCTGGGCGGCTCCAGGCTGATGTCCCCACCCGGTGCCTTGGGGCGCGGAGCCGAGACGTCGCCGGGAAGCGCAAAGCCTGTCGCGACGACCGTGACCCACATCTGGCCCGCGAGCCGCTCGTCGACGCTGGCGCCGAAGATGATCGTCGTGTCGTCGTCGGCTGCGGCGCGCACCACCTCGGCCGCCTCGTTCACCTCGTGGAGCGAGAGATCGCTGCCGCCCGAGATGGCGAGCAGGATGCCGCGGGCCGAGCGCACCTCGTGGTCGATGAGCGGGCTCTTGATCGCGTGCGTGGCCGACTCGTGCGCCCGCTGCGAGCCGGTTGCCATGCCGATCCCCATCATCGCGGAGCCGGCGTTCTGCATGATCGTGCGGACGTCGGCGAAGTCGAGGTTGATGAGGCCCGGCAGCGTGATCAGGTCGCAGATCCCCTGGACGCCCTGGCGCAGCACGTCGTCGGCCACCCGGAACGACTCGACCAGGCTCGTGCCCTTCTCGAGCACGTCGAGCAGCCGGTCGTTGGGGATCACGATGACCGTGTCGGCGGAGTCACGGAGCGTCTTCACGCCGGTCGCGCTCTGCGTGCTGCGCCGGTTTCCCTCGAACTTGAACGGGGCCGTCACGATGCCGACCGTGAGCGCGCCGACCTCGCGCGCGATCCGGGCCACGACCGGCGCGGCGCCCGAGCCGGTGCCGCCGCCCTCGCCCGCGGTCACGAACACCATGTCGGAGCCGCGAAGCGCGGTCTTGATGCGGTCGTAGGAGTCCTCGGCGGAGAGGCGCCCCACCTCGGGGTCGGCGCCCGACCCGAGACCCTGCGTGCGCTCGCGGCCGATGTGGATCTTGACCGGCGCCTCGGACATCTGCATCTGCTGCTGGTCGGTGTTGACGGCAATGAACTCGACGCCCTCGATCCCGGCCTCGATCATGCGGTTCACGGCGTTGCACCCGCCGCCGCCGACGCCGACGACGCGGATCACCGCCAGGTACGGGGATCCCGTCTGGCGCGGGACATGCGTGCCGCCGAACTCCTCGCCGGCGGGCAGGTCGACGACCTGCGGCCGGGTTGTGGGCTCGGGCTCGCGCTCCGGCTCAGGCTCCGGCTCGCGGCGCACCGCCGCGGCCTCACTGCGCTCCGTGGCCTTGAAGAGCTGGGCCAACGGGCCGTCGCGCATGCTATGGCGCTTTGCCATTGCGAAGCACCTCCTGCGCCAGGTCGCGGTACGCCCTGGCGGCGTTCCCGTTCGAGTCGTACTTCAGCACCGACGTGCCCTTCACGGGGGCCTCGGCATACCGGATCGTCTTGCGGATCCTCGTGTCGAAGACGAGCTTCCCGAAGTTCTCCTGGAGGATCTCGACCGCCTCGCGCGAGTGCAGCGTGCGCCCGTCGAACATCGTCGGCAGGATGCCGCGGATCCGCACGTCGGGGTTCAGGTTCTCGCGGATCATGCTGAGCGTGTTCTCGAGCTGGATCAGCCCGCGCAGCGAGAGATACTCGCACTGGACGGGGACGATCACGCTGTCGGCCGCCGTCAGCGCATTGATCGTGAGCAGGCCCAGCGAGGGCGGCGTGTCGACGAGCACGTAGTCGTAGATCGAGCGCAGCGGCAGGAGCGCCTTCTGGAGCGCCCGCTCGCGCCCGATCATCGACGACATCGCAAGCTCGGCGCCGGCCAGGTCGATCGAGGCCACCGCCAGGTCGACCTCGCGCTGGACGATGATCTCCTCGATCGGGATCTTGTGCACGAGCACGTCGAACATCGACCGCTCGAGGTCGTCGGGGTCGATGCCCTGGCTCATCGTCAGGTTCGACTGCGGGTCGAGGTCGATCGCGAGCACGCGCTTGCCGCGCTCGGCGAGCGCCACGCCCAGATTGAGCGTGGTGGTTGTCTTGGCCACCCCGCCCTTCTGGTTGGCGAGCGCGATTACCTGACCCAAGCTTCTGGCTCCTCCAGCGGGTACGAGTCTGAGCCCTTGAGCGGGCCCGTCGATGGTGAACGTGTCAAGCGCAGCACGACGCATCAGGGCGTCTGTTCGCCCTGGAACTAGTGTAGTCCTGCAACGTGTCCGGAGGCGGACGCCCGTGCCGCGGCGATGCGCTCGCGGGGCGTCGGGTGCGTGGCGGTGAGAAGGTGGCTCCACCGGGGCGGGTCGAGCTCGCCGAGGTTCCGGGCGACGAGCCGCTCGAGCGCGCGGGCGAACGTCTCACCCTCCCCTGTGAGCGCGACCGCGTAGGCGTCGGCGGCCCGCTCGCGGCGGCGCGCGTACGCCGCGACGAGCGGCCCCGCCACGGCCGAGCCGATCGAGAAGCCGAGCGCCGCGGCGGGGAGCGCCGTGACGTGGCCGGCGCCGTCCGGCGCCAGGCCCGCGACCGCCGCCCACGCGCCGGCGACGCCCGCGGCGGTCGAGCCGGCGGATACGGCCAGGAGGCGCCAGATGTCGCGGCTGCGATGGTGCCCGAGCTCGTGGGCGAGGACGACGCGCGAGCGCCCGAGCGCCTCGCCTGAAGTCTCCCCCTCCTCGGGCTCGGCCAGCGTGTCGGAGACGTAGATGCGAACCGTGGGCCCGAGCCCCGCAACCATGGCGTTCGCAGCCGCTGTCTTCTCGCCCATCTTGAGCAGGCGCAGCTCGCGGACATTCACGCCCGCAGCCCGGGCGGTCGCCCACATCGCCTCGGCGAGGTCGCCTTCGGCCATTCGCTCGCTCTTCAGGAAGAGCGGCAGAAGCAGGACCGGGAAGAGCGCCGCGAGCAGGCCGCCGAGCGCGACGGCGGCGGCCCATGCCGGGAGCGGCCACAGGTCGCCCGCCGCGCGCTGGATCAGCAGGAGGCCGCCGGCGACCGCGATGCCGAGCACGCCGCCCACGGCGAGCCCCTTGGCCCGGTCGGCGAGCCAGCCGCCCGGCGACTGGCGCGAGAGCCCGTAGCGGCGCGAGAGCCGGTAGCCGGCGACGGCGAACGGCAGATCGAGCAGCGGCAGCACGATCCCCAGGGCGACGATGCACCCGTAGGTGCCGAGCGAATCGGCCGCGGCCGTGATCGCCGCGAGCGCGGCGAGGCCGACCGCCGTCGATGCGTACCCGATGCGCCGGCGAACGCGGTTGTACGCGCGCGCCTCGTCCTGGCGGAGGTTAAGCTCGGGCTGCATGTCGCTGTTCGACCGGGGTCTCCTGATCGTGTCCGGAAAGGGGGGCGTGGGCAAGTCGACCGTCGCGGCCGCCCTCGGGATGGCGTCCGCCGGGCGCGGCCGGCGCACGCTCCTCGTCGAGGTCGCATCGCAGGAGCGGATGTCCCGCCTCTTCGATCAGCGCGACCCGATCGGCTACCACGTAACGCCCGTCTACCCGGGGCTGGACGCGCTTTCGGTCGACCCCCAGAAGGCGCTCGAAGAGTACCTGCTCGGTCAGGTGAAGGTCCGTGCGGTGTACGAGCGGATGTTCGAGAACCGCGTCTTCGGCTACTTCGCCGCGGCCGCCCCGGGCCTGCGCGAGCTCGTCACGCTCGGCAAGATCCGCCAGCTCCTCGAAGCCGGACGGCATGACGTCGTCGTCGTCGATGCGCCTGCCACAGGCCACGGCCTGGGGTTCCTGCAGGTGCCGCGGACGTTCATGCGGATCGCGCGCACCGGCCCGGTGCACGGCCGCGCGCGGGCAATTGCGGAGGTGCTCGAGGACCCCGACCGCACCGCCGTGCTGCTCGTCACGACGCCGGAGGAGCTGCCGGTGAGCGAGACGCTCGAGGCGATCGAGGACGTGTCCGGCGACGGCTTCCCGCTCGCCGGCGTGATCGCAAACGCCGTCTATGAGGAGCTCTTCGACGGCGCGGATGCCGACGCGCTCGCCGAGGTCGAGGCCCGCGGCGCCGCATCGGCTGCCGCGGCGGCGGCGCGCTCGCGCCTGGCCCGCACGGCCGACCAGCGCGAGCAGCTCGACCGGGTGCGGCCGTGCCTGGCCGAGCTGCCGTTCCTGTTCGAGAGCCGGCTCGACGTCCCGGCCGTGGCGTCGCTCGGCGAGCGACTGGAGGGCTTGTGATCCTGCCCCGGGTGCTCGAGGGCCGCCGGGTGGTCGTGTGCGCCGGGGCCGGGGGCGTCGGCAAGACGACCGTCGCGGCGGCGCTCGGCTCCGAGCTCGCCTCGCGCGGCGGGCGCGTGCTGGTGCTGACGATCGACCCGGCCCGGCGCCTGGCGGGTGCGCTCGGCCTCCCCGATCACGGCGACGACGTCCACGCCGTCGACCTGGTCCTGGACGGGAGCGGGCCGGCGGGAAGCCTGCACGCGGCCATGCTCGACGCCCAGCTCACGTTTGACAGGCTGGTGCGCGAGCAAGCCCCGTCGGAGCGGGCCGCCGAGCGGATCCTCGCCAACCCGATCTACCGTCAGGTGTCGGCGGCGGTCGCCGGCGCGCACGAGTACATGGCGATGGAGCGGCTGTACGAGCTGCACACGAGCGGCGAGTACGACGTGATCGTGCTCGACACGCCGCCGTCGCGGAACGCGCTCGACTTCCTCGAAGCGCCCGGCCGGCTCACGCGGTTCGTCGAGGGGCGCGCGCTCAAGTTCCTGCTGCGGCCGGGAATGCGCGCCGGCAGGCTCGGCTTCGCGGCGGTCGAGCGGATCGCCGGCGTCACGTTCCTCCGCGACCTGTCCGAGCTCGCGGCCGGGTTCGAAGGCATGTACGAGGGCTTCGCACGCCGGGCGAGCGAGGTGTCGGCGCTGCTCGCATCCGAGCGGACCACGTTCCTCCTCGTGACGGTGCCGCAGGTCGAGCCGCTGGCCGAGGCGGACTTCTTCTGGCGCGCGCTGCGCGAGCGGGAGCTGCCGTTCGGCGGGATGATCGTGAACAAGGTGCACCCGAGCTACGTCGGCGGCGCGCCGGCCGCCCGCACGCGGCTACGGGCGAAAACCAAGCGGGCGCTCCGCGACGCGGGCGTGCCCGACCCGACGGCCGGGCGCGCGGCCGAGAACCTCGTCCACTACCAGGCGCTCGCCGACCGCGACCGCGAGAACATCGCGAGCCTCGAGCGCCGGATCGGCTCGGGGCCGATCGTCGAGGTGCCGCTGCTCGACCACGACGTCCACGACCTGGAGGGCGTGGCGGCCGTGGGCCGGCACCTCTTCGCCGCGCGCGCGGCCTCAGGCTGACGGCGGCGCCTGGCGGACGAGGACGTACGGCCGCCCGGCGAGCGTGCACGACCCGGCCCGCGTACCGCTCGTGGCCGCCGGAGAGCCGGCCGGGGCGATGACCCACAGACCGCCGGGAACGGGCGTCCCGCCGGCGCGGAGCTCGTCGCGCCATCTGCGCCGCTCGGCCTGCGTCGGCGGATGAGCCGGGAACGTCCGCGGGCGCACCTTGGCCCGGACGAGGGTCATGTACGCGGCGGAGGCTCCCGTCCGCGCGAACACGTCGAGCGACGCCCGGTCGGCTCCAAGCTGAGGACGCGAGATCACCGCGAACTGGTCGCCGTAGCCAATTGGCAGCGACCGGCACTGCAACGTGGCCGGCGCAGGGGCCCGGCCCAGCTCGACCGCCGCGAGCGCGGTCGAGGCGACGGCCGCTGCGACGCCCCCGGCGATCGCCGCCACGGCCGCCGGGCGGGCGATCCGCCGCAGCGCGAGGAGGCCGCGCTCGGCGGCGATGCCCGCCGGGACGGCCAGGCCGAGCGCCAGGAACGGGACGTATCGCAGCCAGCGGAGCAGGGCCGCGGAGCCGAGCAGCGTGCCCCCCTCGCCGACCGCGACGCCGACGATGCACGCGGCCGCCGGGACGGCGACGAGGAGGCCGATCCTCCACGCGTCGGCGCCGCCGGGCGCCCGCACCGCGAGCACCAGGCCCGCAAGGCCGAGCGGGAGCACGATCCCCAGCGCGACAGCGGCCTGGGCGACGGTCGGGTTCGTCGGCGCCGTCGAGGTGATGTCGACGAAGCCGCCGTAGCGGTGGTAGGTGACGGCCAGCGGGGCGAGCCAGACCGCTGCGACGGCCACGCCCGCGAGCGCGGTCCAGCCGGCGAGCGGCTCGCGGGTCCGCAGCGCAAGCCCCGCTGCCCACGCGGCCAGGAAGAGGCCCGCAAGCGGCGCGCACAGGAACGCGAGCCCGCCGGCCGCGCCCGCTGCGAGGAGCCCCGTTCGCGAGCGGGCGTCCAGCGCACGGACGAACGCCCACAGGACGAGCGGCGCCATGCACACTCCCAGGTCGCGGGGCACGAGCGGCGGCAGGTTCCCCATCCCGGGCACGAGGGCGTTCGAGAGCACCAGGTCGCCGTGATAGCGGCCCAGGTCGCCGCCGCTCATGTTGAGCACCGCAGCGGGGGCGTGCTGCCACACCCAGCCGAAGCCACCCCCGGCGACCGCGAGGACCATCGCAACGGCCGCGGCCGGGGCGCCGGCGCCGAGCTCGCGGGCGAGGAGCCACATACCCGCCGCGATCGTGACGAGGCCGAGGACGTCGACGACGACGAGCGCTTCGTCGACGCCGCCCGGGAGCGCCTGGGCGATCCAGGCCGTCAGCGAGTGGTAGAGCCATGGGTACGAGTTGGGCTCGCCGGCGTACACGCCGCCCGGCGCGTGGGCGCCGCCGAGGAGCTGGCGGATCCAGCCCTCGTGCCACTGCATGTCCTGGTGGGAGACGGGGTGGCTCCCGACCGGGGAGCGCCACGCGGGCAGGGCCATGAGCGCGACCAGAGCGGTTCCGCCGGCGAGGGCGGCGGGCCGGACGCCGGCCGGCCGGAGCGACGGCCGTCGCCAGGCGAGAAGCGCGGCGAGGCCGGCCGCGGACGCCGCCCGTACGGCCCAGGTGTGGGCGAGGAACGAGACGTGCAGCGGGCCCTGGAGCATCGCCGCGCCGGCGACCGCGTAGACGGCGAGCAGGCCCGCGCCGAGTCGCTCGAGTGCCGGCCGGGAGGGGACGGCGCACGACCCGAGCATCCACGCGGCCGCGAGCGCGATCGCGATGCTCGCCGCGATGGCGGGCGAGCTCACCGGGTCACGTCCGCTCCGACAATTCCGCGCCAGCGTACCCGCCGCGGCGCCACTAGCATCGCGGCATGCCGACCAGCGCGAACCGGCCCGGCCCTCCCCCACGGCGCGGCGCTGCGGCGATTCGGGGCGCCGTCGACTTCGGCGGAGGCGAGCTCACCACGTGGGGGCTCCTCGTGCTCGTGCTGGCGGGTGCGGCGTTCGGCCTCGTCGTCCTCTATGGCGACTACGCGTCCTGGGACGAGCGCCACCGCGACTTCGCCCGGGAGAGTGGCGCGTTCAACCTGTGGGTCGGGCTGATGTGCGCCCAGACGGCGCTCTGGGCGCTCGCGCTGGCGTGGCTGCTGCCGGTCGTGCGCCGTCTGCGGCGCGAGTACGGCGACCAGAACCGCAGTGAGCGGTTCGGCTCGACGGCGGTCATCCTCCTCCTGATCCTAGGTCTCGCGGTCGGTGGTCCGCTGCACTCGCGGTGGCCCGACTACGTCCAGAACCACACCGTGAAGATCGCGTTCCTGACCTTGGTGGGGGCGCTCGTCGGCCTCGTCGCGGCGCAGGGCGTGTGGCTCGTCCACGGCGGTCTGAAACGACTCGGCGGCGGAGACCTGCGCGACGATTCAGCCGTTCCGACCTTCCTCTCGCTGGGGGCCGATCTCAACCGCTTCCTCTCGATCCTCGGAGCCATCCTCGGCCTGATCGTGCTCTCGGCCAGCGCGCAGCGGCAGACCGTGCTGGACTTCGCCCCGGCGACGAACTTCCCCTACCAGGGCGTGCTCCTCTACGGGCTCTTCTTCTCGATCCTCGTCGCCGCGGTCTACATCCCGGCGCACCTGACGCTCGCGAGCGTCGGAGCCGCGATCTGCGATCAGGTGTTCCCCGCGATGCCGCCCACGGCGCCCGAGTGGGAGGAGCGCACCGCGACCCGCGAGAAGCTCGCCGCTGTCCTCGACCTCGACGTCGGCTTGGTCGGCCGGTTCAAGACGAGTGTCGCGATCCTGACCCCGCTTGTCGGCAGCCTCGTCGGGCTGCTCCTCAAATAGCTCAGGCGCTACCCGATCGAGACAGACGCGTTCCGCAGAAAGCCCTTGTAGCGATCCTGGTCAGGCTGTCCGATGACGGGCTTGTACCCGAGCGCGAAGATCGCGTTCTTCTTGAGCGTGATCACGCCGATCGTGATATTCGCCGAACTCGTCGTCACGACCGAGCCGCCCGTCGAGACGGTCAGCGTCACCTTGTTGGCGGTCTTCGTGCACGTGATCGTGTGCCACTGGCCGTCGTTCAGGCCGGGGCCCGCGTGCAGCGTGGTCCGGGCCACCGTGCCGATGAACACGCACTGAGCCTGGGCGACGTGCTTACGCGGGAAGAGCTCGATCTTGAACATGTTGCCCGTGGGCGAGGCCCGCATGAGGTCGAAGTCATCCGTCCCTGTGCCGGGCACAGCCGTTGTGTTGATCTCCACGGCGGCGGTGACGTCGTCGGCACCGGGCGAGAGCGCGGTGCTGTACGGCACCGTGATGCGGCTGTTGACCCCGCCGAAGAATGCGGAGCCCCCGGAGAAGTCGACGTTCTCAGCGACCCCGTCATGACCTCCGGTCGTGTCGGTCGCATCCGCGGCCAGCGGCCACGACGCGACTGGAGCGGCCTCGGCGACGCCCGGCCAGGCGGCCATGCCCGTGAGCGCCATGAGCGCCGTGAGCACCCACTTCCTCATGCGTGGGATGGTGAGCGGGTTCTGCCGCACGCGTTCCTCCTTCTCCGTCAAGCCTGCCCGGCCCCTCGCACTCCCCAACGGAAGACCTGACTCTATCAGCCGAGCTCGCGCAGAAGCTCGCGCGCGATCACGACGCGCTGGATCTGGTTCGTGCCCTCGTAGATCTGGGTGATCTTCGCGTCGCGCATCATCCGCTCGACGGGGTACTCCTGGATGTAGCCGTAGCCGCCGAGGATCTGGACGGCGTCCGTCGTCACGTCCATGGCGGCGTCGGAGCAGGCGAGCTTGCACATCGCCGAGAGCTTCGTCAGCTCGGGGCCGTCGACGCCGGCGTCGAGCATGTTCGCGACCCGGTAGAGCAGCCCGCGCGCGCCCTCGAGCTTCGTCCCCATGTCGGCGAGCATGAACTGGATGCCCTGCTGCTCGGCGATCGGCTTTCCGAACGCGATCCGCTCGGCCGCGTAGCCGAGCGCGTAGTCGAGCGCCGCCTGGCCGATCCCGAGCGCCTGCGCGGCGATCCCCGGGCGCGAGCGGTCGAGCACGCGCATGGCGATCCGGAAGCCCTCGCCCTCGGCGCCGATCAGGCGGTCGCCGGGGATCCGGCAGCCGTCCATCAGGAGCTCGCCCGTCGTCGAGCCCTTGATCCCCATCTTGGGCTCGATCCGGCCGATCGAGAACCCGGGGTCGGTGGCCTCGACCATGAACGCCGTGATCCCGCGCCTCGGCCCGCGCGAACACGACGTAGGTGTGCGCCACGCCGGCGTTCGTGATGAAGCGCTTCGTCCCGTCGAGCACCCAGTCCGTCGCCGTCGCGGCGGGCGCGGGTGCCGAGCGCCTGGGCGTCGGAGCCGGCCGCGGGCTCGGTGAGCGCGTACGCCGCGATCCACTCGCCGCTTGCCCACCGCGGCACGTACGCCTGCTTCTGCTCCTCGGTCCCCGCCAGCAGCACGGGCAGCCCGCCAAGGCCCTGCACGGCCAGCACGAGGCCGACCGTGGCGTCGGCCCACGAGAGCTCCTCGACCGCGCGCAGGTGCGTGAGGAACCCCGTGCCGGTGCCGCCGTACTCCTCCGGAAACGCCAGCGCGAAGACGTCGTTCTCGCGCAGGAGCTCGACCGCGTCCCACGGGAACTCGGCCGGTGCGGTCGACCTCGGCCGCCCGGGGCGCGATCCGCTCGCGCGCGAGCGTTCGAACGGCATCGACGAGCAGCTCGCGTTCATCGGTCACGCCTCGATCAGCTCCTCCGGTGCCGTCGTCATGGTCTCAAACCCGTCGGCCGTGACGGCGTACATGTTCTCGATCCCGACGGCGCCGCGACCCGGGAACACGAACTTGGGCTCGACCGCGATCACGTTCCCCTCCTCGAGCGGCCCATCGAAGCCCGGCGCGAGCACGGGCAGCTCGTCGATCTCCATGCCGACGCCGTGGCCGAGGAACCGCACGCGCTGGGGGCCGGCGCCCATGAAGTGCTCCACGAGGCCGGCGTCCTCCGCCATCCCCTCGGCGAGGTCGTAGAGCGAGCTCGCCGGGGTGCCCGGCCGAAGCTCTCCCTCGACGGCGCGCAGGATGCCGACGGCGCAGTCGTGGGCGGCGTGCAGGTCGGCGTCGAGCCTCCCCACCGCGAACGTGCGCGTCTGGTCGGCGAGCCAGCCGTCATGCCCGCCGACGAGGTCGGCGATCACCGGGTCGCCGGCCGCGAGGACGTGGCCGTCCGGGCCTTTGCCGAGCACCGGGTTCGGTCCCGGGACCGCACAGGGGCGAGTCGCTGTAGCCGGGAACGGCCCCGCTCGGCCCCGCGAGCACCTGGCCGTAGTGCATCTCCTGGTTGAATCCCGCGGAAGCGAAGCTGGCCCTGGTGGCCTGCCAGCCGCAGCACTCTCTCAACCTCTAGTTGAACCTGAGACTCGGCGACTCCGACCCGGATCAGCGCCGGGACCGCCTCGGCTCCCTGCCGCACCTGCTCAGCGGCGGCACGCATGCGCGCCAGCTCCCAATCCGACTTGCGCGCGCGCACCCGGCGGACGGCCGGCGAGCAGTCCTCGAGCTCGTGGTCGGGCAGCCGCCGCCGGTAGCCGAGGTAGAGGCGCGCCGGAAGCACGTCGAGCTCGAGGCCGATCGTGCTCCCGCTCTCGAGGCCGGCGGTCGCCATTGCAGCCGCGAGCGCTGCGAGCGACCGCAGCGGCTCGATCCGCTCGAGCGGCGACTCGGCCCGCGCCCGCTCGAGGACGCGCCGCACGAGCAGCACGGGCTCGTCCGCGACGGGAACGACGAGGTGGGCCTGCTGGTTCGTGCCCGAGAAGTAGGCGAGATCGGTGTGCTGGACGATGAGCGCCCCGTCGAGGCCGTCGGCGGCGAGGGCGGATCGGAGTGCCGCGAGCCTGCGGTCGATCTCGTCCCTGGGCGTCACGGTCGCGTAGGTTAGTGGAGCCGTGATCCTCCACAACGGGCCTGTCTACACGATGGACCCGCGCCTCCCGCAGGTGCGGGCGCTGTCGGTCGCGGCCGACACGATCGCCGGTGGGGTCGACGTGCGCGAGGGCGGCGCCGACGCGGTCGGCCACGAGCGCATCGATCTCGAGGGGCGGTGCGTGCTGCCCGCCTTCTGCGACTCCCACGTGCACTTCCTGGACTGGGCGCTCGCCCGAGAGGAGCTGGATCTGGGCGGCGCGGCCTCCATGGCCGAGGCGCTCGAGGTCGTCGGCGGCGCGGGCGGGGACGGATGGCTGCGCGGGCACGGCTGGCTCGAGGAGGCGTGGCCGGACGGCCCGCCGACGGTCGAGGCGCTGGACGCCGTGACCGGCGACCGGCCCGTCGCGCTCTGGGCGCACGACCACCACACGCTCTGGGTCAACTCGGCCGCGCTGCGGGCCGCCGGGGCGACGGGCTCAGGCATCGTGCGCGAGCGCGACGCGTGGGACTTCCCGCTGCCCGCGCGCACGGCGCTCGAGCAGTCCCGGGCAGTTCGGTCGGCGATGGCGGCCGCGAACGCGCGGGGCGTCGTGGCGGTGCACGACTACCAGCGCGATCGCGGGCGCGGGCTGTGGCAGCGGCTCGACGCCGACCGGCGCCTCACGCTTCGCGTCCACATGTCCTACCCGGCCGAGCAGATCGGGGCGGCGCAGGCGACCGAGCTTCGCACCGGCTTCGGCTCCGACATCCTGCGGGTGGGGCCGGTGAAGGCGTTCATGGACGGGACGCTCGGATCGTCGACGGCGTGGATGCTCGACGGCTCGGGAATGGCGCTGACGTCGGCCGCCGAGATGGCCGAGATCGCGCGCGCCTCCGCAGCCTCGGGGCTCTCGGTCGCGGTTCACGCGATCGGCGACGGCGCGAACCGGGCCGTCCTCGACGCGCTCGAGGAAACCCGGGCAGCGTGGGAGGAGCTGCCGGTCCCTCCCCGGATCGAGCACGTCCAGTGCATCGACGACGCCGACCTCGGCCGCCTCGCCGAGCTCGGCGTGACCGCCTCGATGCAGCCCGTGCACCAACGCTCGGACCGTGACATCGCAGACCGCCTGTGGGGCGAGCGAGCGCGGTGCGGATACCGGTGGCGCGACCTGCTCGACTCCGGGGTTCACCTGGCGTTCGGCTCGGACGCGCCGATCGAGGACCTCGACCCGCTTGCCGGCATCGACGCGGCGGTGAACCGCGACTGGTATCCCGACCAGCGGCTGGACGTGGCCGACGCCGTCCTCGCGTTCACGGCCGGCGGCGCGGCCGCGGTGGGCGAGCACCGCCGCCGCGGCCTCCTGCTCCCGGGCTACGCGGCCGACGTGGTCGTGCTCGACACCGACATCATCTCCCACCCCGACCGCATCGCCGACACGAAGGTCGTCGCGACGATGCTGGCCGGCCGCTGGGTCCACGGCCGCCCGCCCTGGTGACGCAACAACGGGGTCAGACCCCAATGTTGCGTAGATGACCAAGGCGGTGCAGCTCCTTGACTCGTCGGGACAGTGACGAGCGATTTTGGCCCATATGGTCGCGCAATGCCTCGTCCTCCCCGACCGCTCGCTGCAGGGCTCATCTACCACGTCACCGCACGCGGCAACGCGAAGGCGGCGACGTTTCGGACAGGAGCGGACTACGAGGTCTTCCTGTCCGGACTCGCCGTGGCCCAACACCTCGACGGTCTCCTCTGCCACGCCTACTGCCTGATGGAGAACCACTACCACCTGTTGGTTGAGACGCCGCGGGCGAACCTCGACGACGCGATGCAGCGGCTGAACGGCACGTACGCGATGCGGTTCAATCGCAGCCACGAGCGCACCGGCCACGTCTTCCAGGGCCGGTATGGAGCCAAGCTGATCACCGACGACGACTATGCGCTGACGGTCGTCCGCTACATCGCCGCGAACCCGGTACAAGCCGGTCTTTGTGCAATGCCCGAGGACTGGCGGTGGTCGAGCTACGCCGCGACCGCGGGTCTGACATCCGGCCCACGATTCCTGACCACGACGGTGCTGAGCTGGTTCCGAGACCGCGACGAGTATCGGTGCTTCGTCGTCGCCGGGCTCCACGAGGCCCGGCTCGATGATCGCCCAACCCTGGGCGATCTGTTACCGCGCAGTGATCTGCAATCGATCGCCGAAGCCCACGGCGTTCACGGCTATTCGTTCGCCGACATCGCCGAGCACCTCGGCGTCCACCGCAGCACGATCCTGCGTGCGATCCGCCGCTACGACTCAGCGCGCAACATTGGGGTCTGACCCCGTTGTTGCGCAGGAGGCGGGGGTTTCGATGCACTTCGTGAAGACGCCGGCCACCTGGGCGTAGATGCCGTGGGGGTCGTCCGTCAGCACCTGGCGGAACTGGGCAGCGGCGTCCGTCTCGTCCTTCATCCAGAAGAAGACGAGGCCGACGTGGACGCGCACTTCGGCATCGGCGTCCGGCGAGGCCTGGAGGACGCGCATCAGTCCGGCCAGCGCGTCCCCGGGCTTGTCCTTGTCGAATGGGAGCACCGTGACCGCGATCCGCGCCGAGGGGTCGCCGGGATCGAGGTCGAAGGCCCGCTTGGCGGCCGCGATCGCGCCGAGCCGGTCGCGGTTCTCGAGCGCCGCGGCCAGGGCCAGCCAGGCCCGGGCATCGTCGGGGTGCGCCTTCGTCCGCGCCCTGAGATCGGCGACCGACACCCCCGCCGGACGGTCTGTCGTCAGCCACGGCGGATACCCCGGCGCCTCGTTCAGGTGCAGCAGGTTGTCGGCGTTCGTGCCGTAGTAGCCGTACGGATCGAGCGCCTTCGCACGCTCGAGCGACGCCTGGGCCGCCGTCGCGTCGCCGGCCCAGAGCTGTGCCAGCCCGAGCCCCATCGACACCACCGGCTCGTCCTGCGGGAGCGCCTTGAGCGCCGCGATCGACTCCGCCCGGCGGCTCTCGTCGTCGCGCACCATGATCGCGGCGACGCGGCGGCGGAGGTCGTCCGCAGGCAGCCGCCGCAGCTCCTTCGCCCCGACGTCGATGACGAGCGGCGGCGTCCCGGTGAGCGGCTTCGTGCGCGCCGGAGCCGCCCCGCCGCCGTCCCCGCCGCGCGTGACCAGCACGATTCCGCCCGTGACCAGTCCCGCGACCGCCGCGACCGCGACGACGAGCGCGACACGCGCGTTCCGGCCGGGAATACGCGGGCCGGGTGCGACGTTCAGTGACTCACCGGTGGACGGGTTTGGATCCATTCGCTTGGTACCATGCATAGGACGGAGGGAACCGGGAAAGGGTAGGTCAAGTGGAGCAGTCGTACCGCGATCATCTGGCTGCCGTGAAGCGGCAGATTCGGGAGGAGACACCGGCCGAGGCGGCCGCGCGCCTCGCGGCGAAGCCTGCCCCGGCGATTCTCGACGTTCGCGAGCGCGACGAGTACGAGCAGGGGTACATCCCCGGCGCCGTCCACATCCCGCGCGGGAACCTCGAGAGCCGCGTCGAGCGCCACGTGCCCGACCGGTCGACCCCGGTCATCATCTACTGCGCCTCGGGCAACCGCTCCGTCTACGCCGCCAAGACGCTGGCCGAGCTCGGCTACGAGGACGTCGTCTCGATGACCGGCGGCTTCGCGGCCTGGAAGCAGAACGGGCATGACTGGCGCGTCCCGCGCGCCCTGAACCCCGAGCAGTTCGAGCGCTACAGCCGCCATGTCCTCATCCCTGAGGTCGGCGAAGAGGGCCAGCTCAGGCTGCTCGATTCGAAGGTGCTCCTGATCGGCGCGGGCGGGCTCGGCTCGCCGGCAGCCGTCTACCTGGCCGCGGCGGGCGTCGGGACGCTCGGGATCATCGACGCCGACGTCGTCGACGTCTCGAACCTCCAGCGCCAGATCGTGCACACCGTCGACCGCGTCGGCCAGCCCAAGGTCGACTCCGCCGAGATCGCCATCAAGGGGATCAACCCCGGCGTCAAGGTGAACAAGTACGCCGAGCGGCTCACGTCCGAGAACGTCCTCGACATCATCTCCGGCTACGACGTGATCGTCGACGGCACCGACAACTTCCCCACCCGATACCTGCTGAACGACGCCAGCCTGGTCGCCGGCATCCCGGTCGTCCACGGCTCGATCTACCAGTTCGAGGGATCGGTCACGGTCTACAAGCCGCACGACGGCCCGTGCTACCGCTGCCAGTACCCGGAGCCCCCGCCGCCGGAGCTGGCGCCGAGCTGCGCCGAGGGCGGCGTGCTCGGAGTGCTGCCGGGCGTCATCGGCACGCTCCAGGCGACCGAGGCGGTCAAGCTGCTCCTGGGGATCGGCGACCCGCTCGTGGGCCGCCAGCTCCGCTACGACGCGCTCTCGATGGAGTTCGTCGAGCTCAAGATGCACCGCGATCCGGAGTGCCCCGTGTGCAGCAAGGATCCCAGCGAGATCGAGTTCATCGACTACGAGCAGTTCTGCGCCATGCCCTCGCGGGCCGTGGCTCGACCCGAGGAGGCCGTCGCCTAGTGTCAACCGTACGAATGCCCCCCATCCTCCGCCAGGCGGTCGGCGGAGCGCGTGAGGTCGACGCCTCGGGCGCGACCGTCCGGGAGGTGCTCGCCGACCTGGCGGACCGATTCCCCGGCGTCCGCTCCCATCTGCTCGACGACTCGGGCGACCTGAACCGGTTCGTGAACGTGTACGTGAACAACGAGGACGTGCGCCTGGGCGAGGGCATGGACACCGCCGTCTCGACGGACTCGACGCTGATCGTGCTCCCGGCGATGGCCGGAGGCGCCCTGTGAGCTGCCTCGAGACCGTCCGCGGCGCGGCGCTCTCGGCGGTCGGAAACACCCCGCTCGTCGAGCTTCCGCGCATGTCGCCGAACCCCGACGTGCGGATCTTCGCCAAGCTCGAGGAGCAGAACCCGACCGGCTCGATGAAGGACCGGGTCGCCCTCCAGATGGTCGAGGCCGCGGAGGACACCGGGCGAGCTCGAGCCGGGCCGGCGCATCCTCGAGCCGACCAGCGGGAACACCGGGATCGCACTCGCGATGATCGGCAAGGTCAAGGGCTATCCCGTGACCGCCGTCATGCCCGAGTCGGCCACAAGCGAGCGCGTCGAGCTCCTGCGGATGTACGGCGCCGAGATCGTGTTCTCGCCGGGGAACCTGGGCTCGAACGGCGCAGTCGCGATGGCCCGCTCCATGGCCGAGCGCGATCCGTCGGTCTTCATGCCCTTCCAGTACGCCAACCCGGCCAACCCGGCCGCCCACTACTGCGGCACCGCGCTCGAGATCCTCGACCAGGTGCCCGGCGGCGAGGTCGACGCGTTCGTGGCCGGCCTCGGGACCGGCGGCACCCTGATGGGCTGCGGCCGGCGCCTGCGCGAGGCCAACCCCGACGTGCAGGTGATCGCCGCCGAGCCGCTCCAGGGCGACCCGGTGATGGGCCTTCGCAGCCTCGAGGACGGCTACACGCCGCCGATCCTCGACATCACGCAGCTCGACCGCAAGGTGCTCGTGTCGAACTCCGAGGCCGTGCAGCACCCTGCGCGAGCTCCTGAACGAGGAGGGCGTCTTCGCAGGCGTCTCGGCCGGCGCGGCCCTGGCCGTCGCGCGCAAGGCTGCCGAGACCATGGACGGCGGCAACATCGTCGTCGTCTTCGCCGACGGCGGCTCGAAGTACCTGTCGGCGGGGATCTACACGAAGCCGGCCGACGAGCTCGACCGCGAGATGGAAGAGCGCGTCTGGTGGTGATCCCGGCGGCGGTGCGCGACGAGATCGTCGCGCACGCTCGCTCAGGCCTGCCGAACGAGGCATGCGGCATCCTCGCCGGCAGCCGGCGAGCGAGTCGAGCGCTTCTACGCGGCCGAGCCCGACGAGCCGAGCCCGTTCTACTACCGGATCGAGAGCCGCGACCAGATCCGGATCATGAACGCGATCGACGACGAGGGACTCGAGCTCGTCGGGATCTACCACTCGCACGTCTCCTCGCCGGCGTATCCGTCCCGCACCGACGCCGAGCAGGCGTTCTGGCCCGAGGCGGTCTACGTGATCGTGTCGCTCGCAGGAGGCGGCGCGGACGTCCGTGGCTTTCGCATCCGCGACATGGACGTCGCCGAAGAGCCGCTCGAGATCGTCTAGCGGTCAGGCCGCGCCCGACTGCGCGACGTCCTCCTCGGCGATCGGCATCGGCGTCACGGGGCGCCCCTCGAACTCGGTCGTGAGCGCGATCACCGTCTTGGTGCGCTCGACGGAATCGAGCGCCCGGATCTCCCAGAGGACGTGCTCGAGCGCCCGCGTCGACTCGGCTCGCACCTTGAGGAGCAGGCTCTCCTCGCCGGCGATGTGATGGCACTCCTCGACCCACGGCCAGCGCTCGAATGCATCCTCGAGGCCGCCGCGGGGCCGCGCGCTCTGCGTGACGAGCACGAACGCGGTCACGCCGGCGCCGAGCTTCTCGGGGTCGACGACCGCCTTGTAGCCCGTGATGACGCCGCGCGCCTCGAGCTTCTTCACCCGCTCGTGCACGGCCGCGGGGCTCAGGCCGACCTGCTGGGCGATCTGCGCGAACGTCGCTCGCCCCTCGGCCTGGAGCAGCGCGATGATCGCCAGGTCCGTGTCGTTCAGCCCTTTCACGGGTACCGAGCACCATAGCTAGGGTTGTGGTCAGACGACGGGGAGGTGCACGATGGGTGTCCTTGAGAGCGCGGAGCTGGAGGCGGAGGTCGGGAAGCTCGACGGCTGGGAGGTGCGCGACGGCGCGCTCGAGAAGTCGTTCTCGTGCGGCGACTTCAGCGGGTCGATGGCGTTCGTGAACCGGATCGCGGACGCCGCGAACGCCGCCGATCATCACCCCGACGTGTCCATCTCGTGGGACACGGTCACGCTCCGCTGGGTGAGCCACAGCGCCGGCGGGATCACGCCGTCCGACGTCGAGATGGCCCGGAAGAGCGACGAGCTCTCGGGCTAGCGCTCTCGCTCCTCCGCCCTCGCGCTCGCCGGCGGCGCCTCTGCCGCCGAGAGCGTCACGTCGACCTCGACGATCCGGGGACCGTCGGTGGAGGAGACCTCGAACCGGGCGCCGTTGAAGCCGATCGAGTCCCCCACCCTCGGGGCGCGCCCGAGCTCGCCGAACACGAACCCGCCGACCGTGTGGTAGTCGTCGTCGGGCAGGTTGGTGCCGAAGCGCTCGTTGAACTCCTCGATCGGGAACGAGCCGCCGATCCGCACCCGTCCGCGGCCGATCCGCAGGATGCCGGCCTCGGGCCGGTCGAACTCGTCACCGATCTCGCCCACGATCTCCTCGAGCAGGTCCTCGAGCGTGACGAGCCCCTCCACCGAGCCGTACTCGTCGACCACGATCGCCATGTGGTTCGAGGTCGTCTGGAACTCGGTCAGGAGCTCGTCGAGGTGCTTCGTCTCGGGGACGACGATCGCCGGCCGCAGGATCGAGCGCAGGTCGACCCGATCCATGCCCCGGTCGTGGAGCGCCGAGAAGAGGTCGCGGACGTGGAGGATCCCGACGATGTCGTCGAGGTCATCGTCGAAGACCGGATACCGGGTGAACGGGTGGTCGAGCACGACGCGGAGGACCTCCGCGACCGGAAGCTCGGCCGACACGGCGACCACGTCCGGGCGCGGCACCATGACGTCGGCGGCGTCCTTGTCCGCGAACTCGAAGACGTTGTGGAGCATCTCCTGCTCCTCGGCCTCGAGCACGCCCTTCTCGCGGCTCGCCGTGACGAGCATCTTGAGCTCCTCCTCGGAGTGCACGAGCGAGAGCCCGGTCGGCGCCGTCACGCCCACCCATCGCAGCACCGCGCCGCTCGCCTTGACCAGCACCCAGATGAAGGGCCGAAACAGGGCATAGAACCAGTTGATCGGCCCGGCGACGACGAGCGCCACGCGCTCCGCATGCTGCAGCGTGAACGACTTCGGCACGATCTCGCCCATCACGACGTGGAAGAAGCTCAGGATGACGAACGCCGCGATGACCGAGATGGTCGTGGCCACGCTCGTGTGCCAGCTCTCCGGCAGGAGGTCGAGGGGCGAGCGGAGGATCTCCGACACGACCGGCTCGCCGATGGCGCCGAGCGCCAGGCTCGAGAGCGTCACGCCGAGCTGGATGGCCGAGATGAACCGTCGGCGGGTTGTCGACGAGGCGCAGCACCCGGACCGCGGCACGGCTGCCCTGGGCCTCCAGCTCCTGGAGGCGCGTGCGGCGAACTGTGACGAGCGCGTACTCGGCGGCGACGAAGAAGCCGTTCGCCGCGACAACCAGCGCCACCGCCACGAGCTCGAGGGCGGTTGTCACCACGTACTCGGAACGTCGTCGCTCAAGCGGGCCTGAGTATAGACGCCGCCCTCGACGCCGCCCCTCAAGCTCCGGGCCCCAGATGCCGAAGACTCCGGCAGGGACGAACCCCCAGCGCGACGAACTTCCCGACCGAAGCCGCACGAACTCGTGCTAACGGCCGGGAGCAGATGTGCCGATACCCTTGCCGAAGCGCGAGCGACCCTGACAACTGGAGCATCTCTGTGGGCGAGCCAATCACGTGTTTGATCGTCGATGACCATGAGGTGGTACGCGAAGGCCTCCGCCTCGCGCTGTCCCGCACGGAGAACATCCGCGTGGTCGGCGAGGCCGCCGACGGCAGTGCCGCGGTAGCACTGGCCAAGCGACGGCGGCCGAACGTCGTCATCATGGACGTTCGCATGCCCGGGACCGACGGTCTCCAGGCGGCCCGCGAGATCACGACGGACGTCCCCGAGGCGGCCGTCCTCATGTTCACCGCCTACGGCGAGCGCAGCCTCTTGACGCGCGGCCTCGAGGCGGGGGCGAAGGGCTACATCCTGAAGGAGGCGCCGCACCAGACGCTGGTGCGCGCGATCCAGAAGGTGGCCGGCGGCGACGGCTACGTCGACCCCGCGCTGATGCCCGCGTTCCTCACCAAGGAACGCGAGCACATGCTCACCGCCCGCGAGCGCGAGATCCTCCAGCTCCTGGCCGACGGCATGTCCAACGCGGACGTCGCCGGCAAGCTGTTCATCAGCCAGGAGACCGTGAAGAGTCACGTGCGGCATATCCTCTCCAAGCTGGAGGCGGACACCCGCACACATGCTGTCGCAATCGCCCTCCGACAGGCAATCATCGACTAGCACCCCGGCGCGGCCGCTCGGGCGTCTCGCCCAGGCGGGTGTGCTGGCCGTGATCACGATCGCCGTCACGGCGGTCGTGTACGTGGCGACGGCGCAGGTGCTGCCCCAGGCAGCTCGCCGTGATGGCGGCCGGCGCGGTCGTCGTGCTCGTGCTCGGCGGCGTGACGACCTGGTCCGTGCACCGCGACGCCGTCCGGCGCCGGTCCGCCGAGGACTGGCACCGGCGCCTGCGGCGCGAGCTGATCGAGCAGGGCACGTTCCTGGACGGCCTCGTCGACGGCCTCGGCACGATGTCCTCGACGCTCGACCCGGCGCTCGTGCTTGAGCGTGCGGCCGACCAGGCCCACCGGCTGCTCGGGCCCGACGCCACCGTCCTGCTCGTCCCGGCCGCCGACGGCGACGGCCTGCGCCCGGCGGCTGCGCGCGGGATCGCACTCGGCCCGATCGCCGACATCGTCGTCGAGACCAACTCGTCGGCCCGCTTCGCACCCGTCGCCGACAGGGGCGGCGACGACGCCCTCAGCAAGCGGCTGCGGCCGACCGCGCGCCTGACGGTGCCGATCGTGGCGGCAGACGAGCTGCGCGGGCTCCTCGTCCTCATGCGGCTGCGGGCGTCGGAGCCCTTCAGCCCGGCCGAGCTGACCCAGGCGTCGGTGCTCGCCGACTTCGCGGCGACGGCCTCGACGAACGCGCACCTCTTCGCGCGGGTGGAGTCGCTTCTGGCGCAGGCCCGGATGCGGGAGTCCGAGCGGGCCGACCTGTCGCGCCGGGTCGTGTCGGCCGAGCAGGACGAGCGCCGCAAGCTCTCGCTCTTCCTCCACGACGGGCCGCTCCAGACCATGTCCGGCATCGCAATGATGCTCGACGCGGTCGCCGAGGACACGGCGAGCGGCGAGATCGAGAGCGCGCTCTCGGTGCTCGAGACCGCGCGCGAGCGGCAGCGCGGCGTGGTGCGGTCGATGCGCGAGCTGTCGTTCGCCCTCGAGCCCTGGGTGCTGCGCGACCGCGGGTTCGTCGCCGCCGTCGGCGCGCTCGCCGACGAGCTCCAGCGCAGCCACCGGGTTGCGATCGACCTCGACGTCGAGCCGGCGGCAGCGCTCCCGCCCGACGACCAGGTGTTCCTGTACCAGATCGTCCGCGAAGCTGTCCAGAACGCCGTGAAGCACGCGGCGCCCACGACGGTCTCCGTGTCGGTGAGCGGCGGCCCCGAGGCGGGCTACGACGTGAGGGTGCACGACGACGGCACAGGGTTCTCCGGCGGGCCCGAGGACGGCCTGCCCCACCACGGGCTGGCCTCGATGCGCGAGCGGGCCCAGATCCTCGGCGCGAAGCTCCGCGTCGAGTCGGTGCCCGGCGCCGGGACGACCGTCGAGCTCCACGTCGCGGGAGGAGAGCCGGATGCTGCGTAGGCGGCCCGATCCCTTCGAGGCCGGCCTGGCCGACCTGGTCGCGGCCTGCGAGGCGGGCGTCGACCTGGCCGGCGTGCTCGTGGCCGCGCGCCGGGCGGCGTCGGCGGCCGTGGGCGGTGCCGAAGCGTCGGCCTACGCGATCGCGGACGACGGCACGAATCTGAAGCTGGCGGGCGGCCCGGGCGCCGACGAGCTGCCAATCCCCACAGAGCCCGAGCCGCAACGCATCGACGGGACGTGGGTCGTGCCGCTGATCAGTGCGCGGCGCACCGTCGGATGCCTCGTCGTGCGGGCGCCGGAAGGGGCCCGGATCGACCGGGTGCGGCTGGTCGCGGGCGTCGCCGGGCAGGCAGTCGAGGTCGCCCGCCTCTGGGAGGCTGTCGCGGGGGGCGCCAGCCACGACCCGCTGACGGGGCTTCCCGGGCACCGGTCGTTCGACCGCGTCCTGGCCCGTGAGCTGTCGCGGGCGATGCGCACGGGCGACTCCGTCGCCGTCGGCGTGGTTGCCGTCGACGGGATGGCGCAGCGCAACGAGTCGGACGGGCACGCCGCCGGCGACGAGGCTTCTACGGACGGCGGCCGAATGCTTCGGCGGGGGCGTCCGCCCCTACGACACCGTGTGCCGCCTCGGCGGCGACGACTTCGGCCTCGTCCTCCCGGCTATGGAGGCGGAGCCCGCACGCGCCCTCATCGAGCGGCTGGCCGCGGCCTTCGCCGGGTCGGCGGGCGGCGCAACCGTGTCGGCGGGCGTCGCGGCGTTTCCTGCCAACGGCGACACACAGGCCGAGCTCATGCGGCTCGCAACCGGCGCGCTCTACTGGGCCAGGCGGGGCGGCGGCGGCCGGGTCGTCGCCTACGACGCCGACGTTGTCGAGGCGCTCTCCGGCGAGGAGCACGCCCGCCGGCTGGAGCGCGACACCTACGAGCGCACGCTGCGCGCCCTCGACGCCGCCCGCGGGCACTCCGCGACCGCGCGCGCCGTGAGCGACTACGCGGGCCACCTCGCCGCCGAGCTGGGGTTCGCGCCCGAGCGCGCCGACCGCCTGCGTATGGTGGCGTTCCTCTACGACGCGACGGCGCCCGGCGCCGAGCCGGAGGAGCGGGCGCGGGTCGCGGCCCGAGTGGCGTCGAGCGCGCTCGACGCCGAGGCGGCGAGCTGGCTCGAGGCGCCGGCCGCAGGTGGCGCGGAGCGGCCGCTCGAGTCGCGCATCATCGCCCTCGCCGCGGCGTTCGTCGAGGCCGGCGGCCACACCGGGAGCGCGGGCGCCGGCCGGGCCCTGGCCGACCTGTGGCAGCGGCGCGACGAGTTCGACCCGGTCTGCGTCCGCGCGCTCGAGTCGCTGCTCGCCCGCGACGCCGGCTAGCCGGTCGCGTGGCTCGGAGGCGGGTCGGCTGGGGTCAGACCCCGCATCGGTGGCTGTGACCCCCGTGTGACGGTTTCGATGCGGGGTCTGACCCCGCTGTAGGCCCGGTCGTCGCCGCGCGCGATCGCGACGACGGTTTCATCGTGAAGGGCCGCTGTTCTGGCCGCCTTCGCCGCCTTCCTGTTCCACTCCGCCGGATTCCTGGCGGTGACCTGGACGTAGTGGGCCGGAACATGGCGGCCGTCGGCCGCGGAATAGGTGATCTTGCACGTCGTTGTCATGGTGCTCCGGTTCCAGGCTACTCGCCCACCAACGAGCTGGAATCGGGGAATTCGCGTAGTCAAACCTGCTGCAAAACCTGCACATCCGCGTCACGGCCGCCGATGCGGGGTCTGACCCCACAGAGTTCGCCGGGTCACCGCAGGCCGTCCGCCTCGATGACGCTCCCACCTCGTACCTCCACCACCCGGGTGCAGCCGATCGCGTGGATGAACTCGCGATCGTGCGTCACCGCCACGATCGTGCCGCGGAACTGCCTGAGCGCCTCCTCGACCACATCGATCGAGTCGAAGTCCAGGTGGTTCGTCGGCTCGTCCAGGAGCAGAAGCTCGGCGCCGCTCGAGACGAGGACGGCGATCAGGAGCCGGGATCGTTCGCCCGGGCTCAGCCCGCCGATCGGACGGTGCAGCTGGTCCTGCTCGAACAGGAAGTGGCCGAGGAACGCCCGCGCGTCCTCCTCGTAGGCGACGACTCGCGAGCGGTAGAAGTCGAGCACACCCCGGCTGAGCGGGAGCCCATGGTGCGACTGCGGGAGGACGGCCACGGAGGCGTCTACTAGGCACCGGCCGCGCTGAGGCTCGAGCTCCCCCGCGAGGAGGCTGAGGAGCGTCGTCTTGCCGGCGCCGTTCTCGCCGACGATCGCGACGCGCTCGCGCCCCTTGACGACGAGGTCGACGTCGGCCAGGATCGCCCGGCCGCCGAGGTCGACGCCGGCGCGCTCGAGCAGCGCCAGCCGGCGCCCGCCTTTCGAGACACCGTCGAGCGAGAGCGTGAAGCTCGGAGCCTTCTCCGGGTTGGCGATCCACTCCGCCTGCGCCATCTGCCGCCGCAGCCGCCGCTCGCGGGCCTTGGCCTTCTTCGCGACCTTCTTCGCGTACCGCTTCAGCTTGTCCGAGCCGAGCCCGCCCGCGGTGCGCTCGGTGTGAAGCGCCTGCCCCCGCGTGCGGGCGATGTCGGCCTCCAGCTGGCGCCGGTAGCGATCCTGTGCGCGGAACTCCTCGAGCATGCGCTCGAATCGCCGCCCCTTCTCGGCGCGATACGCGGTGTAGCCGCCGGTGTAGACCGCCAGCTGGTCAGAGACGCCGTCGAGCTCGAAGATGCGCCGGACGACGTTGTCGAGGAACCGGCGGTCGTGGCTCACCACCAGCACCGCGCCTGGGAACGATCCCAGGTACCCCTCGAGCCAGCGCAGACCGCCCAGGTCGAGGTGGTTGGTCGGCTCGTCGAGGAGCAGGACCGTCGGGCGGGCCAGGAGCACGCCGGCCAGCATCACGCGCGCCTGCTCGCCTCCGGACAGCTCCCGGAACCGTGCTCCCGAGGGGAGGTGGGCAATCCCGAGGTGGCTGCGGGCGTCGTCGATCGCGGCGTGGAACGTCCAGCCGTCGAGGGCGGCGAAGCGCTCCTGGACGGCCCCGTACTCGGCGAGCTCGCGCCCGCCCGCACCGTGCCATGCCCGCCTCGAGGACCCGCATGCGCTCGTCGAGCTCGTAGACCTCCCCGATCGCCTGCCGCAGGAAGTCGTGCAGCGTCAGATCAGCGTCGGGCGCCTGCTGGTGCAGGAAGCCGATGCGGTCCCCCGGGCCGGTGGTGACGAACCCCTCGTCTGCGACCTCGAGGCCCGCGAGGATCCGAAGCAGCGTCGACTTGCCGGTGCCGTTCGGCCCGACCAAGCCGGTGCGGTCGCCGTCACCGAGGGTGAAGGTGGCGTCCGTGAAGAGCGGCTCGGCGTCGTGCGCCTTGCACAGCGAGTCTGCTTTCAACACGGGTGCCCATACCTCTCACCGCGCAGTATGCCAGGTGCTGCGCCGCGCTCAGGCTGCGGCGGCGGCGCTTCGAGCGTAGCCGGGCGGCGGTCGCGGCTTCGGGGCGGGCCGTCGGCGTGTGCACCGGCCCGGCCGGCGCGGCGGGCGTCGCAGCCGGTGCCGGCGACGCAGGGCGGCGGCGCCGGAAGAGCATCACGAAGATGATCCCGGCGACGACCGTCACCGCCGAGGCTACCCACACGTTCAGCCGCTGGCCGAGGAAGTGGTGGGCCGGGTCGATGCGCAGCGTCTCGACCTAGATCCGCCCGAACGAGTAGAGCGTCGCGTAGAGGGCGAAGACCGTGCCGGCCGGCACGCGGTTCCAGAAGCGGCGGATGAACCGCCACAGGATGCCAGAACACGAGCAGGTCCCAGAGCGACTCGTAGAGGAACGTCGGGTGACGAAGGTGTGGCCGTCGGGACGTTGTAGGGAACGCTCGGATTGTCGATCTTGACCGCCCACGGCATGGTCGGACGGGCCGCCGTAGAGCTCCTGGTTGAAGTAGTTGCCCCACCGGCCGAGCGCCTGGGCCAGGATCAGGCCCGGGGCGATGCAGTCGGCGACCGCCCAGAACGGCAGCTTCGCCCGGCGGCAGCCGATCCAGGTGCCGAGCATGCCGCCCAGGACGGCGCCCCAGATGCCCGAGGCCACCCTGCCAGATCTGACGATGTCGATCTAGCGTGGTGCCGGAGAACGCGCCCCAGTCGGTGACGACGTGGTAGAGGCGGGCGCCGACCAGGCCGAACGGGACGGTCCAGACGGCGATCGTGTAGGCCAGCTCGGGGTCGAAGCCGCGGCGGCGGAACTCCTTGCGCGCGATCCAGCCGGCGAGCAGCACCCCGCAGCGCCAGCAAGCAGGCCGTACCAGCGCGCCTGCAGGCCGCCGAGCCTTGAACAGGAACGGGTCGCCGGGGCTGGGGATCGAGAAGCAGGATCACGCGCGAGTCAGGTTAGCGGCTCAGTCCGCCGGTCAATGTGCCTTCCAGAAACTGGACGCGGAGCCCGTTTTTCCGCTACCACGAGAGTAGGCCGCCGTTCGCGACGGCCGGGCATCTCGGACCCCGCGGGAGCCCCGGTCCGGCGTAAAGGTTGCCCTCCGGGGAGCCGATAAGTCCCATTGCGAACTCCCCAATTCGGTGAGCCGGCCTCCCCAGGTTGTGTCATCGCCGCACTCACCGCACGCCGAAAGGAGCAGCCATCCCGCAACGCCGACGCTGAGCAAAAACATCATCATCTCGGTCGTCCTCGCCCTCGCCGCGGCCGTCGCCCTCGTGCTCTACACGAGCAGGTGCAGGACTCGGCCGCGGTCGGCCGGCGACGCTGTCCGCGTGGTCGTCGCCACCCAGGACATCCACGCGGGCACGTCGGTCGATGCCGCCATCGCCGACGGCGACCTCGGCCTACCGCACGGTGCGCGCCGCCGACGTCTCGGCCCGGCGCGTACACCGACCTGAACGCGGTCCGCGGGCGCAGGTCGTCACCCAGCCGCGTCTTCCGCGGCGACACCGTGACGGCCAGCCGGCTCCGGCGTCCGCCACGACGGCGAGCGTCGCCGCGCGGTCACGGGCAACCAGCGCCGATCCGGCTGCCGGTCTACGCGAACCCAGGGGATGACTCGGCGACGTCCACGCCCAGCGACCGCGTCGACATCTTGGCGACTACGTCGCTCGCCACGAACCAGGCTTCGAGCAGCTGATCGTGCCGCCGGCGCGCTGGTGGTCGATGTGAACCCGGCCCGCCGCCGCCGACGGGCGACTCCACGGCCCAGGGGTCGATGCTGCTCCGCCTCACCGACCGCCAGGTCTCGTACCTGGCGAACGCGCTGCGCCGGCGCCGACAGCGGCCCGGCCGGTCGGACAACAACGATCTGGATCGCGCTCGTCGGCACCCACGGCGCCACCTGGGAGAAGCACCCGCCCGTCGTGCTCCCGGAGCGTTCCCCCACAACGGCGTCCCCGCGAAGTGACAGGAGCCCGGCCGATGCAACCCGATCTCATCCGAGTCGCCCTCCAGGCCGACGAGTCCGCGATCCGCGATCTCTTCGAGCGGTCGGGGGTGGTCGAGATCGTCGACTCGGCGCCCGAGGTGCTGGTGTGGCACCTCCCGTCCGACAGCGACGGCCTGCCGGCGGAGCTCCGCGCCGTGCTCGGCGACCCGCACGGGCCGGCGGTCGCTCGCCCTGACCGACGACCACCCCAGCCGGTGGTTCGACGAGGCCATGCACCTCGGCGTGGACGACGTCGTCTGCCTGCCGCAGTCGGCCCGAGTCGCTGGGCATGGCGGCGGCGAAGGCCCGGGCCTCCCGCGCCCGCCGGGCCGCGGCGATGTCGTCGCCTGCCCTGCCCGGCCGCTCCGCATGGGCCGCGACGCCCACGTCTTCACCATCTTCTCGACCAAGGGCGGATCCGGCAAGACCGTGATCTCGACCAACCTCGCCGTGTCCTTCGGCCGCCACGGCCTGCGCACGCTGCTCGTCGACCTCGACCTGCACTCCGGCGACGACGCGCTCGTGCTCGGCCTGTCGCCCCGCTGGACGGTGCTCGACCTCGTCCAGTCGCCCGGCGACCTCGACGCCGAGAAGCTCGCCGGGTTCGTGACCCGGCATTCGAGCTCGGCGTCGACCTCCTGCCGGCCCCGACCCGACCGGACGAGGAGGAGCTCGTGGCGATCGACCGCCTGGAGCCGCTGCTCGAGGTCGCCCGCCGGAGCTACGACGTCGTCGTCATCGACACGTCGTCGAGCTTCTCGCCGGCCACGCTGCTTGCGATCGACCACACCGACACGCTGGTGCTCGTCGGCGCGTCGGACGTCCCCACGATCAAGAGCCTGAAGATCGCGCTCGAAACGCTCGACCTGCTCGAGATGAACCTGCCCGACATGCGGATCCTGATGAACCGCTCCGGCGCCAAGGTGGGGCTCGAGGATCGCGACGTCGAGCGGACGCTGCACCGCGAGATCACCTACACGCTGCCGTCCGACAAGGCCATCCCGGTGTCGGTCAACCGCGGCCAGCCCGTGGTCGTCGACAACCCCAAGTCCCGGGTCGCCCGCTCGCTCCAGGAGATCGCGCAGTCGCTCCACGCGGCTGTCGGGAGCCGCCAGTGACGCCCGACCGGAGCAGGCGCACGCTCGCCGGTCGCATGCGGCGAGCCGAGCCCGTGGCCGCCGCAGCGGACGCCAGCCCGGAGCAGGATGACCCGTTCGCAGAGATCCGGCAGGCCGCCCAGGCCGAGGCCGTCCACGAGCTGGGCCAGGCCCTCACGGAGGGCGACGTCCGTGAGGAGGATCTCCACGAGAAGGTCACCAAGGCCATCGACGAGGCGCTGGCCGAGGCGGGCACGCCGCTCAGCTCGACCGACCGCGTGCGGCTCGTCCGCGAGATCACGCACAACATCCTCGGCTACGGGCCGATCGAGCCGTTCCTGGCCGACCCGGAGGTCACCGAGGTGATGGTGAACAACCATCACACCATCTACGTCGAGCGGCGCGGGCTGATCGAGGAGACGGAGGTGCGGTTCGGCTCCGAGCGCCACCTGCTCCAGGTGATCGACCGGATCGTCGCCCAGACCGGGCGGCGGATCGACGAGTCGAGCCCGATGGTCGACGCGCGTCTGCCCGACGGCTCGCGTGTGAACGCGATCATCCCGCCGCTCGCGATCACGGGCCCATCGCTCACGATCCGCAAGTTCTCGCGCGACCCGCTCACCATGGACGACCTGGTCGCCTTCGGCAGCCTCTCGCACCAGGCGGCCGCCTTCCTCGAGGCATGCGTCGAGGGCAAGCTGAACGTGCTCATCTCGGGCGGCACCGGCACCGGCAAGACGACGCTCCTGAACGTGCTCTCGTCGTTCATCCCCGAGCGGGAGCGCATCATCACGATCGAGGACGCCGCCGAGCTCAGGCTGGCGCAGAAGCACGTCATCAGCCTCGAGTCCCGCCCGCCGAACATCGAGGGCAAGGGCGCGATCACGATCCGCGACCTCGTCCGAAACGCGCTTCGCATGCGCCCCGACCGGATCGTCGTCGGCGAGTGCCGCGGTGGGGAAGCCGTCGACATGCTCCAGGCGATGAACACCGGCCACGACGGCTCGCTCACGACGATCCACGCGAACAGCCCGCGCGACGCACTGGCCCGCACAGAGACCCTCGTCCTCACCGCCGGCTTCGACCTGCCGCTCAAAGCCATCCGCGACCAGATCGCGAGCGCCTTCGACCTGATCATCCAGGTGAACCGGCTCGTCGACGGCCGCCGCCGCATCACGCACGTCACCGAGGTCGGACGGATGGAGGGCGACGTCATCACGCTCCAGGATCTCTTCGTCGCCTCGTTCGTCGACGAGGCGGGCGGCGAGCAGGTGACGTCGAAGATGCGCCACACCGGCATCCGGCCCGGATTCGGCGACAAGCTCGAGCAGCACGGCGTCACCCTGCCGAAGTCCTTCTTCGGCGAGACCACGGCAAAGGTGGACGTGCTCAGGCGCGGCAAGGAGCGGAGGACCGCGTGAGCGCCGGCCGCGCCGGCCGCGCGGCGGCCATCGCAACGCTCGTCGCCGCCCTCACGGCTCCCGCCGCCTTGGGCGCCGCCCCGCCGACCGAGGTGACGGGCGCGAAGGCAGCGGGCCCACACACCGTCCGCGTCATCGTGAAGGCGGCCGGGGATCTCGCCACCTCCGATGTCGAGGCCGACCTGGGAGGCCGGTTCGCGTTCGTCGAGGGCGTCCGCCGCGCCGGCCCGGTACGCCGCACTGACCTCGTCTTCGCCGTCGACACGTCGGGATCGATGGCCGGAGCGCCGATCGCCGCTGCGACGGCGGCCGGCCGCCGACTGCTCGACGCCGTCGGCCACACGGGCCGCGTCGGCCTCGTCACGTTCTCGGACACGGCCCGGGTCGTCCGCCCGCTCACCGCTGATACCGGCTCGGTGCGAGCCGCGCTCGCCGGCCTCCACACCGATTCGGGGACGGCCCTCTACGACGGGATCGCCCTGGCTGCCGACACCGCGCTCGCTGGGTCCGACCCGGGCGTGAGGCGCATCGTCGTCGTCCTCTCCGACGGCGCCGACACGACCTCGTCCTCGACGCTGGCCGCGCTTGTCCGGCACCTCCGGGGGGCCGGCGTCGAGGTGGATGCCGTGGGCCTCGAATCGTCACCCTCATTCCAGGCGGCGCCGCTGCGCGAGATCGCCTCGGCGACGGGGGGCGAGCTCGCGCCCACCCGCACGCTGGCGGGGCTCGAGCCGATCGCCCTCCAGCTCTCGCAGGCCCGGCTCGCGACGACCTATGCGGTCGACGTGAGCCTGCCCCAGTCGAGTGCAAGGACGCTGCACGTCCGCGTGCGCGGAGGCAGCGCCGCAAGCGTCCGGCTGCCGCAGAGCGTCTCGGGCGCCTCGCCGGGGTTCTGGTCGTCGTACGGCGACGTCCTCGTCATCGTGCTCGGCGTCGGCGCCATCGGGATGCTGGCCTACGTGATCGCGACCGCGGCCGGGGCACGGATGCCGCCGCTCTCGTCGCGGCTTGCCGACTACACCGCCGGGGGCAGCGCCGGAGCGCCGCGGGCCCGTTCGCTCTTCATGCTCGAGCTGTCCGAGGCGCTCGAGGCCCGGCTCGGCGAGCGGTGGGCGTGGAAGCGCCTCAACCGCCTCGGCGGCCAGGCCGGGGTCCAGCAGCCCACCGCGCACGTCGCCCTCGCCACGGCCGGGAGTGCGATCGCCGGCGGCCTGGCGGGAGCCGCCGTCCTGGGCGTGCTTGGAGGCATCGCCGGCATGGCCACCGGCTTGGCGGCCCCGATCGCCGCGCTCCGGTTCCGGGCCGCGCGCCGCCAGCGGCAGTTCGAGGCCGAGCTGCCCGAGCTCCTCTCCGTGTGGGCGAGCGCGCTTCGCGCCGGCCGCTCGTTCGCGCAGGCGCTCGATTCGATCGTCGACGAGGCCGGCGAGCCCGCGCACACCGAGTTCCGCCGGGCCCAGCAGCAGGTCCGGCTCGGCGTCCCGGTGGAGCAGGCGCTCGACGAGATGTCCCAGCGGCTGCGCTCGGAGAGCTTCGAGCTCGTCGTGCTCACCACCGACGTCCAGCGCCGCGTGGGCGGGAACGTGGCCGAGATCTTCGACCAGGTGGCCGAGACCGTCAGGCGCCGGCACCAGTTCTCGGCGCGCGTGAAGGCCCTGACGTCGATGGGCCGGCTGTCGGCCCAGGTGCTGATCGGGATGCCGTTCGCGATGGCCGGCCTCCTCACGCTTGTCAACCACGGGTACATGATCCCGCTCTACACGACCCGCGTGGGCCACATCCTGATCGCCGTGGGCCTTGCGATGATGACGGCCGGCGCGATCGTCCTGCGCCGCCTGGTCAAGCCGAAGGTGATCGCGTGACCTGGCTCCTGGCCACCGTCGTCCTGCTCGGCGGCGCCGTGTTCTTCGCCCTGCGGGCGGCGACCCAGGGCCGGTTGCAGGTCGAGGCGGTCCTCGGCCGGATGTCGGGCTACGGGTATGCGACCGCCCCGGCCGGAGCGGACCCGCGCGTGTGGCTTCGCCGCATCGGATATCTCGCTCCCGGCGGGCGCGGCGAGGCGGCCGAGGTGCTGCGGCGCAAGCTCGCCGCCGCCGGCTGGTCGAAGCGGCTCGCGCCGGAGGACGTCGCCGGCCTCAAGATCCTGCTGCCGCTGGCGGCGTACGCCGCCAGCTTCGTGGCCGCGGCGTTCGACCTCGTCCCCGTGCTCGTCGCCGCAGTGACGGGGCTCGCGCTCTCGGCCCTGGCGTACGTCGGCCTCCCGGCGGTGATCGACATGCGCATGCGCGGGCGGCGTGACAAGATCGTCGCGGGCCTGCCGACGGTGCTCGACCTCCTCACCCTGTCGATCGAGGCCGGTATGAGCTTCGACGCGGCCGTCGGCCGTCTCGTCCTCCGGCTCGACGGCCCGCTGATCGACGAGCTCGCCATCATGCAGCGCGAGATGCGGCTCGGCACCGGCCGCGCGGAGGCCCTCACGGCGCTCGCCCACCGCGTCGACGCGAGCGAGGTGACGAGCTTCGCCCGGGCCCTCGCCCAGGCCGAGAAGCTCGGCGTGCCGCTGGCCCACATGCTGCGCACGCAGTCCGACGAGCTGCGGATCCGGCTTCGCAACGCGGCCGAGGAGCACGCGATGAAGGCCCCGGTCAAGATGCTCTTCCCCACGGTGGCGCTGATCTTCCCCGCCGTCTTCATCGTCGTCCTGGGACCGGCGGTCATCTCGCTGCTCGACAACCTCGCCCGCACCAGGTAGCCGAGCCGGGGCCCAGACCGGGAGGGATAACCCGTCCGGTATCGAACACCGGCCCGATGCCCGCCGCCCGCCGTCGTGCTGCGCCGATCCCGGCGCTGCCTCCGCATCTCGAGGCGGCGCTCGGCGTGATCGAGGCGGTCCAGTCGCTCGGGGAGCTCGTCGACGTCGCCGAGATCCTCGCGACGCTGGCCCGCCGCCTGACCGAGCTCGTGGATGCGAGCGCGTGCCTCGTCTCGCTGGTCGACGTGGCGGGCGGGACCGTCCGTGACCGGGCCGGCTACGCGCGCCCGCCGCACGAATGGCCGCGGGCGGCAGAGGAGTACGCCCTCGCCGACTACCCGCGGACGGCGGCGGTCGTCGAGACCGGCGTCCCGTACGCGTGCTCGCTCGGGATTGGACGGCCCGACTCGGCCGAGAGCGCGCGCCTGCGCGACCTGGCATATCGCGCCCTCCTGATGCTGCGCCTCCGCGTGGACGGCGAGCCGTACGGGCTGATCGAGATCTACGACGAGCACCGGCGGACGTTCGCGCAGGCCGAGATCCGCCTCTGCCAGGCGCTCGCGACCGAGGCGGGAAAGGCGGTGTCGCGGGCGCGCATGGCCGAGCGGCTCGAGGAGGCCTACTTCTCGACGCTGGGAGCGCTGGCGGCGGCGCTCGAGGCGAAGGACGCCTACACGTCGGATCATGCGCTCCACATCGCCGAGCTCGCCGGGGCGGTGTGCGAGCGGCTCGACATCCCCCCGGGGGAGTCGCGCCTCGTGCGGCTCGCCGCGCTGCTCCACGACATCGGCAAGATCGGCGTTCCCGAGGTGATCCTCCGAAAGCCCGGGCCGCTCACGGCCCGTGAGACGGCGAAGATGCGACAGCACGCCGAGATCGGCGCCCGGATCCTGAAGCCCGTCCCCCACTTCGCCGAGCTCGTGCCGCTCGTCCGCGCGACCCACGAGCGCTGGGACGGCACGGGCTATCCCGAGGGCCTCGAGTCCGACGAGATCCCGCTCGGCGCGCGCGTCATCTGCGTCTGCGACGCCTTCCACGCGATGACCGAGGACCGGGTCTACCGACGGGCCTTGCCGGTGGCCGACGCCATGGCCGAGATCGAGCGCTGCTCGGGCACGCCAGTTCGACCCCGAGTGCGCAGACGCGCTCCTCGAGGTCGTCCGAGCGCAGGGCTGGCCGCGCATCGCACGCGACCGCGTTGTCCGGCTGGCCCACGGGCCGGTCTAGATCGTTGATCTAGACCGTTCTCATACCCTCGGCGCTTCGGCATGCCACGCCATGGCATACCGGGGGTCCTGTCACCCGCCATTCGCACCGTAGGATGGAGAAGGGATTAGTCCTTCTCTCAACCCCCACCCCACCGGTCGGACGATGCGACGCGAACGCACGCTGGGCGACGGTCAACCCGCAAGCTGCCTCCGAGGAAAGGAGTGTCACAATGCGGGCCTCTCCACTCGTCCTGGCCGTTGCCGCGGTCGCCACGGCCGGATTCGCGCCGGCCGCAGGGGCGCACGCCCGGCGGGCCACACCGGCCCGGCACTGCGTCGTCTGGATCGCGCCGGCCACGAGCAGCGCGCCGTCGAAGGTCTCGAGGATGCGCTGCTACACGCGGTTCTCGCACGCGCTGCGCGTCGCACGTGGCCGACCGCCCAGAGGCTTCCCCGATTCGCGTACCGGGGTCGTACCGCACGCCAGCACCCTCATCTCGACCGACTACGACATCGGCAACTTCGGCACACCGACCTTGACGTGGACGGTCTCGAACACGAACGGGTGCAACGGCGGCTTCACGTACTCGGCCGCGAGCATGCCGAGCGGCTGGAACGACCGGGTGTCGTCGTCGAAGTCGGCGCACGGCTGCGCGTCGAACATCCACTACCACAACACCAACTTCGGAGGTGCGGCGATCACCTGCACCTGCGCCACGATGGGCGCGATGAACAACCAGACCTCGAGCGAGACCTGGAGCCAGTAGCGGCCGGCGGCTGGGGGTCGCGCCGCGGCCCCCCGCCACCCGTCCGGCGTGTGTGTCACACCGGCGTCCCGAGCGGCAACTCATAGGTATGGGGCGCGACCGGGATTCGATGCGCCTCGAAGACCTGTTCTCGCAACACGAACAGGAGTTGGGACGCTTCATTGCGCAACTCGTGCATAGCCGCCAGCTCGCCGACGACCTCGTCCAGGAGACGTTTCTCGCCGCCTGGCGGTCGCGTGCGGACCTCGATCGGGTCCGCGACCCGCGGGCGTGGCTGTACGGGATCGCCCGGAATCGCGTCCTCATGTATCTCCGGGGCTGGCGGCGGGCGATCGCCGCGTATGAGCGGTTCGTCGAGCGCGACGTTCCCGTGCCCCGGGACGAGGCCGATGCCTACGCCGTCCGCGACCTCATGGCGCGGACGCTCTCACCGGACGAGCGCGCCGTGATCGTGCTCTTCCATCTGCACGGCTTCCGGGCCGATGAGATCGCGGACATCTCCGGCAAGTCGCACGACGCCGTTCGGAAGCAGCTCGAGCGGGCGCGGACAAAGCTCGCGCGGGCGCACTCCGGCCTCGATGCGACTGGGAACGGGATGACGCGATGAGCGACCTCGAGCTCCAGATCGACCGGATCGTCGCCCCACTCGGCGCGATCAGCCCGGCGACGCGCGGCACGGGCCGCCCCGTTGCGCGCCGGCACACGGTCCTGGGGGTCGCGGTCGCCGTCCTCCTGGCGGCGGTCGCGTTGGGCACCACATGGGCGGTGCTCGACGCGACCGCGACGCCGGACGAAGGGCCGACGTCGCCCGGCCAGCCGCTCGCCTGCCGCGGCATCCCGGGCGGCACGGCCGCCCACGCACAGCGGGTCGCCGAGGCCGCGGGCTACACCATCGTCTGGAGGTTCGAGGTCTGGAACCCGGACGGCAGGTCCTCGGAGGAGGTCCCGGACGCGACGATCGCCCCGGACGACGTGGTCGAGCAGGCGGCGCTCGGGACGGAAGGGCAGCTCGTGATCCTCGTCCATGCCCCCGACGACCCGAACGCGCCGCCGGTGGTACCGGAATCGGGATGCCCGTGATCACAACCGTCGCCGTGTTCACGCGGCTCCGGCTCTTCCAGGAGCTGCTGTCGTCGTTTGTCGGCTCGCGTCAGGGATTCGCGGTCATCGCCGTCTCGGCGAGCGAGCTCGAGGCGACCCGGGTCGTCGTCGGCCAGCGGCCGGACGTGGTCCTGATCGATGCCGCGCTCCCGGGCGTGTGGAACATTGCGGACGCCGCCTTCGAGGCCGGAGTGCGGACGGTGGTCTTCGGCCTCGCCGACAACCCGCACCCGATCGAGAACGCCGGCCGCCACGGGTGCGGCGACGCGCTCCTCACATCGGCGACCGCCCAGGACATCGTCGACGCGCTCGAGGACGCCCGCCGGCCGGCGCCGCATCCCGTCGAGCGGCCGGTCGCGAAGTGCGACGTCTCGGCACTTACGTCCCGCGAGGTCGAGGTGCTGGCCCTGGTTGCGCGCGGGCTCAGCAACAAGGAGATCGCCGGTGAGCTCACCGTGTCGGTGCCCACCGTGAAGACCCACGTCCACAACGTCCTGCACAAGCTGGGCGCGCGCCGCCGGGCCGACGCCGCCCGGCTACTCCACGTCGCCGCGACCGACGCCGCGGAGGCCAGGCCGGCGCGGCATCTGGGTGTCGTCTCGGCGACGGACCGACGCGAGCGGCCGCAGCGGATGCGGGCGCCGACCGGGTGAGGGTTGAGCCACCGGCTCCATCCAATCTCAACCGAATCTCCACCCGCCGAGCCTGAAAACGCCACGTGAGCCGTGCGAGAGTATCGGCCGGGGTGCGCGCCACGCGGTCACGGGCCTGACCTGTGGGCCATAAGGCGAGCTGGCGCCGGGTGGGCGTATGGCCCGGCGCCAGTTCGGTTCACCGAGAGGTCAGGCTGAGCTCGTGGCGGCGTCCGGGCACGAGCGCCGGCGCGCCATCAGCGTCGCCGCCAGCCCAGCGGCCAGCGGCTGCGCGATCCCGGCGCCGTAGAGCAGGCGGTGCACGCCGACCGGGCCGACGATGAGGCCCGCCAGGAACGCGCCGGCGGGCACGCCGGCAGCGTTGATCGAGACGGTGATCGCAAACACACGGCCGTGGAGGTGCGGCTCGACCGAGCGCTGGCGGATCCCGAACATCGCGATGATGAACGGCGCCGAGAAGAGGCCGGCCGCGAACATCGCGACCATGAGGGTGGCCACCGACCCGGCGAGCGGGACCGCAATGAGCGGAATGCCGTAGAGCGCGGTGAACGCGACGACGTGGCGGGCGTCGCTCCCCGGCGGCCGCCTCCACCCGTAGGTCACGCCGCCGACGATCGAGCCGACCGAGAGCGCCGCCCACATCCACCCCGCCGCTCCCGGCGAGGCATGCAGGCCCTCCCGCGCCCAGAGCGGAAGCCCGATCGTGAGGCAGCCCAGGCCGGCGCCGGACACGACCATGAGGACGACCGTCGAGCGAAGCTCGGCGTGACCGGCGACGGTGCGGACGCCGGTCAGGATGGCAGCCATCGGGGCCTCGTCGGTCCGCGGCCGGGACTCCGGCTCGGGCACGCGGGCCGCTGCGACGCCAGCCACGAGCGTCGCCGCTGCCTGGAGCGCGATCGCGAAGGTCGCCCCGACGAGGGTCACCGCCACGCCCGCGAGCGCCGGTCCCGCGACGAACGCGGCGTCGAACGTCACGCTGTCGGCCGCGTTGGCCTGGTCCCAGAGACGGCGCGGGACGAGCACCGGGACGAGCGACCGGAATCCGACGGTCGGCACGGGGAACGTGACGCCGAGGCCGGCCAGGAGGAGGAGCTCGAGCGCGACCGGCGTCCCGGCCAGCTCGCCGAGCGCGATGACCGCGGCCAGGATCGCGGCCCGGGCGATGACGGTGACGACGATGACCCGCCGGCGGCTGGACGCCCGGTCGAGCCACGCCCCCACGAACGGGCCCGAAGCGATGCCGGGCAGGAGCTGCGCGGCCGCGCCTGCGCCGGCCACCGCCGGGCTGCCGGTGCGGTCGAGCAGGTAGATCACGACCCCGACCTGGCTCATCGAGTTGGCCATCCGGCTCAGGAAGACGGCCGTGATCAGGGACGGGTAGCCGGGCACGCGCAGTAACGCCCTGTACCCGCCGGGTTCCACATCCGCATCCTGCCAGGTCAGGCGCCCGGACCGAGCCGCTCGGCGAGGAGCGCGAGCGCCCGTTCGAGCCGTGGCGCGTTTCCGGGCAGGTGCGGCCACGGGTTCGCTCCCGAGGGGTGCGGGAGCACGACGAGCGGCCGGCCGTCGCCGAGCCGGAGCTCGGCTCCGACCGCGTCCTCGAGCGCAGTGCCCGGCGCGAGCTCCGCCAGGGCGAGCGTCCCGACGCCGATCACGACCGGCGCCTCGACGAGCGCGAGCTCCTGCCAGAGCCACGGCCGGCACGTCCGCACCATCGCCGGCGAGGGCCGCACGTCGCCGCCGCTCGGGCGCTTGCCCGGGAAGCACTTCGCGACCGCGGCGATGTAGAGCCGGCCGTAGAACGCCTCCTCGGTCCCGAGGCCGGCCGGCTCGAGCCAGCGGCGCAGGCGGCGGCCGGCGGGGCCGATGAACGGCCGCCCGTCCACGGCCTCGCTCGCGCCGGGCGCCTGCCCGACGAGGACGGCGTCGGCGCGGTGAAGCCGGCTGAAGACCGGCATCGACTCGACGCGGATGCCGGCTCGGACGCACAGGCGGCACGGCTCGAGGCGGCGGTGAAGCTCGGCGATGTCGGTGATCGCTTCGCGCTCGTCCATGCCGGTAGTATCCGCGCGTCCGTGAACCGTGCCGGCCGAAACCCGTTCCCCTTCGCCGCGGAGTACGAGTACTCCCAGTCGGTCGTCGTCGACGGTGCGCTCGTCTTCACCGCCGGCCAGGGAGGGTTCGGCGAGGACGGCGCCGTCGTCGATCCGGACGACGCCGAGGCCCAGATCCGGAAGGCGTTCGCAAACCTCGAGCAGGTGCTCGAGCCCGAGGGCGCGTCGCTCGCCACGGTCGTCAAGATGACGGTCTACCTCGCGCGCGCGTCGGACTACGACGCGTTCAAGCGCGCCCGCCACGACGCGTTCTCGCCCCCCTACCCTGCCTCGACCGCGATCGTCGCCGGCGGGTTCCTGTTCGACGGGATGCTGGTCGAGATCGACGCCGTCGCCCGAGTCGGCCAGGCACGGGGGTAGAGAGCCGATGCGGATCTTCATCTCGACCGACATCGAGGGCACCGCCGGCATCGTCGACTGGGGCCAGGTGCTCGGCCCGAGCGGGGAGTACGAGATGGGGCGGCGGCTCCTGCTCGACGAGGTGAACGCCGCGATCGACGGCGCCGCTGACGGCGGCGCGACCGACTTCCTCGTGAACGACGCCCACTGGACGATGCAGAACATGCCGCCCGGCGAGCTTCACGGCGGAGCGTCGTACCTGTCGGGCAAGCACAAGCCGCTCTACATGATGGAGGGGCTGGAAGGCGGCTTCGACGCCGTCTTCATGGTGTCCTACCACGGCTCGATCGGCCACGAGCGGGCGATCCTCGCGCACACCTACAACCCGAGCGCCATCTGGGAGGTCAAGATCAACGGGATCGTGACCGGCGAGGCGGGCCTGAACGCGCTCGTGGCCCTGCACCACGGCGTCCCGGTCGCGCTGATCACCGGCGACCAGGCGACGGCCGACGAGGCCGAGCCATTCATGCCCGGGATCGAGCCCGTCGTGGTGAAGCGATCCGTCTCGCGCTTCGCCGCCGAGAGCCTGCATCCGGCGAAGGCGTGCGAGCTGATCCGGGCCGGCGCCCGCGCCGCGGTCGACCGGCTGGGCGAGCTCAAGCCGCCCGCGATCGAGCTTCCGGCGACGATCGAGGTGACGTTCCTGACGGCCGACATGGCCGAGGCGGCGACCGCGCTCCGCGGCGTCGAGCGGACGGCGACCCGCACGATCTCGTTCTCGGAGGCCGACCCGCTCCAGGCCTACCGCACGTTCGTCGCCATCGTGGCGCTGACCCGGGGCCTGGGCGAGTGAGCGACCCCCGCGTCGCGCTCGTCACGGGCGCGGCAGGAGCGCATCGGCGGAGCGATCGTCCGCCGGCTCGCCGACGACGGCTTCACGGCCGCCGGCGTCGACGTGGCGGTCGGCGCCGACTACCGCTGCGACGTCCGCTCCGAGGAGGAGGTGCTGCGCCTGCGCGGCGAGATCGAGGGCCGGCACGGCACGCCCTGGCTGCTCGTGAACGTGGCCGGCGCCTTCTTCGAGCACCGCATCACCGAGCTCTCGGTCGAGGACTGGGACCTGCTGCTCGACACCAACCTGAAGGGCACGTTCCTGACCTGCAAGACGTTCCTGCCCGCGATGATCGCCGCCGGGTCGGGGTGCATCGTGAACGTCGGCTCGACCGCCGGCATCAAGGGGGGCCACACCCGAGCGGCGTACTGCGCCGCCAAGGCCGGCGTCGTCAACCTGAGCCGCAGCCTGGCCCTCGATCACGGCGGCGACGGGGTGCGCGTGTGCTGCGTCTGCCCGGGCCTGATCGACACGCCGATGGCCGACTGGATCACCTCACGGCCGGACGCGCTCGCCGAGTTCGAGGAGTCCATCCCGGCCCGCCGGGTCGGCACGGTCGACGACGTGGCCGGAGCCGTCTCGTTCCTGGCGTCAGACGCGGCCGACTACATGCACGGCGCGGTCATGGTCGTGGACGGCGGCGTCTCGGCCTGAAACACCGGTGCCTGATGCCAATGTTTCACGGCCGAGCCGTCGAGAGGCCGTAGATGCGCTCGGCGTTCTCGTGCAGGATGAGGTGCGCGAGCCGGCGCGCCTCGTTGGCTGACATGTCGCCGAGGATCACCATGTCGCCGAGCGCCGCTCCCAGCGCCCGCCTGCCGCGCATCGCCCCCAGCCAGTGCTGCTCCGGAAGCCCGACGGCGTCAGAGCTGTAGACGACGCGCGACGCCGGCGCCGCCCCGAGCGCTTCGTGCGTGACCGCGTGCAGCTCGCGCGCGGTCAGGAACGGGATGGCGTACGAGACGTCGACGTACGCGTTGGGATAGGTCGCCGCGAGCACGCCGAGCTTCCGCGTGTAGGGATAGGCGCCGTGCAGCATCACGACCGGCACCTCGGGGAAGAGGCGCATGAGCGGCGCGAGCAGCAGCGGATCGGCCAGGATCAGGTCGGCGTCGGAGTCGCCGTAGCCCGTGTGGAACTGCACCGGCATGCTCTGGGTGTGGGCGGCCTCCATCGTGAGCATGACGACGTGGTCGACCAGGTGCTTCTCCTGCACGCGGTGCCCGGGGACGAGCCGCGTGCGCTTGAACGCCGCCTTCGCCTCGTGCCGCTTCGGCTCGGCGATCGCGAGGCCGCTGCGGTAGGCCGCGACGCTCTTCAGCCCCACCACGCCGCGCTCGCGGGCCGAGTCGAGATGCGCGCGGAGCGCCTCGTCGAAGTGCGAGAACCGCTCGTGCTCGCCGATCAGCCGGGCGGCGACGGTCTCGACCCGCTCGACCCACCCGACCTTCGCGCCGAGCCGGTCCGCCGTCTCCTCGCGGGACGACACCGTCTCGGGGTCCGGGTAGCCGTCGTCGATCAGGAGCCACTCGATCCCCGCCGACCGCAGGAAGAGCGTGTCCAGCTCGTCGCGCGTGCGCTCGGCCCGGGCCGCGACGACGGCCTCCTCGTCGGGCTCGCAGCCGAGCACCTCGGAAACCTGCCGGAGCATCCACAGGTAGTGGGCCGTCGTGGCGGTGTGGTCTGGCGGGAAGGGATCGCCCGCGCACTCCGAGAATCGGTGGCGAAGCTCGGCGAGATCGATCGGCCCGTCGCCCGAGAGGACACCGTGGCAGTGGTTGTCGACGACGGGGATGTCTCGGAGGTCGAGCAGCATCAGAACTTGTAGCGGTACTCCGCCGCGATCGCGTCCGGTTCCATCCCGGCATACGCGGCGGCCTCCGAGCGCTTGAGCCGCAGGTACGTGTCGACCATGTCGGCGCCCATCGCGCCGGCGAGCACCTCGTTCGCCGCCAGCGCGTCGAGCACCTCATCCAAGCTGAGGGGCAGGCGCTCGGGGGGATCGTCGAGCCGGGCGGGGTTCACGGCGATCGGATCGCCGGGGTCAGCACCGGCCCGTATGCCGTCCAGCGTCGCCGCGATGACCCCGCCCAGCGCCAGGTACGGGTTCGCGCTCGAGTCGACGGCCTTGAGCTCGATGTTGAGGCTCTGCTCCTCGCGGCCCCAGAACGGCGACGCCACCCGCACCGGCGTCTCGCGGTTGTCGAACCCCCAGGCGCGAAAGACCCCGGCCCATGTGTCGGGCACGAGCCGCTGGTACGAGTTGACCGTCGGCGCGCCCAGCGCGAGCAGGCCCGACATGTGCTCGAGGAGGCCGGCGACCGCATGGCGTCCCTCGGCGCTGAGCGCCCCCTCGGAAGCCGGGTCGTGGAGCACGTTCCGGTCCCCGCGCCACACCGAGAAGTGCAGGTGGGCGCCGGAGCCGATCTGGTCCAGGAACGGCTTCGGCGCGAAGCTGGCCCGCATGCCGTGGGCGACGGCGACTCCGCGGATCGCGTCGCGCACCTTCACCTGACGGTCGGCCGCCTCCACCGCGGGCGCCCGCGGCACCGACACCTCGAACTGCCCCGCCCCGTACTCGTTCAGCACCCCCTCGACGGCGATCCCGAGCTCGCCCAGCGTCTCGACGATCGCGAGCACCACCTCGTGCTGCTCGTCGAGGCCGATCGTGCTGTAGACGGGGTGCCGCGGCATCGGCTCGACGCCGCCGTCCGGCGCCCGGCCGCCGAGATAGAACTCGAGCTCGAACGACGCATCGACCGAGAGACCCTCCGCCGCGGCGGCCTCCAGCCTGCCTGCGAAGGAACGACCGCGGGCAGGCGAACCACGGCTCCCGGTCGGCCGTGATGAGGTCGCACATGACCGACGCGGAGCCCGGCGCCCACGGCAGCTCGGCATAGGTGGACGGGTCGGGGACGAGCCGCACCTCGCCCACGGGCGGCATCTGCGGGATGTCGATCAGCTCGTCGCGGACGTTCAGCGCCATCTGGGCGCGCGTCGAGCCGACGCCCTCGGTGAGCTTGCGGCCCAGGCTGCCGCTGCCGACCGCCTTGGCATGCACGATGCTCGAGTAGTCGCAGAAAAGAAATCTGACGATACGGGTGCCGGACAGGCGCGCACGTTCGACGAGATCCCCCTCCATCGGCGCGAATCGTGTCACACTCCCACGCGTGCTGTCACGCAAAGTGCTGACGTTTCACAGCGCCGCGCTGGCCGAAGAGGAGTGGCCGTGCTTCGAGGCAAACGGTGCCTCGGACGGGCCGCGACTGTGCATCCTGGCGGGCGTCCACGGCTGCGAGTACTCGGGCATCGCGGCCGTCGGGCGGTTCATGCGAAGCCTCAACACGGACGTACTCTCGGGGACGGTGGTCGCCGTCCCGATCGTGAGCCCGGCCATGTTCGCCGGCCGGGCCGCATTCGTCTCGCCCGCCGACGGCAAGAACCCCAACCGGTGCTTCCCCGGCGACCCGGACGGGACGTACTCCGAGCAGCTGGCCCACCACATCTTCACCGAGCTGATCGCACCGGCCGACGCGCTCGTCGACGTCCACGGCGGCGACCTCGTGGAGGCGCTGGAGCCGTTCACCCTCCACGACGAGTCGCCGGTCGGCGAGCGGGCGCGCGCGATGGCCGTGGCCTACGGCCTGTCCTACGTGGTCTGCCCTGAGCCGGACGGGGCGGCAATCGGCGGGACGACGAGCGAGGCAGCCGCCGCGGCGGGCATTCCCGCGATCACCCCGGAAGCCGGCGGCTGCGGCCTCCTCGAGGAGGAGGCCATCGAGGCGCACATGCGCGGGCTCGCGAACGTCCTTCGCGCGCTCGGGATGCTGGCGGGCGACGTCGAGCCGCCCGAGCGCCCTCAGCGGCTCGTCCGCCGCTTCATCTGGCCGCGCGCGAAGCAGGCGGGCTGGTGGCAGCCGGACGTCCGGCCGGGCGAGTCGGTGGCGGCCGGCGCCCGGCTCGGCGCCGTGTGCGATCCCTTCGGCGAGGAGCTCGAGGTCGTGTCGGCGCCCGAGGCGGGTGTGCCGCTCTTCGTCACGTCGAGCCCGGCCGTCGCCGAGGACGGCATCCTGCTCGGGCTTGGGGCGGGGATCTCCGCGGTGTGAGCGAGCAGGTCGACCGGGTCGTGGCGCTGGTCCGCGACGTGCTCGGGCCCGACCTGGTGGGCGCCTACCTGCACGGCTCCTCTGTCCTCGGCGGCCCTGGCGCGCACAGCGACATCGACGTGCTCGTCGTCTCGCGCCGGCCGACGACCCGCGACCAGAAGCGCCGGCTTGTCGAGGCGATGCTCGAGCTCTCGATCCACCCCGCCCGGCCCGAAGCCGGCCGCCCGCTCGAGCTCACGATCGCGGTTCACTCGGATCTCCGGCCGTGGCGGTTCCCGCCCCGGCGCGACTTCCAGTACGGCGACTGGTGGCGGACCGAATTCGAGGCGGGCGAGCTCGAGCCGTGGCAGAGCCAGGACGATCCTGATCTGGCGATCCTGATCACGATCGCGCTCAGAGGCGATGCGCCGCTCGCCGGACCGCCGCCCGCCGACGTCTTCGACCCGGTCCCGGCGGCTGATCTCGAGCGGGCCATGCTGCACTCGATCGACGACTTCTTCGCGAAGTTCGACACCGACACCTCCAACACGCTGCTCGTGCTCGCGCGGGTCTGGACGACGCTCGCCACCGGCGCGATCAGGCGCAAGGACGCGGCGGCCGAGTGGGCCCTCGCCCGCCTCGCCGAGGAGCACCGGCCTCCGCTCGCCAAGGCGCGGGGGCGCTTCCTCGGCGAGGACGACGACGTGTGGGGCGGCGAGGCGCTGGGCCAGGCTCGATCCTGCGCCGACGCGATGGTCGTCGAGATCGAGCGGGCGCGGGCTGGTGGTAGGCTCAGGCCGTGAGCGGCACCGCGCTCTTCGCGTTCGATCTCCTGGTCACCGGCCTCATATGCGTTGCCTACACCCAGGCGGCCCGCCTCGTGCGCCGGCTGCTCGGACGGGGAGGCTCTGACGCCTCGGACGGCCACACGCCCTGGCGGTACTCCCCGTTTCGGCCGGGCGGAGGCCCGCACGCCCGCGGCGACCGCCGCCGGCCGCCGCAGCGCGACGACCGGACCGGCCGTCCGGCGCGCCGTTCGCCGCCGGTGGTCTGATCGGGCCGGTCGCCGGCCGGTCGTCCCCGCGAAGCCGCGTCCAGTAGACGAACGCCTCCCACGCTCGGCGGTACTCGTGCGCGTAGAGCAGCGATCCCACCTGATCGAGAAGGGACAGCCTCTCCGGCTCGGGGAGATCTCCCAGCCAGCCCATCGACTCGAAGAAGGCCACGAGTGCGTCGCGGTCGAGCGTCTGCGGATTCGGGAGCCGAACCTCACGCAGCTCCTCGAACGCCGACCCGGCGAACGGCGCGCGCCACTCCCCGGACGAGAACCGACTCCGCGTTCAAGTCGACCGGGTCGTGCCCGAGCTCCTCCCGCGGAGGCGCGCGCTCGGTCAGGAGCTCCTCCACCGGGGCGATCGACGGCTCCGTCGGCCCGGCGGGCACGTTCCACATCAGGGTCAGCGCGCCGCGCGGCGTGAGCACGCGCTCGATCTCGGCAAGCGCGCGCTCGCCGTCGAACCAGTGGAAGGCCTCGGCGGCGAAGACCGCATCGACGGACCCATCCGCGAGCGGAACCGCCTCCGCGCTCCCTGCGAGCATCTCGGCCCCCGGGCACAGCGAGGCGAGCAGGTCGCGCATCGCCTCGTCGGGCTCCACGGCAACCACGCGGTCGAACCGCGCGACGAGAACGCGGGTGAGCTTGCCCGTGCCGGCTCCGAGCTCGAGGACTGTGCCTGACGCCGGCACCTCCGCGAGGTTCGCGACGGCTGCCGGCCAGCCCGGCCGCCCTCGCTCATAGTCCTCGTGCCAGTGGCCGGTAGGCGGTACGGGGCGCACGCGAGAGTTCTAGCGCGCCGGCGAGAGCCTCTCCGCGAGCAGATCGAGCAGCCGCGCCCACGCATTCGTGCCGTCGGCGAGCCGGCTCAGCCGGAAGAACTCGTTGGGGCCGTGGAAGCACTCGTCGGAGCTCGAGAACGAGAAGAGCAGCGTGTCGAGCCCCAGCGCGCGCCGAAGCAGCACCGCCGCCGGCAGCGTGCCCCCCGCCCGGGTGCGCAGGACTCGCCGGCCCGGGTAGACCGCGTGGAGGGCCTCCTCGGCGGCGGCCAGCGCGGGATGGTCGCCGCGGATGGCGTAGGCGGGGATGCCGCCCGGCACCTCCTCGACCGAGACCGTGACCCCCGGCGGGCAGTGGTGGATCACATGGCGGGCGATCGCTGCGGCCACGCGGGCCGGGTCCTGGTCGGGCACGAGCCGGCAGGTGAGATACGCCCGCGCCACCGCCGGGATGACGGTGTAGCGGCCGCCGCCCTCGATCTGGCTCACCTCGAGCGTCGGCCGCGCCGTAAGCCGCTCGAGCGGCGTGTAGCCCGGCTCGCCGTGCAGCTCCGGCACGCCGATCTCGTCGCGGTAGGCGTCGTCGTCGAACGGCATCTGGCCGATCTCCTCGCGGTCGGCAGCCGTCAGGTCGACGACGTCGTCGGAGAAGCCCTCGACCGCCACCGAGCCGTCTCGCCGGTGGAGCGTCGCGAGGATCGCGGCCAGCGCCCGCAGCGGGTTCTGGGCCGCGCCGCCGTGGCGGCCGGAGTGGAGATCGGCGGCCGGGCCGCGCACGGCGACCTCGACCGCGACCATGCCCCGCGCCGCGACGTTCACGGACGGCTGCTCGGCCGACCACATCGCGCCGTCGGCCGACACGGCGACGTCCGCGCGAAGCACCTCGCGGTTGGCCGCAAGCGCCTTCTCGAGGTTGGGGCTCCCGATCTCCTCCTCGCCCTCGAGCAGGATGCGCACGTTCACCGGCAGGCGGCCGCGCTCCTCGAGCAGCCGCTCGACCGCCCCCAGCGCAGCCAGCATCGGGCCCTTGTCGTCGCTCGTCCCGCGGCCGTACATGCGCTCGCCGCGCACCGCGGGCTCGAAGGGCGGCGTCTGCCACGCACCGGCCGCGCCCACCGGCTGGACGTCGTAGTGGGCGTAGACGAGGACGGTCGGCGCGCCCTCGGCACCGAGCCACTCGCCCAGGACGAGCGGATGGCCGCCCGTCGGCACGACCCGGCCGCCGAGGGGATGGAGCCGCGCGGCGAGCCAGGCCGCGGCGCGCTCCACATCGCCCCGGTGCGCGGGGTCGCCGCTCACGCTGGGGATCGCGACCAGCTCCTCGAGCGCCGCGACCGTCACCGCCACGCGCTCACCAGAAGCTCGCGCACCTCCTCAACACCAGCGTTCCAGACCGCTTCCCAGTCCGCCTGCGGCCGCTCGTACTGCCCTCCGTACGACCCGTCGCCGAGCAGCTCGCGGACCCGTTCGGGCGATGCCGTCCGCAGCGCGCCGGCGTCGGCCATCGGCTTTCGCTCCGCCGGCGACTCCACGCCGTCGAGGCGCGTCCACGGGAAGTTCTCGAGCCACGAGGCGTGGCTTGCGTCGGAGTCGATCGCCTGGACGACCGCCCACGTGCGCGGGCCGTTCCACCAGTTGTGGAAGACGACCTGGGAGTCGGGACGGTCGGCCATGAACTCGGGCGCCAGACCACCGGCGGGCGAGTTCCCGCCGTGGCCGTTCACCAGCAGGAAGCGGCGGAAGCCCTGGCCGTGCAGCGAGTCGAGCAGGTCGCGAACCACCGCCACGTACGTCCCCACCCGCAGGCTCGGGCTGCCGGGATAGGCGGCGAAATAGGGCGTGAGGCCGTACGGGAGCGACGGGAGCACCGGGACGCCCAGCGGCTCGGCCGCCTCGACCGACACCCGCTCGGACAGGATCACGTCGACGCCGAGCGACAGATAGCCGTGCTGTTCGGTCGAGCCGAGCGGCAGGACGACCCGATCGTCGGAGCGCAGGTACTCCTCGACCTGCATCCAGTTCATGTCATGCACCCGCATGCAGCGCCTCCTCGTATGCCGCGGCGACCGACAGGAGGAAGGCGTCCTGCCCGCGCGCGGCGGCGAGCTGGAGCCCGGCGGGCAGGCCGTCCTCGGCCTCGCCACACGGCACGGACACGGCCGGCAGGCCGGCGAGGTTGTACGGGCCGGTGAACCCGGCCTCGACGTCGCCGTCAGGCGTGCCGAACGGCGGATCCTCGGGCGGCGCGACGTACGCGACGGTCGGGCCCGCCAGCACGCCGACCTCGGCGAGCACGCGGTCGAGCCCGGCGGTGACCCGGTCGCGGTCGGCGAGCGCGGAGCGGTAGTCCTCGTCGGAGACCTTCGCGCCGAGCTCGAGGAGCGCCCGCGTGCCGTCGCCGTAGAGCTCGGCCTCGGCCTCGTAACGGGTGCGGTGCGCCTGCCACGCCTCGTAGAGGACGATCGCGCCGAGCGCCTCGTCGGCCACGTCGAGCTCCTCGACCTCGACCTCGCGCACGTCGAAGCCGAGCCCCGCGAGGCCCTCGACGGCCTCGCGGACGCGTGCCAGCACGCCGGGCCGGAGCGCCGGCTCCGCGAGCTGGCGCGAGAGCACGCCGACGCGGACTCCGCTGACGGGCTCCACCGGGCAGGGCTGCCCCGAGATCGCCTCGAGCAGCTCGGCCGCGCCCCGGACCGTCCGGGCCAGCGGGCCGACGTGGTCGAGGGTCGGCGAGAGCTCGAAGACGCCCTCGATCGGCACCAGGCCGTAGGTCGGCTTCAGGCCGACGATCCCGCAGTAGGCGGCCGGGATCCGGATCGAGCCGCCGGTGTCGGTTCCCAGGGCGTGGTCGCACACGCCGGCTCCGACGAGCGCCGCCGAGCCCGACGACGACCCGCCGGACGTCCGCCCCGGGTTGCGCGGGTTGAACGTCATGCCGTAGGTGGGGTTCACGCTCCCCGCGGCGTACTCGAGCAGGTTGGTCTTGCAGAAGCAGTCGGCGCCCGCCGCGCGCAGCCTCCGCACCACCTCCGCGTCGTCCCGGGCCGGCGGCGGCATGCCCACCGTCGAGGCGTTCGTGGTCACCAGGCCGCGCATGTCCATGTTGTCCTTGACCGCGACCGGGACGCCGTGGAGCGAGCCCGGCGGCGGCCCGGTCGGGGGCGTCGACGACGTCGATCACCGCGTTCAGCGGCCGGCCCAGCCGCTCGAGCCGCTCGTAGGCGGCGAGCAGGTCGAGGTTCGCCCGCTCGCAGACCCGGCGGCCGTCCTCGATCGCGTGGATCAGCTCCCCGGTGCGGCGCAGGAGCGGCCCCTCGAGGGCGCCGAGCATCGCGTCGACCTCGGTCTTGCGGTGGCGGACGGCGAGGTCGCGGTAGATGCCGGAGTGGGTCTTGGCCGAGCCGCGGTTGAACTCGACGAGCCGGTCGATCGAGCCGTCGAGATCGCTCGGGTCGAACCCGTCGAACGGCTCCGGCGTGGCGGTCGCCTGGTCGAGCACCTCGCGGGCCAGCGCGAGATAGAGCGGCCGGTAGGCGGGGTCGGCCAGGGCATCGGCGATCGAGAGATCCGAGACGGCGGTCGCGAACAGCATCGCGCCGTAGGCCTCCTTCGCCCACAGGTAGCCCGAGACGTTGGTCGTGACCTCGGCGTCGGCGATGTCGGTCGCCAGCTGGCGTACGCGGTCGGACTCGCTGCCGTCGAGCTCGCCGATCCTGAACGTGGCGCGGTTTCCGCGCAGGATCCGCCCCGGGCCGACCACGTCGGCGCCGAAGTTGACGAACGCGCCGACGACCCGCTCCTCGCCCACGGCCGCCACGATCTCGGGCTCGTTCATCCCGTTCTGGAGCGAGACGACGTAGCCGTTCGGCGGCCAGGCGGGGCGCGATCGTCTGCATGGCGTCGCGGGTGTGGTGCGCCTTCACGGCGAGGAGCACGTGGTCGAGCTCCGCGGGAAGCTCGTCGGGCGGCACCGCCGGCACCTGCACGGTGTACTCCTCGACCGGGCCCTCGATCGCGAGGCCGTCGCGGTTGATCGCCGCGACGTGCTCGGGGTCGGCGTCGCAGACGAGGACGTCGTGGCCGTCGCGGACGAGCCCGGCGGCGACGGTGCCGCCGATCGCGCCGCCGCCGACGACGACGTAGCTCACGTGGCCGTCCGCGCCGGCGCCGGCCGGCGTGCCCGTTCCCCGACGTGCGGTCGAGGATGCCGTCGATCAGCCGCCCGGTCGTCAGGATGTGGTCCGTCATCAGCTCGCGGGCCGCCCGCGGGCTGCCGGCCCGCAGCGCCTCGAGCAAGCGCCCGGTGCTGGCGCAGGTTCTCGGCGTGGAGCCGCTGGACGTCCTCCGACAGGAGCAGCGGCGGCGTCCGGAGCGCCCGGCGCACGCTGTGCGCCATCGTCCGGAGCAGCGGCATCCCGGCCGCCTCCAGCACGATGTCGTGGAACGTGTCGTTCACGCCGCAGCCACTCGAACGTCACGTCCTGCCGGGTGCAGTCGTCGAGGCCCGGTGCCTGGAGGCGGTGGCTCAGCTCGACGTAGCGCTCGTCGGCCCGCTCGAGCGCGGGCGAGCTGCTCGGCGGTGATCCGGGTCGCGGCGAGCTCGGCCGCGGCGCCCTCGAGCGCGGCCCGGGCGACGATCGATCTGGCGGAGCTCGTCGCGCGAGGGCGCGCGGACGAGCACGCCCCGATTGGGCCGGAAGACGACCAGCCCGAGCGCGTCGAGCCGGCGGAGCGCCTCGCGGATCGGCGTGCGGCTCACGCCGTACTGCTCGGCGAGCTGCTCCTGGCGCAGCATCGTGCCCGGCGGCAGCTCGCCGAAGAGGATCGCTCGCTCGAGGGCGGCGCCGATCTCGTCGGCCTTGGTCGTCTCGGCGTCCGCAATTGCCCGGATTTCCGCCATTTCGGATCCAGGTTATCCAAATCCCCACGTCCTGTGGGCGACCTTGGTATGGTTGGGATCCGAAAGTCGCCCGTGGCACCGTGGAGGGAGCTCGCATGAGGATTCGCACGACCGGGACCCGATTGGCCTTGCGGCCGTGACCGCGCTCGTGATCGCGGGCGCCGGGTGCGGCGGCTCCAGCTCAGGCGGGAGCGGCGGAGGCGGCAGCAGCAGCGCCGCGGGCACGCCGCAGTCACGGCGGCAGCGTCGTCATCGACCGCGTCGCCGACTCGCAGTCGATGGACAAGACCACGGTCTTCGACAACGAGTCGATCTGGGTCTTCGAGCAGATCATGGAGCCGCTCTACACGGTCTCCAAGGACGGCAAGACGTCGAGCCGTGGCTGGCGACCTCCTACACGCTCTCCCCCGACAAGAAGACCTACACGTTCAAGCTCCGGCCGGGCGTCAAGTTCTCGAACGGCCAGCCCATGACCTCGGCCGACGTCAAGTTCTCGATCGACGCGGCCCGGGTCGAGGATCAGGGCTGGGGCTTCATCGACGTCGCGATCAAGGACATCGAGGCGCCGGATCCCGGCGACGGTCGTGATCCACACCAAGTACCCGTGGTCGCCGTTCCTGGCCGACATCGCGCTCTTCGCCAACGGCATCATCCCCAAGGACTACGGCGGAGAGACCAAGAAGGAGTTCTACACCCACCCGGTCGGCACCGGCCCGTTCATGTGGGACCACTGGGACAAGGGCAACGAGCTCGTCCTCAAGAAGAACCCCAACTACTGGCAGAAGGGCAAGCCGTACCTCGACAGCGTCACGTGGCGGACGGTCGGCGACGACAACACCCGTGAGCTCCAGCTCGAGGGCGGCCAGGCGCAGGTCGACGAGTTCCCGCCGTTCCAGACGGTGGACAAGCTCCAGAACACGCCGGGCGTCAAGATGACGCTCTTCCCCTCGACGCGCACCGACTACATGATGATGAACGAGCGCTACGCACCGCTCGCCGACGTGCACGTGCGCCGGGCGATCTCGCTCGCGATCGACCGCGAGGCCATCGTCAAGTCGGTGCTCTTCAGGCACGGCGATCCGGCGAACTCGTTCATGCCGCCGCAGGTGCCGTACTACGACCCGAACTCGCCCGGGCCTCCAGTACAACCTGGACCAGGCCAAGCAGGAGATGGCCCAGTCCAAGTACCCGAACGGCTTCACGGTCGAGATGCTGCTCGGGAAGGGCACGGCCGACGAGCACTCGTACGGCCAGATCATCCAGCAGTAGCTCCAGCCGCTCGGCATCAAGGTCACCTTCACGCAGGTCGATCCGTCGATCGAGTTCGCAGAACGAGCAGGAGTTCAAGTACCAGCTCGGCTTCAGCTACTGGACGATGGACATCGCCGACCCGGACGAGCTCGTCACGTTCGCGGTCGACCCGGACTCGGGAGCGAAGTCGTTCTACACCGACTACTCGAACGCCGACGTGATCAAGTGGACGCACCAGGCCGAGCACGAGTTCGAGACGCCGAAGCGCCAGGATCTCTACACCAAGATCCAGAAGCAGGCGGCGAACGACGCGTTCATGGCGTTCCTGTTCTACTCGCCGTACCGCTACGCGTACACCGACAAGCTGAACGGCTTCTACGTCTACCCGACCGGCAACTACCACATGGAGGACGTCTGGCTCTCGAAGTAGCCGCCTGACGCTCGGACGTACCGATGGACATGCCCGCATATCGTCGCGCGCCGGCTGCTCCAGATGGTGCCGGTCGTGCTGGGCGTCACCATCCTCGTGTTCTTCATGATCCATCTCGTGCCGGGCGACCCGGCCCGCACGATGCTGGGCACGACACGCGACGCCGGAGCGGATCGCGCTCCTGCACAAGGAGTGGGGCCTCGACAAGTCGCTGCTGGTCCAGTACGAAGCTCTTCATGTCGACGGCTCCTCCACGGCGACCTCGGCGACTCGCTCTTCTACCGCGTCCCGGCCCGCGAGCTCATCATCGACCGCCTGCCGGTCACGCTCTGGCTGATCGGCTACGGCACGGGCCTCTCGATCCTGATCGCACTGCCGCTGGCCGCGCTCGCGGCGAGCAAGCGCGACGCGGCCCGCGACCACGTCGTGCGGGTCGTCCCGCTGATCGGCCTGGGCTTTCCGTCGTTCTGGGTCGGGCATCATGCTGCTCCTGGCCTTCGGCGCTGAACATGGGCCGGCTCTTCCCCGTCGGCGGCTACGGCACCGGCTTCGCCGGCCACATCCGCGTCGATGTTCCTGCCCGGCGCTCACGGTCGCGATCGCGATCTCGCCGATCCTGATCCGCAGCCTGCGGGCGAGCCTCCTGAACGTGCTCGAGTCCGACTACATCACCACGGCGCGGTCGAAGGGCCTTCCGGAGCGGCGCGTGCTGATCCGGCACGCCCTGCGAAACGCGGTCATCTCGACGGTCACCATTCTCGGCGTCAACATCGGCTACCTCGTCGGCGGCACCCTGGTCATCGAGCAGGTGTTCGCACTGCCCGGCGTCGGCCAGCTCATGATCAACTCGATCTTCCAGCGCGACTTCCCGGTGGTGCAGGGCGTGACGCTCGTCTTCGCGATCCTCGTGGTGATCGTCTACCTGCTCACCGACATCGTCCACTCGATGCTCGACCCGCGGGTGCGGTTCGAATGACCGTCGCGGCCGAAGGGTTCGTCGAGGCCCAGATCGCCGAGCCGCGGCACGGGTTTCGCAGCCGCTGGTACCGCACGCCTGCGTTCGTCGCCGGCGTCATCATCGTCGGCACGATCCTCACGCTGGCGATCCTGGCCCCGCTGATCGCGCCGTACGACCCCGACCAAGCAGGACCTCCAGAACATCCTCGCGGACCCGTCGAGCAAGCACTGGCTCGGCACCGACCAGCTCGGCCGCGACGTCTGGTCGCGGATGCTGTACGCCGCTCGCGATCGACCTCCGGGTCGGCTTCCTGGCCGTGCTCCTCCCGTTCCTGATCGGCACCACGCTCGGGCGCGATCGCGGGCTACTACGGGCGCTTCGGCGACACGGTCGTCTCGCGGTCGCCGAGGTGGTCGTCGCGTTCCCGTTCTTCGTCCTCATCATCGCGATGGTGTTCGTGCTCGGCCCGGGCACGCGCAACATCTACCTCGCGATCACGGTGGTCGGGTGGGTGTCGTACATGCGGATCATCCGCGGCGAGGTGCTGGTGCCAGAAGCGCCAGGAGTACACGCTCGCCGCCCAGGCGGCGGGTCTCTCGAACCCGCGCATCATCGTGCGCCACCTCCTCCCGAACGTCATCACCCAGGCGATCGTGTTCGCGATGTCCGACATCGTCCTCGACATCCTGCTGATCGTGACGCTGGGCTACCTGGGCCTCGGCATCCAGCCGCCGACACCCGACTGGGGGGCGATGATCGCCGACGGGCAGACGTTCATCACCGTGAAGTGGCAGCTCAGTACCATCCCCGGGGTGGCCGTCGTCATCACCGGACTCGGGCCTCTCGCTGATCGGCGACGGCCTCGCGGACCTGCTGCGGCCGGAATGAACGCGGCGCCTATCCTCGACGTGCGCGACCTGCGGGTCGAGCTGCCGCTCTCCCGCGGAACCGTCCACGCGGTCGACGGCGTGTCGCTCACAGGTCGAGCCCGGCGAGGCGTTCGGTCTCGTCGGCGAGTCGGGCTGCGGCAAGAGCATGACGCTGCGCGCGATCATGGGCCTCCTGCCCCGCCCCGGCGCAGATCGTCGGCGGCCAGGTGCTGTTCGAGGGCGAGGATCTCGTGACGGCATCGCCCGGCCGGCTCAGACAGGTGCGCGGTGGCTCGATCGCGATGATCTTCCAGGAGCCGATGACCGCGCTCAACCCGGTGATGCGGGTCGGCGACCAGATCGCCGAGGCGCCGCAGGTGCACCTCGGGCTCTCGCGGACGGCGGCGCGCGAGCGGGCGCTCGACCTGATGCGGCGCGTCGGCATCCCCGATCCGGTGCGGCGGGCGCGCGCATACCCGCACGAGCTCTCGGGCGGCCTGCGCCAGCGCATCATGATCGCGATCGCGCTCTCGTGCGACCCGAAGCTGATCCTGTGCGACGAGCCGACGACGGCGCTCGACGTGACCATCCAGGATCAGATCCTGAAGCTGCTCCTCAACCTCCGCCAGGAGTTCGGCGTGAGCGTGGTCTTCGTCACCCACGACCTGGCCGTGGTCGCCGAGACGTGCGAGCGGGTGGCGGTCATGTACGCCGGGCAGATCGTCGAGACCGGGCACGGTCGACGAGGTGTTCCGGGCGCCGCGGCACCCGTACACGCTCGGCCTGCTGCGCTCGGTGCCCGACTTCGACAGCGTGCAGGACTCGCTCTCGGCGATCCAGGGAGCGCCGCCCGACCTCGTGCTGCCGCCGCCGGGCTGCCGGTTCCATCCCGCGCTGCCCGTTCGCCCAGGACGACTGCATCTCGGGCGAGTTCCCGCTGCGGCCGCTCTCGGCCGGGCGGGCGACGGCCTGCATCCACTCCGACGCGTGCGTCGCGGACGTCGCACGCCGGCCGGTGGTGGCCGGATGCCTGACCCGCTGCTCGAGGTCAAGGGCGTCGACATGCACTTCGCGATCGCCGACTCGATCGCGCGCCGCGCGCGGCGCGTGCCCGGCCGAGGTGCTGCGGGCGGTCGACGGCGTCGACCTCGAGATCATGCCGCGGCGAGGCGCTCGGGCTCGTCGGCGAGTCGGGCTGCGGCAAGTCGACGCTCGGCCGCTGCATCGTCGGCCTGCACGCGCCGACGGCCGGCGAGATCCGCTACGCCGGCGAGCCGCTCGCCGCTGAAGCGCACAGCGGTCCGAGCGCCGCCGGATCCAGATGGTGTTCCAGGATCCGTACTCGTCGCTGAACCCGCGGATGACCGTGCGCCAGACGCTCTCCGAGCTCCTGCGCGTCCACAAGATGGTCGCCGCGGAGCGGCATCGACGCCCGCTGCCGGGAGCTGCTCGACCTGGTCGGCCTCCCGGCCCGGGCGCTCGACTCCGCACCCGCGCAACTTCTCGGGCGGCCAGCGCCAGCGCGTGTCGATCGCCCGCGCGCTCGCGCTCGAGCCGGAGCTGCTGGTCGCCGACGAGCCGGTGTCGGCGCTCGACGTGTCGGTGCAGGCGACCGTCCTCAACCTGCTCGACGACCTGCGCCGCGAGCTCGGGCCTGACCATGCTCTTCATCGCCCACAACATGGCGGTCGTCCGCCACGTGTGCGACCGCGTCGCCGTGATGTACCTCGGCCGGATCGTCGAGACCGCCGAGACCGAGGAGCTCTTCAAGAACGCGCGGCACCCCTACACGCAGGGCCTGCTGAAGGCGGTGCCGCGGCTCGTGCCGGGCCGCGTGTCCGAGTCGGCGGCCGTCGTCGGCGACCCGCCAAGCCCGATCGACGTGCCGCCCGGCTGCCGGTTCCACCCCCGCTGCCCGATCGCCCAGCCGGTGTGCTCGGAGCACGACCCGAGCCTGGCGGCCGGGAACGACGAGCCCCACCTGGCCGCCTGCCACTTCGCGTGGACGGCCCCGCCGCCCGCGCACACGCCCGAGGTCGCCGCAGACGCCTAGCGTGCCGCGGCGACGCAGGCACTCCGCCAGCCGCTCGCCGCCGATCCCCTGCACGGTGTTCCCGTCGCGGCCGGTCATCGTCTGGCCGGCGACGAGCGCGTTCACGATCGCCTCCTCGGTCGCCTCGATCACGGCGTAGAAGAGCCCGTCCATCCGGTCGGCCGGGAGCGCGGACATCTGCACGGGCGGCGCACCCTCGATGGTGTGGTCGACGAGCGGGCGCAGGCCGCGGTTCCCGGTCGCGAAGGCGAGGATGATGTCGCCCGACGAGTGCTCGCCGGCGCCGCCGACGCGGCCGACGCCGAGCGCGGCCCGTTGGGCCAGGCGGTCGCACTGGCCTGGCAGGAGCGGGGCGTCGGTGGCGACGATGACGATGATCGAGCCTCCCGGCCCGGCCCCGACGGCGGGCCCGGGGACGACATCCTCCCCGAGCAGCTCCCCGACCGGGACGCCGTTCACGCGGAGACGGTCGCGGCGGCCGTAGTTGGCCTGCACGAGCACGCCCACCGTCGATCCGGTCGACGACCCGCGACGCCGTGCCGATGCCGCCCTTGAAGCCGTGGCACTCATGCCGGTGCCGCTGCCGACGCCGCCCTCGGCCACCGGGCCGCCGCTCGCCGCGGCCAGCGCGGCGTGGACGTGCTCGGCGCGGACGTGCATCCCGTTGATGTCGTTCAGGTCGCCGTCGTAGGTCTCGCCGACGACCGGCAGGTACCAGCGCTGCTCGTCCGGCGAGACCGTGGCCGCGGCGGCCGCGATCAGCGCGTCGCGGACGACGCCGACCGAGTGGGTGTTCGTGAGGCCGATGACCGTCGTCAGGAGCCCGGCCTCGCGGATCCACTCGAGGCCGGTCAGCTCGCCGTTTCCGTTCAGGCGGTGGCAGCCGGCGAAGGCGGGCTCGGCCCAGGGGTCGTCGGCGCCGGGCACGATGACCGTGACGCCGGTCCGCACCGGCCCGCGGCCGACGACGAGCGGGCCGTCGCCCTCGATCAGCGTGGTGTGGCCGACGCGGACGCCGGGGACGTCGGTGATCGCGTTCGCCGGCCCGGGCGGGAGGCCCCCGACGACGATCCCGAAGTCGCGAGCGCGCTGTCCGGCCGAGGCTATGTCCGGCCGCCCTCGTGCCGGGGAAGGCCGTCGTCGGGGATGGGCTCCCAGACCGCGGCCGTGCCGACGTGGTAGCGGGCCTGCGGCCGGATGCCCGGGTCGGAGTCGAACGTGCCGAAGCGGATGGTCATCTGCTCCGTATCGGCCTGGCTCTGGCTGAAGAGCGCCGAGCCGCACCCCGAGCAGAAGAGCTTCGCCCAACCGTCGGGCGGCCGGAACGTTGCGCACGAGCTCCTCGCCCTGCACGATCCGCAGGCTGCCGGGCTCGATCAGGGCCTGGGCCGAAGCGGCCGTGCCGCTGCGGCGCTGGCAGCGGGTGCAGTGGCAGTAGCTCGCCGAGACGAGCGGGCGGTCGACCTCGTAGCGCACCCCGCCGCACAGGCAGCCGCCGGTGATCGGGAAGGTCGGCTCGGACACGGCCGCGATTCTAGTGCACGGCCTGACACGACCGGCGCACCGACGGGGTCTGACCCCGTTGTTGCGTCAGGCCGTCTCGCGGAGCTCCTCGGGCACGGCCTCGGGCTCGACGCGGGTCAGCGCGGCCGGCGCCTCCGAGCGCAGGAAGTCGACCACGCCGGCCTGCGTCCGGGCGCATGGCAGGAGCGTCTTCCACGTGTCGACGTGCTCCGGGACGTGGAAGTCGCCGTTGGCCACCGCCGGCAGAGCCGGCGGCCGCCACCCAGGCGAACACCCGATGGCGGTTGATCAGCTCGAAGCGGTGCGCGAGGGAGCGCAGCTCCGGGTCGCGCCAGAACCGGCGCGTCGTGCGGCCGGGGATCGAGTCCGGGACGGCGCCGTGCGGATGGGCCGCGATCAGCGCGGCACCCGCCTCCCGCGCCTCCTCCATCGCGGTGCCGATCCCGCGTTCGACCGCCACGAACCGCTCCAGCCCGACCGCGACGGCGTGGGCGCTGCGCGTGCTGTCGGCCGGATCGTCGTAGGTCAGCTCGAGGCCGGGGATGACAAGCATCCCGTAGAGCCCCTCGGCTCGCGCTGCCTGCTCGCGGATCGCGGCGAGGTACGCGGGGTGGCGCTCCTCCGTGACCATCTCGCGGCCGCGGACCACGTGGTCGGTGACGCAGAGGACGTCGAATCCGCGACGTCCGTACAGGTCGACGACCTGGTCGAGCGGCAGGTGGCCGTCGCTCCATGTCGAGTGGGCATGGAGCTCGCACAGAAGCGGCGCCTCCATGCCCGGAAGTGGTGAGCGTGTCATGCCTCCATCGTGACGGCTGCGAACTCCCGCGGGGTGTCCAGCCGGTGCACGTTTCGAGAAGGAGTGGAGAGCGGCGGAACCGACCGAATTGGAACGACGAGTTTCCGCTAGCCTCCGAGCAGGGCAAGGGCTCCTCCGATGTCGGTGACGAACCGCTCACCCGCACTAACCGCCGAGGCCGTCGCACAGATCGACGGCTGGTGGCGCGCAGCGAACTACCTCTCGGTCGGGCAGATCTACTTGCTGGCGAACCCGCTTCTGCGCGAGCCGCTCCTGCGGGAGCACGTGAAGCCCCGCCTACTCGGCCAGCTTCGGCACGGCCCCGGGCCTGAACCTGATCTACGCCCATATGAACCGGGCGATCCGCGAGCGCGACATCGAGGCGATCTACGTCACCGGTCCCGGTCACGGCGGCCCGTCCCTCGTCGCAAACGCGTATCTCGAGGGCCGCTACAGCGAGGTCTACCCCGACATCACCGAGGACGAGGAGGGCATGCGACTCCTGTTTCGCCAGTTCTCGTTCCCCGGCGGGATCCCGAGCCACGTCGCTCCCGAGACGCCCGGGTCGATCCATGAGGGCGGCGAGCTCGGATACTCGCTCGCGCACGCCTTCGGCGCCGTGTTCGACAACCCCGACCTGCTGGCCGTGTGCGTCGTGGGCGACGGCGAGGCCGAGACCGGAGCGCTCGCGACGAGCTGGCACTCGAACAAGTTCCTGAGCCCACGGTCCGACGGCGCGGTCCTCCCCATCCTCCACCTGAACGGCTACAAGATCGCCAACCCGACGGTGCTCGCCCGAATCCCCGAGCACGAGCTCGACGCGATGCTCGAGGGCTGCGGATGGCGCCCGATCACCGTGACGGGCGGATTCGACGGCGAGCCCGCTGCGGACGTGCACGAGCGGTTCGCAGCCGCCCTCGACGACGCGCTCGACGACATCGCGACGATCCAAGCGGCGGCCCGCGGCGACAGAAACGGCGCCGGCCGGCCGGCGTGGCCGATGCTCGTCCTTCGCAGCCCCAAGGGCTGGACCGGCCCGCGGGAGCTCGACGGAATGCCGGTTGAGAACTCGTGGCGCTCGCACCAGGTGCCGATCGCGCATCCGCGCGAGAAGAAGGAGCACCTGCGGGCGCTCGAGGACTGGATGCGGAGCTATCGGCCCGAGGAGCTGTTCGACGAGAACGGCACGCTGCGGCCCGACCTGGCGACCCTCTCCCCGAGCGGCGCGCGGCGCATGAGCGCGATCCCGCTGACGAACGGCGGCGAGGTTCTCCGCGACCTGGTGATCCCCGACTTTCGCGGCTACGCGGTCGACGTGCCGGCGCCGGGGAAGACGTCGAGCGCAGCCATGAGCGTCCTCGGGAATCTCGTGCGCGACGTGACCGCCCGGAACACCGACCGGTTCAGAGTGTTCGGCCCCGACGAGACCGCCTCGAACCGGCTCGGAGCGGTGTTCGAGGTCACGGATCGAGTCTGGGAGGCCGAGATCCTCCCCTCCGACGACCATCTCGCCACCGAGGGCCGGGTCATGGAGGTGCTGTCGGAGCACCTGTGCCAGGGCTGGCTCGAGGGCTACCTGCTGACGGGCCGCCACGGCGTCTTCAATTGCTACGAGGCCTTCATCCACATCATCGACTCGATGATGAACCAGCATGCCAAGTGGCTCAAGGTGACGCGCGACATCCCTTGGCGGCGCCCGATCGCGTCGCTCAACTACCTGCTCTCGTCGCACGTGTGGCGTCAGGATCACAACGGGTTCTCGCACCAGGACCCGGGCTTCATCGACCACGTCGTCAACAAGAAGGCCGAGATCGTCCGCGTCTACCTGCCGCCGGACGCCAACTGTCTCTTGTCGGTCGGCGACCACTGCCTGCGCAGCCGCCACTACGTGAACGTGGTCGTCGCCGGAAAGCAACCCACCCTCGACTACCTCGCGATCGATGAGGCCATCGAGCACTGTGCGCGCGGGCTCGGGATCTGGGAGTGGGCTTCGAACGACGAAGGCGGCGACCCGGACGTCGTGCTGGCGTGCTGCGGCGATGTGCCGACTCTCGAGGCCCTGGCCGCGACCGCGATCCTGCGCGAGCGCCTCCCCGACCTGCGGGTGCGCTTCGTGAACGTCGTCGACCTGATGCGGCTCCAGCCCGCGACCGAGCACCCGCACGGCCTCTCCGACGGCGAGTTCGACTCGCTGTTCACGACCTCCCATCCGGTCGTCTTCGCCTACCACGGCTACCCGTGGCTGATCCACCGGCTCACCTACCGGCGCACGAACCACGCGAACATCCACGTGCGCGGGTACAAGGAGGAGGGCACCACGACGACGCCGTTCGACATGGTGATGCTGAACGACCTCGACCGCTACCACCTCGTGATGGACGTGATCGACCGCGTGCCAGGCCTCGCCGACAGGGCGGGCGGCCTGCGTCAGGCGATGACAACGGCGCGCCACAAGGCCCGCGCGTGGACGCGTGAGCACGGCGAGGACGACCCCGTCGTCGCCGGCTGGACCTGGCCGTTCTGACCGAGTGGGCGACGTTCTCGTCGTCAACGCCGGGTCGACGAGCCTGAAGCTCCACCTGGTGGCCGCCGACGAGGCGTCCGCCCCGGTCGCCGCCCTTGACGACGTCGACGCCGACCGGATCGACGCGGTCGCACACCGGGTCGTCCACGGCGGCGAGGCCTTCGTCCGCCCCGCGCGCATCGATGCCGCCGCGCTCCGGGCGATCGCCGACCTCGAGCCGCTCGCGCCGCTTCATAACACGCCCGCGCTCGCTGCGATCGACGACGCCATGGGCCGACTGCCCGACGTCCCGCACGTGGCCGTGTTCGACACGCTCTTCCACACGACGATGCCGCCCGAGGCGCGCGAGTATGCGGTGCCGCGCAGGTGGCGCGAGGAATGGGGCGTCCGCCGGTACGGGTTTCACGGCCTCTCGGTGGCGTGGTCGGCCGAGCGCGCCGCGACGATGCTCGGGAGCCCGGCGGACGACCTCCGCCTCGTCGTGTGCCACCTCGGCGGCGGATGCTCGATCACGGCGGTCGCGGCCGGCCGGTCGCGTGACACGACCATGGGCTTCTCCCCGCTCGAGGGCGTCCCGATGGCCACCCGGTCCGGATCGGTCGACCCGGCCGTCCTCGTCTACCTGGAGCGCACGCATGGGATGGACGCCGACGCCATCGACCATGCGCTGACCGCCGAGTCCGGCCTCCTCGCGCTGGGCGGCTCCCCCGGCATGCGCGAGCTCGAGGCGGCGGCCGGCGGCGGAAGCGACGAGGCCCGGTTCGCGATCGACCTGTTCTGCCACCGCGTCGCCGGCGCGGTCGGCTCGATGACGGTCGCGGCGGGGGGGCTCGACGCGCTGGTCTTCACCGGCGGGATCGGCGAGCGATCCCCCGGCGTCCGGATGGAGATCTCGCGCCGGCTCGGCGTGCTGGGCGTCGAGATCGACCCGGCCCTGAACGACGCGGCCGACGGCGACGCCGACGTCGCCGCGCCCGAGTCGGCCGCCCGCGTGCTCGTGATCGCGAGCCGCGAGGAGCTGATCGCGGCCCGCGCCGCCCGGGACGTCATCCGCGGGTAGGCGCCGCTGCGGCCTTTCCGCGCAGGGGATCCGTCCCGGCCCCGATGCAAATTCGGCGTCGCGGGGTAAGCATGGACACATGGACTGGTCGCACATGTCCCACTGGGGATGGGCGATGATGACAATCTGGACGACGCTGTGGCTCATCCTCGTCGTGCTGATCGTGGTCTTCGGCCTGCGCTGGACGCGACTCCAGTAGCCTCACAGTCGTCGTGCCGGCTGACCGTGACCCGCCCGTCGTGTGGTTCGCATCGCGCGCAGCGTGGTCGGCGTGGCTCTCCGAGAACCATGGCGAGACGGCCGGTGTCTGGCTGCGCTTGGAGCGGAAGGGAGCAGAGCCGGCGTCGCTGACCCACGCCGAGGCGCTCGAGGTGGCGATCGCCCACGGCTGGATCGACGGGACGCGCAAGCGCCTCGACGAGCGGCACTGGCTCCAGCGGTTCACGCCCAGGCGGGCGCGCAGCAAGTGGTCGAAGGTGAACCGCGCGAAGGCCGTCGAGCTGATCGAGCGCGGCGAGATGACGGCCGCCGGGCTCGCGGAGGTCGAGCGCGCGAAGGCCGACGGACGCTGGGACGCCGCGTACGCGGGCCAGCGGACCGCGACTGTGCCCGACGACCTCGAGCGCGAGCTCGACGCGAACCCGGCCGCGCGGGAGCTGTTCGCGGCCCTCGACAGCCGAAACCGCTATGCGATCCTCTACCGGATCGACGACGCGAAGAAGCCCGAGACCCGGGCCCGCCGGATCGCGAAGTTCGTCGCCATGCTGAGCGAGGGCAAGACCATCTACCCGCCTAGATGATCGGCGAGGCCGAAGCGGCTGAACGCCTCGGGCGTGAGGAACGCGGTGAGGTCGCCGATCCCCCCGCTCCGCAGAGTGAGCACGTTGATGCTGTGGGGCATGAACCGGCTCGTCGCGCCGTCCCAGAGGTAGTGGCCGAACGCCGGCTGCCCGTTCGCTCCCGCCGCGACCAGCCGCCAGCGCGGCTCGCCCGAAAGCGGCCGGCCGCGCAGGAACCCGGCGACGGCGTCGCGGCCGCTGTACCACGTCGAGATCGGCGGCATGGCGATCGTCGCGTCGTCGGTCAGCATCGCGACGACCGCGTCGACGTCGGCCCGCTCCCAGGCGTCCACGTAGCCGCGCACGATCTCCCGTAGCGCCGCGTCACCGAGCGTCCGGAGCGTGGCCTGCTGGCTGAGCTCCGGAAGCCGCTCCTCGACCGTCTTGTGGGCGCGCTGGAGCGCGCTCGAGACCGACGCGGGGGTCGTCTCGAGGACGCCGGCGACCTCCGCCCCCGAGAAGCCGAGCACGTCGCGGAGGATCAGAACCGCGCGCTGGCGCGGCGGCAGGTGCTGGAGCGCCGCGATGAACGCGAGCTCGACGCCCTCGCGCTGCTCGTAGCGCGCGCCCGGGGCCGTACCCGGCTCGGAACCCAGGGCCGCGTCCGGGTACGGTTCGATCCACACCGACTCCACGAGCGGCTCGCCGGGACGATCGTGCGGGTCGGCGGCGGGGCCGAAGTCGACCGGGAGCACGCGCTTCGGCCGGCGCTCGATCGCCTTCAGGCAGGCATTCGTCGCGATCCGGTAGAGCCATGACCGTAGCGAGCTTCGGCCCTCGAACCCGGGCAGCCCGCGCCAGGCGCGAAGGAGCGCCTCCTGGAGCGCATCCTCGGCGTCGGGGACCGAGCCGAGCATCCGATAGCAGTGGGCGTGGAGCGCGCTCCGGTGCAGCCCGACGATCGCGCCGTACGCGTCGTCGTCCCCGCGCCTGGCGGCATCGAGCAGCTCCTGCTCGCTCAGGTCGCCCCCTCGTCGCCAAAGAACCGGTAGGAGCCGACCTCACGAAGCTCGACCGCGACGGGGGGCTCGTCGCACCGCTCGGCGATGCCGTCCTGGAACCGGGCGAACGCCTCGACCGCCTGGAGCGGGTTCGGCCCGTCGGTCTCGACCGACGCGACGTGGACGAAGCTCACCCCGTCGTCCATCCGGAACGTCCCGTACCGAAGCCCGGCAGGGCTCGTGCGGTCAAGCTCGTCGTACACCGCGCGGACCAGCTCCTCGTTTCGCTCCACCTGGTCGGGCTTCACCCTGTAGCGCACCATGACTCGCCTCACGCCGTGACCCCTTTCCTCGCATCGTTCAGTGAAGAGAGAGATCCGCCGGCCGGCCCAGATCCATCGCTCGTCGTGCGAGCGGGTATCGGCGCCGCCTATCCCGGGTCGGTGCCGGTCGTGCCGCGCTGGTCGTCGATGGGCTCGACCTCGGCGATGTGCAGCGGGTTCGCGAAGAAGATCCCGCCCAGGGCGGGGTTCCGGTTCGTCGCGAGCTTGAGCAGGCCGTCGGGCCGATGCTCGAGGACGATGCCGTCGCGGTGCTTGCCGTTCGAGTACGTGATCTGCACCTTCGTGCCGACAGGCAGATCGTGCTCCCAGATGCTCGAGGCTCCGCTCATGCCCGCACTGTACTGCCGACCGCTGCCTAGGATGCGGCGATGGATCCGCGCCCGCCGACCCCGCCCTTCACGGAGGAGACCGCCCGCCAGAAGGTGCAGGCCGCCGAGGACGCATGGAACACCTGCGACCCCGAGCGGGTCGCGCTCGCCTACACCCCCGACTCGGTGTGGCGAAACCGGGACGAGTTCTTCCAGGGGCGCGACGCCATCGTCGACTTCCTGCGCCGCAAGTGGGCGAACGAGCTGGACTACCGCCTGCGCAAGGAGCTCTGGTGCTTCACCGAGAACCGCATCTCGGTGCGGTTCGAGTACGAGAGCCGCGACCCGGCGGGGCAGTGGTGGCGAAGCCATGGGAACGAGCACTGGGAGTTCGACGAGCTCGGCTACATGCGCCGCCGCGACGCGAGCATCAACGACTACCGGATCGACGACGCCGACCGGCGGATCCACGTCGACCGGGACTGAGAGCTACCGGTAGCGGTAGGTGATGCGGCCGCGCTTCAGGTCGTACGGCGAGAGCTCCACCTTGACCCGGTCGCCGAGCAGGATGCGGATGCGGTAGCGGCGCATCTTGCCCGCGATGTAGCCGGTCGTCTCATGGCCGTTGTCGAGCTCGATCCGGAACATGCCGTTGCGAAGCGACTCCGTCACCTCGCCGTCAAGCTCGATCTTCTCTTCCTTGGCGCTCATTCGCACGCTCCTCCGTCATGCAGGCGGGGCGCAGCGCACCCCGGACGCGGCACGACGGCCGCGTCGCCGGGCGACCACCCGCACAGATGACCGCGGGCCTCCCTTCGCGCCCGACGTGAGGCAGCGTATCAGGCGACGGGCGGCCCGGGACGCACGCAGCGTTACGCTGAGACGTGGACGAAGGCGGCGATGTCGCTCGAGGAGCGATCCGTGCGGCGCATCACCTCGCCGCCGTTTGAGTTGTTGGTCGATGACGTGTTGCCCTCGATCGTGACGAGCGGCGAGGGCTTCTCGACGATCCCGATGTGGTCGCAGACGCCGTCGGAGTCCCAGTCGAAGAGCACGAGGTCGCCCGCCTCGGGCGTCTTTGCGACGGTGAGCCCGTTCCGGGCGGCGTGCGCCTCGTTCAGGACGTACGGCACGTAGGCCCAGCGCGAGCGACGGGCGAAGCTCTTCGACCCGCTGTTCGCGAAGCACCAGGTGACGAAGATGGCGCACCAGGGGACGCCGTTCATCCCGTACCACTGTCCGAACTCCTGGATGTTGACGGGCGTCTCGACGGTGCCGATCTTGCTCTTCGCGAGCTTGACGGCGTCCTTGCGGAAGCTCGCGTCCTTCGCCGCCTTCTTTCGCTTGGCGACGAGCGCGCGCATGTCGGCGGTCGGCTTCATCGCACCCGTCAGGTAGTCCGTGAACTTGCCGCCTGCGAGCTGATCCGGGCGCGGGACCCCCAGCCAGAACTTGGCGCGGTACACGGCCTGTGCGGTCATCGGGCCGTACTCGCCGTCCTCGTCCAACCCCTTGCCGAACCCGCCCGCGTTCAGGAGCTTCTGAAGGGCCTTCACGTCCGGCCCCGTCATGAGCGGCGATGCCAGGTGGAGCAGCCTCGCCGGCTCGGCCGGCGTTACGCGCCCTTTCGCCATCGTGATCGTCCTCCGATCCGTTGCCCGGCCCGCGACTGTACGCCACAATTAGCCGCGTTGCAAACGGCTCTAGGCATACCAGTCCGGCGGGTACTCGGGGAGGGCGGGCACCCGCGCGGTGAACGGCCGGGCCAGCGCCACCGCTCGCTCCCGCACGGCCCGCAGGCGCGGCTCGCCGACATCGGCCAACCAGCGCCGGCGCTCGGCGGGATCGGTCGTGACCGCACCTTCCCAGGCCGTCCGGCCGACGATGTAGCCGGACGCACCGGCGCGGCACGCGACCTCGACCTGCGCTGCGAAGGTCTCGTGGGCCGCGCCGCCGCCGAGGAGCACCCACGGCGTCGCTCCGCACATGGCATCGAGCTGCCCGCACCACTCCTCCTCCGCGCCGGGATCGGCGGAGCGCGGGAACTGCACCTTCATGATGTCGGCGCCCAGCGGCACGAGGCGCTCGACGCCGGCCACGACGAGACCGGGGAATGCGGAGGCGTGACCCGGGTCGTCCTCGCCCTCGAGCCGGTAGACGATCGGCTCGAGGACGAGCGGCAGGCCGGCTGCGTGGCAGCCCTTCGACGGCGCGGGCGACGACCTCGAGCTGCGCCGCCGCCGAGGCGTCGTGATCGGCCCGGAAGGGCAGGAGCAGCTTGCAGGCATCGGCGCCGGCGGCCAGCGCCGCATCCGGGCCCCAGTCCGGCAGAAACGAGGTGACGCGGCCGCTCTCGGCGTCGGCATACCCCTGCGCCTCGAGCGGCATCACGACGGCGGGCGCCCCGCCCGCGCCGCCGGCGAGCACGGCGGCACCGTGCTCCGCATCGATCAGGATGCCCGTCGCGGCGGGCGCCAGCGCGGCCACGATCTCGGCCTTGAGCGCGGCGATGTCGGCTCCCTCCGGCGCTGCCACGCCGCGGCCCTCGAAGGCGATCCGAAGCGAGTCGCGGTGGTCGCAGGCGACCAGCGCGAACACGCCGCCCGTGCTGATCCTGTGGAGGCGGCGGCGCCGACCGAGGTCGGCGGCTCGCGTCACAGCCCGCGCTCCGCCAGGTAGGCGCGGTTCTTCCGGCCGTCGGCGACGGCGTCCGAGAACGGCTCGCCGGGGCCGAGCACGCGATCCTGCTCGACGACGATCCAGCCGGCGTAGCCGCGTCGTAGGAGCTCGTCGAGGCAGTCGCCGACGTGGGCGTCGCCCTCGCCGAGCGGGCAGAAGACGCCGCGCTCCCAGGCCGCCACCAGGTCGCCGCCCTCGGCCCTCACCTCAGCCATCCGCTTCGTGTCGACGTCCTTCAGGTGGACGTGGTTCACGAGCCCGCCGTACTCCTTCAGGAAGCCGAGCGGATCGCCTCCGCCGAATGCGCTGTGCCCGGTGTCGAAGCAGAGGCCGATGAGATCCGTGTCGATCGCCGAGACCACCTGCGCGATCTCGCGCGGGGTCTCGACGTAGGTGCCGGCGTGGTAGTGAAGCGAGACCGGGAAGCCGCGCTCGCGGCAGCGGGCGGCGGCCCGCTCGAGATTGGCGACGAGGAGCTCGGCCCGGTCGGGCGGGAGCCAGGTCTCGGGATGGGCCTCGATGTCGCCGGCGTGCTGGAGGCGGTCGGGCTCGAGGAACGCGTCGGCGAGGAGCACGAACGGCTTCGCGCCGTCCGTCGCCGCGGCGTCGAGCGTGTCGAGCGCCGACTCCATCGCCGTCAGGTCCTCCTCGAAGCCGCCCGGCCGCGAGAAGCGCAGCGGCAGGAACGAGCCCATCAGCTGGAGGCCGTGCCCGGCGAGCATCTGGCCCACCTCCGGCCCCTGGCCGAAGTAGCCCGGCGGGCCCAGCTCCGTGCCCACGAAACCGGTCTCGGCCATCACCCGCGCCAGCTCCTCGCCGTCGGGAAGGCCGGGGCGGTCGACGGTGATCTCGAACACGCCGTAGGAGCACGGCGCGGAGGCAACGCGGATCGGCATGAGGGCGTATGCTACCCGTTTGGATCGTTCCAACCCGATCCGCCTGGCAGTCGCCGGCGCGGGCCGCATGGGCCGGCGGCACATCGCAGCCGCAGCACATGCGGCGGGCGTTGAGCTGGCGGTGGTGTGCGATCCCGTCCCGGGCGCGGCTGAGGCTGCCGCCCCGCCAGGGGTCGCCACGGCACCAGGCCTGGACGACCTGGGGGTGGAGGTCGACGCGGTCGTCATCGCCGCCCCGACCCCGCTTCACGTCCCGCTCGCCGAGGCGGCGCTCGCGAGCGGCCTCGACGTGCTGTCGGAGAAGCCGGTGGGATTCGACCCGGCGGCGATCGAGCAGCTGGGAGAGCGGGCGGCCGCGGCGGGCCGGGTCTTCGCCGTGGGGTTCTGGCGGCGGACGGCATGGCCGTACGTCGAGGCCCACCGCCTGGTCGCCGAGGGCGCGATCGGCACGCCAACGTTCCTGCGCTCGTCGCAGTGGGACGCCGACCTGCCGCCGCTCGGGTTCGCCGACCCGGCCGTGTCGGGCGGCGTCGAGGTGGACTGCGGCGTGCACGAGGCCGACCTGGCCCGGTGGTTCCTGGGCTGCGAGATCGCCCACGTCTCGGCCACGGGCACGCCGGGCGCGCTGGCGGAGGTCGGCGACGCCGAGACGGTCGCGGCGCTGGCAGTCACCACGGCCGGGCAGGCGGTCGCGATCGACCTGGGCCGCACCTGCGGCTACGACGACGACGTCCGCACCGAGATCCTGGGGCCCGGCGGGGCGCTCCTGATCGACGCCCGCGGGTCCGGCGGCCTACGCCACGGCGACCGCTACGGCCTGCGCGACGTGCCCGGGCCGGAGGGCGACGTCCTCGAGCTGGCGCTGACGGCGCAGCTCGAGCGCTTTGCCGAGGCGTGCCGCGGCGCGGAGCCGCACGCGACGGCGACCGACGCGGCACGCGCGCTCGAGGTGGGCCAGGCCATGCGCCGCTCCCGCCTGGCGGGCGGCGCGGTGGAGGTGCTCACGATGAGTGATTCCACGTCCGCGTGATGCCCTGAGCGACCACGGCGGACGGTGATCCGCAGCGCTCCGTCGGCATCACCTCGCCCGCGGATCCGTCGGCTTGACGTAGGGCCGAACGGCGCTCCGCGCCTTGCGGTAGGCCTCACGGATCGGCTCGAGCGCGGACGGGCCGCCGGTCTCCGCGACCGGCACGTCCCACCACGACTCGTAGCCCGGCACGCCCACCGCCGGGTCGGTGCGCACGTAGACCACCGTCGTCTCGGCAGCCGCGTGCGCCGTCGCCAGCGCCTCGTCGAGGTCGGCCATCGTCTCGGGGCGCAGGACGGCGACGCCGAAGCTCGCCGCGTTCGCGGCCAGGTCGATCCCGAGCGGTTCGCCGTCGAGGGAGATCCGGCCGTCGGCGCCGCGACGGCGAAGCTGGGTGCCGAACCGCTCGCCGCCCACCGACTCCGAGAGGGCGCCGATCGAGGCATACCCCGCGCTGTCGACCAGGACGACGACGATCTTCACGCCCTCCTGGATCGCCGTCGCGAGCTCGCCCGACATCATGAGCCACGAGCCGTCGCCGACCATCACGAAGACCTCGCGCTCGGGGTCGGCCATGCGGACGCCCATCCCGCCGGGCAGCTCGTAGCCCATGCACGAGTAGCCGTACTCGAGGTGGTACTCGGCCGGCTCGCGCGCGCGCCATAGCTTGTGCAGGTCGCCGGGCATGCTGCCCGCCGCGCACACGACGACGTCACCGGGAGCGGCGGCCCGGTTCACCGCGCCGATCACCGCGCTCTGGGCGAAGACGGGCGCCTGGTCGCGCGCGTAGAGGCGCTCCACCTCGGCGTCCCACTCGCCGTTCAGCCGAGACGCCGCCTCGCGCACCGCGGCCGGCGCCTCCCAGCCCGCGAGCAGCTCCGCGAGCCGCTCGATCGTGGCACGGGCGTCGCCGACGAGGGCGAGGCCGGCGTGCTTCTGGGCGTCCATCGCCGCGACGTTCACGTTCACGAAGGCCACGCCGGGGTCGCGGAAGGCCGTGCGGCTGGCCGTCGTGAAGTCCGAGAAGCGTGTGCCGATCCCGAGCACCAGGTCGGCCTCGGCGGCGACCCGGTTGGCCGCGAACGTCCCGGTGGCGCCAATCGCGCCCAGCGACAGCGGGTGGTCGTATGCCAGCGCGCCCTTCCCGGCCTGGGTCTCGGCCACGGGGATCCCGGCCCGGTCGGCGAACGACCGCAGCGCCTCGGAAGCCTCGGAGTAGCGGACGCCGCCGCCGGCGACGATCAGCGGCCGCTCGGCGTCGCGGATCAGCTCGGCCGCGCGCGCGAGGAGCGACTCGTCGGGCAGCGTGCGCGGGATCGGCCAGTACCGCTCGGCGAAGAGCTCCTCGGGGAAGTCCCACGCCTCGGCCTGGACGTCCTGCGGGAGCGCGATGCAGGCCGCGCCCGTCTCGGCCGGGTCGGTGAGCACGCGCATCGCGCCGAGGAGCGCGGCCGGGAGCTGCTCGGGCCGCCAGACCCGGTCCCAGAACCGGCACACCGGCCGGAACGCGTCGTTCACCGACGTCTCGGGCGCGCCCGGCAGCTCGAGCTCCTGGAGCACCGCCCCCGGCCGGCGGGTGGCGAAGACGTCGCCGGGCAGGAGCAGCACCGGCAGCCGGTTCACCGTCGCGAGCGCGGCGCCCGTAACCATGTTGGTCGCGCCGGGGCCGATCGACGACGTGCACGCCCACGTCGCAAGCCGGTTGGATGCCTTGGCATAGCCGGCGGCGACGTGCACCATCGCCTGCTCGTTGCGTGCGGGCACGTAGCGCATGCGAGCCTCGTCCTCGAGGAGCGCCTGGCCGAGCCCGGCGACGTTCCCGTGGCCGAAGATGCCGAGCACGCCCGCGAAGAACGGTCGCTCGGCGCCGTCTCGCACCGAGCGCTGGGCGGCCAGGAAGCGCACGACCGCCTGCCCGACCGTGAGCCGCACGGTCCCGCTCACGACCTCCTCCCGGCCGCGGTCGTCATGGGCACCCGCGGGTCGCCCGTCTGGCCGGCCCATGCGGCCCGGATCCAGGCATGGGCGGGATCGTCGCTGATGGCCATCGAGCGCACGTCGCCCGGCCCGGCGAGGACGTTCAGATACCAGAGGGCGTGGTCCGGCGAGGCCATGCAGGGGCCGTGGAACCCGCGCGGCACGAGGAAGGCGTCGCCGTCGCCGATCGTGACGGTGACGTCCCACCCCTCGACGAGGTCGTAGGTGCGGTGGGCGGCCATCCCGTGCGGGCCCTCGACGCGGAAGTAGTAGATCTCCTCGAGCTCCGCCTCGACCCCGTTCGATGCGTCGTCGTGCTTGTGGGGCGGATAGCTCGACCAGTTGCCCGGCGGCGTCAGCACCTCGCAGCAGAGGAGCCGGTCGGGGATGTCGACCTCCGGCGTCAGGAAGTTCGTGATCTGGCGGGTCGAGCGGCCGGCGCCGCGCACCTCGACCGCCACCTCGCGCGCGTCGATGTAGGCCACCTCGCGGCGGCGGCGCGCCGGAGCCGACGCCAGGGCGAGCTCACACGCCGCGTCGGCCACGATGGCCGCCTCCGTCCCCGACGGCAGATAGACGACGTCGGTCACGCGGTCGAACACCGATGTGCGGCCCTCGAGCGAGATCCGGCGGCCCTCCACCTCGACGGCGCACCCGCCGGCGAGCGGGATGACCGCGAGCTCGTCGCCGCCCGTCTCGAACGGGCGCCGCTCGCCGGCGGCGAGCCGGGCTACTCGCAGGCCGGCGAACTGCCAGCCGCACGCCTCCGGCGTCAGGACGAGCGGGTCGGCGGCATCGGCCGCGGGGCGGACGTGGAGGCGGGCCGTGTCAACGGGCACCGGCGGCCTCCAGGAGCTCGAGCACCTCGGCCTCGGTCGGCATCGCGTCGGCGCACGCGAGCCGGGCGACGACGTGCGCTCCGGCCGCATTCGCAAACCGCACCGCGGCCGCAGGGTCGTCGCCGGCCAGCAGGCGATGGCAGAGCGCGCCGCCGAAGGCGTCGCCCGCGCCGAGGCCGTTCACGACCTCCACCCGGATCGGCGGGACGACCTCGCTCCCGGCCTCGGTGGCGACGAGCACGCCCTCGCCGCCGAGCTTGACCACGGCGAGGCGCGGGCCAAGGGCCAGGAGCGCCTCGGCCGCCTCGTCGGGCTCGAGCTCGCCGACGGCGACCGCCACCTCGGAGCGGTTCCCCACGACCACGCTCACATGCCGGAGCGCCGCCCGGTAGCGGTCGCGTGCGGGCGCCGGATCGGGCCAAAGCATCGGGCGCCAGTCGAGGTCGAGGACGGTCGTGGCCGCGGGATCGCGAAGCGCCAGCGCCTCCATGGTGGTCGCCAGGCTGGGCTCGTCCGAGAGCCCCGTGCCGGTCGCCCAGAAGATGGCCGCAGCCCGGATCGCGTCCGGGTCGAGATCGGCGGACGCGAGCATCATGTCGGGGGCCTTCGGATAGCGGTAGAACCAGATGCGCGGCTCCTCGGGCGGGTCGAGCTCGGCGAAGACGACCGGGGTCGGGAGGTCGGGCGTCGCGCTCACGAACCGCGTGTCGACCCCGAATCCGACGAGCGCCGCGACGGCGTAGCGCCCGAACGGGTCGTCGCCGACCTTCGTGATCACGGCCGTCCGGCGGCCGAGCCGGGCGGCCGCAACCGCCACGTTGGTCGCCGTCCCGCCGAGCGAGCGCGAGAACGCGGTGACGCCCTCCAGCGGGCCGTCGCTCTGGGGATAGATGTCGGCCCCGATCCGGCCCATGGTGATGACGTCATGCGCGGGCGCGGCCACGGCCGCGGAGCCTACACGAGCCCGCCCCGCGGCCGGCGTCATGCACCGGCGTCGGCGTGCACGATCAGGACGGGAACGCGGCCGTGATGGAGCACGTGGTGGCTCACGCTTCCAAGCAGCGCCGATGCGGCCGGGCCGCGACCGCGGGAGCCCATCACGATCAGGTCGTGGTTCCCCTCCTTCGCCCGCGCGAGAATGGCCTCGGCGGGCGACCCGCGGCTGACGACGGTTGTGAGCGGGATGTCGTCGCCCACCCGGGCGCGGGCCGCGGCGATCGTCCGCTGCGCCGCCTCGTCGGCGTCCTCCTGGGTGGGCATCATGCCGACGTACGGGCCGGCGAGATATCTCCACGCCCCGCGCGCTGCGACGCAGATGACCGTGAGACGTGACCGCTGGGCGCGGGCCAGGTCGAGCGCCTCGTCGAGCGCTCGGGCGGCGTGCGCCGAGTCGTCGATCGCCACCAGGATGTTCAGGAACACCGCGGGCCGGCCTCAGGTCTTACGGACTCGGAGCCGCGTCGCACGGCAGGATCGCGCGCACCGTCGTGCCCGCCCCCGGCGGGCTTGCGATCTCGAGCCGCCCGCCGATGGCCTCGACCCGGTCGGCCAGGCCCCGCAACCCGGAGCCGTGCGACGCGTCGGCGCCGCCCTGGCCGTCGTCGACCACCTCGACGGTGACCGTGCCGTTCGCCAGGCCCACCGCGACCGTCGCCCGGTCGGCGGCGGCGTACCGGGTGACGTTTGCGACCGACTCGGAGACGACGTAGTACGCCGCCGCCTCCACCTCCGGCGGGAGCCTGCCCTCCGGCATCTCGATCACGTCCACGGGCACCTGGGCGCGGAGGACGAGGCTGTCGACGGCGGCCCGAAGGCCGCGCTCGGTGAGGATCGCCGGGTGGATGCCGCGGGCGAGCTCGCGCAGCTCCTCGAGCCCCTGCGACAGCTCGCGCTGGGCGCCGCGGAGGTGCTCGCCGGCGCCGGCCGGGTCGCTCTCGAGCAGCGTCAGCGTCAGCCGCAGGGCGAGCGAGAGCGACACGAACCGCTGCTGGGCGCCGTCGTGCAGGTTTCGCTCGAGCCGCCTGCGGGCCTGGTCGGCGGCGGTCACGATGCGCTTGCGCGACGCCGCCAGCGCCGTGCGCGCGTCGGCGTTCGCGATCGCGGTTCCGGCAAGCGACGCGAACGCACCCAGCCGCCGCTCCGTGTCGGGCGAGAGCGGCTCCTCGGTCACCCGCCAGGCGACGAGGGCGCCCCACATCTCGCCGGTCACGGTGATCGGCGCCGCCACCGCCGAGCGGATCGGGTCTTCGTCTCGGATCGGGTTGGGCCGCCCCGGCTGGTCGGGAGCCTGGTCGGAGCGGGCCGGGCGGCCGGTCCGGAACGTTGCGGCCATTGCCGGGCCGGCCTCGACGGGGACCACCATGCCCTCGGCGGCGACGCGGTCGGCGGCGATGTCGCTCCAGTTCGACAGGATGCGCACCTGGGTCCCGGACTCGACCCGGACGAGCGTGCACCCGTCGGCGCCGACGAGCCTGCCGGCCTGCTCGGCGACGAGGCGGAACACGACGTCCTCGTCGAGCCCGCGGGCCACCTCCGTCGCGACCCGCTCGAGCGCCCCGTGCTCGGCGGCCAGCTCGCGCAGCTCCCGCTCGATCCGCCGCTGGTCGGTCATGTCGCGACCGATGCCGACGAGCCCCGTGACCTGCCCGTGGTCGTCGTAGAGGCCCACGTTGGCCCATTCGATGTCGCGCCGCTCGCCGGAGCGAAGCAGGATGCTGCTCGTGTCATGCGTTGGGAAGTCGCCCTGGCGGACGAGCTGCATGAAGTCCCGGTCGCCTGTCTTGAACACCTCGAGCCACCGGAGGCCGATCAGCTCGTCGCGCGTCCACCCGCTGAGGCGGATGAGGTACTCGTTGACATAGGTGATGTGGCCGTCGAGGTCGAGCTGGACGGCCACCAGCTCGACGGTCTCGAGGACGTCGTGCATCCGCTGCTGGGCCGCCTCGAGCGAACGCTGCGTCCGCACCTCGGTGGTCGTGTCGCGACCGATCCCGAGCACGCCCTCGATCCGGCCCTGCTCGTCACGCAGCGCGACGTTGTACCAGTCGACCTGACGGCGTTCGTCGTTCTTGACGATGATCGTGCTCTCATCGCGCGGCGGGAACTCGCCGGCCCGCACCCGGTCCAGAAACGTCTCGCGGCCGCTTCGGAACATCTCGAACCAGTTCGCGCCGACGAGCTCATCCCGCGTCCAGCCGGACAGCCGCTCGGTGAACGGGTTCACGTACGTCATGCGCGCGTCGAGGTCCATCGCGATCACGACCAGCTCGACCGCCTCGAAGACGTCGCGCAGCCGCTGCTCGGCACCCTCGAGCAGGCGCACCCGGGCGTACAAGCCCGCGATCCGGTGCTCCCCCTGGATCTCGGCCGAGAGCGTGTCGCAGGCCGCCTGGATCAGGTCCGGCGAGGTCTCGGCGGCGTGTTCGATGGCCGCGATCGGGGCGCCCTCGACCTCGACGGTTGTGGTCGTGCGAGCGTCGGACGGCTCGCTCGGATCCCGGCGGGCGCCGGTCGCGTCGACCCACAACGGCGGGTCGCCCTCGATCCGGTACAGCACGCGAATCGTCGCGTCGCCGGTCGCCGCGATCAGCTCAGTGCTGACGGGCTCGGCGGCCGCGGCCGAACGGAGCCGCACGACGTTTCCCAGTGTCCGGGCGGGCGCCACAGCCGAATGGTGTCACACGCGGCGGGCTCCGAGCCACGCCGCGAGCCGGTCGAGCGGCCCATCCAGGCCCGTTGTGTCCCCCCATGCGCCGAGCACCCGAAGCGTCCGGGCGGCGCGGTCGAAGCGCGGCTCGACCCGCCCCACGAGCCGGTCTCCGGCCAGGATCGGCAGCACGTAGTAGCCGTACTCGCGCTTCGCGGGCGGGACGTACATCTCGAGGCGATAGCGGAAGCCGAAGAGCGCCTCCGCCCGGTCGCGGTCGGCGATCAACTGGTCGAACGGCGAGAGCAGCGTGACCCGATCCGGCACCGGGCCGTCCTCGGCGTCCGGGTGGGCGTGCCACCCGTCGCGCTCGAGGCGTACGCCGCGGGCGCGGAAGCGGAGCTCTGCCAATCGGCGGTCGGCCTCTCGCAGCGGGACTCGCTCGGTCTCCGGGTACCACCGCTCTGCGATGTCCCACACGCGCTGCCCGCCGCGGCGCCCGACGATCGCGATCTCGCCGCGGTCGTGCAGGGCGTGCAGCATCTCGCCGACACGCCGGCTGCCGTACCAGCGGTGGTCTCGCGACGGCGTGCCCGATCGGTCCTCGAGCTCGCGGGAGAGGAGCGGGCCGCGCGCCTCGAGCTCGGCGAGGACGTACCGCCGGAACCCGCGGTGCGAGGCGAGGAAGGTCGTGTGGCGCCGCTCCCAGGCCGAATCGCCTCTGCGGCGCCGCATCCGCGCCTGGAGCAGCGGCAGCGTCTCGATCGGCCAGATGAAGGCGTTCCACTCCACGAGCTTCCGCTCGATCCAGAGCAGCCGGTCGAGCTCGGCGGCGTCGTACGCCCCCAGCCGGCTCCAGAGGACGAGATGCTGCGGTACGGCGACGGTCGCGATCGGGTCGAGCTGGAGGAAGCCGAGCCGGCGAACGGTGTCGAGGACGCCGGTCGCGGAGCCGTCCAGGGCCTGGGCGCGGACGGCGATCCTGCGGGCCTCCTCGATCCCCACCGTCCGCGTTCGGGCGGATGGCGGCACAACCCCTCCTTCGTGGCGAACGTACGTTCGCTCAGGATACCAGGAGCGGCGAGCGTCTAGTCCTCGGTCACGGTCAGGATCCCATCGAGGTCGACCCGGCTGTGCCCGGACGTCCCGGCGTTCACGATCCTGATGGTGTGCACCGGGTCGTTCGGGCCGCCCCACCATGCCCGGGCGAACGCGATCCGGCGGTGCCCCACGCTGGCCGCATGCGTGGACACGGTCGCCCACGAGCTTGCCGTCCAGGACGACCTTCGCGGATCCGTGCGTCGGGCCCACCGTCGTGATCCATGCGAACGTCCGGACGTTGGCCGAGAGCGATGCGCTCGCGCCCTTCGCGGTCGAGAAGTGCACCGATCCGTCGAGAGCGTCGGCCGTCGTCTCCGTGTGCCAGGTGCCTGCGTACGTCGCGAGCGGGTCCGGTACCTCGCCCAGAAGCGAGACGAACGAGGGCGCGTTCGTGAACGCGGTGCCGACGTTTTGACGGTCGAGCTTGTCGCGAACGTGATGTTCGCGTGGCTTGGCCCCAGTGCCCACGCTGGGCCGGCCAGCACCCCGCCTCCGACGACCGCGCCGGCTATCACGGCGATCCATCGAACCACCCTCATGGCTGCCCCCTTCGGCGATCGAGCGCGCGTTCTTGCACGCGGTTCACCGACGGTACCCCGGCTTGGCAATCTGGGCAAATCCAGGGATTCCTCCCGCATCCGCACTATCATGGGGGTCTCGTGGGCTCCTGGACGAACAGGGTCGTTCAAGGCATCGCGATCCTTGGCCTGGCGGCAGCGCCGGCGGTGGCGCTTCTTGCGCCTGTGCCGGCAGAGCTGCTCGATTCGGCCTTCGGATCGGAGTGGATGGCGCGCACCGTGCTCGGCCTGGCGACGCTGGCGATCGCCTCGCTCGTCAACTTCTATGTCGGCTACCTCGTGCTCGAGGGCGCGCTTCCGGCCAAGATCCAGCTGCTCGGCCAGGCGGTCGACCTCGCATCGAGCGCCGCGGGCGACCTTCGCCAGGCCTCCGAGGCAGTCGCCCGCACGGAGAAGGGGCTCACCGAGACAGCCGACCAGATGCGCTCGCAGGTGAGCGACGCCTCCGAGAAGATCCACGCCCTCGAGACGCGGATCGCCGAGCTCCAGCACCCGCGCGTCCGCCGTCGGAGGTGGCGTTGGAGCCTGTGACGCCAGAGATCGAGAAGGGCCTCGAGACGCTGAGCGCCGCGGTCGACTGGCTGGACGACGCCTACGAGGAGACGCGCCAGACGCTCATCGACGGCCTGGTCGTGAGCGGCGTCGTGCTCACGAGCCTGGCGCTCATGCCGTACGTCGACGGCGGCGGGCTCATCACGGCGCTGGCGTTCATCGGGATCGTCCAAGCGCTCGACCTGGTCGGCCGGGCGCTGCGCGGGCTGGTTGACCTCGTGCGCCGCACCCCGTCGCAGGCGCTCCACGAATGAGCGCTCACCCGCTGCCCTCCGGCGACGCCGCACGTCAGCTGGAGCTCGCCCACCTCTACGTGACCATGCCGATCAGGCTCAACACGCCGCGCGGCACCAGGCTCGGGGAGGCGCCGGCCCGCGCCGTCGTCGGCGGAGTCTCGTCCGACCGGAAGGGATGGCTCTATGCCTGGGTCGCGTACCTGCCCTCGACCGCCGGCGCGCCCAGGTTGAGCGTGTGGCCGACGGTGTCGGTCGGCGCACGGTTCGACATCGTGCTCCCGGCGGCCGCCGAGGTCGAGGTGCTCGTCCGAGTGGACACGCCGGAACGCGCGGTGGGCCGCCTGGCCCACCACCTGGAGGACATCTCGATGGTGCGCATCGACCCCGACCTGGAGTACCTGCGGCGTGCGGTGGCCGCGTACCGCCAGGAGCTCCGCCAGGCGCGCGACCGGGCTGCGGCGGAGCAGGCCGAGGAAATGCTCTAGCCGGGCGGCGTCAGAGGCCGCAGAGCCCGGCGAGCTGCGGCTGGGCGTCGGGCGTCGTATCGGTGTCGCCCGCGAGCCAGCCGGTGCCGTCGGGCCGGAGCACGATCGCGCCGACGTCGGCGATTCCGGGATGGCCGGGGCCGACCCGCATCCACGCCGTGCGTGCCGCGTTCAGGTGGGCGAGCCGGAGCGGAACGCCGAAGCGCTCGTCGGTGGCGGTCGCCCAGATGTCGTGCGGCGAGACCGACGCGACCACGCCGAGGAAGAGCCCCTTGCTGAAGAACTTCGTCCACCGGCTCCCGTCGAAGTGCTCGGTGATCCCGCCGCCGGCCGACGAGCCGACGGCCCAGACGTCCCGCTGGGCGGGAATCGTCACCGAGTCGACCGCGGCGAAGCCGGGCATCGGCGAGAACGTCCACGTGTCGTGCGCGAACTGGAACGCGACGCCCTGGCCCACCGCCCACAGGCGGCCTGTGCCGGGCACGCGCTCCACGTCCACGACCGGCGCCTCGACCGCGGGGAACGGGTTCGGCACGGGGAAGACCCGCCATGCCGTCCCGTTCCAGTGCTCGAAGAGCGGGCCACCGGTCGTGAAGTCCTCGCCCACCGCCCACACGTTTTGCGCCGAAATCGCCTCGACCGCCACGAGGCTCCCAAGCTGGGCCGGTGTCGGCACGATGGTCCACGCCGTGCCGTTCCAGTGCTCGACGAGCGGGCCGTTCGTGTTCAGGTCGTCGCCCACCGCCCACGCGTCCGACGGCGAGACCGCGGCCACGCCGAAGAGGCGCTGGCTCGACCCGGAGCGCGGGACCGCGACGACGTGCCACGCGCCGTTCACGAAGCGGTCAGTGAACGGCACCGAGAGGTTGTTGCGGTTCTCGGTCCCGACGGCCCACGCCTGCGGGCTCCCGGGCACGACGGCGACGTCGGTGAGGAGGCCGTCGAGGCCGGCCGGGTGCGGCGTCGCGACCAGGTGAAGGCGGCTCGTGCAGGCTCCCAGCGCCGCCGGCGCCGCCGCGAACACCGCGACCCCGGCCGCCGACGCGCAGAGAAGAAGTCGCACCCGGTGTACCCGACGTCCCATTGCCCAGGGCAGAGTCTATACCCGGAAACAACCCCTCTCCGAGGTGGCGCACGGCACACCGTCGACTCCCGCTTCGATGCGAGCATCTGATCCGTGACACTCGAAGTTCAAGGCCTCGACGTCCAGCTGCTCCGAACCGAGATCCAGCGCACCTACGCCGCCGTCTCGGACGAGCCCGACCAGGAGTTCATGTTCCCCACCGGGCGCGCGTGGGCTTCGGATCTCGGCTATCCCGCGGTTCTGCTCGCCCGCGTCCCCGAGACGGCGTGCGAGTCGTTCGCCGGCGTCGCCAACCCGTTCTCGCTGGGCGCGCTTCGTCCGGGCGAGGACGTGCTCGACATCGGCTGCGGAGCCGGCATGGACACCCTCATCGCGGCTCAGATGGTCGGTCCGAGCGGCACCGTCACGGGCATCGACATGACCCCGGCGATGGCCGCGAAGGCCCGCCGCTCGGTTGCCGAGATGGGCCTCACCACGGTCACCATCGTCGAGGGCAGCGCCGAGGAGCTCCCGTTTCCCGACGCGGCCTTCGACGTCGTGATCTCGAACGGCGTCATCGATCTCATCCCCGACAAGGACGCGGTGTTCTCCGAGATCGCGCGCGTGCTTCGCCCCGGCGGCCGCATCCAGGTCGCCGACGTCACGATCCAGCGGCCGGTCTCGGAGGAGGGCCGGCGCAACATCGACCTCTGGACCGGTTGAATTGCCGGGGCTCTGCTGGAGGCAGAGTACGAGAGCCGGCTCCTCGGCCACGGATTCGCCGAGATCCGCACCGGCGACCTGATCGACACCTACGCCCGATCGGCGTTCGAGGACACCCGGCGCAAGGCCGAGAAGTTCGGCGCACGCGGAACGACGGTTACGGGGGTCAAGCCGGTTTCGTAAGCCCGTCGTTCTCCAGGCCGAACGACCCAGGCGTCAGTCGGCGCTCTGCCAGCCCTCTTCGCCCTCGGACCACGGCACCGCCGTCCCGCGCTTGAAGAACAGCTCGCTTGTCTCGTCGACGAACACGCCGACCTTGTCGCTGTCCGGATAGACGGCGACAGCCGGCGCCCGCGAGCTCGAGAACATCAGCGCCCGCGCCGGCAGCTCGCTCCGGTTCATCAGCTTGTGAGCCCCGTCGGGGCCGGATGGGAAGCAGACGAGATTTCCGCGCTCCAGGGAGTGCTCCCCATCGGGTGTGCGCACCACGATCGTGCCGTCGACGACAAGGAGCCATTCCTCCTCGTACTCGTAGTGATACGGGCACGAGCTCTGACCCGGCCCCAGGTCGTAGATGAACATGAGCGTCGCCGTCGATCCGAGGGCGCGGGCCACGTCAACCCTGCCCTCGATGTTCTCGGCGCTGAAGACGTTGAGAACTTCCATGCGCTCGATATCCTAGGCTCCCGTGAAGGGGCGCTCTCGCGTCCGGCCATTCCCGACTGCTGAGCCCGGCAGCTGCGAACCCATCCGCGCGCGAGGGCTCTGGTATATGCTCGCGGAGGTTCAGGGCGAGGGCACGACCATCGCGACCGCGCACGGTGCGAGACCGTCGACGGCACGGCGCGCGGGTGATGGATCGTCGACGGAGAGGAGGCTTCGATGCTCCGAACACACAGCCTGATGCGGATCGTCGTTATCGGGGGCGTTCTCAGCCTGTGCCTCAGCGGCGCGGCCTACGCCGCCGACGGCGGCAACATGATCCTCGGCCACACGAACACCGCGGATTCCACCACGACCCTCTTCCAGGGTAGCCAGAGCGCGCCCCTGCAGCAGCCCGGCACGGCGTTCTGGGCCTACGGGAACACGGTCGGCGTGCTGGGCCAGGCCGGCCAGGACGGCTCTGTGCCCGCCAACCAGAACATCGGCGTCGTCGGGTTCGGGTCCGACTGGGGCGGCTACTTCTTCGGGATCGACCGCGGGCTCGTCGCGCAGTCCGTCGAGGCCGGGCCTGCCGTCACGGCTAACGGCGACACGGCCGTGCGTGCGCACGGAGGGACAACCGGCCTCCAGGCGTCCGGCACTACGGCCATCAACGCGACCGGCATGCTCAAGTTCAGCGCCGCGGGGATCGCAACCGTGCCCGCAGGCAGCCAGAGCGTGACGCTCACCCCCAAGGTAGACCTCACGCAGGGGTCCCCCAAGGTGTTCGTCACCGTCCAGTCGGGCGGCGGAACGTTCAAGCGCGTCGGCATCAGCGGCACCGAGCTCACGCTGTTCCTGACGAACGCCGCCACGGCGAACGTCAAGCTCGCGTACTTCATCATCAGCTGAGGCGCGGAGCACGGCCGCCAGGCCCCGCGCATCCGCCACCCCTGGTAACTCGCATGGATGGGCCGAAACCTGTGGCAGCGTCTTGCGGCGGAGGGGTTAGGCCGGGAGCGGTTTGCGCAGGACGTATCCGTAGTAGTTGCCGGCGCCGAAGAACAGACCGGAGTCCGATGCCTGCAGCAGCCGTTCGGCCCACGCGTTCGATTCGGGTTCCGTCATCGATCCGCCCGCGGGTATAAGCGTGCGGAAAGACTCAATCGCCGGACGCCAGAAGTCCGCCTCGCCCACATCGGCGACCACGTAAGGAAACGAGGCAATGAGCTCGAGCCCAACCTCACGAGCGAGCACCGGCATCTGGCGCATGACTCGCGGGTTGGTGACGATGGCGGCGATCACAGTTTCGTCGTCACGTTTGCCCTGATCAGGGTCCGGGTGGCCGAACGTGAGCGACGCAAAGTCGCCGTCGAAGATCCCGATCGACCCGCCAGGCTTGGCGACGCGGGCGACTTCGGCCAGCACGGCAGCGGGCCGCTCCACGTGGCTGATCAACGTGTGCGCGACGACAGCATCGAATTCGGCAGCACCCACATCGAGACCCTCCGTATCGCCGACGTGGAAGTCGATGCGGCCCGCGAGATTCTGCTCGCCCGCAAGCCGCGTCGCCATGCGGATGAGAAATGGGCTGCGATCGATACCCGTGACGTGTCCGGAAAACCCCGGCCGGCTGGCTATCCGACGGGACGCGACACCGGTGCCACAACCAAAATCGACGACGGCGTCGGCGTCATCGATGCCCATCGCATCGAGATACTCATCCAGCATCCGCACGAAAACCGGTTGCCGGCCACGCACCTCAAGGCGCGTGACGATCGCGTCGAGAACGGCATCCTCCAGCTGATCGGTCACACGATAGGGGTCGATGCTCGTCGTCACTCCCTTCGTTGCAGACGCCGCCAATCGACAGGCTATCCGACGCGTGTAACGCTCCTTGGCGCCATCCGCTGGATCGCCATTCCGACCGACGCCGTTTCGCGGCGGCCAACGAACTCTGTCTACGTTTGTGAACTCGCCGAATCACGACAGCATGGGGGACGTTTCCACGTGCGGGCGCGTTGCTGAACGTATCCCACGAACGCCAGCGTCCGCTCGACTGCTCCAGGCGGCGGCGGGTCGTTCCATCGCACGAAACGGTCGTGCCTAACCTGGTTGATCAGGCTGCGCCATTCAGCGGGCAAGGCCTCTGTCGCCCACGCGAGCGCGTCCTGCTTCGAGATCACCTCGCCACGTTCGAGGGTGTAGAGCATGCGGCTGATCGCTTCCACCGCATACCGCTGCGTCCACGAGATGTCGAACGTCGTCCAGCTCAGGAGCTCGTCAAGGAACGATTCGATGTTGCGTTGCATCTCCCGCTGCAACGCGACCGCCGGGACTTCGCAGGCGAACTCGCGCGGATCCTCCCCATCCAGGATCAGCGGGCGTTCGCGCAGAACCCAGCGCACGTCCGTCGTGTTGCAGTGGCTCGACCACTCCAGCTCACGTGCCCCACGATCGACGTACAGCCAGGGTCGCCCCAACGTCGCCAGCGTTTCGAGATCGTCCTGCGGTGCGTACGAGCCTTCGAGATTGGACGCCCAGTAGCCCTTCCATGTGGGAACGCGCGCGTGCAGGTCTCGGAGCGCCCGTTCGTCTCGATCTGAGAGGCCACCGTTCGTGACGACCAGAACAGTCGCAATCACTCGCGGCATCGCCGCCGCCCAGCGCGAACGATCCAGTCACGTAGACGCCGACGACTCTCGTACCCAAGCTGGAGCGAACACCGCGAATGAACTCGGAGAGCAGATGGTCCAGCGCCGGGAAGGGCGTAACGCCCCGCAGTTCGCGCCGCTGGTCGCGATCGCCCACCGGGCCAGGTTCGCAGATCGCGGCATGGACCGGAGCGGAATCTCACGGGAGGCGATGTGATGCAGGCGAGCTTACGGCTCGCCGCGGGCGGCTCGGCTGGCGGCTGCTCGTGGACGGCGCAACGGTCATTCCGGAGCTATGGGACGAAACACCCCAGAAACGCCAACGACCGGCCGATGTAGCCGGTCGCAGGACATCGTCAATAGCGGGGGCAGGATTCGAACCTGCGACCTTCGGGTTATGAGCCCGACGAGCTACCGGACTGCTCCACCCCGCGTCGGAAGCCGGATTCTACCATAGACTGATCCCCGTGCTCCTCGTCGTCATCATCGTTTGGCTGGTCGTGGTGGGGGCCACGTCGACCGTCGTGGGCGTCCAGGGGGCCCGCACCTACAAGCGCGTTCGGACGACCCGGACGTCGATCGAGGCGCAGGTGCGGTCGATCGAGGAGGGCGGCCTTGCATCCCTCCTCACCAAGGCCGAGCAGCTCGCCGGGAAGACCGCCGAGATGCAGGCCGCGCTCGAGCGGCTCGAGAAGTCGCTGGGGCGGCTGCGCCGGCTGCTCCATGCGTTCACGCGGGGCCGGTCATGGGTGCGCACGCTCATACGTGTGGTGCGGGGATGAGCCCCCGAGCCACTCGTGCGCCCAGCGCTCGACCCCGTCGATGACGTGTTCGAGGTCGCGCCCCTTCGACGAGAGCTCGTAGGCCACCTCGACCGGCGGCCCTGTGCTGACTCGGCGGATGACCACGCCCTCCGCCTCGAGCTCGCGCAGCCGCTGCGACAGCGCCCGGTCTGAGATATCGGGGATCGCCCGGCGGAGCTCGGTGAACCGGCGCGGGCCGGGCAGAAGCGCCCGGGCGATCGTCCCGCACCAGCGCCTCCCGATCAGCTCAACCGCCTGCTGGAACTCGAGGCAAAAGTCCTCGCCGTTCACCGGCCGTCTCCGACCGGCGCGTGGTCGACCGCGGCCCGCACCCAGCCCTTGAGCTCTTCGAGGAACCGGGGGTCGATCGTGTGCGGGATCGGCGACTCGCGGTAGAGCACGTCCGCGCCGGCCCCCTCGAGGATCGCCCGTGCGCGGCGGCCGAACTCCACCGAGATCACCGGGTCGAGGGTGCCGTGGCCGATCGCGACCGGAGGGAGCGGCGGCGAGAGATCGGGCTCGAAGCCTTCCACGACCGGGATGAAGCCGGACAGGGCGACGATCCCGGCCGGCCGCGGTCGGCCCGTCCCCAGACCGAGCGCGTGCGCCATCACGGCCCCCTGCGAGAAGCCGCCGAGCACGGTGCGCTCAGGCGGGATCCCCGTCTCGGCGGCCAGCTCGTCGAGCCAGGCCGAGGCGCGCGCGAACGTCGGCCCGAACGTCTCGGGGTCGGGGAAGCCGACCTGGCGAACGACATACCAGTGCGCACCGCCCGGCGGGAGCATGAGCGGCCCCCGCGGCGTGACGCCCACCAGCCGGCGGTCGGGGTCGAGCATGTCGAGCAGCGGATAGAGGTCGTGCTCGCTCGTCCCACGCCCGTGGAAGAGGACGAGCGCCCCGTCCGCCTGGCCTGCCGCCGGACGGACGAGGTGCTCGAGCGACGCCTCGCCGCTCACCGGACCGCCCAGTCGGCGCGCGGATCGGGCAGCGGCGTCACGACCTTCTCGACCTGCTCGCGCAGGTGCTCGTAGGCGGGCGGCAGCGCCAGCCGCTCGCCGAGGTGCTCGATGTCCTCGTCGGTCGCGAAGCCCGGGCCGATAGTCGCGATCTCGAAGAGCACGCCGCTCGGCTCACGGAAGTAGATCGACTTGAAGTAGTAGCGGTCGATGATGTCGGTCGGCCGCCCGCCGCCCTCCTGGACGCGAGCGCGCCACGCCTCGTGCTCGTCGAGGGGCGACGCCCAGGCGACGTGGTGGACAGTGCCGGCGCCCGGCCAGCCCGTGCCCGCGATCTCGTCGTAGGCGTAGAACGAGCCGCGCCGCTCGCCGCGCACCTCGAAGGCCGACTCGCCGTCGGCGGCGAAGCCGAGGACGTCGGCCAGGAACGTCCGGCTCGCGTCGGTGTCGCCCGTGTAGGCGCGCACGCCGTCGAATCCCTGGATCGCCATCTCGGCCGGGATCTCGGGATGGACGGCCACGAGCGGCTCGTCCGCCGTCTCGACGTGCCGGATCTCGAGGCCGAGGCCCTCCGGGTCGGCGAACGTGAGGCGGTCGTTGTCGCGCGCCACCTCGACGCCCTCCCGCTTCAGGCGCTCCTCCCAGAACGCCACGGCGTCGGCCGAGCCGACCCGCCAGACGACGGTGTGCACCATCCCCCGCCCCGCGCGGCCGCGGCGCGCGCCCGGGTACTCGAAGAAGGTGATGTCGGAGCCGGCGCTCCCGGCCTCGTCGGCGTAGAAGAGGTGGTAGACCGTGGGGTCGTCCTGGTTCACGGACTTCTTCACCAGGCGCAGCCCGAGGACGCGCGTGTAGAAGTCGACGTTCCCGGGCGCGTCGCCGGTGATCGCCGTCACGTGATGGATGCCTTCCAGCTTCATGGTTGCTGCTCCTCCAGATCGCGTAGCTACTACGCTTTCGTTAGTGGTCGGCCGGAATCCTAGACTCCGCGCGTGATGCGTGTCGGCGCGGTGGATCTGGGGACGAACTCGACCCGCCTTCTGGTCGCCGATGTCTCGCGGTGACGATCTGGAGGAGCTCGAGCGGCTGCTCGAGATCACCCGCCTCGGCGACCGGGTCGACACCGACGGGCGCCTGTCGGATGCCGCCATGGATCGGGTGCACCGCGTGCTCGACCGCTACGCGGCACGAACCGGCGAGCTGCGCGCCGAGCGCGTGCTCGCGACCGCGACGAGCGCCGTCCGCGACGCCGCCAACGGGCGCGAGTTCCTGGCCGAGGTCGGCCGCCGGCACGGATTCGAGACACGCCTCCTCGACGGGCCGGGAGGAGGCCGAGCTCACCTACCGCGGCGTCACGTCGCGGCTCGCCGCCGGGCCGGGCACGCTCGTGTGCGACATCGGCGGCGGGTCGACCGAGCTCGTGCTCGGCGGCCCGGACGGCGTCGTCGACGCCACCAGCCTCGACATCGGCTGCGTGCGCATGTCGGAGCGCTGCCTGCACAGCGACCCGCCGTCGGCCGGTGAGCTCGCAGCGCTCCGGAGCGCGGTCGCAGAGATCCTGCCGGAGGCGCTGACGACGGCCGCCCGCACGCTGGTCGGCGTCGCCGGCACCATCACCACGCTGGCGGCGATCGACCTCGACCTGGAGCGCGAGGTGCCCGAGCTGGTCGACGGCCACACGCTTGCACGATCGACGGTGGAGGCGCTCCTCGAGCGGCTGGCGGCGCTCCCGCTCGCCGAGCGGCGCTCCGTCCGCGGGCTCATGCCCGAGCGCGCTCCGACGATCGTGGCCGGCACCGCGATCGCCGCCGAGGTGATGCGCGCGGCCGGCGCCCGTGAGATCGTCGTCTCGGAGCGGGACATCCTCCACGGCGCCGCGCTGGCGGCCGCCGACCCGCGCTGAGCGCGGATAATGATGCCGGCCCGGGTGGTGGAGCTGGTAGACACGGGGGACTTAAAATCCCCTTCCCCTCACGGGGAGCGCGAGTTCGAGTCTCGCCCCGGGCATACCTTCCGTGTACGCCTCGTCTGGCCATGACCGCACCCGCGAGCCCCTCGTCCGGGAACTCGCCGGTTTCGTCGCGCAGGTGTCCGTCGTGAGGCTGCGTCCACTTGTCGGCCGGCCTTCCGATTCGCCGCGCCCACTCGCCTAGCGGCGGGCGATGGGCGCTCTTGACCTGCTCGGTCAGAAGGTGGACAATCCAAGAACTGGCACTCGGGGGAGGGGTTAGCGTGAGGTTGCGTTGCAGGTTGGCGATCCTCGTCGCCGCGGCGGGGGTGGCGTTCGCGTCGCCAGCGGTTGCCTCGGCGGCTGTGGTAGGGCAGTGGAATATGGACGAGCAGTCCGGAACGACAGGCTTCGACAGTTCCGGGAATGGTCTCAACGGCACGTTGACGAACGTCACGCTGGGTCTTCCCGGATCGAGTGGCGCGGCGGGAGACTACGCGTTCGGCTTCAACGGGCACAGCTCGAAGATGATCGTTCCGACATCGGCCGACTTGGTTGCTGGTAATGCCGTTGTCACTGTGACGATGCGGATTCGCACGTCGGTCGAGCCTGGAGCCGGCACCACCGATTTCGACCTGTGGTCAAAGGGCGGCTACCAGGTCGAGCTCTATCCCAAGAACCACATGGGGCAGGCGCGCTGCAAGTTCAACAGCCCGAAGGTGCAGCACCATATCCAGGCCGGGCCGGACCTGGCCGACGGCAAGTGGCACACGATCGTCTGCCACAAGGACGCCAACAGCATCTCGCTCACGGTGGACGGGACGACTTTCACACAGGCCGTGACCGTGGGCGCGTTGAAGACCGGCAAGCTGGCGTACATCGGTGTGGGCTCCAACGCGACCGACTACTACAACGGCCTCCTCGACGACCTCACCGTCGAGTTCAACTAGCGGGCGCGTCCGATCTGCTGGCTCCGGCGCAGGGTCCGCAGCGGGCGGGGAGCGCGCCGAGTTCGCGGTCGAGGAGCTCGAAGCCGGCGGCGGCTGACGCCTCTAGCGCCGAGCTGAGGGCGCAGCCTTTGAGGATGGACGTGGCGCCGCACTCGACGCACACGACGTGGTGGTGGTGGCCGTGCGCGTCGCAGACGAGGTACATCGCCTCGCCGGCGCGGTTGCCGGCCTGCTCGACGAAACCCTCGTTCTGCCACCGCTCCACGGCGCGGTAGGCGGTCGCGAGCCCGAGGCCTGGGACCATGGCGCGGGCGGCGGTGTGGAGCTCGCGGACGCTGAACGCCCGGCCCATCGTCCGGCCGGCGTCGAGCAGCGCCGCGCGGTTCCTGCGGTTGCGGCCCGGCTGCATCCATCGAGTATATCGAAAATGAAATCTGTTATCGTTCTCGATCCTTGCGACTGCCTCTCCTGGGTCTCGTGCTCTTTCTCGCCGCCGCGGGATGTACGTCGGCGAGTTCCGCGACGGCGCCGCCGGGCCAGATCACCGTCGTGGCGACGACCACGCAGATGCAGGATCTCGTGCACGAGGTGGGCGGGAGCCGGGTGCACATGGTGGGGATTCTGAAGCCGAACGTCGACCCCCACGAGTTCGAGCCGACGCCGTCGACCGCGGTCGCGCTGACCGGGGCGAAGCTCGTCGTCGAGTCCGGCGTCGGGCTGGATGCATGGGCAGACGAGCTGGTCGCGAGCTCGGCTGGGTCAACGCCCGTGTTCGTCGCATCGGCGGGGCTTCCACTCCGGCAGGGAGATTCTGCAGAGCCCGCCGGCGACCCGCACTGGTGGCACGATCCCGTCCTCTTCCAGCGAGCCGCGACAGCTCTCGGACGGCGGCTGGGACAGGTCGACCCGGCCGGCCGCCGCACCTACGCCCGAAACGCCGCCCGCTACGTCGCCCAGATCCAGGCAATGGACATGGCCAACCAGCGACTGATCGCCACCGTCCCAGCCGCCGACCGCAAGCTGGTCACCAACCACGACGCGTTCGGGTACTTCGCCGCCCACTACGGCATCACCATCGTCGGGTCAGTCATCCCGTCGCTCTCCACGAGCGCCGAGCCGAGCGCCCGCAGCCTCGCAGCGCTGATCGACCGCATCCGGGCGCAACACGTACCCGCGATCTTCACCGAATCCTCGCTCAACCCCGGACTCGAGGACCAGATCGCCGCCGAAGCAGGCGTCAAGGTGTACGCCAACCTCTACGGCGACACCCTCGGCCCGGCCGACTCGCCGGGCGCGACCTACATCAACATGGAACGCTGGAACATGCGCGCCATGGTGGCCGGCTTCCTAGGCCACCCACCACCGGCGGGCTGACCACCAGTGGGTCACTCGCGGCTCCTCTGACTCCGCCCCGCGCCGCTCGCAGCGGCGCCACTCCCCGCCGGGTTCGCGGCAGAGCCAGCGGCCCGACTCGGAGTAGAGGCCGGTCAGCAGGTGAGCGGCGGGCTGGGCGAGCGGCTCACCTGCACTATTTTGGGTGCGCGGCTCGTTGGTCGAAATCAGCCGCGCTGCCGGCGGGCCGGGTCTCTCCAGGATCCCGATGGGCCCGGCCGGCGTTCTTTAGCCGGTTCGATCGGGCTCGAGGCTGCGGCCGTCGAGGCATCGTCAAGGCGGGCAGTAGTCTTCCGAGCGGGTGGCAGGTCGCTTGGAATCTTGGCGGACTACGGCCGTGCTCATAGTCACGGTCGTCGCCGCCGCCGTGTTCACGCTGCGGAACTACCTCGAATAACGGCGACCCGCGCTCCCGCCGTACTTAGATCCGTCAGCTAGCCACTCGTGCCGTCCTGGCGTTCCGGGCCGCTGGTCTCGGCCCACATGCGCGCCAGTTGGCGGAGCTCGTCCTCATTCCATCCGCGGGTGGCCGCCTCGTGGAACATCGCGTGGAACTCGGTCGAGTCCATCTGAGGAACCTTCCGCGCTACCCACTGGCGGCTGAACCGCCTAGGAACGTCGAAGATCGCCATGCTGTCGCGCCCTCAGGATGGAGATGCCTCCGGTGCGGCCCATGCCGCCCTGCTGCTGTGGGTGGCGGTCTTGTTCATGTCCTTCCAGACGCCGTCGATGCGGAGCAGATTGTGGAGGTCGACCCACGAATCGTCCGGGTCAGAAGGGATATGCATCTCTAAGAGGACAGAGGCAACGTCCCCAGCCTGTATCACCGATAGGACGCGGTGCACGTACTCCTCAGCGGGGGGAGCAGCCCAATCCTCGAAGCAGTCAGCGAGCAGGGCCTTGTGCAAGGCACCGTCGTCGTCGGTGAAGAAGATCCACGCGTCCTCATGGAAGGCCAGCTTGAACTTGTCGATGTCGCACTCGGCGAAGCCATCGATGTAGAGCTGGATGACGCTGACGATCTCGTCGTAGTCAGGCGCATTCGGCGCCGTGTCGGTCGAGCGTTCAACAGCCATCGAACCCCCTCAGCGGACTTGTAGTGGACGTCACAACGTACCCGGCTCACCGTCGGACCGCAACCCCTACCCCGGCCGACTGCTCGAGCTCGACGGCGCTCCACCACCGCGTCGATCGCCCAATGCTTACAGCGCCGCCACTCGCCGCCAGGTTCGCGGCAGAGCCAGCGGCCCGTTTCGGAGCAGGCGACAATCTCGAGGCCGGCGGAGCAGCGGCCGGATAGCGGGCAATGGAGACGACCACAGATCGAGCACCCGCTCGGGTTGGCGCTCATTCTCCATCGCCGTGAAAGTCAACGACGGGTGCGACACGGTCGGCCAGATCAGCATGGCCAGACTCCCGCCAGTGGTTGGCTAACGACGCGCGGTAAGCCGCCGGGTCGACCGGCTCGGAGGCGCGGACGTCGTCGATCCGAAGCGCGCGCGTCTCCCATGATGCAGGGAGATGCGCCGACACAAACAGTCGCAGCGGCGGTAGCACATGACGGAGGGAGCCCCCCAAGCGGCGGCTCCCTCCGTCGAACGCCGCTACCTGGTCAGGTACGGGGCGTAGTAGTCGCCCACCGACGAGCGGTAGTCGTCGTCGCGGTAGGTCGACTCGTCGAACTCAGGTGCGTTCTTGATCTGCTCCTTCGAAAGCCCGACGAAGACGCGCTCGTCGGTGCGGTCGACGCGCTCGATCATTCCGGCCGGAAGCAGCACCTTCTTGCCGAAGATCCACGGTCCGGTATCGACGACGACATAGCTGCCGCCGACCTCGTGCGTGGTCTCATCGATCTTGCCGATCGAGCCGTCCTGCGCCTCCACACTGAACCCGTCGATCGAGCCGGTCTCGACGAGGTCGGTTCTCCAGACCCACATGGTGATCGTCGTGCTCATGTCCTCCTCCTCTGTTCGAGAGCAGCTCGGGTTACCCAGGGTCGGGCGACATCGAACATCAGGAGTCCAACCCTTCAGTGCGGTCTGGAGCAAGGCCAGGTACGAGTCGTGCGCGAGTTGCAAGGTTGTAAGGCTCTCGGCCGTGAACCATGCGATGGCGTCGTGCTCCTCGGGAACCAGGTTCGCCGGCGTACCCGCCAGCCGGCGACCGGCCAGACGTCCAGCTCGAACTCGGGCGTGCAAACCCGGTGGAGTGGATGCCGCGCGAGGGAGCACACGCAGGCGCCGGCCGTCCTTGATCATCACGCCGGCCACGTTCGCCTCAGCCACGGGCAGATCCTCGATCCGCCCAGAATCGCGAGATCCGCGTTTTCACGGGGCTACGCAGGGGCATTGGGTGATCATCGTGATCGTGAGTCTGCTGTTGCGGATTCTCTGATCGCAAGAGGCGGTGGGCCAGCACCGGCTGGCCGAAGAGGTGATTGGTGCACTGGGAGGTTCCAGCCAGCGTCAACTACGTGCCGATCCTTCGCCATGCGACCGTACGGTTTTGCCGGGACAACTGCAGCGATGACATCAAGGTCTGCGAGGATGTTGCGCTGGCCGTGAACGAGGCCTGCGCCAACGTCGTGCGGCACGCCTACCCGGAGCGCTCCGGAATGCTCGACCTCGAAGCACTGGCCACCAAAGGCGAGCTTGTCGTCGTGGTCTCCGACCGCGGGGTGGGCGCGCATGTCCCCACCGACGATCCCGGCAGTGGATTCGGCATTCAGCTCATGGCGGCGTTCAGCCGCCTCAAGCTCCAATCTGATCGCCGTGGCACGCGAGTCGAAATGCGCTTTGACTGCTAGTCGGCAAGCGGCCCCGGGGGAGACACGCGGGCACTACGCTCAGCCGCGTCGGCGCTTGAGATCCGGCTTGGAGACGACCAGGTACGCGTCGCGCCGCTCGATGACGACCTCGACCGCTGGATCCTGGTGGCCGGGGGCGACCACGAAGCGGTCGACGGGCTTGACGGCCCGTTCGTACTCGCCGAGCGGCAGCTCGATCGCCTTGGCACACTCGGCATCGTCGCACTCGCACGCGAATGGGACAGGCTCGTCGTCGGGCACATGGCCCGCTTCCTCCATCGCTGCGCGCCGCTCGTTGTGCGCCTTGAACGCCTCCTCATTCTTCTCGGCCCGGTCGAGGCGCGCTCTGCCATTCGAGGACATGTGGCCTATCCTTCCCGAGCGTCCCCATTCGCAACCGGTGCCTCTCGGTCGCCGTTTGAGCCGTAATCCAGGGGCGCCGAGGAAGCGGCCGACGGTGGGACGCGCAGGCAGTAGCCGAGACCCCGGCTCGTAACAAGCCGGCAGGGGAGCGGGTGAGCTTCGAGCTTTCGCCGCAGGCGGTAGATGTAGCCACGGACTTGGTCGAGCCCGAGCTGATCGTCGTCCCAGGCCAAGCCGCGAAGCTCTTGGGCAGTGAAGAATCGGTTGGTGTGGGCCAGAAGTACTGAGAGCAGTTCCCATTCCCGCGCGCTGAAGCGGACGCGGAAGTGATCGTCCCAGCGCACCTCGCGTCGGTCGGAGTTGAACTCGACATCGTCGACGCGAATCGTGTTCGCCACGGCGACGATCGACTCGGGGCCGCGGGTGCGGAGTGCCGCTCGGATCGCTCCCGCGAGGTGGCCGGGGACGAATGGTTTCGGCAGGACCTGATCGGCTCCGGAGTCATAGGCCTCGCGCGCGGTCCCGAGCGCTTCGTCCAAGATCACGACACCGGACGGGGAAGTGTCGTGAATTTCACCGACCAGGGCGGCGACGTCGTCTTGCTCTCGAACCGCGAGCACGACCAGATCGAACCGCTCCGAGGCCAGCAGCCGCAACCCCTCCTCGGGCTCAGGCGTGACGGTGACCCCGAGGGACGCCGCTTCGGCGATCGCCCTCACCGACACCGCATAGTCCGGGTCGGACTCGACGACCAGCGCGTTCAGGGGTCTTCCGCTGCTCTGAGCTGCCATTCTGACGACGATTCCCGAGGCGGTTGGGCCATGTCGAAAGCACTGTATCCGATCGAACTGTGCCCGACCTTTCACGCTTCCGGGGCACATGCGACGCCAGCTACAGAGTCCGTTCACACACCGCTTAGCGCCCGTGGGGCCAGGGTAGACGGACGCCCACAGCAAACATGAATCGGACACGCCCGGAGCCGGTGCGGCACCGCCCTGGGATCGATTTCATGATGAGAGATTGGAGAAGCGATGGACACGGACGCGAAGACGCAGGTGGCTGACGTAGTCGATTCGGCCCGAGAGATTACCCAGAAGCAGGCGAGCCACGCAGTCGACAAGGGACGGGGCGCGTTGCGCACGCAGGTCGACATGCGCTCGACTCAGGCGGGCGAACAGGCCCAGTCGATCGCCGAGACCCTCCGGCAGACGGCGATCCAGCTGCGCCAAACGGGCGACGAGCAGAAGGGACGCTACGCCGGGATCGCCGACCAAAGCGCGGATCGCCTCGAGCGTGTCGGCGGCTACCTCACGGAGAGCGACGCTGAGGAGCTGCTCTCGAAGGTCGAGGACGTGGCGCGACGGCAACCATGGCTCGTGGTCGGCACGGGACTCATCCTGGGAATCGCCACCGCCCGCTTCCTGAAGGCCTCGAGCACCGAACGCTATTACCGCCGGCAGCGGGTATATGACACGCCGCCGCCATCGTGGCACTCCTCGGGACGCCTGACCGAGCCTGAGGCCACCCGGCCGCCCGCACTCGCACCCACGGTCTAGAAGGGGAGGAACGCGATGGCAACCCCGAGAGACGACAAACGAAACGCCTCCACCGCCGAGCTCGTCAAAGAGCTCTCACGCGAGGTCAGCCAGCTCGTACGGGAGGAGATCGCCCTGGCCAAGGCCGAGATGACCCAGAAGGGCAAGCACGCCGGGATCGGCGCGGGAATGTTGTCAGGCGCCGCCGTGTTGGGGCTTGCAGCGGTCGGTGGTTCAATGGCGTTCTTCGTTCTGGTGCTCAACTCGTGGATGCCCGGATGGCTGGCGGCGCTGATCGTGACGGCCGCATATGCCGCCGCCGCTGGCCTTCTGGCTCTCCGCGGGAAGGAACGGATCAGCCACGCAACTCCAGCGGCACCGACGCAAACGATCGAATCAGTAAAGGAGGACGTGCAATGGGCGAAGACCCACGCGACGTCGAACTGCGAATAGAAGACACCCGCGAGCGGATGGGAGACACCGTCGAAGCGTTGTCGGCCAAGGCGGACGTCCCCGGACGCGTCAAAGGGTATGTGGAAGATAAGAAGGATGCCGTCACCGGCAAGGTTTCGGACGCCAAAGAGAAGGTGACGGGTGCCGCCGGATCGACGGGCGACAGGGGAGGCCAGCTTGCCAGCGACGCCGCGCAGGCCGCACGCAAGAGTGCCGGCATCGTCAAGGAGAATCCACTCGGTCTCGCGCTCGGGTCCGTCGCCGCGGGGTTTCTGCTCGGCATGTCGCTTCCCTCAAGCCGGATCGAGGACGAGCATGTCGGACCGCTGTCTGACCAGGTGAAGGACCAGGCGCGGGAGGTTGGTGGCGAGACGATCGAGCACGGCAAGGAGCTGGCACAGGATGCTGCCCACGCCGCAGCCGAAACCGCCAGGGAAACCGCCCCGGAGCACGCCGGCGACCTCCAGGCAAGTGTGCGCGAATCTGCACGCGAGACCGTCGAGCGGTGACCGCCCTGCGGCGCCTGTCGTAGAGAAGGACCAACGGCTCGCCCGGCCCGCGAACGTGCAGGCCGGGCGAGCCGTCACTGAGGTAGAGGCTGGACGGCGGGGGATGTGAACTGACACCGAATCCGGAGGAGCTATGAGTCTACGTTCCAAAAGCGACCAACTTGTGAAGTACCTCGCCGATGCGCATTCGATCGAGGAGCAGGCGCTGGCGCAGCTTCGTGTCGCCCCCCGTCTCGCCGGTGAGGGCCGGATGGCCGCCGCACTGTCCGAGCACCTCCGCGAGACCGAGGGGCACGAGCAGTTGGTGCGAGATCGACTCGAGGAGTTGGGAGGCTCTCCGTCCACTCTGAAGGACGTTGTAATGGCGGCCGGCGGCAAGGGCTTCGTCCTCTTCGCCCGGGCGCAACCCGACACCCCCGGGAAGCTGCTCGCGCATTCATATTCCTACGAGCACCTTGAGGTCGCCGCCTACCGGCTACTGGCGGTCGTAGCCGACCGAGCAGGCGACATCCGGACGACGGCTCTCGCAAACGCGATTGCCGAGCGGGAGCGGCTAATGGGAGAGCGGCTGGCTGAGTGCTACGACGAAGCTGTCGAGACTTCACTCTCCGAGTCGCATCTCGGCGACCTCGGCGATCTCTCTGCGCTCGTGTCCTATCTTGCCGACGCCCACGCGATCGAGGAGCAGGCGATTGTGCTCCTGGAACGCGCCTCGACAGCGGCGGGGGATCCGTTGCTCGCGGAAGTCTGCGAGCGCCACTTGGGTCAGTCGCGCGAGCATGCAGACATCATCAAACGCCGCCTCGCCGTACACGACGCCCGTCCCTCGATATTTAAGGACTCGGCGATGCGGTTCGGAGGGCTGAACTGGAGCGCCTTCTTCCAGAGCCATCCCGACACTCCGGGTAAGCTTGCGGCGTTCACGTACGCATTCGAGCACCTCGAGATCGCGAGCTATGAGCTGCTCTCCCGGGTCGCCCGGCGCGCGGGCGACGACCATACCTGCGACGTCTGCGAACGGATCCTCATGGACGAGCACATGGCGGCGGACGCGGTCGCCGGCACCTTCGAGCGTGTTACAGACGCGTCCCTCGCCGCAACGACGGCGCACTGATGCAACTCGACCGCGTCCGTTGGTTTCGGATCCAGTCCCACATTCGAAAGAGTTTGTGGTTCGTCCCGGTGTTGTGCGTGGGCGTCGGTGTGGCGTTGTCTTTCCTCACGTTGTGGGTTGACGATCGGTTCGATGACAAGCTCATTCCGCAATCGTTCACGGGCGGTCCGGACGCCGCCCTTGCGATCCTCAGTTCCGTCGCCACGTCGATGGTGAGCTTGGCTGCCTTGGTGCTGACGATCACGATGGTCGTCGTCCAGCTCGCGATGGGCCAATTCTCGCCGCGCATCGTCCAACCGATCCTGAAAGACAAGCCAAGCCAGCTCGCTATCGGCATCTTCGTTGGCACGTTCGCGTTTGCCATGCTCGCGATGCGTGATGTGGTTATCGGAAGCTCCGGTGGCGGGAAGGTGCCTGGTCTCACCGTCGTTACGGCGTTTCTGCTGGTGGTCGTCTCCATCGCCGTGTTGGTCGTCTACGTGCACCACATCGGCCGCTCGCTGCGAGTGTCGGCACTGATCGAGATCGTGGGCAAGGACACACGTCATTTGCTCGACTCGATGTATCGGCAGGCCGATGATCAAACCGGACGAGCGTCCGACGGTTCGGTAATCCATGCAACCAGGTCAGGCGTGCTCTGTCACGTGGATTTCGAGCGGCTCGTGGCGACGGCCCGCGACGCCGACTGCACGTTGGAGCTCGTGCCCGCGTTTGGGGAGTTCGTGGCGGCCGGAGCACCCCTGCTCACCGTGGACGGCGACGCCTCACGACTGCCCGACAATGTTGCGTCGGCGGTCGTGTTGGGTCTCGAGCGGACACTCGAACAGGACGTCGCCTACGGACTGCGCCTACTGGTTGACATCGCCGAGCGCTCCTTGGCCGACTCTCCATTTCTCGACCCCACCACTGCAGTGCAGGCGATCGATCGTCTCCACGACTGTCTTCGTCATCTCGCCCACCGAACCTTTCCCGACGGGACGTACCGGGACGACGACGGCTGTGTGAGGGTCGTGGTTCGAGTGATGAGCTGGGAGGCATACGTCCATCTTGCCTACGACGAGATCCGACTGGCAGGCGCCGGCTCCCCACAGATCGCGCGGCGACTACGCGCATCGATCGAAGACCTTCTCGAGTACGCCCCGGCCGAACGGCGCGAGGTACTGCACGACGAACTGCACCTGCTTGAACTCACCGTTCGGGATCAGGTGCCAGAGCACGAGCTGTCCTACTACCTTTCAGGCGACCGCCAAGGAATCGGCGTGGCCGCAGCCGACGGTTCAGTTCGTTCGTCGTGATGTTCGATCAGGAACAGTCCTCAGGTGGCGGGGCGGCCCACTGACGTGGCAGAACTCCCCACGGATACTATCGACGACATACGGCCGCACGAGGCCGTGGATCGGAACGAAGGCGAAATAGCTGCCCAGCTGACCGAGCAGCGCCGTATAACCTTCGACATCAGCGCGTCCGCGGTTGCGAAGATCGTGGTCGGGATGCTGGCCCTGGGGTTTATCGGTGATCTTGCGGGCCAGATGCGTGACGTGTTCGTATGGACGCTGGCGGCGGCGTTCCTCGCGATTGCCCTCAACCCGCTGGTCGGCCGGTTGGAGCCGCGCTTGGGCCGACGCCCCGCGGCCACGCTCGTCTTCCTCGGCTTCGTGATCGGCTTCGTGGCTGTCGTGGCGGCGCTTGTGGTGCCGTTCGTGACCCAGGTCGACCAGCTTTCGACTGCCTTGCCGCAGGCCATCTCCGATGCGCGTCAGGACAGCACAATCAAGCGTCTTGACAACAGGTACCACATCGCCGATCACGCCAAGGCGCACGTCGGCGTCCTGCCGGACGTCGTGTTCGGTGCGGCCGGCGCGGTGCTGGGCGGCGTGGTCGCCGTCTCGACGGTGTTCTTCCTGACCCTGTTCCTGCTCTACGAGCTGCCCGGCATCGCCCAGATGGTGCTGAATCAGATGCCACCCGAACGTCGGCCTCGAATCGTGGCCGCGGCGCGGCATATGAACCGCAACATTGGCGGATATGTGGCCGGAAACCTCGTCATCTCGCTGATCTGCGGAACCGTGACGACACTCAGCCTGTACATGCTGGACGTCCCCTACTCTCTGGCGTTGGGTGTGTTCATGGCCGTGTTCGACCTGATCCCGCTGGTCGGCGCCACGATCGGCTCGGTGGTCGTGATCGCCTCCGCGTTCATCTTCGTCGACACCAGCGCTGGGATTCTCATGTTCGTGATCGTGATGGTCTATCAGCAGATCGAGAACCACATCCTGCAGCCGCTCATTTACGGGCGGACCGTGCAAATCCCATCTCTTGCCGTGCTAATCGCCGTGCTCTGCGGAGGCGCCGTGTTGGGACTGATCGGCGCCCTGCTTGCGATCCCCATTGCGGGCACGATCCACGCGGTGGTGAGCGAGTTGCTCGACGAACGCGCGGAGCGGATTAACGGCACGCCAAAACTCGGTGTATCGAGGTGAGGGCTCGTCGACGGCGGTCAGCGCGTACCACTCCTTCGCTGTCCCGACACGTCACCGCCCAACGCTCCGTTCTGCGTGCTCGCCGGACTCTTCGCCGGCTGCGATCCCCCTAGCCCTGCCCTCGCGGCGTTTCCGATTGCGAGAAGGCGAAGGCGCACTGGAAGGCGACGATTGGATCCACGGGAATCGGACTCGTACTCGCCGCGGCGTTCGCCGGGTGCGTCCGCGCCGCACTCCGGACGGAAACTCTCGTTGAGGTGCCGGGCGGGTGAGCCAGCCCGCCTTGTAACGATCGGGTGGGTAGGTGCGGTATTAGGAGGCGAGGGGGAGGCAGTACCCGCCTGGTAGGTCGGTACCAGGTCGCGGGGGCCGGCCGGGCCAGTACCTCCACCGCGTCCCCATGCGGCAGCCCGGCCGGCCTTCGCTTCCCCAGGGGCTCCACCAGCACGGGCGGTCCTCGTGGGATCACAGCGTCTCGCCCTTTGGGGTCGCGCCTGCGGCGTGTGAAGGCGACGGTGTAAGGGTTTTGGCGCGGCGCGCGTATATAGAGGTAGAGGTTGGAAAGTTCTTCCAGTCCATTCCGAGTCACCGTTGGGGAGAGTGGTACATGAGCTTCAGAAACGAGGATCCGCCGGCGAGCCTGGAGCGCGCCCTGCGGGCGGGCCGTCCACAGTTGGATGCCGACGTCGAAGGCCGCATCACGGCGGAGATCCCGTCCGGATCACGCGGCCGTGGAATCCGGATGCTCACGGCCACCGTTGCGACAACCGGCGTATTCGGCGCCATGGCGATGTTCGGCGGCATGTCGTATGCCATCGCGTCAGTGCACCACGTGGTTGGGGGCGGCAACTCCACCCCAGCGAGCAACGAGTACGGCTGCGACACCAAGAAGTCGGATCGCGACCACAACGGCGACGTCCACTCCAACTGCCACACCGGCAGCAAGGGCCGCGGAGCCGGCGGCGACGATAAGCCCGGGTCGAAGAAGGGGTAGTCCACAGCGGCAGGACGGACTGAGGGAGGCCACCCGCTGGGTGGCCTCTCGCTTGCTGGCCCTCACCAGCTAGGCCGCCGGCGCTGCGGCCCGGGTCTTACGCCGGCCGCTGGCAGCGCTTGCAGCTGCCCTCGCAGTCCACCTTCCCGCCGCACCAGTCGCACCGCTCCCCCGGGCCAACCTTCAGGGGGATGACTGTGGGCAGCGCCAGCCCTGTTATCAACACACACGGCACCTGTCAGACGATACCCGTGGACGCGCCTGGTTGTCAGGATGCGGGAGCGACGGCGGCGGCCGCATCGGTTGGGTTCGGGTACGTCGGGATCACCGTACCGACGACGAGGGCCAGCACCCTGCTCGCGAAGCTGCCGGGAGGGGCGACCATGGCGAACGAGCCTTCCTGACGCGCCAGCGCTCGCTCACGAGCCGCGAGGAGCGCCTTGAGAATCGCGCTGTCCATGAACCCAACCTCGGTCAGATCGACGACAACTGGGCCGCCGGCCTCGAATGCCTGCTCGAGGGCCCCGACGAGATTCGGAGCGGTCGACAGGTCGTGCTCTCCGCTCACCGCGAGCATCCAGACGGGGCCGTCGTGCGAGACGTCGATCGCGCCCTTGAGCACACCGGGGTCGGCTCGAGGATCGGGCACCCACCCTCCGATCTAGGCGATCCGCAGAGAACGGGGCTGCATGTCCAACCCAGTCGCGGCGACGCCGTGCGCCGACGCGTGGAGGACGAGGTTCTCGGCTCGCTCCGCGGCAACCTCCGCGGACGTGCTGGGGCTCACGACCACGATCCGCTCCCAGTCCGGCGTATGCACGTACGCGCGGAACGGCGTCCCGCCACGCTTGAACGCGACGACCGTCAGGTGCAGCCCGCGACGACGACTCGGCCGCTGCTTGACCACTGCGTCCTCGGGTCCGAAGGGGGGCTCAGATCGGGCCATTGGCTCTCAACCTGAACATCGCAGGACAGGGCCGCCCCGTTACACCGGATCATGCACCTGGGACGGTCGTTTGCCGAAGCCGGAGGCGGGGAATCGAGGCCATCGCCGTATTGGCTGTCCGCGGACGTCGACCATCGAGGAAAGGACACTCATGGCTGAGCGGGGAGATCGCAGGATCGGTGGCATCACAATCGGCGGGATACTGGTGATCGTCGGGATCGTCGTCGCGCTCGTCTGGAGCATTGTGCTCGGCGTGATCATCGCGGTCGTCGGCCTCGTCGCTTTCGGCGGGTTCGCGCGAGGCAAGTGGTACTGACCTGAGCCCTTCGAGGCAGCGACGAGCCAGGCCGCGGATCTAAACGATCCACCCCATGGCTCGCGGGATCCACTCGACCGGGTTCACACGGCCGAGTTCGAGAGTCCTGGACGCTCAGGACCCATCTGGACGACGATGCCGACCAGCGGTACCCTCGTTGCTGTCGACAAGGAGGCGTGAGATGGCGGCGGAGCAGATACGCACGATCAGGTGCTCAGCCTGTGGTCACGACTATGAGATCACACGCGTGATGACGATCGACGGCAACGCTGTCAGGATCGATGACCCGTCGCTGTGGGCGACGGCGTACTGCCCGAGCTGCGGGCAGCCGGCGCAGGTACTGCAGCAAGAAGCGGGCGAAAGAGACCGGTAGCGTCCTGGGCGACGCTCCCACGCGTGGAAGGCGCGCTGATCGAACCGATCTGGCGCCTCAGCCGAATCACGCGGTCGGGCGTCGTCTACCGCCGTTCGCGACGCTCGACCTGACCCCACGGCGGGGCCAGCGTCGCGAGACACCGGCCCCGCCTCGCCCTGCCGGCCGAACGGCTACGTGCACCCGAAGCCGTCGCCGTTTCCGTCGAGGTTGTACGGGTCAGATCCCGTGACGTGGACGGGCTTCTTCGAGGCGGGGATGTCCGCGCAATCCAGGTCGCCCACGACGGGCAGGCACGGCGAGTACCCGGGCTCGCAGCCTCCGGACGACGCACCGCCGGCGGGCGCGCCCGCCCTGATCGCGTCCACCGCCTCGTCGGGGCGAAGGTGCGTGGCCCGGCACGCCCCCCACAGACCGCGATGCGCGCTCTTCGCGGCGACGGCGAGCGAGTAGAGCTGGGTCGAGTAGCGGCCCTCGTCGCCGTTGTAGAAGTACGGGGCTGCGGCTCCGCGCCGCACCATCGCGACGTTGATGTTCCGTCCGCCCCGGAAGACGTATCGAAGCAGGCGCCCGTACCGGTCGGTCCTGTCAAGCGCCGGGTCCGCCCGGAGCCGCAGCGCCGATCCGACCGGGAGCAGCCGTTCAAGCGCCGTCCGCGCCGTGCTCGAGTAGCACTCGTTCGAGGAGAGCTCGGGCGTGTCAATCTGGAGGAGGCGGACATAGTCGCCCGTTGTGATGACGATCGTGTCGCCGTCGACGACCCGCTCGAGCGCGACGGACGCCCGCGCGTGCTGCGTTCGGCGGTGGTGATGCTTCTTGGGCGGCGGTTGGCCGACTGCGGCCGACGAGGCGGTCGAGCCGCTTGGCCGGGCGCTCGGGCTCGCCGTATCCCCACACCCCACCAAGCCGAGTACGGTGAGAAGCGCCGCGCTGATCGCGGCTGCACGCAGCCACGTGCGCGCGGTCACCGTGGGTCGTCGCGGTCGATGTTCCAGTGTCGGGCCGCGGCGGCGATCCAGCCGCCGTCGGTCGTTGGCATGAGCGAGAACCGGCTGACGACGCGCTGGCCGCCCTCGTGGTCTCCGTAGAGCACGTCGACGACGATGCGCTCGCGCGCCTCGATGACCGCTGCGACCTCGCGGAACTCCGGGCGCTCGGGGTCGCGGAGCACCCCTTGCCAGAACCCGACGTCGCCGGCCGGGACGTACAGGTCGCGGGTCAGCCGCTCGAACTCCTCGAGCGGCGGCGCGGGCGCAGATCCGCTGTCCGGATTTCGGGTGAACCGCCACCCATGCAGGACGGCGATGCCTGAGCCGGCGTTTCGCACTGACATAGCCAGATAGACGGCGCCGTCCGCAAGCTCCGCGGCGCCGCCCCCACCCGGCACCCTGAGCCACTGGCCGTCGGCGAACCCGACCTTCTGCGGCGGATCGTCGGGCCGGGACGGCATGAGCAGCGGGCGCAGCCCTGCCATCAGGGAGCGCTCGGCGACACGCGCCGACCTGTTCGACGACCGAACCGCCGAGAAGGTCGCCCCCGCCAGGACGAGCGTCCCTCCGGCGGTCGCGAGCGAGGAGATGGTCACCCAGTCCGCCAAGGTCGACCGAGTCTACGCCGCCCGTGGCTCCGGAAGGCCCCTCACGTGTCCCACAGGAGCGTCCCCTCGACGACGGCCATTCACCCGGCGATCGCCGGCACCCGACCGGCCTGTGCGATTGGCCCCGCCAAGGGCAGCCTGGCAGCGTTCCGGCGCACCGCCGTACGGTAGACCGGCGACGTGTACCAGCCCGGCGTGCGGGGAACTATCGGAACGATGCCAAGGGTGGAGCTCACCGCAACGGGCCGGGGTATCGGCGCTTCCGGCGAGGAGGACGCCTTCGCCGACCTCGTGCGCACCGAGATCGCTCACGTGGCGCCGGCCGCGCGACCGACGATCCTCGTCGGGGCCGACGATGCGGTGACGGTGAGCATGGAGCTCGACAGGGCGGATCAGGCGGCCGTTGGCGACGTGCTCGAACGGCTCTTGCGCGAGGTCAAGATCGAGAGCGCTGTCGTCGAGGCGCCGTCCCAAAGCGACGGCTGACCGTACGCCGACGCCGAGCTCGGCGAGCCTGGCATGAATCACCACTTTGCTGTATGCAGCACTACGCGTCTTGGGCGATCTCTCGGGGCGTGTCGGCGCTCCCGAAATCCGCGAAGGCCGTGGTCCGTGTCCGGCTGCGCCGGCGTGCGTCGAGCCGCGCCGGCGACGGTGGCCTGAGCTTCGCGCTTCGGCTGCTCTTCGGCTTCATCGTGACGCTCGCGGTGGTCGAGATCGTCGGCTTCACGGTCATCAACCGGAACGCTCGCAGCTCGCAGGTCGCCCAGTACGCGGCGATGCAGCGAAGCGACGTCAAGATCTTCGAGTCGATCAGCCGGCACAGCCTCACGACGGCCTCGGCCCTCGTCAAGATCGATTCGGTCCTGGCCGTCCTGGGGAAGCGCCCCGGCACGCTGGAGGCACAGGTTCTCGACGAGAACGGCGAGATCGTCGCATCCGATGACCATGGCGCCATCGGGACCCGGGACACGGATCCTCGCATCGTGCACGTCCTCCGCACAGGCCGAGCGTACGCGGGTCACGAGGGCGACCCGAGGCGCGACCTCCGCGACTTCGAGTTCATCGCCCCGGTGGAGCTCACGCGGACCAAGTACGCGTACGAGACCACGTACGACCACACGTCCCTCGACGCCGAGCTCGCAAACGTCCGCCGGGCGCTGCTCGAGGTCGGAGGCGCGGGCCTGATCGTGGGTGTTGCGCTCTTCTACGTCCTCGGAGGACGAAACGTGATCCGGCGGCATCACCGGGCACTCGCCCAGGCGACGCGCGACGGGATGACCGACCTGCCGAACCAGCGCGCGTTCTACGACGAGCTCCCGCAGGCCGTCGCGGCCGCGGCCCGCTTCGACAAGCTGCTGGCGCTCGTGGTGTTCGACATCGACGACTTCAAGTTCCTGAACGACCGCTACGGGCATCCCCACGGCGACGCCGTGATCAAGCGCGTCGCGCAGATCCTGAGCGATCGGCGGCCAAGTGACCGCGCCTACCGGGTCGGGGGCGACGAGTTCGCCGCGATCCTGCCGCACACCGACCGCGACGGCGTGGAGGCGCTGATGCGTCGCCTGGCCCGCCGGTTCGACGACGCGGGCGTCAAGGTGAGCATCGGCGTCGCATCGCTTCGACCCGTTCACTCCACCGCCGACAGCTTGCGCGCCGAGGCGGACGCCGCCCTCTACGAGGCCAAGCGCCGAGGCGGCGACCAGGTCGTGCACTACGAGGAGATCCGCGGGACGGTTGCCGTGACGACCGCGGACAAGAAGGCGGCCGCCCGCCGGATGCTCGACGAGCGCGGCCTGGACGTGCACTTCCAGCCGATCTGGAACCTGAACACGTGCCACCTGCTCGGCGTCGAGGCGCTTGCCCGGCCGCGCGAGAGCTACGGCCTGGCCGGGCCGCAGGAGGCCTTCGACATCGCCGAGCAGATCGGAAAGACGCACGAGCTCGACGAGCTCTGCGCCTCCACCGCGTTTGCTCAGGCCGAGCGGCTGCCGCGAGGTGCCTCGCTCTTCGTCAACGTGTGCCCACAGACGCTCGACCTCGACGCCGAAGAGAACGACTGGCTCCTGGGCGCCGTCCGGGCCGCCGGGCTCACGCCTGATCAGGTCGTGATCGAGGTCACCGAGCGCTTCGGCGGCCGGGCGGCGTCGGTCGTCAAGTGCCTGCGGCGGATGAAGGCGCAGGGGTTCCGTATCGCCCTCGACGACGTGGGCACCGGGAACTCCGGGCTCGCGATGCTGCGCGATGTCTGCGCCGACTACCTGAAGATCGATCGCGCGATCGTCGCGGCCTCGGCGACGGAGCCGACGGCTCGCGCGGTGCTGCTCGCAATGGCGACGTTCGCCGACAAGACCGCCGCCGTCGTCATCGCCGAGGGCATCGAGGACCATGAGACCCTCGAGTACCTGCGCGACCTCGACCGCAGCGAGCTCTCCGGCTCCTCGCTGATCCAGGCGGGGCAGGGGTACCAGCTCGGGAGGCCGTCGCCGCTCATGCCGCCGCTCGAGCTCGACGCGTCGATGCAGCGGACTGCCTGACTGATTCCGACCCGGTATCCTCGTGGGGCCGTGGATCGGGAGGCACTTCGCAAAGAGCGCTTGGTGAAGAACGAGCAGGCCGCGCGGGCGTACAACAACCGCCGCCTCCAGTTCGAGCTCGGCGACCAGACCGACGCGGACGAGGACGTGCCGTTCCTGTGCGAGTGCGGCGATGAGAGCTGCGCCGAGGCGATGGAGATGACGCCCGACGAGTTCGTCTCGATCCACTCGGCACCCAACCGGTTCGCCGTGCTGCCCGGGCACGTGCTCGGTGACGTGGAGTGGGTCGTCGAGACCGGCGACAGCTACTGGGTGGTCGAAAAGCGGCCTTCCGCCATGGCCTCCGCCGAGTAGGTCGGTTTCCGCCAAGCCAAGGCAGGGAACGTCCCATGTCTGTGGGTGCGAAGCAACGCTCTTGCCTCGAGGTTTGTCTGCCGAGTGACCCGGCGAGCGTCCCCCGCGCCCGTCACCTGGTGCGGGACCTGCTCCTCCGGAAGCATCTCGGCGACCATCCCGGCGTCCTCCTCGCCGTGTCGGAGGCATGCGCGAACGCGATCGTGCACGCCTACCCCGACGCGGGCGGCGACGTTGACCTCGAAGCGCGGATCGACGGCTCCGCGCTTCACATCTCGATTCGAGACTACGGCGTCGGGGTGGACACACCCGCCCATCACCGCGGACAGGGCTACGGCATGCTCCTGATCAAGGCGCACGCTGCCGGTGTCGACGTCCGCGACCGCCACCCCGGCACCGAGGTGACGATGACGTTTGACCTCTCCCAGCCGTAGGTCACTCGCAGGTCGCGACGACCTCGCCGCCCGTGCATGTGTCGGTGCCGTTCCCACCGGTGAGCGAGTCACTCCCGGACCCACCGATCAGCCTGTCATCGCCGCCCTTGCCGGCAATGACGTCGTCGCCCCCCGCACCGTCGAGGCGGTTTCCATGCTCGTCGCCGGTGAAGCGATCCCCGGCAGAGCCGCCGAAGAGGTTCTCAATGCCGGTGATCGCGGCCACCAGGTTCGAGGCACGGGCGGTGCCGGCGAGCAGGTTGGCACGAACCGGCCTCCTGAACACGGAGAACGAGAGAACGTCCACTCCGAGCCCACCCTGGTAGGTCTCATGGCCGTCTGCTGATTCGAAGATGTCACTCCCAGCGCCGCCGCGCAGAGTGTCGTTTCCGGGACCGCCCTTCAGGATATCCCTCCCGGGACCGCCCGCCACGAGATCGCTCCCCGTCCCTCCGCCGAACATTCCACCGCCGAGGAGATCCATGCCGGGGCCACCGTAGATGCGATCGTTCCCCGAGCTTGCCTCGATGGGATCCTCGCCGATGCCACCGAAGACCACGTCGTCCCCGGCGCCCGGGCAGATCACATCGTGACCCCGCAGCCCGCGGATGACATCGTCCCCGCCAAGGCCGGCGATGACATCGTCGCCCGCGGTTCCGACGAGCACATCGTTCCCCGGCGTGCCGATGATGGTGGCCGTGCCCGCGCCGCACGCGCCGAGCGCCGCACCGGCGGGCGCCGTGACCAGCGCCCCGTAGACCACAAAAGCCGCGCCCGCCGCCAAGACTCGAAACCCGGTTCTGCTGAACATCTGCCCTCCAGCCAGTCGGTGTGGGGCGATGTTCGCACAGTCGGCCGGTCTACCGGCAGCCGCCTACGGCGTCGCGTCGATCACGGCCAGCGGGAGCGGCGTCGCAGCCGCGCAATTCTGGCGCGCGGTCGTGGTCTGGCCCTGGTAGATCGACGCGTTGTCGAACACCGAGCATTTTCCGCCGGCGATCTCGATCAGCGAACGCGCCGTGGAGGAGTGGTCGTAGACCGTGGACACGTCGGCGCAGCCCGAGGATGGCATGGGATCGCAGCCGGGGGCGGCGAGCGTGCCGGGCGTGCCCGCCGCGTTCAGGCCGGGCACGATCGCGGTGAAGATCGGAGCCACGACGCCCGAGCCGTCGGACGTGTGGTTCTCGTCGAACGTGACGATGACGACGCCGTTTCGGCCCACGTCGCGGCGCAGGCCGTCGAGATTCAGCTCCAGCCAGCGGTCGATCCCCTGCGTGCCGCCGCGCGGATCGGCGTCCGTCCCGAGGCAGTTCGAGTTGGAGTCGTGGCCGGTGTGGCACATCCCCGGCACGATGAACGCGACCCGGCCGAGCTGCTCATTGCCGGAGAAGTTCCGCACGATCGCCGTCGTCGAGTTGGGCGTGTTGTTCGGGAAGTCGTGGACGTGGGCGCGGCAGGCCGCGTCGCTCGGGGCGGCCGGCGGTGTGAGGTCCTCGGCGCCGCCGGACCCGTCGTTCACGACGAGGGCGTCGGGCGACTGGCTCCAGGTGAGCAGGAGCGGGCTGTGCTTGCGGGCGTAGAACATCGACTGGCCCTGCGACCCCGTCGGCAGGTCGGAGTACTGCCGGGTCGAGCAGTGAGTCGCGTCGCCCGGGTAGTCCTCCTGGTAGACGTCGAAGCTGACCGAGTTCGCCTCCATGTAGCCGAATACGTCGTACGCCGCCCCCGACGTGTCGTTGTGGCCGGGTGCGTACCCGACGATCCCGCCCTCCGCCTCGCCCCGGTTCAAGGCGTCGGGGAAGTTGTGGTCGCGGACGTTCGCATCGGTGCTCTCCACCATCCACGCGTACTCCGGCGCGGACGCGCCCGTGCGGAAGCCGCGCATGTTGCGATAGGACTGGAACATCCCGGAGGTGCACGCGCGCGTGCCGGTGCCGGCGGGATCGCCCGCGGGGTGGTCGCACCCGTTCGGCGTCGGCACGAGCGAGAGCGACTCCGGGATCACCACGTTGTTGATGTACGGCGCCGCCGTGTTGCCGACGATGTAGCTGTTGCTCCGTGGGTCGACGCCGGCGTCGTAGTCCTTGTTCTCGAAGACGACGATCGCGATGTGCTGCGGCGGAATCGACGTGCTGCCGGTGGTTGCCGCCGGCCCGAGCAGGGCGATCGTGCCCAGCGCAACAAGGAGAGCTGCGCGCAGCGCCCACGATGCTCGTCCACCGGTATGCCTCCCCGCCATAGCGAGAGACACGATACACAAGAGAGCGGCGAACGTCGAGTCGGGCGAGGGCTATCATCGGCGCCGAACCGCGTGCCCCTGTTCAAGCGCCCCGACCATCCCACGATCAAGCCCCGCCGCCAGCGGCCCGAGGTCTCCGCCGGTGACCGGGTGAAGGTCGTGGCCGGGTTCAGCCCGCAGTACGGCCAGTCGGGCACGGTCGTGCGGGTCGCCGGCCGGAGCGTCATCGTCGAGCTCGACCGGGCATTTCCCGTGTCGGGGGCGAGCCAGCGGCTCTACTACAGCTATGCCGGCGAGCTCGAGCCGGTCGCGCGGGTCGGCCGCATGGGCGCCGAGGATCTCTTCGCCGACGACGAGGAGTAGGCGGCTACTCGCCCGGGGCGAACTTGTAGGACTTGTCGGGCTTGAACCCGCTGGGCGCCGCTCCCTCGAGGAGCGTGACTGCCATGTGCGACTGGAGCACGAGCTTGCCGAAGGCGGTCGACGGCTTGCCGTTCACCCACATCTTGACGCCGCCGCAGTAGCCTCCGACGCACTTCGGGCTCAGGTAGACGCCCCACATGGCAAAGACGTCGGCCAGGTCGGCCCGGAACGCGGTGTTGCCGGACTCGATGTGGATGACGCCCCTGTCGTCGTGGGTGTGCACCTCCGAGAAGACGCCGGTCGACGCGTCGAGCCCGATCTGGGCCGGGACCGGCACGTCGTGGCCGTCGACCACGAGCGTGATGTGCACGTGGTAGTGGTTGACCGACGCCGCCTCCTGGGTAGGCGTGAGGCCGAGTGCCGACATGGCGCCCGCGAGGTCGGTGTAGTTCACCGGCCACGTGCCCGCCGAGATGAAGTCGATCTTGTCGTGGCTGAGGCGCGAGGTGACGACGGCCGCGGACGGGTCCCCACCGCTCGACGACCCACCGCCCCCGCCGCGGGCCACGAGCGCCACGCCGATGATCGCGGCGGCGACGACCACCGACCCGGCGACGAGCCAGGCCCAGCCCGGCACCCCGCCTCCGCCGCCGCCCTTCTGCGTCTTCGCGGCGATGCCCTCGCCCGTGCCGAGGCGGCGCGCACGGCGCTCGTTCGTGAGCTGCTTCTTGGCCTTGCCCATCGGCGGCGCATGATACCCACCGCCGGTGCTGCGCCGGCCCGCGTATATTGGCGCCCGATGGGCACCTGGGCCACCGTGCGGTTCCTCCACGTGGCGGCAGCGGCCACGTGGCTCGGCATGCAGGTGGCGCTGTTCCTCCTCGTCCCCGCGCTGCGGCGGATGCTTCCGCCCGAGCGTGTGCGCGAGGTGGTGCGGGCCGCAGGGATGCGGCTGGCGATCGTGGCCGCCGTCGCCCTGCCGACGATCGCGGCGACGGGCGTCGCGCTCGGCCGCCACGAGCCGTCCGCGGCCGAGCATCCCGGCGTCGTCACGCTGAAGCAGGCGCTCCTGGTCGCGATGGTCGTGCTCCTGGCCGGCCATGGGCTCGTCCCCGGGCGGGCGGCGCGGATCGCGGCGTCGATCCTCATGCTCGCGTTCACGCTCGCCGCGGTCTACGCGGGCGCGTGGCTGGCGGCCGCATGAGCGAGCTCGACGCCCCGGAGCCGGCCGTCCGGTTCTGCCCCTATTGTGGGAACCCGCTGGGCTCGTTTTTCGGCCACCGGATGGCCGACGGCGCGTGCTGGTGCGAGCGCTGCCAGGAATCTTTCCGCGTGTCCAGCGTTAAAGAAGATGAAGCACCCGAGGAGTGAGTGAGGAACACATGCCAGAAGTCCGAGAGCTGATCGTGATCGGCGGTGGGCCGGCCGGCTATACGGCCGCCCTGTACGCCGCCCGGGCCAACCTGAACCCGCTCGTGATCGAGGGGTTCGCGTTCGGCGGCCAGCTCATGATCACGTCCGATGTCGAGAACTACCCCGGATTCCGCGACGGCATCATGGGGCCCGAGCTGATGGCGACGATGCGCGCCCAGGCAGAGCGGTTCGGGCGCCGAGATGCTGTCCGACGACGTGACCCGCGTCGACTTCTCGTCGCGGCCGTTTCGCGTGTACGTCGGCGACGACGAGCACCAGGCCAAGGCCGTCATCGTGGCGACCGGCGCGACCGCCCGCCAGCTCGGCCTCGAGAGCGAGGTCTCGCTCCAGGGCCGCGGCGTGAGCTACTGCGCCGTCTGCGATGCCGCGTTCTTCAAGGGCCAGGACGTCGTGGTGGTCGGCGGCGGCGACTCGGCGATGGAGGAGGCGACGTTCCTCGCGAAGTTCGCGAGCCACGTGACGCTCGTCCACCGGCGCGAGGAGTTCCGGGCGTCTCCGATCATGATCGACTACGCGCACGAGAAGGAGAACCTCGAGTTCGTCACCAACGCCGTCGTCACCGAGGTGCTGGGCGAGGACGGCCGGATGACCGGTGTCCGCCTGCGCGACACGGTTACGGGCGACGAGCGCGAGATCTCCGCCGGCGGCCTCTTCGTCGCCATCGGCCACGATCCGACGACGGGCCTCTTCAAGGACGTGCTCGACATGGACTCGGAGGGCTACCTGCTGACGCGGGGCGGCTCGACCGAGACGAACATCGAGGGCGTGTTCGCAGCCGGCGATGTCGTCGACCACGTCTATCGCCAGGCCGTGACGGCCGCCGGGATGGGCTGCATGGCCGCGCTCGACGCGGAGCGGTGGCTGTCGCATGCGCAGGGCGCGGCGACGGCCGAAGCCGCCGCGTAACGGCCTAGCCCTCCAGCGTGAACCAGGCCAGCCGGCGGTGGCCGCCGCGGCGGCGCAGGAGCGCCTGGCCGAGGTAGACGCCCGGCTCGACCTCGACAAGCTCGTCGAGGATCCGCCGGAACGGGGGAGCGTTCCCCGGCAGGTCGTAGTCGATGCGGAGCACCTCGATCCCCGGGTCGAGGGCTCCCGGGCCGACCGCCGTCGAGAACGCCAGCGCGCGATACGAGCGCGAGTCCTCGGGCCAGGACGCCTGGTAGGCGGCCGGCGTGAGCAGGCGCCCGATCCGGAACACGCGCTGGTCGAAGACGTTCTCGCCGGCCTCGCGGTCCGCGTCGAAGCGCTTGCCCAGCCAGATCGCCGCGGCCGGCGCGAGGAGTCCTCCGGCCGGGCCGAGCGTGAGGTGCAGGAGCGATCCGCGCAGCCGGCCCTTCGGGGGCGGGTCGGGCACGCCGCCGCGGGCGAAGAGCCCCTCCAGCTCCCCTGCGGGGCGTCCGGCGAGCGTCCGGGGCCGGTCGGCGGTGCGAGCCATACCCACATGTTCGCACCGTCGTCGTCGCTACGCTGAGGCCGTGCGCTACTTCATCTGCCCGAACTGCACCACCCGTGCGCTGGACGACGACGGAAAAGCGGGCCTCACCCACCAGCCGGTCGGCTGCGCGAAGTGCGGGTTCGGCTATCTGTTCGAGCTCCTCGAGGACTTCTTCCCGCCCGCCGGCGCAGGCATGGTCACGTGCGATCAGGAGGGACGGGTGCTGTCCTGCGGCAAGGGCGTGTTCGAGGTCTCGGGCTACGCCGAGGGCGACATCATGGGGAAGCCGCTCGTCGACGCGTTCGGCCTCTCGGGGTTCCCCGACGACAAGGACCCGGTGCCGGTCGTCCTCGAATGGGGCGTCCGAAAGCTCGACCAGCACGTGACGATGCGGCACCGCTCGGGGCGCCCCAAGCCGGTCAGGCTCGACCTCTTCCCCGCCTACGACGAGGACGGCGGGATGCTGGCGTCTCTCGCGCCCGAGATGAACGGGCAGCAGCCGGCCACGAGCTAGGACGCGGTCGTGGCGCCCGCCGCAGTCACCTCGGCCAGCTTCGCCTCGATGTCCGGCACCTGCCAGTAGGACACCGGCGATGTCATGCCCTCAGGCCCTCCGCCGGGCACCAGCCCGATGTGCTGGCCCTCAGCCTCGAAGCCGACGTAGTAGTCCGCGTCGGCCTGGGGCGGGACGCCGAGCAGGGCGGCGTACACCCCCTTGGCCTTCGCCAGGTCGGACACGGGATGCAGCACGATCTTGATCCCCTGGGTGGGAACGCCTGTCATGCCGGTCATAGTACCCGCGGCTCGGTGAAGCCCTAGCCGGCCTCCGACCCGAGCTCGCGCTCGACAAGCGCCTGGAGCCGCTCGACGCACTCGAGCTGGCGGATGCGGCGCTCCAGCAGGCGCCGTTCGGCCGCCGCATCGGCCTGGACGAGTGCGCCGAGCGCCTCGAGGACGGCCACGTCCCTGGTTCCGAGCTCGGCCCGCGCAACCGCCTCGATCCCGGCCCAGGCAATCCGCAGCCGGGCGCCGTCGATGTCGTCGCGCAGCCGCTCGGCGTGGCGCGAGAGGCGGTCGGCATAGAGCTCGAGCTCGAGACGGGCCATTGGCCCAGCATGCCGCCGACGACCGCGACGCCGCCACGGCCCACCGGCTCCGATTCCGTCACAACCCGGTCACGGGCTCCGATGCGGGGTCTGACCCCGTATGCAAGCTGGGCTACAGCCGGCGCGACGGGCAGAGATCGAACACGGCGCAGTCGTGGCAGCGCGGCGTTCGGGAGTGGCACACGCGGCGGCCGTGGAAGATGAGGACGTCGGTGACCTCGAGCCAGCGCTCGCGCGGGTAGAGCTCCATGAGGACGCGCTCGACCTTGATCGGGTCGGTCTGGCGGGTCAGGCGGAGGCGACGGGCGAGCCGGCCGACGTGCGTGTCGACGGCGATCCCCTCGCGCGCGCCGAACGCGTTCGAGGCCACGACTGCGGCCGTCTTCCGCCCCACGCCCGGCAGCGCGACCAGGTCTGCGGTCGTCCGCGGGACCTCGCCGCCGTGGCGCTCGAGGATCGCCGCGCAGCATCCCCGGATCGCCGCGGTCTTCTGGCGGAAGAACCCCGTGGGCATGATCGCCTGCTCCAGCTCCTCGGCGGGGACGGCGAGGTAGTCCTGCGGGCGCCGGAACCGCCCGAACAGGTCGGCCGTGACCTGGTTCACCCGCACGTCCGTGCACTGGGCCGAGAGGATCGTGGCGACGAGCAGCTCGAGCGGCGTCGACCAGTTGAGCTCGATCGAGGCGTCGGGATGCTGGGCGTGGAGCCGGTCGAGGATCACGACGGCGCGGGCGCGCCGCTCCCTCAGCCCTGCCACTCGAGCCTCGGGCCGGCGCAGAGCAGGTCGAGCGCCGGGCACTCGCGGCACTGGAACCCGGGCCGTGCGGGGAACCGGCCGGCGCGGATGGCATCGATCGCCTCCTGCAGCTCGGCCTCGAGCGTCCCCGCGGCGTCGGCCTCGAACCGCCGCGTCGCGACCGCGTCGGCCCGCTCCAGGAAGGCGTAGGCGACCTCGACCGCCGGCGCGCCCGTCCGCAGCGCCGCCAGGGCGTAGGTCGTCACCTGCACCGCATACGTGCGATCCATGACCTCCTGCGCGACGCGCTCGTCGAGCCGGTTCGTCTTGAAGTCGACGACGAGCGCCGAGCCGTCGGCCTCCCGTCCGAAGACGTCGAACCGGCCGCGGAAGAGCACGCCGCCGACCTCGAACGCGAACGGCACCTCCGGCCGGGCGTGGACGAGGCCGTCGACGCGCTGCCGGAGCGCGCAGTCCGACCACGCGGCCACGAACGCCGCGATCCGCTCGCTATCGGCCTCGGTCGCACTCGGGTAGAGATCGCGCCAGCGCCCGTCGGGACGCTCGAGCTCGAGGTGCACCGCGTCTCCCACCTCGAGCGGCCCGAGCCCCTCGTCCGGCTCCGGCGAGATGACCGGCTCGGGCAGCCCCAGCACCCGCTGGGCGAAGTACCGGTAGCCGCACCGGCCGTAGAGCGCGAGTGCGCTGTAGGAGAGGCGCCGCACCGGCACGGGCGCCGCCGCCGGGATCTCGGCGAGCGGCGGGAGCGGGGCCGCCACGCGGCCGCCGTCCGTGAAGAGCGCGAGCTGCGCCCCCACCTCGGGGCCGCGGTCCGCCGGAGCCGCAGCGACCTTGGGCGCGCCGTTCCCGGCGGCCACGTGCGCCACCGGGCGCGTCACCCGGACGGTGAGGCTGGCCTCGCCGCGGTCGACGTCGCCGTCGTCGTCGAGCCCGATCTCGAGCAGCCGGCACACCTCGGCGATCGACGTCTGCTCGCCGGCCAGGAACGCGCCGCTCACGATCAGGTGCTGGCGGGCGCGCGTCATCGCGACGTACTGGAGCCGCCGGCCCTCCTCGCGCTCGCCCTCCCGCTCCGCCTTCGCGGCCGCGGCGTAGCCGATCGCGGGCCGGAGCACGCCGTTCGCGTCGGGCGCGCGCATCGCCACCCGGCCGTCCGACGAGACCAGGACGTCGGGGAGGCCGCGGGCTGCGCGCTCGCGGCCCTGGTCGGCAAGGACCACGACGTCGAACTCGAGCCCCTTGGCAGCGTGCACCGTCATGAGGACGATCGCGTCGCGGCCCTCCTCGGCGATCGCCGCCTCGCCCTCGCGCGCGGCGAGCGTCGACTGCTCGTCGCAGAAGCGGATGAACCCCTCGAGGTCGGGCCCGCGCACAGCCTCGAACTCGGCCGCGAGCCGGGCGAGCTTGCGCAGGTTGGCGTAGCGGCGGTCGCCGTCGGCCATCGCCAGGCAGGCCAGGTCGTAGTCGTGCTCGGCCACGATCAGCTCGGTGAGGCGCTCGAGCGAGACCTCGCCGGAGCGCTTGACCAGGCGCGCGAACCGCTGGGCGAATGCCAGTGAGAGCCGCCGGTCAGCCGTGGACAGGCCCGGCGCGGGCTCGTCGCGCTCGAACGCCGTGAAGATCGGCCGCTTCACCGCCGCCCGCCGGACGCGCAGGAGGCCGTCGTTCGACATGCCGACGAGCGGGGAGGCAAGGACGGTGAGGAGCGCGACGTCGTCGTAGCGGTTGCGCAGGAGGCGCAGGTAGGCGAGCAGGTCGGACACCTGCTGGGTCGCGTAGTAGCCGCGGCCGGTCGTCCGCACCGTCCGCAGGTGGTGGTCGCGGAGCGCCGCCTCGTACTGGGCCGCGTCCGTGCCGGCCTCGAACAGCAGGACGATCTGGCCGGGCCGCGCCTCGCCCTCGTCGACCAGCTCGGCGATCCGCGCGGCCAGCGCGCGGGCCTCGGCCGCCCGCCAGCTCTCCCCGGCCTCCCGGAAGCCCGCCTTGTCGGTGAGCAAGAGCTCGACCCGCCCGCCGGCCGGAGGATCGCCCTCGTGCCGCGCCTCGGCGACGAGCGGCGTGTAGCGGTCGCCGAAATCGCGCGAGAACACCTCGTTCACGACGTCGATCACGTGCGGCCGCGAGCGGTGGTTGCGGCGAAGCGCGATCAGCCCCTGGCCCGCCTCCGCCCGCTGCTGGCGGTACACCGAGACGTCGGCGTGGCGGAACCGGTAGATGCTCTGGAACTCGTCGCCGACGAAGAAGAGCTCGCCGCCCGCCACGAGGTCGATCAGCTCGCACTGAAGCCGGTTCGTGTCCTGGAACTCGTCGACGAGCACGTCGGCGAACCGCTCCCGATAGGCCTCGGCCAGGTCCGGCCGCGCGCACAGGAGGTCGCGGGCCCGCAGCTCGAGGTCGGCGAAGTCGACCAGGCTGCGGGCGTCCTTCAGGTCGCGGTAGGCAGCGTCGAGGAGCGAGAGCAGCCGCTCGAGCTCGGCGAGATCGGCGGACGCGACCTCGTCGCGAGCCGCCTGCTCGAGCTCCGCGAGCGCGTCGTTGTAGTCCTGGTTGGCGGCGGCCTTTCGCAGGCGCTGCGCCGAGAGGTCGGTCAGCTCGGCCGCTGCGGGGCCGGTGTCAAGGAGCGCGGTGAGCGCGTCCGGCTTCTCGGCTCCCGCCAGCGCCGTCGCGGCGGCGCGGGCCGCGATCTGGGCCGGAGCCAGGTCGCGGCGCTCCGCGGGACGCAGGTCGAGCGGCCGGCCGGCGCTCCGAAGGCGGGCAAGGGCGTCGAGCATCATCGGGCGCAGGCGGCGGCGTCCATAGGTGGCGAGGAGGTCGACGCGCCGGTCGGGGCCCTCCGCGACGAACCGCTCGAGCGCCAGGTCGAACGCCTCGTGGAGGAGCATGCCGGCACGGACGTCGTCGGCGATCGAGAAGCGCGGGTCGAGGCCGGCCTCGAACGCGTGGGCGCGCAGGATGCGCAGGCAGAACCGGTGGATCGTCGAGATCCAGGCCGTGTCGACGGCCCGCGCCTGCTCCATCTCGCCGGCCAGCTCGAGGCCCTCGCGGACGCGGCGGCGGAGCTCGGCGGCCGCCCGGTCGGTGAACGTGATCGCAAGCAGGCGGTCGATCGGTGTGCCGTCGCGGAACCGGCGCAGCACGCGCTCGACGAGGACGGCCGTCTTCCCGGTGCCCGCGCCGGCCGAGACGAAGACGCGGCCGCGCCGGTCGACGGCGTCGCGCTGCTCGGCGTTGAACCTGTCGCTCACGGCCGGGCCACCCGGCAGATCGCGTGCTGGGTGCACCACGATGGGCACTCGCCCCAGCGGGGATCGTGCCGGACGCGGCCCGCGCGCATCCCGGCGACCGCCGCCTCGGCCCGCTCCTGGGCTCGCGCGATCTGCGCCCAGAACGCGTCGGCATCGACGACGTCCGCCGCTGCGAGCCCCGCCGAGTCGACCTCTCCGGCGAGCACGAGCCCGCGCGCGGCCCGCTTCCCGGCGAGCGCCCGGTACATGCCGCCCACCGGCTCCATCCCGAGCAGGTCTCGCAGCGCGAGGATGTAGAGCGGGATCTGGAGCCGCCCCTCGCGGTCCATCTCGACGGCCGAGTGGGCCCCCGCGCCCGACTTGTAGTCCCACACGAGCCCGCGCGGAGACATCGCCGGGTCGACGTCGATGCGGTCGATCTGGCCCGAGACGTGGAAGTCGCCGATCGCCAGGCCCTCCTTCAGGCCGGGGGCCGACATCGGGCTTCCGAACCGGACCTCGTACCGGCGCGGGACGAGCGGGAGCGCGAGGTCGGCCTCCTCGCGCAGGAAGGCGTCGAGGTCGCGCTCGAGCGCCCGCGCGAGCTCCTTCCCGGCGACCGAGTCGGGCACCTTCTGGCCCGCCAGCGCGTCGCCCAGGCAGCGCCGCATCAGCGCGTAGGCCGCGGGAAGGTCATCGCGGGAGAGGCGCTCGACGCCCACCTCCGCCGGCAGCTGGGCGTAGAACCGAGCGAGCGTCGCGTGGGCGATCGAGCCGCGCGTGCGGGCGTCGAGCTCGAAGTCGATCTGGCGCGGGTCGAGAACGCGCTCGACGAACCACATCGACGAACAGTCGACGTACTTCTCGAGCTCGGTGACCGAGAAGCGGTCGGTCTCGGCGAGGCCCGCGCGCAGCTCCGCGTCCTGCACATCCGAGTCGCGCCTCGTCGCCGAGGCGGCCCGGACGAGCTGTCGTTCCCAGCCCGTCGCCGCGGCAACGGCCGTCGCCCACTCTGCGTCGTCGCGGAGGCTCCGCGCGAGCGCACGGAGGCGCTCGCGATCGGACGGGGCGTCGTCGAGCGCGTAGGAGACGTCGGCCAGCCCGCGGCGGCGAACGAGCCCGGGAGCGTGGTCGCCGAGCACCCGCACGACCTCGGCCCAGAACGGCGAGGGCTCGAGCGGCTTTCCCTCCTCGGTGGCCGCCTGGCGGGCGAGCGCCAGCCGCTCCCACGGCCGGGTGCAGGCGATCGTGAACAGGTGCCGCTCGACCTCGACCGCGTCCGGGCGGCTCACGCCGAGCGCCTCGGCCGCGTCGGCGTCGAGCACCTGCCGCTCGGCGGAGGCGCCCGGAAGGCTCCCCTCCTCGAGGCCGACCACGAAGGCTGCCCGGAAGCGGCGGGTGCGCGCCCGGCGCAGGTCGAGGACGGCGACACGGCCCGGCTCCGAGGCGGCCCCGAACCGGACCGAGAGCCGCGCGACGGCCTCCATCGCCACATCGCGATCGACCGGGCCGAGCGCGCGCAGGTCCTGCACGGCCTCGAGCACGGCTCGCGCCGCCGACACGTCGACCCGCGCCGACGGCGGGACGAACCGCGCCTCGAGCGATCGCGACGCCCGTGTCATCGCCCGCGCGATCTCGGCGAGCCCGTCGAGCGCGTCGTCGCACGCCGCGAGCCGGTCGAGCGCCGGATACCCCTCCGAGCCTGCGAACTCGACGACCGCCGCCCGCGTCTCGTCGTGGCCCGTGACGCCGCGGCCGCGCATCCGGCCCTCGGCGTAGTCGACCCGCCGCCGTGCGATGCCCGAGAACGGGCTTCGCAGGTAGGCGAAGAGATCCTGGCGCTCTCCCCCCGCCCAGGCGTACCGCAGCGCCCCGAGGAGCGCCACGCCGAACGCAGTCTGGGTGAGCGACACGCGGGTGTCGATCGAGATCGGGACGCCGACGGCCGCGAACGACGCCTCCAGCGAGGCGCGGTGGGCCGAGGTCGACGGAACGATCACGCCGATCTCCTCGGCGGGCATGCCGCCGCGGATCAGCTCGGCGGCCTCGGCGGCGACCATGTCGGCCACCCCACGCCGGCCGCACGCCTCGAGCAAGCTGACCGCGCCGGCCGGGTCGGGCGCCGGCGGGGCGGGCGCGTCCGCGAAGAGCGTCCGCTCGAGATGCGAGAGCGCCGGGTGGTCGAAGTGCTCGGCCGGCGGAAGCTCATGGATCGTCGCCCCTTTCGACAGCTCCTCCTGAAGCGGACGTACCGCGGCATAGGCCGGCCGGCCCGGCTCGTACGGGAGCGACACGGTCACCTGCGAACGGGCCGCGAGCGCGCGCAGGGCCCGGATCTGCGCAACCGTCATGTCCTCGAAGCCGTGGGCAAGCACCGGCCTCCCGCTCCAGGCATCGAGCCGCGACTCGAGCAGCTCGGCCGCCCGCGCGCGCACCCCCGGGCGGTCGGTCAGGCCGAGCCCGTCGAGCGCCGCGCGGTGGCGCGCGACCACGTCGAGGATCTCGGCGAGCCGGTCATCGCCGGCCGGAGGCGCCGGCGGCCGGGCGGCGGCGAGCTCGCCGGCGAGGCTGAGCAGCGCGTCAACGAACCCGGGGAACCGAGCCGACGGAGCGAGCGCCGAGAGCGGCGCCTCGCGGACGACCCGGGCCATGAGAAGCCGCCGCTGCACCTCGCTCGCCACGGGCCGAAGCTCGCGGCAGCGCCCCAGCACCTCCTCGAACAGGTCATCGAACGTGACGACCGAGCCGCCGAGGAGGACGCCCCGGTCGCGCAGGAGCTCGCGCTCGAGCGCCTCCACGTCGGTGCGGTTCGGGACGACGAGCAGCGGATCGGCACCCGCGTCGACCGCCTCGAGAAACCGCGAGCAGAGGAGTGCGATCTTGCCGCAGTTGGCGGGTCCACAGACGAGCTCGAGCGGCATCGATGGATTCTACGTCCGGCCCGGAGGCGCCGACCTTACGCCCGCCCGGCCGAGCTCCATGTCGACGAACTCCCAGTCGCTTCCTGCGGTATGCCGTGTGTGGCGGCCCGTCACCGCGAACCCGCACCGCTCGTAGACCGTGATCGCGCGCGCATTGAATGCGGCCACGGCGACCGTGATCGGCCGCTCGCCGTGCACCCGGCGGATCGAGGTCGATCCCGGCCTGCGTGAAGCCCTGGCCGAGCCCGTGGCCGCACAGGTCGGGCCGAAGGCCGAGCCCGAGCTCGACCTGCTGCGGGCCGGGCTTCAGCTGGAAGTACCCCGCCAGCCGGCCGTCGTCGCCGTCGGCGGCATAGAAGTCGTCGCCCCGGCGCTCCGGGTCGAGCAGGAGCGCCAGGTCGTCGGCATCGGCCGCCGCGTCGTAGAAGGCGTACTCGCCGGGATACGCCCAGGCGGCGACCTCCTCCGCGTCCGCCTGCCCCAGCGGCCGCAGCGTGAACCGCACCTAGGCGAGCACCCGCCCGTCGAGGCCCGACGCGTCGAGCCCGAGCGCCGCGACGGCCGTCGCGGCGACGTCCTGCACGTCGGCCTCGCCGTCGGGATGGGCGCCGCGGACGAGCACGAACGCGTCGTCCTGGGTGTGCATGCCCGTGAGCTTGCCGACGCCCTCGAGCTCGGTCGTCCGCACCGCGCCCTTGAGATCCCAGCCGTTCTTCGACACCAGCACGAGGTCGGGCCCGAGCTCGGCCTTCGGCCCGCTGAACGCCTCCTCGCGCGTCGCGACCCGGGCCACGAACGGGAGCCCCGCCGCCCACTCCGCGAGCTCCGCGCGCACCGCGTCGTACTCCGCCTGCGGGACGATCCCGCCGGGCTCGCGCCCTTCGAGGTTCAGGTAGAGCCGGCCGGGATCCATGCAGTACGCGCGCGTCCGCTCCGGGATCACCGAGGCGATCGACGTGGCCGGCTCCTCGAGCGCGACCCAGCCGTCGCGCTCGAGCCAGCGGTTCACGTACACCTCGCGGTCGAGCCGGCAGAAGCCGTGGTCCGAGAGCAGGATCACCGCGCAGTCGTCGGGCAGGCGGCGCACGAGCTCGCCGACCGACGCGTCGATGCGGTCGTAGTAGTCGTGGAAGCGCCCCGCCCACGGCTCCTCGCCGCGCTCCATCTGCCCCCACAGGAAGTGATGCAGGCGGTCGGTGCCCGTGAACGCGCAGAAGAGGAGGTCGGGCGGGTCGCGGTCGAGCAGGCCCGTGAAGACGCGTGTGCGGGCGTCGTGGTGGGCCACGAGCTGGGCCCAGAACGCCTCGAGGTCGCGATGGCCGAGGCCGAGGTCGACGTCGATCAGGTACGCCTGCTCCTGGAGGAAGCCGAGCAGCTCCGGCGGCTGCACCGAGCGCTCGAGCGTCGGCGACACGAACCCCGAGACGAGCGAGCCGCCGTTGGGCTGCGGCTGGGCGGGATAGGTGCCGGGGATGTTGAGCACGACCGACCGCATGCCCGCCGCGCCGGCGAGCGCCCAGACGGGCGGCTCGGCGATCGTGTGGACGTTCGTGAACGTGATGTCCCACGAGTCGCGGCTTTCGCTCGACGAACCCGAAGACGCCGTGGCGGCCGGGGTTCGTGCCCGTCGACGCGCTGGCCCACGACACCGACGAGATCGGCGGCAGCGGGGCGCGCGCCGACATGAGCGTCCCCTCGCGGGCCAGGCCGGCGAGGTTGGGAAGCCCGCCCGCGTCGATCCGGGAGCGGAGGTAGCTCGCCGGAGTCCCGTCGAGCCCGATGACGCAGACGCGCGGCCGGGTCGACGTGTTCGGGCTGCTCAACGGTACGGGCGGCCGGTCAGGCCGCGGGCTCTGGCGGCTTGACCTGGTCGACCAGCCGGTCGATGGTGGCTCCGTCGGGGTAGGCGTAGTTGATCTCGACGTACGCGCTCCACTTGTCGGGCAGCGCGTCCTCGGGGTAGATCGCCTCGACGGGGCACTCCGGCTCGCAGGCGCCGCAGTCGATGCACTCCTCGGGATCGATGACGAGCATCCGGCCGAATTCGTGGATGCAGTCGACCGGACAGACGTCGATGCACGACTTGTCCTTCAGGTCGATACACGGCTCGGCGATGATGTACGTCACGGCGTTCTCCTGCGCTCCGGGGAAGCCGGGAGTCTATCGAGACTACCCGCCGATTCCCGCCACCCAGGCGTTCACGACGTAGGCCTTGTCGAAGAAGACGAGCAGGCCCGCGGCGACCAGGATGACGCCCGAGACGATGCGGACGGCGGTGTAGCGGTCGCGCAGGAACCGGCCCGCGCTCATGGCCTGGCCGAGCCCGAGCGCGACGGCCAGGAACGGCACCGCCAGGCCGGCGGCGTAGGCCGCCAGGAGCCCCGCGCCGCGCGCCGCCGTCGCCTCGGTCGCCGCCAGCGCGAGGATCGATCCGAGCACCGGGCCGACGCACGGCGTCCAGCACAGGCCGAAGGCGCCGCCGAGGAGGAGCGAGGAGCCCGAGGCGCGGGCTGGGGCCACGCCGGGCGCCAGCGAGCGCTCGAGGAACGGGACGCGGATGAGCCCCATCATCACGAAGCCCATGGCGACGATCACGATGCCGCCGAGGTGGACGAGCTCGATCCGGTGGTCGGTGACGAGCGAGCCGGCAAGGCCCACCGCCACCCCCAGGGTGACGAACACCGCCGAGAAGCCGATGCACGAACGGGGCCGCGGCCCGAAGCGCGCGCCCGGGGTCGGTCGCGCTGGCCCCGATCGCCGACATGTAGGCCGGGACGAGCGGGAGGACGCACGGCGTCGCGAACGACACGAGCCCGGCGGCGAACGCTGCGGCTGCCTGGTTCACTCGAAGCCCGCCAGGTCGGCGTCGATCCGCGCGGCGAGACGCGGCGTCGAGATCCTCCTCCGGGCGGCGACCGGGGAGGCCCCGGCCGCGAGCGCGACCAGCGCAGCGCCAGTGTGGCCGCGATGCCGATCCCGGCGAGCAGCACCGCTCCCGGCACGAGCCAGGCCAGGAGCGAGAAGCCGTGCTTGGGCGGCGCGGCCAGGATCTCCTCGCCGAACCGGTTGCACGAGGGTGTCCTTCACCTGCGAGCCGGTCCAGCCGGCGACGCACTTCTGGTGCAGGAACGAGCGCACGTGCTGCGGCGAAGCGCCGACTCGGACTGGTCGATCGGAACGCGGCAGGTGATGCACATGAGCTGCGTCTGCATGTCCTGCTCCGACCAGCCGTTGCAGGCCAGCGCCGCGGACGGCGCGGCGAGCCCCACCGCGAGCGTCGCCGCCGAGGCAGGCGAGGAGCCGCCTCACGCGCGGCTCCTTGCCGAGGATCGGCAGGATCGCCTGGTCGAGCTCCTGGGCGGTGATCTCCTGGTTCTGGAACCAGCGGACGGTGCCGTCGCGGGCGATGACGAAGGTCGCCGGGAAGCCGGACACGCCCCAGCGCGTCGTCACGTCGTTCGACCCGTCGTGGACGAGCGGATAGCGGATGTGGAACGTCGCGGCGAAGTCGCGGGCGTCCGAGGCGAAGTCCTGCGAGTCGACGCCCACGATGCGAAGCCCCTGGGCCGCGTGCCGATGCAGCTCCTCCGCGAAGATGGGCGCCTCGTCACGGCAGGGCTGGCACCACGACGCCCAGAAGTTGAGGACGACGACGTGCCCGCGCAGGCGGCCGAGATCGACCGGGCTGCCGTCGGTCAGGCTCGGCAGCGTGAAGCTCGGCGCGGCCGGCGTCTTCCCATCCTTCAGCTCCGCGGCGACGGTCGTGGAGCTCGTGCGGAGCCCGTGGGCGAAGATGCCCACGAGCGCGACGAGGACGGCCACGGCGGCCGCCTGCAGGGCCAGTCTCGCTCCCCTGGGCACGGCCCGAGTGTAGCCGTGCCCAGGACCAGTCTGCGGTCAGTCCGCCTCGCCCGACACCTGCGCGTACGACCGGGTGTAGGGGCGCCATGGCGCCCGTTCCCAGTCGACGCCCTGGCACATCGGGCACGTCGGCAGCGACCGGTAGACGGTCACGCCGTAGCCGCAGTCACGGCAGCGGAACTCACCCTTTGCCCTCGCGCCGGCCGTCCAGCCCTGATCGATGTCAGGGTCCCGGCGCTCCACGATCGACCCCATGTGTTGCTCCTCGCTCGGGATCCGAACTCTAGCCGCTCCCAGGGCCCTGCTCAACATGAAATCAACGTGATATCCATATTGTCTCAACACGCCGTCGGTGCGGCCGGGCGCCCGAGGGGCCCGAGTAGACTTGCCGCGCGCATGACGCAGAAGGCCACGCTCAAGCCGTACCTCGAGGAGATCCGCCAGTGGGTCGAGCAGGGCAGGACCGACGTGTGGATCGCCCACACGCTGAACTCGACGCCCGCGTCGATCTCGGCCTTCCGCTCCTCGCACGGCATCCTGCGCCGCGACATCGCCTCCGAGGCGCGGACGGCGTCCCCGCCGGTCATCCCGCCCGACGCGCCGCCCGAGGAATCCCCGACGAAGCGCCGCCGCAGGACGAAGAAGGCGGTCGGCGCGCCGCCGCTCTCGGCGCCGACCGCCGACCAGGCGCCCGCCATCGTGGCGGCTGCGTCGGGCTCGGCGGCGACGAGGACGCTCCGGCCCGCAAGCGCCGCCGCAGGGGCGGGCGCGGCCGCAAGCGTCCGGCCGGCTACGAGGCCGTGCTCGACCACGGCGACGAGGGCTACGGGTTCTGGCTCGACGGCGCCGTGCGCGACGATCCGGTGTTCGCCGAGCACTGGGCCGGCGTGCGCGCCCTCAGCGTGCGCGTCGAGGCCGACCAGATCGTGATCCGCGCCGACGACCGCGGCTGATCCGGCCCTCGTGACGGGTCTGGGTCGAGACGCCGTCCAGCGAGCTGGCACGCACTCTGGAGCCGGGATGGCCGCGACCGTGTGTGATCTCGAATGGTTTCAGCCAATCGTCGGGCGGACAGTCGATCGCGTCTCAGGTCCCGGCCCGGGTACCCCGGGGTCAGACCCCGCAACGCTTTCGGCTCGGTTTTGACGCGAGCTTGTGGCCAGTCGCAGCCGAATCGTTACCGGGCACGAGCCTCGATTGGCCCAGGACCCCGCAACGGGGGCCTGGCCCCGGTGGTTGGCCGAAGAACCCACCGGCGTGAAACATTGGTACCAGGTACAGGTGTTTCAGCCGATCGTCGGGCGGAAGTCGATCGCGTCGCGGGCGATCCGCGCGAAGGCCGCGTCCTGGACGAGCGAGAGGTCGTGCGCCCACGGCTGCATCGTCACTCGCTGTGCGACGTCGAGGCACCAGGCGGCGGCGCCCGCGTACTCGTCGCTGAGCGCGGCCAGGTCGAAGGCGTGGCCCATCCGCCGCCGCAGCTCGTCGGCGATCTCGGCGACGACGCCGTTCACGATCGCGCGGCGGGCGGCGGTCGTCTCGAGCTCCGCGAGGCGGCGCTCCCCCGCCTCCCACTCCTGCATGGCGACCTCGACCGCGGGGTTCATCTCGCAGCAGCACCGATCCTCGGGGAACACCGGCTCGGCCTCGGCGAGGATGCGCATCCCGAGCGCGTACCCCGGCTCGGCGAGCGCAAACGCGGCGTGCGCGTGGAGGCACTTGACCGCTCCGTCGCGCGCCACGCCGGCGATCCCCAGCCGCAGGCTCGCCCCGCCGTCGGCCATCTCGGCCGCCGGCCGCCGCAGCGCGCGCTGGCGCTCCGACGCCGCCACGTAGGAGGCGCGCAGAGCTGCGTCCTCGAGAAGCAGCCGCTCGTACCGGTCCACGCCGCCCTCGGCCTCGAGCCGGTCGATCTGCGACACGGCGTGCGGGCACGTCAGGTAGTACGTCGTCGGGAACGGCTCGCCGTCGGCGAGATACGAGTCCTGCTCGACGACCGCCGGCCGGCCGTGCGGGCAGCGCACGGCGACCCGCGCCGCGCCGCGGGGCGGGCGTCCGAGCTGCGCCTCGATCGTCGCCGCATCCTCCACGGCCTCAGGTTACCTGCAGCCGCTGCCGCCGATGCCCTGGACGACGATCGGCGTCTCGCCGGGGAACACCCAGCCGCATCGGCGGGCGTACCAGACGATCGTCGCGCGTGTGTGGAGCGACTGCTCGAGGCGGACGAGCCGCCCGTGCTCGCGCTCGAGCGCGGCGACCTGAGCGCGCTGGGCGCCGAGGTCGCGGCGCACCTGGAGGTACTTCTGGATGGGCCCGACGTAGAGCGCCGCGATCACGGCCAGCACGCCGACCGCCACCAACCGGCCGACGGAGATCTTGCGCGCGACCGTTTTGCGGCTTCGGACCGACCCCACGCCGCCCCGGTTCGACGCCGCCCGGCCGAGTCCTACTCGACGATGCGCACGAGGACGTGGTCGGACGTGCCCGGCTGGTTCAGCAACGTGCCGCCGGTCAGCACCACCCGCTCGCCCGGGCCGGCGAGGCCGCTCTGGCGGATGACGTCGATCGTCCGCGCCCACAGCTCCTCGATCGAGCCGGCTCGCTCGATCGCCACGGGCACGACGGCCCAGTCGAGCGCGAGCTGCTGGAGCACCGCCTGGTCGGGGCTCGCCGCGACGATCGGCCGCGGCGGCCGGAACTTCGAGACGTGGCGCGGCGTCGAGCCGGACTGCGTCGGGCAGCCGATCACCTTGGCGCCGAGCTCCTCGGCGATGTCGCATGCCGCATGGGCCAGGATCGCGCTCGTCTCGCCCTCGACACGCCGGCGCCGGTCCTGGTAGGCGAGCGACGGCTCGACGGCCCGCACGATCCGGTGCATCGTGGCCACGGCCTCGAGCGGATAGGCGCCCGCGGCCGTCTCGCCCGACAGCATCACCGCCGAGGTGCCGTCGAGCACCGCGTTTGCCACGTCCGACGCCTCGGCCCGCGTCGGCTCGGGCTGGTGGATCATCGACTCCAGCATCTGCGTGGCGGTGATCACCGTGCGGCCGGCATCGCGGGCGGTCCGGATGATGAGCTTCTGCACGAGCGGCACCTCGGCCGCGCCGATCTCGACGCCGAGGTCGCCGCGAGCGACCATGACGCCGTCGGCGGCCTCCACGATCTCGTCGAGGTGCTCGAGCGCCTCGCCCTTCTCGATCTTCGCGATGACCCGGGCCCGCGACCCCGCCGCATCGATACGGGCGCGCAGGCCCTCCACGTCGGCGGCGGTGCGGACGAACGACAGCGCGACGTAGTCGACGCCGTGCTCCAGGGCGAAGGCCAGGTCGGCGGCGTCCTTCTCGGTCATCGACGGGATCGGGAGCTGGATGCCCGGGAGGTTCATCCCCTTCCCCGCCGAGACCAGGCCGCCCACCTCGACCCGGGTCTCGACCCGCGTGCCGTGGACGTCCGTCACCCGCATCCGCACCGCTCCGTCGGCGACGAGGATCTCCTGCCCGGGTGCGGCGACGTCCGCGAGGCCGTCGAACGTCACGCCCACCTCGCCCGGGCACGGCGCCGTCGCCCGACGCGAACACGAGCGTGTCGCCTGCGATGACGCTGCGCGACTCGACATCCGCCGCGATGCGGAGCTTCGGCCCCTGGAGGTCGGCCATCACCGCGAGCGGCCTCCCGATCAGCTCCTGGGCGCGGCGGACGGCCTGGATCGAGGCGAGGTGCGACCCGTGGTCGCCGTGCGAGAAGTTGAGGCGGGCCGCGTCCATGCCCGACCACGCGAGCTGCTCCACCATGTCGGAGCCGGCGGTCGCAGGGCCGATCGTGCAGACGATCTTGGTGCGCCGCGGCGCGGGCTCGCTCACCGCGCTCCCCGGGCTCCGGGGGTCGCAAACGCGTCCCGGCCCGGGAAGCGGGCGGCATCTCCCAGCTCCTCCTCGATGCGCAGGAGCTGGTTGTACTTGGCGACTCGATCGGTGCGCGACGGCGCGCCCGTCTTGATCTGCCCGCAGTTGGTCGCAACGGCCAGGTCGGCGATCGTGGTGTCCTCGGTCTCGCCCGAGCGGTGCGACATGACGGCCGCGTAGCCGCTCTCGTGGGCCAGGCGCATCGTGTCGAGCGTCTCGGACAGGCTCCCGATCTGGTTCACCTTGATCAGGATCGCGTTGGCGACGTCGCCGTCGATGCCGCGCTGGAGGCGCTCGGCGTTCGTCACGAAGAGGTCGTCGCCGACGAGCTGCACCTTGTCGCCGATGCGCTCGGTCAGGAGGTGCCAGCCGTCCCAGTCGTCCTCGGCCAGGCCGTCCTCGATCGACACGATCGGGTAGCGCTCCACGAGGTCGGCCAGGTAGTCGACCATCTCGGCCGACGACAGCGTGCGGCCCTCGCCCTCCAGGTGGTAGGCGCCGTCGCGGTAGTACTCGGTCGACGCCGGGTCGAGCGCGATCGCGACGTCCTCGCGATGGCCGGCGGCTCCGGCCGCCTCGAGGATCGCCTCGATCGCCTCGCCGGCCGAGGCGAGGTCGGGCGCGAAGCCGCCCTCGTCGCCGACCGCGGTCGCAAGCCCGCGCCCGTGGAGGAGCGCCTTCAGCGCGTGGAACGTCTCGGCGCCCATCCGCAGCGCCTCGGCGAACGTCTCGGCGCCCACCGGCACGACCATGAACTCCTGGAGGTCGATCGAGTTCTGGGCGTGGACGCCGCCGTTGATGACGTTCATCATCGGCACCGGCAGGACGTGGGCATCGGCGCCGCCCACATAGCGGTAGAGCGGGAGCCCCGCCTCCACGGCCGCCGCGCGCGCCACCGCGAGCGACGCGCCGAGGATCGCGTTCGCGCCCAGGTTGCCCTTGTTCTCGGAGCCGTCGAGCTCGACGAGCGTCGCGTCGATGCCGCGCTGGTCGGCCGCGTCCATGCCGGCGAGCGCGCCGGCGATCGTGGTGTTCACGTGGCCGACGGCCGAGAGCACACCCTTGCCCCCGTAGCGCGCGGAGTCGCCGTCGCGAAGCTCGACGGCCTCGTGCGCGCCGGTGGACGCGCCCGACGGCACCGCCGCCCGGCCGTGCGCACCTGACGCGAGCACCGCCTCGACCTCGACCGTGGGGTTCCCGCGGGAGTCGAGGATCTCGTGGCCATGGAGCGAGTCGATCGCGCTCACGGTGACCGGATGATATCCCCGATCTCGGCGACGTCGGCCGCCGAAAAACGGACCGCCCTAGCCGTCGGGCGTGCAGGCCTCCCCGTCGGGCTCGCTGCCGTCCAGCCGAGCCAGGAGCTCGGCCAGGGTCACGAGCTCATCGTCGCTGTACCGCTCGGCGAACTTCGCCCGGATCCCCGCCACGTGGACGTCCGCGGCCGACCGCAGCTTGTCGTGGCCGGCGTCGGTGAGGACGGCGTAGGTGACGCGGGCGTCGCTCGGGCACGCCGCCTTGTCGACGTAGCCCGACGCCTGGAGCCCGTCGAGAAGCCGCGTGATGCCCGACGCCGTCAGGAGCACCTGCTCCGCGAGGTCGACCCGGCGCAGCTGCCGGTCGGGGGCACGCGAAAGGCGCAGCAGCACCTCGTAGTCGTTCAGGGTCAGGCCGTGGTCGGCGACGAGGTCGGCGTTGAGCGCGCGCGTGAGCGCGGCGTGGCCGCGCAGCAGGCCCACCCACGCCGACAATGCTTGATCACTCAATACTTGACTACTCAATCTTCACCTGCTAGGATTGTTGATAGCTCAAGTATATCGCATCGGGAGGAGCAGCACAATGAGCACACTAGAGACACAGCAGGTCGAGATCCCCACGGGGACGTGGAAGATCGACCCCAGCCATTCGCGGGTCGAGTTCTCGATCCGGCACCTGGGCATCGCGTCGATCCACGGCAGCTTCGCGGACTTCGACGGTGCCATCGACGGCGGCGACGAGCCGCGCGTCTCCGGCGCGATCCGCGTCGCGAGCGTCGACACGCGCGACGAGGCCCGCGACGGGCACCTCCAGTCGCCCGACTTCTTCGACGCCGAGCGCCACCCCGAGATCACGTTCGCCTCGACCCGGTTCGAGCCGGGCAAGGTGGTCGGCGACCTCACCATCCGCGGCATCACCCGCGAGGTCGAGCTGGCCGCGCAGGTCACCGGCGCCGGCACCGATCCGTGGGGGAACGAGCGCCTCGGGCTCGAGCTCGACGGCGAGATCGACCGCCACGAGTTCGGCGTCAGCTGGAACACCCCGCTTCCGACGGGCGGCCTCCTGCTCGGAGACACCGTTCGCCTGACGGCCGGCTTCTCGGCCGTGAAGGAGGCCTGACATGCGCGTCCTCGCGCTCTCGGGCAGCCTGCGGCGCGACTCGCTCAACACCCGGCTCCTGCGCGCGGCGCAGGAGCTGGGCGGGCCGGGCGTCGAGTTCATCTCGTACGAGAGCCTGGCGACGATCCCGCCCTTCAACCAGGAGCTGGAGCATCGCCAGCCCGCCGAGGTGCACGAGCTGCGCCAGCGGATCGAGGCCGCCGACGCCGTGCTGATCGCGACGCCCGAGTACAACGGCTCGATCCCGGGCCAGCTCAAGAACGCCCTGGACTGGGTCTCGCGGCCGCTGGCCGACAGCCCGTTCCGGGGCAAGCCGACCGCGGTCATCGGAGCCAGCACGTCGACCTACGGCGCGATGTGGGCCCAGGCCGAGCTTCGCAAGGTGCTCGGGCTGATGGGCGCGCGCGTCCTCGAGTCCGGCCTCGCGGTTCCGCATGCGGAGGAGCACGTGGACGAGGAGGGACACCTGCTCGATCCCGACATGCGGGACCGTCTGGCCGACGTGGTCGCGGAGCTGGCCGAGCGCGGCCGTCGTGACGCCTGTTGCAGCCTGACTGACGGAGGCGCATACTTCCGGTGTATGGGCCTCCGCGGGCTGTCACCGGCCGTCGGGCCGGGCGGTGACGCCTGAGTCGGCGGCCGCGATCGCCCGCGCCCTACGCCCGGTGTAGCGCCTCCTTGACGCCCTCGCGGACGAGACAGCCCATCCGGGGCTGGACGTCACCCGTCCGAGCGGGCCGGTGCGGCCGCGTTCGGGTGCGACGGGGCGACCGCGTGCATCTCGCCGACGGCTCGGTCGAGACGGTGATGCTCGCGTCCCGGATCGAGGACTGCCGGCCCAAGCTCATCGTGTCGGCCTCGTGCGGGATCGAGCCGACGCGGATCGTCGAGTACGCGCCGCTCCTGAACCGCGCGCTCGAGATCGTGGGAGGCGACCATCCTCGCTGCGTCATCCTTCAGCGCCCGCAGCGGGAGGCGGCGCTGGTGGAGCGGCCGGGACGTCACCTGGGAGCAGGCGCTCGACGGGGCCGAGGCGGCCGCATGTGTCACGGTCGAGGCCACCGATCCGCTCTACATCCTCTACACCTCGGGCACGACGGGCGTGCCGAAGGGGATCGTCCGGGACACGGGCGGCTACGCCGTTGCCCTCAAGTGGTCGATGGGGGCGATTTACGACGCGGCACCGGGCGACGTGTACTGGGCGGCATCGGATATCGGCTGGGTGGTGGGCCACTCCTACATCGTCGATGGACCGCTTCTCGAGGGCTGCACCACCGTGCTGTACGAGGGCAAGCCGGTCGGTACTCCTGACGCCGGCGCATTCTGGCGGGTGTGCGCGGACCACGGGGTGGACGTGTTGTTCACCGCTCCCACGGCTATCAGGGCGATCAAACGGGACGACCCGGGCAGCGATCAGATGCGCCACCACGACCTGTCACGGCTGCGCACGCTCTTCCTGGCGGGCGAGCGATGCGACTCCGACACGCTGGCGTGGGCCGAGCGCAGCCTCGACCGGCCGGTGATCGACCACTGGTGGCAGACCGAGACCGGCTGGCCGATCGTGGCGAATTGCGTCGGTCTCGAGCGCCTCCCGGTACGGCCGGGCTCCCCGACGAAAGCTGTCCCCGGCTACGACGTTCGGGTGCTCGACGATCACGGCAGCGAGATGCCCGCGGGCGAGATCGGAGCGCTCTGCGTGAAACTGCCGCTGCCGCCCGGTTGCAGCCCGACGCTGTGGGGCGGCGACGAACGCTGGGTCGAGGCGTACCTCTCGGAGTACGACGGCTACTACCTGACCGCCGACGCGGGGTACATCCCACCGGCTTCACGGTGGTGCCGTCGGGTGGCGGCCCGGGAACGCTCGCCTATGTCATCGCCAGGGACGCGGTCATCAAGCCTGTCGGGCCTCGCCGTAACGCCGGGGTCAGCGGCCGCCATCGCCCGCGCCCTACGCCCGGTGTAGCGCCTCCTTCGCCCGCCGGTACCAGGCGTCCTGCGCGTCGAGGTCGAGCTCGGCCCACGTCTCCCCCGCCTCGGCCGCCAGTCGCTCGGCCTCCTCGACCCGCGCGCGGAAGCGGCCCGGCGGCCGCGCGCAGCGCCAGCTCGGGGTCGACGTTGGCGAGCCGCGCGACGTTGACCGCGGCGAAGAGCAGGTCGCCGGTCTCGTCGACGACGTGCCCGTCCGGCTCGTGCTCGGCGCGCGGCGCGCGGTGCGTCGTCGAGCGCGGAGCGAAGCTCGGCGAGCTCGGACTCGAGCTGCGGCCAGGCGCCCTCCCACGCCTGCCAGTCGAACCCGACGGCGGACGCCCGCCGCTGCACCTTGCGGGCGTGGAGCAGCGCGGGCAGGACGCCGGGGACGTCGTGGAAGATCCCGGAGCGGCCCTCGTCGTCGCGCTTGATCTGCTCCCAGTTTCGCCGCACCGCACCGGCCGTCTCCGCCTCGCGCTCGCCGAAGACGTGCGGATGGCGGCGGACGAGCTTCTCGGTGATCCCGGCCGCCACCTCGGCCAGATCGCCCGTGCCGTCCTCGCGGCAGAGGAGCGCGAGGAAGAACGCCTGGAAGAGGAGGTCGCCCAGCTCGTCGACGAGCTTCGCCGCGTCGCCCTCGCCGACGGCCTCGGCGACCTCATAAGCCTCCTCGATCGTGTGCGGGACGATCGTCGCCGCCGTCTGCTCGCGGTCCCAGGGGCAGTCGACCCGCAGCCGCTCGGTCAGCTGCTGGAGCCCGACCATCGCGTCGGCCAGGAGCAGGTCGCGCAGGGCCTCGCCGCCGGGGACGACCTCGTCCCAGTCCCGCTCGGCGAGCAAGCGGCGAAAGCGCTCGCCCGACGCGGCCGCGACCGGTGCGTCGGGGTCGATGGCGATGCCGTGCTGCCCGAGCCAGCCCGCGAGCGGCTCGTCGTCGGGCACCGCGACGGGCCCTGCCGCCTCGAGCGCGTGCCACGCCGCGAGCGGCACGAGATCGGGATCGCCGGGGCCGAGGGCGACCAGGGTGGCCATGTCGAGAACCCTACGTGGTGGGGGGCGCGGCGGTCGACGTCGGCGGAGGCGCGTAGCCGGTGGCGTACGACGTGGCCTTCTTCTGGGCCGCCTCGAGCTTCCGAAGGACGCTCGTCACGTGCGCCTGCTTCTGCGTCGAGAGGAGCTGGGTGCGGATCTGGGCCTTCACCTGGTCGAACGACTGCTGGGTGCCGGCCTTCACCACGTCGGCCGTGGGCCGGATCAGGAAGTAGCAGTCCGGCTGGCATTTGCCGCCCAGGTTCGACGTCGCATAGGCCTTGTCGACCTTGACGAGCGGCGAGAGCTCGTTCGTCGGAAGCGTGAACGCCGACTGCTCGAACGCCTTGTCGACCTGGCCCTTCTGGGCGGTGAACGGCTCATGGTTCGCGCTGGTGTCGATCGTCCCCGCCGACACGTCGGCGAAGCCGGCCCCGCCGGCGAGCTTCGTGAGCGCCGCCTGGGCCGATGCCTTGTCGGGGAAGAGCGCGTAGTCGACGACCCGCGAGTCGGACGTGGCCTTGTACGACGCCTTGTTCTGGTCGTAGTAGTCCTGGACGTCCTGGTCGGTGACCTTCACCTCGTTGGTCAGCTTGTTGGTGATCTTGGTCTCGAGCACCGAGGTCTGAAACTCGTAATGGAGGTCGGCGTCGGTCAGGCCGTAGCGGTCGACGTCGGCCTGGAACTTCGACTGGCTGCCGCCGTAGTACTGCTTGACCGAGGCCGTGATCGCCTTGGTGACGTCGTCCGGCGTCGCGGTCACGTCGAGCGCCGCCGCGATGTTTCGCACCTCGGCGCCCTGCACCAGGTGCTGGAGCGTGGGCTGGACGACGTTGGTCGTGTAGTCGGTCGTCCCGACCTTGGGCGGCGTCTGCTTCGACAGCTGCATGGCCTTGACCCGAAGCGTGATCGCGTGGTCGAGCTGCGACTTCGTGATGTGGGTCGTCCCGACGACGGCGACGTCGCCGCTCGCGAGATCGGCCGACGAGGTCGAGCTGGCGCCCCCGCCTCCACAGGCGGCGGAAACGACCGTCAGAGCGGCCAGGAGGAGGATGCGGAGGGCTCGGCCCATCGACAATTAAGCCGCAACTACGCGGCGGATTTCGAGTATAGCATCGAGGGTTTCCAGCACCTGTGAGGCGCCCAATACAGGTCTCATGACCTCTCTGCGAGCGACGGTGTAGAGGGCGTTCGGCGCGGCCCGCTTCAGCTCGGCGACCTGCGCCGAGGTGAGCGTGAGCGGCGCCACAGCCATCCGGCCGCCCCGCAGCGTCAGGGTCTCTGCGCCGAGCTCGGCCGCCGCCAGTCGCGCCTCCTGAAGCAGGAGCAGGTTCCCGACGGGCTCCGGCACCGGGCCGAAGCGGTCGGTCAGCTCGGCGTCGAGCTCGCGCAGGTCGCCGCGCTCGGCGGCGAGCGCGATCCGGCGGTGCAGGTCGATCTTCACCGCCTCCAGCGGCACGTAGTCGGCGGGGACGTAGGCGTCGACCGCGGCGTCGAGCCGCACCGGCCGGGCCGCCTCGTGGGGCCGGCCCTGGAGCTCGGCCACGGCCTCGGCGAGGAGCTCGCAGTAGAGCTCGAAGCCGACCGCCGCGACGTGGCCCGACTGCTCGTCGCCGAGCAGGTTCCCGGCCCCCCGCAGCTCGAGGTCGCGCATCGCGATCCGGTAGCCCGACCCGAGCTCCGTGTAGTCGGCCAGCGTCGAGAGGCGGTGGCGGGCCTCCTCGGAGAGCTCGCGCCGGTCGGGGTAGAACAGGTAGGCGTGGGCGTGCGCGTCCGACCGCCCGACCCGGCCCCTGATCTGGTAGAGCTGGGCGAGCCCGAGCGTGTCGGCCCGCTCGACGACGAGGGTGTTCGCCTGGGGGATGTCGAGGCCCGACTCGATGATCGTGGTCGACACGAGCACGTCGAAGTCGCCGTGCAGGAACTTCATCATCACGTCCTCGAGGCGGCGCTCTGGCATCTGGCCGTGGGCCACGCCGACCCGCAGCTCCGGCACCCACCGGCGCACCCGCTCGGCTGCCTCGTCGATCGTCTCGACCCGGTTGTGGAGGTAGAACGACTGGCCCTCGCGGCCCACCTCCCGCCTGAGCGCCGCGGCGATCAGCTCCTCGTCGAACTCGCCGACGTGGGTCTTGATCGGATGGCGGCCGCGCGGCGGCGTCGTGATGACCGTGATGTCGCGCAGGCCCGAAAGCGACATGTGAAGCGTCCGCGGGATCGGCGTCGCCGACATCGCGAGCACGTCGACCTCGAGCCGGAGCTGGCGCAGGAGCTCCTTCTGGGCGACGCCGAAGCGCTGCTCCTCGTCGACGATCACGAGGCCCAGGTTCTGGGGGACGACGTCGCGCGAGAGGACGCGGTGGGTGCCGATCAGCACCTCGACCTTGCCGTCCTTGTACTCCTGGAGCACGCGCTTCACCTCGGCCGGCGGCCGGAAGCGCGAGACCATCTCGACGCGGACCGGGAAGTCGCGGAACCGGTCCTTGAACGTCGCGGCGTGCTGCTGGGCGAGGATCGTGGTCGGGACGAGCATCAGCACCTGGCGGCCGGCCGACGCGGCCTTGAACGCCGCCCGCACCGCGACCTCGGTCTTGCCGAACCCGACGTCACCGCACACCAGCCGGTCCATCGGCCGGTCGGACTCCATGTCCTCCTTGACCACGTCGATCGCCGCCTCCTGGTCGTCGGTCTCCTCGAACGGGAAGGACTCCTCGAGGCGCGCCATCCACTCGTCGTCCGCGCCGTGCGGGGGCTTCGTCGCCGACTGGCGGCGGGCGTAGAGCGCGATCAGCTCGCCGGCGAGCTCCCGCACCGCGATCGCGGGCCCGCGACTTGAGCGTCTGCCACGCCTTCCCGCCGAGCTTGGCGAGCGCCGGCGCGCGGCCGTCCGCGCCGACGTAGCGGCTCACCTTGGCGAGCTGGTCGTGGGGCACGTAGAGGCGGTCGTCCCCCCGGAACTCGAGGTAGAGGTAGTCGCGGACGACGCCGCCGACCTCCTTGGTGTCGAAGCGGACGAACCTCCCGACGCCGTGGTCCTCGTGAACGACGTAGTCGCCGGGACGCAGGTCGGCGACGGTCGCGAGCGCGCGGCCGATCCGGGCCGGCCCGCGCGCGCCGCGGCGGCGGAAGAGCTGCGCCGACGGGAGCACGGCCAGGCGCAGGCCCGGCGCGACGAACCCCCGCCGGAGCTGCGCGACGCAGAACGCCACGCCGGGCTCGTCGGGGCCTTCCGCACCGGGATCGGGCAGCGCCGCCTCGACCCGGCGCAGCTGGAGGTGCGTGCGGCGCGCCTCGCCGAGATGCGGGAAGCACACGAGCACGCGGTAGCCCGCCCGCGTGAGGCTGCGCAGCTCGTTCTCGGCCTCGGCGACGCCGAACGACGCGAGCGCCGGCGGCTGGGCGTCGAACGAGGCGGGCTGGCCGAGCGGCATCTCCTCGAGCGCCGCGGCCTCGTCGATCAGCGCGAGCGCCTCCTGCACGCGCACGTACCCCCGGGCGAGCATCGCCGGGTCGCGCAGGAGGTCGGCGGCCTCGGTGAACGCCTCGTCGACCTCCGCTCCCAGCGCCTCGGGGTTCCAGGCGACGATCGCAGCGGACCCGGCGAGCTCGGGAAGCGGCGAGACGAGCCCCTCGGGAACAGCCACCTCGTCCTCTTCGAGGCCCCACGCAACATTGGGGTCTGACCCCGTTGTTGCAACCTCGGCGGCGGGGTGGACGACCACGTGGTCGAGGTCTCGGAGCGAGCGCTGGGTGAACGCCGAGAACGCCGACAGGCGCTCGAGGCTGTCGCCGAAGAACTCGGCGCGCGACCGGCTCGCGGCCGGTCGACGGGAAGATGTCGACGAGGCCGCCGCGAACCGAGAACTGGCCGCGCTCCTCGACGGTGTCGGCGCGCTCGTAGCCGGCCTCGGACAGCGCGTGGGTGAGCTCGTCGAACGGCCGCTCCTCCCCCAGGCGGAGCTCGACCGGCCGCGGCCGCGCCGCCGGCGGAGGGAGCCGCTCGACGAGCGCGTCAGCCGACACGGCCACCAGGCCGCCGGCGGCGAGCGTGTGGAGCGCCCGCGACCGCTCGCCCGCCAGGTGCGGGGCCGGCTCGAGGCCGGAGCCGTGCGCGGCGCCGCGCGACGGCATGAACGCCACGGGCTCGCCGGGCAGGAACGCGGCGGCCGACTCGGCCAGGGTGCGGGCCGCGTCGTCGTCGCCGACGAGCACCGCCAGGCCGCGCGGCTCGAGGCCCGCCCGCGCCGTCCACATGGCCGCGACGAGCGCGCCCATGATCGGCTCGGAGGCCCGCGCCCGGGCCGCTCCCGACGCCGCTCGCCGGGCGAACGCGGCGAAGTCCGGGTCGTCCAGCAGATACGGCAGGGCAAGCTCCGCCCCAGCCAGGGGCGCGTCGGGCCGTTGCCTGATGCCTTCCGCCACCGCCGTCGTGAATGGTAGGCTCCGGCCGGTCTTACCGACGGAGGTTCGTTTGTGCGTCGTCTGATCGCAGCCCTGTCCGCCGTAGCTCTCACGCTCGCCCTGCCGGTCGCGGCGTTCGCCGCTGACAGCACCGACACGGGCAAGCCCACCGGGCATGACTGGACGCTCGACTCGATCTTCGTGGTCGCCCTCTCGATCCCCGTGATCCTCGGCCTCCTCACGCTGATCGACATCGCCCGTGGCAAGCACACCCAGCGTCACGACCACTGACGCCGCGCTCGCCGAGCTCGGCGACCTCCTCCGGATCGAGTCGGTCTCGAGCGACGGCGCGCACCCGGCGGAGCTGCGCCAGGCTGCCGAATGGATCGCCGAGCTGATCGGCGGCGGCGAGATCACCGAGGCGCACGGCAACCCCGTCGTCGACGGGACGATCGAGGCGTCCACGGCCGGGGCGCCGACGATCATCGCCTACGGCCACTACGACGTCCAGGCGCCCGGGCCGCTCGACCTGTGGACGAGCCCGCCGTTCGAGCCCGAGGTGCGCGACGGCCACATCTACGGCCGTGGGACGTGCGACGACAAGGGCAACTTCTACGCCCTCCTCCGCGCCGCCCTCGACCTCGCGACGGCCGGCGAGCTCGGGGTGAACGTGCGGGTGCTCGCCGACGGCGAGGAGGAGATCGGCGGCCACTCGGTCATGCACCACCTGGCCGACATGGAGGGCGACTTCTCGGCCGCGGTCATCTTCGACGGCAGCATGGTCGACGCGAACCTCCCGGCGATCACCACCGGCCTGCGCGGCCTCGCCGGCGCGCAGGTGCGCCTGAGGACGGGAACGCGCGAGCTCCATTCGGGCCTCTACGGCGGCGTCGCCGCAAACCCGGTCCACGACCTGCACCGCGTCCTCGCCGCCGTCATCGACCTGCCGGAGGGCTTCTCGGAGGGCATCGCCCCGGTCGCGCAGGCCGAGCGGGACGGCTGGTCGACCCTCGCGCCGGGCGCCGAGGAGCTCGAGCGCGGCGGGGTGACGCCGTCCGACGCTCGCGCCGGCGACGAGTTCTACGAGCGCACCTGGGCGCAGCCCTCGATCACCGTCCACTCGGTGGCGTCCGGCGACCCGACCCTCCACAAGACGTCGATCCAGACCGAGGCGCGGGCGTCGCTCTCGGTCCGGCTCGCTCCCGGGCAGGACGCGGCGGCGATGTCGGTGCTGCTCGAGCGGACGCTGCGCGACGCGTGCCCGGCGCACGCCGAGCTCGAGCTCGAGATGTGGCCGCCGGGCGAGCCGGCCTGGATGGACCCGTCCCACCCCGCCCTGCGGGTCGGCTTCGACGCCATCGAGCGCGCCACGGGGGTGCGCCCGCTCGGCGTCAGGAGCGGCGGCTCGATCCCCGTGGCCGCCGCATTCACCGCCCGCGGCATCCCGACCGTCCTCTCCGGCTTCGGGATCGACGCCGACAACATCCACAGCCCCGACGAGCGGCTCGAGGTCAGGCGGTTCGAGTGGGCGCTGCGCTCCGCACGCGAGATCTACCAGGGCCTGGCCGCTCTGTGACGAAATTGGACTGTTGGGGGTTTACTCCGTCCCGCGATCCGGTTAGGCTAGGCGCCGTGCCAACGCTCCACCGGGGAATGAGCGAGTATCAGGTGCGGGCGCACCTCTACGATCCGCCTGAGGCGGTGCGCCGGCTCGATTCGAAGCTGGCGTGCCTGCGCATGCAGACGGGCGCCCATATGTCGGGCGAGGCCATGCGGCGGGCGTTCGAGTCCCGGCTCGACAAGCGCGTCCCCGATGTCGTCCCCGCCCCGGCCCAGAACGGCAAGGGCCCGCGCATCCGCCTGATCGCCTAGACGGGCGGTTCCACGGGCGGCCTACGGCGCTGCCGCGACGCCGCCACGCACAGCACCGGCAGGAACGCCCCCAGGAGCACCACGGGTGTTGTCACGACCCGACGCGCCGAGTGCTGGAGGTAGTAGTGCAGGCTGGGCCGCCCCACCCAGTAGGCCCAGACGACGCTCACGAGCACGAGACAGGCCACCGCGGCGACGAACACGGCCGTCCGCCGCTCGCCGCCGCGCGCGGCGAGCACGACCGCGACCGCGGCGGCCGGGACGATCACGAGCCACGCACCCGGCTGAATGGCGTGCCAGACGAGCGACGCCGCGCCGGTCGGGATCCGCCCGAGCCGCCCCGCCAGATAGCCCGGGTCGACCACCTTCGAGTACGGGATCTCACCGTTCGACGTGTCGACGCCGTTCGCGTGCAGCCAGAGCTGCCACGGGACGGCGGTCGCGAGGGCGGCAGCGCCCGCGCCGACGGCGGCCAGCCGCCGCCCGCGGCCCGCCGCGACGATCATGACCAGGATCAGGGCAGCCACGAACGGCGTTCCCTCGCGCTTGGTCGCGAGCACGGCGGCGGCGAAGAGCGCCGAGAGCACGAGCATCTCGCGGCGGCCGTCGGCGATCCAGCGCCAGCCGCAGACCGCTGCCATCGCGAAGAAGACGGCGAGCGGCGCGTCGGCAAGCCCGGCGCTCGCCTGGTCGACGAGCGACGGTGCGACCCCGATCAGGAGCACCGACGCCCATGCGACGACCACCGGGACCCGGTCGGCGAGGAGGCGCGGCAGTGACACGAGGAGCGCGGCCATGAGCAGCGCCGCCTGGACGTGGATCACCTGGGTGTCGATCGCCCCCATGAAGCGGAAGCCGATCGCCTCGACCGACGGGAGCAGGAGCGGGTAGTCGAGGTGGAGGTGGTGGTAGGGAACGCCCGCGAACACGCCCGGGTCGAGCCCGCCGAGGAGCGTGATCGCCCTGGCCTTCATCGTCCACATGGCCCAGGCGTCCCACTCCGAGAGCGGCCGGTAGGCGGCGTCGACGAGGAGCAGGACGACGATCAGCCCCACCGCCGCCTGGAGCGCGACGACCACGCGGGCCGGCGGGCGCGGAGGCGGCGGAGGAAGCGTGAGGCCGGCCCGCCCGGCGGGCACGAAGCCGACGGCCGCGAGCGCCGCGCAGCCCGCGACGACCTCCCATCGCGCCAGGTCGAGGCCGGCCACGAGCGCCCACGTCGCGGCGATCCCCGAGACGGCCACGCCCACCAGGTACACCGGGGCCAGGGCGCCCGGCAGGTCGCGAGGGGCGCGCCACAGCCCGAGCGCGCGGCCGACGCCGGCCCCGGCGGCAAGAAAGCAGAGGTTGGCGATCGCGAGCCCGAGGAGGTGGGAGATCATGCCGGCCGGTGCACCACCCACACGCCCGGGGCGAGCTGGGTCGCCCCCGCCGGCGCGGCCCCGCCCGGGTGCCTTCGCCACACGATCCGCCAGTCGGCGCCGGCGCCGGGCCCGACGGCGACCCTCGGAAGGAGCGACGTGTACGCCCAGAAGGACACCCGGCTCGCATAGGCGTCGAGCTGGTAGGTGTCGCCCGCCGGGATCGTCGCCCGCAGGAGGGTGATCGCGTGCACGAGCCCCTTGGAATGGATCGCGCCCGCGTTCTCAACCGCCGTCGGCGTCAGGCGGGCGTCATGCCGCGTGCGCGCGGCAAGATCGATCGCTGCGACCGGGAGCCACGCGAGCGCCACGAAGGCGATGGCCGTCCCGAGCGCCTGCAGCACCCGGCCCGTCCGCTCGCGCTCGAGCTGCTTCCAGACGCCGTAGGAGAGTGCGATGCCGATCGGCTGCCAGGCAAGCTCGGCGAGCAGTCGGGGCGTCACCCGGCGATGATACTCGACCCCGTCCGGGCGTCAGTGAGTGTGGTTGCAGGAGTCGCCGGGAGGTGCCAGCGCCTTCTGCTTGCGGTTCGAGATCTTGTCCGCAGCCGGGTCGTAGGGACCGGGCTCGGGCACCTTCACCCGCACGATCGGCGTGACGCCCGGGCCCATGATCGTGCCGCGGTACATCTTGCCCATGCCGGGCGTGGAGTGGCCGAACTTGTAGGTGCCGACGCAGAAGTTGCCGGCCGGCCGGTGCATCAGGAACGCCTGGAGCCGCCACCAGCCGCTGCCCCAGCTCGAGTCGAGCGTGTCGACGTACAGGTTGCGGCCGAACGAGTCGGTCGGGTTGCCCGTGTTGGTGGCGCCGAACCCGTGAACCGGGACGCCCAGGTACGTGAACTGGCCCCACAGATGGTCGAAGTGGCCGGCGTAGATCCAGTCCGTGTGCAGCTTGAGAACCGGGAGCGCCGTGTTCCAGTGCGACAGGTGAAGCTCGACGAAGGCGCGCCGGTAGTCCCGCTTGTGCAGGCCGCCGTGCGGGACGAGCCGCTTCCAGGCCTGAAGCGCCCAGAACGAGCCGTTGGGGAGCTCGCAGCCGGCGACGTAGAGCGGCAGCGGCTCCTCGCCGGCCGCGTCGGCCAGTCCCTGGGCGGTCGGGAAGTGAACGCAGGCGTTCTTCATCGTCTTCCAGTACGCCCGCCCGAAGGCGCCGTAGCCGCCCGAGTAGTCGATCTTGAAGTGGCGCTGCTTGCGGCCGCGGGTCGGAGCGATCGCGTTCTTGGCACCCCAGGCGAGCACGTGGTGGCGGTTGCCGTTCGCGGACGTGTACTCCACGAGCGCGACGCCGCGCCGGTCGACGCGCAGGCGCACGTGCGACGCGTTGTGCGTGATCGCCTTGGAGGCGAGCGCGGGCGCGGGGAGCATCGCGAACGCCGCGACTCCGACGAGGACCGCTGTGAGGAGAACCGAAGCCCGACGACGCATTGTGACCTTATCGGCCGGACGGGCCACGGGGTTTACCTCTTCCGAGCTCGTCCCGGCGCGACTCTGATCCGCCAGAGCGTCCAGAGCGCCGTCACCCCGTCGCGCCAGGTCAGCTTCTTGCCCTCGACCCGCCCGCGCGCTGCGTAGGAGATCGGCACCTCGTAGATTCGGTGGCCGGACTTCAGGAGCTTCGCGGTGATCTCCGGCTCGATGTCGAAGCGGTTCGACTTGAGGTCGAGCGACCGCCACACCGAAAGCGGCATGAGCTTGTAGCAGGTCTCCATGTCCGACAGATAGCTGTTGAAGAGGACGTTGGTCCACAGAGTCACCAGCTTGTTCCCGATGACGAACCAGAACGAGTACGCCGAGTGCGCAGCGAAGCTCCGACTGCCGTACACGACCTCGGCCCGTCCCCGCTCGATCGGTGCCAGAAGGAGCGGGAATTCTGCCGGATCGTACTCCAGATCGGCATCCTGCACCAGGGCGACGTCACCCGTGGCCGCCGCGATCGCCGTTCTGAGGGCGGCCCCCTTGCCGCGATTTCGCTCGTGGCGGATGACCTGGGCCCGCACCTTGAAGTCGCGCGTTTCCAGGATCTCGGGGGTCCCGTCCGTCGATCCGTCGTCGACGATCACGAGCTCCGACACCTCGGGGCGCTCCTCGACGGCGTCCAGCAGGCGTTCAAGCGTCCGCGCCTCGTTGTAGACCGGGATCAGCACCGAGAGGTCAGCCACGCCGCCGCTCCATGCTGAAACGGACGGCCAGCGGCACGCCGACCACCGTCGTCGGGACGAACCACGCCGCCTGGAGCACGAGCGAGAACGCGAACGCCTGGCTCGCCCCGACGTCGAACAGGCCGAGGCCGCTGACGCACAGCCACTGATAGGTGCCGACGAAGCCCGGCGAGGAAGGCACGGCCGTACCGAGGTTCACGAGGCCGGTCATGAAGGCGGCCTGCCACACGGCGAGGTCGATGCCGAGCGCGTCCGCCACGAGCCAGAGCGCCCCAGTCCACAAGATCCAGGCCGCCACGGAGAACACGATCGCCACGGCGAGGTCGCCGCGCCCGACGATCGCCGCCGTCCCCCGGATCAGCGAGGAGAGCTGTCGCCCCGGCCACGAGAGCCGGACAGACAGCGGCAGCGTGCGCCCGTCGCGCGCCCGGTGGGCCACGTAGAGCTTGGTCGCGACCAGGCCTGCGGCGATGACCACGGTCACGATGACGGAGGCGATGAAGACCCGGTCGATCCACGTGCGCCGCGGCGTGAGCGGATAGGTCACGATCAGGAACGCGAGCAGGACGAAGACGTCGCAGGCCCGGTCGACCACGACCGTCGCAAGCGTGCGCGCCCGCGGCGTGCCGGTCTTCAGGCTGAGCCAGTGGGCCCGAAGCAGGTCGCCGACCCGGGCCGGGAGCACGTTGTTCGCGCCGACGCCGGCGACGACGAGGCTCACGAACGTCGTCCGCGACGCGCGTGCCTGGCGGCGGGCGATCCAGCGCCAGCGCAGACCCTGGATGACGTAGACGCCGGCGAACGCGGCAACCGCGACCGCCAACGGGGCGAGCCGCGCCTCCCGAAGCGCCCTCCGAACATCCTCCCAGGCAACGCCGCGCGTCGCCACGTAGAGGAGGATCAGGCTGACCGGGACGCCGACCGCGAGACCGAGCGCCATGCTCCTCGCGGAGACCCCGGCCCGGTCTTCGGTGCCCACGCCGGGCGCCGTCCCGGGGTCGGTCTCTGTCAGCATCCGGCGGATGTTAACCGGATGACTGATTCCAGGCCCCGCGATGTCCTGGGCGGCGAGAGTTCGCAGCCGCAGCCCCACCACAACCCGCCAACACACCACGGACGCACTTCCAGGCGCGCGGAGGCCCGGAGTCAATCATCTACGCGTCGGTGGGCGGCGACGCGGGGCCGGCGCCGTTGAACTCGCGCATCGCGGCGTCGACGCCGTCACGGGCGACGGCGAGCGCGCAGGCCGCTCCGCGCTCGACGAGCGCCTCGACGTCGGTGCCGGGATCGAACGGCTGGAGCAGCCAGTCCGCGACCGGCCGGCGCTCGCCGCGACCCGGCCTCCCAACGCCGATCCGGACACGGGGAAACTCCTCGGTCCCGAGCGCGCCGCGCACCGAGCGCAGGCCGTTGTGACCCGCGAGCCCGCCGCCCATCTTGGCTCGCACGTCGCCCAGCTCGAGGTCGATCTCGTCGTGGACGACCAGGATGTCGGCGGGCTCGAGGCCGTAGAAGCGAGCCGCCGCGGCGACCGCGGGGCCGGAGAGGTTCATGAAGGTCTGCGGCTCGAACAGGGCGAGCCGCACATCGTCGGCGCGAGCGGTCGCGATCCGTCCCGAGAACTTCGAGCGCCACGAGCCGTCCAGCGACTCGGCCAGGCGGTCGGCGACCATGAATCCGAGGTTGTGCCGGGTGCGCGCGTACTCCGGGCCGGGGTTCCCCAGCCCGACGACGAGGAGATCGAGCGTCGGTGCCGGCTTGCGGCGCCGAAGGAGCCCCATCGGGCTAGTCGGATTCGTCGCCGGACGGCTCCTCGCCGCCGGCTTCCTCGCCACCCTCGCCGGGCTCGCCGCCCTCGCCTTCCTCGCCCGCCTCGGCAGCCGCCGCCGCCTCGGCCTCGGCCTCCGCCTCGGCCTCGAGCTCGGCCTCGCTCTTCAGATCCTCCTCGGACACCGGCGCCGCGATGCTGGCGAGCACGGTGCTCTCGGGATCGTCGGTGAACGTGACGCCTGACGGCGCCTCGATGTCGGACAGCCGCACCGACTGGCCGATCTCGAGACCGCTGACGTCGACGCTGATGAAGTCGATGAGGTCGGCCGGGAGCGCCTCGACGTGCACCTCGTGCACGGGCTGGTTGAGCGCGCCGCCCATGTTGACGCCCTCGGCGTGGCCTTCGAGGTGGACCGGGATCACCGTCTGGATCTTCTGGTCGAGCCGGATCTCGTGGAGGTCGATGTGCACGACCCGGCCGCGCACCGGATCGAGCTGGAGATCCTTGATCAGCACCGGCCGGCCCTTGCCGTCGCCGTCGAGCGTGACGTCGAGGATCGTGTGCAGACCGCCCGCCACCGCCTGGCGCAGCGCGCGCGCGTTGACGGTGATGGCCTGGGTGTCGGTGGTGGCCGAGTAGATGACGCCCGGGATCTCTCCCGCAGCACGGAGCGCCTTGGCGTCCTTCGACCCCCGGCCGTCACGAAGGCTGACTTGGAGTTTTACTCGGTCCATTAGAAGAGCTGGTTTCCGCCGTGGAAGAGGCCCGAGACGGAATCGTCGTTGAAGACGTTCGAGATCGTATCAGCCAGGATCGGGGCCACCGACAGCACCTGGACGTTCGCGGGCCGGGTGGTGGGGTCGATCGGGATCGTGTCGGTCACGACCACCTTCTCGAACACGCTCGACTCGAGCCGCTCGAGCGCGCGTCCCGAGAACACCGGGTGGGTCGCGCATGCGAAGACGCGCGTCGCGCCGTGGTCGAGCAGCGCCTGGCCGCCGGCGCAGAGCGTGCCCGCGGTGTCGATCATGTCGTCGAGGAGGATGCAGCTCTTGCCGCGGACGCGGCCGATGACGTTGGTCGCCTGGGCCTCCTGGTGCTCGGGCCGCTCCTTCGTGATGAGGGCGAGGTCGGCGCCGAGCATCTCGGCGAACTTCGTGGCCAGCTTGACCCGGCCGGCGTCGGCCGAGACCACGACGACCTCGTCGTGCTCGAGGTCGAGCAGCATCGTGAAGTGCTCGGCGAGGATGGGCACCGCCGTCATGTGGTCGACGGGCTTGTGGAAGAAGCCCTGCACCTGGCCGGCATGGAGGTCCATGGTCAGGACCCTGTCGACGCCCGCCGCCTGGAGGATGTCGGCCACGAGGCGGGCGGTGATCGGCTCGCGCGGCATCCCCTTCTTGTCCTGGCGGCTGTACGGATACCAGGGCATGACCGCGGTGACGCGCTTGGCGGACGCGAGGGCGGCCGCCTGCACCATCACGAGCAGCTCGACGAGGGCGTCGTTGGTCGGCGAGACGCACGACTGCACGATGAACACGTCGGCGCCGCGGATCGACTCCTCGTAGCGGACATACACCTCGCCGTTCGTGAACGTCTTCAGCGTGACGTCGCCGAGCTTGATGCCGAGCCGCTCGGCGATTGCCTCGCCCGAGCGCCATGTTCGACCGGCCGGCGAAGAGCATCAGGCGCTTGTGCGGCGCCCGCTCCATCCACGTCGCGTGCTCACCCTGGGTCACGGCCGAGGCCGCCATGCCCGTCGCGGCGAAGAGCGGGATCGGCGTCTCGAGGCTAACTGCGGCTTCGCTTTCGTGTTCCATATCCCTCGATGTTCGTTTGACGGGCACGGGCGACGCCGAGGGCGTCCGGGGGGATGTCGTCGGTGATCACGGAGCCAGCTGCGGTCCACGCCCCATCTCCGATCGTCACGGGCGCGACGAAGACAGTGTCGCTGGACGAGCGGACATCACGGCCGATCGTGGTTCGCTGCTTCTGCTCCCCATCGTAGTTGGCGGTGATGTTGCCCGCACCGATGTTCGTGTCGGCGCCGATCTCCGCGTCGCCGATGTACGACAGGTGGGACACCTTCGTGCGCTCGCCGATCGACGCGTTCTTGATCTCGACGAACGTCCCCGCCCTCGCGTCGGCGCCGATGTCTGCCCCCGGGCGCAGGTAGCAGAAGGGGCCCACCTCGGCACCGGGCCCGACGTGGGCGTCGATCGCGACGACGTGCGGGCCGACCTCCGCACCGGCCTCGATGCGGGTCTCGCCGCGGAGCACCGTGAAGGGCTGGATGACCGCGTCGGGCTCGATCGCGACGGCGGCGTCGATCCAGGTCGTGGCCGGGTCGACGATCGTGACGCCCGCGAGCATGTGCGCCCGGTTCGTGCGGTTGCGCAGGAGCGCCGCAGCCTCCGCCATGTCGGCGCGGGTGTTGATGCCGAGCGCGGCGGTCGCATCGGGGTGCCGGTGGCCGACCACCGGCCGGCCGGCCGCGACGAGCGCGCCCACTGCGTCGGTCAGGTAGAGCTCGCCCTGGTCGTTCTTGGCGTCGAGCCCCGCGAGGGCGGGCCACAGGTCCTCGGAGCGAAAGATGTAGATGCCCGAGTTGACCTCGGTCAGGGCCCGCTCGTCTCCCGACGCGTCGCGCACCTCGACGATGCGCTCCACGCCGCCGCCGGCCCCGCGGACGATGCGGCCGAAGTCGACGCCGATCGCATCCGTTCGCTCGAACGTCAGCACGGTGGCGGCCGCCCCGGCGTCGGCGTGCGTCGCGCGCAGCGCCTGGAGGCTCGCCGGGTCGGTCAGCGGATGGTCGGCATAGAGCACGAGCACGTCGCCGCCGAAGCCCTCGAGCGCGGCCCGGGCGGCACGGACCGCATCACCGGTCCCGAGCGGCCGCTCCTGGGTGACCGGCTCGACCCCGCCCGGCAGGCGCGCGCGGATGGCGTCGGCGCCGGGCGGCACGACCACGAGCATCCGGTCGGGCCCGGACTCGAGGCAGGCCGCGACCGCCCAGTCGATCAACGTGCGCCCGAGGATCTCGTGCAGCACCTTCGGCGTCGACGAGCGCATGCGCGTGCCCTGACCGGCGGCGAGGAGAACACAGGCGAGTGGAGAGCCGTGAGTCATGCGGGGAGTGGGCGGTCGGTGTTGGGAGCTGGGGCGCCTGGATTCGAACCAGGGATCACGGGACCAAAACCCGTTGCCTTACCACTTGGCCACGCCCCATCGAGCGCGGTCGCGAGGGGCTCGGCGAGTATACGTCAGGCGGGCCTCCACTCGATCCTGTACCGCAGGTCGTACCTCCGGCCGCAGCTCGGGCAGGCGATGACGCCCTTGCGGTCGGCCGTGAACGCCCCCTCCGTCCCGCCCGAGAGCTCGAGGTGCGCGAGCGTGGCGCCGCACGCCGGGCATGGCATGTCGACATGTGACGGCGGCTTGGATGCCTCGGCGACGGCCTCGTACTGGTCGTGCAGAAGCCGGAGGACGGTGGCTCGGAGCCGGTCTGGATCGGCCCCGGACTCCACGAGGATGCGAGCTGCGACGCCCTCGAACTCGCGCGCCAGGCCGAGCAGCACGTGCTCGGTACCGACGGACACGTGGTTCAGCGAGGTCGCCTCCTCCCGCGCCAGCGCGAGTACCTTCCGTGCCCTGGGCGTGAACGGGACCTCGCCGAACACCGGATTGTCGCCGAGCCCCACGAGCCGCTCGACCTGCTCGCGAACCGCGGCGTAGCTGATTCCGAGCTCCGTGAGCGCGCGGGCCGCACCGCCCTGCTCCTCGCGCAGGAGGCCCAGCAGCAGGTGCTCGGCGCCGACATAGTTGTGGTTGAGCGAGCGCGCCTCCTCCTGGGCCAACTCCATCGCGGCTTGCCGGGCGAACTCCGTGTAGCGCTCGAATCCAAGGATGTCGGGCGCCATCTCGACGATGGAGCGCGCAGGCAGCGCAGCCTCGACCCTGGCCACCAGCACGTCGACGTCGGCTCCGGTTCCGGCCAGCACGGCGGCGAGCTGCGGCTCGGGCTCCCGGATCAGGCCGAGCAGGATGTGCTCGGTGCCGATGAAGTTGTGGCCGACGTCGAGCGACTCCCGCAGGCCTGCCTCCAGCGCCGCCTTCGCCCCGGGCGAGAACGGGATCTGCCCGCCGAGAGCGACGTCCCCTTCCCCGACGATGCCGCGCACCTGGTCGCGCACCGCCACCACGTCGAGCCCCGACTCGTGGAGCACGCGTGCCGCGACTCCGGCCTCCTCCCGCATAAGCCCCAGGAGCAGGTGCGCGGTGCCGATGTGGTCGTGGTTGAGCATGCGCGCCTCGTCCTGCGCCAGCACGACCACCTGGCGCGAGCGCTCGGTGAACCGCTCGAACACAGCCGCAATCTAGACTCGCCCCGATGCGAACGCGAAAGCTGGGCGCGGCAGGGCCCGAGATCTCAGTTGTCGGCTACGGCGCCTGGCAGGCGGGCGGGGCCAACTGGGGCGACCGCTCACCCGACGACGACGTGATCGCGGCGATGCGCGCCGCGATCGACTCGGGTCAGACCTGGATCGACACCGCGGAGGTGTACGGCAAGGGCCGCTCCGAGGAGCTGGTCGGGCGCGCGATCGCCGGCCGCCGCGACGACGCGCTGCTCTTCACCAAGGTCGCGCCCGACGACGAGGGCTCGGGGATCCGGCCGGACGAGATCCACTCCGCGATCCGCGCGTCGCTTCGCCGCCTCGGCACCGACCGGGTCGACCTCTACCAGGTGCACTGGCCCGACGAGCGGATCCCCGTCGAGGAGACCTGGGCCGCGATGGCGCAGGTCGTCGACGACGGGCTGGCCGTCCACGTCGGCGTCTCGAACTTCGACCGGGCGCTGATCGAGCGCTGCCGGCGGATCCACCCGGTGGCATCGGTGCAAAACGAGCTCTCGCTCCTCTGCCGTGACGATGTTGCCGATCTCCTGCCGTGGCTCGCCGCTGAGGGGATCGGCTACCTGGCGTTCTCGCCGATCGCATCGGGCCTCCTCACCGGCAGGTACGCGGCCGACGCGACGTTCCCCGAGAACGACTGGCGAAGCGACGAGTTCACCCCCGAGCGGCTGGCCGACGCCGTGCCGCGGGTGGAGCGGCTCGCGGCGATCGCGGAGCGGCTCGGCGTCACCACGGCTCAGCTCGCGATCGCCTGGGTGGTCCATCAGCCGGGCGTCACCGGCGCCATCTGCGGCACGCTCTCCGCCGCGAACGCGCGCGCCAACTCGGCGGCCGGCGAGATCGAGCTCGACGCGGAGACGCTGGCGGAGATCGACGCAGCGTTTACGACCGGCGCAGGTCGCCCAGCATGACCAGAGCAAGGATCACAAGCATGATCCCCCCGACCACGACGGCGATGCCGATCCCGACGTAGATCGCCGGGAGCAGGATTCCGGCAATCGCCTGGGCCATCACAAACACCCAGATCGGCCGGCGGATCCTGACGGGGATCCTGTGGCGCAAGTTCAGGTAGATGAGGGCGGCGAGGACGCCGACCAGCATCATCTCGATGCGGAAGCCCCGCACCCATGCGAACACCGCCTCCGCCAGGCCGAGCACGACCGCGATCCGAAGGCTGTTCTCGTGGAGCCACCGCGACGGTGATCGGCGCGGTTCTTGCTCGATGGTCAGTGCGTCGCTGGAGACGTTCCAGGGTGCCATGGAGAAATCATACCGGTGACGCCGTTAGCGCTCCCTTGATGCCGGCAGCCGCCTCGTTCGCAGCGTCGCGATGCTCGAACAAGCCGAACGCCGTCGGCCCCGAGCCCGACACCTGCGCCGCGAGCGCGCCCGCGCCCCGCAACTGCTCGAGCGCACCTGCGACCTCCGGCCGCAGCCGCAGCGCCGCCGGCTCGAGGTCGTTCGCCATGAGCCCGGCGACATCCGCGGTGCGGCGGACGGTGTGCATCCGCCGGATCAGGTCGCCCTCCACGGCTCGGAAGGCGGGGTTCGGCGTCGAGGCCGCGTAGACGTCCGCGGTCGAGAGCCCCTCGGCGGCCGGGACGATCACGAACGCGTGCCCGCGCGGGAACTCAGGCAGCGCCTGCACCCGGTCCCCCCGCCCCGTGCAGAAGCCCGTCTCGGCGCCGCTCAGGAAGAACGGGACGTCGGTGCCGAGGCCACGCGCGATCTCGTGCAGCTCGTTCGGCGTCCGCTCGCCCCGCAGGGCGCGAAGCACCGCTGCCGCATCCGAGGAGCCGCCGCCGAGGCCCGACGCGACCGGGATCCGCTTCTCGAGCCGGACGCGCCGCATCTCGCCCAGCGCAGTGAGGGCGCCGGAGACCAGCGTGTCGCCCGGAAACCCCTCGACGACCGTCTCGCTCGGCCGGCTCGAGCTCGAGCTCGTCGTACACGTCGATCGCCTGGACGAGCGTCGTCACGCGGTGATAGCCGTCGGGCCGGAGCGGCCCGAGCCGCAGGCACAGGTTCACCTTGGCGGGCGCGCGCACGTTCATCTGAGCTCGCGGGCCAGGAGCGCGAACCGCTCGGGCGGAAGCTGCTCGGCGCGCAGGCCGGCGATCTCCGCGGGCGGCGCCGGCAGCTCGGCGAGGGCGAGGGCGTTCGCGAGCGTCTTTCGGCGGTGGCCGAACGCGCCGTGCACGACGCGCGACGTCCACTCCCAGTCGGCGCCGAGCTCGACCCCCGGCCGGCGGCGAAAGGCCACGAGCGCCGAGTCGACGTTGGGCTCGGGGGCGAACACCTTGCGGGACACGGGCCGGCGGCCGAGCCGCTCGCAGACGAGCTGCAGGAGCACCGAGACGGCGCCGTACGCCTTCGTCCCCGGGCTCGCGAAGAGCCGGTCGGCGATCTCGCGCTGCACCATCACGCAGAAGCGCTCGACCGTCGGCAGCGCCCGGATGATCACCGGCGTGGCGACGTTGTAGGGCAGGTTCGCGACAAGGACGCCGGGCGTCGGGTCGAGCTCGGCGGGATCGAGCCGGGCGGCGTCGGCCCAGACGACGTTGACGTTCCCGGCGCCCGCCAGCGTGGCGGTCAGCGCGGGCTCGAGCCGGCGATCGACCTCGACGGCATGGACGAGGGCGACGCGGCGGGCGAGCCAGGCCGTCAGCACCCCGAGCCCGGCGCCGATCTCGAGCACGACGTCGTCGGCCTCCAGCGGCAGGAGCCGGCCGGCGACCTCGAGCACGTTGTCGTCGACCAGGAAGTGCTGGCCGAGGTCGCGATCGGGGCGTATCCCGAACTCGCGCATCCGCGCCAGCGTCACCTGCGCGCCGCTCACAGGCCGAAGACGCGGGTCGCGTTCGCGTCGATCTGCGCTTCGAGCGCGGCCGGCTCGACACCGCGCTCGCCGGCCAGCACCTCCAGCGTGCGCATCACATAGGCGGGCTGGTTAGGACGGCCGCGGTGCGGCGGCGGGGCCAGGTAGGGCGCGTCCGTCTCGGCCAGGATGCGGTCGCCGGGGACGCGCCGGGCGGCCTCGCGCAGGTCCTCGGCCTTCGGGTAGGCGACGTTCCCCGCGAACGACACGAGATACCCGCGCTCGAGCGCATCGTCGAGCCGGCCGACCGACCCGAAGCAGTGCAGGACGACGGGCACCTCGGCGGAATCGAGCATCGTGAACGTCTCGTCGTCGGCGGCCCGCGTGTGGATGACCAGCGGCAGCCCGGCCTCGTTCGCCACCTCGATCTGGGCGGCGAAGGCCCGCCGCTGGACGTCGCGCGGCGCATAGTCGCGGTAGAAGTCCAGGCCGCACTCGCCGACCGCGACCGCCCGCGGGTGCCCGATCAGCTCCCGCACCGCCGCCGCAGGGTCGGCGACCTCGGCCGCCTCGTGAGGATGGACGCCGACGACCGCCCAGACGCCGGGGATCCGCTCCGCGAGGCCGACCGCCTGCTCGCGGCCGATCGTGATGATGCGGCTCACTCCGGCCTCGGCAGCGGCGGCGGCGACGTCCTCCGGGTCCCCGTCGCACATCTCGAGGTGCGCGTGGGTGTCGATCACGCGCCGGCGGCGGCGAGTCTCGGGAAGAGCGGCGGAGGCTGCTCCACCGCGGTGCCCGCCGCCGTGAGGCCGAGCCCGGCCCTCTCCCAGCCCACCGCGCCCGGCTCGCCGACCGCGGCCAGGATCCGCTCCGAGGCAGCCGGGATGTACGGGTGAAGCAGGACGCCGAGCGCGCGCACCGCGTCGGCCAGGGTGTAGAGCGCGGTGTCGAGCTTCTGGACGTCGGCCGGCTCGTCGCTCTTGGCGAGCGCCCACGGCGCCTGCTCCTCGACGTAGCGGTTGGCGGCGCGAACCAGCGTCCAGATCTCCTCGAGCGCCCCCGTCAGGTCGAGCGCGTCGATGCGCTCGGCGACGCGCTCGTGCACGGACTCGAGCGCGGTCGTCCCCTCCGGGATCTGCCCGTCGCGATAGCGGGCGATCATGGCCGTCGTGCGCGAGACCAGGTTCCCGAGGTCGTTCGCGAGCTCGCCCTCGTAGCGGCGGTCGAGGCCCTCGCGCGTGACGCTCCCGTCCTGACCGAACTGCACCTCGCGGAGGACGTAGAACCGCAGCGGGTCGGCGCCCAGGTCCGCGATCACCTGAAGCGGGTCGATGACGTTGCCGAGCGACTTCGACATCTTCTGGTCGCCGCTCGTCAGGTAGCCGTGGACGAAGAGCTTGGCGGGCGGCTCGTACCCGGCCGCCATCAAGAGCGCCGGCCAGAGCACGCAGTGCAGTCGCAGGATGTCCTTCCCCAGGAGGTGGGTCGAGGGCCAGAACGTGGCCGCGACGTCCTCGCCCGTGCCGTACTCGAGGGCCGTGTGGTAGTTGAGGAGCGCGTCGACCCACACGTAGATCGTCTGCTCGGGCTTCCACGGCAGGGGCACCCCCCAGCTGACGGACGCGCGGCTCACCGAGAGATCGTTCAGCCCGGCCTCGATCTGCGACCGGGCCTCGTTGTAGCGCGTGCGCGGCACGACGTACTCGGGGTCGCGGTCGTAGAGCTCGAGCAGGCGGTCGGCGAAGGCCGACAGGCGAAAGAACGTGTTCTCCTCCTCGAGCCACTCGACAGGCGTCTTGTGCAGCGGGCAGATGTTCCCCGGCTGCTCCAGGTCGCTCTCGGCGTAGAACTGCTCGCAGCCGGTGCAGTAGAGGCCGGCGTAGGTGTCCTCGTAGAGGTGGCCGGCGTCGCGCAGCCGCACGAGGAACTTCTGCACGCGCTCCTCGTGCTCGGGGTCGGTCGTGCGGATGAAGTAGTCGTTCGTCGCGTTCAGCTGGGCGACCAGGTCGCGGAAGCGGGCCGACACCCGATCGCAGAATTCCTTGGGCGTGAGCCCGGCCTCCTCGGCCGCACGGGCAACCTTGGCGCCGTGCTCATCGGTGCCCGTCAGGAAGAAGACGTCCTCACCGCGCTGGCGGTGGTGACGGGCCAGCACGTCGGCGGCCACGGTCGTGTACGCGTGGCCCAGGTGAGGGTCCGAATTGACGTAGTAGATTGGCGTAGTGACAGAGAACGGCATGTTTTTTGTAAGGAGTTGTCAGGTCGCGCAATTTCGGAGTTATGCTGGGTTCCGGGCTCCATCCTAGAAGATGGCGAGGGTCAGAATGAATGCAGTGAAGCAGCCGACGCGGATACGCGCCGGGCAAACCGGAGGGGTCGTCCGCCGGGTCGACGACCTCGGCCGGATCGTGATCCCAGTCGAGATCCGGCGAAGGTTCGGGATCGAGATCCGCGACCCGCTGGAGATCAGCGTGCGCGGGGACACCATCGTGCTCTCCAAGCCGCACGATGCGTGTGTGTTCTGCGGTGGACGGCGTGCGCTCCAGCCGTTCCACGACCGGATGGTCTGCGCATCGTGCCGGACCGAGATGACCGACGACGTGGTCAGCGCCTCGCGCGCGTGATCGCTGCGTAGAGCTGGTTCCGAGAGTGGCCGGTGAGTCGCGACGCCAGGGCGGCGGCGCGGCGGCTCCCGACCACCTCGGCCAGCTCGCGGAGCGCGTCGTCGGCGGGGTCGGGGCGAGCCCCTGCCTCGGCCGGGCCGAGCACCAGCGTCACCTCGCCCTTCGGGGCGGAGTCGTAGTGCGCTGAGAGCTCGGCGACCGTGCCGCGGCGCACGTCCTCGTAGAGCTTCGTCAGCTCGCGGCACACGGCCGCCCGGCGGTCGCCGTCGCGGTCGGCGAGCGCCCGAAGCGTGGCGGGGAGCCGGCGCGGCGACTCGAAGGCAACGACGGCGAGGCCCGCCGCGTCCACGCGATCGAGCAGCGCGGCAAGGCCGGCCGGCGTGCGCGGCAGGAACCCGCAGAAGACGAAGCCGCCGCCCGCGAGCCCTGACGCCGCCGCCGCGGTGACGACCGCGGACGCGCCCGGGAGCACCTCCACGTCGAGGCCCTCGCCGACGGCCGCCGCGACCAGCCGCCCCCCGGGGTCGGACACGGTCGGCGTGCCGGCGTCGGAGACGAGCGCGACCCGCTCCCCCGCCCGCACGCGGGCCAGGAGCGCCGACGTGCGGGCCGCCTCGTTGTGCTCGGTGAGCGACAGCCGGGGCGTCTCGATCCCGTACTGGGTGAGGAGCGTCAGCGTCCGGCGGGTGTCCTCGCAGGCGATCACGTCGGCCGCTCGCAGCTCGTCGAGGACTCGCAGCGTGACGTCGTCGAGGTTGCCGATCGGGGTCGGGCAGACGACGAGGGCGCCGCTCACAGGACGAGCGCGGCCGCGCCCAGGACGCCGGCGTCGTTGCCGAGCTCGGCGGCCACGACCTCGACCTCGCCCCACGGCGGCCGCAGCGCCCGCCGGCCGGCCTCGTCCCGGGCGACGCCCAGAAGGATCTCGCCCGCCGCCATGATCCCGCCGCCCACGACGACGACGTCCGGGTTGAAGATGTTCACGTAGTTCGCGATCCCGACGCCGAGATGGCGGCCCACGATGGCGAGCGCGTCGACGCAGTCCCGGTCGCCGGCGAGCGCCCCGTCGATCACGAAGCGGGTCTCGATGGATGCCTGCGCCGCGGCTTCCGTGGCGAGCGTTCCGCCCGGCCGCTCCTCCGCGATCCGGGCCGCCGCCGCGCGTACGCCGGCGGCCGAAGCAAAGCTCTCGAGGCAGCCGTGGTTCGGGCAGTGGCCCTGGCAGGGCGGGCCGTTCTCGTCGATCACGATGTGCCCGAGCTCGCCGCCGTAGCCGGTCGCCCCGTGGTAGAGCTGCCCGTCGAGAACGATCCCGCCGCCCACGCCGGTCCCGAGGGTGAGCATGATCACGTTGCCGCGCCCCTTCCCGGCCCCGATCCGGGCCTCGGCGAGGCACGCCACGTTGGCGTCGTTGTCGACCTTCACCGGCAGGTCCAGGCGCGCGGTCATCTCCGCGACGAAGGGAACGTCGGTGATGGGCACGTTGATCGAGTCGGCGACCCGACCGTTCCGCTGATTGATCTGCGACGGCAGGCCGAAGCCCACCGCTGCGGCGCCCGAGTTGGCGGCCATCCGGCGCACGAGCTGCTCGATCTCGGTCAGCAGGAGCTCCTCGTCCGAGATGTCGGTCGGCGCCGCGTCGTATGCGAGCACCTCGAGGTCGGCCGAGACGAGCGCGGCCTTCACCGACGTGCCTCCGAGATCGACGCCGATGACCGGTCCGGGGAGGAATTCACCATCGTGGGTACCATAAAGCGGCTAGATGCCGCCCGAGTCGAAGCCCTCCAAGCCGTATCGCACGTACCGCGGGGGCCGGGCCGGAGGGAGCGACGACGCCGACGCCGCGCGCTTCGACTTCACCGGACGGTCCGCGGGCACGTCGGCGCCTCCGCGCGCGCCGACGCCCGAGGGCCTGCCCGCGCCCGACATGCGGCCGCCGCGGAAAGCGCTGCCCGGGCGGCGGGTCGCGACCCCGCCTCCTCCGGGCCCTCCGGGCAGCGGGCCGGGCTTCTTCCGCCGGCGGTGGCGCCGTATCCTCGCGATCGCGATCCCGGTTGTCCTCCTGCTCTTCGCGTTCTGGCTCTACCTGGGCTACCGGGCCTTCTCCGACGAGGTCGCCAAGGCGAACAAGCGCATCGACAAGCGGACGAAGGCGGCGCTCGCGCCGGCTGGGAACATCCTGCGCGACCCTCAGATCAGCATCGTCATGGGCTCGGACAGCCGCGGGAAGAGCGCCCTCTCTGGAGCGCGGGCCGACTCGATCCTGCTCGTGCGCACCGACCCTGGCAAGCACCTCATCTCGATGCTCTCGATCCCGCGCGACCTGTACGTCCCGATCCCCGGCCACGGCGAGAACAAGATCAACGCCGCGTTCGCGTTCGGCGGGCCGCCGCTTCTGATCCGCACCGTGAACCGGCTCACCAACCTCAAGGTGAACCACGTCGTGATCGTCGACTTCACCGGGTTCAAGGACCTGATCGACGACCTCGGGGGGATCACGATCGTGAACCCGTCCAAGGTCGTGTCGTCGCAGTCGTTCGACGGGCACGGGTGGCAGTTCGGGAAGGGCCCGATCCACCTCGACGGCCGCCGCGCGCTGGCCTATGCCCGCATCCGCCACACGACGAACAGCGCCGACAGCGACATCTCCCGGACCGAACGCCAGCAGCGCGTGCTCCAGGCGCTCATGCACCAGCTCGTCACGCCGTCGAGCCTCCTCCATCTCCCGTCCGTCGGCCGCTCGATCGCAAAGCCCCTGGCGACCGACCTCTCGGCGAACGAGCTGCTCGGGATGGGCTGGATCAAGTTCCGCTCGGGGCGGACGCTCGAGTGCCACCTGGGCGGCACGCCGCTCGTGCTGGGAGGCCAGGACGTGCTCCAGTCGAGCGAGCAGAACGCCGCCGTCGTGCAGATGTTCCTCGGCACCTCAGCACCCCAGCCGGCTCCGAAGGGCCAGCTCTATGCGCCCGGCTGTTCCGTGCATTAACGCGGGGGAACCCAGGGTTCCCCCGCGAGCCCCCTCCTTAAGGGGTGGCGCACTGTTTCGGGCGCGACGGCGAAGAGCATGTCACGGCGATCGGTGCAGGATCGCGGCGTCCTCACGCGCACGTCCGGGGCCAGGCCCCGGACGGGGCCTGCCCCCACGGGGTTCACCGGCTAACCTTCGGCCCGTGATGACCACGAGCGCCAGATCGTTTACCCCGCCCCGGCCGCAGGCTGGGGCAGCGGCGCTCGCCCGGCGCTCGTAGCCGCGCGCATCGCGCTCCTCCAGCCGTCACGGCGGCCGGGGCTTCCACGCCCTTTGCCACCCGCCGTCCAGGAGGATCCCGATGCATTCCGTCATCACTCAGCACCAGCTCGACCGCGCGCTCGCGCTGCGCGACCTGTCCGATCCGGCCTCGGGGCCGCATGCCATGCAGCTTCTCGCGGACGCGATCAGCGACGCCCTGGAGCGCACCTGGGGCGCTCCGGTGCTGGTCCACCGGGCGAGCCCGGTCGTCACCATCCGCGCCAACTACGAGGCGCTCGGCTATCCGGCCGCTGCCCCGGCGCGGGAGGCCCGGTACACGCGCTATCTCGACGAGCACCGGCTCCTGCGGACGCACATGACGGCGGTGGTCCCCGATGCGCTTCGCCGCCTCGTCCCGCCGAGCGGCGCCGGCGACATCGTCGTGGCATGCCCGGGCCTGGTCTACCGCCGCGACGTGGTCGATCGGCTCCACGTCGGCGAGCCGCACCAGCTCGACCTGTGGCGCGTCCGCCGGGGCGAGCCGCTCACCACGGATGACCTGGAGGAGATGATCGGCCTCGTCGTCTCGGCGACCCTGCCCGGCGCGGCGCAGCGGGTGCTTCCGGCCGCGCACCCGTATACGACCGAGGGGCGCGAGGTCGAGGTCGAGGCGGACGGGGCCTGGGTGGAGCTCCTCGAGTGCGGCCTGGCGGGCGCACACGTCCTGGAGGCGGGCGGGCTCGATCCCGCGGAGTGGTCGGGGCTCGCGCTGGGCCTCGGCCTCGACCGTGCGCTCATGCTGCGAAAGGGCATCGCCGACATCCGCCTTCTGCGCTCATCCGATCCCCGGGTCGCCGGGCAGATGCTCGACCTCGAGCCCTACCGCCCCGTGAGCGCGATGCCGCCGACCCGGCGCGACCTCTCGATCGCCGTCGCCGACGACCTGACCGCCGAGGAGCTGGGCGACCGGATCCGCGAGCGGGTCGACCCCGGTGTGCTCGAGGCCGTGGAGGAGATGACGGTCGTCGCCGAGACGCCGGCGGACGAGCTCCCACCGCAGGCCATCGCGCGCATCGGTCTTCGGCCCGGGCAGAAGAACCTGCTCGTGCGGCTCGTCCTGCGCCACCCCACCCGGACACTCACTGCCGAGGAGGCCAACCTCACCCGGAACGCCGTCTACGCCGCCGTCCACGAGGGAGGCGCGCACCAGTGGGCGTGATCAGGCCTCGGCGGCCTTCTTGGGCTCGCTGCCCCCGCCGTCAGAGCTCTTCTTCTCGGACTTCTCGGACGACTTCGAGTCGCTCGACCCCTCGGACTTGCCCTCCGAGCCGGCCTTCTTGCGCCGGCCGTAGTCGGTCGAGTAGAAGCCCGAGCCCTTGAAGTGGATGGCGACCGGGTGCAGCACCCGCGTCGCGGGCGCGCCGCAGACCTCACACTCGGTGATGGGCTCGTCCGCAAACTTCTGGAGCACCTCGAACCGGTGGTCGTTCTGGCATCGGTACTCGTAGATCGGCATCCAAGTTCAGTATACCGACGGCACCCTGGCGCACTCGGGCCGAGAGTGCCAAATCGGGCCCTGGGTTACGATCACACGCCGTGCGAATCGCCATCGTCACCGACTTCTACTACCCGTCCCTGGGCGGGATCACCGAGCACGTCGACGGCCAGGCCCGCGGCCTTCAGGCCCGCGGCCACGAGGTCACGGTCGTCACCGGGCGCATCCTCCGCACGCCTCCGGTGCAGGACGACGCGATGCCGGTCCCCGCGCCGACGTTCGAGATCGTCCGCCTGGGAGCGGCCGTGCCGCTGTACGTCCCGCGGTGGGGAAACAACGCCCAGACGCTCCACACGATGTGGCCCTGGCTCGGCCGCCAGCTGCGCGACTTCTTCCGCGGCCGCGGCTTCGACGTCATCCACGTCCACGCGCCGTACAACCCGCCGTTCCCGGCCTGGGCGATCGCCAACGCTCCCGACGACGCGGTCGTGGTGGCGACGTTTCACAGTGTGTTCCCGCAGACGGTCGGCATGGACATCCTGGCCGAGTGGACGCGGCCGTGGATCGAGCGCCTCGACGGCCGCATCTGCGTGTCGGAGGCGTGCATCGGCTCGCTCGCCCCGTACTACCCCTACGCCTACGACGTGATCCCGAACGGCATCGACGCCGACCACTTCTCGCCGGATGCCGAGCCCGCCCCGGGCCTCAGGGGCGAGCAGGGGACGATCGTGTTCGTCGGCCGGTTCGACCCCCGAAACGGCCTCGGGACGATGATCGAAGCCCACCGCACCCTCCAGGGCGATCGGGGCGACGTGCGGCTTGTCGTCGTCGGCGACGGCCCGCTCCGGGCGAAGTACGAGCACCAGATCACGGACGAGCAGCGACCGCACGTCCACTTCGCCGGCCGCCTCAACCGTAGCCGCCCGAACCATCTCGTGGCCGGCGACGTCTTCTGCACTCCCTGCAACCGGGCGTCGTTCGGGATGGTGCTGCTCGAGGCGATGAGCTGCGGGCAGCCGGTCGTGGCGAGCCGGATCTCGGGATTCCAGCTCCTGATGCAGGACGGCGTCCAGGGCGTCCTCGTGCACCCCGCGGACGATGCCGGGCGGTTCGCGGCCGCGCTCGGCAGGCTCCTCGACGACCCCGACGAGCGCCGCCGGATGGGCGAGGCCGGGCGCCGGACGGCGCTCGAGCACTACGCGTGGCCGCGAGTCTCCGCGCAGCTCGAGAACTACTACGACGACCTGCTCGCTGGTGTGAGGCCTGTATGGGCAAGCGCGACGTCATCGTTCGCTTCGTGATCGCAGCCGCCGTCTGGCTGACGGCGGCAGCGGTGCTCGGGGAGGAGATCGGCGGCCGGCCCGGCGAGGTCGTCGTCGCAACCGCCGTCCTCGTCCTGATCGCCGTCGCGTGGGCCACGTTCACACCGAACGCACGCCTCTTCGGACGCGTGGTGGGCCTCGGCGCGACGGCCCAGCCGATGGTGGCGATCACCTTCGACGACGGGCCGAGCCCGGAGTGGACGCCCGGGGTGCTCGACGCGCTCCGGGATGCGGGAGCGCGGGCCACGTTCTTCGCACTCGGGCGCCAGGTGCGCGCGCACCCCGACATCGCCCGCCGGATCGTCGACGAGGGCCACGAGCTGGCGAGCCACGGTGAGGACCACTCGCTGCTCGTGTTCGCGGGCCCGCGGGCGATCGTGCACCAGTTTCGCGCAGCCGAGGGCGCCCTCGCCGACGCCGTCGACGGCAAGGCGTCCAAGCTCTTCCGGGCGCCCCACGGCTTCCGAAACCCGTTCGTCTCGGCCGTGGCCGGGCAGCAGGGCTACCGGATGGTGGGCTGGACCGGCGCCATCTTCGACACCGCCCGCCCGGGGGTCGACGCGATCGTGGCCCGCTGCCAAAACGTGCTGCGGCCCGGGGCGATCCTCCTCCTGCACGACGGCGACGGCTCCGGCCAGGGCGGCGACCGGTCGCAGACGGTCGCGGCGGTGCCGCACATCCTCGAGTCGGCGCGTGAGCGCGGGCTCGAGCTCGTGACGGTCTCCCAGCTCGCCCAGGAGCTCAGGCCGCAGCGGCGGACGGCGCTCAAGGCCGCCGCCTTCGCCGTCGTCGTCGCCGCGCTGGTGCTGATCGTCTCGCAGCGGTTCTCGCTCCAGGTGATCGCGAACGTCTTCACCGACGCGAACCCGGTCTACGTGCTGGCGGCGCTCATCGCGAACCTGGGATCGGTGGCGGCGAAGGCGCTCACGTGGAAGGCGGCCATCGACGCCGTCCCCGCCGACGAGGAGGGCCGGCCGCTGGAGGTGCCGGTCCGCGACGTCGTGCCGCCGATCTTCATCGGCTTCCTCCTGAACACCGTGCTCATCGCCCGCCTGGGCGAGGTGGCCCGGGTCACTGTGCTCCGCCGCAAGATCACCGCGCGCGGCCAGTCCGTGCCCGTCACGACGCTCGTCGGCACGCTGGTCACCGAGCAGATCCTGAGCGGGATCATGCTCGTGGGCGTGCTGGTCGGCGTGGTCGTCTTCACGCCGGTGCCGCAGCAGGCGGTCCGGCTCCTGGCCGTCCTCTCCGGTGTCGTCCTCCTCGTCGCGCTCGTCGCAGCCGGGATCGAGATCGCCGGCCGCATCCAGCGGCGCCGCATGGTGCCGACGGCGCCGTACGTCGAGCGCTGGTGGCACCTGCTCGGCATCAGCCTCACCTCGACGATGCGCGGCCTTCAGGAGGGGCAGGCGATCTTCCGCCGCCCGCGCCTCCTGGCCTGGGGCCTCGTGATGGCGACGATCAGCTGGGTGATGCAGCTCGCGGGCATCTACTGGGCGCTCAGGGCGTACGGCATCGACGAGGGCCTGGGAGCGGCCGGCGTCGTGTTCCTCGCCTCGAACCTCGTGCAGCTCTTCCCGATCACGCCGGGGAACCTCGGCGTCTTCCAGGGGGCCACCGCCGGCGGCCTGAGCGTCCTCTACCCCGTGTCGAGCGACCTGGCGCTCACGTTCTCGATCGGCCTCCAGCTGATCGAGGCGGCGCTCGGGGTCGGACTGGGGTTCATCTTCCTGCTCGCTCGAGGGGCTCTCGGTGGCCGAGCTGCGCCGCCAGGTCGAGGACGAGGGCGACGCGTGAGGCGCGTCGCCGCGCTCCTCGTCGCGGCGACTCGCCGCCGCCGGGTGCTCCGGCGGCGGGTCGGCGACGTCGGGAGGCACGAACACGGCCCCGCCCTCGTCGACGCTCCCGGTGTCCGGCACCGTCACGTACACCGACGGCAAGGTCTACACCGTCGCGCCGCTCGGGTCGAAGCTCGTGCTCGACGACGTGTCGGTCAAGGTCGACGGCATCGAGTGGACGCGCGACCTGAAGGCTCCACTCCCTCCCGGGACGACGGTGTTCGGCGTCGTCCGGGTGACGCTCACGAACACGTCAGACGCGGATCAGACCGTCGCGCCCACCCAGATCTGGCTTCTCGACTCGAAGAACCACGCGTTCCTCGCCTCGGCGGCCGCCGCCGCCGAGGTCGGCCACCCGCTCGTCGGCATGTCGATCGGGCCGGGGCAGTCGGCGACCGGGCACGCTCGTGTACCCGGCGCCGGGGCGCCAGAACGGGAACCTCCTCGTGTACCGCTTCGGCGACGCGACGGACATCGCCGACGCGAGGCACGTCGGCCTCGTCCGCTACGGCTGACGCCAGGACGCCTCGGCCTTGGCGGTCTTTGCGGCGGCCTTGCGGGCGATGGGCGGCTTGTACGGGCGCCGGCTCCGCTTCGCATGCGGCTTGGCCGGAGCGGCGGTCGCGGCCGGGGTCGGGTGGCCGCCGTAGACGTGGCTCTGCCACAGCCACGCCGGGGCCGCCGCCGCATGGTGGCCCCCGTCGCGCCCGACGATCCGGGCAAGCGACGGCGTGACCACGCCGAGCGTGGCCGAGACCACGGCGAGCAGAGCGACCACCGCGAGTGAGCGTGAAAGCGCACGACCCATTCACCCTTGATATCGGCCGGAAGAGGCCCGAACTTCAGCCGATTTGCGCGGCCAGCAGGTCGGCCACCGTCTCGCGGCGGACGACCGTACGGGCCGTGCCGTCTCGGACGACGACCGCCGCCGGCCGCGGGAGACCGTTGTAGTTCGACGCCATGCTGGCGGAGTAGGCACCGGTGGCGGCGACGACGAGGATGTCGCCCGGCCGCGGCGCCGGAAGCCGCGTCTCCTCGATCAGGACGTCGCCGGACTCGCAGTGCTTCCCTGCGACCGCGTACGTCCCGTCGGGCTCGTCGCCCGCCCGGTCCGCGATCCACGCCTGGTAGCGGGCGCCGTAGAGCACCGGCCGCGGGTTGTCGGACATGCCGCCGTCGACCGCGACGTAGGTCACCCCGCCCGCGGTCTTCACGGCCCCGACCGTGTAGAGCGTGACGCCGCACGTCCCAACCACCGAGCGGCCGGGCTCGAGCAGGAGCTCGGGCCGGGGGTCGAACCGCTCGGCGACCGCCGCGGCGGTGGCCGCGGCGGCGGCGCGCAGGTCGGGCGCGTTGTCGTCGTCGGTGTACGGGATCGCGAGCCCTCCGCCGAGGTCGAGCACGGGGAGACCGGCGGCCGCGGGGAACCCAGCCAGCCACTCGACCGCCTGGACGTACGTGTCGAGGTCGCGGATCTGCGATCCGAGGTGCACGTGCAGGCCGTCGAGGCGCAGGTGCGGGCAGGCGGCGGCGCGGTCGGCCGCGCGGGCGATGTCGCCGGGGGCGATCCCGAACTTCGACGACGCATGGGCGGTGCGGATCTTCGCGTGCGTCGCGGCCTCGATGCCGGGCGTGACGCGGAGCAGGATCGGCTGCTCCCGCCCGGCCGCGGCCGCGATGCGCTCGACCTGGTCGAGCTCCTCGACGTGGTCGACCACGAGCAGGCCGGCCTCGGCGGCGACGGCGGCCCGGACGTCGGCGTCGGACTTGTTGTTGCCGTGGACGACGAGCCGCGCGCCCGGCGCGCCGGCGGCGAGGGCGTGGGCGAGCTCGCCCTCCGATGCGACGTCCATCCCCATGCCCTCGTCGAGCAGGATGCGCAGGAGGCCGACGGTCGCGTTCGCCTTGCATGCGTACACCGCCCGGGCCGCGCCCGGATACCCGTCCAGGGCGTCCCGGTAGGCCCGCGCGCGGTTTCGGAGCGTCGCCTCGTCGTAGACGTGAAGCGGCGTCCCATGGGCCGCGGCGAGCTCCGAGAGCGCGACGCCGCCCACACACAGCCGCCCCGCCTCGAGGGCGGCCGTGTCGGGGAGCACAGGCATCGGCGACAGGCTAGTCGCCCACAGCCCGGTTCAGGCCCGGAGGCCGGAGGCAGAGGCCGGGGTCAGACCCCGCATCGGCGGGCGTTACGCCGGCGATGCGGGATCGTTACGCCTACGCGGAAGCGTCCGGAGGCGCCGGCGCTGAGCGGCGCAGCTCGAGCCGGGAGTAGACCGAGCTGCGGTACAACGCCTGAGCCCGCACGTCGTCGGTGTCGAACCATCGCAGGACGCTCGGGACGTCGAGAAACCGTGGCGCCGGTGCGGCTCCAACGGTCGCGCGGTAGCTCGACCACGGCCACTGATCGGGGCCGGCGCACATGCCCGACTGGACCGGGTTCAAGACCACGTACTGGAGCAGGGTCACGAACTGGTCGTCAGCGATGACGTCGATCGATCGGTACCGGTCCTCGAACAGATGGCCACGCAATCCGTGTCTGCGATTGAAACCTTGCGCATAGAGCCCGTTCAGGCGCTTCATGCCAATGCCGACGTTCGGCTCAGGCGTGATCACCACCGCGTGGTAGTGGTTGGTCATCAGACAGTAGGCCGCACACCGCCACTTGAAGACCCGCACCGTCTCGGACAGGATGCGCAAGAAGGTCATCCGGTCCTCGTCGTCGGCGTAGATCGGAAGCTTCCGAACGCCTCGGCTCATGAGGTGGTAGATCGCACCTGCCTCCTGCCGTCGTAACGCTCTCGCCATGAGTCCAACGTATCCGCGGATCACCGCCGGCGGGCGGGCGGCTACAACGGTCGCGCAACAAAAGTGTCCGCAGGTCCGATGCGGGGTCTGACCCCAGCCCTCGCGGGTATCCTCAGCGCCCGTGGCCAACCGGATACTCGTGGTGGGATGGGACGGCGCGGACTGGGACATCCTCGATCCGCTGCTCGCGGCGGGCGAGCTCCCGCACCTCGCGCGGCTCATCGAGCGCGGGCGGCGCGGCGTCTCGCGGTCGTGCACGCCGTCGCACTCCTGGGCGGCATGGCCGACCTTCCTCACCGGGCGCGACCCGGCCGGCCACGGCGTGTTCGACATCCTCGAGCACCAGCCGGGCGCGAGCCGGCGGATGCCGGTCTCGTCGCGGTCGATCCTCGCGCCCACCTGGCCCGAGCGGCTCTCGCAGGCGGGCCGGCGCGTCGTCATCGCGAACATCCCGCTGACGTATCCCGCACCCGCGGTGAACGGCGTCGCCATCGCCGGCGGCGTGATCCCCGGCGGCGCGACCTTCAGCCACCCGCCGGAGATCGGGCCGAGCCTGGGATGGCCGATCAACGGCGGCTCGTGGACGACCTTCCGCGGCAGGCCGCTCGACCTCGTCGAGGACGTCGAGCGCACGAGCGCCGCGCGCGCCGAAGCGATGCGGCGGCTGCTCGACTCCGAGGAGTGGGACGCCGCCTGCCTCGTCTTCGTCTCGCCCGACCGGATCCAGCACTGCCTGCTCGAGTACGTCCATCCCGGCCACCCCGCGCCACGCGGAGGCCGCGGCCTCGCCTGTCGCAGACCGGGTGCGCGACGTCTACCGCATGCTCGACCGCGAGCTCGGCACGCTCGTCGAGCGCACCGACGACGAGGACACGGTGGTGCTCATGTCCGACCACGGGCACCAGCCGTGCACCCGGGCGCTCAACATGAACCGCGTCCTCGAGCATCTCGGCCACCTTCGCCTCGGCCGCGGCTCGGGCCTCGTCGGCCTGCTCGCGTGGGGCCGGCTGCGCTCGATCGCGCGGGTCGCCTACGACAAGCTCGGCCTGCACGGCCGCGTCGCCGTGCCGACGCCAGCCCGTCGACTGGGCGGGCACGGTCGCCTACACGAGCGTCGTCTCGACCGGCGAGGGCGTCTCGATCGCCCTCCGCGGGCGCGAGCCCGACGGGCGCGTCGCGCCGGAGGACTACGAGCGCGTTCGCGACGAGGTGGCCGCATCGCTCGCTCGAGTTCACCGACCCGGAGACCGGGACGCACCCGATCCGCGCCGTGCGGCGAAAGGAGGAGGTGCTCGACGGGCCCTACCTCGACCGTGCGCCCGACCTCCTGCTCGAGGCCGGCCCCGCTCTACTCGCTGACGCACGCCCGGCGGATGGTCGAGGAGGCGGACTGGCTGAGCGGCGACCACCGCCCCGAGGGCGTCTACGTCGCCGCCGGGCCGGGGGCTCGAGCGGCGGACGGCTCGGAGATCTCGCTTGCCGACTTCGCGGGGATGATCGAGGCTGCCGTGAGCCTCGAAGGCGCGGCGGACGACGCCCTGCCGAGTCCGGCCCCGGCGTCTTCACCGCGGACGAGGAGCGCGAGGTCGAGGAGCGGCTGCGCGGCCTCGGCTACCTCGAGTGACGCCCGCCGAGCGGCTCGCGACACTATGGCCGTGAGCGACGAGCGCGTCCTCCTGCACGGCACGGTTGCCAACGTTGCCGGCCTCCTGGCCGGCGTCGCGGCCGCCTTCGGCGTCCAGGTGCTGCTCGGGCGCTCGCTTCCCACGGGCGGCCTCGCGCTCGTCACGATCGCCGTCCAGGTCGCCTTCGTCGCCTCCGCCGGCGCGCGGTTCGGCATGGACGTCGCGGCCGTGCGGCTCGTGGCGATCGCCCAGGGTGCGGGCGACCCGGGGACGCTCCGGAGCCTCGTCGACCGCTGCGCGGGCGTCGCTACGGCCGCCTCGATCGTCGTCGCGGGCGTCATCGCCGCCGCCGCACCGCTCACGGGGGACTCGGGCGGAAGCGATCGCGATCGGCGCCGCCGGGATCCCGTTCATCGCCGTCGCGAACGTCTATCTCGGTGCGACCCGCGGGCTCAAGCAGATGGGCCCCACCCTCGCCGTCTTCTGGATCGGGCAGCCCGTCCTCTGGATCATCCTCTCCGCGGTCGCGATCGCCGCCGGCGGCGAGACCGATGCAGCGGTGGCCGCCTACGGCGCCTCGTGGGTCGCCGCCGCGATCGCAGCCCGCGCGCTCTGGCGGTCGGTCGCCGCGGGCATGGGCGACCGCCCCGCCCCGCGCGAGGACGTTCGCGCAGCGATCGCGTACGGCCTCCCGCGGGCACCGTCGGCGCTCCTGGCCCAGGCGCTTTTCTGGGCCGACCTCTTCGTTCTGGCCCACTACCAGCAGGGCGCGCCGCTCGATGCGTACGCCGCCGCGGGACGGATCTCGCAGCTCGTGCTGCTCTTCCTCACGTCGGCCAACCTGATCTTCGCGCCGTTCGCCGCCGACCTGCACGCCCGCGGCGAACGGGCCCGGTTGGATTCGCTCTTCAAGCAGGCGACGAGATGGGCGCTCGCCGGCACCCTGCCGGCGGCGATCGTGCTGGCGGTGGCCGCGCCGGACGTGCTGCGGGCGTTCGGGCCGGACTACGAGCAGGGCTCGACGCCGCTTCGCATCATGCTCGCCGGCCAGACCGTGAACGTCGCGACGGGTGGAGTCGCGTTCGTGCTCATCATGGTCGGTCTGACGGGGCTCGATCTCGCCGACAACCTGATCGCTGCGGTCGTCCTCGTCGCGCTCGCGGTTCCGCTGGCGTCGGCGGAGGGCCCGACCGGCGCGGCCATCGCCTCGGCGGCCGCGCTGGCGGGCGTGAACGCGCTTCGCCTGTGGCAGGTGTGGCGGAAGGTGGGCGTGCAGCCCTTCGACGGCGCCTACCTGCGGCTTGCGATCCCGGCGCTCGGCTGCGCGGCCGCTGCGATCGCGGCCCGGGCCGCCGCAGGCGGCCGGCAGTGGTGGCTCGTGCTCGGCGTCACCGTCGTGGCGGGCCTGGCCGCCTACCTCGCGCTCCTCCCGGCCGGCCTCACCGTGCCGGAGCGGGCCCAGATCGGTCGCCTGCTCCGGCGGGCGTGACCCTCACCTCCGGACGCGCAGGATGACGAACCGCCCCAGGTGCGACGACACGTCCGCCGGGTCGCGGTAGACCGGCTCGAGCGCGGGGTCGCGAAGGACGGCCGAGACCATGTCGGGCGGCTGGTCGCGCAGGTCGACGACGACGTAGTCGACGCTCAGCCTCCGCAGCACCTCGAGCCGGCGGGCATCCGTCGACTCCGGCGAGAAGAACGCCTGCCCCAGGTGGTTTCGCTCGCTCTCGTCGAGCCGCGGGAGCGCGCGGGTGCGCGCCTCGGGCAGCGTGGCCGTCCGCACCCCGGCCAGGCCGAAGAGCTCGAACGCCCGGTCGGGCGCGGCGAGGATGACCGGCGGCGGGCCGTCGAGGTCGCGGAAGAACGCGACCGCCCCCGGGGTCGTCTCGACCGTCTGGAACGCCGGGGGGCCGCGGTACGGGCCGGCCCGCGCCTCGCGCCACACCGTCGGCGCCCAGTTCGCGACGAACGCCGCCAGCACGCCGGCGACGAGGACGACGGCCGCGGGGGACGCGCCTCCCGGCAGCCGGTCGCGCAGCGGGAGGCGCAGCCGCACCAGCGTGGCGACGAGCGCCAGGACGACGGCGACGCTCACCGGCCAGTGCCAGAACCAGTCGGAGCCGCGCACCTCGTGGAAGCCCACCGCGGCGACAACCGCCGCCGCCCACGACCACCTCCCCAGGGCGATGCCCGCGGCACACGCTCCCGCCGCCGCCATCACCGGCCAGGGGAGCGGCTGCCAGAAGCGGTGGAACTGCCCCATCCCAACGGCGTCGATGAGGAGCGTGTTCAGGCCCGGCAGGAGCAGGACGACGAGCAGGGCCGCCGTCCCGCCGACGGCCGGCAGCATCGAGCGGTAGCGGACGAGCCACGCCATGGCGACGATGGCGAGCAGCACGTACCCGCGGCCGAACACCGGCGCCCACGGGTGCATGACGACGGCCTTCCCGGAACGGATCACGAACTCGTCGGCGTGCGACAGCACCGGGTGGCGATGGCCGCCGCGGATCGCCTCCCACCAGATCCAGGTTGCCACCCCGCCGACCGCCCCCGTCATCGCGATCAGCGTGCCGAGCGGCGCCCGCAGATCGGGCAGCCCGGCCCGCCAGGCGCCGGCGAGCATGCCGGCCGCGATCGCCAGGCACGGGATCGCGTAGGTCGGATGGACGAACGCGATGACCGCCACGCACGAGACGGTCGCGAGCGCCGCCCGGCGCGCATGGCGGATCTCGAGCCAGAAGAGGAGCAGGGTCGCCGGCGTCAGCACCCACAGCGAGAACGGCGGCGGCTGGTTGATCTGGAGAACGAGCCCGTTGATGAGCGAGCACAGATCCCACGCGGTCATCGCGGCGGCCAGGTAGCCCGCCGCGCGCCATCCGGTGAGCGCCCTCGCGAGCGCGTAGGCCGCCGCGATGGCAAGGCCCGCGCACGGCGGCAGGAGGTACCGGAACGCCACCACCGGGTCTGCGCCGGCCAGCTTGGCGACGCCCTCGAACGCGGCATGCAGGACCGGCAGGGCGTATCCGGCGTTGGCGGGGCCGTGGAGGAACGGCGAGACGTTGGCGAACGACAGCGACGGAGCCTCACCGAGGCGGCGCATCAGCCCCACGTGGAAGAGGGCGTCGCCCACGATGGGCGTCGAGATCCGCCAGGCGAGATATGCGAACGCCGCGACGGCGACCGCGCCGCCAGCGACCTCGAGCGCGCCCGCGCGCGGAAGCGCGCTCGGCTCGCGGACCGTGACCAGGAGGAGCGCGGTCAGGAGCAGCACGGCCGCGATGACCGCGGTCAGCGTGAGGCCGAGGAGATACGCCGCAGCGAGCGGGGGCGTCCAGACGGCGAGCGAGAGCGCCGCCGCGACCGGCGCGGCGCCCGAGCGTCCCAGGTCGCGCTCGAGGCCGGCCGTACGAAGCGCGCACCATCCCGGCGCGACCAGGACGAGACCGGCCGCCGCCCACACGGCGAGGGCGTCCCACGCGAGCGCGCGGCCCGCCGCAAGGCACGCGGCGAGCGCGACCAGCGCGATCAGTTCCCCGCGTCGGGCGGCCATCGCGGCGGCATGCTACCGACCGTTGTCGTACCCGGTCGATAGCATTCCAGCTATTCTCAGTCGGTCCACGACGACGGGGTGCGCATGCGAGTCTTGATCCTGGGCGGCGACGGCTATCTCGGCTGGCCGACCGCCATGCGATTCTCTGGCAAGGGCCACGAGGTGGCCGTCGCCGACAACTTTGCCCGCAGGAAGTGGGTGGCGGAGGCCGGCGGCGACTCGCTGACCCCGATCGCCTCACTCGCCGAGCGGATCGACGCCTGGCACGGCGCCTCCGGCAAGCGGATCGAGAGCTACGTCGGCGACCTCGCAGAGGGCACGTTCGCGGCCGACCTGGTGCGCGACTTCGAGCCCGACGCGATCATCCACTACGGCGAGCAGCCCAGCGCGCCGTGGTCGATGCAGAGCGTCGACAACGCCGTCGAGACCCAGCACAACAACGTCATCGGCTCGCTCAAGCTGCTGTGGGGCATGCGCGACCACGCGCCCGACGCCCACCTCATCAAGCTCGGGACGATGGGCGAGTACGGCACGCCCAACATCGACATCGAAGAGGGCTTCATCGAGATCACGCACAACGGCCGCCGCGACGTGCTGCCGTTCCCGAAGCTCCCCGGGTCGCTGTACCACCTCTCGAAGGTGCACGACAGCCACAACATCCACTTCGCATGCCGGATCTGGGGCCTGCGGTGCACCGACCTCAACCAGGGCGTGGTGTACGGCATCGAGACGCCCGAGATGCAGATGGACGAGCGCCTGCTCACCCGCTTCGACTACGACCAGGCGTTCGGCACCGCGCTCAACCGGTTCTGCGTCCAGGCGGTCATCGGCCAGCCGCTCACGGTCTACGGCAAGGGCGGCCAGACGCGCGGCTTCCTGAACATCCTCGACACGCTCCAGTGCGTCGAGCTCACGGCGGCGAACGCGCCGGCCGCCGGCGAGTACCGCGTCTACAACCAGTTCACCGAGGTGTTCAGCGTCGCCGACCTGGCCGAGAAGGTGCGACAGGCGGGCGAGCACCACGGCATGAACGTGCAGGTCGACAACGTGCAGAACCCGCGCGTCGAGGCCGAGGAGCACTACTACAACCCGGTGCACACCAAGCTGCCGGCCCTCGGGCTCCAGCCGACGCTGCTCTCGGAAAACCTGATCGAGTCGACGCTCGTCGTGATCGAGCGGTTCAAGGACCGCGTGATCTCCGACGTGATCGCCCCGTCGACGGCGTGGCGACCCACAGCCTCCGTGGGCCAGCCGGCCCGGTAGGCCAACCGTGGAGCTGACGCCGCTTCGTGCCGCCGGCCTCGTCGCCGCGGTCGTGTTCGCCGCGCTCACCCTGCGGGCCTACCGGCAGGGCAAGTTCGGAAACGGCGACCTCATGCTGCGGCTGGTCGTCTTCGTCCTGCCGCTGGTCATCCTCGGGGCCGATCCCGGCGATCCTCCAGTGGGTCTTCGACGAGCTGTCGTTCCGCCAGGGCGGCGGGCACCGGATCCTCGGCGCCACGGTGCTGGCGGTCGGCATCCTCTACCTGTTCGCCTTCACGCTCGCCGGCCGCGCGGAGCGGTCGCGGCGCGACCTCACCCGCCTCATCGAGAACCTCGCGCTCGAGCAGTTCCGCGCGACCGGGCGGCCGGAGCAGTTCGCCGGCGGCGTCGCCGTGGTCATCCCGGCCTACAACGAGGCCGACAACATCGCCCACGTGATCGGCGCCCTCCCGGCGACGGTGTGCGGCTACGAGCTGCACGCGATCGTCGTCGACGACGGCTCGGCCGACGACACGACCGACCGCGCGCGCGCTGCGGGCGCCGCCGGCGGTGCAGGCTCCCGCTCAACCGCGGCCAGGGGGCCGCGCTCCGCACGGGCTACCGGCTCGCGCTGGCGACCGGCGCCGAGATCGTCGTCACGATGGACGCCGACGGCCAGCACCAGCCCTCCGAGCTGTCGCGGCTCGTCGGGCCGATCGCAGAGGGCGACGTCGACGTGGTCGGCGGCTCTCGGGTGCTCGGCGACGCCGATCCGTCACACGCCGCGCGCGAGATGGGCATCAAGCTCTTCGCCCGCCTGCTGTCGCTCCTCACGTGGAGCAAGGTCACCGACCCGGCGTGCGGCTACCGGGCGGTGCGCACGTCGAGCCTGCGCGGCCTCGAGTTCCGCCAGGACCAGTTCCACAACTCCGAGTTCATCGTCGAGGCCTCCAAGAAGCACCTGCGCACGATCGAGGCCCCGGTCACCGTCACGAACCGGCTCTCGGGGCAGTCGAAGAAGCCGCCCCACTTCCGCTACGGCATGGGCTTCGCCAACGCGCTGATGCGCGCCTGGCTCCGCTAACCGGACTCGAACCAGGCCCAGGTGCGCGCCAGGCCCTCGGCGAGTGTGACCGACGGCGTGTAGCCCAGCCGCTCGCGGGCCTTGTCGATCGCCGAGTAGTTGCGCAGGATCTCGCCGGCCCGAGGCGGCTCACGGCGGATCCGGGGCTCGGTGCCGGCCGCCTCGGCGATCAGCTCGATGAGTCGGTTCAGGCTGGTCTCGACCCCGCTCGCGAGCTGGAAGATCTCCCCGCCGGCCCCATCCGCCTCGGCGGCGCGCACGAGCCCGTCGGCGAGGTCCTCGCAGAAGACGAAGTCGCGCGTCTGCTCGCCGTCGCCGTACACGATGAGCTCCTCCCCGGCCCGCAGGCGGCGGATGAAGAGCGGGATCACGTTGCCCTTGTGCGCCGACCGGGGGCCGTAGGCGTTCGAGAACCGGACCGTGACGGCGTGCATGCCGTAGGCGCCGTGGAACGCCGAGCAGTACGCCTCTCCCACCGCCTTGCTCGCGCCGTACGGCGAGAGCGGCGCCACCGGCTTGTCCTCCCGGGCCGGGTAGGCGCCGTCGCCGAGCGGGGCGTTCGACGAGGAGAAGACGAACCGGCCCACGTCGGCGCGGCGGGCCGCCTCGAGCGCCACGAGCGTGCCGCGCGCGTTCTGGTCGAAGTTGACGAGCGGCTCCTCGATCGACTGGACGACCCCGGCTCCAGCCGCGAGGTGAAAGGCCGTGTCGCACCCGCGCGCCGCGGCGATGAGCGCGTCGAGGTCGCGGACGTCGCCGCGCACGAGCTCGGCGCCGGTCCCCTCGAGGTTGCCGGGGTCGCCGACGGAGAGGTCGTCGTACACGCGCACGTCGTAGCCGCGCGCCGCCAGGGCGCGCACCAGCGCCGAGCCGATGAAGCCGGCGCCGCCGGTCACGAGCGCCCGGGGCACGGCGGCGGAGTCTAGAGCGTCAGCCGGTCGCGAGCGACTCGAAGTGCCGCGCCACCTCGTCGGCGGTTGGCGGCTCGCGCAGCGTCGCGACGAGCTCCTCGGCGTCGGGGAAGCCCGTCGTGAGGATCGCGGCCGCGGCGGCGTCGAGGTCGTAGGCCGTCGCGCGAAGGTCGACGTCCGGGCCCAGCATCGCCCAGTAGGCCCCCGGCCGGCCCTCGTAGGGCATGCCGATGCTCCCCGCGTTCACGACTCTGACACCCTGGGCGGCGCGGTCGAACTGATGGTGGGTGTGACCGCAGACGACGGCCCGCTCGCCGACGCCCTCCAGGATCCGCTCCAGCCGCTCGTCCGGCGTGACGGCGGTGATGATGTCCTCGTCGCTTCGGGGCGAGCCGTGGCAGAAGAGGACGCCGCCGAGCCCCTCGACGTCGATGGTCACCGTCTCGGGCAGCCCGGCCAGGAAGTCGAGCCGCTCGCTTCCGAGGCGCTCCATCTCCCAGGCGCCTTCGCCGGCCGCGGACCGGTCGGCGTTGCCGCGGATGAACCGGACGCGCTCGCCGAGGCCTCGGAGCCGGTCGACGGTCTCGACCGGCATCGGCCCGCGCGAGAAGTCGCCCCCGACCACGATCGTGTCGGCATCGCCGACCTCGGCCAGGACCGCCTCGAGCGCGGGGAGGTTCCCGTGGATGTCATACAGCGCCGCGACGCGGGTCATCGACCGTCGCCGTCGCGGGCCTGCGAGCGGTCGTAGTGCCAGCACGGCGCACCCTCGAACGCCTCGAGGCCGGCGACCGGTCCGCCGGCCTCGGGCCGGCGCCCGCGCCGGAGCCGCGGCGCGGCGACGACCGCCGCCACGGCGCCGATGACGCTCCCGACGACGAACGTGCGCATCGCGCCGCGGCGCTTGCGCCCGTCCTCGCTCACGACGCCTCCCGGTAGGCGAAGAACCCGGCGACGAGGAGCCCGATGACCTGCACGTAGGCGCGGGCGTCTCCGCCGACGGACGCGGCGATCACGATCCCCGAGACCACGTACGCCCATCCCGCTCCGGCCGCGGCGATCCAGGCCGTCGCCTCGGCCCGGTGGTACCCGGCGCCGCGAAGGGTCGCGCGCCCGGTGAGCAGCCCGACGAAGTACGCGATGATGAGCGTGAAGAACCCGAGGCCGACGCCACCCGCGAAGGCGAGGAGCACGCCGAACACCGAGCCGACGCCGAACGCCGCGCCGACTGCCCTGGCCGCCTTCTGCGGCCGCAGCGTGACCCGTGCCGAGCGCGGCATGCGCGCGCAGTCGCGGCACTTGATCCCGACCGGCGCCGGCACCATGCAGTCGGGACAGATCGGCTTGCCGCAATTCGAGCAGCGGACGCCCGTCTCGACCTTGGGATGGTTGGCGCACGTGACCGGCGTGGACAGTCCGGTATCGGCGCTCGACACGGCCGCGAGTGTACCATCGCCCTCCGGTATGCAGAGATCCGGCCGGCCGGCACCACCATGACCCGTCATCCCTCCGGCCTGCTACGAATCGCGCCCGAGGTCGAGACAGCCCTCGTCCATTCGCAGGCGGTCGTGGCGCTCGAGTCGTCGCTCGTGGCCCACGGGCTCCCGCCCGACATCGGCCCCGACGTCGGCCGTGCCGCCGAGGCGCGCGTCCGCGAGCACGGCGCCGTCCCCGCGACCATCGCCGTGATCGACGGCACGGTCCGCGTGGGCGTCGAGGACGAGGTGCTCGCGCGGCTCGCGGTCGAGCCCGACGTGCGCAAGGTCGGCCCGCGCGACCTCGCAACCTGCGCGGTGTCGGGCGCCTGGGGCGCCACGACCGTCGCCGGCACCCTGGCCGTCTGCGCCGTCGCCGGCATCCACTTCATGGCGACGGGCGGGATCGGCGGCGTCCACCGCGGCTGGGCCGAGACGCGTGACGTCTCGGCCGACCTCGCCGAGATCGCGCGGACGTCCGTGTGCGTCGTGTGCTCCGGAGCGAAGTCGCTGCTCGACGTCCCCGCCACGCTCGAGACGCTCGAGTCGCTCGGCGTGCCGCTGATCGGGTATCGCACCGACCTTTTCCCGCTCTTCTACGTCCGCGAGAGCAGCCACCAGGTGCCCGACAGGGCCGACGACGCCGACGCGATCGCCGCGGCCGCCGCCGCCCACTGGGGGTTCGCCCGCTCGACCGGCCTCATCGTGGCGCAGCCCGTCGCCGAGGACGTGGCGCTGGACGCTTCCGATCTGGAGCGGACGATCGAGGGCGCGGTGGCAGGGGCGGCCGCAAGCGGTGTCCGCGGGCCGGCCGTGACGCCGCACGTGCTGGCGGCGGTCCACGCAGCGACCGGCGGGCGCTCGCTCGAGGCCAACCGCCGGCTCGTCGTCGACAACGCCGGGCTGGCCGCCGAGATCGCCGCGGCCTACTACTCCTGACAGCCTGCTACTCCAGCACGTCGGTGCCCTTGGCCAGGTGCACGGGCGACGTGTCGGGACAGACCTTCGGCTTGGCGTACCAGCGCGGCAGCGGCTTCGTGAACTGGAACGCCGAGCGCAACGACGCCAGCTTGTCGACCCGCGCGTTCAGGCGGGGCAGCCCGAAGTTCTCGCCGATGAAGCGAAGGACGGAGGTGAAGTCGTACGTCGTCGAGTCGACGCCGTTTCTGGCCCAGGGCGAGATGACGACGAGCGGCACCCGCGGGCCGAGCCCCAGGAAGTCGGCGTGCGGCGGCGGCACGTGGTCGTAGAAGCCGCCGAAGTCGTCCCACGTGAGCACGATCGCGGTCGAGCGCCAGAGGGGCGAGCGCATGATCGCGTTCACGATCCCCACCGTCCAGTTCTGGCCCTGACACAGCGACGGTCCGCCCGGGTGGTCGGACAGGTTGAACGGGGGCGCGATCCACGTCACAGGGGCGAGATAGCCCTGCGAGACGTCGTGTGTGAACCACTCGATCGGAAACACGTGCTTCTCCCACGATTCGGTGTCGCGGATGTAGTTGATCTGGTCGACGGCCACCCACCCGTAGCCGAGCTCCCCGCCACGGGCGCCGTAGTAGGCCCAGTCGAGGCCCTTGTCCTGGAGCAGCCCGGCGGTGGTCGGGATGTTGAAGCACGGCCGCACGCGGACGAGCTTCCCGTGCCGGATCGCGGGCGCCGTGATTCCGGCCGGGTCGTCGCAGCCCCAGCGGGTCGTGCGGAAGTTCGGCCCGTCGATCACGCCGGCCGAGGACGCGGCGATCGAGTAGAGCCGGTTCGGCATGCTCGACGAGGCCGCCGACGAGAACATGTGATCCATGAGCTCGTAGTGGCGCGCCCAGCCCCAGTAGGCCGGGAGCTGGCCGGGCTGGGCCGTGGTGAACGCCAGGTTGGTGACGTTCCCCGACTTGTCGAGGAGCGTCGAGAACCCGTTCATCTTGCCGCCGTTGATGTCGTGGTGGGCGGCGAAGTAGCTGTGCTGGAGATCCGTCTGCTTGTCGGGCAGCGGCCGGAGCGGGATGGTCGAGCCGTCGGCCAGGACGCCGTGGCTCGTCCCGTCGGCGCCGGGGTAGAGGCCGTAGAGGTTGTCGTAGGTGCGGTTCTCCTTGACCAGGAAGACGACGTGGGTGATCGGCGTCCGGCTGGCCGCCACCGGGAGCGGCTTTCGGTCGGGCGCCGGCGTGAGCGCGACGACGACGTGCGGCCCCCACGAGGGCTCGCCGTCGTCGTGCACCCCCAGGAGCGCGACCACGATGACGGCGAAGATGACGCGGGCGGCCGTCACGAGCCGTCCGCCACGGGTCCGCGGGTGCAGGTGAAGCCGGCGTGCTCGGCGGGATCAGGGAAGCCGCGCGCCCCCGCCGAGCCGCGGACGCGGTAGACGTCCGCCTCAGGGCTCGTGGAGACCCGGCGCAGGAAGCCGACGCCCTCGAGCGCGGCCGGGTCGACGCCCGCGTCGAGCGTCCCGACCATGCTCCCGATCCGGACGCCCTTGACGACGATCACGTAGTCGACCCCCTCGCGCCGCAGGAAGGCGCGCCCGCCGGCCGGCTCCTGGAAGAACCGGTGTGCGCGCAGGACCTCGGCCAGCACGGGGTGCAGCATCTCCGGGCGCAGGTACGGACCCATGCCCTCGACCACGCTGACCCTGCCCGTGGCCGCCGCGAACGTCCCGAGCGTCACCCTGTCGGGGAGGATGCGGGCGTCGCACGGGACGTGCGCGGCCACCCAGTCCAGGATCGAGAGCGCCTTCACGCCGTTCGCGCGGTAGCTCGTCCGTGCCGGGCCGACGGTCGCCCCGACCGCGACGGCCGGAAGCGCGACCGCCACCGCCACGACGGCCGCCGGAGCCCACGCCCGCAGGCGCCCCAGGCGGTCGACGGCAGGCTCGAGCGCGGCCAGCACCAGAACGACAAGGGCCAGCGGGAGGTAGTCGAACTCGCGGTCGATCCCGAACCGGCCCGGGATCTGGGTGCGGTAGCGGTACGAGAAGACGAACGCGAGGGCGACCAGGCTCGCACCCAGCCCGACGGCCATGATCGCCGCCGAGCCGAGGTCGGCCGGCAGGCGGCGCGCGATGAGGACGGCCGCGGCCAGCGCCGCGACGGGGATCACCCACAGCAGCAGGCGGGGCGGATCGTCCACCGTCGTCACGGTGCGCAGAACGTACGTGAGGATGCCGCTCGGGCCGACGAACCAGTGCCCGTTCGCCGTCGGCGAGTGCTGGACGGTTCCGGCGAGGAGCGACGCCGTCGGGTCGACGCCGGTCCCGAACGAGCGGTAGCGATCGGCGCCCGACGCCCCCTGGAAGCCGATCGTCCCACCGGCCGAGAGCAGGAGGGCGACAGTCACCGCCGGCGCCGCGACGGCGATCGCGGCCATCCGCTCCACCACAGACACGCGGTCCCGGGCGAGCACGAGCCGGGCGATGCCGTACCACGCGAGCGCGATCATGAGCGCGACGACGGGCACGCCGTGGGTGGCGAACCCCGCGCCGAAGAGCACCGCCGCAACCGCCGACTCGAGCCATCCGTCCCGGTCGCGGAGCGCGCGGATCCCGACGACGAGGCCGCACACGGCCACCATCCGCCCCACGTTCTCGGCCGTGTACACGTCGAGGTTCCGGCGCAGCTCGTCGTTCAGGAGCGTCAGCGTGAGCAGCGGAAGGAGCGGCGACAGGAGGCGCAGGCCGAGCTCCCGGCCCAGTGCCCAGAGGCCCGCCGCGAGCCCGGTCGAGGAGACCCAGAGGAGCGCGCCCATCGCGGGGAGCGGCGAGGCCCCGAGCAGGTACGACGAGCCGGCGTGGAAGCTGTTCAGGACGAGCTTCGAGATCGCGGGCGTGTAGAGGGCGCCCCACTGAAGCGACTGGGCGGGCACCTGCCCGGCGTCCGCCAGCTCGAGCCCGTCGGCCCAGTAGCGCCACGGGCCGAACATCTGGAAGTCGAGGAGCGGCGAGCTGCGCAGCCGGACGACGGCGATCGCGAGCAGGACGACGAGGCCGGCCGCGATCGCGAGCCGGTCATCCGCCAGCTCCTCGCGCATCGCCGCCAGGTGCTCGCCGGGGCGGCCCCTGCCCAGGGCCAGCGCCCACAGCGCGACCGTGACCGCCGTGAGGGCGATCAGGAACGACGAGCTCGAGAGCACATGGGCGATGACGAGCGCCGTCGCCGTGAGGCCGACCACGGCGTAGCCCAGTGCGAACGCGAGCGCGATCCGCGTGGCGAGCCCGGCCCGGCCGGGCGGGTAGACGGCCAGCATCGCGCCGACGCCCGGGACGAGCACGAGCCCGGCGGCCGTCGCGAGCGTGGCCGGGCTCACTCGAACACCACGCAGAGGAGCCCGGCCATGAGCCACACGCTGGGGTCCTCGAAGAACGAGTTGTAGAAGAGCGAGCTGGCGAAGATGGCGACCAGCGCGGCGAGCAGCGTGCGCGAGACGCCGGGGGCGCGGCGGCCGGCGGCTCCCGCCCACACGAGGACGCCCAGCAGCCAGCCGTAGGCGATGGCTCCCAGCGGACCCAGCTCGGCCGCCACGGTCACCGGGGTCGTGTGCGAGGCCGCACCCCTAAGCCGGTACGGATGGTCGGTGCCGGCCAGCGCTGCCTTGGCGAACCCGCCCAGCCCGGCTCCGAGCACCGGGTGGTGGCGGATCACGCGCCAGCCCAGGTCGACCAGGTGCGAACGCCCGCCCGACGCGCGGTTCGCGCTCGACCCCGCCACCTCGACCGCGAGGATCCCTGCGAATGCGGCGGCCCCGGCGACGAGCACGCCCGCGGTGACGCGCCAGGGCCACACGCCCGCCCCGAGGGCGAACGCGCCGGCGGCCAGGGCCAGATAGCTGGACTGGGAGTACGTGAAGTAGAGGCCGGCGAAGACGGCGGCCATCGCGACCGCGACGGCGGGCGTCATGCCGCGATAGATCGCGACACCGGCCAGGAGGACGAGGGTGACGGCGAGGAAGCGCCCGTAGATGCTCGCGTCCCAGAAGAGCGAGTTGACGCGGAAGAACGACCGGTACGCGTTCGACGTCTCGACGCTGGGGTTCCAGAACACGCGGTGGACGGCCTCCTGCCACAGCCCCACCGCGGCGAAGAGGAGCGCCAGCGCCACCTGGGCCACGAGCGCAGCCCGCAGGCCCGAGGCGCTCCAGCCGAGCTGGGCGACCCGGACCATCATGAACCCGAACGGCAGGTAGAAGAAGAGCATGTCGACCGCCCCCTGGTGCGGATCGACCGCCCACAGGAGCGAGACGGCCGAGAGGGCGAGGATCAGCGCAAGCGCGCGCGGCACCGGGCCGATCCGGGATGGAGCGTCGGCGCCGCGCAGGACGTCGTAGAGCGTCGCGAGCGCACCGGCCGCCAGGACGCCGTACAGCGGGAGCAAGAGGCGCGCGTCGTCGGCTCCCACGTGGATCGGGATCCGGACGGGCGCCGCGACGACGCACGCGACGGCGAACACCCACGGAAACCGGTGGACGACCGCAGCCGCGCCGACGAGCGCGGCCAGGCCGACCGCAAGGAGGGCCGCGCCGATCGCCGGATGCTCGGAGAGGAGCGTCCCGACCCGGTGGAGCGACGAGTCGAGCAGGCCGGCGGCGAGCCACACCCCGCCGACCGCCCACGCCAGGACGCCGATCCGGCGGACGTCCGGGCGGCCGGTCGCAAGGAGCGCGCACAGACCCGCCGCAGCGAGGATGGCCGCGGCTGTCTGGCTAGTCACGGGCACGCACCGGCACGATTCTAGGGCGAGGCGTACACTCGCCCGGCGCATGTCACATACCGGCGAGGGCACCGAAGGACGCTCGCGGGCTGTCCGGGTCGCCGGACTGGCCGCCGTCGTCCTCCTGGCCGCAGGCGTGGCGATCCAGGCGGGATTCGTCGTGCGGCATGCCCACACGGAGCTCACGGCGCCCCGGGAGCACGCCATCCGCGAGCTGCTCGAGGTCGCCGCGGACCGCGTGCCCGAGGGCGACCGCTATGCGATCACGTCCCTGGCGCGAACGCCGAACGCGGTCTACTTCCTCGGCTACCGGCCCGTGGACGGAATTGGCCTGCGAGGCTCGCCCGCGGCGGTGCACGACCGGCTCACGAAGGCCCGCGTGCGCTACGTCATCGTGCTCGACCGTGACCGCCCGCGGGCGTTTCGCTCGCGGCACGGGAGCTGGTACCGCGTCGTCGCGACGACGCCCGCCGGGCAGCTCTTGGAGGTCGCGTGATGCGCGACTGGGCGATCACGGCGGGAGTGTGCGCGGCGACAGTAGCCGCCGGGTGGCCGTGGGTGCCCTACCTCGCCGGCGTCCGGCCCTCCCTCGTCGGCCAGGTGGCCCTCAGCTGGCTCACCGGCAGCGCGCTCGTGACGCTCGCGATGCTGCTCGTGGTCTACCCGGGGCTCCCGCTCGACCGTGTCACCCTCGCCGCGGCGTTCGCCGGGACGTTCGCCGTCGGGTGGGCGCTCGGCCGCCGCTCGCCTCCGCGCGCCCCGGCGACGCTGGCCGCCGGCTCGCTTCGCCCGGCGATCGTCCCGATCGCGATCTCGGTCGCCGTGCTCGCCTACGGCCTCCTCCTGGCCTTTCTCCTGGGCGGGATCGACTCCATCGACTTCGTGAAGGCCTGGGGGCTCAAGGCCGAGTTCGCGTTCCAGCAGCACGACCTGACGTTCTCGGGGCACACGGGGCCGCACCTCTTCTATCCGCTGCTCGTGTCGAACACGAACGCGGCCGTGTACATCGCGCTCGGGCACGTGAACGACACCGTCGTCCGCCTTCCCGGCGGGCTGTTCGGCATCGCCCTCGCGGGCTCGACGTGGTGGCTCGTGCGCCTCCGGGCCGCTCCGGTCTGGGCCGCGGCCGCGGTCTGCCTCGCCGTGACGACGCCGGAGTTCACGACGACCATGACGAGCGGCCTCGCCGACCTGACGACGGCCGCCTACCTGACGCCTGCCGCGCTCGCGGCGTTCCTGTGGGTCAGGGGGAGCGGGCCGGAGTGGGCGGCGCTCGCCGGGTTCATGGCCGGAGCGGCCGCGTGGACGAAGCTCGAGGGCGCGCCGTCCGCGCTCGTCCTCCTGGGCACGGTGCTGCTCCTGCGCCGGCAGCTGCGAACGCCGGGCCTCACGGCCTGGCTCGCGTGGTTCGCGGCGTTCGTGATCCCGTGGCAGGTCTTCATGCGAATCCACGACATCCCGCTCAACCGAAGCCACTTCGCGACGCTCTACCTGAACGTCTGGTGGATCGTGCGCCATGTGGCCGGGCAGCTCTCCGACCCGACCGCCTGGGGCGTCTTCTGGCCGCTCTGCCTCGCGATCATCGTCCTCACGATCCCGTTCTGGTGGCACAGCGAGTGGAGGTACCTCGCCGCACTGGTCATTCCGAACCTGATCCTGACCGGAGGCGCCTACGTCACCCACTACCGGGCCGGGATCTCGGGCAGCGTCGCGGCGACCGCCCCCCGCCTCTACCTCCACCTCGCTCCGGCGATGGCCGCGCTGGCGGCCGTCGCGGCGATGACGGCGTGGAACGGGCTACGAGCGGCGCGGCTGGAGGGCGTAGAGGTGCAGGGTCCCGGCCACGATCAGGCGGCCGGCGGCCGCGATCACGGTTGAGAACCGGCCGTCCGGGAATCGCCACACCGCATGCCCGTCGCCGACGCGGTAGGCGAACAGATCGCCGTGGGTGGACGAGATCGACGCTCCCCGGTCGGCCACGTACACGTACGGGCCGATCACGGTGGGCGAGCTGATCGTGTTGCCGGGAAGCCGATGCCGCCACAGCGGCGCCCCGGTGCGCGCGCTCAGGGCGGCGATCGTGCCGTCCCACGACGTCGCGAAGACCCGCCCGCCGCTCACCGCCGGCGAGCCGTACGCCCAGTCGGGCAGGGTCTGCGTCCAGGCGACGTCACCGTTCGAGGCGACGAACGAGTACACCTTGTCGTCGGTGTTCCCGATGTAGACGCGGCCGTAGGCCACCGCCGGGGTCGAGTAGAAGTGGCCCGACCTGAACCCCGACGAGAGCCCGTGCGTGTGCGTCTCCCAGATCAGCTTGCCGTCCGAGGCGCGCACGCAGTACATCACGCCCGAGTAGTCGCCGAAGTAGAGCCGGCCGCCGGAGAGCGCGGGGCCGTGCTTCACCGCGCCCGACGCGGTGAACGTCCACAGGATCCGGCCGGTGTCGAGGTCGAGCGCGCGGACGTGGCCGCCGAGGTCGCTCATGTAGAGCCGGGAGTCGTCGAACGCGGGTGACGACTCCATCGCGTACGGCAGGTGCCGCCGCCAGACCGCGTGCCCGGTGCGCGCGCCGAGCGCGTAAATGATCTTGTTGCGCGCCCCGAAGTAGACGCGGTTGCCGACGATGGCGGGCTCCCCGGTCACGCGTGCTCCGATCCGCAGGTCCCAGAGCGGCTTCCCCGTGAGAACGCTGCGCGCCGACGCGAACCCGTTGTTCGTCGTGAGGTAGAGCACACCGTCCTTGTAGGACGGCGGGTACTCGAGGAAGCCCGGCGCCACCTTCCACTCGACGCGGTAGGGCGGGACGATCGAGCTGAGATCGGTGGCGGCCCGCGTCCGGCTCATGTTGCGGCCGTAGACCGGCCACGCGGGCCCTGGATCGAAGCCGTGGTGCTTTCGGTGCTTGCCGTCCTTGTCGCTGGAGACAGGGGCGTCGGACGTCAGCGTGAACGGCTCCTCGCCGCCACGATGGATGTCGCCCGTCCGCTGGTGGACGGCCCACCATGCCGCGCCCGCGCCCCCCGCGACGAGCACGGTGGCCGCGAGCGAGCTCAGGGCCCACGTCTTGCGCCGCATCCCCAGCACGCTAGCAACCATCCCTCGCGCGCACTGTGTGTTACGGTCGCCACATGTGGCCGGCGGCGATGACCGTTGCCGCGTTCGCGGTCGTCCTCGCCGTCGTGCTCCTCCCGGGCATCGGACTCGCCCGGGCCTGCGCGCCGGCCCGCGGGATGCTGCTCGAGACGCGCGTCGCGCTCGCGCTCGGCCTGGGGTACGCCGGAGCGGCCCTCGTGGCGACGGTGCTGACGGCAGCGCACGCGTTGCGGCCGCTGTCGTTCGCCGCCGGGATCGCACTCCTCACCGCCGCGGCCTGGGCGGCGGCCGCGCGGTCGCGCTTCGCGCGCGGTCGCCCGTCTTCGTCCAGCGAGACGGGGCCGCCCGCCGATCCGCTCCTCACGGGCGGCTCGCTGGCGATCCTGGCGGCGTTCACCGTGGCGCACCTCACGGTCTCGCCGGCCGAGAACTTCGGCTCGGTGTCGTCGTTTCGGTACTGGGCTGACGGGCTCGAGATCGCGGATGCCGGCCGGATCCCGGCGCACACCGTCCAGTGGGGCGTCGAGCAGGTGCCGACCGTCAGCAAGGTGGCGCTGAACGCGTTCGACGGCGGCGTCAGCCTCTTGACCGGTGGCGGCCCGCTGCCGCCGATGCGCGCGCTCACCATCCTCTCGGCCGTCGGCGTGGCGGCTGCGCTGCTCGCCCTCGGACGCGAGCTGGGGATGCGGGCCGGCGCGGTCGTGCTGGCCGGGGTCGCCGTCATGGCGCCCGCGTCCCTTCCGGCCCCACGCGAGCTCTCCAACGACCTCGACGTCTTCAGGGCCGAGAGCCTCGGCCGCCTCGCCGCGTGCTGCGGGCTCCTGCTCGCCCTCCGGTGCGTCCGCGGCCGCGGCGGCCGCATCATGGTCGCCGCGGCGGCGGCGACGTTCGCCGTCGCGGCGCTGACCCACCTCGTTCCGGCGCTTGTCGCCCTCGCCGCGCTCGCGGCCCTCGCCCTGCTCGACCGCAGCCCGGCGCCGAGCCGATCGCGGAAGCTCGCGACGGCCGCGGCGGTCGCGGCGGCCGCGGCGGCGATCTGGGCGGGCATGCTCGTTCTCGCCGGCGGCTCGCTCGGGCTCCAGCGCGTGACCGGCGGCGCCGGATATCCGGCCAGCCTCGCGCGGATCGACCCCACCGCCTCCTTCGCCCTCCAGCGCCGGGTCGCGCTCCGGCCGGCGCGGACCTTCACGATCGCTCCGTCGACGCTGGCGGACCGGTATCTCGCGTCGGTCGCCGGCCGCCAGGGGACGTCGGCGCCGCGGTACGCGCTCGTCCTCGTGGGGATCGTCGTGGTCGCGAGCGCGTTCGTGCTGCTGGCCGGGACGTGGGACGAGCGCGTCCCGGTGATCCTCGCGTGGTGCCTCGCCGCCGGATCGCTGGCGGCGGCGCTGGCCTTCTCGAGCCGGTACCGGACGATCGTCCCGGCCGACTTCGGCCCGCGCCGGCTGTTCGACTACGCCGCCCTCTCGTGCGCGCTCGTGGCCGGCGCGACCACCGACGTCGTGGTCGACCACCTGCGCGGGCCGCGCCTCCGCCGAGCGGCGATCGGGGTCGTCCTCGCGCTGGTGCTGGCCGCCGCGCTCGATCGCGGGCAGTGGCGCACCGCCGCCCCGGCGGACGCCGCCGACCGGGCGCTGCCGGCGCTCGGGCGCAGCCTCCCGTGCGACGCGCGCGTGCTCACCGACGTGCGCAGCGCAGGCATCTTCGAGGCATACACGGGGAGGGTCAGCGTGGTCGAGGGAGGCGCCCCGTACCTGCGCCCGGCCGACATGCCCGCGGCGCTCGACGCGCTCATCGGCGCGAAGCGGTTCTTCGCCGACCCGGCGGACGAGCAGGGGTTCCTGCGCGCGCACCGGATCGGGTTCGTCGTCCTCTTCCGGCCCGGGCTCGTGCAGGGCGGCCGGCTGCGGTCGCCGGGGTCGCCGATCGCCGCGGCGGGCCTCGGCCCGGTGTCCTCCCCCGACCCTGCGGTGCGCGTCATCACGCTCGGCGGAGCGGCGGCCGGCGGCCCGTATCCGACTCGGTGCACGTCCCGGGATTAGGCTTCCCGACCTTGGCTCCGCCCCTCTTCGTGCTCGGGGTCCGGCGATCCGGGACAACCCTGCTTCGGGTCATGCTCGACCGGCATCCGGCCCTCGCCGTGCCGGACGAGTCCTACTTCATCCCGACGCTCGCGGCCCGGCATCGCGGACGGATCGAGGCGCCCAGGTTCTGCGGGGACGTGGCACGCATCTCGACCCTGCGCGACTGGGAGGTGCGCCCGGCGGACGTCGCGGCGCGGCTCCGGCCGGGCGCGACGGCGGCGGACGGGATCGCCGCGATCTACGAGGCGTACGCCGCCGCCCGCGGGAAGGAGCGCTGGGGCGACAAGACGCCGATGTACATGTCGCGCCTCGGCCTGCTCGACCGGCTCTTCCCCACGGCCCTCTACGTCCACGTCGTCCGCGACGGGCGCGACGCGGCGCGCTCGTTCCTCGAGATGCCTGGCGGCCTCGTCACCGAGTCGTGGGCCCACCCCCGCGACGTGGCCGGCTTCGCGTGCCAGTGGCGGACGGAGGTGGGCGACGCCGTCGCCCTCGGCCGCAGGGTCGGCCCGTCCCGGTACCACGAGCTGCGATACGAGCGGCTGGCGGCCGACCCGGAGGGCGAGCTCCGCGCGGTGGCGGCGTTCGCGGGGCTCGAGTTCGATCCCGCCATGCTCGCCTATCCGGGCACGCTCGACCTCGCCGCCAAGCCGCATCAGGCTCGGCTCGCCCAGCCGCCGACGGCCGGAGTCCGCGACTGGCGGACCGAGATGGTGGCCGCCGACGTGGCCGCGTTCGAGGCAGTCGCCGGCGACACGCTGGCCGCGTGCGGCTATGAGGCCGCCGACTCCGCCCCGCCGGGCGCCGCCGCCCGCGCCCGGCTCGCCGCCTACCGCGCGCGCCTGGCCGCCTGGCAAGCGGCGGGCACAGCGGTCGCCCGATCGCCGCTCTGGGCGCGCCGCCACCCGCCGCTCCAGTGACCTCGACGCAACAACGGGGTCAGACCCCAATGTTGCGTGAACCGGTTGGGATCGCGAGGCGAAGACCCTGCGATTCGTCCACCGGAAGGAGGAGCACATGCCGATCGTCATGAACATGCGCTGGGACGGGGTCACCCCCGAGCAGTACGAGGTCGCGCGCGAGCAGGTCGGCTGGGAGCAGCATGCGCCAGAGGGCGGGCTCATCCACATCGCCTCGTTCACGGACGAGGGGCTGCGGGTCACCGACGTCTGGGAGACCGCCGATGACTTCAACCGGTTCGTCGAGAGCCGCCTCATGCCCATCGTTCAGGAGATCGGGATCGAGGGCGAGCCCGACGTCACGATCACGCCGATGCACGCGGTCTGGAATCCCGGCGTCGAGCGGACGACCACCGCCAGGGTCTAGGAGCTACATCGTCCGGTCTTGGGGCGCGACGACGGCGCGACCCGTGAGGTCGCCGTAGAGCGCCCGGGTGAAGAGCGCCGAGAAGGGCCAGACGATTGGGGCGGCGAGCGCGCCGCCGATGAGGATCGACGTCGAGGTCGACGCGAAGGCGTAGGCGACGAGGAACATCGCGACGCCGATCGGAGCCGAGAAGAGGATGGTGATCAGCCACACGAACCACGTGCGGCTGAAGTTGCGAACGGCCAGCGCGGCCGAGTGCGCGATGGCGCCGCCCGGCTGGACATCGCCCGCCGCGATCGACGGCACGGCGAACATCAGGAGCGGCAGCGGAACGATGGCGAGAAACCCGATGAGCTGGAGGACCACCGACGCCATGATCCCGGTGATGCCGGCGGTCGCATAGGTCCACGCCACCCGCCTGCGGGGCGCCGGCGCCGGCAGTCCGCGCAGCATCACGAACCCGACCACTGAGAAGTAGGCGATCCCGTACGCGAACCGCCCGATCAGGGCGGTCTCGCTCACCCGTGCGCCTCCCTCGTGAACGGCGACCACCGGGACGGTGGCGATCACGAGCGCCACGACCGTGACGACGATCAGATCGGCCCAGACGGCGCCGAACCGGTGCACGGCCGACGCGAACAGATCCTGGATCGGCGCCCGGGCCTGGATCGCGCCGGCCGCCGTGTCCTCCGCCCCGTCGGTCACGACGCCACCGGCGCAGGCTCCCCCGCCTCGAGGACAAGCTCGCCGTCCAGGGCGTCGGCGCGCACCACCGCGCCGTCGCCGAGCTCGCCGGAGAGCACCTTCATCGCGAGCGGGTTCTCGAGCTCGCGCTGGATGGTGCGCTTGAGCGGCCGCGCGCCGTAGGCCGGGTCGTATCCGTGCTCGATGAGGAGCTCGGTCGCCGCGTCGCTCAGCTCGAGCGCGATCCCGCGCTCGGCCAGGCGGCGCCGCAGGCCCTCGACCTGGAGGCGGACGATCTCGCCGAGCTGGTCGCGGTCGAGCCGCTGGAAGTGGACGATCTCGTCGATCCGGTTCAGGAACTCCGGCCGGAACGTGGCCTCGAGGTCGGTTGCGTTCGACGTCATGATCACGATCGTGTTTCGGAAGTCGACCGTGCGTCCCTGCCCGTCGGTCAGGCGACCGTCGTCGAGCAGCTGGAGGAGCACGTTGAACACGTCGGTGTGCGCCTTCTCGATCTCGTCGAGGAGCAGCACCGAGTACGGCCTGCGCCGGACGGCCTCGGTGAGCTGGCCGCCCTCGTCGTAGCCGACGTACCCCGGAGGGGCGCCGATCAGCCGCGAGACGGTGTGCTTCTCCATGTACTCCGACATGTCGATGCGCACCATCGCCTTCTCGGTGTCGAACAGGAACTCTGCGAGCGCCTTCGCGAGCTCGGTCTTCCCGACGCCCGTCGGCCCGAGGAAGATGAACGAGCCGATCGGCCGGTCGGGATCCCCCAGCCCGGCGCGCGACCGCCGGATCGCGTTGGACACGGCCGCGACGGCCTCGTCCTGGCCGATCACCCGCTCGTGGAGGCGGGACTCCATCTGGACGAGCTTCTCCATCTCGCCCTCGAGCAGCCGCGAGACCGGGATGCCGGTCCAGCTCGCCACCACCTCGGCGACGTCTTCCGAGCCGACCTCCTCCTTCAGCATCGGCGAGCCGGCCTGGAGCTCGGAAAGCCGCTCCATCGCGGCGTCGAGCTCGGCCTCGAGCTTGGGCAGCTCGCCGTAGGTGAGCTCGGCCGCGCGCTGGAGGTCCTGGTCGCGCTGCGCGCGCTCGGCCTCCGCCCGGGTCTCCTCGATCGTCGCCTTCAGGCTCTGGACGCGCTGGATCGCGTCCTTCTCGGCCTCCCACTCGGCCTTCATCCCGTCGAGCTGCTCCTGGAGGTTGGCGAGCTCCTGGGCGATGGCCTCACGGCGGTCGACCGCGGTCTGGGCCGTCTCCTTCTCGAGCGCCGCCTGCTCGATCTCGAGCTGGATGATGCGGCGCTGCACCTCATCGATCTCGACGGGCATCGAGTCGATCTCGATCTTGAGCCGCGACGCGGCCTCGTCAATCAGGTCGATCGCCTTGTCGGGCAGGAAGCGGTCGGCGATGTAGCGGTCGGAGAGCACCGCCGCCGCGACGATCGCGTCGTCGGACACGCGCACGCCGTGATGCACCTCGTAGCGCTCCTTGAGGCCCCGCAGGATCGCGATCGTGTCGGGCACGCTCGGCTCGCCCACGAGCACCGGCTGGAAGCGGCGCTCGAGCGCCGCGTCCTTCTCGATGTACGTGCGGTACTCGTCGAGCGTGGTGGCGCCGACGGCGCGCAGCTCGCCGCGCGCCAGCATCGGCTTCAGCAGGTTGGCGGCGTCGACGGCGCCCTCGGCCTTGCCGGCGCCGACGATCGTGTGGAGCTCGTCGATGAAGACGATGATCTGGCCGTCCGAGGCCCGGATCTCGGCGAGGACGGCCTTCAGCCGCTCCTCGAACTCGCCCCGGTACTTCGTTCCGGCGACGAGCGAGCCAACGTCGAGCGCCCAGACGCGCTTGCCCGCGAGGCCCGCCGGGACGTCACCGGAGGTGATCCGCTGGGCGAGGCCCTCGACGATCGCGGTCTTCCCGACGCCCGGCTCGCCGATCAGCACGGGGTTGTTCTTGGTGCGCCGCGAGAGCACCTGGATGACGCGGCGCACCTCCTGGTCGCGCCCGATGACCGGGTCGAGCTTGCCCCGCTCGGCGGCGTCGGTCAGGTCGCGCCCGAACTTGGCGAGCGCCTCGTAGGTGCCCTCGGCGTCGGGCGAGGTCACGCGCTGCCCGCCGCGCACCTCGGCGACCGCCTTCAGGATCGCGGCCCGGTCGAGATCGGCGCCGGCGGCCAGCGCGAGCAGCAGATGCTCGACGGCGACGTACTCGTCCTTCAGCGCCTCGGCCTCGGTGAACGCCTCCTCGAGGGCCTGGCGGGCCGCGCGGCTCGCCGCCGGCTGGACGTTCGCGCCCTCCATGCGGGGCAGGCCGGCCAGCCTGGCCTCGACGGCGTCGCGGATCGCCGCCGGATGCAGGCCGGCCTTCTCGAGGATGCGCGCGGCCACGCTGGCCTCCTGCGTGAGGAGCGCGAGCAGCAGATGGTCGGGAGTGAGCTCCGGGTTGCCGCGGCTGACCGCGTCGCCCTGAGCGGAGGCGAAGGCCTCCTGTGCTTTTACTGTGAGTTTTGTGAAGTCCATATCGATGGGGGTTTGGGGGGTTGATATCGGACGAGCTCGCGGCGGTAGGTGCGGTGCACCCGGGCGACCTCCGCTCGCATGTGACGGGCGGCCGCGGCGAGCTGCCTCTGCAGCTCGGCAACCTGGGAGTCCAGCCGCGCCACCGTGTCCTCGAGCTCGAGCACCCGGGTCGCGCCGGCGAGATTCAGGCCGAGCTCGCCGGTGAGGACGCAGATCTTGCGAAGCCTGGCAAGGTCCGCCTCGGAGTAGCGCCGCGTTCCGCCGGGTGTCCTGCGCGGCAGCACCAGCCCGCGCGCCTCGTAGACGCGCAGGGTCTGCTGGTGGAGGCCGGTCAGCTCGGCCGCGACCGAGATCGAGTACCGCGGGCGGGAGTCGGGGGCCAGGCCGGTCATCCGGCGCGCTCCTCGAAGAGCTTCTCACGCGGATCGCCGTGGTCGGAGCGCTCGATCTCACCGAGCTTCTCGAGGGCCTCGCGCTCCTGCTTCGAGAGCTTGGCGGGGACGGCGATGCGCACCCGGGCGAGCAGGTCGCCCGTGCCGCCGCCGTTCAGCTTCGGCGCGCCGCGGCCCTTCACCCTGAGCGTCTTCCCGTCGGTCGAGCCGGCGGGTACCTTGACGCGCACCGTGCCGCCGTCGGGCGTCGGGAGCTCGACCTGGCCGCCGAGCGCGGCCTCCGAGAAGGTCACCGGCACCTCGAGCAGGAGGTCGTCGCCGCGGCGGGCGAAGAGCGGGCTCGGCGCCACGCGGGTGACGACGTAGAGGTCTCCCGGCTCGCCGCCGCGCGGTCCGGCCTCGCCCTTGCCGCGCACCTTGATGCGAGTGCCGTCGCGGACGCCCGCGGGGATCCGCACCTGGTAGGTCTTCGTCGACCGCAGCCGGCCGGAGCCGTGGCAGGTCGGGCACGGGCTCTCGATCACGGTTCCCGCGCCGCCGCAGCGCCCGCACGGCTGGCTGAGCGCGAAGAACCCCTGGCTCTCGGACGTGACGCCGCGCCCCTTGCAGACGGGGCAGATCGTCGGAGACGTGCCCGGCGCGGCGCCGGAGCCGCGGCACGTCGTGCAGGCATTGGCCTTCTCCACCGGCACCTTCACCGTCGCGCCGCGGAGGGAGTCGGGGAACGCGATCTGCACCTGCACCTCGACGTCGGCGCCGCGCTGGGCCTCGCGCCCGCCCGTCCGGCCGCCGCCGCGGTTGAACAGGCCCCCGAACAGGTCGCCCAGGTCGAAGCCGGCGGCGCCCGGGCCCGCCCCCGAGAAGTCGAAGCCCTGGAAGCCGCCGCCCGCCGGGCCCTGGCCGGGGCGGAAGGTCTGGCCGAACGTGTCGTACTGCTTTCGCCTCTCGGGGTCCGACAGCACCTCGTACGCCTCGCCGATCTGCTTGAAGCGCTCCTCCGCGGCGGAGTCGCCGGGGTTGCGGTCGGGGTGGCACTGGCGCGCGAGCTTGCGATACGCCTTCTTGATCTCGTCGGCGCTCGCGCCCTTCGGCACGCCCAGCGTCTCGTAGTGCGTCGCCACTAGTCGTCCTCGGTGGCGGGCGGGCCGCTCGAGACGACGACGCGGGCCGCCCGCACGACGCGGTCGCCCAGGCGGTATCCGCGCTGCCAGACGGCGGCCACGGCCCCCTCCGGCTGGTCGGAGGGCTGGTGGGAGAGCGCCTCGTGGACGTGCGGGTCGAACTCGTCGCCCGGCTCGCACGGGATCTCCTCGAGCCCTCTGCGGGCGAGCAGCCCGGCGAGCTGCTGCTTCACGTGCTGGACGCCCTCGGCGACCTTCGCCTCCTCGTGATGCTCGGAGGCGTCGAGCGCCCGCTCGAGGTTGTCGAGCACGGGCAGGAGCTCGCCGACGAGCGATTCGGTCGCCCGCGAGGCCTGCATCTCGGACTCCCGCGCGACGCGCTTCCGGTAGTTGTCGAAGTCGGCGGCGAGGCGGCGGAGGTCGTTCAGGTACTCGGCCGCCCTCCTCTCTGCGTCGGCCAGGTCGGTATCGATGTCCGGTTCGGTCTGGGGCTGTGCGCCACCACTGGGGTCAGAGCCCTCCGTTGCACGCTCGCGTGCAACGGAGGCGTCAGACCCCGCTTGGTGGTCGCCCGCCGTTGCACCCTCCGGCGCAACGGCGGGGTCGCGCCACGAATCGCGGTTGTGGGTCACGAGCGGTCTGTGGTCTCGTCGACGACCTCGGCGTCCACGATCTCCTCGTCGCCCGCGTCGGCCGGGTCGGCCGCGCTGCCGTCGGCGCCGTTGCCGGACGTTGCGGTCTGCTGGGCCTGCTGGTAGACCAGCTCGCCCAGCTTGAACGAGGCCTCGCGCAGCGCCTCGAGGCGCGACCGGATCTCGCTGACATCGTCGCTGTCGATCACCTGCTTCACCGCGTCGATCTTGGAGCGGATGTCGGTCTTGGTCTCGTCGTCGAGCTTGGCGTCGTGCTCGGCGAGGGACTTCTCGGTCGAGTACGCCACCTGCTCGGCGGCGTTTCGCGCCTCGGCCAACTCCCGGGCCTTGCGGTCGTCCTCGGCGTGCGACTCGGCGTCGTGCACCATCTGGTCGACCTCGGAGTCGGAAAGGCCCGACCCGCCCTGGATCTGGATCTTCTGCTCGTTGCCGGTGCCCATGTCCTTGGCGGACACGTGCATGATCCCGTTCGCGTCGATGTCGAACGTGACCTCGATCTGCGGGACGCCGCGCGGCGACGGCGCGATGCCGACGAGCTGGAACTTGCCGAGCGTCTTGTTGTAGGCGGCCATCTCGCGCTCGCCCTGGAGGACATGGATCTCGACTGACGGCTGGCCGTCCTCGGCGGTCGAGAAGATCTCGGACTTCCGCGTCGGGATCGTCGTGTTGCGCTCGATGAGCTTCGTGAAGACGCCGCCCTTGGTCTCGATGCCGAGCGACAGCGGGGTCACGTCGAGGAGGAGGACGTCCTTCACCTCGCCCTTGAGCACGCCGGCCTGGATGGCGGCGCCGATGGCGACGACCTCGTCGGGATTGACGCCGCGGTGCGGGTCGCGCCCGATCAGGCTCTTCACCTTCTCCTGCACCGCCGGCATGCGCGTCATGCCGCCGACCAGGATCACCTGGTCGATCCGGCCGGGCTCGAGGCCCGCGTCGGACAGCGCCTGCTTGGTCGGCGCGACGGTCCGCTCGATCAGGTCGTGGGTGAGCTCGGTGAGCTTCGCCCGCGAGAGGGTCGTGTCGAGGTGCTTGGGCCCCTCGGCATCGGCCGTGATGAACGGGAGGTTGATGTTGGTGGACTGCGTCGTCGAGAGCTCGATCTTGGCCTTCTCCGCCGCCTCGTACAGGCGCTGGAGCGCCATCGGGTCGTTCCCGAGGTCGATGCCCTGGTCGCGCTTGAACTCGGCGATCAGCCAGTCGACGACGGCCTTGTCGAAGTTGTCGCCCCCGAGGTGGTTGTCGCCGGAGGTGGCCTTGACCTCGAACACGCCCTCGCCGAGCTCGAGCACCGACACGTCGAACGTGCCGCCGCCGAGGTCGAAGACGAGGATGGTCTGGTCGCCCTCCTTGTCGAGGCCGTAGGCCAGCGACGCGGCGGTCGGCTCGTTGATGATCCGCAGCACCTCGAGGCCGGCGATCTTGCCGGCGTCCTTGGTGGCGTTGCGCTGGGCGTCGTTGAAGTACGCCGGGACCGTGATGACGGCCTCGTTGACCGGCTCGCCCAGGTACGCCTCGGCGTCGGTCTTGAGCTTCTGGAGGATCATCGCCGAGATCTCGGGCGGCGGGAACATCTTGTCGCCGGCCTTGACGCGGGCGTCCCCGTTGGGGCCGTCGGCGACCTCGTACGGGACGATCTTCTGCTCCTCGGACACCTCGGCGGCCTTGCGGCCCATGAAGCGCTTGATGGAGAAGACGGTGTTCTTGGGGTTCGTCACGGCCTGCCGCTTGGCGGGCGTGCCGACCAGTCGCTGGCCGTCCTTGGTGAAGGCCACGACGGACGGCGTCGTGCGCCCGCCCTCGGCATTGGGGATGACGGTTGGCTCGCCGCCCTCCATCACCGCCATGCACGAATTGGTCGTCCCGAGGTCGATGCCGATCACTTTTGCCATGTGGAAGCCGCTCCTTGCGTGGTTACAACGTAGAAAATCTAAGTCGATTTATAGCAACTTTTGGAACCGGGAGCAAGGGACGGCGTGGCGTAGATCGTGAAGCTGGGCGTCTCGACCAGCGGGCGCAGCCAGGGGACCTGCTTCAGCACCCCGCGCCGGCCGCGCTTCAAGAGCGGACGGCCGCCCACCTTGGGGCCGGCGACGACGAGGACGGCGTCCACGTGCTGGTTCTCGATGAACGCCCGGTTCGCCGCCGGGTCGTGGAAGAAGGCCTTGGCGCCGAGCACGATCGGGAGCACGCGCCGCAGGACGGATGGGCGCAGATAGGGGGCCATCCCCTCGTCGACGCTCGTCCTGCGGGCAAGCACCTCGAAGCTGCCGGCGGTGCGCACGTTCACGAGGATGCGGGCGTTGCACGGCACCGTGCGCGACAGCGTCGTCATCACGGCGAGGCCGTTTCGCTCGAGGGCCGTCGCGGCGCGCGGCGGCGCCGAGGCGGCGATGGCCACGGCGAGGACCGCGGTGCAGACCGCGCCCGCCCGGCGCAGGCCGTGCCGGCGCCGGCGCGCGGACCGGGCGACGGCGTCCCGGAGCACGGTGCTCGCGACCGCCGCAGCCGCGAGGACCGCGAAGAGCACGCCGTACTCGAAGAGCCGGCGGGGGCCGAACGTGGCCGGCACAAACGTGCGGTAGCGGTGGCTGAAGTAGAGGCCGGCGACGGCCAGCGAGAGCGCCGTCGCCCATGACGCCAGCGTGACGGGCCCCAGCGCCCGGCGCCGCCTCCAGAGGACGAGCCCCGATGTGACCGCGAGCAGGACGATCGCCACGTAGTCGCGCCTCGGGGTCGTCACCTGGACGTCGTCGAAGACGCTCGCGACCGCCGTCTCGCCGATCCGCATCGGCCGGATCGCCCATCCCGAGCGCCGCCCGCGGGGATGCGAGGGCTTGATCACCTCGAACGTCTTCGTCGGATCGAGCGTCGCCGGGAAGCCCGGATACCCCCCGCCCTCGCGGGCCCGCTGGAAGCCCAGGTCGCCCCCCGACGCAGCGAGCACCGCGAGCCAGACGGCCACGGTCACGAGCGCCGTGATGCCGGCGGCCCCGGCGATCCGGCGCAGCCTCGGGCGGCGCCGGCGGCCGAGGACGATGCTCCCCGCGGCGTACCAGACGGCGAACATCCCGATGACGACGACAGGGATGAGATGGGTCCCGGCGGCGGCACCGAAGAGGAGCCCGGCGACCACGGCCTCCCGCCGGCCGGCGCGCCCGCGCACCACCGCGATCGCGACCACCACGGCGCAGACCGCCACCATGCGGCCGATGGTCTCGACCCGGTAGCTGTTGGCGTCCTGCGCGAACTCGGGGTTGATCGGCCCCGAGGAGGGCGCCGCGAGCAGGACCGCCGGCACGACGACGGCGAGGACCCGCAGGCCGAGCGCGCGGGCGAGCGCGAGCAGGGCCGCGAACAGGCCGACGCTGCCGAGCCAGACGAGCGCCGCCATCGTGCGCAGCGCGCCGTTGGGCGCGACCGAGGCGATCCCGGCCTCGAACGAGTTCAGGACGACCTTGCTCACGGTCGTCGGGATGTGGATCCCCCACTGGAGCGTCGTCGACGGCACGCCGCCCGCGCGGAGGATCTCGAGCCCGTCCGCCCAGTAGCGCCACGCGGCCTGGCTCGAGCTCAGGATCGTGAGCGGCTGCACGCGGAGCTTCTCGATCGCAAACGCCGTGAGCCCCACGAGGCCGGGCGCGAGGATCCACCGGCTGCAGCGCGCGTCGGTCGCGAGCGCGCGCAGCACCGCCCGCGGCGAGTGCCGGCGGAGGGCCGCCGCCCACAGGGCGGCCGTGACCAGCGTGAGCGCGACGATGAAGGACGTCCGGCCGATGGTGCCCGTCACCGCGAGGGCAGTGGCCGTGAGCGCCGAAACGGCGTAGCCGAGCCCGAAGGTGAGGGCGATGGCCGCCTCGATGCCGAGCAAGCCCGGACGGAAGGCGGCGAGCGTCGCTCCAGCGCCGGGGACGAGGACGACGACGATGACGACGAGGAGGCTCGCGAGGCTCACGCCGTCGTCACCCGGCCGCGCGGGCGCTTGGGGGCCACCGGCATCGGGCCGTTCTACCACTGCAACCCGGACGGCGGGGCCGTGACGCGACTAGAGTCAGGACGTCGGCACACAGGGCCGGTGCCTCGGGGGAGGGGATCACGGGCAGCGTTCGTCGCATGGATCCGATCGCAAGGGCCGTCGGCGCTGCCGTCGTGGCCGGCCTCCTCCTGTTCGGCTCGACGACGACGGACGTGGGCGCACACAAGCGGGCACCGAGCGTCGCCGGGCGCCCGAGCATCGTGCTCATCCTCACCGACGACCAGCCCGACCACACGCTCTGGGCGATGCCGCGGACGCGGGCCCTCCTGGCCGGCCACGGCGTGAAGTTCACGTCGTTCTACGACTCGGTCTCACTCTGCTGCCCCGCCCGCGCGACGCTCCTCACGGGACGCTACGCGCACTCGACGTCGGTCTATGCGAACGCCCCGCCGTCCGGAGGCGCGGCCACCTTTCGAAACCGCGGCGACGACCAGGAGACGCTGGCGGTCTGGCTGCACCGCGCGGGCTACCGGACAGCCCTCTTCGGGAAGTACCTGAACGGCTACCGGGGCGAATTCGTCCCACCGGGCTGGGATGAATTCACCACGTCGACGCGCTACTGGGGCGGGGTGGGATACGTGCAGGGGGTCAAGAAGGAGTTCTCGCCGACGACCTACATGCCGACCTTCCTGGGGTCCAAGACCTCCCAGTTCATCCGCGCGACGCCGCGCGGCGTTCCGCTCTTCGCCTACTACGCCCCGTTCGCGCCCCACGGCCGCCCGAGCCCCCAGCCGCGCTATGCGCGCATGCCGGTGTGCCGGAGCTGTCACGGCTGGCCGAGCCCCAACTTCGACGAGCCTGACCTGTCGGACAAGCCGCCGTACGAGCAGCGGCCGCCGTTCACGCGGGCCGAGCAGAAGGCCGTGCACCACTTCCGCAAGCTCCAGATACGCACGCTCCAGTCGGTCGACGTCATGGTGGCGCGAATCGTCGCCGCGCTGCGCGACACCGGCCGCCTCCACAACACGATCATCGTCTTCATGTCAGACAACGGCGTGATGTGGGGCGCCCACCGCTGGCCGGCGGCGGCGAAGAGCAACCCCTACAACGAGGCGAGCCGGATGCCGCTGATCATCCGGTACGACCGCCTCGATACCCCACCGAGGACCGAGTCGCGGCTGGTGGGGAACGTCGACATCGCACCAACGCTTGCCGCGCTCGCCGGCGCCCAGGCGCCGCAGTCGGTGGACGGGGTGAGCTTCGCACGCATTCTCCGCGACCCGTCCAAGCAGTGGTCGCGAACGCTCCTGATCGAGCACGCGTTCCGGCCGAACACGCCCACCGGGCGCGGTCCCTCCTACTGCGGCGTGCGCACCGGCCGGTACCTGTTCGTCCGCTACGCGACCCGGCTCGAGGAGCTCTACGACGAACGGCTCGACCCGTTCGAGCTTCGAAACATCGCAGGCAGGCCGTTCGCTCTGCCGGTGCAGAACCGGCTTCGCCAGACGACGAGGCAGCTGTGCACGCCGCCGCCGCCGGACTTCACGTTCTGAGCGCGCGCCCGTAGTCGCACAGGTCGAGGAGCACGCACTCCTCACACCGCGGCCGCCTGGCCGTGCAGGTCGTCCGGCCGTGCGTGATCAAAAGCAGGTGCGCCTCGAGCATCTTGGCCGGCGGGACCATCTCGGTCAGGATCGTGTGGGCGGCGTCGGCGCTCGTGCCGGCCGGGATCAGCCCGACCCGGCCGGCGATGCGGTGGATGTGCGTGTCGACGGGCATCACCGGGACGCCGAGGCTGAAGAGCAGGACGCAGCTGGCCGTCTTGGGCCCGACGCCGGGGAGCGCGACGAGCCAGCCCATCGCCTCGGCCGGCGGCACCGTCGCGAGCCACTCCAGGTCGAGCCCGTCAAGGGCTCGGAGCACGGCCTGGATGCGGGGCGCCTTCTGCGCCGCGAGCCCACCCGGCCGCAGGGCGTCGACGAGGTCGGCCTCCGGCGCGTCGCGCACGCTCCGCCAGGTCGGGAACCGCTCCCGCATGCGGGCGTAGGCCCGCTCGCTGTTCAGGTCGCTCGTGTTCTGGCTCAGGATCGTGAGCACGAGCTCGTCGAGCGGGGCAAGCCGCCGGTGACGCCGCGGCGGGCCGTACTCGGCTTCGAGGCGGGAGATGATCTCCGCGATCTGCGCGGACGGGGCGCCGCTCACGGCACGACTCGGTAGAGCGTGTAGTCGGCGTCGTAGAACCGGCCGAGCGCATACGCGTGGACGTGGCAGCTCGCGGCGCGCACGAGGCCGTTCGTGGCAACCGCAGCGCCCGCCGGCGCCATGACGGCCGTCACGTCGCCGGACGGCGCGGCGCCCTTCCCGAGCGCGACCGCCTGGAGCTTTCGGTCGCGCTGTGGCTGGATGTGCTCGAAGATGTCCCGGTACCGGATGCGGGGCCGCGGGACGTAGAACTGGTAGGAGCCGGTGGCGGCGAAGAGCGAGAGTCCGACGGCCTCGGCGGCATTCCGCCCCTGGCCGCGGACCGGGACGACGGCGACCGTGTCGCCCGCGCCGAGCGGCGGCGACGGGTCGCACGCGACGACGGGATGACCCTCGGTCCAGGCGACGGCGCGGCTCATGCCCACCGCCGCCGCAACGGGCGAGGCGATGCAGAGCGCCCCGAGCAGGACCGCCGCGTACGGCGCCGCCCGTCCCGCAGCGCGAACGGCCACGACCGCACCGAGCGCCGCCGGGAAGACCAGCATGAGCCCCACCGGCGGGAGGTAGCGCACGCTTCGCGAGACGGCCGGGATCGCGCCGCCGCCCGAAAGGAGCGACGACGCGGCGTAGATCACGACCGGCACCGCCACGAGCACCCCGATCGTACGCCGGTCGACCTCCCCCTGCCGGATCGCCCGCGAAGCTGCTCCGAGGGCGGCCAGGACGACCACCATGGCGAGCGTCACCAGGGCCGCGGACACGCCGATGCTCTTCGGCTCGGCACGGGTCGTGTTGACGAACCCGCCCAGCTCATGGGAGTGCCACGCGAGCGGCAGCAGCCACATGCCGGCCACGATGCCCGCGCCCACCACCCCGGCCGCGACCACCCGCACGGACGCCCGGATCGAGAGCACGAGCGCGCAGCCCGCGGCGACGGCGGCGGCGATCGGCGAGAGCAGCAGCACGAACCCGAGCACCGCTCCCGCGGCCAGCCCCGTCGCCGGCGAGCGCCGCCTGACGGCGCGCAGGAAGAGCCACAGCGCGAGCGGCATGAGCGCGAGCCCGAAGTCGCGCGGCTCCGCGGGCGGCACGTTTCCGAGCGCCGGCGTCGGCGCGGGCGAGAGAAGCAGGTCGCCGCCGTACCGGTCGGCCCCGGCCCGAAACGGAGCCAGGCCCGCCGGGACGCCTCGCGACGAGCCGGCGCCGACCGTCAGGACCACCGCCGGCCCGTGTGACCAGAGCCAGCCGAGGCCGCCCCCGCCGAGCGCGAGCACGACCGCCCACGACGCGGCCGCCTCCGAAAGCCGGAGCTCGCGCGCGAGGAGCCATGTCCCCAACCCGAGGCCGAGCAGCATGATCGCCTCGAGCACGAGCAGCGTCGTCGCCATCCCGGCTCCGAATCCCTGCATGACGGCCGCGCCGAGCGCGTGCAGGAGCCATGGATAGGCGTTCGGGACATCGGCGTAGAGGCCCGTCGGCGCGGTCGCTCCGCCGGCGACCTGGTGGATCCAGCCCTCATGCCACTGGATGTCGCTCCCCGGGAGCAGGTCGGTCGGCGTCCGCCACGCCGGGTAGGCGACGGCGATCGCGACGACCGCCGACGCTGCGAGCGTCACCGGCCGCACGCTCCCGGCCCGGAGCCGCGGCCGGCGGGCGGCCACCGCGCCGAGCACCGCCGCGGCGACGAGGAGCCTGAGCGCTAAGGCGTGTCCGACGAGCGATGCGCCGACGATCGGCTGCGCCATGATGAGCCACGCGGCGCCCACGACCAGGAGCAGGCCGGCGGCGAGCCGCTCGGCGGCGGGCGAACCGGGGACGGCGGCCGAGCCCACGAGCCACATGCCGGCAACCGCGAGGCCGATGTCCACGCCACCTGCGGCGACGGGTCCGACCGCTTCCGGCATCGGCGCGCAATCTACCAGTCGCCGCAGGAGGTGACCGGAGTCGACCCGATGGGTACGCTTCGGGTGTGGAGCCTCTCGTCGACACGCGGGCCCGGCCGCTTCGCGACCTGCGCATCTCGGTCACCGACCGGTGCGACTTCCGCTGCGTCTACTGCATGCCGAAGGAGGTGTTCGGGCGCGACTTCGAGTTCCTGCGCCGCTCCGAGCTCCTGACGTTCGAGGAGGTCGCCCGGGTCGCCGGGATCGCCGCCGGGCTCGGTGTGCAGAAGCTCCGCCTGACGGGCGGCGAGCCGCTCCTGCGGCGCGACATCGAGCGGCTCGTGGCGATGCTCGCCTCGATCGACGGCATCGACGACGTCGCCATGACGACCAACGGCTCGCTCCTCGCGCGCAAGGCGCGGGCGCTCGCCGACGCCGGCCTGGGCCGGGTGACGGTGAGCCTCGACTCGCTCGAGAACGAGGTCTTCGGCGCCGTGAACGACGTCGACTTCCCGGTTGAGCGGGTGCTCGAGGGGATCGACGCCGCGGCCGCCGCCGGCCTCCCCGTCAAGGTGAACATGGTCGTGAAGCGCGGCCTGAACGACGGCTCCGTGCTCGACATGGCCGGCCACTTCCGCGGGAGCGGGCACGTGCTGCGGCTGATCGAGTACATGGACGTCGGGACGACGAACGGCTGGCAGATGGACGACGTCGTGCCGGCGGCCGAGCTCATCGAGGGGATCGACGCCGAGTGGCCGATCGACCCCGTCGCGCCCGCCTATCCGGGCGAGGTCGCCAACCGCTACCGCTACCGCGACGGGGCCGGCGAGATCGGCGTGATCGCGTCGGTCACCCAGCCCTTCTGCCACGACTGCTCCCGCGCCCGGCTCTCGGCCGAGGGCCGCCTCTACACCTGCCTCTTCGCGGCGGCCGGCCACGACCTGCGCCGCCGCCTCCGAAGCGGCGAGAGCGACGGGGAGCTGGAGGCCTTCCTGCGCCGCATCTGGGGCAAGCGCGCCGACCGCTATTCCGAGCTCCGGACGGCCGAGACATCCCACCGGCCCAAGGTCGAGATGTCGCACATCGGGGGCTGACGCCCCGGAGGAGCCGGTTCTCGACCGGCGTTTTCGCTACCATGTGAGTGGTCATGGACGCTGCGCCGGCCACCCGCCGCTCCCTCTGGAGCGCGCCCCGATGGCTACCCAAGGGGTGGCCCGACTTCTTCCTGCAGCTGGCGCTGTTCACGGTCGTCGACGTGCTCTACGAGCTGACGCGGGGCCTGTCCGAGGGCAGCGTTGCGACGGCCTTCAGCCACGCGCGGAGCGTCGTGTCGTGGGAGCAGTCGCTGGGGATCTTCAACGAGCTCCAGATCCAGCAGTGGGCCATCCAGCGCCACTGGGCGCTCGACATCGCCGACTTCACCTACTTCCACGCCCACTTCGTCGTGACGACGGTCTTCATGTTCTGGCTCTACCTGCGCCGAAACCGGCACTACTACTTCATCCGAAACGCGGTGTTCGTCGCCGACGCGATCGCACTCGCGGGGTTCACCCTCTTCCCCACGGCCCCGCCGCGGATGCTGACCGACCTCGGCTTCACCGACACGCTCGACCGCTACGCGTCGGTCTCGAACTACTCCGGGCCGATCGCCGCGCTCGCCAACCCGTTCGCGGCCGTGCCGTCGATCCACACCTGCTACTCGCTCATCATCGGGCTCTCGTGCTTCTTCCTCGTGCGGCGCCGGCCGCTGCGCTTCACCTGGCTCTTCTACCCCTGCCTGATCGTCTTCTCGATCATCGCGACGGCCAACCACTTCTGGCTCGACGCGATCCTCGGGGGCGTGCTCGCGGCGGTTGCGCTGTCGACCGCGTGGCTGATCGAGCGCTACCGCCCGACGCTGCCGCGCTCGGCGCGGATCCGCATGCGGCTCGAGCCCGGGCCGCGCCTGGCCGACGCGAGATAGCGCCCGTGGTATAGTGAGGGGGATGAGCACCCCGCTTGCCCGGCTGAAGACCGGGTACACGCAGGGCGGCCGCGACCTCGGTATGGCCTTCATGGGCCGCCTTGGCTCGCTCCCGTTCACGCCCAACCAGATCACCGTCGCCGGCCTCGTGATGAACTGCGCGGCGGCCGTGCTCGTGGTCGAGCGCCACTTCGTGTGGGCCACGGTGGTCTTCGTCGCGGGCTCGATCCTCGACATCCTCGACGGCGCGCTGGCCCGCACGCACGGAAAGCTGACCCCGTTCGGCGGGTTCCTCGACTCGACCACCGACCGCCTGTCGGAGGGGCTGATCCTGGGGGCGATCGCGATCGTGCTCTCGGACCAGGGCCACCAGGTCGCGCTGGGGTGCGTCTTCGTGGCGCTCGTCGGCTCGTTCCTCGTGAGCTACACCCGCGCCAAGGCGGAGTCGCTCGGAGTGCGGGGCGAGGCGGGGCTCATGGCACGGGCCGAGCGAGTCGTGCTCGTGGCGGCGGTGCTGCCCTTCGCCGGGCACGGGTCGCTGCCGTACGGAATGTACGTCCTGGCGGTGCTGACGGCATTCACCGTCATCCAGCGCATCGTGTACGTCAGACGACAACTTCTCTCGGAGGGATAGGCATGGCTGATCAGGCCTCGACCAACGGACACAAGAAGCCAAGTGGAAAGGTGCGCGTCGCCATCGTCGGCGTCGGCAACTGCGCCTCAGCCCTCGTCCAGGGCGTCCACCACTACCACGACGCCAAGGCCGGCGAGTTCGTGCCGGGCCTCATGCACGTCGACCTCGGCGGCTACCACATCTCGGACATCGAGTTCTCGGCCGCGTTCGACGTCGACGCCGACAAGGTCGGCCGCGACCTGGGAGAGGCGATCTTCCGGGGCCAGAACAACACCGTGAAGTTCGCCGAGGTGCCGAAGCTCAACGTGACGGTCCATCGCGGCATGACCCATGACGGCATCGGCAAGTACCTGAGCAAGGTGATCGAGAAGGCGCCCGGCGAGACCGCCGACGTCGTCCGCATCCTGCAGGAGACCGGCACCGACGTCGTGGTCAGCTACCTCCCCGTGGGCTCGGAGGAGGCGACCAAGTGGTACGTCGAGCAGGTGCTCTCGGCGGGCTGCGCATTCGTCAACTGCATCCCGGTGTTCATCGCCCGCGAGCCGTACTGGCGGCGGCGCTTCGAGGAGAAGGGCCTCCCCATCATCGGCGACGACATCAAGTCGCAGGTCGGCGCGACGATCGTGCACCGCGTGCTGACGCGCCTCTTCCGTGAGCGCGGCGTCAAGCTCGAGCGCACCCACCAGCTGAACGTCGGCGGCAACACCGACTTCATGAACATGCTCGAGCGCGAGCGGCTGGAGTCCAAGAAGATCTCCAAGACCAACGCCGTCACGTCGCAGCTCGACTACGACATCGGCGCCCGCAACGTCCACATCGGCCCGTCCGACTACGTCGAGTGGCTCGACGACCGCAAGTGGGCCTACATCCGCATGGAGGGCCGCTCGTTCGGCGACGTGCCGCTCAACATCGAGCTCAAGCTCGAGGTCATCGACTCGCCCAACTCGGCGGGGATCGTGATCGACGCGGTGCGGTGCGCGAAGCTCGCGCTCGACGACGGCATGGCCGGCGCGCTCGAGTGGCCGTCTGCCTACTTCATGAAGTCGCCGCCGGTGCAGCACGCCGACGACGAGTGCCGCGACGAGGTCGAGCGGTTCATCGCCGACCATACGAAGACCCCGGCCGGCGCCAAGGAGAGGGACAAGGCGAAGGCGTGAGCCCACTGCGGCTCTGCCTGGTCTCGCCGTACGCACTCGACGGCGCGCACCCGGTGGCCGAGCACGTCCGCGGCGCCGCCACGGCGCTCGCGAGGTCCGGCCACCGGGTGACGGTGCTCGCGCCGAGCCCGTCGACCCGCGCGCTTCGCAGCGGCAGGCGCCGGCTTCGGGCACTGGCGAACGGTGACAATGAGGCGCTGCTCGCCCTCGAGGGCGAGCCGCTCCAGGTGGCGATGACGCCGGCGGTGCCGCTGCGCCAGCGAGGCCGGCGGCGCGGCGCAGGCCTCCCGGTCGCAGCCAGCGCCAACGTCGCGCTCGCAGTGGCCACGGGCGGCTTCGACGTCGTCCACGTCCACGAGCCGCTCCTCCCGGGGCTCGCGACGGCCGCCATCCGGCATGCGCCGGGCCTTGTCGTCGCCACGTTCCACTCGACCGACCCCCGGGCCGTCACCTACCCGGTCCGCGACCGGACGCGCGACCGCTACCGGGCCAGGATCGACGCGCTCGTGGCGACGTCCCCTCAGGCGGCGGCCGCGGCGGCCCAGATCTACCCGGGCGAGTACACGATCGTGCCGGGCGGGATCTCCGAGCAGTTCCAGCCCGGTACCAAGACGGGCACGCGAATCGCCGCCGAGTGGTCGAGCGAGGGCAGGCCGGCGCTGCGAGCCCTCGTGAAGCTCGTCGCGGCGGCCCCGGATCTCGAGCTCGGACTGGTCTGGAGCCGGCACACCCGCCGGCCCATGCGCCCGTACGTCCCCACGGCGGCCCGCGGCCGGGTGCACGTGCGCAGCCCGAAGGACACCGCCGAGCGCTCCGCCGCGCTCCGCGATGCCGACGTGTTCGTCGCCGCGCTTGGCGGGGACGCCGCACTGGCATGGGAGGCGCGCGCATGCGGCTGTGCGGTTGTCTCGGCTCTGCCCCCAGGGTCGCTCGAGCCGCAGCATCCGGGCCTGGGGTACGCGGCCGACCAGCCCGCGCTCGCCGCCGCGGCAGCGGCGCGCCTGCTCGAGGACAGCGGGCTTCGCGACGACCTCGCGAGCCGCAGCCTCGCCGCCGCCGAGGAACGCGGGTTCGCAGCGGTCGCCCGAACGCTCGAGGACGTCTACGCCGGCCTCGGCAAGCGCCGGCGGGTGCACCAGCGGGCGCCGCTCGAGGACCGCGCACCGATCCTGGCCGACCTGCACATGCACACCAACCACTCCCATGACTGCGCGACCGATCCCGAGGCGCTCCTCGACCACTGCATCGCGCAGGGCCTCGGCGCGGTGGCGATTACCGACCACAACGAGGTGTCCGGCGCGCTCGAGGCAGCCGCACTCGGAAAGCCCATCACGGTGATCGTCGGCGAGGAGGTGAAGACCTCTCAAGGCGAGGTGATCGGGCTCTTCCTGCGCGAGCGGATCGAGCGCGGGATGACGATGGACGACACGATCGCGGCGATCCAGGACCAGGGCGGCCTCGTCTACATGCCGCACCCGTTCGACCGGATGCACACGATCCCCGACCCGGCCACGCTCCTGCGCGTCCTCGACAGCATCGACATCTTCGAGGTCTACAACTCGCGGCTCCTGTTCGACGCCTTCAACGACGACGCGATGCGGTTCGCGGCCAAGTACAACCTGATCCAGGCGGCCGGCTCCGACGCGCACGTGCTGCAGGGGATCGGCACGGCGCTGAACCAGATCCCCGCGTTCGACGGGCCCGAGGAGTTCCTGCTCGCGATGCGCCAGAACCAGATCGTCCGCCGTCCGAAGAGCCTGCTGTATCTTCAGGGGCTCAAGTGGGTTCAGAGCGTGAGTCGGTAGAGGCATCGGGCCGCGACCGCCGAATACGGCGGTGGGTGAACGTGGCCGAGGATCAGATCTACGAGCGCTACCAGGCGAAGGCGATCGCCGAGATCAACGCCCTCGGGCACGACATCGCCGAGTGGCTGCGAGAGGCCCATCCCGGCGCCGCCCCCGTGCTGGGCACGGGTCATCCGCTGGCCGACATCCTGATTCTGAAGTACGCCCCGCTGGCCGCTGAGGCGCAGGAGGGGGTCGCGTTCTTCGGCCGCGCCGGCCAGGCGATCCTGAAGAGCCTCCAGCGGATGCGCATCGACCCGCTCATGCTGTACGGGACGGACTGCGTCAAGGCGGCGGTGGAGCCCGCCGACGCCGATCTCGAGCAGTGCCGCACCTGGCTCACCCGCGAGATCCACATCACCCAGCCGCGCATGGTGGTGGCGATGGGCGACGAGGCGCGCGCGTTCCTCGACTCGATCCGGTTCCCACTCTCGGTTGCGTGCGAGGCGCCGGCCGGCGAGATCCAGCAGTGGACGCCGACGATCGAGCTCCTCCACACGCCCGACATCGACCAGTGCCTCGACAGCTCCGCCTCGAAGCAGCAGTTCTGGGCGGCGTTCAAGGTGCTCGGCGCCTGGTACGAGAACCTCCCACCGTACTGACGGCGAGGCCCGGGACCGCAATTGCGTGCCTGACCCCGGAATTGCGCATACTGCGCCGGTGGCTCTGCGGAACATCGTTGCCCTGGGCGGCGGGGGGTTCGGCGGCGCGGGCGACGACCCGCTGCTCGACGACTTCGTGCTCGGGCTGACCGGGGTCGAGCGGCCGGCGGTCTGCTTCATCCCGACCGCGTCGGGCGACGCCGACTCCTACATCGTCCGGTTCCACGCCTCGTTCCCGCCCGAGCGGGCGCGCGCGTCGCACCTGCCGCTCTTCGCCAGGGACGGGCACGACGTGCGGGCACACCTGCTGGCTCAGGACGTCGCCTACGTCGGCGGCGGGAACACCGTCAACCTGCTCGCGATCTGGCGCGCGCATGGGATCGACACGATCCTGCGGGAGGCCTGGGAGGCCGGCGTGGTGATGGCCGGGATGTCGGCCGGGGCGCTGTGCTGGTTCGAAGGCGGGATCACCGACTCGTACGGCAGCGTCGACGGGCTCCCCGACGGCCTCGGCCTGCTCCCGGGGAGCATGTGCCCGCACTTCGACAGCGAGCCGGGCCGGCGGCCGGTCTACCGCCGGCTCGTCGCGGAGGGCGCGCTTCCGCCGGGCATCGCCGCCGACGACAACTGCGCGCTCCACTTCCAGGGCACCGCGCTCGTGGAGGCGGTCGCGTCGCGCGACGGGGCGGGCGCCTACCGGGTCGACGCGACCGGCGAGTCGCCGCTCGCCGCCCGCCGGCTCGGCGGATGAGGCGCGCGGCGGCCCCGGCGGCGGCCGTCGCCTGCCTGGCCGCGGCGAACCTCCTCGCCCCGCACCTGCCGGAGCCGCGGACGTGGGGGCAGATCGCGGGCCTGGCGCTGATCTCGTTCCCGCTCGCCGCGCTCGTCGTGGCGGCGCTCCTGCCGTTCGCCTCCGCGCCGCCCCGGACGCTGGCCGTGGCGGCCGCAGCGGGCGCCGCCGGGGCCGGGCTCCTGATCGCCGTCGGTCTCCCCGGCACCCCGGCCACGCTCGCCAAGCTCGTCGCGGCCGCATTGGCGGGCTTCGCGCTCGCCGTGCTCCTGCGCACGCCGGTCGAGCTGGCCGCCATCGCAATCCTGGTCGCCGCGGTCGACGCGCTGAGCGTCGCCGCCGGCCCGACGCACGTCATCGTCGAGCACCACACCGACGTCCTCGACACGTTCACGCTGGCCTTCCACCCGCTGGGGACGTTCGGGGCGGCCCAGATCGGCGTGAGCGACTTCGTCTTCTTCGCCCTGTTCGTGGCCGCCGCCGGGCGCATGGGCCTGCGGCGCTGGGCGACCTGGGCGGCGATGACCGCCTCGTTCGGCGTCACGGCCGCCATCTCGTACGCGACCGACGCCACGCTGCCGGCCCTGCCGCTCCTGTCGCTGGGCCTCCTGCTCGCCAACGCGGACCTGCTCTGGGCCCGCTACCGGGGGACACGTGCGTCACCCGATCGGGAGAGCGGAACTACGTCGTTCTGACCGATTTGAAGGGAGATGCGCCGATGGCTGAGGTCGACCCTGCCCGTGTTCGCGCTGTGCGCGGCCGCCGGCCTGCTCACGGCGCCGGCCGCGAACGCACAGGGCAAGGTCCCCGTCGCCGACACCCAGCCCGTCTGGGCGAGCCCGACCAACCTCGCCGGCGCTGACCCCAACGCGGATCAGGTCGTCTTCTCGGTCTGGCTGGGATGGAGCCGAAACGGTGAGCTCGACCGCACCCTGGCCGACCTCTACGATCCGGCGTCGCCGACCTTCCACCAGTGGCTCACGCCTCGCGAGTTCCATGCCCGCTTCTCGCCGACGGCGAGCGACGTGGTGGCCGTGCGGCGCTGGCTCTCGTCCGAGGGCTTCTCGATCGTGGACGTGCCCGCGAACCGGCTCTTCGTGGCCGCCGAGGGGCTCGGTCGCCCAGGTCGAGCAGGCGTTCGACGTGGACGAGAACATGTACCGCGTCGACGGCTCAGTCCTGCGCGCGCCGAACCACGACCCGGTCGTGCCCGCCGCCGTCGCGCCGCTCGTCAGCGCGATCACCGGCCTCGACGGTGCGATGACGCTCGCCCACCCGAACGTCGACACGCCCCCGCCGCCGCCCGCCGGCACGTCCGTCGGGCCGTGCTCGAGCTACTGGGCCCAGCGCACCTCGTCGGCCTTCACGAACCCGTACGGGTCCGGCCCCCTGCCGTGGATCATCTGCGGCTACCAGCCGGCCCAGATCAACTCGGCATACGGGATCGACCGGCTGCACGCCGCCGGGCTCGACGGCCGCGGGCAGACGATCGCGATCACCGGCGCGTTCTTCTCGCCGACGATCCGCCAGGACGTCGCGCACTTCTCGCACCGCTTCCGCCTGGATCGCGGTCACGGCTCCCACCACCACGGCTCGCCCGGCTTCGACTACCGCGAGATCGTCGCACCCGGGACGAAGCGGTTCCCGAAGAACCCGGCCGAGACGCAGAGCTGGTACATCGAGCAGGCGCTCGACGTCGAGTGGGCACACGCCGTCGCGCCGCGGGCGAAGATCGTCTACGTCGGCGCCTCGAACGACGCCCGCGGGCTCGACCTGGCCCTGAACTACGCGGTCGACACGCACGTCGCCGACGTCATCTCGAACTCGTGGGGCCTGCCGGAGGCGTTCGTCTCGCGCGGCGAGATCATGGCGCTGAACTCCGTGTTCCAGCAGGCGGCGGTGCAGGGCACCGGCGTCTACTTCGCCTCGGGCGACGACGGCGACAACCGCGCGGTCGTCGGCGCGCGCTCGGCGGGCTTCCCCGACTCGAGCCCGTGGGTCACCTCGGTCGGAGGCACGAGCCTGGGCATCGGCTCGCACGGCCAGTACCTGTGGGAGGCCGGCTGGGGCACGACCTCGACCGACTGGAACCACGACCACTGGCAGCCGGCCGCGCCGGGGCCGTTCCTGTACGGCTCGGGCGGCGGCGCGAGCCATGTGTTCGGGATGCCCGCCTACCAGGCCGCCGAGGTGGCGCCGTCAGATGCGATGTGGAACGGCAAGCTGCGCCGCGTCGAGCCCGACATCTCGATGGTGGCCGACCCGCAGACCGGCGTCACCTTCTCGCAGACCTACGTGCTTCCGTCCGGCCACCGCCGGATCATCGACTCGTGGATCGGCGGCACCAGCCTCTCGGCGCCGCTCCTCTCGGGCATCATGGCGCTCGCCGACCAGGACACCGGCGCGCCGCACGGCTTCATCAACCCCACGCTCTACCTGATGCGCGGGACCGGCGGGCTGCGAGACGTCACGGGCGGCCACGCCTCGCTGGCAGTCCTGCGAAACGCGCTCGTGGGAAACACCATCGTGACCCGCCTGCGGTCGATCGACCGCGACAGCTCGCTCGACACCGGGCCCGGCTGGGACCCGGTGACGGGCCTCGGCTCGCCGTACGCGCCGCTCTTCGTGGCCGCGCTACGCTAGCGCGCCTGACCCTGCGCGTCTGCTCCCTCCTCCCCAGCGCCACCGAGATCGTGGGCGCCCTCGGCCGGACCGGATGGCTCGTCGGCCGGTCGGCCGAGTGCGACTTCCCGGCGGATGTCGCCGATCTCCCCGTCGTCACCGCCTCGCGGGTCGACACGTCGGTGCTCTCGAGCAGCGACATCGACGCGGCGGTCCGGGACGCCGTGCTGTCGGGGCAGGCGCTCTACGCGGTCGACGAGGAGCTGATCCGCGAGCTCGCACCCGACGTCGTCATCACGCAGGACCTGTGCCACGTATGCGCCGTCTCGGGCGACGACGTCGGAAAGATCCGCAGCCTCGACGCCGAGGTGATCTCGCTCGACCCGCGGACGATCGCCGACGTCGAGGCGACGGTGGCCGAGCTCGGCGCCCGGCTCGACGCGGCCGCCGAGGCCGCCTCGGTCGTCGAGCGGATGCGCCGCACGATTGCGGCTGCGGCCGACGCGGTCGCGGGCCGACCGCCGGTGCCCGTCTTCGTGGCCGAGTGGCTCGATCCGCCGTTTGCCGCCGGTCACTGGGTGCCCGAGATGGTCGCGCTCGCAGGCGGCCGCGAGGTGCTGGGACGAACAGGCGGCCCGTCGTTCCCCGTGACATGGGACGACGTCGCGGCGGCCGGCCCCGAGGTCGTCGTCGTGGCGCCCTGCGGCTTCGGCGCCGAGCGGGCCGCGGCGGAGTCGGCCGGCATCCGCTTCCCGTGCCGGGCGGTCGCCGTCGAGGCCGACTCCTACTACTCGCGGCCGGCGCCGCGCCTGGCCGACGGCGTCGCCCAGCTCGCGCACATCCTCCACCTGGACGCCGCCCCCGACCCGGGCCTCCCCGCCGTCGCGCTCGAAGCGGCCTGGGCGTGAGCGAGACCGCCGACCTCCTGGCCCGCCTGATCGAGATCGATTCGATCAACCCCGCGCTCGTGCCGGGAGGCGCCGGGGAGGCCGAGATCGCCGCATTCTGCTCGGGCTGGCTCGCAAACCGCGGCCTCGAGGCGCGCGTCGAGACGGTGGCACCCGGGCGGGCCAACGCCGTTGCCGTGGCACGCGGCGCCGGCGGCGGCCGGTCGCTGCTCCTGTGCGCCCACATGGACACGGTCGGCGTCGAGGGCATGCAGGCGCCGTTCGACCCGCGGGTCGAGGATGGGCGCATGCACGGTCGTGGCTCGGTCGACATGAAGGGCGGCGTGGCGGCGGTCATGGCCGGGGCGGCCGCCGTCGCCGGAGCCGGCCTGCGCGGCGACGTCATCGTGGCGCTCGTCTGCGACGAGGAGCACGAGTCGATCGGCGCCGAGCGCCTGGCGGCCGAGATCCGGGCCGACGCGGCGATCGTCACCGAGCCCACCGAGCTCGAGGTGTGCGTCGCCCACAAGGGGTTCGTCTGGCTCGACGTCGAGACCGACGGTGTCGCCGCCCACGGGTCGCGCCCCGACCTGGGCGTCGACGCGATCGCCGCGATGGGCGAGGTGCTCGTCGGCCTCTCGCAGCTCGGCGCCCGGCTCGGCGGGTCGCGCCCGCATCCGCTGCTCGGGACGGGCTCCGTGCACGCCTCGCTGATCGAGGGCGGCCAGGAGCTCTCGAGCTACCCCGAGCGTTGTCTTCTTCGGATCGAGCGGCGGACGGTTCCGGGCGAGACGCTGGCCGACGTCGAGGCCCAGATCGTCGAGATCGCCGCCGGCGCCGACGTGCGCTCGACGTTCGAGCGGGCGCCCTTCGAAGTCGCTTCCGACGCGCCGATCGTGGACGCCGTCCGCCGGCACGCCGTGACGGTGCTGGGACGCGAGCCGGCCACCGTCGGCAACGCCGCCTGGATGGACGCGGCCGTCCTCTCGGCCGCCGGCATCCCGACCGTCGTGTTCGGCCCGGCCGGCGCCGGGGCGCATGCCGTCGAGGAGTGGGTCGACCTCGAGTCGGTCGAGCGGTGCGCTCAGGTGCTCGAGGCCGTCGCGCGCGAGTGGTGCGCGTGATCGCCTGCAACATTGGGGTCTGACCCCGTTGTTGCGCGGCGGAGGAGGGCGACGCACTCGATGTGCGGCGTGTGCGGGAACATGTCGACGGGGCGGGCGCGCTCCAGCGTGTAACCGGCGTCCAGGAGCGCGCGGGCGTTCGGGGCGAGCGTCGTCGGGTTGCACGACACGTAGACGATCCGCTCGGGCCCGAGCTCGAGCAGCCGCTTCACGGCCTTCGGCGTGAGGCCCGCGCGGGGCGGGTCGACGAAGACGACATCCGGCCGCGGGGCCCGCTCGAGGAGCAGCGCGACGCTCTTGGCGACATCGCCGGTGACGAACTCGATGTTCGAGATGCCGTTTCGCTCGGCGTTCTCGCGCGCCCGGGCGACCGACTCCTCGGCGATCTCGATCCCGAACACGCGGCCGGCGCCCGCGGCCGCGAGAAGGCCGATCGCACCCGCGCCGCAGTAGAGGTCCCACGCCACGTCCGACGGGCGCAGGTCGGCGTACTCGATCGCGAGCTCGTAGAGCCGCTCGCTCATCACCGTGTTGGTCTGCATGAACGCCCCGGCGGTGACGGCCAGCCGCAGCCCGCCCACCAGCTCCTCGTAGCGATCGGCGCCGAAGAGCGGCACGGCCTCGAGCCCCGCCGTGGCCTCGGCGACCCCCGGGTTCACGGCATGGGCGACTCCCACGACGCCCTCGGGCACGATCGCCTGCAGCCGATCCACCTCGGGCACCGGCCCCGGCGCCGTCACGAGCATGGCGAGGAGCTGCCCCGTGTGGGCGCCCTCGCGAACGACGAGGTGGCGCAGGTAGCCCTCGCCGGTCGCCCCGTCGTAGACGCGAAGGCCGGCCTCGCGCGCCCAGCGCTCGAACGCTCGGCGGACGTCGTTTCCGGCCGGCGAGGCGATGTGGCAGGTCTCGACCGGCACCAGCTCGTCCCAGCGCCCCGCGCGGTGGAAGCCGAGCGACGGCCCCTGCGGGCCGTCTGCCCAGGAGTACTCGAGCTTGTTGCGGTAGCCGTACTGCTCGGCCGCCGGCACGATCGGCTCGAGCTCGATCTCGATCCGCCCGAGGCGCCGGAGCGCGTCATCGACCTGCGTCGCCTTGTGCCGCACCTGCTCGGCGTACTCGAGGTCCTGCCAGGAGCAGCCGCCGCAGACGCCGAAGTGCGCGCAGCGCGCCGGCACGCGGCCCGGGCCCGGCTCGAGCACCTCGATGGTGCGAGCCTCGGCGTGGCGGCGCTTGAGCTTCGTGACCCGGGCCCGCACGCGGTCGCCGGGGAGGGCCCTCGACACGAACACGACCAGCTCGCCGTGGCGCGCGACGCCGCGCCCGCCGAAGGCGAGGCTGTCGACGGTCACGTCGATCTCCTGACCACGGTGGAGGGCAATGGCCACGGCTAGAGTCTAGGGCCCGTGCCGATCGCCGCCCCCGAGTACCGCGACCGCCTCGAGGAGATGACGGCAGAGGCGCTCGAGGAGTACTACGCGCACAGCGCCGGGCTCAAGCGGACGTACGAGATCGCCGCGGTGTACGAGCGCCACGCCGACCTGAGCACCCTGGCGCAGGCTCAGGCGCTCGCCGACGAGGGCGCTCCGGTCGAGCTCTGCCGCTTCGCCGCCGAGGCCTACGTCGGAAACGGCGTCAAGCACCTGAGCGAGGACATCGCCAACACCGAGGCGTCGCTCACCGTCGCGTTCGACGGCGAGGACGTGCCCTACCGCGAGGTGCGCCCGCGCATCATGAACGAGCCCGACGGCCGCCGCCGCCGCGATCTCCACGCGCGCCGGTGCGCGGTCACCGAGGAGCACCTGAACCCGATGTACGAGGAGGCCGTCGAGCTCGAGCGGGAGCTGACCACGGACCTGGGCGCGGCCACCGTCCTCGAGCTCTACGAGCGGTTCGACTACGACCCACGCGGCGTCGAGCGCGAGACGTCGGCGTACACCTCCGAGACCGACGCGCTCTACCGCGAGCGCATCGACTCGGCCCTGCGGGGGCGAGTCGGAGTGGGGCTCGAGGACGCATCGATCTCCGATTTCACCCGCCTCTGGCGCGCTCCCGAGTTCGACGCCGGCTTCACGACCGAGCGCGCCGTCCCGGCGCTCCGCGCAACGCTGGCCGGCCTCGGGATCGACCTCGACGCCCAGCGAAACGTGGAGCTCGACATCGAGTCCCGCCCGGGCAAGCGCCCGCGCGCGTTCTGCGCGCCGATCCGCGTCCCCGGCCGGGTCGTGCTCGTGATCCTGCCGCAGGGCGGCCAGGACGACTACCAGGCGCTCTTCCACGAGGCGGGCCACACCGAGCACTTCGCAAGCGCCGACCCCGGGCTCCCGGCCGAGCAGCGGCTCCTGGGCGACAACGCCGTCACGGAGGGCTTCGCCTTCCTGTTCGAGCACCTCCTGTCGGATCCCGCCTGGCTTCACTCGCAGCTCGACTTCGGGCCCGTCGACGACTACGTCCGCTTCACGGCGCTCCAGAAGCTCTTCTTCGTGCGCCGCTATGCGGGCAAGCTGGCGTACGAGATCGAGCTCCACTCCGGGAAGACGCTCGAGTCCCTGCCCGACCGCTACGCCGAGCACCTCTCGGCGGCGGTCGGAGTCCCCTACCCGCGCGGCGACTACCTCGAGGACGTCGACGGCGGCTTCTACTGCACCTGCTACCTGCGGGCGTGGGCCTTCGAGGCCCAGCTGCGCGACCACCTGAAGAGCCGGTTCGGGTCGGACTGGTTCCGGCGCCGGGCGGCCGGCGACCTCCTGCGCGAGCTCTGGAGCCTCGGGCAGTCGCTGCGCGCCGACGACCTCCTGCGCGAGCTGACCGGCGAGCCGATCCGGTTCGGCGTCCTCGCCGACGAGGCCCGGGCCACACTGGGCTAATCGCCCTGCGGGCAGAGCTGGGCAGAGGAGAGGTGCGCGGCGAAGCGATAGAGGCGCGCCATGCGGCGGAAGTCGCGCACCCCGGGATCGCCGACTGCGACCTGGCGCCAGAGGCGCGTTCCCAGATAGAGCACGCTTCGCTCCCTCGTGTAGCGCGGCGTTGAGACCGCGACCACGATGTCGCCGTAGATCGACGTCGTCGCTCCGGCGTCGTTCAGCGCCGCCGCCACGTCGAGCGGATGCTTGGTCGACGTGATGAGCCAGGCCCGCTGCGGGTACTGCTGCTGGCCGAGCCGGCGGATCAGGCCGCACCGGCTGGCGGCGTCGACCGTCTTCCAGGCCGCGAGCGGCGTCTGGTCGGGCGCGTCCAGCACCGCGTAGGCGCCGAGCAGCCGTGGGTCCTCGAGCGGCCCGTGAACGCCGGCGGTCGTCAGCAGGACGTCGCGGGGCCCGAAGTCCGCCGCCAGCCCGAGGCTCGCGTCGCGCAGGTCGGCGTTGAAGTTCGAGAGGTCGTTCCGGCCCGACACGAGAAGCGGCGTCAGGAGCGCCGCGAGGACGACCGCGCCCACGATGCGGCGCCGGCCGTGGAGACGGCCGAGCTCGAGCGCGAACCCGGCGAGCGCGATCGCGTAGCCGGGGAGCAGGAACGAGAGGTGGCGCTCGGGGGCGAAGTCCTCCGACGACGCCGTGAGAACCTGGAGCAGGAGGAGCGGCAGGAGCAGCCACACCGCGGCCACGATCGCCGCGCGCCGGTCGCGGAACGCAAGCGAGGCGATCCCGGCCACCACCGCCAGGCCGACGACGACCCAGAACGCCGGCACCGCCGACCCGGTCACGTGCGAGGCGAGGTCGCTCCAGAACGAGTGCGACGTCAGGTCGACGACCGCGCCGCCCTTCCCCACCCCGTACTTGGACTGGAGCGGCGAATAGAGGTGGCGAAGCCAGAGCAGGGCGCCCGCGCCGAGCACGAGCCCGGCGGCGATGGCCAGGAGCGCCCGGCGGTCGCCGCGCCGCTTCGTCGCCAGGGCGTGGCCGCCGAGGCCGGCGAGCAGCACGAGCTCCGACGCGAGCGCGAAGAGGCCGAACGGGTGGGTCGCCACGAGGAGCAGCGCCGACAGGGCGTACGCCGCCGCCCAGCGGGCCCGGCCCGTGCGAACGAGCACGAGCATGAGCCAGAGGCTCCCGTACGCACACGCGATCATCGCGGTGTAGCCGCGGGCGAACTGGGCGAGGTGGATCGTGATCGGCGTGATCGCCGTGACGACCGCGACCGTCGCCCCACCGGCGCGGCCCATCAGCTCGCGGCCGCAGCCATAGGCCAGGGCGACGGCCAGGATCCCGAAGAGGGCCGACGGGAGGCGCAGGCCGAGGATGTCGTGGCGCCAGTCGAGCGACGCGTGGACGACGAGGTAGTGAAGCGGGGGCCCGTGCCGGTCGTGGATCGCGACGTGCAGCACATCGCGGGCGCTGGGCTGGCCGGCGACGTGCAGCGTCACGACCTCGTCGTGGTGCAGCGGCCGGAAGTCGAGGCCGAACCCGACGACGAGGATGGCATAGCCGGCCACGGCGACACCGCCCAAGAGCGCGGGCCACCACTCGGCCGCAAGAGCCCGCACCCGGGCACGCGTGAACATCGGCGCGGGATTATCGGCCAACGCGGCCGTCCCGGGCCACCGGTACCCTTGCCCGATGGCCGCCCCCGACGTGAGCGTGGTCGTCCCCGTGCTCGACGAGGAGGCCACGGTGGACCCGCTCTTCCACGGCATCGTGGAGTCGCTCGACCAGGCCGGCATCCCCGGCGAGGTGATCTTCGTCGACGACGGGTCGACCGACGCGACCTTCGACCGGCTCTCGCGCCTGCGCGAGTCCGACCCCCGCTTGCGGGTGGTGTCGTTCGACCGAAACTACGGCCAGCACCCGGCGATGCACGCCGGCATCTCGCGGGCCCGGGGCCGGATCGTGGTCACGATGGACGGCGACCTCCAGAACGCCCCGTCCGACATCCCCAAGCTCGTCGCGGCCGTCGAGGCCGGGGCCGACGTCGCCTCCGGCCGCCGGCTCGGGCGCGACGACCCCGCGCTCCGGCGGCTCCCCTCGGCGGCGATCAACCGCATGCTTGCGCGGCTGACAGGGGTCGACCTGGCCGACTTCGGCTGCGCGTTCAACGCCTACCGGCGCGAGGCGCTCGACCCGGTGATGCACCGGATCGGCCGGCAGAAGTTCACCAAGGCCATCGTCTGCTCGACCGGCGTCCGGGTCGTCGAGGTCGACCTCCAGCACCGGGCCCGCGAGGGCAAGAGCCGCTACCGGCCGCTGGCCCTCGTCAAGATGGGGCTCCAGGTCGTGACCGGGTTCTGGCCGGGGCTGTCACAGCGGGTGGGACTCTCCGTGGCCGTTGTCGGTATCCTTTCTGGCGTCGGCGTCGGGGTGTGGGGTCTGGTCGACTGGATCCGGCACGGGAGCCCGCCCGGCCTCGTCCTCCTCGGGGCGCTGGTGCTGCTTCTGCTGGGCCTCCACGGCGCGCTGATGGCGATCGTGGGGGAGCAACTCGGCCGGATCGAGCGTCTCGCCCAGCGGGGGCCGGGATACACCATCGAACGAGAGTTGTAGAGCCATCTCGATGAAGCGAATCCTTGTCACCGGCGGCGCCGGGTTCATCTCCTCGAACATGATCCGCTACCTCCTCGAGGAGACGGCGCACGAGGTCGTCACCATGGACGCCCTCACCTACGCCGGGAACCTGGCCAACCTGGCCGACGTCCTCGAGCACGAGCGGCTGCGGTTCATCCACGGCGACATCCGCGACCTGGCCGACGTGACGACCGCCCTCGAGGGCGTGGACGTGATCGTGAACGCGGCGGCCGAGTCCCACGTCTCGAAGTCGATCGAGCAGGGCGGTGGCGAGTTCGTCACCACGAACGTCGTCGGCACCCAGGTGCTGCTCGACGCGATGCGCGAGCGGCCGATCGAGCGGTTCATCCTCATCTCCTCGTCGGAGGTGTACGGCACCGCGGAGTCCGATCCGATGAGCGAGGACCACCCGCTCAACCCGCGCTCGCCGTACGCCGGTACCAAGGCGGGGGGCGACCGGCTGGCGTACTCGTACTGGTGCACGTATGACCTCCCGATCACGATCATCCGCCCGTTCAACAACTACGGGCCCTTCCAGCACCCCGAGAAGGTCATCCCGCGGTTCATCATCCAGGCGCTCACTGACCAGCCCCTGACGATCCACGGGAACGGGATCGCCAGCCGCGACTGGCTCCACGTGTTCGACACCGCAGAGGCGATCACGGCCGCCTGCGAGGCGCCGCTCGACGCGATCGTCGGCGAGACCATCAACGTCGCCACCGGCATCGACGAGTCGGTCGAGGAGATCGCCGACGCGATCCTCGACATCCTCGGAAAGCCCCGCTCGCTGAAGCACCACATCACCGACCGCCCGGGCCAGGTCGACCGGCACATCGGCTCGACCGGCAAGGCGCTCGAGCTCCTCGGCTGGCGCTCGAGCATCCCGTTCTCCGACGGCCTCGAGCGCACCGTCCGCTGGTACCGGGACAATCCGGACTGGTGGCAATCGGTCATGGCCACGGAGGAGACGGCCCAGACCGTCGTGTGACCGGGGCTCCGACGCTCGTCGTTTTGGGCGGCGGGCCGTCGCAGCGCCACGCGATCGACGCCGCCCGCGCCCTCGGCGTGCAGACGCTCGTCTGCGACTCCGATCCGGGCGTCGGCGACATCCCGGTGTCGAGCGAGGACCGAGACGGCGTGCGCGCCGCTGCGTCAGGCGCCGCAGGCCTCATCGCCCCGGGCACCGACTGGCCCGTGCGGGTGGCCGCCGCGGTTGCGGCCGACCTCGGCCTCCCGCACCCTGTCAGCCCCGCCGTCGCCGTGGTGGCGACCGACAAGATCGCCCAGCGGGAGGCGCTCGACGCCGCGGGGGTGCCGCAGCCGGCATGGTCGACCGCCGAGCCGCCCGCGTACCCGTGCGTCGTCAAGGCTCCCGACCGGCAGGGGCAGCGAGCCATGTCGATCCTCGCCGACCCGTCCGATCTCGCGGCGGCGGCAGAACGGGCCGCATCGGAGTCTCGGAGCGGGCGCGTCCTCTTCGAGGCGTTCGTCCCGGGGCCCGAGGTGACGGTGAACGGCTTCACCGCCGAGGGCCGGGCAGTCGTCGCCGCGGTCACCGACCGTGTGCACTTCCGGGAGGCGCCTGGAGTTGCGCAGCGGCACGTCTATCCGCCCGAGCGCGACCCGTCCGGCGCCGAACTGACCGCCGTTCGCGCGGTCGAGGCGCTCGGGATCGGAGCGGGGCCGTGGTACGTCCAGGTGCTGCTCGGGCCCGACGGGCCGCGCATCGTCGAGGTCGCGGCCCGGCTCGGCGGCGGCCACGACTCCGAGCTCGTGAAGCTCACCACCGGCGTCGACCTGGCGCGGGCGGCCGTGCTGGCGGCGCTCGGCCGTCCCGTGGCGGCTGCCGATATGACCCCCGCGCCGGAGGGAGCGGGCGTGATCGAATTTCTGGAGGCACCGCCCGGGACGCTGCGGCGGGCGGCGGGGCCGCCGGAGGTGTGCTTCTACGATGCACCGGGACACGTGTACGGCCCCATCCGTATCGCCACCGACCGGGCCGGGTACGTGCTCGCCGGGGGCGCCACCCGCGAGGAGGCGCTCGCCCGTGCGGCCGCCGTCGCGGCCGCCGTCCACTTCGACGTGACATGAGCCGCGCCCGCACATCTCAGCCGCTTGCCATCGACGGCGGCACGCCCGTCCGCGAGACCCTGCTCGAGTTCTCGCCGCCGATCATCGGCCGACCGGAGATCGACGCCGTCGTCGCGACGCTCGAGTCGGGCTGGCTGACGTCCGGCCCGCGGGTCGCCGAGCTCGAGGAGCGCTTCGCGGAGTACGCCGGCGCGGCGCACGCCATCGCGACGTCCTCATGCACCGACGCGCTGCACCTGGCGCTTCGGGTCGCCGGGGTCGGCACGGGCGACGAGGTCGTCACGAGCTCCTTCACCTGGCCAGCAACGGTGAACGCGATCCTTCACACCGGCGCCACGCCCCGGTTCGCCGACATCGACGCCGAGACGCTGAACGTCGACCCGGCGTACGTCGAGGCGGCGATCACGCCGCGCACGCGGGCCGTGGTGCCGGTGCACTTCGCCGGAGGGCCGTGCGACATGGACGCCATCCAGGCGGCGGTCAAGGGTCACCGGATCGCGATCGTCGAGGACGCGGCCCACGCCGTGGAGGCGACCGTGCGCGGGCGCAAGGTCGGCGCGATCGGCGACCTCACCTGCTTCTCGCTCTATGCGACGAAGAGCCTGGCCGGCGGCGAGGGCGGCATCGTCACCACCGACTCCGCGGCGATGGCCAAGCGGCTTCGCCTGCTGCGCGCCCACGGCATCACCCGCGACCCGTGGCGGCGCGCCCAGACCCGAACGCTCGGCCACTACGACGTCGTCGAGCCGGGCTGGAAGGCCAACCTGGCCGATCTCCAGGCGGCCGCAGCGCTCCCCAAGATCGCCCGGATCGACGAGCTCCGCGCCCACCGGGCCGACCTCGTCGAACGCTACGACGCCGGGCTCGCGCCCCTTCGGGGCATCACGCCGATCGGCCGGCCCGGGTACGGCGTCCACGCCCATCACCTGTACGTCGTCCGGATCGACCCGGCGGTCGCCGGCGCCGATCGCGACGCCTACGCCGCCGCGCTCATGGCGGAGAACGTCGCGACGGGCCTGCACTTCCTGCCGGTGCACATGCTCACCTGGTATCGCGAGAACCTCGACCCCGTGCCGCTGCCGGAGACCGAGCGAGCCGGCGCGGAGGTGCTGTCGCTGCCGCTGGCCGCGGCCCACTCGGAGGCCGACGTCGAGGACGCGCTCGCCGCCGTGCGCAAGGTGCACGCGGCCTACGCGGACGAGGAGCGATGAGCCGGCGGACACGGGTCGTGCTGGAGGCGCTCGTCTCGGGCGTCCTGCTCGCGGCGATCCTGCACTGGGCTGGGATCCACCGCGTGCTGCACGAGCTGAGCCGGACGCAGCTTCGCTGGTTCCTTCCGGCGGTGGCAGTGAGCATCGCCACGGTGCCGGTGATGGCGCTCCGGTGGCGGCTCCTCCTCTCGGCGAAGGGCATCGACGCCCCGCTCGCCTGGCTGACGCGAACGTACTTCGTCGCCCTCTTCGCCGGCCAGTTCCTGCCGGCCGCGATCGGGGGCGACGCCGTCCGCGCCGTCGAGCTCGGCCGGCGGACGCATGACGCGCCCGAGGCGGTCGCCTCGGTGCTGATCGACCGCCTCGTGGGGCTCGTCTCCCTCGTCGCCCTGGCCGTGGCGGCCGTCGCCGTCGGCGGCGGGTCGGCCCGCCGCCCGGGCGTGATCGCCGCCGAGGCCGCGTTCGGCGTCGCCGCGGCCGGCACGCTGGCGCTCCTCTTCTCGAGCCGCCTGCGCGGGGTCGTCGCGCGCGTGCTCGAGCCGCGGTCGGACGGCCACCGGCTCGCGGCCGGCGGCCGGTTCTACGAGGCGCTCCACACCTACCGCGGGCACACGCGGACGCTCGTGCTCGTGGGCACGCTCGCACTCGTCGTGCAGCTCGCCCGGGTCGGCGTGATCTGGCTGCTCACGCGCGCGCTCAGCCTCGACGTCCCCGACTCGGTCATCCTGCTGACCGGCCCCGTCGTGTTCGCATCGCTCGCCCTGCCCGTCTCCCTGAACGGCATCGGGGTGCGCGAGGGCGTCTTCGTCTACTTCCTGCACGGCTACGCGGCCCGCCCGCAGGCGGTGGCGCTCGGCCTCGCCTTCTACGCGGTCGGCACGATCACGGCTCTCGGCGGCGCGGCGGTGCTCCTGGTCAGGTTCATCCGGCACGGGATGGGGGCCGTGCGGCCCCGTACCCGGATCGAGGGACCGGAGCCGGAGCCCGACCTCACCGGCGGCGGGCCGCAAATACCCCAACCAGGGGATGGCGCGGCGGCACCTGCCGAACGATCTACCCGGGCATGACCCTCCCTCGCACCAACGTCCGCACCGCAGCCCGGGACGACTCGCTCACGATCGTGAACCGGCTCCTCGCGCTCGCCGCACTGCTCTGCCTCGCCGCCGCGCTCACCGGCGCGCTCGTCCACTAGCCCGGCTTCGCCCGGCTAGGTGTGGCAGGCCGTGTTGGCCGCGCCCGCGACCAGCGGGTTCCAGGCCGACGTGTTGCCGACCCGGTCGACCGCCCGGAACTGGACGATGTACGTTCCCGTGCTCCGGAACTGGACGCTCGAGCCGCTGACCGTCGAGCCCCAGGTCGCGCCGTTGGTCGTCGAGTAGTGGTACTGGTAGGTCGAGAAGCCCGACATCGTGTCGGTCGAGCCCGACGCCCGGATCGTGATGCGGCTGCTCGTGCAGGTGAGCGACCCACCGGTGACGGTCGGGAGGCTCGGCGCAGTCCGGTCGAGCTTCACCGTGTTGCTCGAACCGGCGGTCGCCGGGAGCCACGACGACACGTTGCCGGCGTTGTCGACCGAGCGGAACTGGACGATGGTCGTGCCCTCGGCGGTGATGACCGCAGACGCGCCGGCCGTCGTCGCGCCCCACGTCGAGCCGCTGTTCGTGGACGTGCGGTACTCGTACCGCGCCAGGCCCGACAGGGCGTCGGTCGCGTTGGCCGCAGCGATCGTCCGCGACGCCGCCGCCGACCAGCTCGTCGAGCCGCCCGAGACGGTGGGGCTCGTCGGGAGCGTGCGATCGAGCTTGACCGTGCCCTGCACCCATCCGGAGGTGTTGCCGGCGGCGTCGAGCGCCCGGAACTGCACCACGGTGGTGCCCTGCGCGCTCACCGTGACCGAGCTCCCCGACGTCGAGGCCGAGAAGGCGCCGCCGTTGAACGACGTCTGGTACTGGTAGCCGGAGACCGAGCTGCCGCCGTCGGTCGAGCCCGAGGCGGTCACCACGACGGAGGCGGCGTTGCTCCAGGCGCCGGTCGCGCCGGAGACCGTCGGGTTGGTGGGAGCGCCGCGGTCGAGCTTGACCGTGTTGGTCGCGCCCGCCGCCGCGGGAACCCAGGCCGAGACGTTGCCGGCCCCGTCCACCGCCCGGAACTGCACCAGCGTCGTGCCCTCGGCCGAGACCACGGCGGCCGCACCGGATGCGCCGGCCGACCACGTCGTCCCGCCATCGGTCGACGTCCGGTACTCGTAGTGGTTCACACCGTCCGCGGCCGGCGTGTCGGTCGAGCCGGATCCGGTGATCGTCACCGAGGCGGCGTTCTGCCAGCTCAGGGAGCCGCCGCCGACGTTCGGGACGGTCGGCGCAGTGCGATCGATGCGCACCGTCGCCTGGACCCAGCCCGAGACGCGGCCGACGTTGTCGACGGCCCGGAACCGGACGAGCGTCTCGCCCTCGCCGCTCACGGTGAGGGAGGCGCCGGACGTCGGAAGCGGCGACCAGGTCGCGCCGCCGTTCGTCGACTGCTCGTACTCGTACCCGGCCACGCCGCTCGCGGTGTCGGACGACCCCGCCGCCGAGACCGTCATCGAGGCGACGCTCTGCCAGAGCGCCGAGCCGCCCGAGACGGTGGGATTCGTGGGCGACGTCAGGTCGAGCTTCACGGTGCTGCCGGCGGTCGGTGCGACGGGCGTCCACGCCGAGGCGTTGCCCGCGCCGTCGACGCCTCGGAACTGCACCTGGGTCGTCCCCTCGGTCGCGACGTTCACCGACGCGCCGGCGGCCGCGACCGACCAGGCGCCACCGTTCAGGCTGGTGCGGTACTCGTACTGCGCGAGGCCCGAGCCGCCGCTGTCGGTCGAGCCCGATGCCGAGACGCCGACCGGCGCCGAGGCCTGCCAGGACGACGAGCCTCCGACGACGCTGGGTGCCGACGGGCTCGTGCGGTCGATGCGGACGGTGGCCACGACCCACGCCGAGGCGTTCCCGGCGCCGTCGACGGCCCGCAGCTGGACGAGGGTCTCGCCCTGCGCCGAGACCGTCGCGGCCGCACCGGCGCTCGCCGCCGACCAGGTCACGCCGCCGTCCGTCGAGGTGCGATGCTCGTAGCTTGCCGGCCCGGAGCCGCCGGAGTCCGTCGAGCCGGACGCCGTCACGGCGACCGAGGCGACGCTCTGCCACGCCAGCGAGCCGCCGGCCACGCCGGGGTCGCTGGGATCCGTGCGATCGAGCCGCACCGTGCCCGCGGCCGTGGACGCGGCCGGCGTCCACGCCGACGTGTTCCCGGCGACGTCGACGCTCCGGAACTGCACCAGCGTCTCGCCCTCGGCCGAGACCACGTCGGAGGTGCCGCCCGCGGCGCTGCCCCATGTCGTCCCGCCGTCGGTCGACTCGCGATGCTCGTATCCGGCAAGCCCGGAGAGGGCATCGGTCGACCCCGATGCCGTGAGGGTCGTCTGGGCGACGCTCTTCCATGCGTTCGAGCCGCCGGCAACCGAGGGCGCCGTCGGATCGGCGCGGTCGATGCGCGCCGTCGCCGCCGCGGTGCCGACGGCCGGCGCCCATGCCGAGCGCAGCCCGGAGACGTCGACCGCCCGGAACTGGACGAGCGTCTCGCCGTTTGCCGTCACGTCGACCGAGGCGCCCGCCGTCGCGCCCGACCAGGACGCGCCGCCGTCGGTCGACGTGCGGTACTGGTAGCTCGCGACCCCGGACCCCGGTGCGTCGGTCGAGCCACTCCCCGTGATGGTGATCTGGCCCACGGACTGCCAGCTCGCCGACCCGCCCGCGGCCGACGGTGCGGTCGGCGCGGTGCGGTCGATGCGCACGGTGGCCTGCTTCCACCCGGACTGGAAGCCGGCGGTGTCGACGGCGCGGAAGCGAACCAGCGTCTCGCCCTCGGCGGTAACCCCGAGCGAGGCACCGGCAGCGGGAGCCGACCAGTTCGCGCCGCCGTCGGTCGACGTCCCGTATTCGTACCCGGCGATCCCCGAGCCGGCATCGGTCGCCCCGGACGCCGAGACCGTCACCGACGCGACGTTCTTCCACGCGCTCGAGCCGCCGCTCACGGCCGGGTCGGTCGGGGGCGCCGTGTCGAGGCGGACCGTGTCCTGCACCCACGCCGACGCGTTGCCGGCGGCGTCGACGGCGTCGAACCGGACGAGCGTCTCGCCCTGAGCCGTGACGTCGGCCTGCACCCCGCTCGCCGGCGCCGTCCACGTTGACCCGCCGTCCGTCGAGATCTCGAAGCGGTAGTGGTCGAGGCCCGAGCCGCCCGTGTCGATCGACGCGCCGGCAGTGACGCTCGCGAGCGGGAGGTTCAGCCACGAGAGCGAGCCGCCGATGAGGGTCGGCGCCGTGGGGGCGGTGTGGTCGAGCCGCACGATCGCCTGCGTCCAGGCCGACTCGAGGCCGACGCCGTCGACGGCCGCGAACCGCACGAGCGTCTCGCCCTCGGCGTTCACGGCGAGCGAGCCGCCGGCCGCCGGGGCCGACCAGATGAGGCCGCCCGTCGTCGAGGTCTCGAACTCGTAGCCGGCCACGCCCGACCCGCCGGTGTCGGCCGAGCCGGAGGCTGCGGCGAGCACCGACGCCACGTTCCGCCAGGCGGCGGCGCCGCCCGAGACGGCGGGAGCGGTCGGCGCGACGTTGTCGAGCCGAACGGTGGCCTGGGCCCAGGCCGAATGGTTCCCGACCGCATCGACGGCCCGGAACTGGAGGTCGGTGCGGCCCTCGGCCGACACGGCCACGAGCGCGCCGCCCTGGGCGCCCGACCAGGTCGCGCCGGCGTCGGTCGACGTGCGGTACTGGTAGCCGGCGACGCCCGACCCGGCGTCGGTCGAGCCGGCCGCCGTCACGGTCTCGGACGCGGTGTGCTGCCAGCCGGCCAGGGCGCCGGCGAGGGTGGGTGCCGTCGGGCCGGTCGAGTCGATCATGGCGGTGTTCGCAGCGCCCGTCACGGCCGGTGCCCACGCCGATGCGTTGCCGGCGGTGTCGACCGCTCGCATCTGGACGAACGTCTGCCCGGGCGCGGTCACGTCGAGCGAGCCGCCGGCGGCGGCGGCGCCCCAGGTCAACCCGTCCGGCGAGGTGCGGTGCTCATACCGGGCGATCGCACCGCCGGGATCAGTCGAGCCGGCGCCGACGATCGTGACCGGGCCGACCGACCAGGCCGCCGACCCGCCCGAGACGAGGGGCGCCGAGGGCGGCGCCACGTCGATCGTCCAGCGCACCTTCCTGGCCGCCGATCGCGTGCGGCCGCCGACGCGGCCGCTGACCTTGACCCGGAACGTGTGCACGCCGGGCAGGAGGTTCTTGTAGGTGATCTTCGTCCGGCACGTGCGCCAGGGCGTGGCGTCGAGGCGGCAGGTCGACTTCGTGACGTGGCCGATGCGCTTCCACGCGAACCTGGCGGTGGTCTGGTTCGTGGGGCTCGCCGGGCTGCTTCGAGATCAGGACGCCGATCGTCAGGAGCGAGGGGCTTCCGGTCGGATGGGCCGACGCAGCCGGGGGAAGAAGCAAGGCAGCAGCCGCCACCAGCAGGGCGGCCGACAGAGCGGGCATGCGGAAGAGCGAAGCAGGCAAGATGAAGAGCACCACCGGGGGAAGTGAGAACTCTTCTTCTCGTATCGGCGTTTAGAGCAAAACCCTTGATATGCAAGTCAATCCGCGCGCAATGGCGACACCCACACCTCCCGGGAGCGGGGGCCGTCGAACTCGCAGAAGAAAACCCGCTGCCAGCGCCCGAGCGCGGGCTTCCCGTCCTCCACGGGGATCACCTGCGAGCACCCGACCAGGATCGCCTTGATGTGGGAGTCGCTGTTGCCCTCGGCGTGGGCGTAGCCGGCGTCACGCGGCACCCGTTGGGAGAGGTCGCGGACGACGTCGGCGGCGACGTCCGGGTCGTAGCCCTCGTTCACGGTGACGGCGGCCGTCGTGTGCGGGACGTGGACGAGCACCGCGCCGCCGGCCACCCCGAGCTCCGCCACGGCCGCGGCGAGCTCCGCCGTGATGTCGACCATCTCCTCGCGCCGCTCGGTGCGAAGCGTGAGCCGGTGCACGACACCGATCGTATACCGTCGGGCGCCGTGGCCCCGCGACCGCTCCTCGTGCTCGACGGCGATTCGCTCGCCCACCGCGCCTACCACGGGTCGCGTCCGCTGGCGGGGGCCGGAGGGCGGCCGATCAACGCCATGCACGGGTTCGCGGTGATGGCGATCGGGTTGTGGCGGGCCGAGAAGCCGCGCGCGGTGCTGGCCTGCTGGGACACGCTGACGGTGCCAACCTACCGGCACGAGGAGTGGCCTGAGTACCAGTCCGGCCGGGAGTTCGACCCGGAGATCGTCGAGCAGCTCGACCGCATGCCGGAGCTGTGCGAGGCGCTCGGCTTCGCCTGGGCCAAGGGGCCGGGCTACGAGGCCGACGACCTCCTCGCGACGGCCGCACGGCTCGAGGCCGAGGCCGGCGGGCGGGCGCTGGTCGTCACCTCCGACCGGGACGCGTACCAGCTCGTCTCCGACGCGGTCACGGTGCTGTCGCCCCGGACCGGCGGCTACGCGCCCGACCGGGTCGACCGGACGGAGGTCCTCTCGCGGTACGGCGTCTTGCCCGAGCAGGTGCCCGACTTCATCGCCCTGCGCGGCGACCCGTCCGACAAGATCCCCGGCGCGAAGGGGATCGGCGCGAAGGGGGCGGCGGAGTTGCTCGGGCGGTACGGGTCGCTCGAGGGGATCGTGGCCGCCGCCGCCGAGCTGACGCCGCGGCAGGCCGAGGCGGTGCGGGACGAGCGGCTCGCGCTGTTCCGGCGCGTCGCGACGATGGATCGGAGTGCGCCTGTGAAGCGGCCGGCCGACAACACGGTCGACGTCGAGCGCGCCGCCGCGTATGCACGCGAGATCGGCGACGAGCGGCTGGCGGAGCGGGTCGGGGGGCGCTAGGGCGGCCGTGCGGTGAGCCAGCGCCGTTGCGCTGCCCAGCGTTCGAGGGTGCGGCGGCTGGGTGGATGGGCTGGGCAGGTGGCGTAGGTGGTGTGGATGGAGTCGGCCAGGTCTTTGGGGCGCAGGCCTTCGGCGTAGGCGGACTCGACCTGGTGGCGCAGCTCGGGCCACGCGTAACTCCCCGGTTGGGGCCGCTTCGGCCGGGCCTCGAGGCTGGCGAGGTGCGCGTGCAGCGCGCGGCTCCTGGCGGACGTGAGGCACCCGTTGGCCTTCCAGATGCCCGACAGCGTGCGGACGAAGTCCCTCCCGCTCCGCCGCGTCTGGAACTCGCTGCTGGCGTGGCCCGCGCACAGCCAGACCCCAACGCCGTAGCCGAGCGCCACCTTCTGCGTCCGCCCCCTTGTCCGCTCCACGCAGATCGCGCACACCGGCTGCTTCGTGGAGAGGCCACGCGCCTTGTACAAACGTGGGGAGATAGCCCGACACGACACTGGCCACTGTGCCTGGTGGGGGCGTCAGGGGTGGGTCACGGCCTGTCACGAGTCGGAGCCGGGGAACACCGATTGTCGTCACATCCCACCGACGAGTGACGGCCACCCCGGGTAGGGCAGACCCGGGTGGGATGGGCGGGCGAGCGCCCCTATGGGCGCTCCGACGGCGACCGGCCTGCGCGCATATGGGGCGCGCCGTGCCGCCGTCGAACGGCTTGGCGCACCCTCCTCGGTGATCCCCGGGTCGCCACCGCGCGCCCAGGGTCGCGCTATCCCGCGGTCAGGACCGGTCCGGCACGTCGCCGCGGATCCAGAGTCCCACAGACGCCGGCTGGAGGGCGGTCGAAACCACCGCGAGCAGCTCGGCCTCGAGCGCGCCGAGGTCGATCTGGTCGCGCATGCGGTGGTTGAAGAGGCCGACGATGCGCGTGGAGTCGTAGCGGTCGCGGTAAAAGCGGCGGTCGACGGCGTGCTGGACGCGGCGGCGGAGCGGCTGGAACATCGCGGCGACCCCCAGCGTGGACACCGTGACGGCGACTGCGCCCGAGCCCCCCACCAGCGACCGAAGCGCCTCGCTCAGCACCACCACGCCGCCGATGTACACAGCCGCCAGGATCGCAATCAGCGCCGCGTAGACGAGCGTCTTTCGGATGATGACGTCGATCCCGTACAGGCGGTAGCGCAGGATGGCGATCCCCATCGCCACGGGAACTCCCGCCATCGCAGCAGCAACGATCGAGACCTCCACCGCGAACATCACGTCGCCCATGACGCCGGTGATGTACAGCACCGTCCACTGCGCCCACACCACTCCGAGGATCGCGGCGGCGTACGCGACCCACTTGATCTGCTGGTGGGTCGCGCCGGTCGACCGTCGAACGCGGATGACCGTGGCCGCGCCGGCGGCACCGAAGAGCACGAGCACCAGCAACCAGAACACGATCTGGACGGCTTCGACCGCGGAGCGGGCGCTGTCGATCCCGATCGGGTTCACCACAGCCACGTTCGGATCGAAACGCCCGGGCGCGAGTCCAATCCCCAGAAGGCAGACGGCCGTTAACGCCGAGAGCCAGCCGAGCGGACGCCAGCGCGCGCTCAGAAGGTGACCGTCGGGGAAGACGAGGAGCGCGAGCGGGATCAGGATGAGGGTCAGCGCGGACAGCGTCTCCGCCACCCACAACACCTCGGGGGCGCCGGCCGACGGCCCGGGCCCGAGAGCCCAGTTCGCGTACTCGAAGCACATCGAGCCCAGGGCGAACGTGAATCCTGCCGCCAGCAGGAGCCACCCCACGACATGGCCGGGCCGGCGGATCGCGACGACGGCGCCGACCGTCGCGTACGTCGCGGCCCACAGCGAGAACACGATGTCGTGGCCGATGGGCGCGGCAACCCCCGCATTGGAGCCGAGGTTCACCGCGTTCAGCACGAGGCCGACGGCGATCATCGCCGCCGACACGCCCCACGCGGCCATCGCCGCCGAACGGGATCTCGGCATGCAGCGATCCTACGCGGCCGGGAGTTACGGCACCGTTACGGGGCCGACGGCGGGACCATTCCGAGTGCCGCCGGCCCTACCGCGTACCCCACGCGTAGGTCATCTTGACCATGTCGAGGTACATGAAGGTCTCGGTCGACTTCACGCCGTCGATCTCGCGCATGCGCTGGACGAGCTCGAGCAGATGGCGGTTGTTCTCACAGACGACCTCGACCAGGAGGTCGTAGCTGCCGGAGGTGAGGACGACGTAGCTCGTCTCGCGCCACTGCGAGACCTCCTGGGCGACGCGATCGAGGTCGGCCTGGGCCTGGACGCCGACGAGCGCCATCACGTCGAACCCGAGCTTCAGCGGGTTTGTGACCGCCACCACGTCGAGCACGCCGGCATCCGTCAGCCGGTGGACGCGGGCCCTGACGGCGGTCTCGGAGATCCCCAATTCGCGGCCGATCGCCGTGTAGGAGCAGCGGCCGTCGCGCTGGAGGATCTCGATGATGCGACGGTTGGGCTCGTCAAGCGACGGGGCAGGGGTTCGAAGTCCTGCGTTGCGGCGGCCTTCAGATTCGATATCCGAAGTTGACATGCCCGCTGCATACGATATACGCTGGTAACCGTCTCGTGAAGGCTTTTCCGCCATGAGCTCCGCCACGACGACACCGCAGCCGGGCACCGCAGCCGCGGAAGCCGGCGAAGCCGATGTCGAATTCCGCGCGGTCACGAAGCGTTTCGGCTCGCTCGTCGCGGTGAACGCCGTCAACCTGCGCGTGCACAAGGGCGAGTTCCTGTCGCTGCTCGGGCCGAGCGGCTGCGGGAAGACGACGTCGCTTCGGATGATCGCCGGGTTCGAGCAGCCCGACGAGGGCGAGATCCTGATCGGCGGCCGCGACGTCGCCGGCACGCCGCCCTACAAGCGCGACGTCAACACGGTCTTCCAGCAGTACGCGCTCTTCCCGCACATGTCGATCCTCGACAACGTCTCGTACGGCCTGAAGCAGCGCAAGGTCGGAAAGCGCGAGCGCCACCAGCGCGCGGGCGAGGCGCTCGAGCTCGTGCAGCTCACAGGCCGCGACAAGCACCGCCCGGCAATGCTCTCGGGCGGCCAGCAGCAGCGCGTCGCCCTGGCGCGCGCCCTCGTCATGAACCCGCGCGTGCTCCTTCTCGACGAGCCGCTCGGCGCGCTCGACCTGAAGCTCCGCAAGGAGATGCAGATCGAGCTCAAGCGCATCCAGCTTCAGGTCGGGATCACGTTCATCTACGTGACCCACGACCAGGAGGAGGCGCTCTCGATGTCGGACCGTGTGGCGGTCATGTCGAACGGGCTCATCGAGCAGCTCGACGAGCCGCGGGCGATCTACGACCGGCCGCTCACGCCCTTCGTGGCGGACTTCATCGGCGACATGAACTTCGTCGACGGCGACGTCGTGGAGGCGGCCGACGGCGGGTTCGCGGTCGACGCGGGCTCCGGCGTCGTGATCCGCGGGCGCGGCGCGGCCGAGCGCGGCAGGCGCGTGCGGATCGGCATCCGACCGGAGCGGATGGCCGCGCATCCCGGCCAGCCCGACGGCACGGCCAACAAGGCCCCCGGCGAGGTCGTGACCAAGATGTATCTCGGCGACCAGGTGCAGGTGGTCGCAAGGCTCGCCAACGGGGCGAGCGTCATTGTGCGCGAGCAGCGCGCGAGCGCAGACCCCGCCCTCGACACCATCCATCCTGGAGACCAGATCGCCGTGAGCTGGGACGAGGCAGCCCCGCACATGCTCGGCGATGCAGACAGCTCGGAGGAGACGCCGTGAAAGACGATCGCAACGACCACCTGAACATCCTCGCCCCGCGATCGATGCGGCCGAAGTTCGACTACCTCCACCGGGAGGTGCAGGACCTGGCCGGCATGCGCGTGAACCGCCGCGCGGCGCTCGGCATCGGCGGGCTCGCCCTGCTGGCCGCCGCGTGCGGCGGCAGCACGAACGCCGGCGGCGGCGGCGGTGGCCCCGCCAGCCAGCCGACCGATGCGCTCAAGGGCAAGCCGCTCGAGGACCAGCTCGTGATCTACAACTGGTCCCAGTACGACGACCCCTCCACGTACAAGAAGTTCGAGGCGCTCCCCGACGAGGCGGCGGCCGGCCTGAAGACCCACGAGACGTACTACTCGTCGAACGACGAGCTGCTGGCCAAGCTCCACGCGGGCGGCACGGGGTACGACATCGTCGTCCCGAGCCAGAACGCGGTGGGCGAGCTGATCCAGGAAGGCGGGCTCATGAAGCTCGACTTCAACCTGATCCCGAACATCAAGAACCTCGACCCGAAGTTCCTGAAGCCGACGTTCGACCCGACCGGCGAGTTCCACGTGATCAAGGACTTCGGCATCACGATGTTCTTCTACCAGAACACGATCGTGAAGCCCTCGACCGAGCCGAAGACGATGAAGGATTTCTACGACCTCCTGAACGCGAACAGCTCGAAAGGCCGCACGAATGTGCTCGACGGCGCCGAGGAGGTCGTCCCCCTCGCGGCGATGGCGCTCGGCTTCGACGCCAACACCGAGGATCAAGGTGAGCTGGACGAGACCCAGCAGTTCCTGCTCTCGATCCGCAAGGGCGTGACGACCATCAGCTCGTTCGGCTATATCAACGACGCTTCGGCCGGCAAGATCATCCTGAGCCAGGGCTGGAACGGCGACGTCCGCCGGATCCTGAAGGCGCGCCAGAAGGTCGGCGACATCACCGCCGTGCTTCCCACAGAGAAGTCCGAGGTATGGGCCGACAGCTGGTGCGTCCCGGCGACGGCGCCGCACCCGGTCGCGGCCCACGCGTGGATCAACTGGCTGCTCGAGCCGACCACAGCGGTCACGGAGATGAACTACCACAACTATCCGATCCCGATCCCTTCGGCGCTCGATCAGATGCCGCCAGAGTTCAAGAACGACCCATTGTTCAACGTGCCGTCGACGTACACAGATAACTACCAGTACATCCTGAACCCGAATCCGCAGCTCGTGAACGCTCGGACGAAGATCTATCAGCAGTTCAAGGCTGCCTAGTGAGCTCCGGGCGGGATCCGGGCATGGCGGCCGTCGCGGCGGCCGTCAAGCCGGCCAAGCGCGGTCGCTCGTTCGCCCCCGGTATCCGGCCTGGCTGACGCTTCCGTCGCTGCTCTACTACGCCATCTTCTTCCTGGGCCCGATGGCGATCCTGGCCGTGTTCTCGGTTTCGATCCAGAGCGGCTTCGGGAGCGTCGAATACACGTTCAGTACGAGCCAGTTCGCCCAGGTCAACGACTCGCTCTACATCACGGTCTTCGAGCGGACGCTGCTCATGGCAGCCGCCGGCTCGCTGCTCACGATCGCAGTCGGCTACCCGCTCGCCTACTGGATGGCGCGCTACCTCTCGACCTACAAGATGCTCGCTCTCCTGCTGATCATCGTGCCGTTCTGGACGTCGTTCCTGATCCGCACGTACGCGCTCAAGATCATCCTCGACCCTCATGGCTACCTCGCGCAGGACTTCGGAATCGACATCCTCTACACGAAGTACGCGGTGGGCATCGGCCTCGTCTACAACTACCTGCCGCTCTTCATCCTGCCCGTCTTCGCGTCGCTCGAGCGTATGGACTGGACGTTGATCGAGGCGGCCACCGACCTCGGCGCGCGGCCGTTCACGGCGTTTCGGAACATCACGCTCCGTCTCACGCTGCCCGGCGTCGTGACCGGCGGGCTACTCGTGTTCATCCCGATGTGCGGCGAGTTCATCATCCCCGACATCCTCGGCGGCGGGAAGTACGAGTTCGTCGGAAACATCATCGGCGACACGTTCGGCACAGCGCAGAACTGGCCGTTCGGCTCGGCGCTCTCGATCTCGCTCATGGCAGCGCTCTCGGTGTTCGTCGTCATCTATATCGTGTTCGCGACGCGCGAGGAGCAGTTCGGTGCGTAGACGGCGCATCCTGACCGCCAAGCGTGGATTCACAGCGTGGGCGTTCGCGGTCTACGCATTCTTGTATCTCCCGATCCTCGTCGTCGTCATCTTTGCCTTCGACGCTCCGTCGCCCACGAGCGTGGCTGCGTACAAGGGCTCGAACATCTGCAACATCGACGTCGCCGACATCGGCAACATCTCCGTCTGGAACGGCTTCGAGTCATGCTGGTTCGCAAAGGGCCTCGACACGACCCTCTACACGTCGGCGATCAAGACGAGCTTCTTCATCGCCCTCGAGGCATCGGTCATCGCCACCATCCTCGGGCTCGCGGCGGCGCTTACGCTGGCGCGGATGCGGCGACGCTGGCGAGCGCCGTTCGACATCCTGGTGTACCTGACGCTGGTCGTGCCGGAGATCGTCATCGCGGTCGCTTCCCTCATCTTCTTCGTGCAGGTGCGAAACAACTTCGGCGCGTTCCCGCCGCTCGGAAGGTCGACCATCCTCCTCGGGCAGGTCGTGTTCAACGCCTCCCTTGCCATGCTCATCATCCGTGCCCGGTTCGTCGGCATGGGCGACAAGCTCGAGGAGGCCGCGTACGACCTCGGCTCGGGTCCGGTGTCCACGTTCCGGCAGGTGACGCTCCCACGCCTGATGCCGGCCGTCATCTCGGCACTGCTGCTCTCATTCACATTCTCGTTCGACGACTTTGTGCTCCCGAACTTCACGAACGGCACCACGTCGACGTGGCCAATCGTGCTCTACTCGGCGGTCCGGTTCGGTATCACACCCGCGGTGAACGCCCTCGCAACGCTCATGCTGCTCGTGACCCTCGTCCTCATCGTCGTCGTCGTGATCATCCTGCGGCGAAGCCGCGTCGTCGGCCCGGGTCAGGAGGAGGGCGGCCTCGGCGCGGCGTTCGGGCTCGGCTAGCTCAGGCCGCAGGCGGCCGCAGCCGTCGGCCACGGCGTGTAGCCGCGCACCTTGTATCCCCGGACGCCGACCATCAGCTGGTCGTGGCGCGGCCACACGTTGGCATGGCCGCCGCGATAGGCCAGCACGTCCGAGCCGTAGGCCTCCTCGAAGCTCGCGTCCATCTGGAGGCCGCCGTAGTACGTTGGCACCGTGGCCGAGACGGCATCCCAGGCGCCCTCGTACGTGTGGATGCACTTGAGCCCCTCGATGATGGGCCGGCGGTGGGCGTACGCGGCCCGGTACCGATCGAGGCGCCGCTCCCATCGCCGCAGGATGTCGACGAGGTCGGCGCGCGTCACCGCGTGGCGCTCGGCATGGCCGTGCCGGGGCAGCGGGAGCGCGGCGCGGCGCGCGTTTCGAATCGCATGCCTGCGGGCCCACCGGATCTGGCTCCGGATGGAGCCGACCGGCCGCAGCGTTGTCGTCGCGGGCGCCGGATCGGCGTCTCCCGCGTCGGCGACGGCGGACGCCGGCGCCCGCTGGTCGGGCTGCGATGCTGCAGCAGCCGGATCGGCCGCAGCTGCGGCAAGCACGCATGCGGCGGCGGTGATGAGGGCGGGTCGCACGACGGCGGGGTTTGTACCCGATCTCGGCGCTCGCAAACCACTCTTTGTCTGCCGGTGTGCGGAAAATGCGGCTTAAACTCGTAGTCTGAGTCCGAATGAGGACGGTTTTCGCAACGCGTCGGCAGTTCCTTGTGGCAGCGGGCACGGGGTTGCTGGCGCCCGGCTGCCTGGGCGGCGGCGGCGGCCCCGAAACCGCCCCCCGCGCGCAGCCGTCGGCACCGCCCCGGCTCGTCGGCCCGATCCACGCGGCCGTGCCCGCCGGGAGCGTCGACCCGGCCGACGCGGCCGACTTCACCTCCACGCGCGGGGCGCGGGTCAGCTTGATCGAGCACCGCGGCGGCCCCGACCTCTCCCGGCTCCTCGCCGGCGGAGGTGTGGACGCCGTGCTGGCGCGCCAGGACGACATCGCCGCCCTCGCGGTCCAGGGCCTCCTGGCGCCGCTCGACCACAGCCTCGTCCCGAACATCGCCGACGCCTCCCCGGCGCTGCTCGACCAGCCGTACGACCCGGGCAACCGCTTCTCGGCACCGGCCCGCCACGGCGCCTTCGGCTTCGCGTACCGCCCCGACACGGTGACCGATGAGCCCGCCTCCTGGGAGGACTTCTTCGCCCTCCTCCCGCGCTACTCGCGGCGCGGCATCGTCCTTCTGCCCGGCCGCACCGAGCCGATCGCGGCCGCGCTCGCGGCGGGCGGTGCCGACATCGACTCCGACGACCCTGACGATCTCGACGCCGCTCGCACGCTCCTCCTCCGCGCGCTCCCGCACGTGAACGCGTTCTCGACGAACCCGGCCGCGGCGTTCGTGCCCGAGGCGCTCGTGCTCGCGATGGGGGCTGCGTCGGCGTTCGCGCGGCAGGCGCCGACGGCCACGTTCGTCCTGCCCGAGGGTGGCGCCGAGTCGTGGATCGACGCGTGGGCGGTCACCACCGCGACAGCCCGCCCGGAGACGGCGCACGCCTTCGTGAACCACCAGCTCTCGCCGGCCGCCCAGGCGCGCGACTGGACCTTCTCGAAGACACCCGCCGCCATCCCTGCCGCCGCCCGCCTGGTGCCCGCCCACCTGCGCACGAACCCGCTCACGCGGCTCGGCGCCGGCCTCGGGAGCGGCTTCACCCCCAGCCTGCTCTCCCCGGTCGGCCTCGCCCAGCGCACGCAGATCTGGGCGGAGATCGGCCCGCGCGGGTAGACTCGCCGCTCGTTGCGGCTCTTCACCGAGCACGAGCAGGTCGTGATCTGCCATGAGCCCGAGGCGGGGCTCCGCGCCCTGATCGCGGTGCACGATACGACGCTCGGCCCCGCCCTCGGCGGCATCCGCATGTGGACGTACGAGTCCGACGAGGCGGCGCTGACCGATGTGCTGCGGCTGTCGCGGGGGATGACCTACAAGAACTCGGCGGCCGGGCTGCCGCTCGGCGGCGGCAAGACGGTGGTGATCGGCGATCCGCGGACGCAGAAGAGCGAGCTCCTGTTCCGGGCGCTGGGGAGGTTCATCCAGTCGCTCGGCGGCCGCTACCTGGCGGCCGAGGACGTCGGCACGTCGACCGCCGACGCCGAGATCGTCGCCACGGAGACGCGCCACATCACCGGCCTTCCCATCGAGAAGGGCGGATCCGGGGATCCCTCGCCGATGACCGCGTGGGGGGTCTTCTGCGGGATGCGGGCCGCGATCGAGGAGGCCGGGGTCGGGGAGAGCTTCGACGGCGTCCGCGTCGCCGTGCAGGGGGCGGGACACGTCGGCGGAGACGTCGTCCGCCACCTGCTCGAGGCCGGCGCGCACGTCACCGTGGCCGACATCTACGCCGACAGAATCGAGCCGCTCGTCGCCCTGGGCGCCGAGGCCGGCGACCCGCGGACGGTGCACTCGCTCGAATGCGACGTCTACTCGCCGTGCGCGCTCGGTGCCGTGATCCGACCCGAGACGGTGGCCGAGCTCCGCTGCCGCGTCGTCGCCGGGGCCGCAAACAACCAGCTCCTGGACGGCTCGATGGGCGATGCGCTCCACGGCCGCGGGATCCTCTACGCCCCCGATTTCGTGATCAACGCCGGCGGCGTGATCAACATCGGCGAGGAGCTCGGTCAGCCGTACGACGCCGACCGGGCGCGGACGAGCGTCGAGCGGATCGCCGACACCCTCCGCACCGTCTTCGCGCGCGCGAAAGCCGACGGCGTGCCGACCCATATCGCGGCCGACCGGCTGGCCGAGGAGCGGATCGCCGCCGCCCGGGCGGCCGACCCGGATCCGCTGTCGGGCCTCCGCCCGGCCGGATGATCCCGCTTCACGACAGCGTCCCCACCCGCCGGCGGCCGATTCTCACGATCGCGCTGATCGTGGCCAACCTGGCGGTCTTCGTGTGGTCGCAGAACGCCCCGACCCAGGTCCTCCTCTCGAACCGCGGGCCCGTGCGCGTCGACGGCTTCACCGCCGTGACGGCGGAATACGGGTTCGTGCCCTGCGAGCTCACGATGCGGTGCCCGGGCGGCGATGACCGCGTCGACGTCGGGACGTTCACCGACGGGACGCCGGCGGTCGTTCGCGTGCACCACGTGCCCGTCCTGCTCACGTTCGTGACGTCGCTCTTCATGCACGGCGGGTGGGCGCACGTGCTCGGGAACATGCTCTTTCTCTGGATCTTCGGGAACAACATCGAGGACCGTGTGGGGAGGAAGCGGTTCCTGCTCTTCTACCTGCTCGGCGGCGTCGCGGCGTCGGCGCTCCAGGTCGCCGCCGGGCCGTCGTCGGACGTACCCAACATCGGAGCGTCGGGGGCGATCGCCGCCGTGCTGGGCGGCTATCTGCTGCTGTACCCCACCGCCGCGGTCATCACCTACATCCCGCCGTTCTTCGTGTTCCCGCTCCCGGCGATCTTCTTCCTCGTCGGCTGGTTCGCGCTCCAGATCCTCGCGGCGAGCGCCGTCCAGGTCGGAAACGCGGGCGGCGGAGTGGCCTACTTCGCCCACATCGGCGGCTTCGCGTTCGGCCTCTTCACGATCCGGTGGTGGGTGAAGAAGAACGAGCCCCGGCCACCGGCCTACGCTTAACGCGTGGGAACCCAGTAGCGGGGCTAGGCGGATCGCGCGGAGCCGACGCCGTAGGCCTGCATCGCAAGCACGATGCGGTCGGCGCGCAGCACGCCGTTCGGCTGGAGCCGGCCGGGATGGAGCTCGCTCGGGTCGTCGCCGCGCTCGGACTCCTCGACGGTGATCGTCCGCTCGAGCAGGTCGAGCCGGACGATGTACTCGTACCAGGAGATGTCCCAGGCGATCGTGATCGTGACGGGCCGCGGCAGCTCGAGGCTGTCGAGGCGGACGTTCACGATCGGGTCGCCGAGGCTGCGTGAGATCGCGACCACGCGCTCCATGTGCTCCGAGCGGTTGAACGCCTCGAGGGCCAGACGGCGGACGTGGCGGGCGTCGGCCTCCTTGCGGCGGGCCTCGGCCAGCTCGGCGTAGCGAGCGCGCTCGGCCTCGAGCTGCTGCTCGAGCTCGGTCATCCGGGCGCCGACCCGGCCGGCGTCGGCCGCGCGCTCGTCGAGCTGGGCGGCGACGGCATGATGGCGGGCGATCTCGGCCCGATGGGCGGCCTCGGCCTCGGCGGCCCGCTCCTCGGCCCGGCGCTTGTCGTCGCTCATGCTCTTGATCTCGCGATCGCGCCGCTTGAGCTCCCCCTGGAGCTCCTTCAGCTCGCGCTTCGTGCCGCGCAGCTCGGCGGCCTGCTGCTCGGCCTTGGCGAGCGCGTTTCGCACCTGGTCGAGGTCGAACTCGACTGACTGCAGCTGGCCGCGCAGGCGGTCGATGAGCGACTCGCGCTCGCGCAGGGCCTGGTCGGCCGGCGGGTTCGCGTGCACCGCGACGATCGGGCGGCCGTCAGCCCGCCAGCCGCGCCGCTCGGCCCGCTCGTAGCAGAGCGGGCAGACCTTCGCGAACCGCTTCGACGACGGATCCTGGTACAGGCGCGCAGGCTCGCCGACCAGCAGGTGGCGGCGGCAAAGTGCGCAGCTCGCGGTGAATTCGGTGGTGCTCGCCATTCCGTCCTCGGAGGAAGCGGACGTGGAGTCTATCGCGTTCGGAGCGTCAGCACCCGGATCCGCCGCCACCGACGGTCTCTGCGACCTGCTCGAGCGCCGGCCGGATCGTCAGGCTGACGTACCCGCCGGTGGGCGTCGTGACGGTGGTCATCCCGTCGGCCGAGGAGCCGACGCACGTGAGCGAGGGCGACGCGACCCAGTACGGGCTCGAGCGCACGCGCACGAGATACCGCCCCGGCGCCGACGTCCACAGCGTGACGCGGCCCTGGGCGAGCCGGATCAGGCGGCCCTTTGCGCCCGGGGGCGGCGTCACGATGGGCGTCGGATGCCGCAGCGCGAACATCGTCCAGTGCTCGGTGTGCGCGACCGGTGTCAGGCCGGCCGCGCCGGAGCGCAGGAGCGCCGCCTCATGGGTGGCGCTGTAGTCGAGGTCGGCGTCCGAGAGCAGCACGTAGTGGACGCCCAGCGAGCGCAGCCAGTGCCGGTACATCCGGCCCGTGAGGTCGTCCGAGTAGAGCGGCCCGTTCTGGGGGAAGTCGTCCTGGCGGTACCACCCGCGCGCCAGCGGAATGCCGTGCTTGGCGAGGTAATACGCCTCCCAGTGGCCGCGGGTGGCGACCACCTCGACGCGGTGCTCCGGGTCGGCGTGGCTCGCGAGCAGGTGCTCGGCGGGCTTCCAGTAGGCGGCCTCGCTGGCCGGGTCGCCCCACGACGAGTAGGCGTCGCGGACGAACGGCCCCACCTGGAGCGCGAGCGCCGCCGCCAGCACGGGCAGCACGACGAGGCGCGAGCGCTCCCGGCTGACGTTCGCCGCCAGCCAGAGGAGCGGCGCGCCGGCGATCACGAAGAGCCGGCTCGAGTTCGACCCGATCGGGCCCTTCAAGAGGAAGGCGACCAGGTTGAGCGCCAGGTAGCAGGCGAAGAGCATCCTGAGCGACCGCGCACGCGGGCTCGACCCGGTGATGTAGAGCCCGGCGAGCGAGAAGCCAAGGACGATGGCCGCGTCGGTCAGGTCGTACGGGTACCAGGCGCCGGACGGGAACGCGCGCTCCATGAGGACCGCGACGACGAAGACGGCGACGACCGCGGCGAACGCAGCCCGGTGGCGGCGGAGCGCCGCGCCCGGCCGCGGCTGGCCGAGGAGCGCCGCGGCGAGCACCGCCATGAGGAGCGCGAATGCGAGCGGCGAGAAGCCGAGCGACGCGAGCAGGGCCAACCCGAACCCGATCCGCCAGCGGCGGTGGATGCAGACGAGCGCCGCGCCGCCGGCGGCCGCGCCGGCGAGGAACGGGTAGAGGCCGCCGATCATGAGGATGATCGGCGCCGTCGCCGCGAACGACAGGCTGGGCCCGGTCGCCGCGCTCCCCCACTCCCTCCGCGAGACGCTCGCGAACGAGCCCGCGAGCACCGCGGCGGCGATGGTTGTGGCGAGGGCCTGCCCGATGGCCGAGGCGACCGGGTAGTAGAGCACCGAGTAGGTGACGAACTCGTACCGGCCGGCGTACCAGTAGTTGTTCCAGAGGTTGAAGCCGGCGTGCGAGTAGAGCCAGGTCTGGAAGAGGTGCGAGGGCAGGTCGACGCCCGGCGGCCCGCCGTGGTAGACGAGCTGGGCGAGGCCACCCGCGAGCGCCGCGCAGACAAGCGCGAAGCGGGCATGTCCCATGCGCTCCCGGACCCTCCTCAGCACGGCGAGCCAGTATAGCGTCCGGGCGATGCGCGCCGTCCGAGGGGGCGGTACAATGCCGCCCGCGGGGCGTTAGCTCAGCTGGGAGAGCACCAGCTTTGCAAGCTGGGGGTCACCGGTTCGATCCCGGTACGCTCCACTCGCCGCAAACCCGCACCGGCAGCGGGATTCGCCTATCGGCGCCGATTCGCGCCACGCGGCGACGAGCGGAAATGCTCGCAAAATGCTCGCAACGAGACCGAAATCGACCCGCCGGGCGAAGGGAGCAGCGGTGAAGCGCATCATCCTCGCGGTCCTCGTGACCGCACTCGCGGCGGGCTGCGGAAGCAGCAGCAGTGGCACCGCTACCACCGGCAGTAGCAGCGGGGCCGCGTCTACACCACCCACCGCCGCCGCGTTGTCGCCCGAACAGAAGGCGTGCGCCGCCGACCTCGGCGACCTGAAGGCCGTCTACAAGCTCGCTCGACACGCCGGTCTTGGGCTTGGACCGAACATCTACCTCGCAATACACGCGCCCACCCAAAGCCAGCGTGCCGCCGCACTGAAGCGGTTTGAGGACACGTGCGACCAGGTGAACTCCTGAGCCACCGTCATCACGCACGGACGACCTACCGCTTTCCGGGGAGGCGGCCTCCTCGATTTGAGGTAGCTGACCCGCCGAACGCCTCCCCGATTTGAGGTAGCCGAGCGCGTTTTCGGCGAGGCGCCGCGCCGGACACGGGGTGCTCCGCCCGATTGCCTCCCCATTTTGTGGTAGGCGACCGGCACTGGCGGAGGCGTCAACGAGCATGACTACACGCTTCTTGGCGCCTCCGCGAGTTCGGCGTCGGACGCAAGGGAGACGGGATCGTCCGGCCTGCGGTGCCGAGCGACGTAGATGGCGAACGGCGCCGAGCCGAGCAGGTATCCGACGGCGGCGATGACGAAGACCGTTCTCGTCCCGACCGCGTTGATCAATGGGCCGGCAGCGATCTGGCCCAACGGCCCGGTGAGGAACATCACCCCGACCGCTGCCGACAGCACCTTGGTGCGAAGCGCCGCGGGTGTGCGCGTCGTGATGACGGTGAAGATCGGCGCGCCGGTCAGCGCTCCGAAGAACCCCTGCAGGACCAGCACAGCGGCGACCCCTGCCGCGGGGAGAGAAATCGCGAGCAGCAGCTTCGGGATCGACGCGAGCACGAACGCAGCCGCGGCGGCGTGGAGCGCCCCGAACCGGCGCACGACCACCGGGACGACGGGCATCCCGAGCAGCGCTCCAGCGCCCATCGCGGCGTAGAAGACACCCGCGATGCGGGCGTTCTGGTCGTAGCCGGAATACGCGAACACGGGCAGCGTCGTCACGAACAGCGTGAAGAAGAACTCCATCGTCAACACGCTGACGCACAAGACGACGAGCAGCCTGCTTCGAAGGATGTACCTGACACCCGTAAGCAACCCGCGCTCCTCGGCCTCGCTCATCGGTTTCCTCCGTGGCACGAACAAGCCGACGGCGATCGCGGCGACTCCGAAGGTGGCAGCATCGACGTACAGCACGTTCGTCGGGCCGAGTGCGGCGATCAGGACGCCCGCCAGGGCCGGTCCGACGAGGGGCGCAGCCGTTTGCGCACCGTCGAGGTACGCATTCACGCGAGCGACGAGGCTCTCCTCGTCGCCGACTACTTCGGCCAGGATCAGACGCTGCGCGGGCATGTGCGCCGCCGTGAAGACACTGGTGAGGGCGACCAGCACGATCAGCAGCGGGAACGACAGCGCGTCGAGGCTGTAGAGCGCCGGGATGGCGGCGAGCAGCGGAAGTCGCGCCGCGTCCGCGACCACCATCGTCTGTCTTGCCCCGATCCGGGCGATCAGCGAGCCCGCCGGGAGGGGCAGCGTGACGAACGGGATGCTGCCGATGCCGAGAACGAGCCCCAGCTTCGTTGCCGACCCAGTCGTCGCAAGCACGAACCACGGGAGCGCCAGTACGGTCATCGACGAGCCGACCGATGACACCCACTCCGCGGCGACGATCGCACGGATCGGAGTCGAGCCAACCCGACTATCCACGACCGGTCATCCACGCGACGAGCCGGCTGAAACCGACGTTGCGCCCGGTCTTGGCCCAGTGGGGGAACACAGCCGGGCTGAGCTTCTCGGAGACGACACGCTCATACCGAGCGCGATCAACACTGCCAACCACGTTGACCTCCAACGACGTAGGAGCAAGCCCCAACCACGCTCCGGGCAACCGGAGCGCGACGCGTCGTGGATCAGGCAGTCGTCGACATCTAGCCGTATCTAAGCGCCCCCAGCCGTGACAACGCAAGAAGCACGCCGATGCAAGGCGGCGCACGTATGCCCACGGTAGGGTCCGGAACACCCTGCGGGGCGCTGGCCCACAACCGGGGGGAGGCCCCTTAGGCCCCCTCACCCTGGACCCGAAGGTGGCTCCGACTCGGGGGGCGTGTGGTCGTATAGTTGTGTGCGATGACCGACCCGCTTCGCCGTATCGCCGTGGCGCAACGTCGTCGTCGGCGTGAGGTGGTGCCGGTCGAGCCCGCATCCGATCCCCCGCCGGGGCGCCTTGCCTCGCCGGGTGGGCGGTCGGTGCCGCCGGGTTCGATGATGCCGTCGACGGGCGAGGGGCGTCGCCGGGCGCTATAGGCGCGGCGTGGCGGCGGCGGGTGGCGTCCGATCTAACCGCTTCGGCGGTGGGCGCGATTGTCGCGGAGGGCGACGGGCAGGAGGCCGGGTGCTTGGGGTTCGGCATCCCTCCCGGCGGCGGCGGACGCGTTTTCGGTGCCGGTCGATGCACCGGTGGCATCCCGGCGTCGTCGCGTCGAGCGGGGCGCCGCATTCCGAGCATGTCCGACCGGGCGGCGCGGACCCGTTCACGAGGAGGAGGCCGCGAAGGGCGACCGACCGGCGGCGGGCGCGTTGCCGGTGCCGTGCGTCGCACACCTCGCACGACGGGTTGACGTTCTCGACGCGGGCGCCGCATCGAACGCATCGGCGGGCGAGGTTGTAGGGGAGGGTGCGTTCGTATTCGAGGCGGGTCGCGGCGGCGTGAATGATTTTCCGTAGTGCCGTTCGCTCGGCGGCGTCCACGATTCGCGAGATTACCGCGTCGACGAGCGTCCTATGGGCGAGGTAGTGTGTCGGTGGCGCTGGCCGGGTTAACATAATCACTGTTATCAACATCAAGCAGCGGTTTGAGAAGGCCGGGCAAGCTGTAGCGAGGTGATCAATGCCTTGTCGAGGGTCAGCTTGCCGCCGGTGATCCTGTGTCCCTGTTAGGGGCATCGTTCGGTCAAGTCCTGGACGGCTCAACCTCCGACGGGTCGCCGGCGCGCTCGGCGGGAGCTCCGACAAGCGGCCCGACGCAGAAGTACTGCATGTGCTGCTCGGCGAGCGGGCTGTGGTACTCGCCGAACTCCGCCGTGGCGTCCTTGCCGCCGTACATGCGCGCGACGAAGGGCCCGCCCGGGTGGTGGTCCTTCCACTCGGTGAAGTCGTAGACCTTGCCGCGGACGACGACCCAGCAGTCGTCGAACGTCGCGTGCTGTGCGAGTTCCTCGCGCGTGACGGGCCGGTCGCCGGTCCATGGCTTCGACGGCTTCCAGAGGTTGAGTGGCGACCTCCCTGCGGGCGCTCTTGAGCGCCTCGTTCCGCGAGCGGAAGTGCCACGGCCCGAGCTTCCTGATCGGCAGCTTGTCGCCGATCTCGCGCGCGTCGAACGCGTAGATCCACGAGTCGTCGCTGCCCGCACGCTCCGTGTGATCGAAGACGGGGTAGTCCCGCTCGTTGACCGCAGCGAGGATCTTCCGGCGCTGAGGTGAGTCCTCCGGCTCGAGGTGCTTGAAGAGGAACTTCGACGCGAACTGGAAGCGCGTCGCGCGGTAGTAGCGCACGCGCTCGTAGTGCAACAGCGCGCGGTAGATGTCCGTGCCGTGGAGCTCGAAGCACTTGCCCAGTGCCGCGGCGTCCTCGAAGGCCTGCGCGGCACCCTGGCCGAAGGTCGGCAGCATCGGGTGAGCGGCGTCACCCACTAGGCCCACGCGACCCTCCGTCCAGTTCTCGAGCGCGTCCCGGTCGTAGAGCCCCCACTTCGTCGGGTTCTCCATCAGGCTCGTGAGTGCGACGACGTCGTCGTGACGGGGGTCGCCCTCGAACGCCTTGCTCATGTTGCCGACCATCTCATCGCGGTCGGCGGGGAACCAGTCGCCCTCTTGGCGTTCGAACTCCTCGGCGTTGGGCTCGTAGTAGGCGAGCCACACGTTGAGCAGCTCGCCGCCGCGGACCCAGTACGTGAGATGCTGCGCCGTTGGAGTCTCGCGGGTGTCCATCGACATCGTTTCGATGGGGTTGTAGTCGAGCGGGCTGCCGTCGGGCTTGCGCGCCGCGGCGACCTTGTCCCTCGGGACCAGACCGCGGTAGACGACGACCTCGGTCCAGCGCTTGGTCGACACGCCCGGCCAGACCGCCTCCAGCACCTGGGAGTCGACGCCGTCGGCACCGATCAGCAGGTCTCCGGTCTCCGTCGTGCCGTCGGAGAACGTCACGGTCACGGACTCCTCGTCCTGGCTGACGGCCTCCAGGCGCTTAGCCATGTGGACCTGGATCGGGCAGTTGACGCCCGTCTCCGGCGCGAACTCGAGGACCCGCTTGTAGAGGCACATCAGCAGATCGAGGCGGTGCATGTGGTGGAAGCCGGCGTTATCCTTGGCCGACGTGTTGTGGTCGAGCGGCTTCCGCGTGATGGAGCCGTCCTCCCAGACCATCCGAGTCTCGCTGAGGATCGCCGCCCTGCCGCCGTCGACTGCCCCGTGCGGGCCCTTGGGGTCCCCGCCGTCGAGGTCGACGCCCAGCCACCGCGCCAACCGTGCGGCGTTCGGGGGGATGTTCAGCCCCGCTCCCGCGGTGCTCGGCGTGCGTGTCTGCTCGAAGACGTCGATCGTCGTGAAGACGCCCGAATCCCGCAGCGCCAGAGCGGTCATCAGCCCCGCCATGCCTCCACCTGCGATAAGTGCCCGCATCAAGTCCCTCCAGTTGCTCTCCATCGGTGGCGTCCGACCGCGCGAGCACCGCCCGCGGCCCGGCGACTGTTATCGCACATACTGAGGCGTCCGGCAAGTCTCGCGGCGTCCCGCCATGCGCCAAGGATGACCCCGCGCTCGGCACAGCGAACACCACGACCCGCGTTGCCTTGGGGGTCACAACAGCTATCTCCAGCGCATGCTCGGACGTACGCGTCCGCGCTTCACGAGTCCGCACGTCGCAATCGCCACTCTCGGGGTGCTAGACGGCCGGCGTGTCCGTGTCCGGTCTCGCCTGGCAGGGGCCCACGCTGATCGACGCAGTCACGTATCTCAGCTGGCTGCTCCAGGTCAGCGCCACCGGGATTCTGCCCGTCTATGCGGCGGTCGGCGTGGCCTGGCGCCGGTTCGCGGCTCGCACCGGCGGAAGCGCCGTCGATCGCTACCTCGCGCCCTGCTCGCTGTGGTCGTAACGGCTGCGGCCGAGGTGACGGAGTCTTACGGGCAGCAACGGGGATCTTCCGCTGGGCGCCCTACGTGATGCGGTGCGCGACAACCCCGCGCGACTGCTTGACCTACCCGGCGACTGATGCCACCAGCGCGCCTCGACATATCCGCGCACTTATCCCGGCGCCGGCGGCAAGGGCGGGTATGCGGTCACATGGCTTCGGGTGAGCTGCTCGGCGAGGGTCGCGTCACCGGCACAGACTGCGTCAAGGATGCGCTGATGATCATCGGCCGGACTCAGCACCTCGTGCGATGGCTGACCAGTCGGAATCTCGTCAATCACACCGATGCCGGGCATCCACAGCATGTCGACGAACCGCTTCAGATGGGGATTGCCGGAGGCGGCCGCTAATGCAAGATGAAACTCACGGTTCGCGGAGCAACTGGCATCCGGACCGTTTCCCACCTCTCGTTGCCGCGCTATCGCGTCACGCATCCGACCGATCATCCCAGGGTCACGAGTATCGGCGGCAAGCCGCGCCGCCCCCGACTCGACTATCGCTCGCGCTGCCCACACCTGACGTCCGTTTCCGAAATCAAACTCCGAGACAGTCGCTCCCCGGTTCGGCGAGAACACGACCAGGCCCTCGGTGGCTAATCGGATCAGCGCCTCCTTCAGTGGCGTCCGTGAGACGCCGAAGTCTCGCGCCAGTGAGGGCTGCGTCAGCCGGGTTCCATGGGCCAATGTGCCGTCAAGGATGGCCTCTCGAAGCACAGCGTAGATGTGGTCCACCACGGTCTCGATGTGGAGCGGTGTGGCAGGGATGGTCGGTCTAGGCGCAGCCATGGTTGCTGCCCGCAGTATGGCACTGTGCGACGCCTCAAAGAGGCCGCAGCGCGCTTGACTCCGACGCAGTTGAGTGTGATTGTTTGCATCGTTCCGACTGAGGAGGGAGTTTCATGTCAGACGAGGGTTCTGCGGGAACCACGGGAGGGCAGCTGGGCGAGCGACGCCTGGGAACGATCCACGCCGTCGCACAGGCTCTTGCGATCGGCCCGATGTTCTCGACGGCGATCGTTCTTGGCTTTGTCTCGGCCCCTGTAACGGGCGCCGGCTTCAATACCGCGCTCTCGGTGCTCGTCGCCGGTCTCGGCGTGCTCGCGATCGCGTATGCAATATCCGTCTTCGCCCGCCAGTACCAGGGCGCCGGCGCGGTCTATGAGTACCTCGTGCGCGGCGCCCACCCTGCGGTGGGCATCCTCACCGCCGGCGTCTTCTTCATGGGCACGCTGTTCCTCGGCGGCGGTGGCATCTACCTGGGCCTCGGCATCCTCACGAACGGCTTCTGGACCGAGCACATCTCGAAGTCCACGGTGCCCTCGTGGTGGTTCCTCGCGCTGCTCTTCATGGCGCTGGTGCTGGTGCTGAACTACATCGGCGTGCGGATCGCGATCGGAGCGATGCTCACGTTCGCCGCACTGTCGTTCACCCCGATGCTGATCCTCGCGCTCGCGATCATCTTCCAGGCCAACAACACGTTCGCCGTCTTCAATCCCTCAACCACGTCGGTGCACACCGTCTTCAACGGCGTGATGCTCGGCATCCTGCTGTTCGTAGGCTTCGAGGCGGCCGCGTCACTCGGCGAGGAGAGCCACGACCCGGCCAAGTCGATCCCACGGGCACTGATCGGCACCGTGGGCGCCTCGGCGCTGTTCTACGTGATCATGTCGTACGCGATCTCGATCGGCCTCGGGCAATCGGCGGTCGAGAAGGGCGCCTGGCTCGATCCGACCGCGCTCGACCAGCTGGCGACTAAGTACATCGGCTCGTGGTTCGCGACGATCATCGACCTGGTCGTGATCCTCGACGCGACTGCACTTGCGCTCGCGATCTGCGTCACCATCGGCCGCGGCTACTTCGCCCTCGGCCGCGACGGCCTGCTGCCGTCCTTCTTCGCGAAGACCTCGCGGCACAACACGCCATGGGTGGGCAACCTGGTGATCGTGATCGGCGGCGGCGGCCTGATCCTGCTCGGTCTCTACAGCCACACGCTCGACCGGTTCGGTCTGCCGCGCGAGTTCGCGGCGTTCTTCATCGCGGCCACCGCCGGCTCGTTCGCAGTCGAGCTGGTCTACCTGATCCTCGCGGTCGCCGCCATCGGACTACTCGTCCGGACGAACGCCGTCTGGTGGCAGTACCTGCTCGTGCTCGTTGCCATCGCGACGCCCGTGCTCGGATTCTGGGGCGCACTCAACCCCGATCCGCACGACACCACGAACCTCAACTGGCTGGCGCTCTACTGGGCGCTCGGCGTGGTGGTGCTCTCCGTGATCTGGTTCGCGGCCGTCAGGCTGATGCGGCCACAGCAGGTCGCCAACGCCGCGTCCTACGCCGCTCAGCACCACGGTGTACCGCCTCTTGACGAGAACCTCGACTTCACCCCGGCGCCGGAGGACACGACGCCGATCTGACGGCTTCTCGCGCCCGCCGGGCTGATGGCTAGGCGGGCGCGCGGGTGTGTCGGGCGAAGTCGCGGTCGATGGGGCGCGTTTGAGGAGGCGATGAGCAGTACAGGTTCCCGAATGCCACGGGACGATATCCTGAGCGGTGGTGGAACGGCCGGGGCTTGAATCCGCGGTCAGATCCAGCCATGCGGCGCCGAACGCTACTCGGTCTGACGGCGGGGGTTGGGATTCGAAACCCTCGAATGACCTTGACGGCCATTGCCGGTTTTGAAGACCCGTCCCGCCGACCCCGCGGTGCTACGGACGCGCCCGAGAGATTAGATGTTGGATGGATGCTCAACCGCGGGGCGCGTCCGCTCTTGCACCGCCTCTGGGCGCGTAGGGAGATGGGCATCAGACGGTCTGCGGATCGACGACGGGGACGTACGAGCGGATCGCCAGTCGGCGGATTCGGCCGTCGCGCTCAAGTTCGGCCAAGCAGCGGCCAACGGAGCGGTCTTTGGGGTTGCGGTCGAGCCTTCGAGCAATCTCCGCCCGCCTGATCGGCCCGCCTGCGGTGAGCACCGTCAGCCGCACCTGCTCGATCAGCATGTCTCTGACGGGGCGCTGGCCTTGACCGGCGCCGTCGAACGGCTGGCAGCGATCCACGACCATGGCCTCGCCTTCCGCCGCGATCCGCAGCCAGATCGGCTTGGGCTCGGCAGCCAGCCGGTTCTTGTCGCATACCAGTACGCGCCGCACGGCCTGCTCGGGGTCGGCGTCCTCCTGCATGAGTGCCAGATATGACTTGCCCAGGCCGCCCTTCCCGACCAGGAGCGTGAGGCATCCGGGCGCCACCACGTCCTCGATCACCCACCGATCGGAGCCGGTCTTGTCGCCGCCATCCGTCCCACCGGGAGCTTTCGAAGGGTCGGGCCGGACGCGAGAGGTGGCGGAGTGGCAGGTGGCAGGGTGGCAGCCCGCCGCGCGCCTGAAGATCGCTGAGGGGACTCGCCGGGATTCATTCGAACGGACTAGCATAGCAGAGTATCGCCAAGTGGCGTATTACAACAAAACTTGCAATGCAGACAGCCCCTGGTACTTCGATTGTCGGGACGCGCTCCGACCCGCACCCGCCCCGGCTACGCGGCCAAGAGAAAGCTCAGCGATCGACATGCCTGACTCGGCAGTACACATCCAGTACACGCCACGAGCGGTAGAACGCGGTACGAGGGGGCTCGGGAGGGTTCTGCGACGGCCTCGAAGTCCCGTAGCCACGCCTGGAAGCGCCCGCCTGCACCCGCTCGTTCCGCACCTAGGCCAGCTTTGCAAGCTGGGGGTCACCGGTTCGATCCCGGTACGCTCCATCGTTCTTACCGAAACAGCCACGGGTTCGGGACTCGCGCGTCCGGGCCTTCGGCGCGCCAGTCAGCGTACGCCTCCGCCGGGTCATCGGTGTCTTTCGACACCGACGCGTCGTACTTCGCAGCCGTGTCGTTGACGGTGTACTGGCATGCGTCCTCGCGCCGTGAGCCGATCATGAGCACGGCGCACGGCCCGTCCCCGGCTCCCACGAAGATGTGCGCGCTCCCAGCCGGGCAATGGAGAAAGTCCCACTGGCGCAGCGCGCGCTCCTCGTCCTCCACAATCGCGACGCACTCTCCGTAGAGGACGAGAAAGTCCTCCTGCACCGGTTCCGAGTGGTAGCGGCCGTTCGGTTCTCCCGGCTGCATGACCTGGACGTTGACGCCTGTGTCAGGCCAGGTCACGCCATCCGGCTCGAGCCGGATGAACGTGGCTCCTCGCGGAGCTCCGATCGCGGGTGCGTCGGCGAGATTGATCACGAACGGCTCGTCGATGGCCTCACCATACTTGGCAGAGCCGAGCAGGCGACCACCCCGAAGTGCACGTTCGAGATCCTCAGTCGTCTTCAGGGTTCCCGGTGAGCGCCGCGCCGCGCGCGGAGCAGTAGGTGATCCTCTTCCCGGGCCAGTTCGGCGGGACGGACGCATGCCATGCGATGGTCGCGCCCTCGCTGACGTGGTAGTAGAACCTGTCGTAATAGTGCTCTAGGTGGCCGCCGTCGAGCCGGAACAGTGGCTCCACGTAGTAGTCGTGACGGCCGCTAGCTCGTACGTGCATGACCCCGCGCACCATCACACGGCCTGACCGCCAACTGCACGTCACGGCCGTGAAGGCAGGGGACACCGGCGGGCCGTCACGGAGCGCGTACACGCTTCCCGCGGCGACGCACGCAGCCGCGCCGAGGCTGATCAACGTGACTCTGACGCTGGGTCTCCGCACGCACGTCGAGCATACGCCGTCGGGTGGGACCGTCAACGGCGGATCGGCTCGGTGAACGGGCGCGCAGCGCCCGGACCTCGCGAGCGTCAGGCGACCTCGGCGAGCGGCGCGTCGGCCGGGGAGACGGCGACCAGCGCCGCCACGACGCGTGGGTCGAACTGGGTGCCGGCGCGCGAAAAACCCGGGTGATAGCCGGCACGTGACAGGCCCGGCCGTCTTCGCGATCGTCGCCCGTACCGGTGACGAGAAGTCGACGCTGGACTGCGAACGCACCGAGTGCATGTATGACGAGCTACGCCCCGATGAGTCCGCGAGCTATCAGTTCCACTTCGCAATCGCGTGCCCCGCGGAGTCCATCGAGTTCGTCGACACGTCGACCGAGTCGCCTTTCGACCGCGTCGCCCTTGTCAAACTCCGCTGATCCAGCCTGGCGGGGGGGACAGCACGGCCGCCTCGGCCCGATGGCTGGCCTCGCGAACCCGATTGGCGCCCACCGGTCGAGGGGCGGTTCGACCGGAGGCCTTGCCACACTTCGCCTCATGAATGCGCTCGCGGAGGAGCTGGCACGCCTCACGTCGATCGGAGAGCACCATCGCCGACTCGTAAGTCGCCTGGCGCTGATCGTGATCGCCACCGGGGTCGTCGATGTGCTGGGAGCGATCGCGATGTACGAGTTCGAGCATTCGGCGGACGGGACGGACGTCTCGACGTTCGGGCAGGCGCTGTTCTTCACGACCGCGCAGCTGCTCACGGTCTCCTCGTCTGTGCGGAACCCGGTGACGTCGGCCGGCCGCGCGGTCGACCTCGCATTGGAGCTGTGGGCCGTCATCATGGTGGCGGGATCGGCCGGAGCGATGGCGAGCTTCTTTCGCTCCGCTGACACCGGCTAACGCCGCATGCTGCGGGGCGGCGCCGGCTCGGCGCCGCCCCGCAGGCTTCGTGCGCGTCAGGCGTCGCAGCGCCCGGCGAACTGCGCGGCCTGGGCCTTCGTCTTGTGCCCGGCCTCCTTCATGATGGGCGGCACGTCGGGGTCGGAGACGAAGCTCTGCCAGCCCTGCTCGTCCCAGTCGAAGACCACCCATACCCGATCGTCCTCGGCGGGATCGCGGAAGACGAGCGCGCCCTTGGAACCGTGCTCCTGCCGCTTCTCGGCGCCCTTGGTCGAGAACACCTCCAGGAAGTGGTCGAAGTCCTCGACCTGTGTCGTTGCGAGCAGCATCGTTGAGCTCCCTTCGTCGTGGTGTGGTCGTACGGTGTCAAGCGTTCGCGGCCGTTCAGCCGGCCAGGGCCGGCGTGCCGACGACGCGCTCCTTCGGATCCTTCGGGCCGAGGCTCTCGACGATCTCGAACCGACCGTCTCGGGCCTGGGCGATGTACATGTGCATGCGCACGTGGTGCTGGCCGGGCACCATCGCCGCCGGGCCGCCGGGGCCTTCGGCGATCTCGGCGTGATCCAACGCGGCGATTACGTCGGCCTGGTCGAGGGAGTCCGCTTCTGAGACGGCGGACGCCCACAGGCGCAGGCCGCGGTAGAGACCCGACGACCCGCTGCCGCCCGTGAACTTGGAGTCGCCGGGATAGAGGGCGTCATACTGGGCCCGGAGCTTCTGGCTGAACGGGTCGGTGACGGTCTCGTAATAGTCGAGGCAGCTGTACACCCCGTCGACGTGCTCGGCGGGCAGAGCGCCCAGCAGGTTCTCCTCGAAGTACGTGCAGATCAGCTCTCCGGAGAAGCCCGACTCATGCAGCTGCTCGAGGAACGGCGCGACGCCGGGGGGCACGGTCGTGTTGAAGACCACGTCCGCGCCCGTCGACGTGATCCGGTCGACCGTCGCGCGGTAGTCGGAGTGATCGAGCGGGAAGTACTCCTCCCCCACGATCTCCCCGCCGTTGGCCGTGACGATCTCGCGCACGCGTGCGTTCATCACGCGCGGCCAGATGTAGTCGGCGGACGGCAGGTAGAAGGTCTTCGCACCGGTCTCCCGCATCAGCCACGGGATGAACGGGTCGACCTGCTGCGCCGGCACCGGGCCGGTGCAGAAGATGAGCGGGTCGGACTCCTGTCCCTCGTACTGCTCCGGGTAGATGTACAGCGTCTTGCCCTCGACCACGGCCGGCCCCTTGATGGCCTGCCTCGTCGAGCTGTAGATGCCCCCGAAGACGACATCGACCCCGTCCTGCTGGATGAGCTTCCTGGCGCAGTCGGCCGCGACGGCGTCGTCCGTCGCGCTGTCCTCGAGATGCAGCTCGAGGTGGCGCCCCAGAAGGCCACCCTTGGCGTTGATGTCGCCGATGACCATGCGGGCCACGTTCGCGTTCGCGCGCCCGATGATCGAGAGCGGGCCGGTCTGGTCGGCGATGACCCCCACCTTGATGGGGTCGCCGTCTGGCATTGGTGATGCCGTCATGATCTTCTCCCTCGGTTTGCGGGTCCCCGTTTGCTGGAAGCAACACCCAGCAACGCGGCGTGAGAGCATGGTGGTCGACCATGGCGATCGAAACCTCGGGAGACCTCCCCATTTCTGCTCCACCGCTTCGCCTGGGTGAGCTCGTGGGCGCATTGGCGCTCGCGCAGGACAACGCGTTCGGCCAGCCGCTCGAGTCGCAGCTGCGCTCGTGCCTGCTCGCAACCTGGATGTGCGAGGCGGCCGGGTTCGACGACGAGCTGCGCGAGACCGTCTACTGGGTGGCGCTGCTCAGGTTCATCGGCTGCACCGGCCACGCCCACGAGGTCTCGACCATGTTCGGCGACGAGATCGCGATCCGGGGGCAGACGCTCCTCCACGACTCGGGAAACCCCGCGGAGGTCATGCGCGACATCATCGCGTTCGCGACCGCCGGCCACGACGCGGAGGAGCGGGAGGAGATCGTCCAGAAGATCCAGGCGACGATCCGGGAGTGGGCCTTCCTCAACTTCTCATCGGGCTGCGAGGTCGCCGACGTGCTCGTCGAACGGCTGGAGTTCGGCCCGGACGTCCGTGACGCGCTCCGGTGCACGTTCGAGTGCTGGAACGGGAAGGGGCACCCGAATCACGTACAGGGGGAAGCGATCCCGCTCCCCATGCGGATCGTCCAGGTCACTCACGACATGGAGGCGATCGCTCGCCATCTCTCGCCGGACCGTGCGCTCGAGGCCGCGCGCGAGCGCCGCGGCGAGACGTACGACCCGGCGGTGGCCGATCTCTTCCTCACGCATGGACGCGACTGGTTCGACCGGCTCGCCGGAATCGAGCCATGGGACGCAGTGCTCGCCCTCGAGCCCGAGCCCCACCGCATGCTCTCCGGCGACGCGCTCGACGACGCGCTCAGCGTCGTCGCCGACTTCATCGACCTCAAGTCGCCCTACTGGGGCGGCCACAGCCGCCGCTGCGCCGAGGTCGCAGGCGACGCGGCCCAGGTCCTCGGGATCCCCGACCAGGAGGTCACAGAGCTCCGGCGCGCGGCGCTCGTGCACGACTTCGGCACCACCGTCGTACCGAACTCGATCTGGGACAAGCCGGGGCCGCTGACGCGGACGGAGTTCGATCGTGTCGAGCTTCACCCGATGCTGACCGAGCAGATGCTGCGCCGCTCGACCGGGCTGGCCGTTCTCAGCCGGGCGGCGTCCGCCCACCACGAGAAATGCGACGGGTCGGGCTACCACAAGCGCGTGCACGCCGACGCCGACGATCTCGGAGCGCGCGTGCTCGCGGCGACGGAGGTCTACGTCGGCCTGACCGCCGAACGAGCGGACCGGCCGCCGTTCTCGCCGGCCGACGCCGCCGCCGAGCTTCGCCGGCTCGAATCGCTCGGCGTGCTCGAGCCTCGCGCGAGCCGTGCGGTGCTCCTGGCCGCCGGGCACGGCGAGCCGCCGGCCAATGCGGGCACGCGGCCGCGCAACCCCGGCGGTCTCACGCGCCGAGAGGTCGACGTGCTGCGACTCGCCGCAAGGGGGCACACGACCCGGGCGATCGCCGATCGGCTCTACATCTCCCCGAAGACGGCCGACCACCACATCCAGCACATCTACGGCAAGATCGGCGTGTCCACGCGGGCCGCCGCGGCGCTTTGGGCGATGCAGAACGCCGTCGTCTCGTGACCGTCTAGACGACGTCGTACGGTTCGAATGCGTCCCGAAGGTGTATCGGAATCGCCATGGCCTCGTACACCGTCAACAAGCAGGCCGTAGCACACGCTCGACGGCTCATCGACGCCCACCAGTACGTGCTCGAGAGCTCGTGGGGCGACGTGCAGCCGAGTGCTGACGACGCGAACGCCTTCCTGAAGGCACACTCATGGGAGGACTATGCCGTGTGGCACCTGGGCCTCACCGACGGTGCGACCGACGAGACCAAGGCGCGATACGCCTTCGTGTACGGAGACTTCCGGCGTGTCCACCGGATGGGCCTGATTGCGTGCATGTATCGCGCTGCGGAATGGCGCCACAAGGACGTCGAGCTCGCCGCGCACGCGCTCCTCCAGGATCTGGATACCACAAGCGCCTGAGGTACCCTGTGATCGCGTTTTCAGGTGCGCCGAGTGGAAGGCGGCGGATTGGAAGGGATTCAGCAGCGAGTCCCAGCGACGAAGGAGTGGGTGCCGAAGCTGCGCCATGCCGTGCTCCGGTTCCTGTCGGCGCACCATCCCGACGCAGCTCAGGTCGCCGGGGACGTCGGGCTCGCGGTGACCGAGGCCACCAGCAACGTGGTTCGACACGCGTACCCCGGGCGTGATCGCGGAGAGATTCGACTCGACGTCTACGTGCACGGCGATCAGTTGGTGGTCGCGGTGTCGGATGACGGCGTTGGCTTCGCCCACCCGGCGGACGATCCCGGGGTCGGTTTCGGCCTCCGCCTCATCCAAGAGCTGGCGCATACCCAGATCCGCTCCGAAGCGGGCCGGACGCGGATCGAGATGCGGTTTCCGATCCCCGGGCGCGCGATTGCCAGAAACGCTTGACGCCGCGTTTGCCGCGCAATTAGACTTCGAGTTGAGCGCAGAGTCCGTAGGACTCGGCATCCTGTTCAGCCTTCAAGAGGAGGCCCCTCATGAGCGTTGGAGAGGTAGTCGTAGAGCGTGTGCAAGGCGTCTGGGTCTTCACCCTCGTAGGTGAGCACGACATCTCCATCGAGCCGACCCTTCAGCGACGGCTCGAGCAAGCGTTCGACGCCGGCTCCACAGTGATTGTCGATCTCTCGGAGGTCGAGTTCATGGATAGCAGCGTTCTGCGGGCGCTCGCATACGGCGCAGAGCAAGCTGCCGGTCATCCCGAGCACCACATCGGGATCGTCGCACCGCCCGAGGGTCACGCCAGACGCCTGCTCGCCATGACGGGCATCGACAAGCACGTCTCGATCTCGAACACGCGCGCCGACGCGCTCGCAGCACCCTCACCCGACTAGCAGTGCGAGCGCGGGCGCGCCAGGCTCGCCACCAGGCGGGCGAGCACACCGGGATCGGACGGGAGCGAGAAGTGGTCGACGCCGGGGTTGTCGGTGAGGCTGAAGCGGAAGCATGACATCGCCCGCCACGCCCGCACGGCGCCGTTCGTGATGTCCTCCTGGTTCACGTCGCCGTCGCGGGTGAAGAAGTGTGCGGTCGCCGGGTTCAGCACCTGGCCGACCGTGAGGTTCCGCAGCACCGCGCCGACGACGGTCTGGATCCCCGACCCCTTCTCGGCGTAGACGTCGACGCGCGGGAAGTGGCTCGGGTCGGCGAACTTGACGAACCCGATGTAGTGGTTGGCGATCGGGTTCACCCAGCCCAGCCCGGCGTCGTGGAACAGGCGCCGGTACCCGCGCGGCGTGTAGGAGCGGCCGGTCGACGCGTCGCGAACGACGGTCTCACGCGCCCCGAAGATCCGCGGGTCGGCCGCGCTCATGTAGCTCGAAGGCGCCGTCAGGTACATGTGGGCGCTGCTCCGCGCATTCGCCACGGTGCCCGGGAACGAGAAGTCCTGGATGTTGAGCCCGGTGAAGAGCAGTGGGTACAGCGCCCCCTGACCGGGGAGGTTGCCGGCGATCGGCGTGAACCCGTGGATATAGCGATGCTTCCACGCCCGCGACGTGTGTGTGAGCAGGTACTGCGCGTAGAGCGGGCCGTTCGAATGGCCGACGAGGTGCACCGGCGTGTGGCCGTTCCGGCGAAACGTGTTCTCGATGAGGCGCTTGGTGCGCTGGACGAAGCCGTTCATGTCCGGCGTAAGGCGGGAGTCGTACCCGGCGACCCGGATGTTCCTGTTCCGCACGTACCCGGCCGCCTCGAGCGCCTCGTACATGGGCTCATAGAAGGGCGCGCTCCGGGTCGTGCCGTAGTCGAGAATTCGCACCGACACGCCGCGCTGGTTCGAGAACCTGTGCGCCATCGGCTCGTGGCCGTGGCGGTCATACCGCAGGGTGAGCAGCTTGTCCTCGCACACCTGGCTGAAGCGCCGGCTGGGATGGTCGTTCAGGAACCAGTCCTGGAACGTGCCGGAGCGCGGGCACGCGGGCGCGACAGCCTGGTTTCGAACCGTGACCAGGAGCTTCGTGAAGTGAAACGCCGGGAAGAGGACGACCGGCGTGCGGTGCGTGTCCGCCGGGCGGGAATCGCTCGCGGCAGCCGAAGCGGGGAACGAGACGGCGACCGCGAGGCAGGCCGTCACGACGCCGATCAGCCGGGACACGCGCACCCGTTCACCCTACACCCCCGGCGCCGTCCCGGCAGCCTGGCCTACCAGCTGCTCCCCAGGGCGACGGTGACCGCCTCGCCGTTGACCCCGGACGCGGCGTCGCCGCACAGGAACACGATCACCTCGGCCACCTCGCGCGGCGTCAGAACGCGGCCCGGCGGATACGAGGCGGCTCGCTCCGTCCACACCTGATCGGTCGTGATCCCCCGCTGCTCGGCCTCAGCCAGCGCCGACCGCTCGGCCATCTCGGTGCGCACCCAGCCGGGCAGGACGGCGTTCGCGCGGACGCCGAACGGGCCCGCGTCCTGGGCCACGGCACGCATCAGGCCGAGCAGCCCGTGCTTGGAGGCGGTGTATGCGCTGCCCGCGTGCTCGGCCACCTGGCCGGCGGTCGAGCTCGTGTAGACGACGCTTCCGGCGCCCCGCTCGACCATGCCTCCGACGACCAGCCGCGACAGCTCGAACGGCGCGTCGAGGTTGACCCGCATCGTCTCGCTCCACACCTCGGGATCCTGCTCCCAGATCACGCGCTCGTGCGCCGAGCCGATGCCGTGGTTCACAACGAGGACCTCGATCGGGCCGAGCCGCCGCTCCGTCTCGGTCACGACTCGGGCGCACTCGCCGGCGGCGCCGAGGTCGGCGGCCACGTGGTCGAGCCCGACCGCGGCCAGCTCCTGCTCGCTGCGAGCGGTGATCATCACCCGCGCGCCCGCCGCAGCCAGGAGCAGCGCCGCCTCCCGGCCGATCCCGCGCCCCCCTCCGGTGACCAGCGCCACCCGACCTTCCACGATCCACCTCCGACAGTTGTCCGCCGCCAGATCATCGCAGCAGCGCCCCGAAGCGCGCGCCGCCGACGGCTGGGTCGCGCGAGCACCTACACTCCCGGCGATGGCATGGCTCGACCAGATCATGGATCGCCTCACGAGGCGCGGCACGAAGCTCGTGGGCTCCGGCCATCCGCCGGCCGACACGACCCCTCCCACGGGATCGGGCGAGCTGTCCGAGGAGCTCGAGGCGGACTACGGGCAGGACTCGCCCGCGGCGGAGCCGCCCTCGGCGCAGGACGGCCCCGACCCGGGTGACGCAGGCACCTCGTCGCCGTGACCGAAACGGCCTGCACCCACCTCGAGCAGATCCAGGTGACGGCGCTGCCGGAGCCGCTTGCCGGATGCGAGGAGTGCCTGAAGACGGGCGGCCGGTGGGTGCACCTGCGGATGTGCCTGACCTGCGGCAAGGTCGGATGCTGCGACTCGTCGCCGAGCCGGCATGCAACCGCGCACGCCCACGAGAGCGGGCACCCGATCATCCGCTCGGCCGAGGACGGCGAGGACTGGAGCTGGTGCTACGTCGACGAGGTCGCGTTCGGCACCCCACAGGTGGAGCCCGGCGCCGGCGCATGATCGCCGACCGCGGTTCGCGCCGCGGTGTGGTGGGTATTCAGCTCCTGTACTGATCCGTCGGGGGGTTGCCGGCTCCGGCCGGCCCCGCTCATCCACCTACTTCGAAGAAAGGGGAACCATGCTGATCACAATTCTGGTCATCCTCGCGATCATCGCCCTGGCGCTCTTCATCTGGCGCAACATGGCGGGACGCCGGGTCTAGCCACCATCGTGGCGGGCGGCCCCCGCGGTTGGCGCACGACCGAGCGCGTGCTCGGCGACGGCGCGTTCGAGTCGTGCCAGCGGGTGGTGTTCTCGGAGGCCAGGGTCGAGGCCTCCGAGGCGGGCGCCCGATGGCTGGGCGTCACCTACTGGAAGGCCGTCGAAGCTGTGACGCGGGGCGGCGTCCGGGCAAGCTGGACCGGCGAGGGCGGACGCCTGAGGCTCCTGGGCGGTGCGGTGCTCTTTCGCTTCGGCCGCCCGGAGCTCGCCGTGGGTGACGGGGACGTCTCGTGCCGCTACGCCATCGAGGGCGGGCTGCTGGCGCTGCGGGCGGGCGGCTGGGTCACGTTGCGGCAACGGTCGAGCGACGGGGAGCATGAGGTCAGGGTCGAGGTCGAGGGCTACCTCCCGAGGCTCGCGCCGCGCGCCGGGTCTCCGCCCTGGGCCGGCATCCTGTATGTGAAGGGCCAGAAGCCGTTCCACGCCGCCGTGAGCCGGCGGTACTTCGAGCTGCTCGAGCGCGAGCCTCCGCGGTGAGGGTCGCCGTCTTCGGTGCGACCGGCGTGGTCGGGCAGGCGCTCCTGCCGCTCCTGGCAGACGCGCATGAGGTCGTGGCCGTCTCGCGCAACCCGCGTGAGTCCCCCGGCGGCATGCGATGGGTCACCGCGGACGTCGCGGCGGGGACGGACGTCGCCGCCGCCGTGGAGGGAGCCGACGTCGTCTACTACCTCGTCCACTCGCTGGGCGCCCGCGACTTCGAGCAGCAGGACCGGCAGGCCGCGGCGAACGTCTCGGCGTGCGCCGCTCGGGCGGGCGTAAAGCAGATCGTCTACCTCGGCGGCCTCGGTGGAGACGACCCCTCCACCTCCGCGCACCTCCGGAGCCGGCGCGAGACGGGCGAGCGTTTGGCGGCGGACGGCGTGCCCGTGACGACCCTCCGCGCGGCGATCGTGATCGGGGAGGGGAGCGCCGCCTTCGAGACGATCCTCGGGCTGGTGAAGCGGCTCCCGGTGATGATCACACCGAGCTGGGTCTCAACTCCGACCCAGCCGATCGCGCTCGACGACGTGGCGCGCTATCTGGCGGGCGTCGCCGGGAACGACGCCGCCATCGGCCAGGCGTTCGACGCCGGCGGGCCCGAGGTGATGACCTACCGGCAGATGATCGAACGGATCGCCGCGCTCCTCGGCAGACGACCTCGCATCGTCGAGGTCCCCGTCCTCACCCCCGGCCTCTCGGCGCTCTGGCTCGAGCTCGTCACCCCGGTCAACTCGGCGGTGGCCCGCCCGCTCGTGGAGGGGCTCCGCAGCCCGACCATCGCCCGCGAGCAGCGGCTGCGAGAGCTGATCCCGTTCGAGCTCACGTCGTTCGACGACGCGGCGCGACGCGCGCTCGCGCGCTGACGGAAAAACCCGGGCGCGACTTCAGCGCATCCACGGATGCGCCGCCCGCCGCAGCACGGTACAACCTCACTCTGTGATGGCTCGGAAGACGGAATCGGCAGAATCCAGCCGGTTGGGCGTGACGGGGCGGCTGGCACGTTGGTGTGCCCTGCATCCATGGCGGACGGTCGGCGCGTGGGTCGCGGCGGCGGTCATGAGCGCCGTCCTCGCCTCGATGCTGCTGGCGGGCGCCCTGACGACCGAGAGCACCTTCACCGGCACGCCGGAGTCGCAGCGCGCGCTTGACCTGATCGAGCAGCGCCTGGGCCACAAGGAGCCGATCCGCGACATCGTGATCGTGCATTCCGCCACGCAGACGGTCGATCAGGCGCAGTTCCGCCAGCGGGTGGAGGCGCTCCGCGCCCAGCTCGCGAAGCTCGAGCCGGGCGTGGTCCGGGTGGGGCCGTCCTACTACGAGACGCATGCTCCGCCGCAGGTGTCCGACGACCGGCACAGCACGCTGATCCCGCTCAGCATGCCGGGCAGCCAGGTGAACGATGCGGACACGAGGATCGCCCCTGTGGTCGCGCTGGTCGACCGCGCGAACGGGCAGAGCGGCTTCCGCGTCCTCGTGACCGGCGAGGCCACGCTCAGCCGCGACTTCACGAAGCTTTCCGAGAGCGATCTCCAGATCGGCGAGGCGATCGGCATCCCGATCGCCCTCGTGATCCTGCTTGCGGTGTTCGGCACGGTCGTGGCCGCGCTCGTGCCGCTCGTGCTGGCGATCTTCGCGATCATCGTCGCCCTGGCGCTGGCTGCGCTGATCGGCCAGATCTCCCCGCTCAGCTTCTTCGTCGTCAACATGCTCACGTTCATGGGCCTGGCCGTGGGGATCGACTACTCCCTGTTTATCGTGTCGCGCTACCGGGAGGAGCGGAGGCGCGGGCACGAGCAGCTCGACGCCATCGCCGTCGCCGGCACGACGGCAAGCCGTGCGGTGCTGTTCAGCGGCATGACGGTGGTGCTCGCGCTCGTGGGGATGCTGATCGTCCCGACGAAGATCTTCGTCAGCCTGGCAGCCGGCGCCATCCTCGCGGTGCTCGTGGCAGTCATGGCGGCACTGACCGTGCTCCCGGCCATCCTCAGCCTGCTGGGCGACCGGATCGAAGCGTTGCGCGTGCCGCTCTTCGGCCGCCTGGCGCAGGCGGACTCGGCTCCTCACGGCGGCGTATGGGGGCGGATCGTCGACCAGGTGATGCGCCGGCCCGTCATCGCGCTGACGGGCGCCGTGATCGCACTGCTGGTGGCGGCGATCCCCTACTTCAGCATCCACACGGGCTCGGCCGGGCTCGCCAGCCTGCCCCGAAGCACCCTGGCGAAGCAGGGGTTCCTGGCGCTCGACCGCGATTTCACCGTCGGCGATATCGCCCCCGCCATGATCGTGGTCGACGGTGCGACCGACACGCCCTCTGCGCGACGGGCCTTCGCCCGCCTTCGGGTCGAGCTCGCCCGCGACACCCGCTTCGGGCCGCTCCAGCCGGTCGTGAGCGCACCGGAGCGCCTGGCCGTCATCTCGGTGCCGGTGTCCGGCGACCCGAACTCCGACAGCGCCCTCGACGCCGTCCGCGACCTGCGCGACACCTACGTCCCGACCGCGCTCGGCGACAGTGGCCTCCACGCCTATGTCGGCGGCGCCAGCGCCCAGAACCTCGACTACTTCGCCATCACGGACCGGTACCTGCCGATCGTGTTCGTGCTCGTGCTCGGCCTCAGCTTCATCCTGCTCATGCTGGCGTTCCGCTCGGTCGTCGTCCCGGCGTCGAGCATCGTCATGAACCTGTTGTCCGTCGGCGCTGCGTACGGGCTGCTCGTGCTCGTGACACAGGAGGGCCACGGAGCCGATCTCTTCGGCTTCCAGAGCGTCCCCACCGTGGAGGCGTGGATCCCGCTCTTCCTGTTCTCGGTCCTCTTCGGCCTCTCGATGGACTACCAGGTGTTCCTGCTGTCGCGCATCCGCGAGCGCTATGACCAGCGCGGGGATGCACGCGAGGCGGTCGCCTACGGGATCACGTCCACGGCGCGCCTGATCACCGGCGCGGCGCTCATCATGGTCGCCGTCTTCGCAGGCTTCGCGGCCGGGCAGCTCGTGATGTTCCAGCAGATGGGGTTCGGGCTGGGCGTCGCCATCCTGCTCGACGCGACCCTCGTCCGCACCGTGCTGATGCCGGCCTGGATGGAGCTCCTCGGCGACCGGAGCTGGTACATGCCGCGCTTCCTCGGCTGGCTGCCCGACCTCCGGGTCGAGAGCACCTCGCCGCCTCCGCGCACCGCCGAGGCACGCAGAGACGGAGACGGCGGGGCATCCGGGGCCATCGCGTCGGAGTGACCGGCGGATGCCCCGCCGTCGGGCCGGCTGCTAGCGCCGGCCTGCGTCGCGGGCGGCGTCCTTGACCTTCCCCGCCGCCTCGCGGAGGTGTCCCTTGGCCTGATCGCGCTGGCCCTCGTTCTTCAGCTTGTCGTCGTCGCCGGCCTCGCCGGCGATCTCCTTGGCCTTACCTGTCGCTTCGTCGACCTTGCCGTGGAGCTTGTCTCCCATTGCGACTGTCCTTCCCTCGGATTCGCTTACGTCTGGTTTGCGATCGGATCGATCACGTGCTCTCGCACTTCCTGGCCGAGCCGGTGCGCTGCGGACGGCTCGCCTTCGGCTGACGCCTCGACCAGCTCGACCGAGACGATGGCGTACGGCGAATACGATCTCCCCGTCCCGGGGATCTCGAACCACCGCCCGGTCTCGATCGTCTGGCGGATCTGCTCGAAGGTGTCCTCGACCGAGACGTCGTTTTGGATCGCCCATTCGTGCTGGTATCCGTCGGCGAACGAGACGCGCACGGTTTCGGGGCCTCTGGCGGTCATCTCTCGGATCTCGCGAACGGAGCCGCTCACGCCTTCGCAGGCACTTCGCCGGCGAGCGTCTCGGAGATGCCCGTGATCTTCTCGAGGGCCGCCTGCTCCTGCTTCAGGTTCTTCGTGAGGAGCGTCGCCGCCTTGTCCTCGCCCAGCGCCCCGGCCATGGTGATCAGGCCGGTGTATGCCGCGATCTCGTAGTGCTCGGTTCGGGCCGCCGCGCCGGTCAGGAACAGGTCGAGCACGTCCGGGCTCGGATCCTCGTCCGAGACGAACTCGTCGTGCTCGGTCTTCAGGCCCTCGATGCCGGGGCACTTCTCGGCCTTGGGCCGCTCACCGATCGCCTCGAACGCGGCCTCGACGTTCTCGACATGGCCCTTGGTCTCGCTCAGGTGCTCCTCGAACGCAGCGATGAGCTGCGAGTCGGTCGCTTCCGTGGCCAGCTTCGGAAGCGTCTTCACCAGCGTCCGCTCGGCATACAGAATGTCGCCGAGCTCGTGCACGAAAAGATCACGGGGCGTGTTCATACACGTCCTTTCAGTAGGGGAACTCTCGGTTAGGTGGTTCCCGACCGGGCACACGCCGAAACGCTGCGCGCGGCGGCCGGGATGGGATCGAGCCCTGCGCTACGAGCCCTCCGGCAGCGAGACGTCGACCTTCCCGCTGCCCTTGCACAGCGGACACTCGGTGCCGTCGTTGGCTCGTCCGCTTCCGCCGCACATCGTGCAGGTGTCGTTCACCACCGCAGGCGTGTCGTCGTCATGCGTCACGTGCGGTCTCTCTGCCGGTGTCGGTACCGGAATCGGTGTCGCTCTCGATATCGGGATCGATCTCCCGAGCCTGTGCCTCGTGGTGCTCGGCTGAGGCACGTTCCTGCTCGGCACGCTGTGCCTGCTCTTCGGCGGCGAGGCGCTCGCGCTCCGCCCGCGCGGCCTGCTCTTCGGCCCTGAGCCTGGCCTGCTCCGCGCTCAGGCTGCTCGCCGCTGCCTCGTCGCGGTGCGCGGCAGCCGCGACGCGACGCTGGTCGAGCGCCTCAGCACGCCGTCGCCGACCTGCGATCACGGCCACGAGCACAACGAGAGCCACGACGATCACGGCGATGACGATGACCGATGTGGTGGATATGAGGAATGGCATTTCGGGATCCCTTCGAGTTCGGGGCAATCGGACTGACCGTGCCACGCACGGCCGTTGAGTCACGTACCCCGACCCGGGGTCTTTCGAACCGCGGGCGGGGCTACGGCGCGGCGATTCCGCTACCGGTTGGCGAAGGCCGAGACGGCATCCCGAAGCTCGTCGGGCCGTTCGTGCCAGAGGAAGTGCCCGGCCCCGTCGATCACCACGACGTCGGCGTGCGGGATGAGCTTCGCCGTCTCCGTCGACGCCCGCACCGGCATCGGGCTCGCAGCGCCGTGGACGAAGAGCACGGGGATCTCGACAGGCACTTCGGGCAGAGCGCCCACGAGGGTCTCCCCCTCCGAGTGCTCCTTGACCGACGCCATCGTCGCCGCGAACGCCGGCACAGAGAGCTCGATGTCGGGCATCGGCGGGGCAGTCGGCGGGTCGGCAAAGTACGAGGGCCAGAGCAGGCGGAGCGTCTCCAGCGACTCCTCGGCCGTCGCCGTGCCGGCCTCCTCCTTCGCCTCGACCTCCCCCACCCACGCCCGCTGCGCGTCGGTCAGAGGCGCTTCGAGCCGCTTGCCGAACTCCTCCATCACCTCCAGGTAGGCCCCGAGCGGATCGATGATGACCGCCCCGGCGATCCGCTCCGGACAGGCGACGAGCACATGGAGCGCCAGGTGGCCGCCCCACGAATGCCCGACGATCCAGGCCCGCCCGCCGGCGGCCTCGTCGATCACCGCCGCTGCGTCGGCGACGTGCGCCTCGACGGTGAACGGCTCGCCAATGGTCGTCGGCGGGAGCCCACGCTGCTGGTGCAGGATCGGGGAGAAGGCGCCGGTCAGGAGCGGCACGAGCGGGTCGAGGTAGGTCGCCGACATGCCCGGGCCGCCGTGCAGCAGCACCGCCGGAGGCCCGTCGCCGTCGAACCGCCGGCCGTGGATCGCGCCCTCCGGCATCGTGACCGTGAACGGCTCCACCTACGCCCGCCCTCGCGCCAGGTCGATCAGCCTGCCGAGGATGCGGTCGCCGTCGGCGCGCAGGCCGTCGTGCTGGTACTCGTTCGTGACCCAGGGCTTGAGGCCGCGGACGTGCGCGGCCGTCTCCTCCGAGAAGACGCGCTCGACGTACATGTCCTCGGCGTAGACGGCGGCCGCCGCCGGCACCTCGTTCGCGCGCAGCCGATCCGCGTCGTAGAGGCGCGGCCACTCGACGTTCGCCAGGATCTCGGCCGCCTCGCGGAGGGGCGCGAGCGCCGAATAGTCCTCGAACATCCACGAGTAGACGTGCTCGCCGGTGAAGAGCTCGGGGTCGTCATACGCCTCCGGCAGGAGCCGCTCGGCCGACCACCGGGTCGCGCAGCCGTCGGCGTAGCAGGCCTCGTGGATCGCGGCGTAGAGCGGGTTTCGGGGGAACTGGCCGGCCGCGTCGACGTCGTGGAGGAAGGCGGGCGAGCCGGCCGGCAGCTCGAGGATGTAGTGCAGGTGCTCGGCGCCGGACCCCATCCCCAGCATGTGGCCGATCTGGCGGAAGCGGCGCCCGGTGAGGCGATCGCCGCCCGGGAGCCGCACGTCCTCGGCGTCGAGCCGGCGGCGGATCTCGCGCACCCGCTCGCGGTCTCCCGGATAGCGCTCGTAGTAGCGCCGGTTTCGGTCGAGCACGCGCTCGTACGTGGCGCGGTAGACCTCGTCGACCGGGCGGCCGATCGGCGGCAGCCCACCGGTGAAGAACGCCTCGCGCAGGCCCTCCGGAGCCTGGGAGAGGTACGTGAGGACGCAGAACCCGCCGAAGCTCTGTCCGAGGACGCTCCAGCGATCGACGCCGAGCTCGCGCCGCATCAGCTCGGCGTCGCGGACGATCGAGTCGGCGCGGAAGTGCTTCAGGTAGTCGGCCTGCTCCTGCGCCGTCCGGCCCGGCAGCGCTCCGACCGGGGTCGAGCGCCCGGTGCCGCGCTGGTCGAGCATGAGGACGCGGAACTCGCTGAGCGCCCGGTCGAGCCAGAACGGCGCTGTCGGGTGGCGCGCCGGCCGAGGAGCCTCGAAGCCCGGGCCGCCCTGGAGGAACACGAGGAACGGCCGCTCGCGGCCGCCGGGGTCGGCGACCTCGCGCGCGAAGACGGTGATGCGCTCGCCGTCGGGCCGGTCGTGATCGAGCGGGACAGAGAGCTCGTGCTCGGTCAGGACCAGGCCGGCCGTGCGGATGACGTCGGGCATCGCCCGCGATTATGCCCGAGGCACGCTCTCTCAACCTCGCCGTCGACCGCGGGCGGGGTGACCTGGACGTCGCCGCGATCGTCGTCGCGTTCGGCCTCGCCGCGGCGGCCGTCCTCTCCGGCGTGACCCGGGATCAGCCGGCGGAGCGAGTGAGGTCGACGCCGACCGGGCCCTCGCACGCTGCGTTCACGTAGCCCGACCGGAACGGGCGCGCCTCACCGGTGTCCTCGTCGTAGGTGTGGCGAAGGACGCAGCCGGTGTCGTTCGCGAGCAGATGGATCGAGACCGACGTGACCGTCGAGGTCGTCCGCACGCGGTGGATGTCGTTTCGCGGCGGCAGGAGCGCATAGAAGTCGCCGGGCTCGAGCGGCCGGCGGCGCGTACAGGCCAGCTCCTCGCCGGTCGGCTCGTAGAACTCCTCGTCCTGCGTCCCGCGGTAGAGGCCGACGAGCCCCCATGCGAGGTGGTCGTGCACCGGCGTCATGGCACCCGGCGGCACGACCAGGCTGAAGAGCGAGAGCGATCGGTCCGCCGCCCGGAAGAGCAGCCACTGGCCGATCCCTCCGCCCATCCCGCTCTCAGGCGCCGGCTCCTGGTAACGGCCCGGCAGCCAGGCCGTGTCGCGCAGGAGGTCGACGAACAGCGGCTCGATCGCCGCGCACGCATCGACCGGGTCGGGCGCCCCGGCGATCCGGGGCCGCACACCCGCGACGAAGTCGCGGACGACGCCCGTGTCGAGGACGTAGGCATCCTCGTCGAGCGGCGGAAGCGCGTGCCCGAAGTCGCACACGAGCGAGGCTCCGCTACTGCTGGTAGTGCTCGACGACGTCGGGGCTCCGCGGAGCCGCCTCGTCGGGATCGAGCCCGGACTCGCGCCGGGCCCGCCGCTGTCGCAAGAGGTCCCAGCAGCGGTCGAGCGAGATTGCGATCTCCTGCAGCCTGGCGTGGTCGCCGGGCTTCAGGTCGCCGTGGCCCTCGCGCTCGTAGAGCTGCTGCTCCTCGGCAACAAGCTCGTCGATCCGGCCCAGGACTTCGGTGTCGTTCATGGTCGTCGCTCCTCGTCGGGATTCAGGGGAATACTAGGGGCGCTCGGGCCGCGCCTTGCGGCCCGACCTCCGAAGCGCGATGCCCGAAAGCGTCTCGAGCACGATCCGCTGGGCGGCCATCGCGGTGATGCCGGCCGGGTCGTAGGGCGGCGAGACCTCGACGACGTCCATCGCGCACAGGTCGAGCTCGGACGCCACCGTGCACACCGCCCACAGGAGCTCGCGGGTCATGAGGCCGCCCGGCTCGGCGGTGCCGGTGCCCGGGGCAAACGCCGGATCGAGCACGTCGACGTCGACCGTGAGGTAGGTCCGCGGCGCCCGGGCGCGGGCGTGCTCGATCGCGTCGCGCACCACCGGCCCGATCCCCCGCTCGACGATCTCGCCGGCGGTGTGCCAGCGGAAGCCCGCCTCGCGCATCCACTGGAAGTCCTCGGGGAAGGGCCAGGCGCCGCGCAGGCCCAACTGCACGATGTTCCTCCCGTCCAGGGTGCCGTCGACCACCGCCTTGTGGAACGGGATCCCGTGCGGGGCCTCGCGCTCGTCGCTCCCAGTGTCGGCGTGCGTGTCGAAGTGCACGACCGAGAAGCCGTCCCTGCCGTGGTGCGCGGCCAGCGCCTCCAGCACGGGGGTCGACAGCGAGTGGTCGCCGCCGAGGACGACGGGCACGGCGCCCGCCCGCAGAACGTCGGTCACGGCCGCACGCAGGGCGTCGTGCGACCACGTCAGGTCCGACGGGCGCACGTCGACGTCCCCGTAGTCGACGACGTCGAGCTCGGCATAGGGGTCGACGCCCAGCTCCATGTGGGGCCGCGCGATCGGAAACGCCACGTCCTCGGCGCTTCGGATCGCCCGCGGCCCGAAGCGCGTGCCGGGCCGGTAGGTGACGCCCTCGTCGAACGGGGCTCCGACGATCGCCACATCGGCCCCTTTGAGACCCGCGGCGTCGAGGACGAGCGGGACCCGTCCGAACGTCAGCCCGACGCCCGAGTACCCGGTCTCGTCCAGGCGGTTGGGCTGCATGCGAGGGGGATCGCTCATGCCGGCGGCGATCATATGCGGGTGAGGGCGACCGGAGCCGCCCTCACCCTGGAGTGCTCACGCGGGAGCGTGGGGCGCCTCGGTGACCCGGAACCCGACGTCGGGCTCCGTCGACCCCATGTCGAGCCGGAACGGCGGATAGACGTCCGTCATCAGGCTCGTGTATGCGGCGACACGCAGCGACCAGCGGTTCATGCCCAGCACGAAATCGAAAATCCCGGGCGGGTAGCGGCCGGTGAAGAGCAGCGCCACGACGGCGATCAGCACGAGGATCGCGATTGCGCCTCCCCATTGCATGCCGTACCAGAGCCCGCCGGCGAACAGCCCGACGATCAGGTAGTGCGGGATGGCAAGCAGCCACCACTTCACGAGCACCAGGCCGCGGGACAACGTGCTCGGGTACTCGACCGACAGCGTTGCGGGGTAGTCGACCTCCCGCAGCGTGAACGGCGGATAGCGATCGGTGCCGTTCGCGTTGAAGGCGTAGAAGCTGACCCGCCATGTCCATCGCAGCACCCCGACGTTGAAGTCGAAGAGCGCGCGTGGATAGCGGCCGGTGAACAGAATCGCGAAGAACGCGACGACGCTCACGGCGACGAACGCGATCCAGAGGAACGCGAGCACGATTGCGTGCGGAATCACGAGCAGCCACTTCGCGAGCCAAAGGCCACGCGACAGCTCAGGATCCAGCCGGCCCTCCACGCGCACGGGATAGGTAGGTGCGTGAGTCGACACTCAAATCACCTCCTTTCACATGTCACCTCTAGCATGCCTCGCCGGCGCGCCGCCCGCCTCCGTGCGTCCCCGTATTCGGGCTTCCCGAAACTACGCACGGGCTCGCGCCCGACGCTTGCAACGAGCCGCACGATCTCGTATCCTCGTCGCCGCCCGGGCCACCTCGTCAATCGCTCCAGGGGGTACAGAGATGGAAGCGACCACGACGACCACGACCACCCCGCTCACCCTCACCGCGTACAGAGGGGATGCGAAGACGCTTCTCGCCTTCAACCTGCCGCAGGAGCAGACGACGCGCCTCGCGGGGTTCACGATCGAATGTCAGCCGCAGGGCCAGCCGTCCTACTACCTTCACAACGCGCTCCGGTTCGAGCATCCCGACATCCACGCCCAGGACGCCAGCGAGCCGGCGACGTCGAGCATCAACGCGCCAATCCACAAGTTCCGCTGGCTCCACGTTCCCGGGTCGATCCACCAGGGCCTGAACCCGTTCTACGGGCCGTACACGTACGTCGTCACTCCGCGGTACTTCGACCTCAACAGGACGCTCCTGCCGCTCGACGCGACGTTGAGCGCTCAGGTCGACACCGTGGTCGAGCCCTTTGCGAAGGACGCGCTGGCGCTGCGGTTCACGCGCGGCTTCGTCCAGTCGCAGGGGTTCATCAACCACTTCGGGCCGAAGGCAGTTATCACTCCGGACGACGCCGAGTTGCTCTTCGACACGTCTCAGCTCGCCGGCACGAACGCGGCGGGCCACACGAGCACCTACGCCGAGGAGTACGAGTGGCTGGGGTTCACCGCCCGCCGGGCGGTGTTCGACCTCGTGAGCGAAGTCGTGAGCGACCAGACGCTCCGCCTCGAGATGTTCGCCTACGACCTCGACGAGCCGGACCTCATGAAGATGTTGCTGGTCCTCGCAGGCGAGGGGAGGGTTCGGCTCATCCTCGACTCGGCCGCCCTCCACCACTCGACCGACAAGCCCAAGCCCGAGGATCAGTTCGAGGCGTTGTTCCGGACGGCCGCCCAGCCCGGAGCCGACATCAAGCGGGGGCACTTCCAGGGGTACGCGCACGACAAGGTGATGATCGTCTCCGACGGCCAGGGGGCCCGGACGGTGCTCACCGGCTCGACGAACTTCTCGGTAACGGGGTTCTACGTCAACTCGAACCACATCCTCCGGCTTGACGATCCGGGGCTGGCGACGACGTATCTCGAGCTGTTCCAGGCCGTGTGGGATGCCGACGTGCACCAGGCCGCGTACCTGCGCACGGACTTCTCGGCGGAGAGGCTCGCGGTCGATCGCCCCGACCTGCCGGTCATGGAGATCACGTTTGCGCCCCACTCCGAGGCGTTCGCGACCGACATCCTCCAGAGGATCGCCACCCGCATCGAGGACGAGGCCCAGGCGGGACCGCCGGGCGGCAGCGTGCTCTTCGCGGTGATGCAGACGACGGGCGGCTCAAGCCCCGTCTGGGACGCGCTGAACGCCGTCCACGAGCAGCGGACGGGTTTCAGCTACGGGATCTCCGACCAGCCGGAGGGCATCGCCCTCTACACCCCGGGGTCCACCACGGGCGTGATCGTGACCGGCCGGCCGGCCCGCACGCGCCTGCCGCGGCCGTTCAACGAGGTGCCGAGCATCGGCTCCGGGCACCAGATCCACCACAAGTTCGTGGTGTGCGGACTCCGGAGCGACGACCCGGTGGTGTTCTGCGGCTCGTCGAACCTGTCCCTCGGCGGCGAGCAGCACAACGGCGACAACCTCCTCGAGATCCACGATAGAGAGACCGTGATGGCGTTCGCGATCGAAGCCCTGGCACTGGTCGATCACTTCCAGTTCCTGAACCGGGCGGCGAGCGAGGCGAAGTCGGAGCCCAAGCAACCGCCGGCGTCGAAGACCGATCTGGCCGTGTCCTCCGGCTGGTTCCTCGGCACGACCGACCGCTGGGCGAAGTCGTACTACGACCCGAACGATCTTCACTCCGTCGATCGGGAGCTCTTCGGGTAGCGGCCGATCGGAAGGCCGCCGACGTCAAGTCGGCCGCTCCGGAGCCGCGAGCGGGACGGGCTCCGGTGCTAGCATCCGTCTCCCAACGGGGAGGGCAACATGCGGCGTCTGGGCCTGGTACTGACGACGTTCCTGGTGGTGGCGTGGGCAGCGTCCACCGCTCCGGCATGGGCGGCGGCCCAACCCACATGGGCCGCGCTCGAGATCGGCCCGCTCTTCCCCCAGTGCACGGCGGACTCCTGTGACGACGACATCTCCTCATGGGACATCAACGCCAAGGGCTGGGTCGTCGGCGATGCGTTCCCGGACTTCCACTGGGCCTGGATCTGGAAGGGCCAGACGATGGACGTCATCGGCCGCGGCCCGGGCTCGTTCACGAACGCCGGCGCGCTGGCCGTGAACACCGCTGGCGACACCGCCGGCTACATGAACGACCTCAACGAGGGCGGCGACGACACGCATCCCTTCCTGGCTCGAAACGGCATCCTCGCCGACCTCGGGACTCTCGGCGGAACGTCCGCCGAGGGGCTCGCACTGAACGACGACGACGACGTGGTGGTCGGCGACTCGACGACGGCCTCCGGCGCGCGGCACGCCTTCCGCTGGCACGCCGGCGTCATGGACGACCTGGGGACGCTCGGCGGCACGACCAGCGTCGCGACCGGCATCAACGAAGCGGGCCAGATCTCCGGCTGGGCCGACAACCCCGCCGGCCGGATGCGCGCGTTCCGGTTCCAGGGCGGGACGATGACGGGGCTCGGCACCCTGGGGGGCGCCGAGTCGATCGGCGAGGCGATCAACGGCGCGGGCCAGGTCGTCGGCTGGGCCGACACCGCCTCGGGCGCCCAGCACGCCTTCCTGTTCGCAGGCGGTCACATGACCGACATCGGGCGGCTCGTGCCCGGAGCCGTCGCGAGCGAGGCATCCGACATCACGAACGCGGGCGACGTGGTCGGCACGGCAACCCGCGGAAACGGGTCGACGGTCGGGTTCCTCTATCGCGGCGGCGCGGTCACGATCCTGGCCACGCGCACGATGACGTGCTGCCAGGTCGTGGGCGGCGGCCTGAACCAGCACCTCCAGATCATCGCCCACGGCCTGATCGGCGGCTTCATCGTCCCGGTGCTCGAGCCCGTGACGCCGGTCGACGAGAACTCGGCGAAGATCACGTACACGGGCCACTGGTCGCGGCACACGTCGAGCGGAGCGTGGAACGGCCACGTGACGAGCTCATCGACGGCCGGCGACTCGGCCCGCCTCGCGTTCACCGGCCGGCGCGTGTGGTGGATCGCGCCGATGGGGGTGGGCGGCGGCAAGGCGCGGGTCTTCGTCGACGGCCAGCTCAAGACGACGGTCGACTTGGGCGTCCAGCCGGGGGCGTTCACTCGCCGCCAGACCGCCTACCAGCAGTCGTGGCCGACATCCGGCGCGCACACGCTCAGGATCGTGGTCGTCGGCACCGCCGGCCGGCCGCGCGTCGACATCGACGCATTCGCCGTCTCTGCGCTCTAGGAGACGCTTCGCCGACTTTGGATCCATTCAGAAGCTAGACTTTCTGCATGCGCCGGGAGGCTGTGGGCGCGCACACGTATGAGAGGGGAAAAGATGGGTTTGCAGATCGGCGACACCGCACCGGACTTCCAGGCTGAGACCACTGAGGGGACGATCAACTTCCACGAGTGGATCGGCGATTCGTGGGCCGTGCTCTTCTCGCACCCGAAGGACTTCACGCCGGTGTGCACGACCGAGCTCGGCTACATGGCGAAGGTCAAGCCCGAGTTCGACCGCCGCAACGTGAAGATCATCGCTGTCTCGGTCGACCCGGTCGACAGCCATTCAGAGTGGGCGTCCGACATCGCCGAGACGCAGGGAGAGGCGCCGAATTATCCGATCATCGGCGACGCCGACTTCAGCGTCTCGAAGGCGTACGGGATGCTTCCCGCGGACGTCTCCGGAGACGCGGGAGCGCGCACGCCGGCCGACAACCAGACCGTGCGGAACGTGTTCGTCGTCTCCCCGGACAAGAAGGTCAAGCTCATCCTGGTCTACCCGATGACCACGGGCCGCAACTTCGACGAGGTCATCCGGGTGATCGACTCGCTCCAGCTCACCGCCGACCACAAGGTCGCCACGCCGGCCAACTGGAAGCAGGGTGAGGACGTGTTCATCGCCGGATCCGTCTCGGACGACGAGGCCCGCGAGATCTACCCCGAGGGGTGGAAGTCGCCGCGGCCCTACATCCGCATCGTGCCGGCGCCCGACACGAACGTCGTCGCCAGCTCGTCCTAACGCAGACATGCCGAGGGCCCGGTCTCGGATGAGGCCGGGCCCTCGAGGCATTTCTGTGCTGTTCGTCCTCAGGCCGCGACGGTGCGGCGGCGCACGAGGCTGAGGCCGCCGGCGCACATTGCGATGATGAGCGCGCTTCCGGCGGCGCCTGCGAACACCGCGTTCCAGTCGGTGCCCGTTCCGCCGTTCTCACGGTTCTGGTTGGCGATCGCGGTCTGACCCGTCGTCGGGATGCTGACCGGGTTCGCCAGCGGCGTGTCGTGAGCGTGCCGGTCGACTGCGGTCAGCCCGCCGCCGCTGGCGCCGCCCGCCACGGCGGGCATGGCCTGGGCCGAGGGAGCGAGCAGGGCGGCAGTCGCAAGCGCGACGGCGACTGTGGGAGCGAGGCGGTGAAGTCGGAACATGTGGCTCTCCTCCAATACGCTGGTGGGTATCTCCACATGACGGCTCGCCGGCCGGATTCTTTCCCTCGACATGCGGAGGGCCCGGTCTGTGTGACCGGGCCCACATCGCATGTGCCTGAGTCAGCTGGCCAGGTTCGCGCGCCGGCTGAAGCCGATGCCGGCCGCGCACATCGCGATCACGAGCGCGCTGGCGGTGGCGCCCACGAAGACATCGACCCACGCCGTGCCGCCGCTCGACGCGATGGTGATCGGCTGGGTGCGGTCGAGGACGACGCCGGCGCCGTGATTCAGGCCGGCGGCCGGGACGCGGACGGGATTCGCGAGCGGCGTGTCGTGCACGACGCGCTGGACGGCGGATGCGTCACCTCCGCCGCTGGCGGCGCCGGAGACGGTCGGGCGGGCCTGCGCGACGGGGGCCAGAAGGGCCGCGGTCGCCAGGGTGGCTGCGAAGGTCGGGACGATTCGGCGAAGACGAGACATGTGATGCTCCTCCATACGCGACATCGGGATGCATCACAGGACGCGCGGGCGCCGTCCGGTCTTCCCGGTCGACGCCGGCGCGGGTCGTGGGCGGTGGCTAGCCGCCGTTCGGGTTCAGGAGCTTCTTCTTCCCTTCGAACGCGAAAAGCAGGAGGTCGACCATCCGAAACGTCTTCGAATTGGGCCCGAGGTCCGGCTTGAACGTGGGGTCTCGGACGATCGACGTGGCGCTCCCCTCCATCGCCCGGTGGAACGTCTCGGCGACGATCCGGGCGCCGACGCCCGCTAGCTGGCCGCCGTTCAGCTCGGCCTCGCGCAGGACGTAGAACCAGAGCGGTGTCCGGGCGACGATGGCATCGCGCTCGGTCTGCGAGAGATCGGCGAGCGAGACGCCGTCGCCGGCGCCCTGGCGGATCTGCGCGGCCGTGAGCGCCTTCACGTTCACGCCCTTGCTCTTCAGGAACGTCACCATCTGCTGTCCGGTGGCGAGGTTGACCATCTTCGCGCGCGTCAGGTTTCGGAACGCGAGGTCGTGCCGCGCGTCCTTCATCGGCACCTTCGGCGGACCGATCGTCTCCTGAGGAAGCTTCGCGAGCGGATGCACGAGGCTCGCGTCGATCCGCATCGCGCGGTTGAACTTGGCAGCCGGCACGACGAGGTCCTGCCGGCCTGCCTGGCCGAAGTTGTAGAGCCGGCGGAAATCGGCGATCCAGATCGACGGCAGCGGGAAGTCGCCGCCGAGGTTGCCGCTCGTCCCCGAGAAGTCGAACAGCAGCTTGAGCGTGCCCTCGCCGTCGTCGAAGACGGCGTTCCAGTTGTACGCCGCCCGCACCATGCTGTGCCCGAGCCGGTAGGCGGCGACCGAGAACTCGATCGGCATCGTCGGGAGCTGCGTGGGCGAAACGCCCACCTCGAACGCCTTGCGGCCGTTCTTGAAGACGTCGTCGACGACCGCCGGGTCGCAGATCCGAGGGAGGAAGTCCGTCTTGATCATCCACTGGTAGTGCCGCGTAACGGTCTTCCGCGCTCGCATGAACTTCACCGCCGCCGGCGTGCCTGATGGGAGGGTGTCGACCACGCGGTTGTGGAAGCGAATGAAGGCGAGGTGGGTCTGCGCGACGGCCAGGTTCTCGTCGTTTCGCGGGTCGGGGATCACGGCCGAGGACGGTGTGGCGCCCGCGCGCGGCAGGTCGAAGCCGTCGTGGGGGTCCGCGTCGGATCCGCCGGCCTTCAGGTGAAGCAGATCGGCCTGGTAGAAGACCTCGGAGTGCGGGTCGTTCGGGCCCTTGCCGTAGAGCGAGTCGAGGTCGAGGGCCGGCGAGCGCCCCTGAATCATGGCGGCCGGCGACTCGTTCTCCCCGAGCGGCTTTCCGGTCTTGTCCATCGTCAGGTCGTGGTCGATGAACTGCCCCAGGTACGTGAACCCCGACGGGATCCTCGAGAACTTCTTGTCGCCGACGGTCATGACCTCCGCCAGGTGCTCGCGCGTCGGCCCGCCGAGCTGGGCGCCCGCCCCTCCCGGCGGCCCCATCCGCGAGAACCGGAACGTCGCCTCGGGCGCGCCTCCGGCCGCATCGGCGGCCTTCGCGGCGACGATCTTCTTGCCGTCCACCCCGCCCGACCGCACCTCGCCGTAGACGCCCTCGCCGACCACATAGAACCGCCTCAGCCCGTGCCGTTTCACAGCTCCTCCTCCCCGCCCGAAGGGAGCGGCCGGAAGCGATGGTGCGCCCGGCCCATCGGGTCAGCTGAATCGCCGGGCAACAATGGCACCCCGCGCAGGCGCTGTCAAACTGTCCTCTAGTGGTTGGGGTTCAGCAGGTCCGGATTGCCCTCGAACGCGAAGAGCAGGAGGTCGACCATTCGGAACTTCTGGCCGTCCGGGCTTCCGAGGTCGGTCGACGGCGTGAAGGTCGGGTCGTGGAGGATCGACGTGGCGCTCCCCTCCATCGCCCGGTGGAACACCTCGGCGACGATCCGGGCCCCGACGCCGGCCAGCTTGCCGCCGTTCAGCTCCGCCTCGCGCAGGATGTAGAACCAGAGCGGCGTGTTGGCCACGATCGCGTCCCGCTGGGCCTGCGTCAGCGTCCCGAGCGAGATGCCGCCGGAGCCGTTCGTGATCTGGGCGGCGGTCAAGGGCGTGACGGGCACGCCGTTGTCGTTCATGAACTGCGCCACCTCCTGACCGGTCGGCAGCCGCACCATCCCTGCCCGGGCCAGGTTGCGGAAGGCGAGGTTGTGCACGACCGCCGGCGTGAGAGGCAGCCCGATCGTCTCGTCCGGCAGGTGCGCGAGCTCATCGACGAGGTTGGTGTCGATCGTCATCGCGTGGTTGAACTGGGCCGCCGGCACCTCGAGATCGGGACGGCCGGCGTCACCGAAGTGGTATAGGCGGCGGAAGTCGGCAACCCAGATCTGCGGAAGGCGGTCGGACTTCGTGAGCTCTCCGCTCGTGCCCGAGAAGTTGAACAGGAGCTCGAGCGTCCCGTGCGTCGGCTGGCCCTGATTGAAGTTCCTGTTCCATTGGTACTCCTCGCGCACCATGCTGTGGCCCAGCCGGTATGCGGCGACCGAGAACTCGACCGCCATCGTCGGGACCTGCGTCGGCGGCGCGTTCTTCTCGAAGATCATCCGCCCGTTCGTAAAGACGTCGTCCACAACCGCCGGATCGCAGATGCGGGGCAGGAAGTCGGTCTTGATCATCCACTGGTAGTGGCGGACGACGTTGTTTCGCGACCGCGAGAAGAGCACCCCGTGCGGCACACCCGGCGCCAGCGCGTCGACGACCCGGTTGTGAAAGCGGATGAACGCCAGGTGCGTCTGGGCCACGGCCAGGTTCTCGTCGTTTCGCGGATCGGGGATCCCGACCGAGGGGTGGGTGTCCCTGAGCCTCGGGAGATCGAACCCGCGTCCCGCGGCCTGGCCGACGTCGGTGAAGCCCGCCCGCAGGTGGATGTTGTCCGCCTGATAGAACGCGGGATTCTGGTTCGGCCCTCGGCCGTAGAGCGAGTCGAGGTCAAGCGCCGGCGAGCGGCCCTGGAGCATCTTGAACGGCGGCTCGGGATCGCCGAGGGCCTTCTTCGTCGTGTCCATGGTCAGGTCGTGGTCGATGAACTGGCCCAGGTACGTGAACCCCGAAGGGATGTTCGACTCCGCGCCGCCGGCGCCCGTCATCGCGGCGGCCAGCGCCTTCCGCGTGGCGTCGTCGAGCTGGTTGTCGCTCCCGCCCGGCACGATGCGCGAGAAGCGAAACGTCGCGTCCGGCGGCGAGCCCGCCTTCGCATCTGCCCTGGCTGCGGTCAGGCGCTTGTTCTGGTCCTCGGCGAGGACGCCCTCGCCCACGATGTAGAAGCGTCTGCGCCCATGTCGCTCGTGATCCGGCACGGCCCTCTCCTTCCCTGCCCGGGGGAGCGGCCGGACGCGACACTGCGCCCGGCCAAAAGGCAGCTCGTTCGCAATGCGACAATCTCACGCCGCGCGCAACGTGTCAAGCGGCCGCTTTGTGCCGGCGTGAGGTCAGTCCAGCGTCGCTGACAGCCTGATCTCGACGTTGCCGCGCAGGGCGTTCGACACCGGGCACCCGTGCTCGCCCTCGCGAGCGAGTCGCTCGAACGCGTCCTGGTCGATCCCGGGCACAGACCCGTGCACGTCGAGGTCCATCCGGCTTATGGCGAACCCACCGGCCTCGAGTGGATCGAAGTGGCAGACCGCGTCCACGGCCAACCGCTCGGCCGGGCTCCCGGCCTCGGCCAGCGCGTGCGAGAACGCCATCGCATAGCAGGCCGCGTGCGCCGCGGCGATCAGCTCCTCGGGGCTCGTCTTCGGGTCGGGCCGCGCCGTTCGCGCCGCCCAGGTCACCGGGGCGTCGGTGAACAGCCCGCTCGCCGCGCTCACGTGACCGCTGCCCTCCAGAAGGTTGCCCGTCCACACTGCGCTTGCTCGCGACTCAGCCATGGCCCTCTCCTCGGTCGGAAGCTCCGGAGGATAGCCACCCCGGGCTCCGCGACCGGCGTTCGCACACGGCCGCCGAATCTAGACTCGGACGGTGGCCACGATCTCGACCGAGACGCATCTCCGCGAGATCCTCATCCCCGAGCGGCCCGGGAACCGGCTCGCGGACACGCTGACGAACCTGCTGGCCGATCCGCGCATCGCGCTCCTCTTCCTGATCCCGGGCATCGGGGACACCTTTCGGGTGAACGGGCGCGCGGCCGTCGTCGACGATCCCGAGCTGCTCGCCCCGAGCGCGGTCGACGGCCGGGCGCCGCGCCACACCGAGCGGTCAGAGCTCCCGACGTCGGGGGCGATCATGCGGGAGGTGGCCGACGCCGGCCTCGACGCCGAGACCTACGACCGCGAACGGGACGCCCGGTATGCCCGCCGCGAGGGTCTCTACTGAGCGTGGCCGCGATGACCGTCACCGTCCGGCTGTCGGGAGTCCTGGCCCAGCGGCTCGGGAGCCTGCGGACGATCGAGCTCGCCGGCGCTCCGACGGTCGAGGACGTCGTCGCCGAGGTCGGAACCCTGGCCGGGCTCGACCCGGAGGCGCTCGGCGGCCTCGCCGTCGTCTCGGGCGGAAGCTTCCTGCGCCGCGACCGCGCCGTGGCCGACGGCGAGGAGCTCGACGTGCTCGTACCGGTCGCGGGCGGATAGCCCCGCGACCGGCACGGCAGTCTGTGCCTATGCGCCCATCCCGTAGTGGGTGCGGACGAGCTCCTCGAGCCCGCGGGCCGCGAGCTTCTCGGCCGGCGCGAGGAACGTCACCTGCACGACGCCCGGGGCGCGGCCGATCTCGATCGCACCCGTGATCGTGGCCCGGTTCTTCATCTCGGGGACGGTCGCGTCGAGCAGCGCCGCCGCCCGTTCGAGCCCGTTGGTGACGGCGCTGTTCAGGTCGGGGCCCGTCCCGACCACCGAGATCGGAAGCGAGTCCTCGAGCGCCTCGACGCCGTTTCGGCGGGCGATCTCCTCGGCCCGTGTGCGCTCCGCTCCGGTGAGCGGCCTGGCGAGGAACGGCAGGTCCTCGGCGACCGGCAGGATGATCGGGCCGTCGATGGTGAGCCCCTTCAGCACCTCCACCTGGAGCGTGACCGTGCCCGACACGTCGCACGTGTGCCCGGCGATCTCGCCGTCGCCCTGCATCGCGTGCATGTCGCCCATGTAGATCCCGCCGCCCGGGATCTTGACCGGGCAGATCACCACCGCGCCCGCCCGGGCGGCGTCGATGTCCATGTGCCCGTCGGTGCGCGACTCGAGCTGCTCGGGGTCGACGGCGTGCGAATGCGGTGCGCCGAGCAGGAACGCCCCGAAGTCGCCCGCGTTGTGCGAGTCGGGCAGGTCGACCGCAGGCGTCGTTCCCGAGCTGGCCCATGAACGGCCGAAGCCGCGTCGCCACCCCAACCAGGTCGTGCGGGGCGAAGAGCAGGATCGGGTTCTGGATGGAGTGCTCGGGGAGCGCGGCGTTCGCGTCGGCGTCGCCGGCGATCTCCTCGGCCCGGCCCTTCCCGACCGTGACGCCGACCCGCCATTCGTCGTCGAACGCGATCGTGTAGCCGTTCGTGAAGGCGAACGGCGCTGCCGGCGCGCCGCAGTTTGCGCAGCGCACGCTGTCGGGCCCGATGCCCTCGACGACCGTCGCCTCGTCCTCCCGGCCGCACGACTCGCACACCTTGGCGCAGTACGGGTCGCCGTTGAAGCGGCCCTCGATCATGCGGTCGTTGCCCGACGCCGTGGCGAGCGACGTCACCGAGATGTCGCGGATGTGGATCGCGATCGCGTCGCCGACCTCCGCCCCCTCGACCTCGACCGGCAGCGTCACCTCGTGGCCGCCTCGGATCGCCGGGGTGATCATCGGCCCCCAGCAGCCGGGAGCGGTGTTGGCGACGATGTGCCCTCCGTCGCGCACAGGCCCCAGCATCTCGGTGCTCGGCCCGATGATCCCGTCACAGAACCGATCGACGAAGACCGTCTTCACGCCCTGACGCGTTACGGGTCGCGTCTCGACAGCCATCTCCAACCTCCTTGGAAGGGTCGTGAGGACGCTATCACCACGCCGGCGGCGAGCCCGGGGCGCGCCTGCGAGCGACCGCGGCGTCGGTCGGCCGGCGGACGTCCCAGGCGAGGCCCGTGCGCTCGAGCGCCCTGATGACGAGCCCCGTGACGTCGGGCTGGCGGCCCATGCCGTGAAACGCGGCGGACGGGAAGGCGTGATGGTTGTTGTGCCACCCCTCCCCGAACGCGAGCGCCGCAACGATCCGGTTGTTGCGGCTCTCGTCGCCCGTGGCGAACGGCTGGGAGCCGAACGCGTGGCAGACCGAGTTCACCGCGAACATCGCCTGGTTGTGGACGGCGATCCGGACGATCCCGCCCCACAGGAGGCCGCGCCAGCCGTCGATGAGCGCCGGCACGGCGAGGCCGAGCGCGAGCCAGACGAGCGCGGTCCGGTCGATCAGCATGACGATGGGGTCGTCGAGGAGGCGGCGGCAGTAGCGCTCGCGCCTGGCGGGGCTCACCGCGAGCATCCAGCCGAAGTGGGCGTGCAGGAACCCGTCGGCCGGGCTGTGCGGGTCGCCCTCGCGGTCGGAATGGGCGTGGTGCTCGAGGTGGCGCGCGGCCCAGTCGACGGGACGGCTCGGCACGGCCATTGCGCCGGCCGCGAGGAAGGCCGCCTCGAGCCACGGCGTCGTCGAGAAGCTGCGGTGCGTGAGCAGGCGGTGGTACCCGAGCGACGTCCCGAGCCCGGTGATCACCGACAGCACGACGAGGAGCACGAGATCGACGGGCGCGAGCGACCCTCGCCAGAGCGCCCACATGGCGTAGGCGAGCCCCGCGAGCGGGCCGAAGACGAACAGGAGGATGCCGGCCCGCACGATCGCCCGCGGGAGCCGGCCCTCGAGCGCCTTCACGCCGGCCAGGCCCGCGAGCACGGCCCCGGCAGCGACTGCGGCCGTCACGCGAAGGCCCGTTCGCCGCGAAGCGCGACGAGCCCGACGGCCAGCGTGATCGGGCCCACGAGGAGGTGGAACACGTTCTCGCCCCGGTCGAGCCGGAGGCCGAGGGGATGGTGGACGGCCACGCCGAGGATCGCAAGGCCGGTGTAGAAGACGCCGAAGACGAGCGCCAGGCGGACGCAGCCGTGGTGATCGAGGCCGCGGGCGAGGAGCGCGAGGATGGCGCTCCCCCAGACGACATGGATCAGGGCGTGCCGGGGATCGGCGTTCGCAAACCGGTAGGGCATCGAGTTGCTCGCGTTCCCGCTCGCATCGAGCAGCCACGAGGTGAGCCCCTGGGCGAGAAGCGCCGCGCCGAGCACGGCGAGGAAGGCCCGCAGCGAGGCGGTCACGCCGGCTCCGGGCGGCTGCTCGCGACGACCGCCGCCGCCAGGCCCACGAGGCCCGCGGCCAGCGCCAGGGCCCAGACGTAGGTGGAGGGGCCGCCGTCGAACTTGGCGTGATGGACGACCGACACGACGGCCGTCGACCCGACGAGCACGAGCGAGCTCAGCGCGAACGGGCGCACCGCCTGGGCCCGGCGCTCGCGCGCCGAGAGCGCTGCGCCGAGCGCGAACGCGAGGAAGATGGCCGCATACGTGCGGGCCAGCACCGGCGTGAGCGCCCACGGCCAGAGCCGGACGGCCGTGCCGGGGGCGACGGCGAGGATGACCCCGAGCACCGCGAAGACCGCGGCCTCGGCCTCGTACACCGGGCTCAGCCGGTGCCGGCCCGGGAGAGCGGGCCTGCGGAGATCGAGCGTACCCAGGGCGAGGAGCCCGACGACCGGCTCGATCACGTAGGAGCCGACCCAGGGGTACGGGATCCCACCGTCGGTGTAGGTCGACCAGTACCAGACGGTGGCGGCGAGGAGGAGCGCCGTCACGGCTGTGAAGCCGGCGAGGTAGATGCGGGTGTCGACGGCCCGCCGCGCTGCGGCCGACGCCAGCAGCCCTGCGGCGCCGGCGAGGTAGAAGCACGCGACGAACCGGACGTTGAGCGGCGTGGTCGGAAGCGGAAACCCCACGACATGGGCCGGGCGGGCGAGCCCGGTGACCGCGATCGCGAGCCCCTGCGCCGCCCCGACGAGGAGGTAGACGCGAACCCAGGCGGGGACTCCCCGTTGTGGCAGTTGCACCATGGCCGTCGGCTCGCGAGAATATCGCACCCTGAACGCCACGAAACGCCTTCCGCCCGGCCCCGGCCCGACTGGCTCGCTGCGGGTCCTGGCCGGCCTGCACCGCGATCCGACAGCGGTCATGACCGATCTGCGGGCGCGCCACGGCGACCTCGTGCACTTCCGGGTCGGGCCGCAGCACGTGTTCGTCGTCATGCGGGCCGACCTCGCCCGCGAGGTGCTCGTGACGCATCAGCGCTCGTTCAAGAAGGGCCCCGGGTTCGAGCGCGCCCGGATCGTCCTCGGCAACGGGCTCCTGACAAGCGAAGGCGAGTTCCACCTGCGGCAGCGGCGGATGATGCAGCCGGCGTTTCACCGCCGCAGGGTCGCCGCATACGCCGGCATCATGGCCGAGGAGGCCGGTCGGGTCGGCGACGCCTGGCGCGAGGGGGAGCCCCGCGACGTGGCCGCCGACATGACCCAGCTCGCCCTCCGCGTCGTCACCCGGGCCCTCTTCGGCGCCGAGCTCGACGCCGACGCCGAGCGGATCGGGCGGGCCGTCGCCGAGGTCGGCGAGTTCTTCGACTACCTCACGATCGCACTCCTGCCGGTGCTCCTGCGGACGCCGCTTCCCAGCGTGCGGCGCTTCAAGCAGGGGATCCACGAGCTCGAGGACGCGACCTCGCGCGTCATCGCCGAGCGCCGCTCCGCCCGGGCCGAGGAGGACGGCGACCTTCTGTCGATCCTGCTCGCCGCCCGCGACGTCGAGGGCGACGGCACCGGCATGACCGACATCCAGGTGCGCGACGAGGCGCTGACGCTGATCACCGCCGGCCACGAGACCACCGCCAACGGGCTCAACTGGTCGTGGTACCTGCTCGCGCAGCATCCGGACGTGGAGGCCCGCTTCCACGCCGAGCTCGACGACGTCCTCGGCGACGGCCTCGTCGGCGCCGACGAGGCCGGCCGGCTGCCCTACACCGAGGCGGTGCTGCTCGAGGCGATGCGGCTCTACCCGCCGGCGTGGGGCATCGAGCGGCGGGCCGTCACAGACCAGGCGATCGGCGGCCACGTCATCCCGGCGGGCGCCGCCGTCCTCATGCCGACGTTCGTCATGCACCGCGACCCCCGCTTCTTCCCCGACCCGCTTCGCTTCGACCCCGACCGGTTCCTGCCCGAGGGCAGCGCCGGCCGCCCCGACTGGGCCTACCCGCTCTTCGGCGGCGGGACGCGCAAGTGCATCGGGATCGGCTTCGCGATGCTCGAGGCGAAGCTCGTCCTCGCGGAGCTGGGCCGGCGGTGGCGGCTGCGACTCGACCCGTCCCGACCGGTCGTCCCGCAGGCGCGGGTGTCGCTGCGGCCGCGCGACGGGCTGTGGATGATCCCCGAGCGGAGGGTCGCGTGAGGGCCGACCCCGATCCCTCCGGGCCCGGCCTGACCGAGGCGCTGGCCGCCTGGGCGGCGATCGGCATCGTGGCGGCGCTCGTGTGGATCACCTACGCCCGCCTGCCGGCGAGCGACTTCTACAACGTCACCGGCACCGGATTCCTGGCCGGCGCCTCGCGCGTGCTCGTGCTGCTCGGCTGGCCGATGTCGATCGCGGCCCCCGCGCTCGCCGCCGTGGCGGCTGACCGGCTGCTCGCCTCGGCCCCGCCGGTGGGCGTGCGCCGCACGACGATCGCCGCGGCCGTCGCGGCGACGGTGCTCTGCGCCACGATCGCATGGCCGGGCGTCATCGACGAGGCCGACCTCGACGCGAAGCCGTCGAACGCGCTTGCGGCGATCGGCGTCGGGATCGCGCTTCTTCTCACCCTGGCGGCCGCCCGCCGGGCGGGCGTCGGCACCTTCGTGCGCGACCGGCCCGGCGACACCGCCGCGATCGTCTTCGTCGCCCTGCTGCTCGTCGCCGGGATCCCGTGGCTCCTCGCCAACGTCGGCGTCTACGCGGGCGACATCCCGGGCCTGCGCACCGTCTTCATGTCCAAGCAGATCCTGCCCGAGCCGGGCCACCCCACCCTGCACGCCGTCCATCTGGGAAACCACGAGGGCATCGACGGGATCCTGCTCGTGGCGATCGCGCTGGGCCTGCGACGCGTGCTCCCCGAGCTTCGACCCACGCGGCTGCGCGGCGTCCTCAGCGTCTACCTGGCGCTCATGCTCGCATACGGCTCGCTCGTCGCCCTGAACGACGGCTGGAACGAGCAGATCGTGAAGCGCGGGTGGACGGACGTCGGCACGCCGAAGGTGCTGAACCCGGGCGCGACCCCGGACACCGCCCTTCTGATCGCGATCACCGTCGTGCTCTACCTGACCGTCTTTCGGGTCAGGCCCGCGCCGGTTGAGTAAGGTGAGCGCGTGGACCTGTCCGAGCTCCGGGCGCAGTTCCCGATCACCCAGAGGCGCGCGTACCTCTTCAGCGGCGCGCTGGCGCCGGCGGCGATCCCGGTGCGGGCCGCATGGGATGCGTGGACCGAGAGCTGGAGCGCGGATCCGAACGCGGTCTACACCGGTGAAGGCCTCATCGGATCGGCTGACGAGCTGCGGGCATCCTTCGCCGCCGTGATCGGAGCCGACCCCGCGACGATCGCGATCACCGACAACACGTGCCGGGCCGCGAACATCGCGATTCGGATCCTCGCCGAGCGGCCGGGCGGGAACGTCGTGATCGACGACGGCACCTACCCGTCGAGCGCCTACCCGTGGCATGCCCTGGGAGGTCGCGAGGTGCGCTACGTGCCCACCGACGGGGTCGCGGATGCCGCCGCGGCGCTCGCTGATCGGGTCGACGACGACACGGTCGCCGTCTGCGTCACCCATGTCGCGCCGTTCACCGGCCGCCGGCACGACCTGCGGGCGATCGCCGACGTGGCCCACGCGCGCGGCGCACGGCTCGTCGTCGATGCCGCCCAGTCGACCGGCGTCGTCCCGATCGACGTCGACCGCGACGGCATCGACGTCCTGGTGACGACGGCGATGAAGTGGCTGCTCGGCCCGCCCGGGATCGGGTTCCTGCATCTCCGGGCCGACCTGCTCGCCGAGGCGCCGGTCTTCGACGTCGGCTACCTGGGCCTCGACGCCCCGCTCGGAGACTGGCCGCCGCACACGATGCCGCCGGTCGTCGCGGACGCCCGCCGCTACGAGCTCGGCCTCCCAAATCTCCCCGGCGTCTTCGCGGCGCGGGCCGGGATCGAGCTCCTGCGCGAGGTCGGGATCGAGCGGATCGCGGCGAGGGTCGAGGAGCTCGTCGGCCGCTGTATGGAGGGGCTCGCCGAACGCGGCGCCGATCTCCTGACGCCGGCCGACCCTGCGCAGCGGGCCGGGGTCATCGCCTTTCGCCACCAAGACCCGGTGGGCCTCTTCGAGCTCTGCCGGGAGCGGGGTGTCGACATCGGGGCCATCGGCGCGGTGCGGGTCGACCCGCATGCGTTCAACGACGAGGACGACATCGACCGGTTCCTCACATGCTGCGATGCGTTCTTGCCGGCGTCCGTCGGCAGCGGGTGACGCGCGCCGCGGTCTGCCATCGCTTCGGCGACCCGATGACGGTCGAGGACGTCGCGCTCGCCGCGCCGGGCGAGGGCGAGGTGCGCGTGCGGCTCGAGGCGTGCGCGATCTGTCACAGCGACGTGGCGTATGCCGCCGGGGCTTGGGGCGGGAGGGTGCCGGTGGTGCTCGGTCACGAGGCGTGCGGCCTGGTCGCCGAGACCGGTGCGGGCGTCTCGGCGCTGCGCCCGGGCCAACGCGTCGTGGTCAGCCTCGTCCGCCACTGCGGCGCGTGCGAACGGTGCTGTGCGGGCGAGCCGACGTTGTGCGAGGCGAGGTTCCCGCTCGACGAGCGCTCGCCGATCTGCCTCGCGGGAGGCGGCCCGATCGTCCAAGGGCTGCGGTGCGCGGCGTTCGCGGAGGAGGTCGTCGTACACGCCTCGCAGGCTGTGCCGGTGCCACGACACCTCCCGGCGGCGAGCCTCTCGGTCCTGGGCTGCGCGGTGATGACCGGCGTCGGGGCCGCACAACGGGCCGGGCGTGTGGGACCGGGCCAGACGGTGGTGGTCATCGGGGCGGGCGGCGTCGGCCTGAACGCCGTCCAGGGGGCCGCGCTCGCCGGAGCGGATGCCGTGATCGCGATCGACGTCGCCGACGAGAAGCTCGCCGTCGCGAAGGCGTTCGGGGCGACGAGCGGGGTGAACGCCCGTTCCTCCGATCCAGTGGCCGCCGTGCGCGAGCTCGCCGGCGGCGCCGACGTGGCGATCGCAACCGCCGGCTCGGCCCGGGCCGTCGAGCAGGGCCTCGCGCTCTTGCGCCGGGGCGGGACCCTCGTTGTCGTCGGAATGCCGGCGAGTGGCGAGGAGGCGCGCTTCGACCCGACGCTGCTCGCACACGACGGCATGCGCATTGTCGGCACCAAGATCGGCTCGGCGCGGCCGGCCGACGACATCCCGCGGCTCGTCGCCCTCTACGAGGACGGCCGGCTGAAGCTCGACGAGCTGGTGACGGCCACCTACCCGCTCGACCGGATCAACGAAGCGGTCGAGGCGATGCGGCGGGGCGAGGCGATTCGCAACGTGATCGTGTTCTGACCCGCAGCCGTCGAGGCGGGTTGCAACAGGTTCGATGCGATACCTGGTCCCCACCGAACCGCCGCGCCGCCGCCGCCCATGTCGGAGACCTTGGTCGGGATCAGCTCGCCTTGAGATGCGCTGCGGGAGGCTCCGCGACCGGCTGCCGGAAGGCAACGGCCAGCCGGTTGAAGCCGTTGATCGAGACGATCACGTAGGTGAGGGCGACGAGCTCCTCCTCGGAGAACGTCCGCGCCGCTTCGGCGTAGGCGTCGTCGGAGGCATGGGTCTCGCCGATCAGCGTGACCTCCTCGCACCACCTGAGGGCGGCCCGCTCGCGCTCGGAATAGCACGGCGCGTCGCGCCAGACCGGAAGCAGATGGAGGCGCTGATCGCTCTCGCCCCGGGCGCGCGCCGCCCGGACGTGGGTGTCGACGCAATACGCGCAGCCGTTCAGCTGCGAGGCCCGGATCTTGACCAGCTCGACGAGCGCGTGCTCGAGCGGGCTCCGGCGCACCTCGCGCACCAGCGCAACCATGGCCTTCATCGCACCGGGCATGACGTCCGCGTAACAGGAGCGCATACGTGGAGTATCGGCAGCGCAGGCCCGGCCGGCATCGGGAGCGGCCCCGATCCGCGCATCGGGAAAATTACGCTCGGGAGCGGCGTCCGTTGTCAGACGCGGCGACTTGACATTGCCGGTACCAGGGTGTTTCATCGCGCCGAGGACGGTGAGCGCGGGCACTCACGGCCGCGCGTTACGAGGAAAGGGCACAACCGTGGCGGGGAAGCTGTCCGGGCTTGTCTCCGACTTCGCCGAGAAGGTCGACCGGTCCTTCGGCTGGGCGCGGCTGCCGACGGTCGCCGCCATCCCGGTCCTGATCGGCCTCCGCGACCGGCTGCGCGCGAAGAACCTCTACGACACCGGCCGCGGAGAGCTCGACAAGCCCCCCTTCGAGGACCCCGACGTCGGGCGCCACCTCGGCGCGCGGATGATGAACGGCACGTACAACGACCTCGACGATCCCCTGATGGGCTCGCTGGGGAGCCGGTTCGGGCGCAACGTGCCGCTCGAGCACGCCTACCCCGAGGAGCCGAAGCGGCTGCTCGACCCGAACCCGCGCCTGATCAGCCGGCGGCTCCTCACCCGCGACAGCTTTCAGCCTGCGACCACGCTCAACCTGCTGGCCGGCGCCTGGATCCAGTTCGAGGTGCACGACTGGCTGAGCCACAACCCCAAGCCGAAGAACGCCTTCGAGATCCCCCTCGAGCAGGACGATCCGTGGCCGGATCATCCGATGAAGATCCTGCGCACGATGCCGGACCCGAGCCCCGACCCGACCGGGCCGCCGACCTACATCACGAACGACACCCACTGGTGGGACGGCTCGCAGGTCTACGGCGGCACGCCGGAGTTCGCCGACGGCCTGCGCTCCCACGAGAAGGGGCGGCTCCGCATCGACGACCTGGGCCTCCCGCCGGCCGACCTCCAGAAGCTCCTCGACCTTTCCGGTGTCGCCGGCAACTTCTGGGTCGGCCTCGCCATCCTCCATTCGCTCTTCATGCGCGAGCACAACGCGATCTGCGAGCGGCTCTCGGCGGAGTACCCGGAGCTGTCCGACCAGGAGCTCTACGACAAGGCGCGGCTGGTGAACGCCGCGGTCATGGCCAAGGTCCACACCGTGGACTGGACGCCTGCGATCATCGCCCACCCGACCACCGTCCTGGCGCTTCGGACGAACTGGTACGGGCTCGTCGGCCAGCACCTCCACGACCTCGTCGGGAAGATCACCGACGACGAGGTGCTCCACGGCATTCCCGGCTCGCAGACGAACCACCACGGCGTGCCCTACTCGCTGACCGAGGAGTTCGTGGCCGTCTACCGCATGCACCCGCTGATCCCCGACGAGTTCACGTTCCGCTCGGTCGACGACGACCGTGTCATCGCCGAGCACGGGCTGCCCGACGTCGGCGTCCTGCACGTGCGCGACCGGCTGTCCGAGGTGTCGATGGCCGACCTCTTCTACTCGTTCGGGCGCTCGCACCCCGGCGCGATCACGCTGCACAACTACCCCAGGTACCTCCAGCACTTCGACCGCGCCGACGGCTCGCTGATCGACCTGGCGGCGACCGACATCCTGCGGGTGCGCGAGCGCGGCGTCCCGCGCTACAACGAGTTCCGGCGCCTCTTCCACATGAACCCGGTACGGAGCTTCGAGGAGCTGACCTCGAATCCGGTGTGGGCCGAGGAGCTGCGCCGGATCTACGGCGACGTCGAGCGGGTCGACCTGATGATCGGCATGTACGCCGAGCCGAAGCCCAAGGGGTTCGGCTTCAGCGACACCGCGTTTCGCGTCTTCATCCTGATGGCGTCGCGGCGGCTCGAGAGCGACCGCTTCTTCACCCGCGACTTCCGTCCCGAGGTCTACACCCAGGCCGGCTTCGACTGGGTGAACGAGAACACGATGCGAACCGTCCTCCTGCGCCACTTCCCCGAGCTCGAGCCCGCGCTCGAGGGCGTCGAGAACCCGTTCGCGCCCTGGACGGCGGTCGGCGGAGGCGACCGTGGCTAGCGCCCGGACGACCAGCGACTACGCCCGGATCGCCCTCGCCACGATCCGGATCGTGAACGGCGCGAGCGCGCTCGTAGCCCCCCGCCTCCTCACCCGCCGGCTGGCGGCCGACGACACGGCCGTCTACCCGTTCCGGCTCTTCGGGATCCGCACGATCGTGATCGGCGGCGACCTGCTCCTGCGCGACAGGGAGGTGCGCGACCACGCGCTTCGGCTCGCGCTGCTCATCCACGCCTCCGACGTGGCCTCGGCCGTCGTCGCGGGCGCCCGCCGCCAGGTGCCGCTGCGGTCGGCGGCGGCCGCAGCGGCGATCTCGTCCGTCAACACGGCGCTCGCGCTGGTCGCGCGGACCCCGCAGACATAGCGGCCGGGATGCCGCAGGACGCCCAGTTCGACTACGCGGTCGTGGGCTCCGGTGCCGGAGGCGGCCCGATCGCCGTCAACCTGGCCCGGGCCGGGATGCGCGTCCTGCTCCTCGAGGCGGGCGGCACCGACGAGAGCTCCCACTACTCCGTGCCGGCGTTCCACGGCGAGGCGACCGAGGACGAGGCGTTCCGCTGGGACTACTTCGTGCGCCACTACGAGGACGAGGAGCTGGCGCGGCGCGATCCCAAGTTCGTCGAGGAGCGAGGCGGCGTGTGGTATCCCGCGCGCCGGCACGCTGGGCGGCTGCACCGCGCACAACGCGATGATCACGATCGCCGGGCCGAGCTCCGACTGGGACGCCATCGCCGACGAGCTCGGCGACTCGTCGTGGAGCGGCGAGGCGATGCGCGGCTACTTCGAGCGGCTCGAGCGGTGCACCTACGTCCACTGGTGGCAGCGGCTCCTGGGCAACCGGCGCCGGCACGGCTACGGCGGCTGGCTCAAGACGAGCCTGCCCGACGCCACCGTCGCCCTGCACGACCCGGCGCTGCTCGGGGAGATCCTGTCCGCAACACGGGCCGAGCTACGAAGCGCTGTGGAGGGGCTCTCGCGCATCGAGGACTACCACCGCTACCTGCGCACCTGGCTCGACCCGAACGACTGGCGGGTCGCAGACGGCAGCCTGCGCGGCCTGTGGCTCGTGCCGCTGGCCACGGCCAACGGGCGCCGAAACGGCACCCGCGAGCACATCCTGCAGGCGGCGGCCGAGCCGCACGGGAAGCTCGTCGTGCGGTCGCATGCGCTCGTCACCAACGTGGTCTTCGACGGCGAGACGACCGCCGTCGGGGTCGACTACCTCGAGCTGCCGCACGCCTACGCTGCTGACCCGCGCTCGCAGAATCGCGGGTCGCTGCCGGCCGCGACCCGTGCGCTCGTCCGCCGCGAGGTGATCCTGGCCGGCGGCGCGTTCTCGACGCCGCAGCTCCTCAAGCTGTCGGGGATCGGACCGCGCGACGAGCTCGAATCCCACGGCATCCGCGTGCGCGTCGACCTGCCCGGCGTCGGCGCGAACCTCCAGGACCGCTACGAGGTGGGCGTCGTGAGCGAGCTCCGCGGCGACCGCTTCACGCTCCTCGACGGATGCAGCTTCGCCCCGCCGGCCCGCGACGAGACCGCCGACCGCTGCTTCAGCGCGTGGCAGCACGGGAAGGGCGCCTACACGAGCAACGGCGCCGTCGTCGCCGTCGTCCCGAGGGCCGACCTCTTCATCTTCGGGCTGCCCGCTCGGTTCGAGGGCTACTACCCCGGCTACTCGGCCAACCTCGACCGGCAGCGGAACGTGTTCACGTGGGCGATCCTGAAGGCGCACACGCAGAACACCGCCGGAACGGTGACGCTCCGCTCGCCCGACCCATGCGACCTCCCGAACGTCGACTTCCGGTACTTCGGCGAGGGGACGGGCGGCGGGGACGACGATCTCGATGCCGTCGCCTGGGGCGTCGAGTTCGTGCGCCGGATGGCGCACCGGTCCGGCATCGACGCGACGGAGCTCGTGCCGGGCGACTCGTTCAGGACGCCCGACGACCTGCGCGAGTTCGTCCGCACGCACGCCTGGGGTCACCACGCGTCCTGCACGTGCAAGATCGGGCGCGACGACGATCCGACGGCCGTCCTCGACGGCCGCTTCCGGGTACGCGGGGCCCAAAACCTGCGCGTCGTCGACGCCTCGGTCTTCCCGCGCATCCCGGGCTACTTCATCGTGACACCCACCTACATGATCAGCGAAAAGGCGAGCGACGCCGTCCTGGCCGACGCCGGCGTCGCAGTCTGAGGAGGCACCCATGGCCGACCACAACGACCCCAACGCCGTCAACTCGATCTTCTCGGACATCGACGTCAGCGCGGCGGACGTCTACGACCTGTTCGGGTACCCGAGCGATGACCGAAGCGACGGCGAGCGCGTGGTCATCGCGCTCACCTTCGCGTCGGTGCCGACGGCGGGCGTCTTCGACACCGACATGCTCTACCGCCTCCAGGTCACGACCGGGCGGCGGGTCGCATGGCCCGAGGACGACCGCGGCCTCGATGCGCTGCTCGGCTACGTCGACGCCGTGAAGAACAAGTACCTGGGCGAGCTGCGCCCGGCGGAGGTGCGCGTGCGGGCCTGGGGCGACCGGAAGGCGAGGGTCGACTTCGTGGGCTTCCCCGGCGGCAGCTTCTCGGTCACCGTCGACCTCGACAGGGCGACGACGGAGAAGGCGCCCGACGGGAGTGCGATCCGGCTCTTCCTGGGCGGCCGCGACGACGCGTTCTTCAACGACCTGCCCGGGTTCTTCCGGTCGATCAACTACGCGCCCCAGTTCTACCACGTGCCCCACACCCGGCCCGACCTGCGCGAGCTCCCCATCCCGAAGACGCTCCTCGAGCTGGAGGGGAACCACCTCTTCAACTTCGATCCGGAGAACCCGCGCCTCGGTCGCGGCGTGAAGATCGACCTGCCGCCGGGCCCGTACACCTGGGAGGGCGACCGCTTCGCCAAGGACGCCGACGGCAACTTCCGCTTCGTCTACAGCGGCGTCGACGCCCAGGCGGGCAAGAACGTGAACGCCATCATCCTCGAGCTGCCCCTGCGCTACCTGACCCACTCCCCCGAGCACGACCGCATCGTGAACGTGTGGGGCGAGAGCTGGGTGCTCAAGGCCGCGAAGAAGGTCGAGACGATCCCGGACGACCCGCTCTGGATCGAGCACCCGAGGGCATTCCTCGACTGGATCCGGCTCGACGCCGAGCTGAAGCGCTACAAGCTCGTCGACACGGTCGGCCAGCCGTTTGCCGACGCCGGGCTCTCCGAGCGCGAGGACAACCGCCAGCTCGGCGCCAACAACTTCTGGCTCGCCCCGCACTTCGTGAAGCGGCTCGCGCACCTCGGCTGGGGGTTCGGCCCGTCGATCAGCGCTCTCGGCCTCGCCACGTCGTTCGACCACGACGACTCGCCCGTGTCGGTGCACCGCACCTACAGCCTGGCCGCCGCGGCCTTCCCGCGGGTGCGGCGGGTGATCTTCCAGGAGCTGAACATGCCGGACGACTCGTGGAACCCCCACGGCGCCGACATCCCGCTTCGGCGGTCGTTCGAGATCTTCGTCCCCAACGTGTGCGCGATCGACATGGACACGACCGGCACGTGGCCGTTCGGGCGGCGGCTGGAGGATCAGGTGGCGACTCGGTTCCTGTCGCTCTTCCTCGATATGGAGGCGGAGCTCGGCGGGCGCCCGTACCACCTCGACATGCTGAACGACCAGGGCCTCTGGGACGCCGCGCCGATCGTCCCGAAGACGCCGCCGAACCCGCTCCGGAACGATCGCGACTTCCTGCCCGAGTTCCCCTATCTCGCCGAGCCGCATGCCGGGTACTAGCGCCCCCGCTCTCGCGACCGACCACGCCCGCGACCTGGACCGGCTCTCGGCCGAGATCGCCGAGCTGGAACAGCCGCCGGGGCCGGTGCACGCCGAGCAGGCGACCCGGCTCGCATCCTGCCGCGTGAACCGCGCGTCGCTCTCGGGCGACGTCTCCGAGATGCGGCGCGCGGCAGCGGCGGTCGACGCGGCCCTGGCGCGGTTCGGCCCGTGGCCCGACCTGTGCTTCGTACGGGCGGGCGTCCACCTGAAGCAGCACCGGCTCACCGACGCGGTGGCCAGACTGGGATTGGCGGAGGGCCTCGCCGACTCTCCCGACGGGCGGGCGATCCGGGCCGACGCCGACCTTCAGCTCGGTCGGTATGCCGAGGCCCGCCGCGCGTACGAACGGCTCGTCGCCGAGACCGGCTCGTGGGACAACCTCGCGCGGCTCGCGCACTTCGAGCAGGTGCTCGGCGACCCGGAACGGGCCGACGCGCTCTTCGCCGAGGCCGCCGACGAGATCACCGCGAAGGAGCTCCGCTCCTATGCGTGGGTCGAGACGCACCGGGGCCTCCTGCACCAGCGCCACGGCCGGCTCGACGAGGCCGAGGGGCACTACGAGCGCGCGCAGGCTGCGTACTCGGGCTACTGGCTCGTCGAGAAGCACGTCGCGGGCCTCCGGGCCGCGCAGGGCCGCCTCGACGAGGCGATCGCTCATCGCCGAGGACGTCGCAGCCCGGGTCCGCGCGGCCCGAGCTGGCGCAGGCCGCCGGCGACCTCCTGCGGCGGGCCGGGAGGCCCGACGCGGCGCGGGCCTGGCACATGCGGGCCCTGGCCGGGTACCTCGAGTCGGCGAGCCTCGGGGAGGTGCAGTACCACCACCATCTGGCGGAGCACTACGCGGACGTCGAGGGCGACGGCGCCGCTGCGGTGCTCTGGGCCGAGCGGGATCGCGAGCTCCGGCCGCACTACGCCACCGACGCGGCGCTGGCGTGGGCGCTTCACCGCGCCGGCCGGCACGACGAGGCGCTCGAGGCCGCACACCGGACGCTCGCCTCGGGAGTCCAGGACCCGCACGTTCTCGGGAAGATCACCGCGATCCTGGCCTCGGCGGACGCCCATGGCTGAGCAGAGCCTGAGCGCGGCGAGCGGATCTCGAACGCTCGAGGCGAGGCTGGCGGTCGTCTGCTACGGCGGCGTCTCGCTCGCGATCTACATGAGCGGCATCACGCGCGAGATCCAGGAGCTCGTGACCGGCTCGGCGATGCGCTTGGCGGGCTCGACGCCGTCGGGAACAGCAGGCGTGTACGCGGAGCTGCTCGATGCGCTCGAACAGGCCGCGAGCGACCGCGGCGACCCGCACCGGATCCAGGTGGGCGTGGACATCGTCGCGGGCACGTCCGCCGGCGGCATCAACGGCATCTGCCTCACGCGCGCGCTCGACGGGGACTACTCGCAGGAGGCGATCCGGGACTTCTGGATCACCGAGGGCGACTTCGGGAAGCTGCTCGACCCGGAGGTGCGGACGCTGCTCGAGGCCGTGCGAGCGCAGTCCGGCGAGCTGCGCGGGATCGCGGCTCCGCTCGACAAGGTGCTCGGGCCGGCGCCGGCCCCCGAATCGCGGTGGGCGCGCAACCGCGCCGTCACGTGGATCCGGCGGGCCGGGGCGGTCGTGCGCCTGCGGAAGCCGGTGACGGCGTTCGTGAAGCACCCCCCGCGGAGTGCGCTCTACGGAGACCGCATGTGCTCGCTGACATGGGGCGCGCTCACCAACATGCGGCGGCACGAGCGGACCGCACCCGTGGACTTCGTCTTCGCCGACAGCGGGATCGACCTGGCGGTCACCGCGACCGAGTTCGCCGGGCACCGCGACGCCGTCCCGCTCTCGCAGCAGCTCGTCTTCGACGAGGCCCACCGGCACGTGTTCCGGATCCACGGGGACGGCCGGAGCTCGCTCGACCCGGACGTCGGGATGCTCGCGTTCGCCGCCCGCGCCACGGCGTCGTTCCCGGGCGCGTTCGCCCCCGTCAGCCTGAGCCACTTCAGAGCCCAGCTGGACGGCGCCGGCGACGGGGAGGGCTGGGAGCTCGTGATGCGGCGCTATCTGGCGAGATACCCCGGCGACGGCGAGGCCGGCGACCGGCGGTTCGTCGACGGCGGCGTCCTCGACAACATGCCGTTCGACGCGGCCATCGGCCTCATCCGCGGCCGCACGGCGGCGTCGGAGGTGCGCCGGGCCGTGGTGTACGTCGAGCCGTCTCCGACCGTTCTCGAGAACGCCGATCCCCTCGAGCTCCGGGATCTCGATGTCCCGGAGTCGAACGTGCTCGCCGAGACGTTCAGAAGCATCTCGACGATCCCGCTGTCGCAGACGATGGGCGACCAGATGGGCGTCCTCCGGCGGCGAAACGCCCGCGTCCTCGCGCTGCGCTCGGTCATCGAGCAGCGCTTCGACGCCGTGGCGGGGCGAGTCGACAAGATCGCCGACGCCGCGGCCGCCGGCGGGGCGAATCCGCTGGTCGACCCGGCGGCCTCAGCCTCGCGGGAATGGTGGGACGCCGTCGGCGCCGCGGCCCACGCGAGCGACGACCTGACGCCGACCTACGGCCGCGTCAAGATCGGCCACGTCGTCGAGCACTTCGCCGAAGCGGTCGCAGACGCCTGCGGATACGCCGACGGACTGGCGCGCGAGCTGGTCGCCGAGGCGATCCGGCGGTTCGCCGTCGCCGACGGGCTCCTGCCGGGCGTCGACCAGGACCCGCCTCCGCCCGAGAAGCTGTCGGCTCGGCAGATCGGGTTCCTGCGCGCGTTCGACGTCGACTACGAGGGCCGCCGGCTCGCGTTCGCGCGTGACGGCGTCGCCTGGCTGTACCGGCGCCCTGACCAGGAGCCGAGTCTCGACCGCGCGCAGGTCGACTCGGTGAAGCGCGTCCTCGCCGGCCGCGCCGCCGTGCTCTCGGGCGCGTGGGACACGGTGATGGGCGACGACGACCTCCGAGCGCGGGCGGCCGCCCTCTTCGGGCGCGACGCGCTCAAGGCGCTCATCCCGCCGCCCGAGCTCGACTCGTCGTGGAGCCTCGATGACCAGCTCGACGCGTTCGTGGTCCGCAACCGACGGGACATGCAGGCGCTCGAGCAGGGAGCGGCGGAACGCCTCGGCGGCGTCATGGACGGCTTCGGGCACGAGACGTTCGCGGGGCTCCTCACGGCGCTTGCCGACTGGCGCGGCGAGCGTGAGCGGCCGCGGCGGCTCGACCTGCTCCGGCGGTACATCGGCTTTCCGATCTGGGACGCGATCACGTATCCGATCGCGGTCGAGCACGCGGTCGGGGAGCGCGACGGCGAGATCGGCATCTACCGCGTCAGCCCGCGCGAGACGTCGCTCGTCACGCCACCCGATCCCCGCGCGCCGAAGCTCGCCGGAATGGGCGTCCACCACTTCGGCGCGTTCTTCGATCGGCCGAGCCGCGAGCGGGACTACCTGTGGGGGCGGATCGACGGCTGCTGCCAGCTGATCGCGCTCACGATCGACGTTCTGCGCGAGCACGGATCGACCGGCGCCGTCGATCCGAAGGCGCTGATGCGCCAGGCGTGCGTTGCCGTGCTGAAGGAGGAGTGGCACCATGTTCCCGGGGGCGCGCGACCTGGCCGAGCACCTGTGGCACCAGGTGTCGAGGGATCCGCCGCCCGCATGAGCCGCCCATGCCCACGAGGAGCTCGCCGAACGACATGGAACGCAGGTCGCGAATGCGCCGGATCGGTCTGATCGCACTCCTCATCGCGGCGCTCGCCGCGGGCGCCGCGGCACCGGCTGCGAGCGCGATGCCGGCCTGCACCGCGACGGTCGACCCGGCGTGGGTCGTGAAGGACCCGGTGGTCGGCTGGATGGTCGGGACGAACGCTGTCCAGGCGGCCTGCGACCCGGCCTGGCGGGTCGCGCTCTCGCCGCAATACCAGACCCAGGACGGCCTGTGGCACGGCGGCAGGCGGGTGTTCAACCACATCTACTACCCGGCCCTCACCACGTACTTCGACGCGAGCAGCAGCCAGGCTGTCGACCTCGCCTGCTGCATCCTCTACTGGGACAACGGCGACGGGACGGAGACGTTCGCGCCGCTCTGCCAGTACCCCTGGCGCATCCACGCCGGTTTCTGGACCGAAACGCCGGCCGGCCCCGCGAAGTTCGCCGACGCCTACTCCGATCCAGCGCCGGCCACCTGTCCTTCCCGGCCACTCTGACAAAGCGCTGTCTACGACATTCCGGGGAGGTCGTCCGCCCTCAGACGGTGACCCAAAATGGCCGTCCCGAGGATGCTGGGCCCGTGAGCACCCGCCGACTGACACGGCATGCTCACAAGACTCATCATCCTCGCAGCCGCGCTTTTTGCCGTCGCGGCCACTCAGCCGGGGATCGCCGCCGCATCAGCGACGCCGCCCCGCAAGCTTCTGCTGAAGCGCATCAACCACTCCCGCATCCGGCATGGGCTCGCTCCTGTGAGCTCCAGCCGGGCGCTCCACGTCGCCGCGATCCGTCACTCCGGCGACATGATGGGCCGCGACTACTTCGCCCATACGAGCCCGACGGGATCGACGATGACCGACCGCATCCTGAAGACTGGATACGTCTCGGGCTACAACTGGATCGCCGGCGAGACGCTCGCCTGGGGCTGGGGAACGCAGGCCGGACCGCGGGCGACCGTCCGCGCGTGGCTGCACAGCCCCGAGCACCGCGCCATCGTGCTGTCGTCCAGGTACCACACGATCGGCATCGCCCGCTCGTGCGGCCGCTTCCTCGGTTACTCCGGCGCGTGCGTCTGGACGGCCGACTGGGTCACGCGCTGGTAGCGACCAGGCGCCGGGCCAGCTCGACGAGCGCCCGGGCCGAGGATCGCTCGGCGTCGTCCATGTCGACGTCGTAGCACATCAGGTTCAGGCCGGCACAGGCGGGATCCTGCGCCAGTGGACGCGCAAGCGCCACGAGCTCCTCGAACTCGAGGCCTCCGGGCTGCTTGACCGGCGTCGAGGGGAACGCGGCGTCCGACATCACATCGACGTCGATCGAGAGCCAGTACCGGCCCGCCGAGCCCGCCAGCGCCCCGGCCGCCTCCGCGCCGACGGCGGCCGGCCCGGCCGCCTGCACGTCGGCGCAGTCGCGCGACACGGCGATCCCGAGATCGGCCGGCATGACGCTTCCGTACGACCGGGCCTCGTCGGAGTCGCGGTGGGCGAGGATCGCGATGTGGCGCGGGTCGATCATCGGCACGTCCGGCCCGAGGGCTATGAGGGCCGGATCGCCGTGACCGGCGACGATCGCGAGCGGCAGGTCGGCCGCCTCGCCCGTGGGGCTCGTGCGGCCGTCGTAGAGGTCGAGATGGCCGTCGACGTAGGCCAGGCCGGCCGGCCTCCGGTCGACCGTTCGCAGCGCCGCCGCCACGCCGGGGACGAGCGTGCAGCAGCCCCCGAGGACGACCGGGAAGGCTCCGTCGCGAAGGAGCTGGGCGATGCCGTCGCGGACACCCTCGCACGTCGCGACGACGGTGTGGTAGGCGACGATCCCGCTTTCGGCGTCGCGCTCGGTCCCGACGATCCTGACATCGAGGTCGCCGGCGTCGCGCGCACCGAGCGCCTCCGCGACGCCCGCCTCGCGCAACGCGGCGGGCGCGAGCTCGGTGCCGCCGGGCGTTCCCAGCGAGTCGATCGGGACGCCGACGATGACGACGTCGCGGGCGCTCATGTCGATCCGACGACGCTGCCCACGAAGGCGAGCGCCGGCAGCGTCACGCTGTTCCAGTAGACCCGGGTGTGGGCGCCGGGCGCGTAGGCGACCACCCGCGGGGGCTCGGGAAGCGCAGCCACGAGCTCGCGCACGTCGGGGTAGAGCGGGTCGTCGCGCCCGCACCACACCCCGAGCGGGGTCCCTGCGAGGCGGCCGATGGACGAGAACACATCGTCACCCGGGGCGACGGCCGGGCTGAACGCTGCCGCTCCGCGCAGGAAGCCGGGCCGGGTCTCGGCGACGTGGAGCACGCCGAACCCGCCCATCGACCACCCCCATCCCGCGAGCCGGCCCGAGTCAAAGCCGCGCTCCTCGGCCCAGCGCGGCAGCTCGTCGAGCACCATGCGCTCCGGGTCGTCGTCGCTCTCGGGATCGGGCTCCCAGTAGAGGAGCCCGCCGTCGGCGCCCATCAGCACGAAGGGCGGCGCGCCCCTGGCGCACGGCGGCCGTCAGGAACCGCGGCAGCCCGAACGGCTGGAAGTCCGACGGGCCGCGCGGTGGCGCCGTGGAGGACGAGGCAGACGGGCAGCCCCGCCCCGTCTCCGTAGCCGTGCGGCACCGCGGTGAAGAGGTCGACGTCGCGCCCACGGGCGGCGGAGTGCACCGTCTCGAGCTTCACCACCCCTTCCGGTCGCGGAGGGGATGAAGGCGTCGGGGCGGCGGAGGATCCAGTCGCGAAACCGGCGGGCGTCGTCGTGCAGGGTCTCTGGCCCGGCCGCTGCCGCGCCGAGCAGCCCGACACCGGCGATGCCGCCCGCGCCGGCCGCCAGGAGCCGCCGCCTCGTGAAGGTCGTCATCAGTCGCGACGGCCGACGAGCGCCAGGCGGACGCCGAGGCCGATCATGACGACGCCGCCGATCCCGCCGAGTGCCTCGAGCCGCTGCGGCGACCTGCCGAGCCAGGCGCGCGTGTAGCCGGCGGCGAGGCCCCAGATGCTGTCCGAGACGAGGGCGATGGCGACGAAGACGAGACCGAGCACGAGGAGCTGGAGCGGCACGTGGCCTCTGGCCGGGTCGGTGAACTGGGGCAGGACGGCCGCCATGAAGACCGCCGCCTTGGGGTTGGTGATGCCGACGACGAAGCCCTCGCGGAGGATCCGGCGCGTGCCGCGCGGGGCCGTGGCAGCGTCGAGCACGCTCGAGAGCTTCCGCCGGTGCCGGATCGCCTGCACGCCGAGGAAGACGATGTAGGCCGCGCCGACGAGCTTGACCGCGGTGAAGAGCGCCGCCGAGCGCTCGATGAGCGCTCCCAGCCCGAGGGCGACGACGACCACCTGCGAGTAGGCGCCGGCAGCGTTCCCGAAGACGGTCGCGAGGGCCGCCCGGCCTCCCAGCGCGACGCCCCGGCTGATGACGAAGAGCACGCTCGGGCCGGGGACGACGATCAGCGCGAACGCCGTCACCGCGAACGCGAGCAGCGAGCCGGTCGGGACCACGGTCGGGAGGATACCGGCGGTCGTGTAGCCTGACCGGGTGGAACCGGCCCCCGCATACGGCGTCCTCAACCTCGACGCGGTCGATGCGATCCCGGTCGCCGGCGTGCGCTGGAAGCCGGTGCGGAGAACGCTCGGGATCGAGGCGTTCGGCATCAATGCCTACACCGCCGATTTCGGCGAGCACGTCGTCGAGGAGCACGACGAGACCGGCGGCGGCGCGGGCGGCCACGAGGAGGTCTACGCCGTCATCGCCGGCCGGGCCAAGTTCACGGTCGCCGGCGACGAGATCGACGCCGGCCCCGGGACGCTCGTCTTCGTGCGCGATCCCGGGGCCCGCCGCTCGGCCGTGGCGGCGGCCGACGGCACGACAATCCTCGCGCTCGGCGGCACGCCGGGCGAGGCGTTCCGGCCCTCGCCGTGGGAGTGGTCGTTCGCCGCCGAGCCGCTCGTCCGCGCCGGCGACCACGAGGCGGCGATCGCGATCATGCGCGAGGCGGTCGAGCTCCACCCCGACAACGCCTCGACGCTCTACAACCTCGCCTGCTTCGAGGCGGTCGCCGGCCTTGCGGATGAGGCGATCGAGCACCTGACGCGGGCCGCCGAGCTCGATCCGAAGACCGCGGCGTGGGCCGACGGCGACACCGACCTGGATTCCCTGCGGGACCGGCCCGACTTCCCCTTCTAGAACGGGATCAGGGCGCGCGGGCGAGCCAGCGTCGCTCGGCGCTCCAGCGGCGCATGGTGCGCACGCTCGGCGGGACCGCCGTGCCGTCACCGTGCAGGCGCCGAAGCGCGGCGATGACGGCGTTCACGGGCCGCCCTGCTGCGAACGCCGCCTCGGCCTCCCGCCGCAGCGACGGCCACGAGTAGGACCCGGGCCGTGGCCGCGCCTCCACGCCACTGCAGGCGGCGAGATGGCGCCCGAGCGCCCGCCTTCGGGCCACCGTCAGGCAGTCGTGCGCCTGCCACAATCGCTGAAGCGTCAGCACGAAGTCCCTCCCCCCACGCTGCGTCATGAACTCCTGCGACCCGTGTCCGCGGCAAAGGTGCACCCGCACGCCGTAGCCCAGCTCCACCGCCCCCGTCCTCCCCCTCGTCCGCTCCACGCAGATCGCGCACACGACCTGCTTGGTCGGCACCTTGCGTGCCTTGTACAGCGTCGGCAGGTAGGGGAACGACATGCCGGGGAGTCTGGCGGGGGAGGTGTTGCACGGGGGTCACGGGGTCACTCGAAAGTGATGAGAAAGGCAATTGACACTCACCAGGTGGCCGAGTGGTCTCTCACCGGCGACCTCCCGCGGCCGCTCAATCCACCCACGGCCTACACCGGATCAATCAAGAACAGCGTGGTCGCGCCGTCCGCGACGTTGTGGCCCTGGTGCGCCGGGCCGCCGCCGACGAGCCACAACGCGTCGCCGGCTGCGATCCGAAGCGGTGGGCTCCCGTCCTCGAACCAGTACTCGATCTCGCCCTCGAGCACCATGCCGTAGTGCCCGTCGAGGCACCAGTCCTCCCGCGCTGCTCCCGGCCCGTACTCGACGATCGCGAAGCGGCGGCCGTCGACGCCCTCGATTGCGCGAGCCCGGATCCCGGGCGCATCGTCCTCCCACCCGGCGCCGGTGAGAGGCACGAGGCGGCCGCCGGCGCTCATCGGCCGCTCCCCGTAGCGGCCGCCTCGCGCTCCTTCTCGACGAGCACGCGGCGCAGGATCTTCCCCGACGGGCTCCGCGGGATCTCCTCGACGGCCTCGATCCGGCGGATGCGCTTGTGCCGGGCGACCCGGTCGGCGACATACCCCCGCAGATCGTCGAGGTCGACCTCATCGCGCAGGACGACGAACGCCTTCGGCACCTCGCCGCCGTGCCGGTCAGGAGACGGCACGACCGCCGCGTCGGCCACCGCCGGGTGCGTCTGGAGCGCCGCCTCGAGCTCAGCCGGCGCCACCTGGAGCCCGCGCACCTTGATCAGCTCCTTCAGGCGGTCGACGATGAAGAGCCACCCGTCACCGTCCACGTGCCCGATGTCGCCGGTGTGGAACCACCCATCCGCGTCGATGGCCGCGTCGGTCGCCGCCTGGTCGCGCAGGTAGCCGCGCATCACCTGGGGGCCGCGGATCACGATCTCGCCGTCCTCGCCGGCCGCGAGCACCTCTCCGGACGCGATGTCGACGGCGCGGCACTCCGTCCCCGGTAGCGGCGGCCCGACCGACGCCGGCTTGGCGTCCATGTCGGGCCCCTCCGGAGGGAGGTGCGTCACCGGGCTGGTCTCCGTCAGCCCATAGCCCTGGACGACCCGGCAGCCGATGCGCTCGGCGACGGCCCGGGCGATCCGCTCGTCGAGCGGGGCGGCACCCGAGACGATCAGGTCGAGCGAGCTGAGGTCGTGGCGGTCGACCAGCGGGTGCTTCGCCAGCGCGAGCAGGATCGGGGGCACGAGGAACGCACGCGTCACGCGGTGGCGCTCGATCGCCTCGAGGAACGCCTCCAGGTCGAAGCGCGCCATCGTGACGACGGTCGCGCCGCGGGCGAGCGCGAAGTTCATGTTCACGGTCAGGCCGTAGATGTGGAAGTAGGGCAGGACTGCCAAGAGCACGTCGCCCTCGTCGCAGCGGAAGACGCCCTCCACCTGGACGATGTTCGCAGTCAGGTTGCGATGGGTCAGCATCACGCCCTTGGGGAAGCCGGTCGTGCCACTCGAGTACGGAAGCGCGGCCAGATCGACGGGGCCCGTCGGCTCGGGCGCGAACTCCGGACCGCGGAGCTCCTCCGTCCCGATCACGAGGACGCGGGCGTCCCCGGCAGCCGCCTCGACAGCCGAGGCGAGCTCGGTCGACGTGACGACGAACCGCGCGCGGGCGTCGCCGAGCTGTCTTCCGATCTCGGCCGGCGTGAGCGCGGGGTTCACCGGCGTCACGACGCCGCCACGCTCGAGCGCCGCGTGGAAGACGACCGCGAACTCGGGCACGTTCGGCAGCACCACGCCGACGACCTCACCGGGGGCGTGACCCGCCCGCGCCAGGCCGCCGGCGGCCGCGGAGATCTCGGCGGGAAGGTCGCCGTAGGCGATCGCCCGGCCGGATGCGGAATCGACGAGCGCGGCCTTCGACCCGAGCCGGCGGGCGTGACGGAGCACAAGCGGGGTGAGCGGGGTGTCCGGCAGGTCGATCATCCGGGCCTCCGACAGTACACTTCTGCGGCGATGGGAACCAGTCACGTCACGCTCGACGAGGCCGCGATCCTCACGGTGGGCGAGGTCATGATCTCGCGGCCGAAGACGCTTCCGTCCACGGCGACCGTCGCCGACGCCCGCCGGCTGTTCGAGAACCCGAGCGTCCGGACCGCCCTCGTGGTCGAAGACGGCCGCTACGCCGGCGAGCTGACACGCGAGGACGTCGACGGCGAGGACGACGACGCCGCCGTCGCAGCGCTGGCCTCGAGCTCGGCCGGGACGGCCGCGCACGACGACACCGTCGCGTCGGCGCTCGAGCGGATGGACGCAGCCGGCACCGATCGGCTCGCCGTCGTCGACCCGGACGGAACGCTCCGCGGGCTCGTGTGCCTCAGCCGGTCGCACGGCCAGCTCTGCACCGACCCGCGATGAGGCTCATCGCGCTGCGTGACGCCGTCAAGTCGTACGGCAGCCGAACCGTGCTCCGGGGGCTCGACCTCGAGGTGGGCGAGCGGGCCCGGATCGGCGTGATCGGCCAGAACGGCTCGGGCAAGAGCACCATGCTTCGGATCCTCGCCGGGCTCGACGAGCCGGACTCCGCGCCGGCGGTCCGAAAGCGCGGGATGGTCGCGTCCTACCTCCCCCAGCTCGTCGGCCCCGACCCGCGCACGCCGATCGAGATCTGCCACGCAGCCCGCCCGGACATCGCCCGGGTCGAGCGCGAGCTCGAGGAGTGCGCGGTCAGGCTGGGCAGCCCCGAGGCGGTCGCGGATATGGCGGTGATGCAGCGGGCGATCAACCGCCAGGAGCGCCTGATCCAGGAGTACGACCAGCTCGGCGGCCACACCTTCGACGGCACGGTGCGAGGGCATCTCCAGACGCTGGGCCTGAGCGACGCCGAGATGGAGCGTCCGCACGCCGAGCTCTCGGGAGGAAAGCGCAAGCTGGTGGCGCTCGCGGCCTGCCTCGCCCAGGAGCCCGACCTGCTGCTCCTCGACGAGCCCGAGACGCACCTCGACGCCGTACGCCGAAGCGGCCTCGAGGAGCTCGTCGGCGAGTTCCCGGGAGCCGTGGTCATGGTGTCGCACGACCGCTACCTGCTCGACGAGTCGGTCACGGCCATCGCCGAGCTCGACCGCGGCGTCGTTCGCATGTGGCCCGGGAACTACTCCGCCTACCAGGCCGCCCGCGAGCTCGAGCTCCAGCAGCAGGCGGCGGCCTTCGCCGCACAGCAGAAGGAGATCGCGCGCCTCGAGGAGGCGATCCGGCGCTACAAGCAGTGGGCCAGCATGGTCGACGACCGTCGCCACACGATCCGCGCCCGAAACACCCAGCGGCGGATCGAGCGCATGGACAAGGTCGACCGGCCGGTGCTCGAGCGGCGCCGGATCGGCCTGGCGCTCCGGAGCGGTGAGCGGGGCGGCAAGCGCGTCGCCGAGCTGCGCGACGTCTCGGTCGCGTTCGACGAGGAGCCCGTGCTGCTCGACGTCGATCTCACGATCTTCCGCGGCGAGCGGATCGGCGTCATCGGCCGAAACGGCAGCGGAAAGAGCGTCCTCATAAAGGCCCTCACCGGCATGCTGCCGGTCGCCGGAGGCGAGGTCTGGCGCGGCCCGTCGATCCGCATCGGATACCTGGCCCAGGAGCACTCGCCGGCCCCGCCGGGGCGCACGCCGGTCGACATCCTGCGGGCGCAGAAGCCCTGCACAGAGGAGGAGGCCGTTCAGGCGCTGCTTCGGTTTCTCTTCAGCTACGAGCAGTGCCGTCAGCCGGTCGCGTCGTTCTCGGGGGGCGAGCGCACGCGCCTCGAGCTGCTCGCTGCTGATGCGCGGCGGCGCGAACTTCCTCGTCCTCGACGAGCCGACGAACCATCTCGACATCGACTCGGTCGAGACGCTCGAGGCCGCGATCGAGAGCTACGACGGGACGGTTGTGGCCGTCTCGCACGACCGCTACTTCCTCGACCGGATCGCCGACCGCATCGTCGAGGTGGCCGGCGGCGAGGCGCACGCGTTCGAGGGCGGCTACTCGACCTGGTACGCCCGCCACCGCGCACCGGCCGCGTAGCCGCATGCAACAACGGGGTCTGACCCCAATGTTGCACCGAGATGCCTAGGCGGGAGTGACAGGCGTCCCCGTGGGACCGGGGCCGCGATTCAACCACCAGCGATCGAGGATCGAGTCGGCTGTCGAATAGCGGCCGACGGCGATCCCGATCGTCCCGCCTCCGATCCCTGCGCCGGGCATCGAGCCGCAGGCGGGCAACCGGCGCGGGCCGAAGAGGCGCCGGGAGGCCAGCGACGCCGCCAAGGCGGCGCCGAGCGGGAGCACGAACGCGGCCCTCAGCACACGCACACCACACCGTCCACGTCGGGCGCGCGATCTCGCGCCACGAGCGCGATCACGCAACCGCCAAACCCGCCGCCCGTGAGGCGGGCCCCGAACGCGCCGAGGCCGAGCAGCCGCTCGACCAGGGCGTCGAGCTCCGGCGTCGAGACCGCGAAATCGTCCCGCAGGCTGCGGTGGCCGTCGGTGAGGATCGCGCCCGCAGCCTCGAGGTCGCCCGCGCGGAGCGCGCGCACCATCCGGTGCACCCGCTCGTTCTCGGAGACGACGTGCCTCGCGACCGGATCGTCGGCGACCTGCTCGGGCGTCGCGTCTCGAAGAGACGACACGCCGATCCGCGCCGCCGCGGCGTCGCAGGCGGCCCGCCGCTCGGCGTAGCGGCCGTCCGAGAGCGACCGGCGAACCCCGGAGTCGACGACGACGATGGCCGCCTCGTCGGGAAGCGCGACCCGCTCGACCGACGCGTCCGGCAGTCGATCAGGAGCGGCTCGCGCGGGCGCCCGAGCGCCGCCACCATCTGATCCATGAACCCGCACGGCACGCCGGTCGCCCGCTCCTCGGCCCGCCGGCAGGCCTCCGCGAGCACCGCGGGCTCGAGGGCGAGGCCGGCAACCCGGCAGAGGGCGATGCCGAGCGCGATCGAGAGCGCGCCGCTCGACGCCAGTCCGGCGCCCATCGGGACGCTCGTGGCCACGGCGGCGTCCACGCCCGCCGGCTCGCGCCCCTCCTCCCCCAGCGCCTCGAGCAGCGCCGTCGGTCCACGGCTCGATGTCGTCCGGCGCGTCGAGCGACGCGACGTTCACGTCGCCGTCGGCGCACGGGCCCGGTATCCCACCAGGCAGTCGAGCTCGAGCGCCATCGGCAGCACCCAGCCGCCGTTGTAGTCGGTGTGCTCGCCGATCAGGTTGACGCGCCCGGGCGCGCGCACGAACGCCACGTCGTCGCCCTTTCCGAGGGCGGCGGCGATGGCGTCGGCGCGGCGGTCCACCGCGCGAGCCTACCTCGGGCGCGTCTAGCGCTTGGCGAGATGCGCGCCGACCCGCACGCGCAGCTCCTGCGGCGAGAAGGGCTTCGTCAGGTAGTCGTCGGCGCCGAGCGAGAAGCCGGCGTCGACGTCGCGATCCTGCGCGCGGGCGGTCAGCATGATGACCTTCATGTCGCGATGCGACTCGTCCTCGCGCAGCGCCTTCAGCACCTCGAAGCCCGAGCGCTTGGGCATCATCACGTCGAGCACGCACAGGTCCGGGTGCTCGCTGCGGGCGAGCTCGAGGGCGGCGTCACCGTCGGTTGCGGTGATCACGTTGTAGCCCTCGCGCTCCAGCCGGAACTTCACGAGGCGAAGCAGGTGCGGCTCGTCGTCGGCGACGAGCACCGTGGCGGTTGTCTCGGTCATGGTCGACTCCTCTCGGAATTGCACCTCATCGCCGCCTTATCGGCCAGACTAGCCTCGCGAATGAAGCGCGGGCCACCACCCGGCCCGCCCGACGACGGAGCAGGCGTTGCACGACGACCGGAGGAACTTCCTTCGAGTAACGGCCGATTTCGGGGTGGAGGTGAAGCCAGGGCGGCGGCGCACCGTTCGCCGCCCGCACCGTGAACATCTCCGCCGGGCGGCGCCAAGCTGGTCGCCGAGGAGCCGGTGGCGCTCAACGACGAGCTCCGGCTCGAGATCCGCTTCGAGGGGCCGACGTGGCTGGTCTTCATCGACGCCACCGTCGTGCGCATCGAGAAGTCGCGGCCGCGCTGGGTGTTCGCGGTCCAGTTCCACGGCCTCGACCGCTACATCGAGCAACGGATCGTGCGGTGGGTGTTTCGCCGAGGATCGCCGGGCCGCCGAGCGCCGCGCGGCGGTGCGCGTCCCGGTGAACGTCCTCGCCTGGTGCCGGCCGGCCGCGGCGGCCGCCGGTTCCGCGCCGGGACGATCGACCTCGCGGCCGACGGCGCGCGCATCATCACGCCGACGGCGTGCGAGGTGGGCGACCGCATCGAGATCGAGTTCGACGTCGACCAGCCCGCCTACCACGTCGAGGCCGTCGCCGAGATCGTGTGGCGCGACCAGGTGTTCGACGGCCGCTGGACGTACGGCATGCGCTTCGACCAGGTCAACCGGGCGATCCAGCGCCAGATCGTCGAGCACGCACTGCACGCCACGGGTAGCCGCCCTCCCCCGTCCGGGGGAGGGCGCGATACGCCGAAATGATGATGCCGCCCGTCCGGCCGAGACGTCGATGAAGCCGGAGCATGGCGGCCCCCCTTCTCGCATCGCTCGCGCTCGTCGCGATCGGCTTCATGTTTGCACTGCTCCTGTGCGCCCGCCGCATCCACGCGAACCGGATGGAGCGCGAGGATCTTGCCGCCCGCCGCGACGCCGAGCCCGTGCTGCACGCGCTGCTCGACGGCGACGAGGTCGACCGAAGCACCAGCGCTGACGACGCCGCGCTGGCGACGATGCTGGCCGAGCTCGCCCCCTCGCTCGCCGGCGACACGCGCAACGCGATCGCCGACCACTTCGAGTCGAGCGGCGCGATCGGGCGCGCGAGCCGCGGCCTGGGCCATCCGCTCGCGCACCGCCGCGCCGAGAGCGCCGCCCTCCTCGGCGACATGTGCAGCGACCAGGCCGAGCCTGCCGCTGCTCCTGGCGCTGAACGACCGCGACCCCGACGTGCGCCTGGCCGCGACCCGGAGCCTCGGCCGCCTGCGCGCCCGCTCGGCGGTCATCCCCATCCTGCATTCGCTCGGCCTGTCGTCACGTGCCCCGCGCCGTGGCCGCAAACGCCGTGCTCACGATCGGCGCCGCCGCGCTGCCGGGCATCCGCGACGCTGATCAGCGACCGAGCATCCCGCCACCCGGGCAGCCGCCGTCGAGCTGCTCGGCCGGCTCGGGAACCCGCGCGACGGCGAGTCGCTGCGCGACCGCCTCGCCGACGATGCCCCGCTCGTGCGCGAGCGGGCCTGCGAGGCGCTCGCGCACCTCGGCGCGGACGACGTCGGCCAGGCGCTCGAGGATCTCCTCGCCGACGACGTCGCGCAACGTGCGCGCCGCCGCCGCCGCGGCGCTGGCCACGGTCGGCGGCCCGCGCAACGCCGCGCGGCTGCTCGAGATCGTGCACGACGACTGCGCCGAGGTCGCCGAGATCGCAGCGGCCACCCTGGCGTCCATCGCCCCCGGCCTGGTTGCGCGCATGGGCGACGCCACGAGGACGCCCATCCGCCGCCTGCGCCACGCCGCGAGCATGCTCCAGGCCGGCTTGGCGTGAGAACCGCCGTCGAGGTCGTCGGCATCCTGTCGGTGGCCTACGCCGCGGCGATCAACCTCTGCTATCTGCTCCTGTGGCCGCTCGCCCGGCGTGGGATGAAGAAGACCATCCGCCGCCGCGGCTGGGCCTGGCACCAGGAGGCGCTGTCCTCGCCGCTCACGCCCGGCGTGTCGATCGTCGTCCCGGCGTTCAACGAGGAGGACGGTGATCCTCGACTCGGTCGCCTCGCTCCTCGGCCAGCGCTACCCGGTCTTCGAGATCGTGATCGTGGACGACGGGTCGACCGACGCGACCGCCGCCAGGATGATCGAGGCGCACGGCCTGCGTCGCGTCGAGCCGGCACCGCGGAACCTGCTCCAGTACGAGCCGGTGCGCGAGCTGTACCGCGGCGGCGCCCCGATCGACATCACGCTCGTCCGAAAGGACAACGGCGGCCGGGCCGACGCGCTGAACGCCGGGCTCGACCTGGCCCGGCATCCGTACGTGTGCGTCACCGACGCCGACTCGATCCTCGACCCCGACGCGCTGACGGTCATGATGCGGCCGGTCCAGGAGGATCCCGACCGGGTGATCGCCGTCGGCGGGACGGTGCGGGTCGCGAACTCCTCACGCGTCGAGGCCGGCCGCGTGGTGGAGCCGCGCATGCCGGCCGGGCACCTGGCCCGCTTCCAGGTCGTCGAGTACCTGCGCGCGTTCCTCTACGGCCGCGTCGCGTGGGACGCGATCGGCGCGCTCTTCATCGTGTCCGGCGCGTTCGGCCTCTTCCGCCGCGACGTGGTCGAGGAGGTAGGCGGCTACTGGGTCGACACCGTCGGCGAGGACCTCGAGCTGACGGTGCGGATGCACCGGCACATGCGCGACCATGGGCGCCCGTACCGGATCACGTTCGCGGCCGACCCGGTGTGCTGGACGGAGGCGCCGGCCGACATGGGCACCCTCGGGAACCAGCGGCGCCGCTGGCACCGCGGCCTATGGGAGAGCCTGTGGCGGCACCGCTCGATGATGCTCCGCCGCCGCTACGGCGCGGTCGGGATGCTGGCGCTGCCCTACTGCCTCGTGTTCGAGTTCGCAAGCCCGCTGATGGAGGCGGCCGCCTGGATCGCCTTCCCGATCGGCATCAGCCTCGGCGTGATCGACGTCTGGATCGTGGTTGCGTACATCGTCCTGGCGTGGATCTTCGGGACGGTGATCACGCTGATCGCCTGCGGGCTCGAGGAGCGCGGCTACCGCCACTACCGGCGCACGCGCGACCTGGGCCGCATGTTCGTGGCAGCGGTCTTCGAGAACATCTGGTTCCGGCAGCTCGTCGACCTCTACCGGCTCCGCGGCGTCTGGGACATCGCCCGCCGCAGAGAGGGCTGGGGCACGATGAAGCGCCGCGGCTTCGAATCCGGCTAGCGGCGTGGGGGTCAGACCCCGTTTTTGCAGCGGCCTACGAGGGGGCGCCCGCGGCGTCCGTCAGGATCGTGGTGCGGTCCGCCGGGAGCAGGCTCGCGGGGTAGCGCCTGTCGGGCCCGCGGAGCACCGCCGCGATCGCCTCGGCCTTGGATGCGCCGGGCGCCAGGATGAGAATTGACACGGCGCGCTCGAAGACCGGCAGGGTCAGGGTGATCCGGCGCGGAGGCGGCTTCGAGGCCGTCACGGCGACGGCCGCCCGGTCGCGCACGTCGAGGGCGGGACTCTCGGGAAAGAGCGACGCGGTATGCCCGTCCGGTCCGAGCCCGAGCAGTGCGAGGTCGAGCGCCACCCCATCCATCTCGGCCGCATACGCGGCGGCGGCGGCCTCGGGCTGGTCCTCCCCGCGGATGCGGTGGACGTTTCCCTCGGGGATGTCGACTCGCGAGATCAGCGTCTCGTGCGCCATGCGGTAGTTCGAGCCGGGATCACCGGGCGGGACGCAGCGCTCGTCTCCGAACCACAGATGCACCTGCGACCAGTCGACCGCCGGGTCGGCCGCGAGCAGCTCGTACGCCCGACGCGGCGTGTTGCTGCCCGCGAGCGAGATCGAGCCGCCCGTCCGCGCGACGGCAGCCAGCGCCGTTGCAGCCCGGACCGCCGCCTCCTCGGGGTCTGCCGCGACGATCAGCTGCACGGGCCCACTCGGCTAGACGGAGCGCGGCGCTCGCCGGCTTCGGGGCCGAGCCCGCAGGCGCGCACGCCGCATCAGGACAGCGTGGCTGCCGCGCTTCGTTCCACGCCGTTCGGGGCGAAGGCGCGTCCACGAGCCGTCGGGTTGGAGCACCCAGGCCTGCGTGCGGTCGCCGAGCAGCGTGTCGAAGATCGTCGAGATCTCGTGCTGAAGGCGGGCGTCCTCGACCGGCGTCAGGACCTCGATCCGATGGTCGAGGTTGCGCGGCATGATGTCGGCGCTCCCGAGCAGGTAGGTGGCCTGGTCGCCGGCCTCGAAGGCGAAGAGGCGGCTGTGCTCGAGAAAGCGGCCGGCGATCGAGCGCACGTGGATCCGCTCCGACAGGCCCGGGACGCCGGGACGGAGCGAGCAGATGGAGCGGGCCACGATGTCGATCCGGGCGCCGGCCTGAGATGCGCGGTAGAGCTCCTCGATGATCGCGGGATCGGTGAGCGAGTTGACCTTCATCCTGACCCTCGCCGTCTGGCCCGAGGCGGCCGCGTCGGCAACCGAGCGGATGTGGTCGATGAGGCGCGTGCGCAGGTTGAACGGTGCGACGAGGAGCTTCCGGAACTGCTGCGGCCGTCCGAACCCCGTCATGTGGTTGAAGAGATCGGCGACGTCGGCCGTGATCGCCTCGTCGTCGGTGAAGAGGCCGAAGATCCTCGTAGAGGCGGGCGGTGACCCCGTTGTAGTTTCCCGTGCCGATGTGCGCGTAGCGACGCAGCACGCCGCCCTCGCGCCGGATCACGAGCGTCGTCTTGGCGTGGATCTTCAGGTCGCGGAAGCCGTGGACGACATGCACGCCGGCCTGCTCCATCGCCCGCGACCACTCGATGTTCCGGCGCTCGTCGAACCGAGCCTTCAGCTCGACCAGGCACACCGCCTGCTTGGCCCGCTCGGCCGCCTCGATCAGCGCCGGCAGCAGCGCCGTGTCGTCGGACGTGCGGTAGACGGTGGTCTTAACACCCACGACGCCCGGGTCCTTGGACGCGGCGCGCACGAACGCCTCGACCGAGGTGACGAACGACTCGTACGGCAGGTGCACCAGCAGGTCGTCGGCGCGGATCCGCGCGAACAGGTCGCCGGAGGCTTCGGGATCGCGCAAGGCGCGCGCGGGTCACGGGAATCCACGGCTCGTGCTTGAGCTCGGGCCGGTCGAGATCGGCGATCTCGCGCAGGTCGGCCATGTCCATCAGCCCCGGCGTGTCGTACACCTGTGCGTCGGTCACGCCGAGGCCGCTGTACAGCCGCTCGCGCATGCTGGCGGACATCCCGTCCATCACCTCGAGCCGCACCGCGTCGCCGAACCGGCGCCGGCGCAGCTCCGACTCGACCGCCTCGAGCAGGTCGTCAGCCTCGTCCGAGAGCTCGAAGTCGGCATCGCGGGTGACGCGGAAGAGGCTTTGCTCGACGATCTCGATCCCCGGGAAGAGCGCGGTTCGAGAAGTGCGCGATCACCTCCTCGAGCGGCACCAGCCGCGAGCCCGGCCCCTCACCGACCGGGACGAACCGCGCCAGCCCCTCGGGCACCTTGACCCGGGCGAAGCGCTCCTCGCCGGTCACCGGGTCGCGCGCGAGGAACCCGAGGCTGAGCGACAGCCCGGAGATGTAGGGGAACGGCTGCCCGGGCCCGACCGCCAGCGGCGTCAGCACGGGATACACGTTGCGCTCGAACCACTCGCCCACCGCCGACTGCTCGGCCGCCGTGCAGCTCTCGAACGTGCAGATCTCGATGCCCTCGGCGCGCAGCGCCGGCACGAGGTCATCCTGCCAGAGCTCGACCTGGCGGGCCTGCAGGGCGATGACGCGCTCGCGGATCTCGGCCAGGACGACGGCCGGCGTGCGCCCGTCGGCGGAGCGAACTGCGAGCCCGGCCGCGATCTGGCCCTCGAGGCCGGCGACGCGGATCATGAAGAACTCGTCGAGCGTCGCGGCGACGATCGAGCACATGCGGACGCGCTCCAGGAGCGGCCACGCGTCGTCCTCGGCGAGCTCGAGGCACCGCCTGTCCCAGTCGAGCCACGACAGCTCGCGGTTCAGGTAGCGGTCGCCGGGAGCCTCGGGCGGGCGAATGACGGCGGCCAGCTCATCCATTCGTTTGCGTGTCCCTCGTGCCCCGGGTACTGCGCCAGCTGAGGTCTACTCCCAGGAGAACTCGGTGGCCTGGGTGGTCTCCATCCACCCTCGGGGCTGGCTGTCGGCGGCGTCGACCGCCGGCATGGACTCGGTGTCCGCGCCCATCTCCGGGACCGCGGGGTGCTCGCCGGTCTCCTCTTCCTCGCGACGCGCATCCGCCTCGGTCTTGAACAGCGGATGGTTGTCGAACGGGTCGTCGTCCTGGAACTCCTCCAGCGGAAGATCGTCGTCAAGATGCTGATTTCGGCGCTTCAGCTCGAGGTGATGCTCGATCGCAGAAGCAAACAGAGAACCGCTCGTAGTCATCCACCGTCCTCCCGATCAGTGGTCACTGGCACGAAAAGGCGACGCCAAGTGTACCAAGCGAACCAGCGATCCGTCCGTTAGGGGACGTCCGCGTTGTCTTTTTCACCATTGTTTACCACGCCTCGGCGACGGTCACGTGATTCTTGCCGTCGCGCTTGGCCTGGTAGAGGGCCGCGTCCGCCGACGCGATCAGGTCGATCTGGGTCATCGAGTCCTCGGGGCCGGCCGCCACGCCGAAGCTGGCGGTGATGCCCTCGATCTCGTCGGCGCCGAACCCGATCGGCCGTGATGCGATCTCGCGGCGGAGGCGCTCGGCCAGCTGCGCCGCGCCCTCCTGCGCGGTCTGCGGCAGCAGCACCGCGAACTCCTCGCCGCCGTACCGCGCCGCCAGGTCGATCTCGCGGATCAGCTCGGCAAGGGTGGTCGCCACCCCGTGCAGCACCGCGTCGCCCGCGAGGTGGCCGCGGGTGTCGTTGATCTGCTTGAAGTCGTCGATGTCGAGCAGGATCAGCGAGAGCGGGGTGCCGAACCGCTGGGAGCGCTCGAACTCGCGCCCGAGGACCTCGTAGAACTGGCGCCGGTTCGCGAGCCCGGTGAGCGCGTCCGTGACCGCCTGCCGCTCGACGACGCGGTGCAGGCGGGCGTTCTCGATGGCCACGCCGGCCTGGACGGCGAGCGCCGAGAGCGACTCGATGTCGTCGTCGCCGAAGCCGCCGTCCTCGGGATCGACCGTGGTCACCAGGCCGAGCAGCTGGTGCTCGCGCAGGATCGGGACCGTGAGCATGGCGCGCGGAGCCTGGATCACACGCGGCTCATGCGCCGAGAGCGCCTCACCCTCGAGGCCGATTCCAGCTGCGACGACCATCGGCAGGTCGGTGCGCGACCCGCGGGCCGTGCCGATGCGGGCCTGCTCGATCGCCTCGCCCCGCTCGGGGTCGTACAGAAGCAGGCGGCCGCCGCGGGCCCGGGTCGCCTGCACCGCCGTGTCGAGCACGGCGCCGACCAGCGCGTTCAGGTCGTGCGTCGCCGCCAGCGTCTCGCCGTAGCGCTGGAGCGTCTCCTTGAACCGGCCCCGCTCGGCCTCGAGCTCGCCGACGCGCGAGGAGAGCTCGCTCGACATCTGGTCGATCGCGGCGCCCAGCTGATCGAGCTCGTCGCCGCGCGTGCCGCCCCGGGCGAGCACCATCGCGCGCTCGGCCAGGTCGTTCAGCGCCCTCGACATCCAGTCGGCCGCGGCGAACGCCAGGACGCCGACGATGAGCGCGACGAGGATCAGCGGCACCAGGATGCGCAGGCGCTGGGAGTCGATCGCGTCGTTCAGGGCGGAGCGCGGATACATCGCGATGAGCGAGCAGCCGTTCGGGTCGCTGCACTGGACGCCCTCGCCAGCGCCCGCATCGCGATCGCCCGAGACCGTCGCGTTGCTCGGCTCGCCGACGACCGATCGCCTGGGCCGAGCCCGGCAGTCGACGCCGGTCGACGCGACGAGGCGTCCGTTCACGACGATCCCCAGGTCCGGAGCTGTCGTTGGAGCTTGCCGGCGTCGAGCCGTTGGACGAGCGAGTCGCGTTGAACGGCACGCCGACGACGACCCGGCAGCCTTCGCAGCCCGCGATATGGCACGACGCCTTCCAGGTACGGCCCCTCCGGAGGCTTGCCGCCCGCGACGTCCCGCGCTGCTCGATGGCACCGCGATGTCCATGTCGGACGGCGTCGGGTCGACTATCGCCCTGAGGTCTGCCGTTGCTGATGCGCCGTATCCGCCGGCCGCCGCGGCCTGGACCTGCTGCTCACGCGGCGATCTGCGCAGCGTTGCCGCGGCGGCCGCCTTGCACCTGCGCCCTGTACGCCTCGCCGCCCGCGGTGACGCCGGTCACGAGGCCGCTGTCGACGTTGAGATCTTGTCGTGCTCGAGCAGGCGCAGCACAAGGAAGCCGGCGGCCACCAGCGGTACGAGCGCCAGGCCGATAAGCACGATGGAAAGCTTGTGACGAAACCGCACTAAGGCGCTCCCCGGGTAGCCCGTCCGTGGGCGTGTTCGATTCTATCCGGCGATGTGCACGCTGCCTCCCCCGGACGGGGGATGCCCGTCACGCGGAGTTCCACCGCGCGCGCGGCCTTCCTGCCGGTGGCTTGCGCGTCAGTACGCGGCCAGCTCGCGCGCCGCCCGGAGGATGTCGTCCTCGGTCGGCAGGTACTCATGCTCGAGCACGGGCGTGAACGGGATCGGCGTGTCGATCGCGGCGACGCGCGTCACGGGCGCGTCGAGGTGCTCGAACGCCTCCTGGGCGACGATCGCCGCCACCTCGGCGCCGAACCCGCCGGTGAGGTTGTCCTCGTGCACGATCATCGCCTTGCCGGTCTTCCGGACCGACGTCAGCACCGTCTCGCGGTCGAACGGCACCAGCGTGCGCAGGTCGATGACCTCGACCGAGGTGCCCTCGGCCGCCAGCGTGTCCGCGACGGCCAGCGACAGCTGCACCGTCGAGGCGTACGTGACGATCGAGATGTCGGTGCCGGCCCGAGCGACTCGCGCCTTGCCGATCGGCACGATCCGGCCGTCGGGCCCGGTGGCGACGTCGGCCTTCTCGCGCCGGTAGAGGAACTTGTGCTCGCAGAACACGACCGGGTTGGGATCCCGGATCGACGCGCGCAGCAGGCCGTACGCGTCGGTTGCGGTCGCCGGGCACACGATCTTGAGGCCGGCGTGGTGGTGGAACCAGGCCTCGACGTTCTCGGAGTGGTAGGGGCCGCCGCCGACGCCGCCGCCGTTGGGGCAGCGCACGACCATCGGGACCGCCCATCCGATGCGGTAGTGCATCTTGGCGGCGCAGGTCACGATCTGGTCGAACGCGATCGAGACGAAGTCGCCGAACTGCATCTCGGCGACGGGCCGCTGGCCGGCCATCGCCGCGCCGATCGCGACGCCCGCGATGCCCGCCTCGGCGACCGGCGTGTCGATCGAGCGGAGCTCGCCGTAGGCCTGCTGAAGCCCCTTGGTGGCGCCGAACGCCCCGCCCTGGCGGCCGACGTCCTCGCCCATGCAGAACACGCGCGGGTCGACCTCCATCTCGTCGTGGAGGGCGGCGTTGATCGCCTCGAGGTAGGTCAGCTCGGGCACGGCGCCGCTATCCCTCCTCGGCGAAGACGCCGATGTGGGCCTCCTCGGGGGACGGGTAGCCATCCTCCTCGGCCTGCTCGACGGCCGCGCGCACCTCGTCGCGAACCCGCTCGCGGATGCGTTCGAGCCGCTCCTCGGTGACCTCGCGCTCCTCGAGCAGGGCGGTCTCCGCGCGCTTGATCGGATCCTTGTCCGACCACTCGGCGAGCACCTCCATCGGCATGTAGCTCTCGTACTTGTCGTGGGCGGCGTGGCCGCCCATGCGGTAGGTCTTGCACTCGACGAACTGGGGGCCGCCGCCGGCGCGGGCTGCATCGACCGACGCCTTCATCGCGGCGTAGACCGCGAACACGTCGTTGCCGTCGACCGAGACCGCAGGGATGCCGTACGCCGCAGCCTTCTTGTGCAGGTCGGTGACCTTCGTCTGCTTCGAGATCGGCGTGGAGTAGCCCCAGCCGTTGTTCTCGGCGACGAACACCGCGGGCACCTCGAGCACGGCCGCCATGTTCAGGCCCTCGTGAAAGTCCCCGCGGGAGGTGGCGGCGTCACCGAAGCTGGTGAGCGCGACCCGCTCCTCGTCGCGCTGCTTGTAGGCCAGGGCGGCGCCGACGGTCAGCGGGATCATGTCGGCCATGTGCGACACCTGGCACGGGATGTTCCACTCGCGGCCGCCGATGTGCAGGTTGCCGTCCTTGCCGCGGGTCGTCGACCCGGCCTTGCCCATGAACTGAGCGAAGATCCGCCAGATCGGCACGCCGTGCACCAGATAGGAGCCGAGGTCGCGGATCCAGGGCGACAGCCAGTCGCCGCTCTCGCCGCGCTCGAGGGGCAGCGCGATCCCGACGGCGATCGCCTCCTGGCCGCGCCCGGTGTAGTAGCTGCCCGGGAGCTTGCCCTGGCGGTAGAGGTTGAGCGCCCGCTCCTCGACCGCGCGCGTCAGCGTCATCCAGTAGTACAGGTCGAGCGCGAGCTCGTCGGAGACCTCGACGGACGGCAGATCGGGGACGGCTGAGATCTTGCGGGCGGGGGACGTCACAGGCGCGTTATCGGCAGATCTGGCGGTGGGACAAGCGGGAGTGTAGTGGGGGGCTCCACGGGTATCGGCGGACCAGGCACAAAGAGGCCTACGGCTAAAGGCGGCGATCGGATCGCCGAATACGCAGCCGATGGCGCTTCGCACGTCTTCCCTCCCGTCCTCGGCCGCCGCTCCCGCCCCCGCGCTCGACTGGCGCATCCGCGTGCAGCAGACCGTGGCCGGCGCCGCCGCCGCGATCGCGGCCGGCGACCTCGACCGCCTGGCGACCGCGTTCGCCGAGCTCTCCGAGTGGGATGACCGCCACCGCGCCCACCAGGCTCGCTGCGGCATCGTCGAGGCCGTGCTCGCCTACCAGCCCGCCTCCTCAGACGGCTGGGTCGGCCCGTTCGTCACCGCGGCCGCGGCCCTGCTCGACGCCCTCGAGTCCGAGCCGCGCGAGCCGGCCCTCCTGAACCACGCCGGCGTCTTCCTGTACGAGCTCCTCGAGGCGGGGGCGGCCGAAGATCTCTTCAAGGCCGCGCTCAGGCTTGACCCGAGCCAGCCGTACGCAGCCGAGAATCTCCAGCAGGCGAAGATCCGCAAGCGCAGCCCCAGCCGCCTCAAGGGCGCGTTCGGCGCGCGCATGCGCGGCCTCGGGGCACGCGGCCGGAAGGTCGCCGCTCAGGCGCGGCCCGTCTCGGGCCTGCGGCTCTCGCTGTGCATGATCGTGAAGGACGAGGAGGAGATGCTCCCCGGGTGCCTCGAGCCGCTCCGCGGCATCGTCGACGAGATGATCGTCGTCGACACGGGGTCGACCGACCGCACGGTCGAGATCGCCGAGTCGTTCGGCGCCAAGGTCGTGCACTTCCCGTGGAACGGCTCCTTCGCCGACGCCCGCAACGTCTCGCTCGACAACGCGACCGGCGACTGGATCATGTACCTCGACGCCGACGAGCACATCGAGGCCGAGGACGCCCCCCGGCTGCGCGAGCTGCTCGGCCGCACGTGGCGCGAGGGCTTCAACCTCGTCGAGACGAACTACACGGGCGGCGAGGACACCGGCTCGGCCACCACCCACCTTGCGCTGCGCCTCTGGCGGCGCCGGCCGGAGTACCGCTTCGAGGGCCGCATCCACGAGCAGAAGACCCACACGATGCCGATGTACCTGCCGGAGCGGTTCGAGACGACGACCATCCGCGTCCGCCACTACGGCTACCTGAACCAGCGGATCGCGTCGAAGGAGAAGTCGCAGCGGAACATCGAGCTGCTCGAGCAGGAGGCGCGCGAGAACCCGAGCCCGTTCAACGACTACAACCTGGCGAGGTCGTTGGCGATCTGATCCTGCCGCACCTGCTGGGCGAGCATGCCCGAGGCGGCGATATAGAGACCGCGTTCCATTCGGAACTTCCTCTTCTCGTGGTCGATAACTAGGACCAGGGGCGGCCCTGGCCAGACCCGGTAGTCGTCGCCTACCACCACAAGTTGAGATGCAGACGCACACCATCACCCTTCGAGCGATCGCACCCGCGGGCAACGCGCCGCGGGTCGGGCCGCGCCTGGAGCCGGGCTCCGAGCTGGTCGCGCGGCTCGTGTCCGCGCCGGCAAACGGCGGCCGCGGCCTGATCTCGCTGGCCGGGATGATGCTCGAGGCGCAGCTCCCATCAGGGCTTCTCCCGGGCCAGAAGCTCCACCTGAAGGTGGTCGAGGCCCGCGCCGAGCAGCTCCGCGTCCGGATCGTCCACCCCGGCGCCGAGGCCGACGAGACCACCGACACGGTGACGAAGCTGGCGGGTGAGCTGGCCGCGCGCGGCGACGGCGCGCTCCTGCGGGCGGCGCTGCACCTCGCCGACGGGTCGCCGCTCTGGCTCCCGGGCGGCGTGGCCGCTCAGATCCACGTCGATCCGGAGGCCGAGGGCGACGCCGGCGCCGACGGCCCCGCTCGCGGCCCGGCCGGCGAGGCCGGGTTCGTCCTTCACTCACCCGAGCTGGGCGCGATCGAGGTGCGGCTGCGCATGGCCGAGGGCGCCGTGCAGGCCACGGTCGTGACGGCGCCGGGCGAGGCCGCACGGCTCGCCGCCGAAGGCCTTCCCGATCTCGTTGCGGCGCTCGAGCACGCCACCGGCCGGCCGGCCGCCGCCATGGCCGCCCCGCGCGGAGCGGCCGTCCCCGCCCCGCCGCCGCCAGAGGGAGCCTTCGATGGCTACGCCTGAGAAGCCCGTCCGCGCCGCGGCGCTCCGCTACGTCAAGGGCGACACGGCGCCGGCGCTGGTCGCGTCAGGGCGCGGGTACATCGCCGAGGCCATCCTCCAGGCGGCCGAGGAGGCGGGCATCCCGGTCCGCGAGGACGGCGTGCTCGTGGAGGCGCTGGCCCACCTCGAGCTGGGCGACCAGGTTCCCCCCGAGCTCTTCCAGGCGGTCGCCGAGGCGCTCGTGTGGGCCTACCGGCTCACGGGCCGCCGCGCCTGACGCAACAACGGGGTCAGACCCCGTTGTTGCACGCCCTCAGCCCGGAGGCGCCGTGGAGACGCTCGTCGCCACGTAGCCGCCGCCGCGGCAGGCGACGGTGAGCGCGATCGTCCCGCCCTTCCGGAGCGACGTGCGGAGGTCGTCGCGTGTGAGCGGGCGGCCCAGCTCGGCCGGCACGCGCACGTCGAGCTCGGCGCGGAGGTACCGCGGCGCCGAGGAGCGCAGGACGCGCAGGCTCAGGTCGTACGGCGGCGCCAGGTCGACCTCCGTGTTCCCGTTCGGCTGGAGGATGCCGAGCCATGGGCCCTCGAGCGTGAGCGGGCCGTCGCCGGCGGCGCAGGCCGGCGCGCGCATCAGGCGCGCGACCTCGGCCGGAGGCCGCTTCGGGTGACGCACGAGCAGCAGGTCGTCCCGGCCGAGGACGACGAGGGCCACCGAGCTCGAGACGCCGGGGAGCTCCGCCACGGGGAGCCGCTCGCCCGGCCCGGCAGGGAGCGACCCGCCGGTGTCGTCGCACGGCGGGAGATGCGCAGCCCCGAGCCGCCGCCCGGGGACCGGCGCAACCTGGACGCTGACGCCGGAGTAGGTGTGGCCCTTGAACGTGGCGATGTAGGCGCAGTCGCCCGACCCACCGGCCGCCGCGTGCGCGCCGCCGCCTGCGCACCCCGCCGCGGCCACGGCGAAGGCGGGGAGCAGGGCGGCCAGGAGCGGCTTCATCCTCATGCCCGGTTGGACGCCCGGCCCGGCCGGAAGGTTCCCGCCGTAGGATCGGGGCGTGCGGGACTACGACGTCGTCATCGTCGGGGGCGGGGTCGTGGGGTGCGCGATCGCCCGCCGGCTTTCGTTCACGACCGCCCGTGTCGCGCTCGTCGACGCTGCCGACGACGTCGGCGAGGGCGCGTCGAAGGGCAACACCGGCATCGCGACCTGCGGCGCCGACTGCCCGCCCGGATCGCTCGAGGCCGAGCTCGTCACGCGGTCGAGCCCGGGCTGGGAGGCGCTGTGCGCGACGCTCGACACGCCCTTCCGGCGGATCGGAGGGCTGGCGGTCGCCCGGACGGTCGAGGAAGAGCGCGGGCTCGAGCGTCTGCGGAACGGCGCCCGCGCCAACGGCTGCGAGGCCGCGATCGTCACCGGCGAGGCGGCCCGCGCGATCGAGCCGATGCTCGCGCCGACCGCCCGGGCGGCGCTCCACGTCCCGGCCGACGGGATCGTCGATCCGCTGCGCCTCACGATCGGCTACGCCGAGCTGGCCGCCCGAAACGGCGTCGACGTGCTCCTCGGCACGCCGGTCACCGGCCTCCGGACGGGCGGCGAACGCCTCACACACGTCGAGACGCCGCGGGCCGCGCTTGGGGCCCGATTCGTCGTGAACGCCGCCGGGATCGAGGCCGACACGATCTCACGGCTCGCCGGCGGAGAGCCGTTCTCGACCTGGCCGCGGCAGGGCCAGTACTGGCTCCTCGACCGCGAGGTCGGCGCGCGGTTCCACGCCATCGTGGGCGGCGTCCCGACCGACGAGAGCCGCGGCGTCTACTGCGTGCCGACGACTCACGGGTCGCTCCTCCTCGGGCCGACGGCGCGCGACGGAACCGACCGCGGCGACCGGGCCGTCGACGCGGCGTCGCTGGACGCGATCTTCGCCGCGGCGCGGCTGCTCGTGCCGGAGCTCGACCGCCGATGGGCGATCAAGACCTTCGCGGCCAACCGGCCGGCGTCGGAGCCCGGATATCGCATCGGCGTCGACCGCAACCGCCCGAACCTGGTGCACGCCGCCGGCATCCGCTCGACCGGCGTGTCGTCGTCGCCAGCGCTCGCAGAGCTCGTGCACGAGGTCCTGGCGGCCGCCGGAGCGCCCGTGCTGGACGAGCGGCCGGGCGCGGAAACCGCCCTCGAGCCCGCGCCGCGCCTCTTTGGCCACCCAAACCCGGCGGCGCTCTTCGCCCGCGACCCCGGCTACGGCGAGGTCGTCTGCCCGTGCGAGCAGGTGACCGCTGCCGAGGTCGCCGCGGCGCTACGGATGCGCGTGCCGCCGCGCTCGGTCGACGGGCTTCGCAAGCGCACGCACGCCGCCGCCGGCCGCTGCCAGGGGGCGATGTGCCTGGCCGACCTGGCGAGGAGGCTCGAAGCCCGTGCCTGACCCGATCGCGATCGTCGGGGCCGGCGCGAGCGGGCTGGCCTGCGCGAAGGCGCTCTCCGGCCGGTCCACCACCGTCGTCGTCGAGCGCGGGCCGGCGCCCGCGGCGGACGTGCGCGCCACGGCCATCCGCTGGGACGGGCGGACGCTGCGCGCGATGAGCCCGTCTGGGCCTGTCGAGATCGCGGCGGCCGCGCTCGTGATCGCCACGGGCACCCGCCCGCTCGGGCGGGCCGAGCTCGGGATCGCAGGGTCGAGGCCGCGGGGCGTCCTGCCGGCGCCGGCCGCGTGCGAGCTGGCCGCGCGTGGGCTCTTCCGGCCGTCGCGCCCGGTCGTCGTCGGCGGCGGCCGGTGGGCCGGCGCGCGCCGTCGCGGCCCTCGTCGAGACGGGCGCCGTGGTCACGGTCGTCGCGCCGGACGGCCTGCTCGTCCCGATCGACGCGCCGGCCGTCCACGAGCGGCTCACGCCCCTGGCCGTCAGGGGCGACCCGCAGGTCGAGCGGCTCGAGTGCGACGGCGCCGCATTCGACTGCGACGGCGTCGTGCTCGCCCACGGCCTCGTGCCGGTCCGGAACGTGGACGGCGCCGTCTGCGGCGGCGAACGGACGGCCTACGCGCAGCCGACCCTCGATCCACCGTCCGACGGGGCTTCGCGGACAGCGGGCGTGGACGCCGCCCTGACCGCACTCGCGATCACCGGCGGGGCGGCTACAATTGGGCCATGGTCGAACTCACGGAATTCGCCGCCGAGCGCGTGAAGGCGCTGGCGGCGGCCGATCCCGAGGCCAGGGTGCTGCGCCTGGCCGTGGAGGGCGGCGGCTGCTCGGGCTTCCAGTACGCGATCGGGTTCGACAGCGGATCCGAGGACGGCGACGTCGAAGTCGACTCACACGGCGTGCGCGTCGTCATCGACCCGATCAGCCTCCCCTACCTTCAGGGATCGCTCATCGACTTCAAGGACGGCCTGATGGGCGCCGGGTTCAGCTTCGAGAATCCGAACGTCCAGTCGACCTGCGGCTGCAACTCGTCGTTCCAGGCGAAGCCCGACGTCGAGGGCCCGTACTCGCCCAAGCCCGACGGCTGCGGCTGAGCGCCATCCAGCGCTCGGCGACGGTCTCCGACGAACAGGTCGAGGCGTTTCGGCGCGACGGCGCGGTGTGCATCCGGGCCGCCTTCACGTCCGAGGACGTCGCGCTCGTCGAGCGCGGGATCGAGCGGAACCTGGCCGACCCCAGCCCGCGGGCGCTCGTGGCGAGCAGGCCCGACGACACCGGCCGCTTCGTCGAGGACTTCTGCAACTGGGACCGGATCGGCGAGTACGAGCGGGTGATCCGCGAGTCGGCCGCGGCGGGCATTGCCGGCCGGCTGATGGGCTCCTCGACCGTGCGGCTCTTCCACGACCACATGCTCGTCAAGGAGCCCGGCACGCGCCAGCCGACGCCGTGGCACCAGGACCAGCCGTACTACAACGTCGACGGCAGGCAGAACTGCTCGGTCTGGATGCCGGTCGACCCGGTCTCGCGCGAGTCGACGCTCGAGTTCGTGGCAGGGTCGCACCTGGGCCCCTGGCTCATGCCGCGGACGTTCATGGACGGCCAGGCGAGGTGGTTTCCCGAGGGCAGCCTGGCCGACCTGCCCGACGTCGAGGCCGACCGGGCCGCCTTCCCGATCGTCGGATGGGCGCTCGAGCCGGGCGACGCCGTCTTCTTCCACATGCTCGCGCTGCACGCGGCGGGCGGCGCCGAACGGCGCCGACGGGCGTTCTCGATCCGGTTCCTCGGCGACGACGCCGTGCACGCGCCGCGGGCCTGGAAGACCTCGCCCGAGTTCCCCGGCCTGGCCGACGAGCTCCCCGCCGGTGCGCCGATGGACGATCCGCGCTTCCCGGTCGTCTGGCAGGGCTGAACCCAAGGCGGGAACTCTCGGCCGTCGTGAGGCGTCCTAGAAGCATGCGACTCGTTCCTGCACTCGTCGCAACGCTCGTCGTCGCCGCCGGATGCGGCAGCGGCGTCGCCGGCGGACCGCCGCCGCGCGGATGGATGGCCGGCGTCGTCTGGGGCGGGAAGCCGGTCTGCCCGACGCCGACGGGGAAGGACTCGCTGACCTGCCATCCGACGCCGCTTGCACATGGAGCCTTCGTCGTCTCGGGCGGCGGCGTCACCCGTCGCGTGCACGCCGACGCCAAGGGCCGGTTCCGCGTGGCGCTTCCTCCCGGGAGCTACGCGATCCGGCCCGGCTGGTCGCGGCCGAAGAGCGTCCGCGTCGTGGCCGGCCACGTCGTCCGCGTCCGCGTCGGGATTTTGCGGGGGACGACCGGAGGAGAAGGCTGACCCCGGGGCGGCGCGAACGCCGCCCCGGGGCAGGCTCAGCCGACTACGTCAGGCACGGATTCCCGTGCAGATCGCGGTGGAACACCTCTGCCAGCGTGATCGGCTTGAAGCCGACGTCGGCGTAGGTGTTGAAGCCCACCTTGGTGCCGTACTCGGTGGCGGAGTTGCCACCGAACGTGTTCGTCGTGCCCGGGATGTGCGCACCGCCCTGCTGGAACCAGCAGCGGCCGTTCGCCTTGGTGAGCGTGAAGATCGGATAGAACTTCGCTCCGACCGGCGGGTTCACGCAGTGTGCACCCGTGTCACGGTCACACTCGGGCTGATGGTTGCCCGGCTCACCGCGCTCGATGCGCGGCAGGTCGGTCTCGAACGCGACGTTCTCGAGCAGCTTCCCGTTCGAGCTGGGCGGCGTGAACATGAACGCCGTCCCGTGCAACCGGCGATCGAGCCTCGGCTTCAGGAACGTGCCCGGCCAGGTGTTCTGGTAGGCCGGCCCATCGAAGTCGCCGTCGTCCAGCACGCAGCCGATGATCGGCTGCACCCCCGGGTAGTTCGAGCCGTCGAGGCAGGCCTGATCGTCCTCGTCGAGCGTGGGATCGCCCGCGCCCGGGTTCGAGCACGCACCGGTCGACGGGTCGATCGCGTCGCAGTACTCGAAGTGACCGATCTCGTCGGAGGCGCCGACGTTGGTGTTATGGGCGCCCCACAGCGACCCGCGCTTCACCGCCGAGTTGTACATCGGGTGGAAGGCATACGGAGCGACGTGGCAGTGCTGGGCGTTCGGCTGGAACAGGATGTGGCCGAAGCCGTTGGCGATGCTGGCCGTCATCGAGCCGCTCTGGCCCGTGGTCAGGTCGGTGATGTCGATGCGGTACCCGGCCGGCGTGTCGTGCATGTGCACGCGCAGGGTGTCGCCGGGGTTGAAGAGCAGCACCTTCTTGGGATCGACGCTGAGCCCCGTCCCGTCGCCGTCAGACAGCGACAGCGGGTTGGCGGGCGCGAGCGACTTGCCGCTCTTCGTGATGTACGCCCAGTTGATCGGCTCCTCGCCCACCAGGAAGTGGTTGTTCAGGCAGTCGGCGTTCTGCTGGATGCCGGTGTTGTCCTGATCCGAGAGGCTGTCGATCGTCAGGTTGGCGCACCACTTGGTGGCGGTGCATCCGAAGCCGTCGAACTGCGGCACCCAGCCGGGGCCGTAGAACTGGAGCTCCATGAATGCGCTGCCGGGTGCCTTGCCGAGGTAGTGCGGCGAGTGCGGGTCGGCGCTCCGGAACCGCGCGTTCGCGTCGCTGTTCGGCGTGCACGTCTTTCTGAAGTTCGGGGACGACTCGGTGTCACACATGGTGATGCTGAGCCAGAACGTCGCCCGCCGCTGGAAGTCCCACGTGCCGCCGGTGCCGTCCTGCTTTGGCTTCACCGGTGCGTTGATCGGCAGTTTCACGTAGTAGAGGAGGTCCTTACCTCCGGTGCCCGGCCGGTGCGAGGAGAACTGCACGGTGGGCTCGTCGTGCCCGGTATACGCGCCGTTGTCCCCGATCGAGTGGTACGGATCCAGGCACATGAACGGCCGCTCCTGGCACAGGGTTTCGCCGTAGCTGTCGGCTCTGGCCGCCGCCGGGCCCGCAAGGGCCGACAGGACGACGAGAGCTAGCGCGACGATGCGTTTCATCCTTCCCTCCAAGGACGCTAAGAACATGCCTCCGGGCGCGGCCGACGACCAGCCGCACACGGCACGATTCTGACTACCTGCTCCGGGCGTCCAGAGGCCCACCCCCTCACGTAGACCGGTCTGTGACTCTACCGCACGGTTTACCCCGTGGGCAATAAATCTCAACACAGTTGGCGTGTGGGACACTCCACGGCCGTGCGGATTCGAACGTGCCTCCTGACTGCGGCGGCGCTCGGCGCTGCCGCGGTGTGCTCGCCCGCCGCCGAGGCCGGATCGATCCGCGTGCCGCTCGATCGCGCGCATCCGGGCCTCGGGAAGGTGACGGTCCGGTACGCCGTCGTCCGCCACACCGACCGCTCGCGGCCGCCGCTCGAGCCGATCGTGGCCTTCGAGGGCGGCCCGGGATACGGGTCGATCGGCTCGGCGAGCACGTACCTCTTCATGCTCGGGAAGCTGCATCGGCGGCACGACCTGATCGTGATGGACCAGCGCGGCACGGGGTCGTCGGGAGCCATCGACTGCCCGGCGCTCCAGGCCGGGATCCCGCCCTACGCCGCAGCGGCCGCCGCGTGCGCACGGCGGCTGGGCCGGACGGCGAGCGCGTACGGGACAGGGGCCGTCGCCGACGACATGGCGGCGATCCTGCGCAAGCTCCTCGTCCCGAAGGTCGACGTCTACGGCGATTCCTACGGCACGTACGCCGCCCAGGTGTTCGCGGTCCGCCACCCCGGGCGCACCCGGGCTGTGGTCGTCGACGCCGCCTTTGACAACTCGTTCGACCCCTTCGAGCGCGAGTGGTCGGCGGCGCTGCGGGCGGCCTGGCGGGCGGTATGCGCTCGCGCGGGCCGATGTCCCGGGATCCTCGGGGCGATCCGCGGGCTGGAGGGCCGGCTCGCGCGGCACCCGATCGTGGGGACGGGGACGGACGCCGACGGCGTGCGCCGTCACGTGCGGCTGGGGCCGGTCGAGCTCGCCGACCTGGTCTACGACGCGACCTACACCTACACGGTCTTTCGCGACCTGCCCGGCGCGCTCGCGGCCCTCCGCCACGGCGACCGGGCGCCGATGCTGCGGCTGGCCGCCGAGGATGTCGCGCTCAACCTCCCCGGCGGCAGCCCGAGCTCCTATTCGGGCGGGGACTACCTGGCCGTGGCGTGCCACGACTACCCCACGGTCTGGGCGAAGAGCGACCCGCCAGCCCGGCGCCGGGCGACCCTCGCGAGCGCCGTCCGGCACCTCTCGCCGAACGTGTTCGCGCCGTTCTCGAAGCGCGTCTGGCTCCGCACGGTCGCCGAGCGGGAGCTCGTGCGCGGCTGCCTCGACTGGCCCCGGCCGAGGTTCGGCCCTCCGCCGTTTCCAGGAGGCGGCACGCGGCCCGCGATGCCCGTGCTCGTCCTGAACGGCGAGCTCGACCAGTCGACTCCGGTCGCCGACGCCCGGCACGTGGCGAACGCCTTCCCGAACGCGACGTTCGTCGAGGTGCCGAACACGGCCCACGTCTCGGCCCTCTACGACTTCCAGCACTGCGCGTCGCACATCGTGCGCACGTTTTTGCGGAGGCTGGCCGCGGGATCGACCACGTGTGCCGCTGCCATGCCGCCCGTGAACGTGGCCGCCTTCCCGCGCACGCTGGCGACCGCGCCCGAGGCCGACGGCGGGCGGGCCGAGCTCGAGGCGCGTAGGGCCGGGTGGGTCGCGACCCAGACCATCGGCGACGCGCTCGCCCGCTGGTACAACCTCATGTTCACGATCCGGGGCCACGGGCTCCGGGGCGGGAGCTACACGATCACGGGCGGGTATCTGAGCCACTCGCCGCTCTCGATCCGCTTCGACCGGACGCGGCTCACGTCGGACATGGCGGTCTCGGGCCGGGCCGTGTGGGACCGGCGCGCCTGGCGCGTGCACGCCCGGCTGCGGCTGACCGGGGCGGCGAGCGGCGTCCTCGTCATCTCCTTCCCGACGGACGTCGCCGGGGCGACCGCCACGATCTCGGGCCGCGTCGGCAGCCGGAGCGTGCACCTCCAGACCGCCGCGCCGTGGGCGCCCCAGGGGTAGGCGCCGGGCCTAGAACCTGCCCGCCGCGACGCGGGCGAATGCCAGCGGGCTCGTCGCCGTGAGGTCGATCGCCGGCTCGACGGTCGAGTAGGACTCCACGTTGTCGCGGTAGACGGCGCTCGAGTCGAAGCGGGCGAACGCGTCGCCGCCGCCCGCCGGGCAGGCCCGCATATGCGGGAGCCGGCCGCTCGTGGCCTCGGAGTTCGGGCCCTCGACCGAGGCGCCGGCCAGCACGGGCGCCGACCCGTCGAGCGAGCCGGCGATGTTCGCGACCTGGTGCTGCATGCAGTGCGGATACACCCGCCCGTCGCCGACGATGAACGACGATCCCCAGGCGTTCGCTCCGAGCACGTTCCCGAGCCAGCGCATCCCGAGCGCCGCGTACCGGTGCGAGTGCGCGAGCTCGTCGTAGAGGCTCGCGGTGACGGCCAGACCGGTGCCGTGCGTCGTCGTGTCGTACTGCGCCCAGCCGTAGCCGAACCCGAACGGGTCGGTCTTTCCCTGAGCGATCCCGCGGGCGAGCTGGCGGCGCAGGTCGGCGAGCAGGCCGGCGCGGGTGACGGCGAGCCCGCGGTCGCTCCCATGCATGGCGCGGATCAGCTCGCCGTGGCCGAGCGCGCTCACGTCGTACAGGTTCAGCGTGTCGGCGGCGTCGTTCGGCCCGTGGATGTAGGCGTGCGCCCAGTGCGCGGCGAGCTCGACGTAGTGGCGGGGGTCGCGGTGCGGCAGGCCGCTCGGCGCTCCCGGCTCCTCGAGCGCGAGCGCCAGCTCGGCTGCCCCCAGCTCGAGGTCGTCGCGCCACTCCGACTCGGGGTAGAAGTCGAACGGGATCGCGGTCGTCAGGTGGCCCTTCGGCGTCGTGTCGGCGAGGTCGAAGAGGTGCTCGGCCGAGACCAGGCAGTTGCGCGCGAAACGGGGATCCGTCGTGCGGTACACCTGATAGCAGAGCGCGAGCGCGGCGGCATCGCGGCCGGCCAGGTTGGGGCTCACCGGCGAGCCCGGCGGCCCCGCCCGGAACACCGGCCGGTGGCGGATGTACCGGAACGCGGGATCGTGGCCGCCGTAGGTGTCGTCGTCCTGGGGCAGCCGCCAGATGTCGTGGTCACTCACGATCGCGTCGTTGCCGTTTCCGATCCCGACCTGGTAGTAGAGCGTGCGCGTGCGGTCGTCCCACATGCGCAGCAGCCAGCGGGCGCCGAATTGGGCCTCGGCGTCGAAGTCCGCCGCCCCGGCCCGGGCGCCCATCTGGGCCGGGAAGTCGCGCACGCCCATGAGCAGCACGGCGTCGGTGTAGGCCGTGGCGTGCACGAACTTCAGGTAGTCGCCGGCGTCCCACCATCCGCCGGAAGCGTCGATCCGGACTCCGAGCGGCGAGAGGTCGCCCTTGAACGCGCCGTCGCCGTCGACCTTCGGCGTGCGGTAGGTCATCGCGTCGGCGTCGTTCAGGTGCGAGGGGGCGGTGCGAAGCGCCGAGCGGACGATGGCAGCGCCGTCGCGCTGGACGCGGTAGAAGGAGAGGGCGTTCCGGAGCGGGCCGGCGTAGAGGGCGGCGCCCGCGCCGACCTGGATCACGGATCGCGCCGGCGCCGGCCCGCCGACACTCACGGCATATGTGCCGGCGCGGCGGACGCGGCTGAAGTCGATCGAGTAGACGTGGCGGTACCTGGCGCTCCAGCGGCCGAGGTCGGGGCCGACCACGCCCGCGGCGACAACTCGGCCGCCGGCGTCGGTCACCGTGAACGGCGCCCGGGCCGCGGGGACGCTCGCCATGAGGTAGGCGCGCTTGTCGGCAGACAGCGGATAGCCGACCTGGTTCACGCGGACGTACCCCTCGCCGGCGCTGCCCGCTGCCGGCGAGCTGCCTCCGAGGAGCGCCCCGTACGCTCCGATTCCGAGCGCTGCCGCGGCCAGCGCGGCAGCTATCCCCCTGCAGTGCGACACGGCTCACCGTACGACGCTGGGTGGCCGGCTGTCAAGGGTGCGGAAGGCCCGCAGCCGCCCTCCCCGAAACGCTGTATGCCGCATCCGGGCTGACGGTGAGCCGGTGTGTCCCCCCAGGTGAGGCAGGGCCGCCCCGGGGCGCCGATCACAAGGGTATGCAGCTCACGTGGGACGACATCGCGCTCCACACGATCGTCGAGTTCGAAGCCCAGGTTCGCTACGGGACCGACGAGGCGTGGCGAACAGTTGGGGTTATGCGCGAGTGGGCGGCCGCCGATGCAATCGCGATGACCACCTCCCGGGACATGGACGGCCGAGCGCCCACCGCGAGGCGGGTCGTGGTGGTCGACCGCGCCCCTCGCCGCTACACTTAGTTAACGATGTTAACGATCTCAGCACCCGAAGCGGTTGCAGAGCGCCTGCGGCCGCTCCTCCTTCACCTGAACCGCGACCTCCGCCGTGAGGCGCTGCCGATGGGCGTGACGGTGGGGCAGGTGGCGCTGCTCGCGGCGATCCGCGAGGAGCCCGGGATCGGCCTGCGCGACCTCGCCACGCGCGAGCGGATGTCGGCGCCCGCGATGAGCGGCTACGTCGACCGGCTCGAAGCGGCCGGGCTCGTCGTCCGGGGGCCTGTCGAGGGCGACCGGCGCCGCGTCGGCCTTCACCTGACCGACTCAGGCCGGCGGCTCCTGCGCTCGACCCGCAGGTTGCGCACCGCCTGGCTTGCCGACCGGATGCGCCGCCTCTCGGACGAGCAACTCGCGGCCCTCGAGGCCGCGCTCGAGCCGCTCGCGATGCTCGGCCGCGACGAGAGGCCCGCGTGACGGCCGCATTCCGGCGCGCCAACCGCCGTACCTTCGCCAGCCTCAGGCACCACCGCAACTACCGGCTCTTCTTCGCCGGTCAGATCGTGTCCGTGAGCGGCACGTGGATGCAGAACATCGCCGCGGCGTGGCTCGTCCTCCAGCTGACGCACTCGCCCGTCGCCGTCGGCATCCTGGCGCTGTGCCAGTTCCTGCCGTTCACGGTCTTCGGGCTCTTCGCGGGCGTGCTCGTCGACCGCCTCGACGCCCACCGGACCGTGATCGCCACGCAGGCCGCAGCGCTCATCCTTGCCGCCGCCCTGGCCGCGCTGACCCTCGCCGGCCACGTGACCGCACTCGACGTCGAGATCCTGACGGCGCTTCGCGGCGTCGTCCTCGTCCTCGATGCGCCCGCCCGCCAGGCGCTCACGTTCGAGATGGTCGGAGCCGACGAGCTGCCGAACGCGGTCGCCCTCAACTCGAGCCTCTTCAACGCGGCGCGGGTCGTGGGGCCGGCTGTCGGAGGCGTGCTCGTGGCGACGGTCGGCGTCGGAGCCTGCTTCGGCCTGAACGCCGTCAGCTATCTGGCCGTCCTGGCGGGCCTGCTCGCGATGCGCCGGGAGGAGCTCCATCCGGTCGAGCGCCCGGAGACGCCGCCGTCGATGCTGGGCGGCACCGCCGAGGGGCTCCGGCACGTCCGCCGGACGCCGGCGACGCTGATGGCGCTCGTGATCGTCTTCGTCCTGAGCACCCTCTCGTTCAACTTCAACGTCCTGCTCCCCGTGCTCGCCGCCCAGACGCTCGCCGCCGACGCCGGCGTGTTCGGCCTCGTCACGGCGATGTTCGGCGCCGGCGCGCTGGTCGGCGCGCTCCTGGCAGCCTCGCTCGGCCGGGCGAGCTGGACGGTGCTCCTCGGCGCCGCTTCCGGGTTCGGGGTGGCGCAGCTCGCGCTCGCGCCCGAGCACAACGCCACCGCCGCAGCCGTGCTCCTCTTCGTCGCCGGAGCGTGCTTCACGCTGTGGACGTCCGCGGCCAACGCGACCGTCCAGCTCTCGACGCCGGATCAGCTGCGGGGCCGCGTGATCGGGCTCTACTTCTTCGCGTTCAACGGCGCCGGCCCGGCGGGAGGCGTGCTGGCCGGATGGCTCGCCGCTCGCGGCGGAACCGAGCTGGCGTTCGCCGTCTCGGGTGCGAGCGCACTCGCGATGGCGGTGGCGGCAACGGTGCTCCGAAGCCGCGACACCCGCGGGTACGCGAGCGCCAGCCTGAGCGAGCCATGACCACGGTGCTCGGCGTCACGCCGATCCTGAACGTCTCCGACATTCGTGCGTCGATCGAGTGGTTCGAGAAGATGGGCTGGCGCGAGCTTTGGGTGTGGCGCGACGAGGACGCGGGGCCCGACGCGGAGCCCGGTTTCGCCGCGGTCCGCTCGGGTGACATCGACATCTTCCTCTGCCGCGGCGCGCAGGGATCGCGTGGCGAGCGGCGCCCGCAGTTCCCCGGCGACGACTCGACGGACGGCGTCTGGATGACATGGTGGGTTGCGACCCCGGGTGACGTCGACGCCGCCCACGCCCTGGCACTCGAGCAGGGCCTCGACGTCGTCTGGCCCCCGACCGACGAGCCGTGGCGAGTTCGCGAGTTCCACCTGCGCCACCCGGACGGCCACACCTTCCGGGTCAGCTCCGGCTTGGAGTGAGCTCCCCCGGCACGTCGTAGGGGCTCAGCACCTCGTTCCCGTCCTCGGTCACGAGGAACATCCACTCCAGCCGGACGCCGCCGATCCGCTCGTCGTACGCGCCGGGCTCGACCATGAGCACCATCCCCGGGCGGAGCTTCTCCGGCGCGCCGGGCACGAGCCGCGGGTGCTCGAAGCTCGTGACGCCGATGCCGTGCCCGACATGGATCGGGTCGCTGAGCCCGGAGCCCTCGATCACGGCGAGGACGCCCTCCGCGAACCCTCCCGCGGTGAGGCCCGGCCGGAGCGTGCGGGCGGCGTGGTCGAGCGCCCGGCGCGCGACGGCGTACATGCGCGCGTAGCCCGGGCTCGCCGGCCCCAGCGTCCAGCTGAGGCACGAGTCGCCCCAGTAGCCGGCCAGGCCGGGCACGAGGTCGCAGATGACCGGATCGCCCTCCTCGAGCGTCCGCGCCTCCGGGCCGCCCATCACGGCCGCCGTCCGCGCGACCCCGCTCAGGAGGTCGGCGCTCAGCGCCACCGGCCTTCCCGCCGCGGCGTCGAGCGCCCGGCGCACCTCGGCATAGAGCTCGAGCTCGGTCATCCCCGGCGCCGCGGCGGCGCGCGCGGCCCGCTGCCCAACCGCCGTCAGGCCGGCGCACGCCCGCAGCCGTTCGACCTCCTCGGCCGTCTTCACGGCGCGGGCGTCGCGGAGCGCCGCAGTCGCGTCCACAACGGCGACGCCGAGGCCGTCCAGGAGGCGGCGGACGCCGTCCGGGCATGTGGCCGGCTCGAGGGCGACCGTGCCGCCGACGCCTGCCTCGGCCAGCGCCGCCGAGACCGCCTTGAGGTAGAGCCCGTCCAGGCCGGGACCGCCCGGCGCCAGGGCGAACGCCGGGTAGCCGTGCGTGCGCTCGGCCCGCACCGCCTCGGGATCCAGGTCGGCGTCGGCCGCCACGAGGAGCGCGCGCCCGTCGCGGGCGGCGACGGCGACGGCCGGCCCTCCGGAGAACGGCGATCGCCCGGCGCCGGCCGGCTCGTCGTGCCCGGTGGCGTAGGAGACCGAGGCGGGCGACGTCAGGACCGCCCAGTCGGCGCCGATCGAACCGAGGGCCTCCGCAATGCGGACATTCCGAGTGTCCACTACGCAGCTGCGACGACGACCCGCAGCGCGTCGGCGATCGCGGCGAACGCCTCGCGGATCTCGTCCGCCGACACGACGAGCGGCGGGTAGAAGTAGACCGCGGCCCGCTGCCCCTCGGCCGCCGAGCGGAGGATGACGCCCCGCTCGTAGCACTCGTGGCAGATCCGGCGCACGGCGTCGGCGGGCGGCTCGCGTCCGGGCAGCTCGATCTCGACGCTGGTCAGAAGGCCCCTGGCGGAGATGTGCCGGACGCAGCCGAGCTCGTCTCGCAGCCGCTCCATGCACTCGCGCACGACGGCCTCACCGCGGGCCGCGTTCTCGACCAGGCGCTCGCGCTCGATGATGTCGAGGGTCGCGAGCGCGGCCCGGCACGAGACCGGATGCCCCGCGTAGGTGCTGATGTGCGCCAGCGGCGCGTCGGCGAACGCCGCCGCGATCTCGCCCGACACGACGGCGGCCCCGAGCGGGGCGTAGCCGCTCGTGATGCCCTTCGCGACCGTCAGGACGTCGGCCGTCGTCTCCCAGTGGTCGAGCCCGAACATCCGCCCCGTGCGGCCGAACCCGGTGATCACCTCGTCGACGATCAGGAGGGCGCCGTGGCGGGTGCAGATGTCGCGCAGCGCCGGGAAGTAGCCGTCATGGGGCACCTTGATCGCCTGCCGGAACGCGATCGGCTCCGCGATCACCGCGGCCACCGTGTCGGGCCCCTCGCGCAGGATCGCGCGCTCGACGTCGCGGGCGCACTCGAGCGAGCATCCGCCCTCGACGGTGCAGAGGCCGCACCGCCCGGGCGACGGCTGGGCCACGTGGACGAACCCCGGCACGAGCGGCGCGAACGGCTCGCGCGACTCGGGGATGCCGGTCGCCGACATCGCCCCGTACGTCGAGCCGTGGTAGCTGCCGTCCCGGCCGATGATCTTCACCCGGCCGGGCCGGCCCCGGCGGCGGTGGTAGGCCCGCACGACCTTGAACGCCGTCTCGTTGGCCTCGCTCCCGGTGGAGCCGAAGAGGAAGAGCGGGTCGTCGACGGGGACGAGCGGGGTCAGCCGCTCGGCGAGCTCCGCAGCGACGGGATGCGAGAGGCCGAGGTCGAGCGACGCCCACTCGAGCGACCCGGCCTGCTCGGCCATCGCTCGGCCGATCTCCTCGCGGCCGTGGCCGACGGAGCATGCGCCGAGGTGGCCGCCGCCGTCCAGGAGGCGGCGCCCGTGCTCGTCGACGACGTAGGCGCCCTCGCCGCGCACGAGCACCCGCGGGTAGCTGCCCGGGAAGAGGCGGTCGAGCTCGGGGAAGTGCGCGCTCGAGTGCCGAACCCGCGCGCGCAGGGCCTCCTGGAGCTGGTCGAGCTTCGGCTCGAGGGCCTCAGACATCGCCCGCCGCGGTAAGCTCGAGCGTCGATCCCTGGCCGACGGTCTGCCGGCGCGACTCCGCGAGCGGCTCCCAGCGGGGGTAGCTCGCCCCGGCGACGAGCAGGCAGAGCTCGGCCCCGGGAGGCAGCTCGACGCAGATGTTCCCCAGGTCGACCGTTACCTCGGACGCGCCGGCCGCGGCGCGGGCGATCCCCTCGCACAGGTTGAGGAGAGCCCCGTCGCCGTCGCGAACGCAGAGCGTGCACACCCAGTCCGCATTGTCGGCCCCGGTCGCCTCGGTCGCCAGGTTGGCCCGCACCGGGCCCGCCAGCCGGCGGGCCGGCGGCGCGCCGAGCTCCACGGCCGACACGCCGGGGTGAGCGGCGACCGGCCGCTGGTCGAACCGGCCCCATCCCGGGCCGCCGGCCGTGTTGACCTTGAGGATCCGCCCGCCCAGGCTCGGGGGCAGGCTCGCGGGGTCGTGGTCGAACGACGTCCCCGGGATCGGCATCGAGACGGGCTCGGCACCGGGCGGCGGCCACGACTCGAGCTCGAGCCACCTGCGCGCGCCCAGCATGTAGACGGTGACCGGCGCCATCGGCGGGTCCTCGCCGGCGATCGCCGCCGAGTAGAACTCGAGCTCGCGCTCGAAGAGCCCGAATGCGTCTCCGGAGCCGGCGACGCCGAGGTTGCGGTCGCCAACCAGGTGCGTCAGCCAGTCGTCGTGCCCCCACGGCCCGATGACGAGGCGCGAGCGCGGGTTCGAGTCTGCGGCGAAGTTGCGGAGCGTGCCGTCGAGGAACGTGTCGTGCCAGCCGCCGATCGAGAGCGCGGGGATCCGCACCCTGTCGCGGCGCGCTGCAATGGAGCACCGCTCCCAGTACGGCGACCCGATCTCCTCGCGGAACCACGGCTCACACCAAGGTGCGAAGGCGATCAGCTCGTCGCGGGCGCCGTAGGAGCGCTCGACGTCGTCGAGCCACAGCCGGTCCTGCGGGCCGAAGATGCCGGCGATCCAGGAGTGGATGAAGGCGAGCTCGAGCACACCGGAGTGGAACGTCCAGCCCTCGTCGTAGGCGTCGGGCGTGAGCCCGGGCGCGATCGCGCGCAGACTGGGCGGCGCCTCGACTGCGGCCAGCCACTGGGTCGCGCCCACGTACGAGTTCCCGGCCATGAAGACGTCGCCCGAGCACCAGTCGAGGCCGGCGACGTGCTCGATCGAGTCGTACCCGTCGAGGCCCTCCTGGAAGTACGGGTCGAACTCGCCCTCGGAGTAGCCGCGCCCGCGGACGTCCTGCGAGACGATCGCAAAGCCGCGCGCCGCAGCGACCCGCGGCTCCGAGAAGACGTTGATCTCCTCGACCTCCTTCGTGTACGGCGTGCGCACCATGATCGCGGGGACGGGTCCGCCGCCGGCCGGGCGCCACACGTTGGCGTAGGTCATCGTGCCGTCCCGAAGCGGGATCGGGACGTTGCGCTCGAGCAGGATCCGTTCGACGTCAACCATCGTTCCCTCCGTGTTCGCCGCCGTTGGCGCGGTCGATCTCATCAAGGAGCTCGCGGACGCTTGCCGCCGCACCGTTGCCGGTGAAGACCGCGCTCCCCGCGACGATCATGTCCGGTTCGAGCGCGGCGATCCGGCCGACGTTCGCCCTCGTCACCCCGCCGTCGATGCCGATCGCGACCGGCCGCGAGCCGATCAGCTCCCGCAGCCGCTCGACCCGGCCCGGCGTCGTCCCGATCTGGGACTGGCCCGGCCAGCCCGGGTTCACGGCCAGGACCAGCACCAGCTCCAGGTCGTCGAGCAGCGGCTCGACGACCTCGACCGGGGTGCCCGGGTTGAGCGCGACGCCCCGGACCACCCCGCGGCCCGCGAGGCTCTGGAGCACGCGATGCGGGTGGCGGGTCGCCTCGACGTGGAAGGTGATCGCGCCCGCGCCGGCCGCGACGTACTCCTCGACCGCCGACAGCGGCTCGTCGACCATCAGGTGGACGTCGCAGACGGCAACCCTGGAGACGGCCGCGACGAACGCCGGCCCGACGGTCAGCTCCGGGCAGAAGACGCCGTCCATGACGTCGACGTGGGCGAGGCGCGACCCCCGCCGAGGACACCTCGTCCAGCTCGTCGCCGAGGCGCAGAAGGTCGGCGCTCATGACGCCGACGCTCAGGCTCGGGCCGCCGCCGAGCAGCATGGAGTGAAGCGAGCTCAACTGCTCTGGGCGAGCGCCCGTCCCTCCCGGAGATCGCGATAGAGCTCGTGCGCCTCGTCGGGGCGCGAGCCGTCGTGCACGACCGCCGCGACGGCCTGGATCATCGCCGCGGCGCGTCGCTCTGGAAGATGTTGCGGCCCATGTCGACGCCGGCGGCGCCCTCGGACACGGCCCGGTAGGCCATCGTCAGGGCCTCGAGCTCCGGCAGCTTCTTGCCGCCGGCCATCACGATCGGGACCGGGCAGCCGGCGGTCACCTGCTCGAAGCCCTCGTCGCAGTAGTACGTCTTGACGACCTGGGCGCCGAGCTCCGCGCAGATCCGCGTCGCGAGCCCGAGGTAGCGGGCGTCGCGCGTCAGCTCCTTGCCGACCGCGGTCACGCCGAGCACCGGGCATCCCGTACCGATAGCCCGCGTCGACGAGGCGGGTCATGTTCTCGACCGACTGCGTCTCGTACTCGCCGCCGACGAAGACCTGCACCGCGAGCGGCGTGCACGTTCATCCGGACGGCGTCGTCGAGGTCGATCGCGATCCGCTCGTTGGAGAGCTCCTTGAGGATCGTCGGGCCGCCGCTCGCGCGCATGACGACGCCGCCCCGGTGGGTCGGCGGGATCGACGAGCGCAGCATCCCGCGGGTCAGCATCAGCGCGTCGGCGTACGGGGCGAGCGGCACGATGTCGAGGTCGACCCGCTCGAGCCCGGTCGTCGGGCCCTGGAAGTAGCCGTGGTCGATGGCGAGCATCACCGTCCGGCCGCTCTCGGGCCGGAAGATCCGCGCCAGCCGGTTCTGCATCCCCCAGTCGTAGGCGCCGGAGCCCTTGAGGAAGAAGCCGGCGGTCGCCGCCGGGACGTCCTCGTGGAAGTCCTTCTCGCCTTGGGTGTCAGCTTCGGGCATCGGTGTCCTTCCGGTCGAATCGTCAGGTGCCGGCCGCGCGCCACAGCGGGCGCACGACCCCATCGGCTCGCCAGCTCGAGCAGGCGCTCGTAGGCCGTGAGCCAGCGCGGGTAGAGATCGCTCGTACGCCGCGACGGCGTCCGGGTTCGGCTCGACCGTGCGCTCGAAGCGGACGAGCCGGTCGGCGGCCTCGAGCGACGTCGCGTAGACGCCCGCGCCGACGCCCGGCGTAGATCGCCGCGCCGAGCGCGGTCGACTCCTTGACGACCGGGACCCGCACCGGCACGCCGAGCACGTCGGCCACGATCTGCGGCCAGAGCGCGCCCTTGCGCCGCGCCGCCGGTGAACACGATCTCGTCGAGCCGTGCGCCGGTCGAGCTCCTCGATGATCCCGCAGGTGGCCGCGCGACACGTACGCCGCCGCTCTCCTCGATCGCGCGGAAGCACTCGTTCTGGCCGGACCGCTCCGGGGCCGACGATGTCGAAGCCGACGAACGCCGGCGACGCCTGGACCCAGCGGTTGGCGTGCATCACGTTCGAGAAGATCGCCGAAGCACGCCGTTCGAGCCCGGGCGGGACGCCGGCGGCCCGCTCGTCCAGGAGCGTCGTAGACGTCATCGACCGCGTCGGCCGCCTCGCTCGACGTCGTCGGCGCAGAAGGCGTCGCGGAACCAGCGCATCGCGATGCCCGCAGTAGAAGCCGATCCCCTCGATCATCCACGTGCCCGGGACGGCGTGGCAGAGCGTCCGGAGGCGCGCCTGCGGGGTCGATCAGCGGCTCGTCGAGCACCACCGTGTGCTGCCAGAACGTGCCGCCGACGACGGTGACAGCGGCCGGGCGCGTGATCGCCGATCCCGAGCAGCCCGAGCTGCGTGTCGGCGCCGCCGACGACGACCGGCGTGCCCGGCGGCGAGCCCGGTCTCGGCGGCCGCGGCGGCCGTCACCGCGCCGACGACCGTGCCCGGCTCGAGGACCGGGGGGACGACCTGCGCCGCATCGAGCCCGACGAGCTCGAGCGATCGTCGTCCGACCAGTGCGCCGCGGCGAGGTCGAACATGCCCGAGCTCGAGCCCGAGCGACGGGTCGGTCGACGAACTCGCCGGAGAGCCGGGTGAGGACCCAGTCGCCGAGCATCCCGACGTGGCGCGACGCCGGCGAAGACCTCGGGCTCGTTGCGGGCGATCCAGCGAAGCCGCGCCGGCGAGGTGATCGCGACCCAGTCGCCGGCGCGCTCGTAGATCTCCTGCGCGGCGCCCGACCCGACGAGCTCCGCGGCCTCGGCCGCCGGCTCGCGAGTCGACGTTCGGGCAGGCCCAGATCTCGCGCCCGCCGCCGTCGTAGAGCACCATGCCCTCGCGCATGCTCGTGGTGCTGACCGCGCGGATCGCCGACGCGTCGACCGCGGCCCGCTCGAGCGCCTCGCGGATGCAGTCGCAGATCAGCTGCCAGTTGCGCCGCGGTGTCGAAGACCTGCGAGCCGGGGACGCCGGGCTCCGCGGCGTGCGAGTACTCGCGCTGGCCGATCGCGACCTGGCGCGCCGTCGGCGTCGAAGAGCACGGCCCGGCAGCTAGCCGGTGCCGGCGTCGATCGCGAGCAGGAGCTCGTTCATTGGACAGAGCGCCGCCCGGTTGACGACGTTGCACGAGCGGGTCGCCGGCCGCGAACCGGTCGATCTCGGCGGCGATCATCTCGGCACCGTGGAGCAGCGTCTCGTGGGTGGCGCCGCCGATGTGCGGCGTGAGCACGACGTTCGGATGGCGCAGAAGCGGGTGCGGGCCCGGGGCCGCCTGGGGATCGACGACGTCGAGCGCGGCCCCGGCCAGGTGGCCCGACGCGAGCGCGTCGACCAGCGCCTGCTCGTCGACCAGCGTCTCGCGGGCGGTGTTCAGGAAGTAGCGCCCGGCTTCATCGCCGCGAACGCCGCCGCGTCGAAGAGGCGCGAGTTCTCGGCGGTGGCGCGCGCATGCAGCGAGACGAAGTCGGACCGCCCGAGGAGCTCGGGGAGCGAGTCGACCCACTCCACGCCGTCCGGCTCGGCCGCGTCCAGGTACGGGTCGTGCACGAGGATCCGCATGCCGAAGGCGCGGGCGCGGAGCGCGACCCGGCGGCCGACGTTCCCGAAGCCGACCAGCCCGAGCGTGTGGCCGACGAGGTCGTGGCCGAAGAACTGGGCGCCCTCGAACTGTCGAGCCCCCCGCCCGGTTGCCGTCCGAGAGGAACCGCTGCGCCTCGGGGAACCGCCGGGCCAGCATGACCATGAACGCCATCGTCTGGTCGGCGACGGCCTCGGCGTTCTTGCCCGGGGTCGTGACGACAGGAATGCCGCGCTCGGTCGCAGCGGCCGTGTCGACGTTGACCGGCCCGCCGCGCGCGCAGCAGACGAGGCGCAGCTCGGGGCGCCGAGAGGACGCGATCGGTGACCGGCGCGCCGTGCACCACGAGCACCTCGTGGCCGTTCAGGGCCCGCGCCACCTGCTCGGGATCGCCCGCGTACTCGTGGATGCGCTGCTCGGACTCGCTCGCCGGCTCGAAGGAGCCCGACTGGTCGATCTGGAGGAATGCGAGTTCGTGGGAGCCGCTCAGCCGGGCCAGCCCCTCCGAGAAGACCTCGATCGGGACATAACTGTCGCCGACGACGAGGATCCTCACCCGCCGCCCACCCCCTCTCGAGGGACGAGTGCGACCGCCCGCCCCGGGGCCCCGCTCCCGCCGACGAGCTTCAGCGGCAGGAACACGAGCCACGCGCCGCTCGCGGGGAGCTGGTGCAGGCCCGTGAGGTTCTCGACGAAGACGATGCCGGCCCCAAGCCCGATCCGGTGGACGTCGACGACCTCCTGCATCGGGCCGGCGCTCGGGGTGTCGGTGCCGAAGAGCCCGACGCCGCGCTCGACCAGGAGCGCCATCGCCGCGACGTCCAGCCCCGCCCAGGCGGCGATCTCACCGTCGATCACCGCCTGGGCGTAGAGATGGCCGGCCTCGCCGGTGCGGTAGTGCGCATCGGTCCAGCCGGTGTGGAGCAGCACGGCGTCGCCCTCCTCGATCGGTCGGTGCTCCCGCTCCCACCGGAGCACCCGGTCGCGCCCGAAGATCGGGCTCTCCCCCGGCCCCGCGGCTCCCGCGAGGTCGGTCGCGTCGAGCACGCACGCCGGCGCGATCAGCCGCTCGAGCGACACCGTCTCGGTGACCGGCAGGCCCCGCGCCGCGGGGTCGCGGACGAAGTGGGACGGCGCGTCCCAGTGCGTGCCGGCGTGCTCGTCGAACGAGACCACCCGGTTGAAGCAGTAGGGCGGCTCGTCGAGGGTCCAGAGACCCTCGACCGTCATCACCGGGTTCCCCGGCCAGACCGGGTACTCCGGCGCCACCGGCACGCTCAGGTCGACGGGTACGAGGTTCTCGAGCGTCATTCGACCGCGATTACACCAGGCCGCCGTGGTGGGCGAGCTCTTCTGGCGTCTCCGGCCGCTCGTGCACCGCCTGCGTGGCCCTGAGGAGCCAGTCCTCCCGGCCCCGCATGCGCATCGCGACGAGCACCAGGGCGCCGGCCGCGAGCCAGACGAGGAAGATCGGCAGGGCGTAGGCCAGCCGACCGGTCGGCGTCGGGTTCGTGAACGTCTGGATGCAGATGTAGACGAGGATCACCGACGAGACCACCGGGAACACGATGTGCAGCAGTGGATTCAGCTCGGACCGGCGCTCCGTCAGGTAGTACCGGAGCACGCCGACGTTCCCGAAGATGTAGATCCACGACGCGCACAGCGTGAACAGGAGCCCCGAGATGAAGAACAGCGTCGCGCCGCCCCACTTCCAACCCAGCACGATGCCGAAGCCGAACGTGATCACAGCCTGGAGCATGATCGCGTTCACCGGCGTGCGGTGCGTCGGGTGCAGCTTCTGAAGCGCCGACGGCAGCGAGCCCGAGCGGGCCATCGCGAACCACATCCGGGTCGAGGCGTTCATCGTGGCGATCGACACCGCGATCGCCGAGTTGATGAGTGCGAACATCGCGAGCCACCACAGCGGGCCCCAGTACTGCTTGGCCAGCGTGAACGGGATCAGCTCCGTCGAGCCGACGAGATTGTTGACGTCGGCGGTACCCCAGCCGAGGATGAGCCCCCACGAGCAGATGGCGAAGAACGCGCCCATGATCACGACCGAGTAGATCAGGGCCCGCGGCACGGTCCTCTTCGGATCCTCCGCCTCCTCCGCGATCGGCGCTGCGGCCTCCCAGCCGGTGAGCGCGAACACCGAGAACACGACGGCGAAGAAGAGGTTGTGCGAGGTCGTGTTGCCCGGGTTGTAGGAGCTGAAGTTGAAGCCGCCCGGGCCGGTGTCGAAGAAGCCCCACAGGCCGAGCGCGCCGACGATCACGATCTCGGCGAGGCCGAAGACCAGGAGCGCCTGGGCCGAGATCTGGATGCCGCGGTACATGAGGAGGACGACCATTCCCTCGAGCAGGATGAAGATCAGCCACCAGGGGATGTCCCAGCCGAGGTTCGACGCCTTCAGCTCGTCACGGAGCAGGAACGACAGGAACACCGGCGACGTGAAGGGCGCGACCGGCATGTAGAGGAACATGATCCACCCGGAGATCCAGCCCAGCCGGGGGTGCAGAGTGTGGCTGATGTAGGTGTAGTACCCGCCGGCGTTCGGCAGGTGCTTCGCGAGCTGCGAGACCGACGCGGCCAGCATGAGGACGATGAGGAAGGCGAGCAGATAGCCCAGCGGGGCCACGATGCCCGCATAGCTCGCGATGAACTGGATCGTGAAGAACATCCCGATCGCGGGCGCGACCGTCGTGATGCTCTGCATCAGCACGCCGGGCAGGCGGAGCGCTGCTGCCTGAAGGCCCGTGTCGGCCGCGACGTGCGGGCCTCTGGCCGAGCCCATCGGGGATCCGGCCGCGGGGGTTTCGGACATGTGCGGTTCCTCCCTCTCTGGTAAGAGCTGCTCTCTGCACGGAGTGTCCGGCTTCGATAGGCTCGTCCGTATGGCCGAAGAACATACCGTCATGTTGTACGTACATGCAAGGCCCCGGAGAAAGGTTGTCGGCGGTGGCCGCTGACCCCCGCGCGGCCCTCCGGATCGTGATGGAGGAGATCCCCGACAGCCATCTGGTCGCCGCGCTCGCACGCGAATTCGAGCGCGAGCACGCCGGCATCTCGGTGCGCACCGAGATCATGCACTACGACTTCATGCTCGATCTCATCCTGGGGTCGATCCACGACCCGGGGCCGCCGAACGGCGTCGTCATCTTCGACAACCCCTGGACGTCCGACTTCGCCAGGGGCGGCCTTCTGCGGCCGATCGACGACCTGCTGGCCGAGACGCCCGAGCTCGAATGGGACGACTTCGCGCCCGCCCTCCGCGACGCCGCCGTCCTCGACGGGCAGACGTGGGGCGTCCCGTTCTACACGTGGTCATTCGGCCTCATCTACCGCACCGATCTCTACGCGCGGGCGGGCCTGCGTCCACCACGGAGCCTCGCGGAGCTGGCCGGGAACGCCGCGGCCCTCACCACCGCCGACCGGGCGGGCATCGCCATGCAGCCCAAGCCCGACTACAACGCAGCCGAGGAGTACGCGAACTACCTGTTCGCGGCCGGCGGCGCCGTCCAGGACGGGGCCGAGCGGGTCGTCCTCGACTCGCCCGAGGCGCGCGCGGCCCTCGAGGCGTACGCCGACGTGTACCGGTCGTCGGCCCCGCCGGGCACCCAGAGCTGGACCTTCGAGGACTCGATCGCGGCGCTGGCCGACGGGCGCGCCGCCCAGATGATCAACTGCCACTGGTGGGTGCCGGTGCTGAACGACCCCAACGGGCCCGCGGGGGAGCTCGCCGGGAAGTTCGGGCTCGCGCCGGTGCCGGGCGGAGCCGGGATCCTCGGCGTCTGGTACTGGGCGATCCCCGCGGCGGCCTCCCAGGTCGACGAGGCGTGGACGTTCATCCGCTGGATCGCGTCGAAGGCGGCGAACGCCGAGCGCGTCAGCCGCGGCGGCTCGCCGGTGCGGACGAGCACGATGACCAACCCGCGCGTCTGGGAGCGCGGGTACGGCCGCGACTACTACGAGGCGGTGGACGCCATCCACCAGCGGGCCCGGCCGCTCATCAGCGGGCCCAACGCCGAAGAGGCGATCCGCAGGATCGGCGAGGCGGTGCACGCCACCGTCACCGGCCAGGCAGGCGTGGACGACGCCGTGTCGGGAGCGGCGGCCGACGTGGCCGAGCTGGTGGCCCGCTAGCGGGCCACGGCATAGGCGCCGAGGCCGCGCTCGAGGAGGGCGAGGGCCGCCTTGCCGCGGGCGCGCACCTCGCGGGCGACGGTCTTCGGATCGGCGCCCTCGACGATCCGCCGCCGGGCGTGATCCACGAGCGCACGGTGCGCGCCGATCATGGCGTTGGCCGCGACCCAGGCCTCGACGTCGCTCCCGGCCCCGGGCTCCGAGGCGATCAGCGCGGCCAGCGACGCCGTGTAGGCGGCGAACACCTCGCGCTCGCGCGCCAGGAGGGCCGGGCTCGCAACGATCATCCGGGTGACCGCCGTGAGCCGCTCGCGTGCCTCGGGGTCGTCGCGTGCCAGGAGCCCGCGCTGGACGAGGAGGATGCGCGCGAACGCCGCCAGCACCGACTCCCCCGGCGCACGCTCGCGGACGGTGGAGAGCAGCTCGTCCTCGAACGACTCGAGCCGCCAGTAGACGAGGTCCTCCTTGCGCGGGAAGTAGTTGAAGACCGTCTGCTGCGAGACGTCCGCGGCGCGGGCGATCTCGGCCACGGTGACCCGCTCGAAGCCGCGCTCCGCGAAGAGCCGCCGGGCGGTCTCGGCGATCAGCCCGCGGGTGTGCTCTTTCTTTCGCTCGCGCAGCCCCTGTGTCTCCATGCCCGCAGCATACCGCGTCTCCATACAAGATTTGAGTCACACGAATATTTGTGTAACACTATGAATCATGACCCAATCGACCACACTCGAATCCCGGGCGACGGCGGTCGGGATCCCGTTCGCCGCGATCGTGCTCGCGATGCTGCCCGCCGTGCTCGACCAGACCATCCTCGCCACCGCCCTGCCGGTGATCGCCTCCGACCTCGGCAGCCTGACCGACCTCTCGTGGGTGGTTACGGCCTACGTCGTCGCGGCCGCCGCGACCACGCCGCTCTGGGGCAAGCTCGGCGACCGCCACGGCCACCGCCGCCTGCTCCAGGTCGCGCTCACCGTCTTCGTCGCCTCCTCGGCGCTGTGCGGCGCCGCCCAGGACATCCCGCAGCTGGCGCTCCTGCGCGCCGTGCAGGGCGCCGCCGCCGGCGGGCTCATGACCCTCGCCATGGCGGCGGTCGGCGACCTCGTCGCCCCGCGCGAGCGCGGGCGCTACCAGGGGTACATCGCCGCCACCTTCGCCGTCGCGACGATCGTCGGTCCGCTGCTGGGCGGCGTCCTCGTGCAGCACGCCGGCTGGCGGTGGGTGTTCTTCGTGAACCTGCCGGTCGGCGCGCTGGCCCTGGCCGGGCTCACCCTGCGCCTGCCGGAGCGGGTGCCAGGCCGTGCCGGAGGCCCGCTCGACGCCGGCGGAGCCGCGCTCCTCGCGGGCGCGACGGCGGCGTTCATGCTGGTCTGCATCTGGGGCGGCCAGCGCTACGCGTGGAGCTCGGCCGAGATCGCGGGGCTCGCCGCGGCGGCGGCCGTGCTGGCCGGCGCGCTCGTCGCGCACGAGCGGCGCACGCCCGATCCCATCGTCCCGTTCCATCTCCTTCGTACACGCGTCGTCGCGGTCGCGAGCGCAGCGCTCTTCCTCGGCACGGCCGCGCTCTTCGCCGTGACCGTGTTCGTCCCGGTGTTCCTCGAGCGGGCGACGGGCGCCAGCCCCACCGAGGCCGGCCTCCTGCTCGCCCCGGCCATGCTCGGGATCACCGTCTCGACGACGCTCTCCGGCCGCAGCATCTCCCGGACCGGGCGCTACAAGCGCTTCCCGATCGCAGGCCTGGCGGGCATGGCAGCGGGCCTCGTGCTCCTCGCCGCCCTGGCCGGCGAGCAGTCGCAGCTCGCGACAGGGGTCGGGCTGGCCGTGTTCGGCCTCGGCTTCGGAATGGTGACGCAGGTCCTGATCGTCGCCGTGCACAACAGTGTCGACCGGCGCGAGCTCGGGATCGCGACCGCCGTCACCGGGTTCTTCCGGGCGCTGGGCGGTGCGGTCGGCGCGGCCGTGCTCGGCGCGGTCTTCGCGGCTCAGGCCGGGAGCGGCGTCGTGGACGGCGCGCGAAGCGTCTTCGTCGTCGCGGCCCCGCTCGCGATGCTCGCCCTGCTCGCGGTCTGCTTCCTCCCCGAGAAGCCGCTCGAGCGAGAGCACTGAGCCGGGCGTCGTCGAGGCCCGGCCGTCTAGATGATCGGCCGGGCCTCGATCACGCTCGCGCGCACTCCGTCGGTGACATCCGCCAGCTCGAACCCGCCGCGCCGGAGGAGGTCCGCCCACTGCGTTCGCGTCCGCTCCCGGCCGCCGAGCAGGACGAGCATCTGGAGGTCGACCAGCTTCGACGGATGCGGCCGGTCGTCCTCGGGCACGATGAGCTCGAGCACGAGCAAGAGCGCGTCGTCGCGCATCGCCTCGCGAATGCGCCGGAGGATTCGCACGGCATCGTCATCTGCCCAGTCGTGGAGGATCTGGGCCAGCAGGTAGACGTCGCCGCCGGCAGGCGCCTCGTCGAAGAAGCTCCCGCCAACCGCCGTGCACCGCTCGGCGAGGCCGTCCTCCTCGATCTCACGCTGGGCCGAGCGGGCGACGCTCGGGAGGTCGAAGACGATCCCGCGCAGATGGTCGTTGACCTCGAGCAGCACGCGCAGCACCGCGCCGTTCCCTCCGCCCACGTCGACGACGGTCCCCACGTCGCGCCAGTCGCGCTCGAGGAGCGGCGGGAGCCGCGCCGCCGCCCCGCCCTCCATCGCCCGGTTGAACGTCTCGGCGTCGTCGGGATGCTCTGCGAGGTAGTCGAAGAACGGCGCCCCGAAGAGCTCGTCGAACGCCGGGCGGCCGGTCCGGGCCGACTGGAGCGCCCCGCCCCACGTCCGGTAGGTCAGGTCGCCGAAGAAGATCGCGTTGTGGCGAGTCGAGCCCGGCCCCTCGACGAGCAGCTCACCGACGTCGGTGAGGCCCACGACCCCGGGCTCCGGCTGTGTGAAGACGCCCATCGCCACGAGCGCCCGGAGGATGCGCTCGAGCGCGTCGGGGTCGGCCCCCACCTCGCGGGCCACCTCCGCGATCTGGCGCGGCCCGCCCACGAGCGCGTCCGCCACGCGAAGCTTCGCCACCACGTACAGGCACTGCGTGCCGGCGAGGCCCCACATGAGGGCGCTGAACCGCTCGAACGCCGCGGCTCGCGCCTCGCTGGTCTGCCCGGTCGCCATCGCCGGGACGTCTATCACAGAGCTCAGGCGGCGATGAGCACGATCGCGATTGCGATCGCGATGAACGCGCCCAAGAGCGCGACCCAGACGGCATCCTGGTGCGTGTAGGCGAACCGCCGCACCCGCGCCCGGAACCCGAGCGCCCCGACGGGCAGCACGAGCGCCCCCGAGTCGCGGTGGGGCGGGCGGATGCGGGGCGGGGAGATCCGCGGAACGGTGGACCGGCCCCACTCCACAAGCGAGCCGCCCGCGCGCGCCGCACGGGTTGTCAGCGCCTCGGAGCGGCGCATCCCGGCGCCGGCCACGCCGGAGATCCGCGCGCCGGCGCGCGCGGGGATCGGCCGCCGGGGTGGGCCGCCCGGAGCCGGGGCGCGCACCCTCATCCGTACGAAGAGCGCCGCCATCGCGATCGCCATCAGAACGGCCGCCGCGGCGACGAAGACAAAGACGGACGCCCCGTAGCGCTGCACGATCACGACGATGGCCTTCGGCGGCAGGTAGGGGGTCGCAGCGATGGCCGTCGCGCTGCATCCGGCCGCCTGGGCCGACGCGTCCGGCGCGAGGAATCCGGCGACGATGCCCGGGCCGACGCCGGACTCCGCCGGCGTGTTCTCGGGCAGCGTGCACTGCACGACGTGCCGGCTCTGGAGCCGGTCCCACACGAGGCCGAGCACGTCCGCGTCAGTGAGGTCGGTGACGGCCGAGTGGGCGACAGCGGTACCGGTCGCCTGGAGATCGCTGACACTCGTCGGCTCGAGCGCGTGGCCCACGATCGCGCGCAGCACACGCCGCTCGGCCCGGTCGCGCTGGTCGCTGCCCGGAGCGCCCTGGCGCAGGTAGACGGCGGCATGCGGCCCGTTCAGGCGAAGCGTGCCGGCGGGGAATTTCCATGCGCGCGAGGGCGAGACGGGAAGCTCCACCTCCGCCGGGTTGCGGAGGCTGATCCCGCCGATCCCGTCGACGAGGCGCGAGACGTTCCCGAGGTTGATGACAGCAACGTGCGAGACCTGGATCCCGAGCGCTGTCCGCAGGACGTGAACCAGACTCGGTATCGACCGCCGGCTCACCCGGACGCCGTCCAGAATCGTGCTCGGCGGGACCGACAGGAACGCCGCCGTGCCCTCGCCGGGCACCGTCCGAAACAGCACGAGGCCGCCCGACGCCAGGCCGCCGGATCCTTGCACGAGCGTCACCTGCGGCGCGTCGAGGGTGCCCTTCGACGGCGGGAGCGACGCGCGGATGGTCGCCGGCAGGGGCGCCTCCGACCGCTTGATGTCGGCCGAGAACCGGTGGTACTGCACCGCGAGTACGACAAAGCCGGTCGCGCCTGCCGCGCAGATCGCCATGACGAGCAGTACGAGCGCCTGCCCGAGCCTCCGCATTGCCTTCCCCCTCCGGGGCCGTTCGTCCCACAGGCCCCGCTTCAACGTAGTGATTTACAGGATAAGGATGCCCAAGTCAACCGATTACCGAACCTGGCGCCGTCACGGCCGGATGACGGTGAGCGCGGCGGCAACGACCAGCACGGCGGCCAGGGCGGCGTTGATCCGGCGGGCACGACGTGGATCGCGCAGGAGCGGCGCCAGCGATGCGCCGGCGGCGAGCCAGGTGCTGTTGATGAAGACGATCATCACGGTCAGGACGGCGGTCTTGGCCGCCGCGTCGAGCGCAGCCCCGCCGGCAAGGCGGGCGCTCGCGAAGACGGCGGCAATCGCGACCCAGGCCTTCGGGTTCGCGACGCCGAGCAGCGCACCGCCGGCGAGCCCCGGCGCGGCCGA
>CAWHWC010000004.1:0-158434 GCA_963832955.1 uncultured Actinomycetes bacterium | reverse complement strand
AACCGGTGTCGGCGGCGATCCGCTCGGTCAGATCCGCGGGCAGCGCGGCCAGGATCGCCTTGCCCGCGGCGCTGGTGTGAGGTAGCTCACGTACCCCCAGCGGCGTGTGGAAGCGCACCATCCCGGGCGCGTCGATCCGGTCGATGAACACCGGGTATCCGTCCTCGGCGATCGCCGCGCGGGTGGTGAGCCCGGTCACGCGGCTGAGCTCGATCAACTCCGGCCGGCACACCCCCACGAGCTGGATCGACTGGCGCGCGGCCTCGCCCAGCCGGACGAGCTCAATGCCAGGTACATAGCGGGGTCCGGGCTCGATCGTGCGCAGATATCCCCCCGCCACCAGCGTCCGCGCGAGCGCGTGCACCGCGCTCTTGGACATGCCCAGGCGACGGGCGATCTCCGACAGCGAGAGGCCGTCCGGCGAGTCCGCGACCATCCCGACCAGGCGCATGGCACGGGCGACGCTGCCGACCAGATAGCGGTCGGCCGGGGCTTCGGTTGAGGGGCGTACGGTGATGGTTCTACGGCGTTGAGACGCCTGCGACGTTGACACACGGGCGAGTGTCTGATTGGGTAACACGGAACTGCCGGACCGTGTTCGTCCATGCCGAACGTTACTCCCTCGCCCATCCCAGCCGTCAATGCCCCGCCGTCAGCGTCGTCGCGAGAGCGCGATCGAGCGCGTGCGCTCGGTGATCGAACAGACCGGCGTGCCCGGGGTGGTGCTCACCCGGCCGGGGCCGGTTGCCTGGGCGACCGGCGGGATCAACCCTCCGATCGATCGCGGCGCGCCGATCGATACGGTGTGGATCGCGATCTCGATGTCGACCTGCACGGTGATCACCACCGAGGTCGAGGCCCCGCGGATCGCCGCCGAGCTGCTTCCGGCGGGGATGGAATTGGTGGCGGTGCCATGGTGGGACGCCGACGCATTCGCGGTCGCCGCCGGCGAGGCGCTCGACGCCGACCTCCGACGAGCTTGGCAGCGACGGCCATCCGGCGTTTGGGCGCGATCTCGATCACGAGCTGCAGCGCGTCAGGCTGCCGCTGTCCGAGGCGGAGCGCGACGATCTGCGCGACCTCGGTCGCGACGCCGCCGCGGCGGTCGAAACCGCCCTGCGCGACTGGCGGCCCGGCGAGACCGACCGTGAGATCGCCGCCAGGGTGGTCGCCCACACCGAGCAGACCGGGGCCGACGCTCCGTGCCTCCTGGTCGGCGGAGACGAGCGGCTCGAGAGCTTTCGCCACCCGGTCGCCAACGGCAGCCGGCCGCAGCGCGTGGTGATGGCGGTGCTGGTCGCGCGCCGCGACGGGCTGCACGTGGCGCTCACCCGCCACGCCGCGAAGGCGCTCGACCCGACGCTGGAGCGCGGCCTCGCCGCCTGTCGCGCGATCCACCGCGGCGTGCTCGGCCGAGTGCCGTCCCGGGGCGCGGTTCGGCGACGCCCTCACGGCGCTCGACGCCGGCTACCGCGACGGCCGGTGCCGAGGGCGAGTGGCGAGCGCACTACCAGGGCGGCCCGATCGGCTACGGCCAGCGGGAGTTTGAGATCGCCCCATGCCAGTCCACCAGCCCGTGGTGGAACGAGCCGATCGACGCCGGCGTGGCGATGGCGTGGAATCCGAGCCTGCCGGGAGGAGCCAAGGATGAGGACACCTACCTGGTGGGCGCCGACGCGTGTGAGCTGGTCACCACCACCGGCAGCTGGCCGATGGTGGCAGAGCACGGGCAGCTGCCCCGGCCCGCAGTGCTGGGGGTGGGGTAGGTGAAGGCCGTCAAGCTGCTCGCCGACGCCGGCCTGCCCCGCGAGCGACTCCCCGAAGAGAGTGCCAAGCGGTTCCCCGACGGCGCCCACTTCCGGGTGGAAATCCCCTCGGTCGAGGGCCCGGCGGTGCTGGCCGCGGTGATCGACGAGGCGACCCGCCGCGATGTCACCGTCAACCGCGTCTCGCAGGGCTCCGGCGCGATGCTGCAGTCGCGACGCCGAGCTGCACGAGATGGCGCAGCTGGGCGCCGACGCCGGCCTCGAGGTGTCGCTCTTCATCGGCCCGCGCGAGGAATGGGGGACGTACGCGATGTCGCGGGCAGCCGACGGCGGCGCGGTCGCCGGCGGCGTGCGCGGCCTGCGTCAGCTCACCTACGCCGTCGAGGATGTGCTGCGCGCGGCCGAGTGCGGCATCCGAGGATTTCTGGTGGCCGACCTGGGGCTTCTGGTGACGCTGGTGAAGGCCCAGGCCGACGGGGAGATCCCCGCCGACGTCGTGTGGAAGGTGTCGGTCATGCTGGCCCCCTCCAACCCGGCGACGCTCGCGGTGCTGGCCGAACTCGGCGCCGACACCGTCAACCTCCCGACCGACCTGTCGCTCGACGAGCTCGCCCACATGCGGGCGGTGTGCGACCTGCCGCTCGACCTGTACGTCGAGGCGCCCGATGCACTCGGCGGCATCGTTCGCGGCGAGCAGCTGGCCGATCTCGCGGTCACCACATCACCGCTGTACGCCAAGTTCGGGCTGCGCAACTCGCGGCCGCTGTATCCGTCGGGAGGACACATCGAAGCCGACGCGATTGCGATCGCGCGCGAGAAGGTGCGCCGCGCCCAGATCGCCCTCGAGTGGGCGGCCCGCCGCGACGGCGAGCCCGTGATCCAGTCGCTCCCCGGCGCCGAAGGGCTTGGGGGTACCGCGGCCCTGATGGCTCCCCTGCGCTCCAGCCGCTGGTTCTCGGGTGACGACGAGGTCGCGGTGATCCACCGCGTGGCTGCGCGGAACTCCGGCGTCGATCCGGGTACCGACGGCGCCCGTCCCGTGATCGGGATCGCCAACTCCGCGTCCGACCTCAACCCGTGCAACCTGCCGCTGAACGCGCTCGCCGCCGACGTCGCCAGGGGCATCCGCGAAGCGGGCGGAGTACCGATGGAGTTTCCGGTGATGAGCCTCGGCGAGGATCTGATGAAGCCCACCGCGATGCTCTACCGAAACCTCGTCGCGATGGAAGTCGAGGAGTACCTGCGCGCCTACCCGCTGGACGGCGTCGTGCTACTGGCCAACTGCGACAAGTCGGTGCCAAGCGCGATCATGGGCGCAGTCAGCGCCGACCTGCCGGCGCTGGTTGTGACCGCCGGCCCGCGACCGGTGTCGAGCTTCCACGGCCGCCGGGTGGGTACCGGCACCGATCTGTGGCGAGCCTTCGACGCACACCGATCGGGCGCCATGAACGACGCCGACTGGCACGAGTTCGAGGGCTGCCTGGTCTGCGGCCAGGGTTCGTGCAACACCATGGGCACCGCCTCCAGCATGGCCATCGTGACCGAGCTTCTGGGCATGATGCTGCCCGGTGGCAGCCGCCATCCCGGCGACCGACCCCGCCCGCGCGGTGACCGCGCATGCCACCGGCATGCGCATCGTCGAGATGGTGCGCGACCAGGTGCGGCCCTCGGACGTGCTCACCGACGCCGCCTTCCGAAACGCGGTGCGGGGGCTGAACGCCGCCGGCGGTTCCACCAACGTCGTCTTGCACCTGCTGGCGATCGCCGGCCGTGCCGGCCGCCCGCTGCACGCTCAGCGATATCGGACGCCTCAGCCGGGCGGTGCCGGTGGTCGTCAACGTCGAGCCGTCCGGCGAACTGTTGATGCAGGAGTTCTTCGCCGCCGGAGGCGTGCCGGCGCTGGTCGCCGAACTGTCCGAGGTGTTCGAGCTGGACGCGGTCACCGGATCGGGCCGAAGCTGGGCCGAGGAGAGCGAGGGCGTGACCGTCTCGGGCGCCGCCATCCGTCCAGTCGGCCAGGCGCTTGCCGACGACGGCGCCTTTGCGGTCGTGCGCGGCTCACTGGCCCCCGACGGCGGGCTGCTCAAAACCTCGGCCGCCTCGCCACGGCTCTTTCGCCACCGCGGCCCTGCCGTGGTGTTCTCGTCCTACGACGAGATGCGCGAGCGCATCGACGACCCGCGAGCTCGAGGTCACGCGCGACAGCGTGCTGGTACTCGGCGGCGCCGGCCCGGTGGGTGTGCCGGGCATGCCCGAGTGGGGGCACGTGCCCGTGCCGGCGCGACTCGCGGCAGCCGGCGTCGACGACATGGTGCGGGTGACCGATGGGCGAATGAGCGGCACGGCCTTTGGCACCTGCGTGCTGCACGTGACCCCCGAGGCGGCGATCGGCGGCCCGCTCGCGCTGGTGCGAGACGGCGATCAGGTCGCGCTCGACGTGGATGCCGGGCACGCTCGACCTCGAGGTATCGGCCGACGAGCTGGCCGAGCGTGAGGCGCGCTGGCAGCCGCCCGCCCGCACCCACCTGCGGGGCTGGCCGGCGCTCTACCAGGAGCACGTCACCCAGGCCGACCTCGGCTGTGACTTTGATTTTCTCCAGGCGCTGCCGGCAGACGCGCGGACTGGTCGAGCCGGTGATCGGCAGATCATGAAATTGGCAGATGGGTTCCATGACCACGGACAACCAAGGAGGAGAGCGATGCGCAGGATAGGGTTTCTATTGGCGGTGGTCGTGGCTTCGGTCGCGCTCGCCGGCTGCGGCGGGTCAAGCTCGTCGAGCGAGCTCGAGCGGTGGTGGGGGGAGTAGCAGCACGGCCCCGGTCACGCTCACGCTCTGGCACAACTACGGCACCGAGCAGAACGCGGTGGCCACCAAGAACCTGGTGGCGGCGTACGAGAAGCTGCACCCCAACGTCACCATCAACCTCGTCAGCCAGCCGGCTGACAACTACTTCGCGCTGCTGAAGGCGGCCGCGATCTCACACACCGGCCCGGACATCGCCGTCCAGTGGACCGGGCTGTTCACGTTGCAGGACACCAGCTACCTGTCCAAGCTCACCGGGCTCGTACCCCAGGCGTCCCTCGACAAGATGAAGGGCCTGGAGTGGATGTCGAGCGGACTCACGAAGTCCGGCGACCCGTACGTGATGCCGCTGGAGGATCAGTTCTACATCGGCTTCTACGACAAGGCCGCCTTCCACAAGGCCGGAGTGGCCTCCGTACCCACCGACTGGAACGAGCTCACCGCGGCTTGCACCAAGCTGAAGGCGGCCGGGTACACACCCATCGTCTACGGCAACGGCGGCCAGTCACTGGGCACCGAGTTCTACCCCTGGTACGACGCCAGCTACCTGATGATCGGCCAGTACCCGCTGAGCCAGTGGAAGGGCATCTATGACGGCTCGATCCCCTGGAACTCGGCCACCAACAACGCCCAGTACAGCAAGTGGGCGGCCCTCGCAGACGAGCGGCTGCACCAACAGCGACATCCTGACCACCACCAACAACATCGACCAGTTCACCTCGGGCAAGGCCGCGATGATCGTCGACGGCACCTGGGACACCCAGAAGTTCACCGACTCGATGGGCAAGAACGTGGCCGCGTTCGTGCCGCCGTTCTCGAACTCGCCGATCAAGGGCGTGGTGGAGTATCCCGGCGACGGCTTCTCGATCATGAACTACTCGCCGCATCAGCAGCAGGCCGCCGACTTCCTGGCGTTCCTCGCGACGCCGGCAGGGGTCAAGGCGGTCAACGCCGCCGGGCTGATTCCTGACGTCAACGGGTCGACCACGACCAACCCGGTGAACCAGCAGATGCTGGACTTCGCCGCCAAGCACGGATTCACCCGCTACCCGATGCTCGACAACGTCACCCAGGGTGACGTCGTCAACACCGGCAACAAGTTCCTGCCCAGCATGCTGGCGGGCAAGACCTCGGTGTCGGACGGGCTGAACCAGATGCAGAGCACCTGGAGCCAGCTCCCGGCAGACCAGAAGGGCTCGACCTATAAGTAACCGCTGACCGGCTGGGCCCGTGCTCCTGGCAAGTTGGAGCGCGGGCCCAGTCGTTTTGATCGATGATGTTCTCCGCATGAGTTCACAGACACTCTCCGCATCCACCGACCTGCCGCCCGCGCCGACACGGCCGCGGCGTACCGGCCTGCAGCGCCGCCGCGGGTTGGTCGGGTTGGTGATGAGCCTGCCGGCCTTCGCGCTGGTGGCCGTGCTTTTGGGCTGGCCGATGCTCCAGGCGTTCTACTACTCGATGACCGACTGGGACGGCATCACGGCCAAGTGGATCGGCCCCTCGACGTACACGCACGAGCTGCACGACCCCGCCTTCTGGCGGGTGATCGAAAACAACGGCCTGCTGCTCTTGTCGATCCCGCTGGCGCTGGGAATTCCGCTCGGCATCGCGTTCCTGCTGGACACGCGCGTGTTCGGCTGGCAGACGTTCCGATCGGCCTACTTCCTGCCCACCGCGATCTCGTGGGTGGTGATCGGGATGGTGGCCGAGCGGTTCTTCGCCGCCCAGGGCCAACTCAACTCGCTGCTCTCGACGGTCGGACTCGGCTTCATCTCGACCGACTTCCTGGCCGGCGAGCGCACCGCGCTGCTGGCGGTGGCGCTCACCTTCGTGTTTTCGATGATCGGCACCAACACCATCATCTTTCTGACCGGGATGGCCACGCTCGACCACAACCTGGCCGAAGCGTCGCGCGTGGACGGCGCCAGTGGCTGGCAGACGTTTCGCTGGATCACCGCGCCCCAGCTGAAGCGGTTCATTCAGTTTGCCCTGATGATGACGCTGATCAGCGCGTTCACCGCCCTCTTTAGCCTGATCTTCGTGATGACCAGCGGCGGCCCCGGCTACGGCAGCACGACCCTCGAGTTCTTTGTCTACGAGACCGCGTTTGAGACCGGCCGGTTCGGCACCGGGAGCGATGCTCGGCGTGATCCTGTTTGCGATCATGGCGAGCGTCGGTCTCGCCCAGGTGCTGCTGCTGAGGACAAAAGAGTGAGCGCCGTCTCAGCATCCGCCGAGACCCTCCCGCCGCAGGTGACGGCGCCGCGCAAAGCCCGGCGGCCGCTGCGCAGCGGACTGCTGCTCCTGCTGATGATCGTGATCGCGATCGTGATGCTCTATCCGTTTTGGTTCATGATCGACAACTCGTTCAAGAGCCAGTCGGCCTTCATCGGAGGGGGCGGACACTCGCTGGACAGCTGGCGAGCGCTGGGCTCCGCCCTGCCCTGGGGCCAGCAGATGAAGAACTCGACGATCGTGTGCCTGCTCTCGATCGCGATCATCCTGGTGTGCTCGACCATGGCCGGGTTTGCGTTCGCCAAGCTGCGGTTCCCCGGCGCCGGCGTGGTCTTCGCCGCCATCATCGCGGCGATCCTGATCCCGGTGCAGTCGATCGTGATCCCCGCCTACGTGGACATCGCCCAGTGGCACCTGCTCACCTCCTACTGGGGAGCGGTGCTGATGTATGCGGCCATCGGCACGCCGTTTGCGACGTTCCTGATGACGGTGTACTACCGCAGCCTGCCCGACGAGCTGATCGAAGCCGGGGTGATGGACGGCCTGTCGTACCCGATGATCTTCGTGCGGCTGGCGCTGCCGCTCTCGATCCCCGCGTTGGCCACGGTCTTCGTGCTGCAGTTCATCCAGATCTGGGACGACCTGCTGATCGGTCTGCTGTTCCTCCAAAACCAGTCCGATCGCACGATCACCGTCGGCTTGGGAGCGCTGGCGGCCGGTCGCACCACCGACATCCCGGTGCTGATGGCCGGGTCGCTGCTCTCGGCGATCCCGGCGATCATCGTCTTTCTGATCTTCCAGCGGTTCCTGGTCAACGGCCTGACGGCGGGGATCGGCCGCTGATGGCGACCGTCCGCTTCGAATACGCCTCTCGGGTGTACGTCGCCGGCCAGCGGCCGGCGGTCGACCGCCTGTCCCTCGAAATCGGCGACGGCGAGCTGTGCGTGCTGGTCGGGCCGAGCGGATCCGGCAAGTCGACCGCGCTGCGAATGCTCGCGGGGCTGGAAACGGTGGACGGCGGCAAGATCTTCATCGGCGACCGCGACGTGACCGACGTGGCTCCCAAGCGACGCGATATCGCGATGGTGTTCCAAAGCTACGCGCTCTACCCGCACATGACCGTCGCCCAGAACCTTGGGTTCGCGCTGCGGGTCAAACGGCTGCCGCGAGCCGAGGTCAAGCAGCGTGTGCAGGAGGCCGCCCGGCTGCTGGAACTGGAGCCGTACCTCGACCGGCGGCCGCGGGCGCTCTCGGGCGGCCAGCGCCAGCGGGTGGCGATGGGCCGGGCGATCGTGCGCGAGCCGCAGGTGTTCTGCATGGACGAGCCGCTGTCCAACCTCGACGCCAAGCTGCGGGTGTCGACGCGCACCCAGATCGCGTCGCTGCAACGCAGGCTCGGCGTGACCACGGTGTATGTCACCCACGATCAGGTCGAGGCGATGACGATGGGCGATCGGGTGGCGGTACTGCACGACGGGGTGCTGCAGCAGGTCGATCGCCCGCTCGACATCTACGACCGGCCGCGCAACGTGTTCGTCGCCGGCTTCATGGGATCCCCGGCCATGAACCTGCTGGCCGGGCGCCGCGTGGCCGACGGCGTCGATGTCCGCGGCACGACGGTGCCGGTCGCCCGGGAACTCGGCACCCCCAGCGGCGACGGCGCGGTCACCGCCGGCGTCCGTCCCGACGGGCTGACGATCACCGACGCCGCGGCGGCCAACTCCATCACCGCCACCGTCGAGTTCGTGGAAGAGCTGGGATCAGACGGCTACGTGTACGGCACGCTGGACGACGGGGAGCGAATCGTGGTGCGAAGCCAGGGCCGGTCGCATCCGGCGATCGGGGCGAAGTTTGGGCTGCAGATTGATCCTGAGCATCTGCATGTGTTTGACGGGGAGAGTGGGGAGCGACTGTAGATCGGGGGACCTGTGCAACGGGCGTCTCGGCATAGACATCGACGTGTCTTTACTGCGCAAGCGGGCGCCGCCTCAACCCGGCGATCGCCATCCTGGCGACGAGCGCCGCAGTCCGCACCCGCGTTGTATGTGTTCGGGCAGGGTCACACGCGGTCGGTCACACTCGATGCGCACGCGCGAGTGGAGCACTACTTCGACATGGCCTGGATCGCGCCTCTCATCCCCGCCACAAACGGCGGTGGCGGCTCCCGGCATTCAAGGCTGACGCTGGACGGCAGGCTGCGCGGCGGTGGGTGGCGGCCTCCTTGGCGTTGCCGCCATGACGTCCCTGACCACGCGTCGAGGCCCGGGGCCGGCGGGGCGTCGTAGCAGTCGCACGGGCGCTTACCTTCGCCACCGTAACGGGACTCTCCGGCAACGCGTCCGAGCCGGTCAAGAGTGATGTCGGATAACACAAAGTAGTCGATATTAATAGCAGGTATCACACTGCACAACACGCCCGAACTCCGTTTTCTACAAAATAAATCACAAACCGTAGTCAGTATTGATAATCGCTCTGCTGTCGTTCGCGTACGGTGGGACATGTCCTGCTCAGCTCGGCACGGGTATGACGCGAATGGGTGTCTCTCGCAATCCCTGTTAGGACACTAGACATCCGCATGATTCTCGTAGTAGACTCGCACGAATCGCAAACTCAGTAGCTCAGAGAGGTGGAGAGCAATGCTCATCGCAGCCCGCCGCACCGGAGTCCTCACCCTAATGGCCTTGGCGTTTGCTGCTGGCGCGCCATCCGCGAATGCCACGCCCAGCCCGCTGCTACCGGACATGGGCATGGCGCAACTGAGCAGGATTTACATCGACACCACGACGCAGCCCGGACACCGCCTACTTCGCTACACCGCGATTCTGGTGAACGTCGGTGCCGGGCCGCTTCAATTACGGGAACACGGCCCGACACGACCACCCCGAGGATGGCAGTCACCCAGCGCATCTTCAACTCTGACGGATCGGTGACCGACCAGCCGACGACGCTCACGATGTTTTACGCAGGCGACGGCCACAACCACTGGCACACAACCGACATCGAGAGCGGTTCGTTCACGAAGCTCGATGGGACTCAGGTCGGCGCTCTGGCGAAGGAGGGCTTCTGCTTTTCCGACAACGTGGAGTATCGGCTCACCCTACCTGGAGCACCACAGGTAAAGCATTATACGGGGAGTGGGTGCAAGCCAAACAATCCTCTAGCGCTGACGGCGACTGAGGGTCTCTCGGTGGGTTGGGGCGACAGGTACAGCGCTGGAACCAACCTTCAATGGATCGACATCACCGGGCTTCCGAAGGGCACGTACAAGCTCACCGCAACCGCCGACCCCGGCGGCCAGCTCATGGAGAGTGACTACACCAACAACAGCGTGTGGGCGATTATCAAGCTGACAAGTGGGGGGAAGACGGTGCTCGAATACGGGCCTGGAGCGTGACCGGCAGCCAGCGCCAGGCCAGGCTTCCCGCCGCTCATCCGCACCCACCGGTTCCGTTGTCTCGGGATGACACCGCCCGTCGTTCATGACCATCGCAGTCCTCAGCAAGTACCGCGGGACAGTGCTCAAGAAATCGCTCTCGGAGGAAGACACCGTTAAAGCTCCAGCAGGAGCTGCACGGCTAGGATGAGCCCAACCCGCCGTGCCATGGGTGTCGCGTTACGTCCGAGCGCGTTACAGACGGGCCTGGTGGTGCTGCTCGCACCGAGGCGGTGCCGAGCATCTGGCTGTAGCGGATGAACTGGCGCGCGTAGGCGTTTGCCAACGGCGTCGCCAGCGCCTGATAGCGATCAGTCACCGTGAAGGTCATAACGCTCGATCCGCCAGCCGTAACAGCCGTCTGATCGACGAGATCCTGGGGTGAGCGATCGTGCAGATGAAGGCTCCGCAGCGCGCGCCCGGCGACCGCCGGAGCACGTGCGATCGCGACCTGGCTATCGGTGTCGGCGGTGGTGGCCGGTGGCTCTTGGCCAGATGCGTTGGCACGGCTCTGCTGGGCGATCACGACGCGGGCCGACGCCTGATACCGCTTTTGCTGGTGGAGCGAGAACGCCACCGCGGCCACCGCGGCGGTCAGTATCGGGATCAGGATCCCAAATCCAGCGCCGGCGAAGGACGCCCAGTAGGCATGAAGCGACCTCGATCCAGTACGCGCCATGTGCAACCACCCAACCGGTGTTCCATGGCCACGACCCTGAAGATACGAGGGCCGAACGACGTAACTACCCGATCATCCCGTGCTGTAAACATCGCTCGCCGACCAGTCTACACCGTATAGTGGGCGATATCTAGAACAAAACATCGTATCCGCAGTGCTCCGCCGGAAGTTCACGCGCTGCCCGGCCCTCCCGCGTGTGCCAGCTCTGACTGCTCGATGGCGCCGATCAGCTCGGCCTTATTCATCACGATCAGCTGCTTGATCGGGACACCGGTCTCGCGCGACATCAGAATCGCCACCAGCATCGAGCCGCTGTGGCGGTACCGCAGCGCCAGCCGGCCGATCCCGGTCTGGATCGACTCCGTCTTCATCGTCACCGTGATGAACGCACCCACCGCCAGGACGAAGAAGAAGATGGCTGCCGACAGTGCGTTTTCGCGCGGACGGGTCCGCGCGGACCATTCACCTCGCCTCCTCATGATGTAACACTTAGGGCGGCGGCGCGCTGGGAGGTTGTCCGGACGCGGCATGCCGAACGGCGCGTCGCCGCTGCCTGTAACGGTTTACGCGGTCTCGGGCGCTCCACGACGGCTCCCACGCCGCCCGGCTTCGGCTCTGCCTGACGGCGCAACGCCTAGTCCTTCCGGCCCGGCCGGTACCAGGCGCACCGCCACCGGCCAGGGAGCCCGCCGCCCCATAGCCGCGCGATCCGCGCGGCCATACCGTCTCTACCCGGGGACACCGGGAGCCGAGCCGACATGCTCAGGGGGGAGAACCGTGGGGATCACACATGCGCGGGAAGGGAAACGGCACCCGATCCTTGGCCGAGCGTCCGCCCGGCGCACACGACGGCCGAGGCGGTGCAGCCCACCGGCGCGGCTATCACCTGAACCTCCAAAGCTGCGGGCGCCTGGCGCGATGCGTCCCCACCGCCGGGCCGCCCGCCACCGGTCATACGGGCGAGCCGGGACCGGTGACGCTTCGGTATGCGCGTTCGAGGTTGCGGATGGCGCGCTCGGGATTGTATAGCCGCTCCCACGCGGCGTATGCCTCGTCACCGAAACGCTGGCAGAGTGGGCGGCGCCGGGTGGCGGAACGAGGCGGGAGCGGGGTGTCTCAACCAGCGGACTCAGCGCACGAGGGGCGCAGTCCTGTCCGGGCCCCGGCCTGCAGATCCCGGTGACGAGCGGTCGCATGGCCGGCTTTACCGAGCGTTCCGCCGAGGCGGCCGCGGTCGGCGCGGACGTCCGCGCCGTCGATGCCGACGTGGTGATCATCGGGGCGGGCCCGTTCGCGCTGTCTGCAGCCGCCCATCTGCGCGATCGCGGGGTCGAGCCCACCCTGCTGGGGACGCCGATGGAGTTCTGGGAGCGCAGCATGCCGGCCGGCATGCTGCTGCGTTCCCCCTGGGGCGCGTCGCACATCGCCGCCCCCGGCCGGGGCTGCACGATCGACGCGTTCGAGGCGAGCACGGCGTGCCGCCTGCCGCGCCCGCTTGGCCGCGACGACTTCGTGCGCTACGGGCGGTGGTTCGCCGACGTCAACGGGCTGCGCTCCGATCCGCGTCGCGTCCGGATGGTCGAGCGGCTGCCGTCGGGACGCTTCTCACTCGCCCTCGAGGACGGCGACCGCCTGACCGCAGCGACCGTCGTCGTGGCGGCGGGGATCGGGCCGTTCGCCCGCCGGCTGGGGGATGTAGGCGGCGCGCGCGCGATGGTCTCGCACGCCAGCGACCATGACGACCTCTCGCCGTTTCGCGGACGCCGGGTGGCGGTCGTCGGCGGCGGCCAGAGCGCCCTGGAGTCGGCGGCGCTGCTGCACGAGGCCGGAGCGACGGTCACCGTCGTCGTCCGGGCTCCGCACGTGCACTGGCTGGTCCGCAGCGCCAGGCTGCACCGGCTGCCGGCAATCCGGGGATTGGCTTACGCACCGACCGACGTCGGCCCGGCGGGTATCAGCTGGATCGTCTCCACACCCGGGCTGTTCCGCCGCTTCCCGCGAGCGTCGCGCAGTTCGATGACCCGCCTCTCGCTTCGACCGGCGGTGTCGGCCTGGGTCGTGCCGCGGGTTCGCGACGTCCCGATCCTGACCGGCAGGTCGGTCGTGGACGTGACGCCGGGCGACCACGGGTTGGCGCTCGAGCTGAGCGACGGCGCCGTGCTCGAGGTCGATCATCTCCTGCTCGCGACCGGATACCAGGTGGACATCACCCGGTACGCATTCCTGGCGCCGGACCTGGTGGCCGGCGTCGTCCAGGAGAGCGGCTATCCGCTGCTCACCGCCGGGTTCGAGTCGTCCGTCAGCGGCCTGTGCTTCGCCGGCGCACCGGCGGCGAAGTCGTTCGGGCCGCTGATGCGCTTCGTCGCCGGGACGGGGTATCTCGCACCCCGGCTCGCATCCGGGGTTGCATCGACCCGGAGGACGGGCCGGTGACCCGCCGGAGTCGGCCCGGCGCACTGATCCTCGGCGGCGACAAGCACGCCCTGGGGATCGCCCGAAGCCTCGGCCGCCGCGGGATCGAGGTGCGCGTGGTGCACGAGCCGATGACCGTCCTGGGCTTGACGTCGCGCCACGTGGCCGGGAGCTACCGGTGGGCGGCCGGAGAGGAGCCGGCGCGGGTCGCGTTCCTGTGCCAGCTCGCCGGCGAGGAGGGCCTCTCAGGGTGGACCGTCTATCCGACCGAGGACGAGACCGTCGCGCTCGTCTCGCGCAACCATGACCGGCTGGCCCGTCACTACAAGCTCACCGTCCAGCCGTGGGACGTGATCGCCACTGCCGTGGACAAGCGACGCCTGTACGAGTTCGCCGCCATGGCCGGAGTGCCGATCCCCTGGACGCGTGCCGCCGGGAGGAGAGCTGACCTCGAGCGGCTCGACTGTCCGCTGCCGTGCGTCGTCAAGCCGGCGACCACCCCGGCGGGCCGCGGAGCCGCCGTCGCGCGGGCGTGGAGGGCCGATACCCCGGCCGCCCTCGAACTGGCGTACCGGACTGCGGTGCGGGCGTGCCCGGAGTCGGAGATGCTGGTCCAGGAGCTGATACCGGGGGGTGGACAGCAGCAGTTCTCGTTCGCCGGCGTCTTCAGCCGTGGCCGGCCGGTCGGCAGCGTCGTCGCGCGCCGGGTCCGGCAGTACCCGGTCGAGTTCGGCCGTTCGAGCAGCTTCGTGGAGACGGTCGACGTCCCGGCCGTGGAGAAGCTGGGCTCGCGGCTGCTGATGGAGCTTGGCTACACGGGGATCGCGGAGGTGGAGTTCAAGCTCGACATGCGCGACGGCCGCTACAAGCTGCTCGACCTCAACCCGCGGGTGTGGACCTGGCACGCGCTCGCCGCCAGGGCGGGTGTCGACGCGCCGTACTTGATGTGGCGGGTACTCGGCGGCGACGTCCGGCAGGCCGTTCGGGCGACCCCTGGGGTGCGCTGGGTGCGGATGGCCACCGACGTTCCGGCGGCGGTGGGCACGATCCGCCGTCGCGACCTGACGCTCGCCGAGTACGCGCGCACGTTCCGGCCACCGCTGGAGTTCGCCGTGTATGCGAGGGACGATCCGGTTCCGGCGCTGGTGGACCTCCCGCTCGCGGCCGCGCAGTCGGTGGTGACGCGACGGCCGAGAAGGATGCGGTACGCCGCCGGGGCCGGGGCCGCGGTGCTGCGCCAGCCGTCCGAGGGGGTGGAGCGGATCGCCGAGCGCGTGGCCGCCGTCAGGAAGCCGACGTTCGTTCGGGAGCTGTACGAGGCCGACCCGGAGTGGTTGCGGTCACTCCACTCGGCAATCGGCGCGCCGTGGCCGTGCGATGAGGCGGACGCGTTCCGGGGCGTGTGGGACGGCTGCCTGGCGCTGCTGGAGAGCAAGGGGCTCGCGGCGGGCCGGGGAGCGTTCGGAGGCTGGGATGACGCCGATCCGCTGCTGGCACGCGCAGGCTGGTGCATCATCCGGCACACGCGGCCGGTGATCGCAGTCGAGACCGGCGTGGGGCGGGGCGTGCTCACGCGGTGCATGCTCGAGGCGCAGGAACGCAACGGGCTCGGCCACCTGTGGAGCATCGACATCCCACCGCTGCGCGAGGCGTCACTGGCGCGTGAGTCGCGCGCGGCGCTTCCGGGGGGCGGGCACCCGCGCTGGACGTACGTGTCGGGGTCGAGCCGGCGTCGCCTCCCGGGGCTGCTCGGCGAGCTGGGCGCGCTCGACCTCTTCGTCCATGACAGCATGCATACGGATCGCAACGTGCGCTTCGAGCTCGGGCGGGCGTGGACCAGCCTGGCGAGGCGAGGCACGATCCTGGTCGACGACGTCGACCGGACACGGGCCTTTCACGAGTTCGCGCGCCGGTGGCCTACCGCCCGGGCCGGGGTCGGCGCGAGCGACGACGGGCGGGCGCTGATCGGCTTCCTGCAGAAGGCTGACGATTCGTGAGTGCGGAGACCGTGCAGGTGGTCGATCCACGCTCCAGCTCGCTCTGGAGCGATCTGCTGCGCCGGCAGCCGGCGTGTGCGTTCGTCGCTCCGGCGTGGATCCAGGTTCTGGTCGAGACGTATGGCTTCGACGTCGAGGCCGCCGTGGTGGTGGTCGATGGTGCGCCCGTCGCCGGCGTCCCGATCGCCCATGTTCACGATGTGTTCGGCGACCGGCTCGTCGTCCTGCCGTTCTCCGACTTCACCGACCCCGTCGCAGTGGAGCCGGCGCACTGGGCGGCGCTGTCCAGCCACCTGCGGGCCGGCGGCAGGCCGGTCCAGATGCGGTGCCGGGCAAACCCGCATCCCCTCGCCGATCCAGGCTTCCGCCTCGTCGACCGAGCGAGGTGGCACGGGATCGACGTGCGCCCCGGCGCCGAGTCTCTGTGGCATGGGTTCGATCAGGCGTCCCGGCGTGCGATCCGAAAGGCGGAGCGCGGCGGGGTGAGCGTCGAGCTCAGGACCGACCGCCCTGCCGTCCGCACCTTCTACGAGCTCCATCTCGCGGTGCGCAAGCACAAGTACTCGATGCTGGCCCAGCCCTTTGCGTTCTTCGAGAGCATATGGCGGCACTGGATCGAGCCGGGGGACGGCGCCCTGCTCGTTGCCAGCAGCGAGGGCGAGCCGATCGCCGCCACGCTGCTCCTGCGCTGGCAGGACACGCTGTACTACAAGTTCAGCGCGTCCGCTCGGGCACGGCTCGACGTCCGGCCGAACGACCTGTTGATCTGGCGGATGATCCAGCATGCGGGGGAGAGTGGCTGCTCCTGGATCGACTTCGGGCTGACGGACTGGGATCAGGACGGCCTGGCACGGTTCAAGCGCAAGTTCGCCTCGCACGAGGGGGTGATCTCCTTCATCCGGCACACACCGGCCGGCGTGAACGGGTCGCCGGAGGGCGCTCGCATGCGCGGGGCGCTGGACAGCCTGGTGCGGCTGCTAGTCGATCCGGCCGTCCCGGATGCCATAACCGAGGAGGCCGGCACGGCCCTGTACCGGTTCTTCGTCTAGGACGTGAGGGCGGTGCGCTGCTTCGTGTGCAGCGCCGAGGTCAGAAGCGGGAGGCAGAGCGCTTCCCGGAGGATCCAGGCGCATGTCAGGTAGGCGATCGTCGAGACGATCGTCGACACGATCAGGGCCGGCGCCGACACCCCGATCGTCGACCGGATCGCGAGTCCCACCACGCCGAAGCACACCAGCGCCAGCGTGCCCGAGGTGAGTGTGGCGGGGCCGAAGGGATGCAGGTCGAGCGATCGCCAGATCTGAGCGACCGGAAGCAGGTTTTGAAGCAGGATCGTCACGGCCCATGCCACGGCCGCGCCCGTGATCCCGAACCGCGGGATCAGCACGACATTGAGGATGACGTTGAGCGTCGTGGCTGTGGCGGCGTTGCCCATGTTCCACGAGCTCCGACCGGCCATCACGAGAATCGTCGTCGCCGGCCCGGTCGCCATGTTCACGAGCGATGCCAGGGCGACGATCACGAGCGCAGTGCTGCCCACCACGAACTCGGGCCCGAAGATCCGCAGCACGGTGGGGGCGTAGATCGCGACCGTGAGGAAGACCGGAAACGATGCCAACACCAGCCAGGACGTGGCAGTCTGATAGAGCACCCGTGCGCGATTCTGCTCGTGACGGGCGAGCAGGGCGGTGACCTGCGGCCCCATCGCTACGATCACCGCCCGCTGCACCAGCGCTCCAGCGAAGATGAGGCGGCTGACGGCCCCATATACCCCGGCGCCGGCGCCGGACACGAGGGCCCCGACCAGCAGCACGTCGAGCCATGCCACCAGGACGCTGAGCGACGTCGCGGCACCGCGGAAGATCGAGAATGACCAGAACTCCCTGGCAACCGTGCGCAACGGCGGGGCCGCCCCCGGCCGTTGGGCCTGGCGCTCGGCCGTCCGAATGAGCGCCACGAGCCACACCGAGCCGAGGACGAGCTCGACGGCGAGCGGCAGGCTCCACGAGAGTGCGAGCGCGATCCCGCCCAAACTCACCCCGATCGAGGCCGACACCAGGAGCGCTCGCATCGTCGGCTGGCCTATCCTGTCGAGGATGGTGAGCGGGACCATCGTCCCGAAGCCCCGGGTCCCGGCGAGCACCACATCCGTGGCCACGGCGACCGGGAGGAACAGGCTCAGGATGTGCAGGAAGTCGACCGCCAGCGTGCGATCGCCGGTGTGGACCAGGAGTCGGGAGACTTCGGGAGTGAGCGCGAAGATGAGCGCTCCGGCGATTGCGGCGACTGCGACGGCGGGGCAGATCCCAACCACGATGTAGGAGCGAATCGCCCAGCGGCGCTCGAGCACCCCGGCGCGCGCGATCGCACGTATGACCCCCGTGTCGGCGCCGAACGTCGACAGTGTGACGAGGATCGTGAACAGGCCGACGGCGACGAACACCTGGCCTGCCCCGCCCGTCCCGTAGGCGCGGCTGACCAGGATTGCGACCAGGCTGCTGAGGATGCCGCTGGCGATCGAGCCGGCCACGCTGAGTGTGCCGCTGCGGGCCAGCGACGACAGATCGGACCGGTCGACCCCCTCGGCAGGATGTGCTGGGCCGGACGTCACGGCTCTCGACTCGGCTAGCCGACGTGGAGGCTGTAGCCCGACCGGACGAGCGTCGGCAGGGTGGTGAACGCGACGACCCGGCTCGTCCACGACGGCAGCGCCCCCTGCCACTCGGTATCCGGGCGGATCGTGACGTCGCCGGTCGTTGCGCGGGAGCGGTTGCCGCCCACGAAGTGCTTCGGGGTGAGGCGGATCACCCCGTCCGTGACGAGCGCATCGGCGCCGGCAAGCCCGATCACCCGGCCCACGCTTTTCAGCACAGAGGCCGGATCCTCGGCGAAATCCTCGTAGCGCACTCTGACGTACCGGGCGTTCGGCAGCCGCTCCAGCCGGTCGGCCGCCCGGTGCCAGCGGGCCCACCGGCGCGATTGGAGCGTGATCCCGACGGGGCCGACCCGCCTGCGGCGAAGGTGGGAGTACACGGTCGCCCGCGGGTCACGGATGACGTGGACGATCGAGAGGTCGAGGTCGGCGATCGATGCCAGGAGCGACGCGTACCATGCCGACTTCGACGAGTCGATGATGATGCGCCTCCCGGTCGCTGCGCCGATCGCCCGGTAGAGCTCCGCAGTGGCGGCCCGGTAGCGATCGAGCGGGCCGGTGTCCGCTCCGCCACGGACCCTGGCGAGGGTGCGCGCGAGCGGCAGCGGGCGCATCAGCCGGTCGTGGGCGGCGCCGAGCCATGCGGCCTCGACGTAGGGATCGAACGGGAGGCCCGCGAGCACCGAGCGCCACACCGGGCAGTCGCCCACCTCGTGCCCGCACCGGCAGGGCCGGCCCTCGACGATCGCGCGCTGCCAGATCTGGCGGAGCTCACCGCCGTAGAAGACGCCGGGGCACTCGGCGAGGGAGCGGGCGATGATCGTCGAGCCGGTGTACGCGATCCCGGCGATGTAGACCACGCCGATACGACCGTCAGCGCTCACCTCGCGGCCTCCGTCGGGCGCCGGTCCAGAAGCGCGTCGTAGGCGGTCAGCAGGTTGGGCACCGAGTGCTGCCACGCCAACTGCCCCTCGATCCTGCGGCGTCCGATCTCGCCCATGCGGCGGCACTCCGCGGGATCGTCGAGGAGGCGGGCGATCGTCGTGGCCATCGCCCGCTCGTCGTTGGCGGCGACGTAGGCGGCGGCGCCGTCGGCCGAGATCCGGTGCTCGGGCAGGTCGAATGCCACCACCGGCTTGCCGAGCGCCATGTACTCCATGATCTTGATGGTCGTCGCGCGGTCGTTGTACGGGTTCGACGGCGCTGGCTCGACGCACACGTCGGCGGACGCGAGCCGCTCGAGGAAGCGGTCGTAGGGGAGGAAGCCGGTGAACTCGATGTAGGGCTCGAGTCCGAGCGATATGGCGAGCCGCTGCACCTGCGGACGGGCATCCCCGTCTCCGACGATCACGCAGCGGATGTCACGCCTCCCGAGGTCGAAGACGAGGCGATGGAGCGCGCGGATCAGATAGTCGGCTCCGTCCTGGCGGCCGATCAGGCCGCCGTACGCGATCGTCGGCGCGGCTGCCACGGGCGCGGCGACCACCTCGTCGCCACGCGCCGCTTGGGAACGATCCAGCACCGGCCCGTTTCGAACGACGGTGATCTTCTCCGGTGGGACGGCCGCCCGCTCCGCCTCAATCTTCCGGTGCGACTCGTTCGTAGTGATCACGGCGTCGGCCAGGCGGCAGCATGCCCGTTCGAGGGCCACCAGCACGGACCGGACGACCGGGTTGTGGCGTCCGCCGAAACGGGCGCTGTACAGCTCCGGCGCGAGGTCGTGATGGTCGTAGACGAACCGCTTCCCCAGCAGCTTGTGTACGGCGCCGACCGCGACGAACGTGTCCGGCGGGTTGTGGGCATGCACGACATCCACCCCGTCCCGGACAAGGATCTGGAGCGAGATCGCGAGCGTCGCCGCGGTCGCCCACACGTACTCACCGACGTATCCCAGGAAGCTGCCGCCGCTTACGACCATCGGGTACCGGTGCACTTCGACCTCACCGACCCGCTCGCGCGACGCTTCGCCGGGGGCCCGCGGGCAGATCACCGCGACCCGGTACCCGGCCGCTGTCAGGGCTGTGGCCTCCCGGCGCACGCGCGGGTCCTGGGGGTATGGGTTATTGCCCAGCAGCATCACGACGCGGGCCTGGGTGTCTCTGTGCCTCTGGACGGCCGCCACAGGAGCCTGCCCCAACTGGCGCAGGTTCACGCCGGCACCTTCCGCCGCGGCCGCGGCGCCGCCCGCGAGGCCGGCTCAACGCTCGCCGGGGCGGCACGCGTGATCCGCGCCGCTGCCGTGATCAGGGCGGCGATCGTCCACAGCATCTGCTGGGACGGGCGACCGTTGTACGGCTCGACCATCATCTGCACGACCTGGCCGGCCAGCGCCGCCAGCAGGCCGAGCGTCGCCGGCCCGAGTAGCGGGTGCCCGGAGGCGATCGGGCCGACCGACCGGCGCGTCACGGCGATCAGCATCCAGATGAACGCCGCCAGTGCGAAGATCCCGCTCTCTGCGGCGATCAGCAGGAACTTGTTGTGCACCGTGTACAGCCAGACGCCCGCGAAGTCCGGTGAGGCGGCGTAGCTCGGCAGGGCCAGGCCGAAGTTGTTCGCGCCCACTCCTGCCAGTGGGTGCGCCTCGATCATGTGCAGGGCGAGCTGGATCAGAGGCAGCCGGGCAGCCGCCGATCCGGCGTCGCTCCCCGTCAGGCGCGAGACGACCAGACCGGCGAAGGGGAGGAGGACGATCGCCGCGCCCCCCACCACGGTCACCACGGTGCGCGACCGGATGAACCCGCGCCGCAGGCCGACGACTCCGAGGATCAGCAGGCCCACCACCAGGCCGAGCCAGCCGCCGCGCGAGAAGGTCAGCACGAGGGCGACGAGCGCCAGGGCGATGGCGACGGCCGCCGTCCGCTTGGCCCATCGGCCGAACGGGCCGACGAGCAGCGTTGCCGCGATCACGATCGCCGCGCTCAGATAGATTCCCGCGCTGTTCGCGGCGCCTAGTGTCCCGGTCACGCGCGCTTGGGTCGATACGACGCTGGTCGTCGTGTGCGTGGCAACGCCGAGGGCTGCGAGCGTGTGCCCCCCCAGGCCGCTCGTGATGATCAGCACGCTCTCGAGCAGCAGCCCGGCGACGATCAAGGTCAGGATGAACCGGAACTCGGCCTCGGTGCGGAGCGTCTCGACCAGGTAGCAGTACAGGAGCAGGAGTTGGAGAAGCAGGAACATCTCGTCGGCGCCGAGCTGCCGATCGCCGGCGACGAGGATCGAGAGGGCGGTGATCGTCAGGAACACCACCATCGGGATCGCCGACCGGGCGGTGTAGGTCGAGGTCGTCCGCCGGCCCTGGAGTAGGTCGACGAGCCACATTCCGTACAGCCCGACCAGCGCCAGCGTCGTCAGCGAGATGTCCAACCCGGCGTAGGCCCCCAGCTGGGCGGCGCTGTCGTTGTAGCCGATGTTGAAGTCCCACTGGAGCGGCAGATCGATGAAGATCGTCGCGAGCAGGAGCTGCCGCGACAGCCCGACCATGGCCGCGATCGACAGCGCGAGGGTGGCCGTGATCGCCAGGAGCAGCAGGGCCTGGACGCGTGGCGGCATGCTCAGCGACGCAACCACCAGCGCTCCCAGCCCAAGTCCGATTCCGATCGGCGCTGCCGCCGAGAGTGCCGGCCTGCCGCCGTGGCCGGGAGCGCCGGGAGATGGCCGGGTGCCGATCAACGTCCGTGGAGGCGTTCCAGGCGTCCGTTGCCGGCGGGGGCCGCGCCGTCGAAGCTCGCGACGCCCTCGGCCACCTCGGAGACGCTGGACGGGCTGAGCTCGGGGTACATCGGCAGCGACAGCACCTCGGCGGCGTAACCGTTCGAGATCGGGAAGTTGTCGGGGCCGTAGCCGAGGTCGCGAACGCGGGTTGCAGATGGATCGGAACCGGGTAGTGGATGCCGGTCTCGACCCCCCGATCGCGCAGGAAGGCCTGCAGGGAGTCACGGCCGCCGTCCGCACGACATAGAGATGCCAGACCGAGTCGCGGTCGGCGGCGCCGCCGGTGTGACCACGTCGCGTCGGCGAGCAGCCCGCAGTAGAGCTGGGCGGCTTCGCAGCGGGCGGCGTTCCAGCGGTCGAGCTAGCGCAGCTTCACCCGCAGGACGGCGCCTGGAGCGTGTCGAGGCGGCGGTTGAAGCCCGTCCAGACGTGGTCGTACTTCTCGCGCTGGCCGTAGTTGCGCAGGACTCGCGCGGTTCGTGCACCTCGGGGTCGGCGGTGACGACGCGCCGCCGTCGCCGAGCCGCCGAGGTTCTTCGCCGGGTAGAAGCTGAACGCCGCGGCGTGTCCCCAGCGACCCGGCCCGGCGGCCCCGGTAGCGGGCGCCGTGCGCCTGGCAGGCGTCCTCGATGACGACCAGGCCGTGGCGCTCGGCGACCGCCATGGATCGCGTCCATGTCGGCCGGCTGCCCGTAGAGGTGGACCGGCACGACCGCGCCGTGCGCGGCGGTGATCGCCTGCCTCGACCTGCTCGGGGTCGATCGTGTGGGTGTCGGGGTCGACGTCGACCAGGACGGGCGTCGCGCCGGCGTGCGAGATCGCGAGCACCGTCGCGATGAACGTGTTCGCCGCCGTGATGACCTCGTCGCCCGGGCCGACCCCGCAGGCCCGCAGGGCGAGCTCGAGTGCCGACAGCCCCGTAGTCGACGCCGACCGCGTAGGGCGACCTCGCAGTACGCGGCGAACTCCTGCTCGAACGCCTCGACCTCGCGCCCAGGATCCAGTCGGTCCGCGCGATCTGAGCGATCCGACGCCTCCTGCAGCTCGTCCGAGAGGGCGCGCTGCTGTACCGCCAGGTCAACGAACGGGATCGGCAACTCATCGCCGCGCGCATTCGTGCGACTGCTCCGGCGAGTGCGCTCGATGGTGACCGGCGTCGCCGTTCTGCGCAGCGGACTCCTCGATCGCCTGCATCACGGCCACGACGTCGCGCGCATGGCGCTCCGGTCGTCAGCGGAGCGTCGCCCCGGCGGACGCAGTGCAGGAAGTGTCCGCTGAGGTGCTTCAGCGGCTCCGCTGCCGGCCGACGGCCGGGCTCGACGATGTCGCCGTCGCGGATCTGGAGCGTGGTACTCGCCGAAGGTGGTCGGCTCCTCGGCCGGGTACGGCCTTGACGCACACCCTTGTCGAACACGCGGACGCGCTCGATCGGGTCGAGGTCGTTGAAGACGATGCGGCTGTCGCTGCCGACGACGACGAACTCGCGCACCTTGTGCGGGTCGGCCCAGCTCACGTGGATGTGGCCGATGAGCCCGCCGGGGTAGCCGAGCGAGACGAAGCCGACGTCCTCCCTGCCGTTCGCGCAGGACGCGTGCGCCGACGGCGCTGACCCACGTCGGGGCGTCTCGCCGAGCAGGTAGTTGAAGATCGCCACGTCGTGCGGTGCGAGGTCCCAGAGCGCGTTGACGTCGCGCCGGAAGGGCCCGAGGTTCGTGCGGCGCGCGTACAGCGTAGTACAGCTCGTCCGAGCGCCCCGTCGTCCATGCACGTCCTTCACGCTGCGGACGCCGGCGTTGTAGAGGAACGTGTGGCCCGACAGGAGCGCACCGATCCGACCTTCTCCGCGAGCTCGATCAGCTCGTCGGCCTCGGCGGCGGTCGTGGTCAGCGGCTTCTCCACCAGCACGTGCTTGCCGAGCTCGAGCGCCCGAGTCCGGCGATCTCGCGATGCGTCGCGGCCTGGGTGCAGATCACGGCCGCCTCGACCGCGGCGTTGTCGAGCGCCTCCTCGATGCTGGTCGTGAGCTGGACGTCGGGAAAGCGCCGCGCGCACCTCGTCGAGCCGGCGCGCGCGCTCGTCGCACACGACGGCCACGCGCGAGTCGGGGAGCTCGCTGAGCACACGCACGTAGTTCATGCCCCAGTAGCCGCAGCCGAGGATCGCGATCCCGGTCGGCGGGGCGGGAAGCTCCGTGGCGGGGCGTGGCCGCCGCTTCACTGCCACCGTCGCCTTCATCCCGCCCCCCGCCGCGAGACCACGGCCGTCGGCGTCCGTGCGAGGATCTTGAGGTCGCGTCCTAGCGACTGCGACTGCGCGTAGGTCGTGTCGAGGGCAGTCATCTCCTCGAACGGGACCGACGCCCGCCCCGACACCTGCCAGAGTCCCGTGATGCCCTGGCGAGCCGCGAACCGCGCGAACTCGGCGTCCTTGTAGAGCATGACCTCATACACGGGCAGCGGTCGCGGCCCGACCAGTGTCATGTGGCCCCAGAGCCACGTTGAGCAGCTGAGGGAGCTCGTCCAGGCTGCTGATCCTGAGTAGACGGCCGACCCGGGTGACGCGAGGATCGTCCGTGAGCTTGAACGAGCGCTGCGCGCCGTTCGCGTTGGCCGTTCCGGTGACGTACGCCCGGATGTGGTCTTCGTGCCGGCGCGGGTCCGCGTCGGCGGCCATCGAGCGGAACTTGTAGAACGGGAACAGGCACAGTGTCCAGACCGAGCGGCCGTTCCGCACCGAACGGCGACTGCCGACCCGGTACTGAACGAACAGCACCGGCCCGGGACTGTCGAGCTTGATCGCAACCGCGATGACGGCGAGCAGCGGGAGCAGCACCACCAATAGGGTGAGCGCGACGACCAGGTCGATGGCGCGTTTGGTGGCGTAGTAGCCGCTGCGGCGATCGCTCATCCGTCGGCCGAAGTGGTGCGCACATTCGGCGAAGGCCGCCGTCACGTCTGCCGGCACGGCGGCAGCGCCGTCGGGCGGCGGTGACATGCGGGCATCGAGGGCGCGATAGCTCACGGCGTCCTGCGATTTCCGACCGTCCACTTTGCGGCCATGTCCACCTTTTTCTCGATCACCGACGATGGCCAGCCCGATTGCGAGGGGCCATAGTCGTAGTGGGTGTGGCGCAGGTCGGCGCGGTTGATGATGACGCTCACCGACTCGACTCCCGCGTGCGAGAACTGATCCCGCACGCGTTCGACGCTGTCGGGACGCGCCCAGCCTTCCCGGACAACGAGCAGGAGATGATCCACGACCGGCGCCAGGAACAGCGCATCCGCCACCGCCAGCGAGGCGGGACTGTCGATTAGGATCACGTCGAACTTCTCTTTGAGGCTCGTCAACACGGACTCGACCTGCGACGACACGAGCAGCCGTCCGGGGTCGGGTGGCGGGCTCCCGGCCGGGAGCAGGCTCAAGGACTCGGTCGCGGTCTGGCGGATGGCGGTCTTGATGTCGGCGCCCGTGAGGACCTCGCTCAACCCCGGCTCCGCCGGAACGTCGAAGATCAGGTGCTGGATCGGCCCGTGCAGGTCGGCGTCGACGATCAGCACCCGGCGCCCCCCGAGCGCCAGTGCGCGACCCAGGTTGGCCGTCACGGTGGACTTGCCCTCCCCGCGCTCGGTGCTGACGATCAGCAGCGCCGGCACGGAGTCTTTGTGGGTAACCATCACGCTGAAGGCCAGCCGCCGGAAGTCCTGGACCGCGCCCGCGCCGTTCGTGAACAGAGGAGTGGCGCCGTTCTTCTCGGTGCGGATCAAGCCGACGAGGGGCGCCCCCGACGCCTCCGCGATCGCCTCGCTTCCGCGCATGGTCGGATGCAGGTTCTCCAGCACGAACGCAATTGCCACACCCCCCAAGCCGCCGACCAGGATGGCCAGGGCCAGTGCGGCTGCCACGCTCGGTCCCCCTGCTGAACCAGGGGGCGTTGCCGGCACCAGGATCGACACGCCGGCGCCGCCGGCGGAACGGGCGGCGCGATCGGCCGCGTACTGCACCAGCAAGGCGTTCAGCGCCACCGTACTGACGTGGATGTCCTCGCTTGATCGAAAGCAGCTTCCGCTGCTCGTCGGGAGTGAGGCTCGACTGTGCCTCCAGGTCGTCCTTCTGACCTGTCTCGGCGATGAGGGCGTCCCTGGCGGTGACCACCTTCGCCTGCAGGTCCTTGTCGAGGGCCGCGATCTGGGCCTTCTCAATCCGTTGCAGACTGGCGATGACGGTGGCGGCGACAGCGTTCGCGATCCTGGCCGACGCGTCCGAGCTGGGAGCCCTCGCCGTGATCTCGACCAAGTCGGTCTCGGGATCCACTTTCACCGCCACGACCGGCGGATGGGCGAGGTGCAGCCGCCGCTGCACACCGGCCAGCACCGCGGGACTCGACGCCAGCCGGGCGTAGGTGTTTGCCAGCCGATCGAGGTAGAGCACGTTGCCCGACCCGAGCGCGGCGGACGTGTCCTGGGAAGAGACGGCGAGCGTGGTCGTCGCCGAGTAGTTCCGGCTCAGCGTCTCGAGCCCGACGAGGACGATGCCGACGGCCGCCACCACCGTGGCGACGATGACCCACTTCCACCGTCGCATCACCCGCGAGTAGTGCCGAAGCTCCACTTCCCTCCCCCTGGTTCGGACTGGCCCGCCGGCGTCGATCCGCTACTTGGCGGCACCCCGGCCACACGCGCAAACCCCTAGTACCCCAGGTTGACCCGTTTCCAGATCCTGGCGTATGGGCCACACTACTCAACCGTACCGGTACCTGTAATGAGCCGATTGACCGCAGATCCTGTCCATGCCGCTCCACACCACGATTGCGGTCTGCAGCAGGCGCCCGTATCATGCCCCCCGTGGCGGCGACATCCACGGTCGGAAGCGGCGGGTACGCGACGGGGTTGGCCAAGCGGGTCAGCGCCAGTTGCTCCGCTGCGATTGCGACGGCAGCGCCGCAGTGGGCCGCGGCGAGGATTCGCAACCCGCTCTTCTTCGTGGGGTCGGGGCGCAGCGGGACGAACCTGCTCGCATCTCTCCTCGCGTCTCATCCCGCGATCGCGGTCTACCCGTACGAGGCGAACGACCTGTGGCACCCGTCGTCGTTTCCGTGGCACGGCTCCGCGGGGGAGACGCCGCCGATCTGGCAGGACGCCCGGCGGTTCACTGAAGCCTCGCTCGAGTCGCGATCCCCTCGCGATGACCGGAAGGTGCGCGCGCTCCTCGGGGCGTACGAGACGCTCAAGGGTGGGAGCTGCGTCGTCAACAAGAGCGCGATGGTGACGTTCATGATTCCTCACATCGTCACCGCGTTTCCGGACGTGCGTTTCATCCATCTCGTTCGCGACGGTCGGGCGGTTGCGCTCTCGCTGGCGAAGAAGCAGATCGCAGCGATCGGCCGACATCCTGAGTACGCCGAGCGCGGGCTCGACCTTTCCTTCGATGCGATTCTCGACTCCGGGGCGCGGTACTGGGCGTCGTGCATTCGCGAGGTTGATGATCAGAAGCGCGCCCTCGATCTCGTGTCGAGAGGGCTGATTCACGAGCTCACATACGAAGACCTCGTGTCCGACCCGGACCGTGAGCTGGCTGGCCTGGCGGCGTTTGCAGGTGTTGCTCCCGGCGGGTTCCGCTACGACGAGACGACGATCGAGGACATGAACCGCAAGTTCCGCACCGGGCTCGACCGGGATACCGTCACCAGGATCACCGAGCTGATGGAGCCCACCCTGTCAGCCGCGGGATACGGAACGGAGTGAACTCACAGCAGCCCCCATCCGTCGAAGTCGCCGGGAAGGCGGCTCGCGATCGCCTCGACGTCCGGTGCCAGCCGATCGCGAACGCGCCTGTCGACCTCGACTGGGAGGTCGGCCAACTGATTGGGGAGGGGCGCGGTGACGCGGTCCCTGACGCGCCGGAATAGGGTGTCCGGAAGCCTATCCCGGAAGGGTAGCCTCCGCAGGGCCCGGTACGGCAGCGATGACCGGACCCGCTTGTCGGCGGTCTGGTGGGCCTCGAAGCGCGCGCCGCGCGGCAGGAGCGCAGGCTCGACGCCGAGGAACGCGAGGATCCGGTCAACGCTGGTGTCCGGGTGGGAGCGCAGCTCCTCGGATGTCAGCAGAAGGATCCGGTCCGGATCGAAGAAGCGCTCGAACCGCTCGATCTGCATTGCGTAGCGGCTTGCGTCGATGTATCGGGTGTCGTCGAACACGACCTCCCGCAGCGGACTGCGCTGGCGGCCGATCGACACATCGTGCAGGTAGTGCGAGCGGAGGCGTTCGAGCGGATGCCGCACGACGTAGATCAGGCGGACGTCCGGTATCAGGTCGTGGATCCGCTCAGGCGCCCCCGGGTAGTGGGGGAACTTGGTGTAGTTCGGCGAAACCTCGCCGATCGCGGTCGCGCCGGCGGATGCGCGGAACTGCGACGCGTACCAGTCGAGTCCTCGCCGCCAGTTCGTCTGCTCAGGAGGTCGCAGTGGGTGTGTCCCCGTATACTCCGCAAGGAAGAAGTTCAGCTCCTTGGTGTCGGGGACGTAGACTTGGGGATGAAGGCGGAGATACTCGTACAGACTTCGTCGTCCCGGCCTTCATCGCGCCGATCACGAGGAAGTTCGGGAGCATGCGCGGGAGTGATGCCACGCTTGACAGGCTAATCCACCGAGGTGTTACGTGAGCTCCTCGACGGCCGGTGGGGTGCCCGTCGTAGCGCACGTGATGAGGACGTACCTGCGTGGTACCGAGACCTTCGTGCAAAACCAGCTGACCACGCTGCGCCGGCACCGCGCGGTCGTGCTGTGCCATCACCGTGAGCCGGAGTCGGCCTTCGGCTTCGATGACATCGTGACCGCCAGGGACGTCCTGTCCCCGCTGAAGGCCCGCGTGGACAGCGGGGCGTACCGCGCGGCCCGGGTAGTCCTGCCGGCGACGACGAGCGGGCTCGCCCGCGCCGCGCAAGCCGCCGGAGCCGGTCTGCTCCACTTCCACTTCCTGACGGACGCCCGGCTCCTGCTCGGGGTGAAGCGGAAGACGCGCCTGCCGGCGGTCGTCTCGGCGTACGGGTACGACGTGTCCGAGTTCCCGGCGCGATGGTGCGGGCTGGGGCGGAGGTATCTGAGGGCGATCTTCGAGCAGTGCGAATGCTTCCTTGCGATGTCGGAGGACATGCGGCTTGACCTGCTCGAGCTCGGCTGTCCGGCGGGTCGGATTCGCGTCCATTACCACGGCTCCGACACCCGCAGGTTCCGGTACCCGGCACGCGACTATCGCGCCCACTATCCGCTCACGGTCCTTTGCTGCGGCCGGCTCGAGCCGCGGAAGGGGCAGGATCTCGTCCTGCGGGCGCTGCGGCTCGTCGAGGGGCGCTCGGAGATCGCGTTCAGGGTCGTGATCGTCGGTGAGGGCGAGCTCCGGCCCCGGCTGGAGCGGATGGTGGCGGCGTACGGCTGGGGCGACCGCGTCGTCCTCACCGGCCACGTGCCGTACACCAATGAGGCGCTCGTCCGCCACTTCCATGACGCCGACGTCTTCGCCCTGCCGAGCGTGACTGCCAGCGGGCTCAAGGAGGGCATCCCAGGCGTCGTCGTCGAGGCGATGGCGGCCGCGCTCCCGGTCGTCAGCAGCCGCCACGCCGGGATCCCGGCCGTGCTCGCAGCAGGTCGGGACGGCCTGCTGGTGGAGGAGGGGGACGTCGAGGGCCTGGCCGGAGCATTCGAGAGGCTGCTGACCGACGCCTCGTTGCGCGAGCGGCTCGGCCGGGCAGCGGCAGGGCGGGCGGCGAGCGACCTCGATGTCGGCCGGGGCACCGCCGAGCTCGAGGCCATCTACGACAGCTTGCTGTGATGCTACAGGGCGAGGACATCATCTGCATCGCCGGGGTCGGCTGGCACGACGTCGGGTCGCTCAGCCTGCACCAGTACGCCCGGCGGCTGGCGCGGGGAAACCGCGTGCTGTTCGTGGATCGCCCCGACCCCCTCGTCTCCCGGCAGGGTGTCGAGCGGCGATCGCCGCGACGCTTGCGTGGTGACGTCCGCCCGGTAGGCGAGACGCTGTTCTGGGCGACTCCGCCGCCGGCGCTGCCGCTGCGGTTCGAGCTGCCCGTGAATGCCCTCAACCAGCTGGTGCGTGGTACGTGGGTGAAGGGCGCGGCCCAGAGGCTCCGCTTCAGGCGTCCGATCCTGTGGATCCACGACTTCGACGCGGCCCGTCTGATCGGCCGTCTCGGAGAGGGGCTCGTGCTGTACCAGGTGACCGACGACCTCCCCACGAGCCACGCCCTGCGTGCGAATCGCGCGAACCGCCCCGCGGCGATGCGGGCCCGGGAACGCGAGCTGGTCCGGCGCGCCGACCTCGTCATCACAACGGCGCCGGGCCTCTGCGAGGCGAGGCGACAGCTGAACCCGAACACCCATGTCGTACCCCACGGTGTCGATGCGGAGCACTTCTCGAGCGCCCTCCAGCCTGAGCTGCGCCCCGCCCCGGCGCTGCACGGCGTGCCCGCCCCGATCATCGGTTTCGTTGGGCAGATCAACCGCAGGATCGACGTCCCGCTCGTGGCCGCGATCGCAGAGCGGCGGCCGGACTGGTCGCTCGTGCTCGTCGGCCCCGTGCACGAGATCGAGCTCGACTCGCTGCGAGGGCTCGGGAACGTGCACCTGGCGGGGGCGGTTCCAATGAGCGAGCTGCCGCGGTGGATGAAGCCGATGAGCGTGGCGATCATCCCCTATCTGGTGAACGATCACACCCGCTCCATGCACCCCCTCAAGGCGCTCGAGTACCTCGCCGCCGGGAAACCGGTCGTCTCGACGCCGCTGCCGCCGCTCTCGGCGTACGGCGAGTACGTTGCCCTGGTCGCCGGCGCCGACCGGTTCGTGGAGGCGATCGACGCCGCGCTGCGCGACACCGACGCCGCCGCTGCCAGCCGGCGCAGCGCGTTCGCGGCCGGTCAGTCCTGGGAGACGCGGCTCGAGGCGATCAGCCGCCTGGTGGAGCAGACGCGCGGGGCGGGGGCCCGCTCGGGAGGGCCCGAGACAGGAGCGTCGTCAACCCTCCTGTGACCTCGGGGATCCACCCTCGATCGTGCGACCTCGCCCAGCCGGTACTTGTACGCCTCGCCGCCGCGGCCGAAGCGGTACTCCGAGGCGCCGTCCCGGTGGCCTCCCGGATGCTGTGGGCGAGCAGCACCAACCCGATCGACGCTCGCTCCAGGCCGGGGTCGCGCGCGGACTGGTAGTACGTGTCGACGCCGGCGAAGCGGATCCCGTACCAGACCGCAACGGGACGATCGTCGAGCTCCAGCGTCCCACAGCCCGAGCCACCCGCGCTCAAGCGCCACGCTGGCGAACTCGTAGTGAAAGGCGCGCCTGCTCTGCAGCTTGCGCGAGGCCGAGCGCCACCGCAGCTGGTGGAGCCGGAAGAGCACGTTGAGGTCGCGCGGCAGCGAGTCGGGCGACGTGGTCAGCCGGAAGCGGACACGATGCGACCGGGCGAGATTGCGCTTCCGCCGGCGGATCTGCTGGCGTAGGTTGGTGCTCAGCGACGCCAGGTAGTCATCCCAGGTGTCCCGGATCTCCAGGGCCGGGCTGCCTTCGTCGCCGGACGACCGTCCCGCCGAGACGGCCGGTGAGAGACGACGTCGCCGGGATCTGCTCCCCGATGAAGAGATCCCACCGCGCCCGGGTCGCCGTCAGGTACGCGGTCAGGCCGTCCGCCGCGCGCGCCGGGCGGCGCCCGGGGCCACCGCGGGTGCGACAAGGTCGCTGGGCCCATGCCCGATGAACTGCAGAATCCGCACCGGCTGTCGTCGCCACAGGTACAGCGGGAGGAGCGTGACCAGCCGGCCATCCGCCGTCTCGCAGGCGGACCGCGCACGCCGCCCGGCCGGGCGGTCCGAACGCCGTCCACCAAGCCGTCAGCCATCCCGGGGTCAGGAACGGATTACGGTTCGCGAGGGCTGGCCAGCTCCCCCAGGAGCCCGTCATCGACCGGCTGGGTGCGAAACCGAAGCCTCCCTGCAGAAGCTCGAGCTGGGTCGCCGGGGTGGTCGCGGTGAACGCGCCGGGTGCCGTCGCCTCGGCCATCAGGTCGCGGCCTAGAGATCGCCGATGGCCGGAGCGTCTCGATACCCGATCGCGGTCGCGTGGGGCGCGAGCCCGGCGAGATAGGCCGCGGCCGCCTGCTCACGGGATGGGGAGTCCAGCTTCCCCAGGATGTTGTGCACGTGCCGCTTGACGGTGAACTCGGAGACGCCGAGCGCGTCGGCGATCTCCCGGTTCTGATAGCCGACCGCGATCAGGCGAAGCACCTGCCGCTCGCGAGCGGACAGGCGGTAGAGGCTTTGCCTCCGCTGCGGGTTCAGCGCGGCTCGCCGCACCGCGTCCACCACCCAGGTGGCGCCGCGCCGGCCGAGCACGGCCTCGCCGCTGCACCCGGCGGCGAGCGCCCGCCGAAGCCCGGACTCGGAGACGTCTTTGGTCAACGTGCCGCTCGCCCCGGCGGCCAGAGCGGCGAGCACGCCTTCGGCCGTCATCGTCCCGCCCCACAGGATGGTGCGGCAGTCGCTCACCGATGCCACGCGGGCGATGGCTCGCAGGCCCCCGTGGGGCGGGAGCGCCGTATCCACGAGGGCGGCGGACGGCTGGAGCGTCGTGACCGCCGTCAGGAGGGCGTCGGCGTCATCGCACTCGACCAGTTTGAACCGCGAATCGCGTTCGAGGATCGACATGACGCCCACCCGGGACATCGAGAGGGAGTCGGCGACGAGCAGGGTCCACGGGGTCATGCCGAGACGGCCACGTCCGGCGTCGACGCCCAGCGCCACGGGGGTGTCTTCCCGGTCAGCGCCGCCAACCGGCGCGCCTCGTCCGCGTACTGCTTCGTCAACCATTCCCGAGCGTCGGCGGGCATGTCGGGGCGCGCGCTCGGGCGCCCCGACAGGCGCGTGTACGCACGCGCCCGGACGCCGGCGGGCACGATCGACGCCGCGGACCGCACCACGCCGCTCTCGGGGATCCGCGCGCTCACGGGTGGAACTGCGCGGCGACCAGATCTCTTCGGGAGGTGGCCCAGCAGGTGGGTTCCCGACTTCGGGGGGCTGATCGCGCACACCCGCGGCGGCGGATAGAAGCACACCGTTCGCGCCACATGGCGGTACATGGGCACGACGATCCGTCGCTTGATCGCAACATGCCGGTTCAGCAGCTGCGTCGCGCTAGCCGCCACGTGTCCCCGGCGCTCGTGGGTCCACCATTCCGACGATCATGGTTGGGCCACGATCGTTCCACAATGGGCTGTTCGACCCAACACGCAGCCGGGCGGATCGGCCGCTCTCGGCGTGCCGTCGCGGAACAGGGCGCGCTACAGCTGGGGGCGGCCAGCCGATGCGGGACCGGCCATGGCAGCCCGAACCGCATCGACGTTCGAGATGATCTCGCCGCTGCCGATGCCGGCTTGCACGGCGAACACCGCGGCCTGGATCCGATTCTCGAGCCCCAGCTTGTGAAGGATGTTCCCGACGTGGTTCTTCACGGTCTTGGGACTGATGTGCAGGGAGGCGGCGATCACCCCGTTTCCCCAGCCGTTGGCCAAATCCTGCAGCACCTCGATCTCCCGCGGCGAGAGGCGTGTTTGCACGAGGGCCATGGCCTCACGGTTCACCCGCCCCGCCTCCGCAAGGTTGATCATCTCGAGCACGGCCGAGCCGCCGATGAGCCGTCGCCCGCGAGCGGCCGAGACTGCAGCCAGCATCAGCTCCTGCGGCGACGCGCCACGCGGTAAACAGGCGGACCGCCCCCGCAGCGAGCGCGGCCACCGAGGCGGCCGGACAGTCGCACAGCAAGACGACCCGGGTTACCGCCGTGAGCGTGCTGAATGCCTCCAGCGGGAAGTCCTGACCAAATCCAACTCCAGCTCGATGACCGCGAGGCCGGGCGCCGAGCGACGCGCTGCCGACACGACCATCGCGGGCGACGGCGCTTCCAGCGCGACCGCGAACCCGGCTCTGTCGAGCGTGTTCCTGATTCCCGTGCGAACGAGCCGGCTCCGCGAGAAGACGAGAGCGCTCGCCGGGCCCGGGCCGGTGCCGAGCGTCGGGTTCACCGTCGCCGATTCCCGTACCGCTGCCATCAGTCGCCCGCCTCGCCCTCTGAGAAGGACGTCGTGACCGGACGGGGCAGCGCGGCCGCGGCCGCCGTGATGACGGTTGCCCCGACGACGATCCACGCACGTCGGCGTAGCACCGCAAGGTAATCACCGAGCGTCCACGCGCTGGTTTCGCGCATTGAACCCCCTCTCCCCCATATCGTGCTGTCGTCGGGTGCGCGTCCCGAGCACCGGCGAGCCGGTGCGCGACGATCCTACTAGGAACCTGTCAAGTCAGACGACCGATTGCTCACGCGATGAGCCGAACGGCCTATCCGGGACGGACGCTTCTCAGCGAGCGTGGGCGCCCGGTCGCGCCGTTTTCCTCGGCGCTCACCGGCCGGAGCCTGAACCAGTCGCGTCTTGCAGCGATTACGGCTTGACCGTCTCCGTAGGCCGCGGTAAAATTTGCCAGCGCGAGGCGGTCAAACCTCGTGCTGACTCTGGTTTGGGGAGAGCTGCGGCGACGCGCGCGTCGGCATGCCGCGTCCGGACAACCCCGCAGGCGCCGCCGCACTCTCCTCTCACAGCTTGACAAGTTCCGGCCGAAGCCCGAGGATGGGCGCCGCGACCGGCTCGCATCTCGCTCGGTTCACATCGACCGACGATGTTCACATCTGCTCCGAGGCCCCGGCTGGCGCCGCTCGCTCACCCGCCCGCGTACGCGCCGGCGGTGTTGCTGCTGGCCGGGCGACGGCTTCCAAGACCTCATGGTCTGTACGGCGTTCGGCCTCAAGATCTACCGCAACGACGGGGGGACGAGCCTCACGGACGTCACGGCGTCTCTCCACCTGGCTCATTACCCCGGTGATGCGCAGATGGTCGACATGAACGGTGACGGCAAGCTGGACGTCGTCGAGGTGCTGGGCAAACGACCACACGCGCTCTATGCTCCCGCTCAAGGCGCTCGAGTACCTCGCGGCCGGGAAGCCGGTTGTCTCGACGCGCTGCCGGCGCTCTCGGTATACGGCGAGCACGTTCGCCTGGCGGCCCGCGCCGGTCGGTTCGTGGCGGAAATCGACGCCGCCTTGCTCGAGACCGACCCCGCAGCGGCCAGCCGACGAAGCGCGTTCGCCGCCGGCCATTCCTGGGAGGAGCGGCTCGAGCTGATCAGCCGCCTTGTCGAGCAGACGGGGGGTGCTCAGCTTCAGCCGCCAGGTTGTAGCCCAGCCGTGTCGCCACGGGGCGCGTGATCTCCGCGATCGCCCGCAGCTCGGCGACGTCGAAATGCTCTCGGTACTTGTAGTTCGTGCTCCCGATGCAGGTCCAGGCCAGTGCCTGCTGCACCTCGGGGGACGACTCCAGCTCGCCGAAGCGCTGGATCTCGTCGAGCACTGACTCTGGTTGTGCCGCGAACTCTTCGTAGTGGACCTCCAGATACCATTCAGGCGGAAGCCGGCCGAGGTCATCGAGGATGCGGCTCACCGACCTGACCCGTAGTGCTCGGCCGCGACGGATACATCAGCGCGACCGGCGTTGACCAGCTGTCTGGGAGTCTGATCGTCGCACCACCACAGCGGCAGGTCGGCCCACCAGTGGACGTTGAGCAGCGAGGCGACGACCGGCCCGTGGGTCGCGCATAACGTGGACGAACCGGGCGTCCGGGAAGGCGGCGTGGAGGTAGCGGATGCGGCGGCTGTTGCGCGTGTTCTTGTCCACGTACCGGCGCCTTCCACCCCACCTCATGCAGGCGTTCACGAGCCGGTGGAGCTGCCGCAGCTGCCGAGGGTCAAGGTCGGACTCGGTGAGCCAGGCGTTCGGCGGGCGCGGTCGGGTACCGACCACCGATCCCAGATCGCGTACCCCTCGACCGGCCGCGGCGCATACCGGGAGCTGGAGGCGCGCACCGAGCGCAGACGGCGCAGTCGAGACAGGGCACGCAACGGGCGGCAGGCCGGGCGCCCTGTCCATGTAGTTCGAGAACCACGCCAAGTCGGGGTGATTGCAGATCAGGTTGTAGATGATCGTCGTCCCCGATCGACCACACCCTACGATGAACAGCGGGGTCTGAGGGCGGCCTCGAGTCATAGCCGGCCCACGAAGGGTGCCACGAATACGCCGATTGTCAACCTGTAGGCCGGCTAGCGCCGGCTCTCCACTCTAGACCCCTAAGCAAGGTTTAACAATGGCTGTGGTTGACGTCTGGGCCGGACCCTGTTCGCTTTGTCGGGGGTGTTGTCTGGCCGAGGATGAGCCTCGGCTGACCCCCGGGCCAAGGAAAGGGTCCGGCTGTGAGTGGGACTGTGATATGGGCGGCGTTGGATGTCCAGACCGGGGGGAGTGTTGAGGCGGTAGCGATGAGTGTGGTGTCGGGGGAGTTGGTGCGACGCCGGCGCCCTCTTCCTCTGCGACACAGGACGTAGCTTGTCGAGCGGTCAACACTGACATCTGGGCCGGCTTGGCGCCGCGTAAGTTGGTCAGCCACTGGGTGGCTCTGCCCAGGGTTGGACTGGCGCGTGGGCGCCTAGGTCGGTCAGCAGCCCGGCGAGGGCGTAGGGCTCGCGGACAGCCGGTTAACCGGTGTTGTTGGAGTTGATTCGAATGATCGCGTACGAGGAGTTGTTCGTGTCGCAGCTCTCGATCACGGAGAGGTTGGGATTCACCGTGTCGGTGAGCCGGTACGTGCCCGGCGCGAGTCCTGTGATGTCGATCCACTGCAAGTTCGTGTTGGCGCCGTACCGGTCGAGCCAGCCCACCGACAGGCCCATCGTCGCCTTCAATGCCTGTGGTTGGTTGGCAGCACATCCGTGGTACACCTTCACCGGGGGTGCTCCTGGCAGGCTCAGGTCCCACGAGGCGCTGTCGGAGAAGCAGAAGCCGTGCTTGGCCAGAAATCCGATGGGCGTGCCGTCCAGCGTGGAGAGCGTCCCGTCCTCGATGTCGGCATAGTGCCAGTGGTTGTGGCCGTCGCCGGCGTAGAACATGTAGCCGGGCACCTGCGTGTCGACGCGTCCGCCGCCGTCGTCGTAGATCCGCTGTTTGACGGTGGTCATGTCGGGCTGGGAGGTATCCGGGCGGCTGCCGCGAAGCTCGAGCGCGCCAGCGCCGAGGTTGATCATCGATGCTGAGTAGCGCAGTAGGGTGTGTCCTGGCACTGTCGTCGTGTCGATCTTGATATTGACGATCTGCCTCATCACGAGATCCGGGTACAGCGTCGTGGAGGCGTGCGCCGACGGCGGGCCGACGACCAGCGCGCACACCCCGACGAGCAGCGTCATCGCTTGCCACCGGTGGACGATCCGGAGCACTTCGCAACCTCCGCGTTGACTGTGTGGAGCAGACAGGATCCGCATTCTCCTCCCCCGTTCTGTTTCCGCAGGGGACGCCGTCCTCCCCCGCGCTCGCCGTGCCCCGACGCACGCCGGGGCCGTGACCGTCGCACAGTTGGGAGGACCTGTCAATTGAGCGCGCGCTCGCTGGGTCAACTGGCCTACGGCCCCAGGCGGGCGGGTTCGGAGGCGGCTCAGCGACGGCTTCCGGGCGAGACGTGGCGCGGTGGACGGATCGTCCGGCCACCGGTCATCGCCGACGCCAGAAACGGCAGCCGGTCCCGACCGTCGAACAGCGCATGCGTCGTGCGCGCCCGGGGCCGGGCGGCGCCGACCGCCACTCTCAGATGACGGTGCCGCGCCTCGCGCAGCAGGAAGCGGAAGTCACCCTCTTCGAACCGGTAGCGCACGGTGGCCGCGGCTCATGCGACCGGCGGCCGCTCGCCCAGCAGCAGCCCACACCAGGTCGCCGGCAGGTTGGCCCCGGCGGCGATCGGCAGCGGCAGCGTGCCACGACAGGATGGTCGAGCAGCTCGGGGCGCCGTCCACACCGAACGGATCAAGTCCTCGGCCTCGGGGTACCTGACTGACCCGTCAGAACTCCCTTGCGATGACGAAGGCGTCGCGATACCGTGAACCGCACGATGCGTCGCGCCCTTTTCTGGATGCTGGTGGCGGGGTTTGTTGCCGCCGCTGTGAGGTGGTGGCAAGCGGCCGACCGGACGGCGATCGAGGGAGCGAGCGGCTGACACCGGTCAAGCACGGAATTCGGTTGCAGAGCTGGAAAAAGCTGCCGCGTCAGGCGTTGTTCGAGCTTGCGCGGGAGAGGGGTATTTCGCCGGAGCAGCGGATTCTCATGAGCCGGCAGGAACTCCTCAGTGCACTGGCCGGGCGCTCCGTCGCCGGCCAAGCTCAACGCTGAAACAAGCAAGCGAGTCACCATCGCGATCGCGACCTGTTGCTGCTTGCTAGCGCCATATTTGCATCGGCGTTCGCTTGACCAGTTATCCTTGCACTGGTAGCCTTTTCCAGGACGCCCAAATATCGGCGACCGTGTCGCCGTCCACGTCCACGCTGGGACGGCTGCGGCGGCGCGCGCCATCGGCATGCCGCGTCCGGACAACGTCGCGGGCGCCGCCGCAGCCGTCCCGCCGTCCGGTGCTTACGGGGTGTATTCCAGCGGGTTCAAACGGCTGGCGCGGCGCTTCTCGCCTGCAGCTGGAGCCGCCCGCGCGTCACTTGCGCAAGACCGTCCCAGGCCACCCAATCATTGGCATCCACGCGGATCGCCGCCTGAAAGGCCCGAACCGCCGCGGCCCGGTCACCGGCAGCCACCGCAACTCGCCCGGCGGCGTCGTAGGGCCCTGGTACAACCACGGCGCCCACCTGTGGGCCGTGTTCGCCTGGCTGGCGGCCGCGGCCCAGTTGTGGGCCGCCACCGCGCCGGAGACAGCCGACAGTGCGCGATTGGACAGCAGCCCCAGCACGGCCATCGCCACGATCGCGGCCGGCACGACCGGCAGTGCCCAGGCAGTCCATCGCCCTGTCGGCGCTCGCCGATCGCGCGTTCGAGCGGCCAGGAGCAGCGCGGTCCCGCAGGCAATGCCGGCCACCGTGATCGCGGGCACCTCCCAGTCCCAGTCGGCGGCGGCGTGGGAGAGCAGCGCGACGTAGGGGGCGAGCGCGACTGGCACCAGCGTGCGCCGGCGCGCTCGGGCGGCGGCGTACAGCGGGGTGCCGAGGGCGATCAGGAGGAGCACCAATCCAATCGGGCCGAGCTCGCTCAGTGTCTCCAGGTACAGGCTGTGAGCGTCACGGACGTCCATGGGGACGGTGCGGTGCCGCAGCCAGAAGCGCTCATAGGCGCCCGCGCCATCGCCGAGGACGGGATGGGCTCGCACCTCTTTGAGGGCGGCGCGCCACATGTCCGGGCGCCCGTTGAGGGACAGGCTGAACAGCCGGGTGGCCAGTGGCCCGCCGGTGTCAGGCGAGCTCTGCTCGAGCGAGGCGTTGGCCCGCGCCACGATGTGCGACTGTCCCCCGTAGTGGCTGACGGTCACGCCGCCAGCGATAACGGCCGCGGCCACCAGCAGAGCAGCGAACGTCGTCCGGGCCGTCGTTCCGGGCGATATCCGTCGCTCCAATGCGGCCAGTACCCCTGCAGTGAGCGCGGAGCCGACGCAGCACACCGCGACGATCCACGTGAGCTCGTGGCCGGACTCTCTGACTGCCCGCACGTTCGGCACGACGGCCGTCAGCGCGCGTGAGTGCGCCCCCCATACGACTGGAACGACCGTCCATGGCGCGAGAGCAAGATCGTGACGAGGTACCGCAAGCGGTCTGGGGTAACCACCACGACCGCGGCGGCGCCGACCGCGACCGACACCCACGCGCCTCGACCAAACGTGAAGTACATCGTCGTGGCGAGCATGGGCAACGGCAAGGCGCCGGCGATGCGGAGCCAGCGGTCGCGCGGCCTTGCCGCGAACCCGAACCCAACCAGGTAGCCCGTGCCCGCGAACATGCCAAGCCCGTTCCAGTACCCGAGTGGAAAATTCAGCCGCCCGGGTTGGAGGAAGTCAAGGTGAATCCCGAACCGCTCGGGAAGGAGGTGCGTCCCGAGCGAGTACGCGCAGATGACGCTGACGGATACCAGGATGGCGACGAGCAGGCCACGGGCCGACCGACGGTGGCCGATCACCAGTAGCGCCCAAACGGCGCCACGTAGACGAGCATCCGCTCGACCTCGAGCACCGACTGGGTCACATCCGCCGACCACGCGATCGAGAGCGCCGTCCACCCCGCCAACGCGAGCCATGCAACGAGCGTCACCCGGTCCGTCGTCGTCAGCTCGAGCCTCGCCTGCAGGACGACACCGAGCAGCGCCGCCGCGCCAGGCCGATCGCGGCCCATCCCCATGCGACCGGGAAGTACCCGCCGTTGCCGGCTGCGAGAGGCGTCAACACTGCGACGACGAGTGCCGCGACGAGCAACTCCCGGTCACGGACTCAGCTCGACCCTCGGTCGAACTGCCGCAGCGTGTGCCGACCACTATCCCCATAGGCCGATCGTACCGTTCTGACGGTTCCATGCCCATGCGGCTCGACATTTTCTAGGCCGACTGGCATGATGCGGCGACCTGATTCGGGAACTGGGGGAGCCGGCAGGTGGCGCAAGACTTTGAGATCACCGACGCAGGCTAGCGCGTCGACACCGACGCCGCCTGTTCGGCCGCCGGTCGGATCCGCTGCGAGACCCCGCGCCGTTGATCAAGCGCGTCTACGCCTACGTCGCGTACCGGATCGGTGACGGCGTCGACGCCGAGGACGTCACCAGCGAGGTGTTCGAGCGCGCGACCCGCTACCGGGCGACCTACCAGCCGACCAAAGGCGAACCGATCGCCTGGCTGCTTGGGATCGCCCGGCGAACCCTGGCCGACCGCTATGCAGCCACCGAGGCCCAGCCACGGCTCGTGGGAGACGATTCCCGAACAGCTGAAAGCGCCGACCTCGAGGCGACGCGATCCGCCGCCTGACCCTCGAGGAGGCACTCGCGGCGCTCCCCGAACGCGACCAGGAGCTGGTGTCCCTCCGGTACGGCGCCGACCTGCGGGCGCGCCAGATCGCGATCGTCATGGAGATGGAGACGCACGCGGTCGAGGTCGCGCTGACCCGCGCGCTCACCCACCTCCGTGGGCTGGTCGGCAACGACGCCCACTGACCGCACACCGCTGTGAGGAAACGCGCCGCACATCGGTACTACGTGGTGACGGCATATTCCCTGGCGTTCGGAGGCTCTGAACATGAAGCGATTCTGGAAGCGAGAAGGCATTGAGGACGGGCTCCGCGCACGCCGGTCGACGGCGCGAGACGAGTTCGTCGCCTCGGTCGCCGAGCAGGTGGGCCCGCCGCCCCGCCGACGGGGTCCGCCCGCTCCGCGCTGGCAATCGCGATGGCGTTCGGCATCTTGCTCGTAATGTCCGCCCTCGGCGGCGTCGGCTACGCGTCCTCGGCCGCTCACCAGGTCGCGACCACGGTCTACGACGCCGTGTCAGCCCCCGCGCATCCGGTGGTGTCGACCAACACGTCCTCGGCGGACGACGAGTACTGCCGCGGCGATGACTGCCATCATCACCACCATCATCACCACCATCACCATCACCATCACCACCACCATCACCACCATCACCACCACTCATGGCGACAATTAGGCGGTGAGCTCCGGCTACGGAGCCTCCACGCCCACCAGTGGTGACCCCAGCCAGCCCGTCGGCAACTGCCGGCGGGCTTGACTATTTCTGGGGGCAGCTGCGGGAGTTTGCCCGCCTCTTCCTGCGCGCCCCACGGAATGAGGGTGGAGATCGCAACCATGGTCTCCCCCTCCCGGTGCGACCGCCTCTGTTCCCCCTGTGAGAGCGGTGTCGCTCCGACCGCGCCGTTCGGTGGGGTTGGAAAACGGTCGGACTCAGCGGCGAGTTTACTCGCTCCAGCGATGGCTCGCAGGCCAGCGATGAAGGTCTAGGCTGGCTGGCCCACGGCAGGCGAGCGAAGGTCTCCGGCGGATAGGCCGAGTGTCGGATAGCCGAACTGGTGAACGTCGTGAAACGCTGCCTTCCTCCACGCCCGGGGGGACGATGTGACGATGGAGAGGAACATCCAGGTGCAGCAACAACGCCTGCAGAGGATCCGGTTCGCGATGCGGAACCGCCGCTGGTGGGAGGCCCGTGGGCTCCTCGCCGAGGCGGAGCTGGAGGAGGACTGGAGGATGCTCGGCCACGCGAGCTGGGAGGACTACCTCGCGGCGGCGTATCTCGTTCGGGGACGGCGCCAGCAATCACGTGTGTGACCGGGCAGCGGGGGCGCGCCAACGCCAGCCGCGCCCCCGCCCCAGCCTCCCCCAGGTGGACGCGACCCAGGCGGTATCAACGCCACCTCGCGCGCTGGTCGTTCGGCGCACTGCCTACCCTGGCCCACACCTGGGTCTTCCGCGCGTCTCGTATCGGCGAATCAAGTGGTCAAGAAGACCAGTCCGTGTGTCGAGCTGTGGCCTTCGTACTCGATCACCCGCGGATCGGCAAGCCGTTCCGAGCGTCCACTGCAGGGCTCGCGTGCGGTGGCTGGTTCGGCGGACGGATCGAGCGTCCGCGGGAGACCGCCCACGCCAGGAAGGAAGCGGATCCCGATGATCAACAGCGCGTGCGTCGTCCCTGACCGGGGGACCGCGGCGCTGAGGGCAACCCTTGCTCGACGGCGCCGTGCCTGACGAAGACGCTCAGACCATGCGCGCCCGGCTCCGACGATCGCGACGGTTGCCAACGGTCTCCTCCGACGGCGATTCTGCACGGAAACGAACGGTCCAGGCCACGGGTCACTCGGCCGACCACACTGGGAACCGGCGTCAACGACCTCGGCGGCTCGCGATTCCGAACCCGTTCCGAGCGACGGCGTCCCGAGATGCCCCTCGCACTCGGCGACTCTCCCTATGCCGTCTTCCGAACCCACGGCCCATTGATGATGGAGAAACTGCCAGGCTGCAGCGTCCGCGGTAGCCAGGGACTCCTGGGTTCCCCCCTACGGCAAAAGGCTAGGGACACTGGGTTCCCCCCCATGGCAAATGCCGGGACGCGGCATCCCTGACCACCGCTGGGACGACTTTACCAGTTCCTGGTCGGTTCAGGATCCCCGCAGCACGGGCACCGGCGAGCGTGACGCCCCGCTGTAAGAGGCGATTTCGAGGACTTCGGGGTTCACCCCAGACTGGACGCAGCGCGGCCCCATACTCTTGGGTGGCAGGGAACCCGTGGTAGGCGTGTAATGGTCAACGCTCACCCCCTCGAAGGGCGGCGGCCAGCGATTACATCCCTTCGCCGGCCATCGCTGTGCCAAGGCTGAGCTACGACCCGACCCGCCCGGGGATTAGGCCGCGCGCGGGTGATGCTGCGCGAGGTGATGGAGGCGGTGGAACGGGCGCGAGAACGCAGTAGGGACCGAGAATCCTCCCGCGGCGCTCGTTCTCGTGCGGGGGGCCGCGACGGAGCGTCAGCCCAGGTCACGCGGGTGCTAGTCCGGCGTCTACCTACCCTCGGCACCTCTGGGTGGGACGCTCGACTTCGGCGCGGGAATTGCGCCGGATACGCAACCTGCGGCGAGGTCGGCTTCGAACGGCGCCCCGACTACGCGGCAAGCGGTGCCGTGACGAATCTCGCCTCGCGGCTCGCCGATGAGGCGACCGGTGGGCAGATCCTGATCGCGCAACGCCGGTATGCCGAGGTCGAGGAGGACGTTGCCGTAGAGCCGGTGGGAGAGTTCACGCTCAAGGGATTCCAGCGGCCGGTCGCTGCGTTCAACGCGTGGGGTTGACCGCCGCGTCCGTCGGTTGATCAACCTTCACGGTGGCCACGATCCTGGTCGACCTACACGTCTCGTCGAGCGATCGGAGTGATACGCGGGTTCGATGCCGATCGCGCTGACCAGTGGGGGCAGTCAGGCGTGGAGTCACCGGTCGGCTCCTCGCAGGACAAGCGCCCCGCCAGTGGCGTTCGAAAACACGAGCCCTCAGCTCGCTCTCATCGCCTCGGCCCGGTATCCTTGTCGCGGGAGTGTGCGATGTCGCGGTCAGTTGGGATATCCACGGTGCCGTCCAGCTCCCCGGATTTTGCTGGAGAAAAGGCGGAATCTGGCACTTCACGGGGCGGTTAGCTCAGTTGGGAGAGCACCAGCTCGACAAGCTGGGGGTCACTGGTTCGAGCCCAGTACCGCCCATTTCTCTAGGCTCCGTTCGATGACGGAGGCCGAGGAGCTAGGTCGCGGCGGACGGCTGCGAGGCGGCGCGGCCGGCGAGATGGTCGCGGCTGCGTACGCCGCAGAGAGCGCGCATGGCCCGAGGCTCGCGCACGGGCTCTCGCTCGCCGATCTGGCGCACGCGGTCGCGCTCGTCGAGGGCGGCGACCTGGCCGGTGACGACGCGGGGGCGCTTCTGCGCGGGCTGCTCGAGCTGCACGCGATCCCCGGCGACGAGTTTCCGTGGGATCCATCGGTCGGGGACGCGTTCAACGCGCGTGAAGCGGAGCTGGAGCGGCGCGTGGGCCGTTCGGCAGCCGGCTGGCTGAGCGCCGGCCGGCCGCGCCGAGAGGCGTTCCGCGTCGGGCTTCGCCTCACCGCCAGGAGCGCCCTCCACGAGCTGCACGACGCGCTCGTCGACCAAGCCACGGCGCTCGCCCGACACGCGCGCGCCACCCGTGCCGCGCTCGCGACCGACTACACCTACCTCCAGCCGGCCCAGCCCACGACGGTTGGCCATCTGCTCTTGGCATACGCCTATCCGGCCCTGCGCGACGCCGAGCGCGCGCGGAGGTCGCACGCCATGCTGGGGGTGAGCGTTGCCGGTGCCGGTGGCAGTGCCGGCTCGCGTTGGGCGCTCGACCGGGCCCGTCTTGCCGAGCTGCTCGGCTGCGACGGGCTGGTCGAGCATGCGAAGGACGCCGCCTGGCAGGCCGACGTGTACATCGAGCTGCTCGCGGCGCTCGCGATAGCGGCCACCCATCAAAGCCAGCTCGCCCAGGACTTCGAGATCTACGCCAGCCAGGAGTTCGGGCTGGTCGAGCTCGCCGACGCGCACAGCCGCGCGAGCGCGCTCATGCCCCAGAAGAAGAACCCGTACGCTCTCGCCGCGATCCGTACGCAGGCCGGCCAGGCGGCCGGTGATCTGGCCGCGGCGGTCGCGACGCTGCACACCGGCTCGGCACGCACCGATCACTTCCACCTCCTGAACGGGTTGGTCCCGCGGGCGCTCGACGAGGCCGTTGCGAACGCACGGCTCACAGCGTCCGTCTTGGAGGGCATCGAGGTCCGCCCGGCGCGTTTCGAGCAGATCGCGCGCACGAGCTTCGTCACGGCGGCCGACGTCGCGGACGTGCTCGCCCTCGTCGGCGGCCTCGACTACCGCAGCGCCCACAAGGTCGTCGGTCGAGCCGTGCGCGACCTCGTCGAGGCGGGCGAGCCGCCGTCGGCGCTCACACCCGACCGACTGTCCGCGGCCGCCGAGGCCGCGATCGGTGCGCCGGTCGAGCTGGACGAGGCGACGTTACGCGCGGCCCTCGACCCGGCGGCGTGCGCCGCGGCCCGCCGCCAGGTCGGCTCGTCGGCGGCGGCTGCGATGGACGCGATGCTCGAAGGGCTCGAAGTGACGCTGGCCGCCGAGGCGGCATGGAGCAAGACGGCTCGCGAGTGCGAGGCCGTCGCGGAGGCGGCGCTCCTGGCTCGCGCCCGCGAGCTCGCCTGAGTCGAGGGATCGGTCGTTCGAGTCAGGACGGCCCGAAGGGAACCACCGATCACGCCGGCGGCCGAACGAGCTTCATGTCAGCGGGGGCCCATCGCCACGTGGTGTCGGGCGTGACGTGCGTGCCGCCGATCCAGCGGTCGATACCCAGGAGCTTGACCCGGTCGGCCTCGCCGCGCAGCGTGCGCTCTCCGGCGGGTGTCAGCCGCAGCTGAAGTTGTGCGAAGAGCCGGCCGTCGCCGAGCGGAGGAGGCGGGGGAAGCGGCGCGCCGTCCTCGCGTTCGAGGAGCCTCGTCGTCCCCTGCCCAAGGGCTGCGACGGCCCGGTGGAACCAGGTGTCGCCGAGGAACGGAGCCTCCTCGAGCCGTTGCGCCGCGACGAACGACGCCGGTGGCGTGCGGGCGCCGGCGGCGATCGTCTGGAGCACGGACCGCTCTGTCCGCGAGAGCCCGTCCGCGGGCGCGGGCAGCTCCTCGAGCAACCGCCGCAGCGCGGGAGCGACAAATGGCAGGTGCGCGCTAGGTCGCGTCGCCCACTCGGCAAGCGCGGTCGGCTCCGGCGCCTGCAGCGCGGCCCAGGCACTCGCGGCCGCCTCGAGCACCCCGGGTGTCGCCCGCAGGCGCGAGCTCCAGAGCGTCTCGAGCTCGCTGGCCGTCAACTCGCCGAGACCGGCGAACGACGGCTTGCCGGGGAAGGAGCCGATCACGATCAGCTCGGGCGCGGACCCCGTTGTGTGGGCGAGGGCGAGCACATCGAGGAGCTGGAGCTGGTCGTAGAGGTCATGCTCGAACCAGAGCACGACATGGAGGTCGTCGCGGAGCGCGTCGAGCAGCTGCCGGTCGCGCCGTTCGAGCGACGAGAGCAGCGTCTGGGGGCGACCCCATCCGCAGCCGGCGAGGAAGCCGGCCCGTGCTCGCAAGAGCTCCTGCCGCGGCAGCGCCGGCACCGGCCCCTCGTGGAGCGCGTCCTGCCAGGGCAGCACGGCGCCGCCGAGCGCTGTCCGCCGAAGGGTGTTGCCGGCGCTGTCGCCGTTCGTAATGTGAAGGAGCGACGGCCGCTCCACCCCGGCGCCGCCGCGGCGCGCGAGGTAGGCGGCGCCGCAGGTGCAGTGGTCGAGCGACGTGCAGGCGCAGCCGACGACGCGCGCAAGCTCCTCCCGCATTCGCCGCAGCGCCGCGATGCGCGCGTCGATCTCGTCGATCTTCGCCGCCATCCGGACCCGCAAGGCCTCAGACGGCGAGCCTGAGCGCCGTGCAGCGTGCAGGTACTCCGCAATCTCTGCCAGCGTGAACCCGACGGCCTGCGCCTCCTTGATCGCGCGCACGAACCGCACGGTGTCCTCGTCGTAGCGGCGATGCCCGCTCGGCGTCCGCTCAGGCGCCGGCAGAAGCCCCCGCCGCTCGTAGTACCGAAGCGTCTCGACGTTCACCCCGGCACGTTCCGCAACCTCACCGACTCTCACGTCGCGACTATAGACCCGTACCTAGGTACGGAAGTCAACCGTCGCAGACGACCGTCAGCGGCCGGCGTTGGCGTACGGCGGATCCGGCCGCAGACGCAGCTGCGGCGGCGGAGTCGGCGGCTGCCACGTGGTGGCGCGGAGCGGTGCCGGGCTCGGTGCGGGCGACAAGGTCATTGGGGGAGTCTCGACGGCACGGCGCGCCGCAGCCATACGGCTGCCAGGCGTCCGGTGAGAGGCTTCCCCGACGACCGTGGTGCGGCCAGCACCCGGGCGATGGATACGATCCCGGCGCCGTGTCTCACTCGATCGTCCACCGCGGAGATCTGCCGTTCATCGAGCGGCCCTACCGGCCGCAGGACGAGCCCCGCCACGTCGCGAGCCTCACCGAGGCGCTCGGCCTCGAGAACAGCCGGGCGTCGGTCTGGCGCTACCCGCCCGGGGCGCGTGGGCGCCGGCATCGCGAAGGCGCCCAGGAGGAGGTCTTCGCGGTGCTCGAGGGGACGATCACGCTCGCCCTCGGCGAGCCGCCCGAGATGGTCGTGATTCCCGCCGGGGGCTTCGCCCGGGTCGGCACCGGCACCGAGATCCAGGTGCGAAACGAGAGCCACGCGGATGCGGTCGTCCTGGCATGGGGGGCGCCCGCCGTCACCGGCGAGGCCGAGATCCTCGACGACCTGCCGTGAGCCCGGCGGGCACGGAGCCCGGCGGCCCGCGCGACTATCTCGTCGGCTCGACCGTCGAGCGCATCGTGCGCCACTCGCCGGCCCCCGTGCTCGTCATCAAGTAGCCGGACTCTCGAGATCGATCCGGGCGTCGGCCTGCGCGACGACGACCGGATCGTGCGTCGCGACGACGACGGTCGCGCCGTGCAGCCGGGCGGCGTCTGCGAGCAGCCTCCCGACGATCGCCGCGTTCACCTGGTCGAGACGCGACGTCGGCTCGTCGACCAGCACGAGGCCGGGCGCGCCTGCCAGCGCGCGGGCGATCGCGACCCGCTGGCGCTCGCCGGCCGAGAGCCGCTCCACCCGCTGGTCGATCCGGTGCTCGAGCCCGAGCCGCAGCTGAGCCATTCGCGCGGGTCGCCGTCGCGGTCCCGCGCACGGCGAGGGCGAGCTCGATGTTCTCGAGCGCCGACAGGTGGCCGACGAGGCCCGCGTCCTGGCTCACGAGGCCGACATGCCGGCGCCGGAACGCCGCCAGATCGGTCGTGTCGAGCCCGGAGACCCTCTCGCCTGCCACCGTGACCAGGCCGGCGTCGGGCCGAACGAGGCCCGCGAGCACCCGTAGGAGCGTGCTCTTGCCGGAGCCCGACCGCCCCGTCACGACCGTCATGCGCCCGGCGGCGAACTGCGCCGAGCGGCGGTCGAGCACCGTCCGCTCGCGCCGGCCCCGGCCGAACCGGACGACCACCTCGCGCAGCTCGGCTGCGACACCCGAGGCTTCGGCCGCCGCGCCGGGCTCGCGATTCGCCGCCGCGACCTCCTCGCCCGGCTCTCCCGCCGGCACGAGCAGCACGCCGCCGTCGTGGGGCTCCGCACGGGCCAGGCGGCCGATGCCGGCGTCGCGCAGGAGCTCCTCGGGGAGCCGCAGCCAGCCGCCTCGCCCGACCACGATGGCCGCCTCGCCTGCGCCCGCGGCCTCGTCGCTCAGCCGCCCGTCTCGGATGTGGACGGCGCGGTCGGCGATCCCGGCGGCCGCGGGGTCGTGGCTCACGAGGACGACGGTGGCCGACTGCTCCCGGGCCAGCTCGCCGATCAGCGCGTACGCCGTCTGCACGCCGGCGGCGTCGAGCTCGCCGGCCGGCTCGTCGGCCAGGAGCAGGGCCGGGCGGTGGGCCACCGCCGCGCAGATGGCGATGCGCTGAGCCTCGCCACCCGAGAGCTCCGACGGGCGGGCCGTCGCGGCCTCGGCGAGGCCGACGCGCTCGAGCAGCTCCGCCGACCGCCGTGTGCAGTCGGCACGCGGAGCGCCCAGCATCGCCATCTGAAGCGTCACGATGCTCGCGCAGTCGAGGTCGGGCGGAAGCGCCTGGCGGTAATGCTGGTCGACGACGCCCATCCGCTGGGCCCGAAGGACGGCAGAGCGCCTCGCCGGAAGGGCGGTCAGGTCGTGGCCGAGTACGCGCGCCGAGCCGGCCGACGGGCGCTCGAGGCCCGCGAGGATGCGCATCAGCGTGCTCTTGCCCGATCCACTCGGGCCGAGGACGGCGACGACCTCCTGGGTGTCGATGCGGAGCGTCAGGCCCTGGAGCGCGGCGGCGTCGCCCTCGGCGGTGCGGTGGATGCGAAACACGTCGCGGGCGTCGACCGCGGCCGTCATCTCGTCCTCCTGCCTGCGAGCGCGGCGACGGGCGCCAGGGCGACCACCGCGAAGGCGAGGAGCGCTGCGGCGACCGCGCCGGCGGGAACGGCGGCCCGCAGCGGCGGCACCGCGGCCGATGTCCCGGCGCCGAGCTGGACGACGTCGACCACCGCCGCCGACAGCGCCGCCCCGAGCGCGATGCCGCCGACGGCCCCCACCACGGCGAGCACGACCGCCCGCACCACCAGGTGGGCGCGCAGCGTGCTCGGCGGGACGCCCATCGCCTCGAGGTCGTCCAGGTGCGGGCGCTCGTCGGCCAGGTCGGCGGCGGCGATCAGCACGAGCCCGGCGGCGGCCAGCACGACCGAGAGGATCGCGCCGCCCTCGAGGACGACCAGGATGCCGCGCGCGAGCGGGCGGGACGCGGTGTGGGAGTGGAGGGAGGCCCGCGAAACGACGGCCAGGTCGGCGAAGGGCGGCCGCCGGAGCGCGGCCGCGGCCGAGCGCTCGGCGTCCGGCGGCGTCCCGACCCAGACCTCGTGCGGCACCGCCGTGCCGGGCGAGTCGGCGTTCACGGCGACTGAGAGCGACGCCTCGTCGGCGACGACGAAGCTCTCCGGGGCAGTTGGGAACCGCGCGCCGACCGCGACGACCCGGGCGGCGATGGCCCCCCCGGACGGAAGGGCCAGATGGAGCCGTCCGCCCGGGCCGGCGGCGGCGGCGACGTCGCTGCTTGCGACCACCGGAAGCGGGGCGCGGTCGAACGGCTGGACCGGCCGGACGAGGCCGTCGGTGCGGCCGTCGAGGGCGTAGCGGACGACGGGGGCGCTCGTCGGGCGGGCCGCCGTCCCGCGGGCGATCCAGTCCGAGAAGCCGGTGACCGGCGCGCCGCCGGCGCGGAGCTCGCCGAGCCGCACGGCTCCCCGCGCGACGATGGTGAGGCCGCCCTCGATGCCCGCGTGCGCCAGCGCCTGCGCATCGGCGGGCCGCAGCCCGATCTGGAGCGCGACGACGCGAGCGCCGCGGTCGGCCTCCGGCACGGGTGCGGTGAGGACCGACCTGGACGTGTCGCCGAGCTCGATCGTCCCGAACGTGCCGTTCGGGCGCTCGACGGCGAGCTGGATCGCAACCGCTTTCCCGTGGCCCGTCACCGGGAGCGCCACCGTGGTCGCCGCGGCCGGGAGGTCGGCGCCGGCGAGCCGCGGCGCCGGCCGGTGACGAAGGCTGCCGGCCAGCTCGGAGGGCGACGAGCCGGCGTAGTCGGAGCGCCAGCGGAGCTCCGGCAGCACGCCGGCGGGGATGCCGAGGAGCGCGGGTTGAGTCGGGATGCCCGAGCCGGGGACGGCGGCGCTCATGCGGATGATCGGGGCGGCGACCGCGCCCGGGGCGAGCGCGCGGTAGCGGTCGAGTGGTGCGGCGTCGAGCGGATTGACCAGGGCGGAGCTCTCGGTCACGTCGAAGTCGAGCGGCACCGCGAAGGCGGCCTGGTCGGCCTCGCCGGTCGTGAGCGTGGCGCGGTAGGAGAGCGCGAAGACCGCGAGGCCCAGGGCGGCGGTGATGAACGCGATCACGAGCGCCGGCCGGCCGCCCTGCCGGCCGAGCGAGACCAGCGCGAGCCGCACGGCCACCGGCCCCCGGCGCATGCTGCGGCCCAAGAGCCGAAGCAGCGGCCCTGCGAGGCGGGCGACCACCGCGCCGGCAGCCACGGCGGCGAGGCCCGGGAGGAGGGCGAGCAGCGGGTCCGAGCCCGAGGCCAGGGACGCCTCGGTGGAGGATCCCCGCGACGCCGCGAGAACGGCCGCGGCGACCGCGGCCAGGGCGACCAGGTCGAGCGCATGCACTGGGCCGAGACGGGCGGACTCGGCGTCGACCCGCTCGACGACGACCACCAGCACGGCGGCCCCGGCCCAGAGCGCGAGCAGGAGCCCGAGCCCGGCCGGCGTGACCAGCGAGTGGCGGAGCGCTGCCGACGCCCCGACGCCGCCCTCGCGGGCTGCGTAGGCGATGGCTCCCGCGGCGATCGCCGCGCCGGCGGCGACGCCGAGCCCGGTGACCCACGCCGCCTCGACGGCCGCCTGGAGCCGCACTTGCCAGGCGCGGGCGCCGTGCCGCGCGAGCCGGGCGAACTCGGCCCGGGAGTCGCGGCGGAGGCCGCCGGCGGCGAGCAGGACGAAGCCGACGAGGAGCGCCGCCGCGGCGCCGCCCACGAGCAGCAACCGGCGCGCGGCAACCTGGGCCGAGCTGTGCGCCTCTTCGAGCGCCGTGTCGGGCGCTCCCAGGCCGAACGCGCCGCCGGCTCGCTCGAGCTCCTGCGAGGCCGCGCTCTCGCGCCGCAGGAGGCCCGGAACGTCCCAGTCGTGGACCGTCCCGGCGCGGATCGGAGATGTCCACCCGTACCGCCGGTAGATGGCCGAGAAGACGGGCAAGGTGGAGAGCTCCTGCACGTTGCCCGCGATCAGCACCGGGGGTGTCTTCGTCTGGCCGTGGGCGGCGGCGCTGAGCGTGGTGAGATCGAACGGCAGGGGACCCGACGCCCGCCCGACGACCACGAGCCGGACGCCCGTCTCGGCCACCGACGCCACCCGGTCTCCGCCGGCTTGGATGACCTCGCACCGCTCCGGATCGCATTGCTCGGGCAGCCGGCCGGAGTCGAGGTGGAGCCACCTGCCTGGGTCGTCGACGGCCCCGAGCGACACGAGCTGGCCGTTCAGGTTGAGCTCGGGGTAGGACACGGTGCGCGCCGGGTCGCCGGGCTGGATGCCCGCCAGGGCTCTGGTCGCTTCACGGTCGATGGCTCCGTACCCCGCCGCCGGCGGGGCGCCGAGCCAGGTGGCCGAGAAGCTGCGTTCGGCGCGGGGGAGGGCGTCGAGGCTTCGGCGCAGCTCGAGGTCGGCCGTGATCTTCCCGCCGCCGGCGATGCCCGCTGCCGCCGCTGTGGCCAGAGCGACTCCGGCCGCAACCAGGGCGCCCCGGCCGGGGTGGGCCCGGATCCGTGCCCAGGCGACGCGGAGCGGGGCGCGCACGGGGCGGACGCGCGCCGCTAGCACGCGGCCTCCTTCCGCCGCCGGTAGGCGCGCGTCTTCGTGCGGTTGCCGCAGTAGCGCATCGAGCACCAGCGGGACGACAGGTTGCGCGAGCGGTCATAGCTCGCCCAGTGGCAGCGCAGGCAGGCGCGCAGGCGCACCCACGTCCCGTTCGCCATCGCCTCGAATGCGCCGGCCGCGACCGCAGCGAGCGAGCCGTCGACGCCCTGGTCGAGCGGGACCAGCCGCGCCGCGCCAACTGGCTCGAACTCGACGGTCAAGCGGCCTGACGCGGCCATGCGGCTCACGGTCAGGGCCGCGGCCTCGGCGTCGATCTCGGGCTCCGCGTTTCGCCGAATCATGAGGCGCAGCGCCTCGCGCAGCTCCCGCGCGCGGGTGACGTCCGAGTCGAGCACCGGCGTGCCCTCCGGGACGAGCTCGAACTCCCGCAGCCACGCCCCGAGCCCCGCCGGCGTGCCGATCGCATCCTTGCCCGTCTCGAGGTTGATCGTGTTGACGAGGGCCTGGACCAGCCTCAGGCGCCCCGGGGCGGGCGGGCGGACGTCCGTGAGGAACATCCAGGGTCTCGGGCCGAGGTCGAGCGACACGGGTGCGAAGGCGCGTCTCGGTGTCGAAGCACGCGCAGAGCGCAGTGTAGACACCAGCAAAGCCGTTTGGCAGGTGTTACAGCGGCCAGTACGGCGTCATCGCGTGCCGAACGGCGTCGATCGCGGCGTCGCCACGGTCGGCGTCGTCGGGCAGATACGCCATCGGGTCCTCGAGGAGCGGCCCGGTGCCGAGCACGCCCTCGAGCGTGGCGTGCATGCAGAGACCCGAGTACGTGCGGCCGTACCCGCCCTCCTGGATGAGCACCATCCGCCCGTCGCAGTGGCGGTCGGCCAGCGCCCGCGCCGCCGCACCCAGGTCGCGGAAACCGTCCATCGACACGCACATCCGGCCGTTGGGGTCGAACTGGCTCGCATCCTGCCCGCAGGCGATCACGATCAGCCCGGGGCCGAATGCGTCGACGATCGGCTCCACCACCCGGGCCATCGCCCGCCGGTAGCCCTCGTCGCCCGTGCCCACCGGCAGCTCGACGTTCACGTTCCGGCCGGCGCCGTCGCCGGCACCGACCTCGTCGGGCGCGCCGGTTTGAGGGTGGGACGGGCCCCACGAGCCGTGACGCATGTGGAACGAGACGGCGAGCACGTCGGCTCGGCTCCAGAAGCACGCCTGCGTGCCGTTTCCGTGGTGGACGTCCCAGTCGAGGATGGCCACCCGCTCGACGCCGCGCCGGCGCGCCAGCTCGGCCGCGAGCGCCGAGTTGGAGAAGAGGCAGTAGCCGTCGGCCCGGTCGGGCTGGGCGTGGTGCCCCGGCGGGCGCACGAGTGCATACGCCCGGTCGCAGTCGCCGTCGAGCACGGCGGCGGTCGCCTCGAGCGCGGTGCCGGCCGCGGCGAGCGCGGCATCCCATGACCGGGCGACGACCGGCGTCGACTGGGTGATGTAGCCGCCGCCGGCGGCGCAGAACTCCTCCACCGAATCGATGTACGCCGGGAGGTGCAGCATCTCGAGCTCGTCCCGGAGGGCGTGCCGGCCGGTGTGCCACTCGAGCCGCTCGGCGATCGGCCCGTTGCGGAGGGCGGCGCGGACATTCCGGATCCGCTCGGCGTTCTCGGGGTGAAGCTCCGGGACCTCGACGAGCGGGGAGGGCGGATGCTCGAAGATCCCCGCACCGGTGTCGTGAAGCAGCGCGTCGTCGTGCCAATAGACGCGCATGATCAGCTCCTGGGCTGCATCGGGACGAGTGACCGGATGATGTGGCGGAGGTCCGACTTCGCCTTGGCGGGCGTCGACACGGGTGAGGCAACGTGGATCGAGATCACGTACACGTTGCCTCCGGCGTGGAAGATCGCGGCGATGTGCCCGGTGTGGGACGCAAGGTTGTGGTCATACCACGTCACGGTCTGGCCGCCGACGTCCTCGGTCGCGGGCTCGCGGCCGGCGAAGCAGGGCCGGCCCTCGCACCTCGGCGGGAACGTCCCGGGCGGATAGCCCTCGAAGACGACGTGCACGAGCTCGCCCTGCTCGAGCCACGCGTATCCGAGCTGCCACTGCTTGTCGGGCACGCGCGCCGTGTTCCACTGACCGTGGATGACGCCGTCGATCGGGCTCGGGAGCCAGCCCGGGCAGTAGACCGTCATCCCGACCCGGTCAGCCCACGTCTGCCAGGAGGAGGCCCACGTCTTGGGGCACGTCTTGGGAGGGGCTGCAGGTTCGGATCCGGCTGAATTGTTTGAGGATCCACAGGCCGCGACCACCACGACGACGGCCGTGAGGAGTACGATTGCGGCGCGACGATCTGGACGCATCCGGGAGTGCCGGCGGTGGCGTGGAACCCTTGTGCTCATCCGCCGGGGATGGTAGATAGACCGTCGCGCGTCGGGCGGCGAAGGCCGTTACGGCGTGAAACGCCAACCCGAAGTGGGAGGAGAACAGATGAGACGTGTACCTGGCCGCGCTCTCTGGGCGATGGCCGCGGTCCTCGTTCTGGCCACCGCCGCGGCCTGCGGAAGCGGGTCGAGCAGCGACAACAACGGCGGTACTGGCGGTGGCAGTGGAGGCAATGCAGCAACGCCTGTGAACTCCTCCACGTGCAAGTCGGTGGTGAATCCGAGCGGCCAGTTCCTGGTCACGTCCGATCTGCCGCTCAACGGATCGTCGTCGCATCAGACGACGCAGATGAACCAGGCGATCCAGATGATCTTCGAGAAGGCCGGTTGGAAGGCCGGCAAGTACACCATCGCGTTCCAGCCCTGCGATGACTCGACGCCGCAGGCCGGGACGTGGGACTCGACGACGTGCTCGGCGAACGCCAACGCGTACGCTCAGGACCCGTCGGTCATTGCCAACATCGGAACATTCAACTCGGGCTGCGCTGAGCTCGAGGTACCGGTGCTGAACCAGGCGCAGCCTGGCCCGATCGCCATGGTGAGCCCGGCCAACACGTGGCCCGGACTGACCCAGGGCACGAAGGTCCCGGCTGAGCCGAGCAAGTACTACCCGACCACCACGCGCAGCTACGCGCGGGTCGTGGCCCCGGACAACTTCCAGGGCCCGGCGCTCGCCCAGACCGCACAGGGCCTCGGCGTCAAGTCGGTCTACATCCTGAACGACAAGCAAGCCTACGGCGCCGGTGTGGCGACGTATTTCGAGGACGCCGCGAAGAAGCTCGGCATCAAGGTCCTCGGCAACTCGGCCTATAACACCAAGACGGGCACCAACTACCAGGCCCTCTTCCAGGGCATCGCAGCGAAGCACCCCGACGCGATCATGGTCGGCGGCCTCATCTGCGAGAACGGCGGCCAGCTGATCAAGGACAAGGTCGCGGTGCTCGGCGACAACAGCAAGGTGAAGCTGTTCCTTCCGGACGGTTTCACGACGTCCGCGACGATCACCGACGCCGGTAAGGCGTCCGAAGGCCTGTACGCGTCCGTGGCGGGCGTGCCCACCGATCAGCTGACCGGTGCCGGCGCGACCTTCGTCTCGGACTTCCAGGCCAAGTACAACCCGGACTTCATCGACCCGTACACCCCGTACGCGGCCGCCGCAGCCCAGGTTGTCCTGAACGCCATCGCGGCCTCCGACGGCACGCGGGCCAGCGTCTCGAAGAACCTGTTCGGCACCACCGTCACCGACAGCGTGCTCGGCACGTTCTCGATCAACGACGCGGGTGACACCGACCAGGGCTCGATGACGGTCGATATCGTCAAGGGCGGCAAGCTCGTCACCTACAAGGTGCTGACACCGAAGGCAGACCTCGTGGAGACGTTCCCGCCGCAATGAGCGAAACCGGGGGAGCGCTGCGATGACGGCCGAGTCCGGCACCCGCCGGAGGCCGATGCTTGCGGCGCTCCCCCGTTTCTCGCAGCAGATCAACCGCGTCCTCACGTGGGTCGTTGTGGGTCTGTTCGTGGTGTGGGTCGTTGGGAACTTCATCAACGCGCCCAAGCAGTTCGTGAGCGTGTTCCTGCTCGGGATCACCCTGGGATGCATCTACGCCCTGGTCGCGCTCGGATACACGCTCGTCTACGGCATCATCGAGCTCATCAACTTCGCCCACGGCGACGTCTTCATGTGGGGCTCGATGGTCTGCGTCACCGTCTCGGCGTCCTGGTTCGGGCTGAACGGGAGCCAGGCGTGGTACGTGACGGCGCCGCTTGTCCTCGTCACAATCATCGCGACTGTCGCCTTCTGTGCGACGCTCAACGTCGCGATCGAACGCGTCGCCTACCGGCCGCTTCGAAACGCGCCCAAGCTGGCGCCGCTGATCACCGCGATCGGCATGAGCTTCATCCTCCAGAACGCGGCCGCGCTCGTCTACGGCTTCGTTGAGCAGCCGCTCCCTGACATCCTCCCGACCAAGGCGCTCTTCACGATCGGCGGCATCGCCTACACGCAGAAGTCGCTCCTGATCGTGCTCATTACCATCCCGGTACTGCTCGTGCTCTCCTACCTCGTGCGGTCGACGCGGCAGGGGAAGGCCATGCGGGCCGTCGCGCAGGACATGGACGCGAGCCGGATGATGGGGATCGACGTCGACCGGACGATCGCCTTCACCTTCGCGCTCGGCGGATCGCTGGCCGGGGCCGCCGGCGTGCTCTTCGTGATGTATCAGACCTCGACCCGGTATGACCTCGGGTTCCAGCTCGGCCTCTTCGCGTTCACCGCCGCCGTGCTCGGCGGGATCGGAAACCTCACCGGCGCCGCTCTCGGCGCCGTCTTGATCGGCCTCATCCAGGCGTTCAATGAGGGTCTCTCGTGGCACACGCCGGGCTCGAGCTGGACACAGTCGCTCATCTTCTCGATTCTGATCCTCGTGCTGGTGTTCCGGCCGCAAGGTCTCCTCGGTGAGGAGGTTCCCGACCGCGCATGAGCGGGCGTACCGGACCCGTGGGCGACGCGTGGGCGCGGCTCCCGGAGAGGGTGCGCGTGCTCGCGCTGCCTGTGACGGTGCTCCTGCTGGTTGCGTTCTACCCGAACTACTACCAGGACCTCTTCAACGGCCTTGGCGGCGGGACAACCGGGCAGCTGGCGCCGACCGTGCCGACCATGGTGGTGATGTGCGTGTACGTCACCATGGCGCTTGGCCTGAACGTCGTCGTCGGCTATGCGGGCCTGCTCGACCTCGGCTACGTCGCGTTCTATGCGGCCGGGGCGTACATCGCCGGCTGGTTCGCGACGCTCCAGTTCGCGCCGCACAAGGTCCACTTCCTGTCGGTCGGCGTGCTGCCCGTGCTGCCGGGACTGCACGTCAACGTGTGGCTGCTCCTGGCCGTCGGAGCGGTCTTCGCCACGATCCTCGGCATCATCATCGGCCTTCCCACCCTGCGGTTGCGGGGTGACTACCTGGCGATCGTGACGCTCGGGTTCGGCGAGATCATCCCGCAGGCGGTGAACAACGGCGACGACTGGTTCGGCCACAACGTCACGAACGGGCCCAACGGATTGACGCCGATCGACTCGCTGGGCTTCGGCGTCTCGATCCACAACGCGGCGTCGTTCCTTCCGTCGAGCTACCGGCTCGAGGTCAACTCGGCCGACTACTACTACTGGACAGGGCTCGTCATGGTGTTGTTCACGCTGTTCTGCTGCATCCGCCTTCGCGACTCGCGACTCGGCCGGGCCTGGGTGGCGATCCGTGAGGACGAGATCGCGGCCGCGGCCATGGGCGTCCCGCTTATGCGCACGAAGACATGGGCGTACGCCATCGGGGCGTTCTTCGGCGGCATGGCCGGGTGTTTCTACGCGATCTTCAAGAGCTCGACCTTCCCGCAGGACTTCTCGCTCAACATCTCGATCGCGGTGCTCTGCATGGTGATCCTTGGCGGGATGGGGAACGTCTGGGGGGTCTGCCTGGGCGGCGCCGTGCTCTCGTACCTGAACTACCAGGGGCTCGAGGCGCTCGGCAACAACCTGAACCAGGTCGCGGGGACGAGCTTCAACATCCCTCAGTACACGTTCGGCATCTTCGGGATCATCATCGTCACGATGATGCTCGTGAGGCCCCAGGGGCTGATACCCACCGCACGACGGAAGATCGAGCTGGAGGCCGGCGTCGAGGGCGGATCGCTCTATGACGCCTCCGGGTGATGGCGGAGGACCTCCTGACGGCCCGAGCGGTGCGCAAGGAGTTCGGCGGGCTCGTCGCCTGCTCCGACGTCGACTTCACGGTCCCGAAGGGCGGCATCGTCAGCCTGATCGGCCCCAACGGCGCCGGCAAGACGACGTTCTTCAACATGCTGACCGGGGTCTACACGCCGACGAGTGGCGAGGTGGTGTTCGACGGGCGCGAGGTCGTCGGCCTGCCGCCGCACGCTGTCACGCAGCTCGGCGTGGGGCGGACGTTCCAGAACATCCGGCTGTTCCCGACGATGACCGGCCTCGAGAACGTGCTTGTCGGCATGCACTCGCGACTGAAGGGCGGGATCGTCAAGTCGATCATGCGCACGCCCGGCATCCGCGGGGAGGAGCGCGGGGCGGCCGACCGGGCCCGCGAGCTCTTGCAGTACTGCGGCCTGCCGCGTGAGGCGGAGCACACGTACGCGATGAACCTCGCCTACGGCGACCAGCGCCGTCTCGAGGTGGCGCGGGCGCTCGGCACGGAGCCCAAGCTCCTGCTTCTCGACGAGCCGACGGCGGGCATGAACCCGCAGGAGAGCGCCGAGTTCACGACCTTCGTCGGGCGGATGCGCGACGAGCGCGGGCTCTCCGATCCTCATGATCGAGCACGACATGAAGGTCGTCATGGGCATCTCCGAGCGGGTGACCGTGCTCGACCACGGCGAGAAGATCGCAGAGGGCTCGCCGGCCGAGATCCAGAAGAACGAGCGGGTGATCGAGGCCTACCTGGGGTCGGCGGCGACCGCCGACGGCGGCGGCGAGGGGGATCCGCGCGATGAGTAGCAACGGCTCAGTTCTGCTCGAGCTCGAGGACGTGCACACGTTCTACGGGACGATCGAGGCCATCAAGGGCATCTCGATGACCGTGAACGAGGGCGAGATCGTGACCTTGATCGGCGCGAACGGCGCCGGCAAGTCGACGACGCTTCGCTCGATCCAGGGGATCAACAAGCCCAAGCGCGGCAAGATCCTGTTCAAGGGCGAGGACCTCGTCGGCCGCCGACCGCACGACATCGTGAAGCTGGGGATCAGCCAGTCGCCCGAGGGCCGCCGCCTCTTCTCACGGATGAGCGTGCGCGAGAACCTCGAGATGGGGGCGTTCCAACGGTCGGACAAGGCCGGGATCGAGCAGGATATCGACCGCGTGTACGAGCTCTTCCCGCGGCTCCAGGAGCGGCGGATGCAGAAGGCCGGGACGCTCTCGGGCGGCGAGCAGCAGATGTGCGCCATCGGGCGGGCCCTGATGGCCAAGCCCAAGCTGCTCATGCTCGACGAGCCGTCGCTCGGGCTCGCGCCGATCCTCGTCGAGCGGATCTTCGACATCGTCCGTGAGATCAACAAGACGGGCACGTCGATCCTGCTCGTCGAGCAGAACGCCCTGATCGCCCTCGCGGTGGCAAACCGCGGCTACGTGCTCGAGACGGGCCATGTCGCGCTGCACGACACGGCCGCCGCCCTGCGCCGGAACGAGCAGGTGCGCAAGGCGTATCTCGGCGAAGCCTGAGCTACGACCGCGGAGCGGCCGGCCACCAGCTGCGCGGCCGTGACGTCGTGTCGCGGGAGTCGGCGCCGTAGATGAGCGCCAGCGGTCCGACGACCGCGATCATGACGATGATGAGGAGGAGTCCCATGCTCGTATCATCGGCCGCGCGGTCCATAAGTTCAAATCGGGCTAGTATTCGAATCGATTATGGAATCTGATCACTGGCTGGGCGTCGAGCTGCGCCATCTGGCGGCACTTCAGGCCATCGCCGAGCACGGCTCGTTCGGCCGCGCAGCCGAGGCGCTCGGCTACACACAGTCGGCCGTGAGCCAGCAGCTCGCCATGCTCGAGAAGCTCGTGGGACAGCGTCTGGTCGACCGGCCCGGAGGCCCGCGGCCCGCGGAGCTCACCGAGGCCGGGCGCATGCTCCTAACCCATGCCGATGCCATCGTCGCGCGGCTCCGCGCAGCCCGGGCCGATCTCTCGGCTCTCGCCGCCGGCGAGGCGGGCGCCCTGCGGGTGGGCGCGTTCCAGAGCGCCGGCGCGCGCCTCCTGCCCCAGCTCTTGCGCCGGTTCTCCGAGGCGTGGCCGCGGGTCGAGGTGAGCCTGACCGAAGCCGAGGACGACGTGCTCGTCGCGGCGCTCGAGGCCGGCGACCTCGACCTGGCCTTCCTCGTGCTGCCGATCGCGTCGGCGCCGATCGAGACGACGGAGCTCCTGCGCGACCCGTACGTGCTCGTGACGCAGACCGGCTCGCCGCTCGCCCGCCGGCGGACGCCGCCGGGCTTTCGCGAGATCGGGCGCCTGCCGCTCGTCGGATACCGGTCGTGCATCGGGGCGCGGCAGGTCGAGGCCCGGATGCGGGCGGCCGGCGTCGAGCCGACGTTCGCCTTCCGCTCCGACGACAACGCGACGATCCAGGAGATGGTCGCGGCCGGCATGGGCGTTGCGCTGATCCCGCGGCTGACCGTGAACGAGGCTGATTCGCGCGTGACGCTGGTCGACCTCGAGGGGCGCATGCCGCCGCGGCTGATCGGCCTCGCCTGGCATCGCGACCGCTACCGCCCGCCCGCCGCCGAGGCGTTCATCGACGCCGCCCGCGACCTCTGCGGCGAGCTCGAGGTGGCAGCGGCCTAGTCCCGACCAGCCTGGCGACCCAGCTTGGCCTCGGTGTACGCTTTCGCCGATGAGCGACCGGCCCCCGGGCGAGCAGCACCTCTACGACTGGCCGACGTCGATCGCCTTCGCCGTCGGCGGGACAGCCGCGGCAGTCGTCCTGATCGTCGTCTTCACGTACCTCGTCGACTGGGTCGGGTCGTTCTGGTCGCAGGTCGTCTACTTCCTGGCCGTGTTCGGCGGCGTCGTCGGGTTGGCCCTCCGAAGCAGGATGAAGGACGATGCCGACCCCGCCCGGCTCAGGGCGGCGTCGTCGCCCGTGACGCCGATGGGCCTGCCCGGGCCGTTCGTGCTCACCCAGGCACTCGGCGTGCTCGGCATCGCGATGATCGCGGTCGGGGTCGTCATCCGCGGCGACCGCGGCATCCTGTGGACCTTTGCCGGGTTCGTGCTGGTGCTCGTCGGCGGCGTTGGGCTCGTGACGTGGCTCCTGGCGATGGCCGGCCGCCGTCGGGCCGGCGCCCGCGGGTGATCCGGGCAGCCGGCGCGGTCCTTTACCGCGACGGCCAGGTGGCCGTCGTGCACCGCCCCCAGTACGACGACTGGACGCTGCCCAAGGGAAAGCTCGACCCGGGTGAGGACGAGCCCGAGGCGGCCGTCCGCGAGGTCGAGGAGGAGACGGGCCATGTCGGCGTCATCGAGCATGACCTCGGCACGATCGGGTACGACGTCGCGGCTGGGCCGAAGACGGTGCGCTACTACCTGATGCTCGCCGACGGCGGCGGCCGGCCGCTCGCCCAGGATGTCGACGAGGTGCGGTGGGTCGAGATCGACGAGGCGGTGGCGATGGTCACGTACGACCGCGACCGCGAGGTGCTCGAGCGGGCGCGGGGGCTCCTGTAGCCGCGAGGGCGAACGTCGCAGTTTGCGGAAAGTGGTGAAGGCGTCCGATGTCGAACCCCGCAAAGTGCGCCAATTTTCCGCTTGCAGAGCGGGCATGAGCCCTCTACCTTTCCCTCTGCGCCGCCCAGGGTAGCCGAGTAGGTCGAAACCGGGCGGACGAGCTGTAGAGGCGACTCGAAAGCTCGTTCGGCCGGGGGACGAAAGGCCAGCCGGGGCGGCGAATCTTTGGTCCGGCAGGGCAGGCCGGACACCCCCGTACAATCCCCGCCGATGCCGCGGGTGCTGCTCGCCGAGGACGACGGAGTGATCGCGCGGGCGATGATGGCTCACCTGCGCCGGGCCGGCATGGACGTCGAGTGGGCCGAGGACGGCGACCGGGCCCTCCGCAAGATCCGGTTCGATCGCCCCGACGTCGCGGTGATCGACCTGATGCTGCCCGGCGAGGACGGCTGGCGGATCACGCGCACCCTGCGCGAGGAGGGGATCACGATCCCGGTCATCATGATCTCGGCGCGCGGCTCGGAGCACGACAAGGTGCACGGCCTCAAGATCGGCGCCGACGACTACCTGGCGAAGCCGTTCGGGATGCAGGAGCTCGTCGCGCGCGTCGAGGCGGCGCTCAGGCGCTCGGGCATCGCCCCGATCCAGGCTGAGGGCGCGCGGATCGAGGCGCCGGGCCTCGTCATCGACCCCGACCGCCACCAGGCCCTCCTCGAGGGCTCCGACGCGGGGCTCACGCCGATGGAGTTTCGGCTCCTCTACGTGCTGGCGGCGGCGGAGGGGAAGGCGCTCACGCGCGACCGCATCCAGCAGCGCGTGTGGGGCACCCCCTACCGGCATCGCGACCGAACGGTCGACGTGTGCGTCCGCAAGCTCCGCGAGAAGATCGACCGCCGGTCGCCGACGCACACGTACATCCACACCCATCAGGGCGTGGGGTACAGGTTCGAGCCGATCTCGAAGGAGGCGTGAGCATGCGGTACGGAGTTCTGGGCACGGGCACGGTCGGGCGGGTGCTCGCCGGCCGGCTCGTCGAAGTGGGTCACGAGGTGCGGTTGGGGTCGCGCACGCCCGACAACGAGGCAGCGGCCGCGTGGGCGCAGGAGGCCGGCCCGAACGCGTCGCACGGCACGTTCGCCGATGCGGCCGAGTTCGGCCAGACGGTGATGAACTGCACCGGCGGCGCGGTGTCGCTCGAGGCGCTCGCCGCGGCGGGCGCCGAGAACCTGGCCGGCAAGGTGCTGATCGACGTCGCCAACCCGCTCACCTTCGAGACCGGCCGGCTGACGCTCACCGTCTGCAACACCGACAGCCTGGGCGAGCAGATCCAGCGCGCGTATCCCGAGGCCCGCGTCGTGAAGACGCTGAACACGATGGGCAACGAGGTGATGATCCACCCGGAGCAGCTCCCCGGGGGCCACTCCGTCTTCATGAGCGGCGACGACGCCGAGGCCAAGCGGCTCGTGGCCGGGATGCTCGAGAGCTTCGGGTGGCCGCCGGAGGCGATCGTCGACCTGGGCGGGATCGAGACTGCCCGCGGGACGGAGATGTACCTCGTGCTCTGGTTCGAGATGATGCAGGCCGGCGGCGAGCGCCGTTTCAACATCGACGTCGTCAAGGCGGGCTAGGCGTCGCGGACCGCGGCGGGAGCCGGCAGCACCACCCGGATGTTGGTGCCGGCGCCGGGGTTCGAGTCGACGGTGGCGCGGCCGCCGTACTCCTCGGCGATGTGCTTCACGATGGCGAGCCCGAGGCCGGTTCCGGGCCCCGACCGGGCGTCCTCGATGCGGTAGAAGCGCTCGAACACTCGGCTCAGGTGCTCGGGTGGGATGCGCCCGCCCGTGTCGTGCACGACGATCTCGACAGCCCCGGAGAGCCCGCGAGCACGAACGACGATCGCCTCGCCCTCGCCGGCGTGATGGATGGCGTTCTCGACCAGGTTGTCGAGGACGGCGTCGACGAGCCGCGGGGCGACGGCGGCGACGAGGCCGCGCGTGACCGCCGTGCCGAGGCTCATCGAGGCGGCGCGGGCCGGCGCCGTGTGGCGGGCGACGCAGGCCTCGACCGCGGTCGTCACGTCGGTCTGCTCATCCTTGTCGGGCAACTCGTGGCTCTCCAGCCGGACGAGCAGGATCATGTCCTCGATCAGCTGGCGCATCGCGTCGACCTCGGCCCGGGCCTGGGCGATCATGTCCAGCCGCTCACGGTCGTCGAGGGGCAGCGCCAGCGTCTCGACGAGGGCCAGGATGCGCTGGAGCGGCGTTCGCAGCTCGTGCGATACGCCGGCGGAGAAGAGCCGGCGGGCGTCGCGGTAGTCGGCCTCCGACGACTGGTCGGAGAGGACGACCGCCGCGCCCGCGTCGAGGCCGCTCCCGAACCCCCGGATCCGGGCCCGGAACCGGCGCCGCTCGGGCGTGTAGACCGTGAGCTCGACGTCCCGAACAGGCTCACCGGCCGCTCCCCGCATGGCTGCGGCGGCGAGGTCGGGCTGCGTTCCGGGGCCGGCCAGCTCGGGGCCGGCTTCGCGCGCGGCCGGGTTCGCGCGCACGACCTGGCCGTCGCCGTCGAAGAGCAGGACCGGAGTGGACGCGGCCGCCATCACGGCGTCGCGCGAGGCCAGGGCCGCCGACAGCTCCGACCGCGGCACGGTCTCGCGCAACTCGCGCTCCAGGGCCTCGCGCTCGCGGGCCGCACGCCGGTCGCGGAGCACGATGACGGCCACCGCCGCAACGAGGGCGATCGCCAGCACTGCCGCCAGAGGCTCCATTGCGGCGAGCGTACCAGCGGGACGCGATTTGTATGCTGCCGACCATGCGGGTTCTCCTCCCCGACGGCAACGAGCTGACCCTCGACGAGGGCGCGTCCGGGCGCGATGCGGCGGCCGCGATCGGGCCGCGTCTGGCCGACGCCGCGGTCGCCGTCCAGGTCGACGGCGATGTGCGCGACCTGCGCCTCCCGGTGCGCGACGGCGAGACGATACGCATCCTGACCGACCGCGACGACGCGGCGCTCGCCGTCCTCCGCCACTCGACGGCCCACGTCATGGCCCAGGCGGTGCTGCACCTGTGGCCCGATGCCAAGATCGCCATCGGGCCGGCGATCGCCGACGGCTTCTACTACGACTTCGAGTTCCCCGAGCCGATCTCGCCGGACGACCTCGAGCGGATCGAGGAGGAGATGCGCCGCATCCTCACCTCCGACGTCCCGTTCGTGCGGGAGGACGGCGTCGACCGCTCCGCGCTCATCGAGCGGTTTCGCGCGGAGGGGCAGCCGTACAAGCTGGAGCTGGCCGAAGGCCTCGACGACGGAGCGATAAGCCTCTACCGAAACGACGACTTCGAGGATCTCTGCCGCGGGCCGCACCTCCAGACGACGAAGCCGATCAAGGCATTCAAGCTGCTCTCGACCGCCGGCGCGTACTGGCGGGGCGACTCCACCCGGCCGATGCTCACGCGCATCTACGGCACCGCGTTCTTCCGCCAGGCCGACCTCGACGCCCACCTTGCACAGATCGAGGAGGCCCGCCGGCGCGACCACCGCCGGATCGGGCGCGAGCTCGACCTGTTCCATTTCGACCCGCACTCGCCGGGATCGCCGCTGTGGCACCCGCGCGGGATGGTGATCTGGAACGCGCTCGAGGACCTGCGCCGCTCCGAGAACGCCAACCGCGGCTACGTCGAGGTGAAGACGCCGCTGCTCTACGACGTCGAGCTCTGGAAGACGTCCGGCCATTGGGAGAAGTTCCGCGACGACATGTTCCTCGTCCCGGGCGAGAGCGAGGCCCACACCTACGGCCTGAAGCCGATGAACTGCCCCGGGCACATGCTGCTCTTCGGCAGCCAGCGGCGCAGCTACCGCGAGCTTCCGCTGCGCTACGCGGAGTCCTCGACCCTGCACCGGAACGAGCTGACGGGGACGCTGCACGGGCTCATGCGGGTGCGGCACGTCACCCAGGACGACGCCCACATCTTCTGCACGATGGAGCAGATCGAGGACGAGATCTTCGCGTGCCTCGATTACGTCGACGTGCTCTACGGCCTCTTCGGAGTGATGCCGCAGCCCGAGCTCTCGCTTCGGCCCGACAACAAGCTCGGCTCCGACGAGGACTGGGACGTCGCCGAGGCGGCGCTCGAGTCGGCGCTGAAGCGGCGGAACATCGACTACGTGACGAGCCCGGGAGAGGGTGCCTTCTACGGGCCGAAGATCGACCTGCACATGACCGATGCCATCGGGCGCCCATGGCAGATGGGCACGGTCCAGCTCGACTTCCAGATGCCCGCGCGGTTCGGTCTCTCGTACGTCGGCGCCGACAACGCAGACCACATGCCGGTCGTGATCCATCGCGCGCTCCTAGGCTCGCTGGAGCGGTTCATCGGCATCCTGATCGAGCACGTAGCGGGGGCGTTCCCGCTGTGGATCGCCCCTGTGCAGGCCATCGTGCTGCCCGTCGCCGATCGCCACCACGAGTACGCCGAGCGCGTCGTGGCCGAGCTTCGGGGCGCGGGCCTTCGCGCCGAGGCCGACCTACGAAGCGAGTCGGTCGGCAAGAAGATCGCCGAGGCCGAGCACCAGCGCCTGCCGTGCATCCTCGTGGTCGGCGACCGCGAGGCGGAGGCCGAGACGGTCTCGGTCAGGCGCCGCGGCAAGGGTGACCTGGGCGCCCGCCCGCTGGCCGAGCTCCGCGACGAGCTGGTGGCGGAAGCCGCCTCACGCGAGCGCAGCGACTAGCGAACCGGGGCTGGTGGCGGACCTTCGGGACCGCGGTGGCTAAGCCTGGAGAGCGAGTTCGAAGCGGGCCCGGTCGCCGCGGTAGACGTCGCGGGCGAACTCCACCGCCCGCCCCTCACGATCGCGCGCGGTCCGGGTGACGACCATCGCGGGCGCGCCCGGGCGGGCGCCGAGATGGCGCGCGTCGGCGGGCTCGAGCACCGCCGGCTCGATCGACTCGTCGGCGGTGCAGGGGTCGATGCCGTACCGCCGGCGCATAAGGTCGTAGAGCGACCCCTGCGCGAGCTCGCGCCGGGCCAGGTCGGGGCACAGCGCGTCGGGAACCCAGAACGTCTCGAGAAGCAGCGGCTCCCGGTCTCCGAACCGCACGCGTCGCACCATCCACGCCCGACCGCCGGGACCGAGCTCGAGCGCGGACCGGGCCTGGGCGTCGACGCGCCGTGTGCGGCGCATCTCGAGCACGCGCGCCGACGGCTCGATCCCCTGTGCGCGCATCTGTTCCGAGAACCCGGCCAGGCGCTGGAGGGTGTGGACGACGCGCGGTGGCGACACGAACGTGCCCGATCCGGGACGCCGATAGACGGTCCCGCGACGGACGAGAAGCTCGACCGCCTGGCGGGCGGTCATCCGCGACAGGCCGTGCCGCTCCGCGATCGTCCGCTCGGACGCGAGGCGATCGTGGGGCCGCAGGCCGCCCGACTCGATCGCCCGCTCGAGCTCCGCCGCAACCTGACGGTATCGAGGTGCAGCGTGGGCGGCGACGGCCATCGTCCGATCTATACCACGCCGGCCGCCGGCTCACCCATGCGGGCCGAGAGCAGGGCGATCTGGCACAGCATCCGGTCCTCGACGCGGCTCAGGTCGAGGCCGCACGTCGCCTCGATCCGGCGCAGGCGATAGTGCACCGTGTTGCGGTGGACGTAGAGCTCCGCGGGCGTGCGCCACGCTGTGGTTGTGCTCCAGGTAGAGCGCGAGCGTCGTCCGCAGGTCGTCCGAGAGGAGGTCGATGGTGCGGGCCCGGACGCGGGCTGCCCGCTCGGGATCGTCGGCAAGGAGCGCGTCGTACGCCTCCACGTCGGCGTACCGGTGGAGGCGGCCCGGGCCGCGCAGGCCGCGCCCCAGCCGCAGCGCCCGCCCCGCCTGGCCGTATGAGCCGACGAGGCCGTCTGCGAGCGTGCGCTGGAGCGTTGGGTCGTCGCCGAGGTTGTAGCCTTGGCCGATGCCCCTCAGCCTGACGGCTCGCTACGGTCTTCATCGGGTGCTCGACGGCGACGGCACCTTCCCGCAGCCGGCGTGGAAGCTCGATGCCGACCCGCGCATCTCGGACGCCGAGATCCTGGTCGACGTCGAGCGGCTGAACCTCGACTCGGCCAGCTTCCGCCAGCTCGCGTCGGACGCGAGCGGCGATCCGGCGGCCGTCGCCCGCGCCATCGAGGGGATCGTCGCCGAGCGCGGCAAGCTGCACAACCCGGTCACCGGGTCTGGCGGCATGCTCGTCGGCACGGTGCGCGAGGTCGGGAGCATCGTCCGCGAGAGCCGGCGCGTCGTGCCCGGCCAGCGCATCGCCAGCCTGATCTCGCTGACGCTGACGCCGCTTCGACTCGACCGGATCGACGGCGTCGAGATGCACCACGGGCAGGTCGACGCGTGCGGCACCGCCGTCCTCTTCGAGTCGAGCCCGTTCGCCGTCCCCCGACGACATCCCCGAGCGGATCGCGCTCGCGGCCCTCGACGTGGCGGGAGCGCCGTCGCGGACCGCGGCCCTCGTCCGGCCCGGCGACACGGTTGTGCTCGTCGGCGGGGGCGGCACGGCCGGGCTCCTGACGCTGCACGAGGCGCGAAAGCACGCCGGCCCGGGCGGCACGGTCGTCGTGACCGACCTCGCCGAGGAGGCGCTCGAGGACGTCCGCGAGACCGACGTCGCCGTGAACCTCGTGAACGTCCCCGGGACGGAGCTCGGGACGATCCTCGTGACGCGGGAGTCGGGCACGATCCTCTTCTTCTCGATGGCGACGTCGTTCACGACGGCAGCGCTGGGTGCGGAGGGCCTGGGCCGGGCGACGACGATGCTGATCGGGAACGGGCACATGCCCGACATGGGGCTGACGGCGCTGAACGTGCTCCGCGAGAGCCCCGCCGTCCGGGCCGTCTTCGAGAGGCGCTATGCCGCCTGACCCGCTGCCGCTCGTGCGCGCGGCCGGCACCCACGCCGAGGTCGGGGCCCAGATCGGGACCGCCAGCGCGTCTGCCGTCTCGCGCACCGCCGCGGGCGGTCACGGCCGCGGAGCTGGCCGGCGCGCGGCCCTACCACGAGGTGACGGCGCGGGAGCTGCCGTGGCTCGTCGAGGAGCTCGACGCCGTCGCGGACGCCGCCGGCGCCGACCGGATGCGGGTCTTCGCCGCGTCGATCGAGGAGCTCGCGGGCCTCGATGGGGGAGACGGGGCCTGCTCGGACATGGTCGCCCGGCCGCCGGCGAGCGTCGACGGCCACCTGTGGGTCGCGCACAACAACGACCTCGCTCCGGAGGTCGAGCCCGACGTTGTGGCGACCGAATGGCGCGTCCCCGGCGATCCGGTGGTGTTCACGATCGGCATCGGCCCCTGGATCAGCGTGGGATTCAACTCGGCCGGGCTCGCGCTGACCGGCAACGAGGTGGCGCCGAACGACAACCGGATCGGGATCCCCCGGCTGCTCCACGTCCGGGACATCCTGCGCAGGCGGACGCTGGACGAGGCTGTCGAGGCGGCCTTGAACCCGCACCGGGCGTCGTCGTACAACACGATCCTGAGCCACCGCGACGGCGGCGTCGTGAACGTCGAGGGCTCGGCCACCGACGCGGAGCTCATCAGACCCGGACCGACGGGCACGCTCGCGCACACGAACCACTACGTGAGCCCCCGGATGCTGCCGTACGAGGGCGACCCGGAATACGCCGCGGGGTCGGCCGTGCGGTATCGTCGCGCGCTCGAATGGCTCGCACCCGGCCAGATCACCGAGCACGTCCTCCGGCGTGCGCTCCAGGATCACACCGGCGCGCCGCACTCGCTCTGCCGCCATCCGGAGCACGGAGCGCAGTCCAAAACTGTCTTCTGGTGCCTGGCCGACGTCACAGAGGGTGCGGTCACATACGGCCGCGGTAACCCGTGCGACTCTCTCGAGCAGCGATATGCCTTCGACTGACACCCCCACACAGACCTCCAGGTACGCCGAGCTGACCTGGCCCGAGGTGGCGGAATGGGTCGCGCTCGACCCGGTGCTCGTCGTCCCGGTCGCCACGCTCGAGGACCACGGCTACCACCTGCCGATCGACACCGACGTCCTGATCGCAGAGACGCTGGCCGACCGGGCCGTAACGGCGCGGCCGGGCAGGGCGCTGCTTCTCCCGACGGTGACGCACGGCTACACGCCCCATCACATGGACTTCCCGGGACCGATCACGATCGGCTGGAAGACGTTCGTCGACCACCTCGTCGACATCGGCCGGAGCGTGCTGCACCACGGCTTCCGGCGGATCCTTTTCGTGAACGGGCACGGATCGAACGTGCCGCTGGTCGACATGGCCTCGCGGCTCATCATGCTCGAGGACCGCGAGGCGATCGCCGCCACGTTCTGGTATCTCAGCTCGCCGGCGTCGGCCGAGCTCCTGGCACAGACGCGCTCGTCGCAGGCGCCTGGCGGGATGGCCCATGCCTGCGAGCTCGAGACGTCGCTCTACCTCGCGATCCGGCCGGAGCTGGTGCAGATGGACCGGGCGGTCCGTGAGATCCCCGACTGGGAGTCCGACCACGCCTGGATGGACTGGTCGGACGGGCCGCTCTCGGTGAAGGGCCAGTGGAGCGGCTGGACCGAGTCGGGCGTGATCGGCGACGCGACGGCCGCAACGGCCGAGAAGGGCCGCATGTGGCTCGAGCGGGCCGTCGCAGAGATCTGTGAGTACATCGACGACATGGCGGGTCGCAGGTCGCGGCCCGGGCGGGATCATCACACCCACGCCGTGGCGGGAAACCCGAGGGAGGATGACGTATGAGAGCTCGAAAACTGATGACGATCGCCGCTGCGCTCACGGTGGTGCTCGCCGCGGCGGGCTGCGGCGGCGGGAGCAGCGACAACGGCGGCGGAAGCGGTGGCGGAGGCGGCGTGAAGGAGGGTGGCATCTTCACGCTCGGATCGACCAACTACATCGACACCCTGAACCCGTTCAACTACATCGAGGCGGGCGCCACCGTCTCGTTCCTCGAGATCTACCCGGAGCTCGTGCAGTACGGCCCCGGCCTGAAGGACATCGTCCCGAGCTACGCGAAGTCGTGGACGGTCTCGCCCGACGGCAAGACGTACACGTTCACGCTCGAATCGGGCGGCAAGTGGTCGGACGGCCAGCCGCTCACGTCCGAGGACGTGGCCTGGACGGCGAACACGATCATCAAGTACCCGGGCCCGACGGCGGTGCTCGCCGCGTCGGTGGCGCACGTGACGAAGGCGGATGCACCCGACCCGAACACGGTCGTCTTCCACTACGACAAGCCGGTCGGAAACGCGCTGGCGCAGCTGACCTTCCTGTACATCCTGCCCAAGCACGTGTGGGAGAAGTACACGGGCAACAACGGCAAGGACCTGAAGACGTTCCTGCCGGAGGACCACCTCCCCGTCGTGTCGGGCGGACCCTTCCAGGTCACGAAGTACGACAAGAAGGGCCAGACGGTCTTCAAGCCGAACCCGGGCTGGTGGGGGCCGAAGCCGCACGTTGACGCGGTCGCCTACGTCTACTACACCAACGCCGACTCCATGATCGCCGACCTCCAGTCGGGTCAGATCTCGGCCGTCGACCAGGTGCCGTTCACGGCGGTGAACGCCGTCAAGAAGACGGGTGAGGCGGCGATCGACACCTATCCGGGCGGTGAGATCACGAACATCACCTGGAACTCCAACCCGTACAAGCCGCAGCACAGAGAGCTGCTCGACCCGAAGGTGAAGGAAGCGCTGTCGATGTGCGTGGACAGGCAGCAGATCATCCAGGTGGTCTTCAGCGGGTACGCGGCCCCGACGGAGAGCCTGCTCGGCGACATCGCGAAGCCATGGCAGAGCACCGATTATCAGCCGCTCAAGTTCGACTGCGACGCGGCCAACCAGACCCTCGATCAGCTCGGGTACAAGAAGGGCTCGGACGGGATCAGGGTCGCGCCCGCGACCACCGGCAAGTACGCCGAGCCGGCGCACAAGATGCAGTACCAGGTGATGGTCCCGAACAGCCTGGACTTCAACGGCGACCGCACGTTCTCGATCGTTCAGGAGGGCTTCGCGAACGCCGGCGTCAAGCTGACGCAGCAGAGCGGTGGAGACTCGAGCGCCGCGTATGCGATCGAAACCGACGACAAGTGCGATCCGGCGACGAACACCGGGTACTCGAAGTTCGACATGGCCCTGTGGGACTGGGTCGCATCGCCTGATCCCGACTTCCAGCTCTCGGTCGTCACCAAGGGCCAGTGGTGCTCGTGGAGCGACACCGGCTGGGACAATCCCGCCTACGACAAGATGTACGAGAAGCAGGGGACGCTCGTGAAGGAGAGTGACCGTATGGATCTCGTGCACCAGATGGACAAGATCATCCACGACAACTGGATCTACACGCAGCTCGTGAACGAGCAGGGAATCGCGGCCCACAGCCCCAGCTGGGAGGGCTACGACGCCCAGGCGCTCGGGTACAACTACGACGCGTTCACCAACCCGCACCAGAAGTAGGGAAACGGCGGACCGGGCGCGGACAGGACGAAACCATGCAACGCAGCGACTACATCATCAAGCGAACGCTCTTTGCGCTCCTGACGGTGTTCGTCGCCGTGACGCTCAACTTCGTCCTGTTCCGCGCCCTGCCCGGCGACGCCGTCACCGGCCTGAAATGCCACAACTGCACGATCCAGTTCAAGACGGCGCTGCGGCACGACCTGGGGTTGGACAAGTCGAAGTGGGAGCAGTACGTGATCTACCTGAAGGGCCTCGCCCACGGAGACATGGGCACGACCTTCATCTCGCACAAACCCGTGCGCGGCGAGCTGTGGGATCCGATCAAGAAGACGCTCGCGATGATCACCCTTGGGACGGTGTTCTCGATCGTGTTTGGAGTCCTCACGGGGGTGATCTCCGCCTGGCGGCGGGGCACGGCGACCGACAAGGTCTCGGTCTGGACCGGGTTGGCGTTCTACTCCGTGCCGACCCAGTGGCTGGGGCTCATGATCGTGTACTTCGTCGCCGACCGGGTCGGGTTACCCCACGGCGGCATCCAAAGCCCCGACTACGGCATCCTCGGGAATCCGGGCACGTTCGACTTTCTCGTGGACAGAACCGAGCACATGATCCTCCCGGCGCTCACGCTCGGCCTGGTGCTGTACGGCGACTACACGCTGATCGTCCGCTCCGCGATGCTCGAGACGCTGGGGGAGGACTACGTCCTCACGGCGCGGGCGAAGGGGTTGAGCAACTGGGCGATCGTGTGGAAGCACGGATTCCGGAACGCCATGCTGCCGGTCGTCACGCTGATCGCCCTGTCGCTCGGATTCATCATCGGCGGTGCGATCACGATCGAATACGTGTTCGACTACCCGGGGATCGGGCTCGCCATCGTCGACGCCATCGACAAACGTGACTACGCCTTCCTCCAGGGCGCGTTCCTGGTGCTGACCTTGTCGGTGATCCTGTTCAACTTCATCGCCGACCTGCTCTACTTCAAGCTCGACCCGCGGGTGACGACATGAGCCATATCACGCCATCCACCGAGATGGTCCGCGACGATATCGCCGTGGAGGGATCGCCCGACCTGACGCCGGGCCGGCGCGGGTTCATCTCGACCACGCTGCGCAGCCAGCCGCAGGCCATCATCGGGCTGATAGTGGTCGCGCTCATCATCCTCATGGCGATCTTCGCGCCGCTGATCGCGACGCACAGCATCCATGCGAAGACCGGGCCCATCTACGCACCGCCGTCGAGCGAGCACTGGCTGGGCACGGACGACGGCGGCGTCGACATGTTCTCGCTGCTCGTCTTCGGCTCGCGGGTCTCGCTCGAGGTCGGCTTCGCCGCTGCCTTCGTCGCGATGGTCATCGGCGGAACCGTCGGCATCGTCTCCGGGTTCGTCGGCGGCTGGGTCGACGTGCTCCTGATGCGGATCACCGACATCTTCCTGGTCCTTCCCGACCTGGTCCTGATCATCGTCGTCGCAGCGATCTTCGGCCGCCACCTGATCAACATCATCTTCATCATCGGCATCATCTACTGGACGAGCACGGCACGGCTTGTGCGCGCCCAGGTGAAGAGCGTGCGCGAGCGGGTCTACGTGCAGCGGGCCCGGTCCATCGGCGCGGGAGGCAATCGGCTCATCTTCAAGCATGTGCTGCCGCAGGTGGCGCCGCTCCTGATCGCGAACACCGTGCTCACCATCGCGCTGGCGGTGTTCCTCGAGACGTACATCACCTTCCTCGGTCTGGGCGATCCGAGCTTGGTCTCGTGGGGCAAGCTGATCGAGAACAGCTTCCTCGGCAATGCCGTTCTCAACAATGCCTGGTGGGCGGTCGTGCCGCCCGGCGTGGCGGTGACGATCCTCATCCTGGCCTGCACGATGGTCGGGCAGTCCATGGAGGATGCGCTCAACCCGCGCCTCAAGGTCGGGCACCTGGCGGTGCGCCGGTTCCGTCTGCGGCCGCTGCACGGACAGCTGGACAGCGAGTGACGAGCCAGCCCGTTCTCAGGACAGAGGACCTGCACGTCTGGTTCGACCTCCCCGGCGACCGTGAGCTGCACGCCGTCCAGGGCGTCAGCTTCGAGCTGCGACCCGGCGAGCGGCTGGGGCTCGTTGGAGAGTCGGGATGCGGCAAGACGACGACCATCCTGGCGCTGATGGGGCTCCTGCCGGCGAGCGGAAGCGTCGCCGGCCGCGTCTACCTGGAGGGCGAGGATGTGCTCGCCAAGGGCGAGGAATCGGTGAGCCCGCACCGCTGGAAGGACATCGCGATGGTGTTTCAGGGCGCGATGAACGCCTTCAATCCGGTGAAGACGATCGGCGCGCAGATCGTCGAGCCGATGGAGCTCCATGGCACTGCGACCGGGCGGACGGCCCGGGCGCAGGTGCGGGAGCTGCTCGAGCTGGTCGGGATCTCGGGGGAGCGGGCCGACCGCTATCCGCACGAGTTCTCGGGCGGCATGCGCCAGCGGGCCGCGATCGCGCTCGCGCTGGCGTGCGAGCCGCAGGTCCTGCTTGCCGACGAGCCGACGACCGCCCTCGACGTGATGGTGCAGGCCCAGATCCTTGACCTCCTGGTGCGCCTGACTCGCGATCTGGGTCTGGCGATGATCCTGGTCACGCACGACCTGCCGGTGGTGGCGCAGGTGTGCGATCGCGCGGCGGTGATGTACGCCGGCGAGATCGTCGAGATGGGGGAGATGGCGACGATCTACCACGATCCGCGTCACCCCTACACGCGCATGCTGTTCGCGGCGACTCCCGACCTGCTCGGCGACGAGGACGTTGTCTCGATCCCCGGCGCGCCGCCGCGGCTCGATCGCGAGATCGCCGGCTGCCCGTTCACGCCCCGCTGCGACTCGGCGTTCTCGCCGTGCCCGACGACGCATCCGCGCCGGCTCGAGGTGGCTCCCGGGCATGAGGCGCGGTGCCACCTGAACGACCACCTGGCAGCCGAGAGGCCCGCGTGAGCGCGGCGGAGCGCGAAGTGCTGCTCGAGGTCGACGGGCTCGTCACTCGCTACCCGGTGCCGCGCGGCGTGGTGGGGGCCGTCGCCCGCCGGCCCAAGGAGACGGTGCACGCCGTCGAGGGCGTGTCGTTCACGATCGCCCCGGGCGAGATGGTGGCGCTCGTGGGCGAGTCCGGCTGCGGCAAGACGACCACCGCACAGACGGTCGTCCGTATGGTCGAGAGCGAGAGCGGGGTGATCCGGTTTCGCGGCCGCGAGATCACGCGGCTCTCCCCACGGGCGCTGCGACCGCTGCGACGCGAGATCCAGATGATCTACCAGGATCCCTACGAGTCGCTCGACCCGCGCTTCACCGTCCGCGACACGATCGAAGAGCCGCTGCTCGTCCACCGGATCGCCCGCGGCAAGGAGGAGCGCGAGGCCAAGGTACGCGACGCGCTGGAGCGGGCCGGGCTGACGCCGCCCGAGCTCTTCATCGACCGCTTTCCGCACGAGCTCTCGGGCGGGCAGCGTCAGCGCGTCGCGATCGCCGCCAGCCTGGTGCTCGACCCCAAGCTGCTGGTCGCCGACGAGCCGGTGTCGATGCTGGACGTCTCGGTGCGGGCGGGCATCCTGTCGCTCCTGGACGGGCTCCGGAAGGATGGGATGGGCATCCTGATGATCACCCACGACCTGTCGACGGCCGCCCATTTCGCCGACCGGATCGCCGTCATGTACCTGGGCAGAATCGTCGAGGAAGGCCCGGCCCGGGAGGTGGTCCGAAACCCGCAGCATCCGTACACGCGCGCTCTCATCACGGTCGTGCCGAAGCGCGATCCGAACGAGCAGACGACCCCCCAGATCCTCACGGGTGAGACGCCGAACCCAATCCACGTCCCCTCCGGCTGCCGGTTTCACCCGCGGTGTCCCATCGCCGAGGACAGCTGCTCGACGATCGATCCCAGCCTTCAGCGGCCGCGGGACGCCCAGACGCCCGACCACCGCGCCGCGTGCATCGTCACCGCGCCGGGGCCGTCCGCCGACGAGGTCGGGCCGGGCGGCGACGGCGCGCCGCCCGGGTGAGCGCAGCAGACCTGACACGCGACGCGCTCGCTCGGATCGAGGCGACCGAGCCGGCCCTGAACGCGTTTGTCACCGTGACCGCCGATCTCGCACTGAAGCAGGCGGCCGCGGCCGACGCCGGCACCGCCGGGGGGCCGCTCGCGGGGGTCCCGGTGGCGATCAAGGATCTCGTCGACGTGGCCGGCGTGCCGACCAGCATGGGGTCGCTCGTCCATCAGGGTCGGGTCCCGGACGCCGATTCGCCGCTCGTCGCCCGCATCCGGGCCGCGGGGGCGGTGATGATCGGCAAGACGACGACGTCGGAGTACGGCTGGAAGGGCGAGTCGGGAAACCGCGTGAACGGGCCCGCGCACAACCCGTGGCGGCACGGCCTGACGGCCGGCGGCTCGTCGGGAGGCTCCGCAGCCGCCGTCGCCGCCGGGGTCGTGCGGATGGCGCAGGGCGGCGACGGCGCCGGCTCGATCCGGATCCCGGCGTCGTTCTGCGGCGTCTTCGGCCTGAAGCCGACGGTGGGCCTGGTGCCGACGGTGCCGGGCTCGGGGCTCTCCGCCCAAGGCCCGATCGCGCGCACGGTGGCCGACGCCGCGCTCCTCCTCGACGTGATGGCGGCGACGTCGCATTCGGCGTCGCTCGAGGAGGGGGTGGAGGGCGTCCGCGCCGCGTGGTCGGCCGATCTCGGGTACGCCGCGGTCGAGGCCGACGTGCTCGACGTCGCGGCCGCCGCCGCGAGGCGGTTGCCGGAGCTGGGGCTGCGGCTCGAGGACGCCGACCCGGGCCTCGACGATCCGTGGCCGATCGTCGACCCGATCTGGGCGTGGAACCAGGCCCAGGACGAGGATCCGGCGAAGCGCGACCTGGCCGACCCGGGCCGGTGGGAGGTGGTCGAGCGCGGCCTCAGAATGACCGCAGCGGACCATGCCGCCGCGCTCGAGGAGAAGGCGCGCTACACCGCGGCGATGGACGCCTTCTTCGAGCGCCACGACCTGCTCGTCACGCCGACGATGCCGTGCCCGCCGTTTCGGGCCGGGGCCGACCAGCCCGGGTGGGTCGCCGGGCGGCCGACGGAGTACCTGAGCTGGACGGCGTTCACGTACCCGTTCAACGTGACGGGCCAGCCGGCCGCGTCGGTGCCGTGCGGGCGCGACTCGGACGGGCTCCCGGTCGGCCTCCAGATCGTGGGCCGGCGCGGCGAGGACGCGCTGGTGCTGCGGGCCGCGCGGGCCTTCGAGCGGGCGTTTCCGTGGTCGTACGACGGCCTGGATCTGGTATAGAGCGCGGAGGATGCCGGAGCGCTGGCGTGACATAGGCGGCCCGGTCGGGCTCTTCCCGACCGGGGAGCGAAACGCGATCACCGATGTGCCCGGCGTGCGCGTCGGCCATGCGCAGGCGGCGAGCGGCGAGGCGACGGGCGTCACGGTGGTCGTGCCGCCGGAGCTTCCAACGCGGGCCGGCGTCGACACGACGAACGGCGTCGGCGAGCTGACCGCCAAGCTCGAGATCGACGAATACGGCCTGATGATCACCCCTGTCTGGCTGTGCGGGACGCACGCCGTCGGGACGGTCTACGACGCCGCGGTGCTGGCCGCCGGCGGCAGCCCAAAGAAGACGGTGATCCCGGTCGTGGGGGAGTGCGACGACTCCGACCTGGCCGACTCGCGCACCGTGACGGTGGAGGACGTACACGCGGCGCTCGCAAACGCGGGGACGGACGTCGCCGAAGGCACGGTCGGCTCCGGCACCGGGATGACGTGCTTCGACTTCGCCGGCGGGATCGGCACGTCGTCGCGGCTCGTCGAGGGGTACACGGTCGGCGTCCTTCTCATGTGCAACTTCGGCGACCGCGAACGGCTCACGATCGGTGGCCTCAGGTTCGACCCGGTCCCGGGCGACCCGCCGCCCGAGGGCTCGTGCATCGCCGTCTGCGCCACCGACGCACCGCTCACCGCGATCCAGCTCCGGCGGATGGCGCTGCGGCCGCTGCTCGGGCTGGCACGGGCCGGCTCGTACGCGAGCAACGGGTCGGGCGAGATCGGGATCGCGTTCGCCGTCACCCGCGAGCAGGCGTTCCAGACCGACCGCATGTCGCCGCTGTTCGCCGCCGCCTACGAGGCCGCCGAGGAGTCGGTCTACAACTGCCTGGTGGCTGCCAAGCCGGGCACGCGTCGGGACGGCCGCCCGCACGAGGCCTTCCCGAAGCATCTGGTCAAGCGGTGACGCTCGAGGAGCTGCTGCGGCCACACGCGACGGGGCCCGGCTCGACCCCTTCGACGGTGGCCGGATGGATCGCGCAGGAGCTGGTGGCCCGAAGGCGGCCCGTATGATCACGCAGCACAGCGACCGTAGAGGTTCGGGAGGAGTGAGCGAATGGAAGGCATGACCGTCGAGCTGCGGGTGCGGCTCTCTGCGGCGGACGTCCACTACGGCGGGAACCTCGTCGACGGCGCCCACGGGCTCGAGCTCTTCGGCGACGTCGTGACGGAGCTCGCGATCCGCACCGACGGCGACGAGGGGCTCTTCGCCGGGTACGAGTCGGTCGAGTTCCTGGCCCCGCTCTTCGGCGGCGACTTCGTCCGGGCCAGGGGGACGATCGTGCGCATGGGGAACACGAGCCGCACCGTCGACCTCGAGATCTGGAAGGACATCACCGCGCGCCCCGACGTCAGCCCCTCGGCCGCCGACACGCTCGCGGAGCCGCTGCTCGTGACGCGGGCCCGCGGCACGTACGTCGTGAAGAAGGACCACCACCGCGGCCCGGGCGGCCACGGCGGCTGACGGCGTGGACGACATGCACCACCTGACGGTCCGGGACGCGCTTCGGCTCTTCCGGTCGCGGGAGCTCTCGCCGGTCGAGCTGATGGAGGCCGTGATCCGGCGAGCAGAGGAGGTGGAGCGCGCGATCAACGCCTTCCCGCATACGTACTACGAGGAGGCGCTGGAGTCGGCCAGGGCGGCGGAGGCACGGTACGCCGGGGCCGGCCCTCGGCCGCGCCCGCTCGAGGGCATCCCCGTCGTCATCAAGGACGAGACGCCGATCCGGGGCCAGCCACTCACCCAGGCGTCGCTCATCCACAGGGACGACGTTGCCGACCACACGGCGGTGGTGCCGGATCGGGTCATCCGCGCCGGCGGGATCGTGCACGCCCGCGGGGCGACGCCGGAGTTCTCGTCGGCAGCCTTCACGCACTCCCGCCTCTACGGCATCACGCGCAACCCGTGGAACACCGACTACAGCCCGGGTGGCTCGACGGGTGGCGGTGCGGCCGCGCTCGCCGCCGGGTCGGCGATGCTGGCGACAGGCTCGGACATCGGCGGTTCCATCCGAATCCCCGCCACGTTCAGCGGCGTCGTCGGATTCAAGCCTCCCTATGGGCGCGTGCCGGTCGAGCCGCCGTACAACCTCGACCACTTCTGCCACGACGGCCCGCTGGCGCGGACGGTGGCGGACTGCGCGCTTCTCCAGAACGTCATCGCCGGCCCGCATCCTTCCGACCCCGTCGCACTGCGGCCGAAGCTCCGCATTCCGGCGGAGCTGGGAGGGATCGAAGGCTGGCGGATCGCCTACTCGCTCGACCTCGGCTACCGGGTCGCCCCGGAGGTGCGCGCGGGGGTCTTGGAGGCCGTCGAGGGACTCCGCGAAGCGGGTGCGATCGTCGAGGAGGTGGAAGTCGGTTGGACGCATGAGGACGTGACGGCCGCCACGCGCGCCCACTTCGGCGCGATGTTCGGAGGCTCGGTCGCCGCGGAGCTCCGGGAGCATCGTGACCTCATGACGCCCTACACCATCCGGTTCGGCGAGGAGATGGCGGGCGTCACGATGGCCGACTACCTGCGCGGGATGGGCGTCGAGGTCAGGATCCACGCCGCGCTCGCAGACGTCCACCGCCGCCACCGGGCACTCGTCGGCCCCGGCTTCGGCGTTCCGAAGCTCCGCGCCGGCGACGACTGCCTCGACGTCGAGATCTACGACATGCTCCTGACCGCGGTCTTCAACGTGTGCAGCCGCAGCCCGGTGCTCTCGGTGCCGTCGGGCTCGACCGTCGAGGGCGTCCCGACGGGTATCCAGATCGCCGGGCGGCCCTATGAGGACGTGGCGGTCTTTCGCATCGCCGCCGCGCTCGAGCGGGTGCGGCCGTGGCCCCAGATCGCAGATCCGGTCGCGGTGACCGCGTGAGCAACGAGCGCGTCATCACCGTGGCGCCGTGTGGAGCCGAGACGACGCGTGAGCACAATCCGGCCGTCCCGTTCACGCCGGCCGAGATCGTGGCTGAGGCCCGCCGCTCGTTCGAGGCGGGTGCGCGCGTGATCCACGTCCACGCCCGCTGGGACGACGGTACCCCGACCCAGGACTCCGGCCGCTACCGTGAGACGGTGGCCGCGATCCGCGAGCAGGCGCCCGAGATGATCGTGCAGGTCTCGACGGGCGGGGCCGCCGGGACGCCCGCGAACGTGACGCTCCTGGCCGGCCGTCTGCCCGAGGGCGCCACCTGGTCGGCGACCGGGATCGGCCGCAGCCACCTGCCCGTGGTCATGACGGCGATCGCGGCGGGAGGCCACGTGCGGCTCGGGTTCGAGGACCAGGTCGAGTACGAGCCGGGCCGGCGGATCGCGACGCCCGAGCGGGCCCGCGAGATCCTGAGGCTGGCCGCGTGAGCGGGACCGTCGTCGAGCGCTACCTTCGCCTCGGGCACCAGCTCGACCGGCACGTGGAGGGAACGGTCGACGCCTACTTCGGGCCGCCGGAGCTCGCCGCCGAGGTCAGGGCGGCGCCGCCCGTCGACCCGTGGATCCTCGCGGCCGACGCCGAGTCGCTCCTGAGCGAGATCGAGGACGGCTGGCTGCACGACCAGGTGGCCGGGCTGCACACGTTCGCCCGTGTCGTCGCCGGGGATACGCTGGCGTATCGCGACGAGGTCGAGCGCTGCTACGGAGTTCGGCCGCACCGCACCGACGAGGCCGCCTTCGCCGACGCCCATGCGCGCCTCGACGAAGTCCTGCCGGGCACGGGACCGCTGGCGGAGCGCTATCAGGCCTGGCTGAAAGCCTCGTTCGTCCCGCGCGAGCAGCTCGAGCGGATCGTGGGGACGGTCATCGACCGGGCGCGGGAGTGGACGAACCAGGTGGTGGAGCTTCCCGCCGGCGAGGGCGTTGCGCTCGAGATCGTCACCGACAAGCCCTGGGGCGGCTTCTGTTACTACCTCGGCGACCTCCGGAGCCGCATCGAGCTGAACGCGGACCTGCCGAGGTCGGCCGGAGAGGTGCTCCATCTCGCGCTGCACGAGACCTACCCGGGGCACCACGCCGAGCGATCGGTCAAGGACGAGCGCCTCGTGCGGGAGGCCGGGCTCCTCGAGGAGTCGATCGTGCTCGTGCCGACGCCCCAGTCGATCATCGCGGAGGGGATCGCGGAGCTGGCGGCGGCGCTCGTGTTCGAAAGCGATGCGGCCGGCGCGCTCGCCGACGTGATCGCCGACGCCGGCATCGAATTCGACCTGGGTCAGTTCCGAGAGGTGCGACGGGCCCTGGCGGCCTGCGACTGGGTCGACGTGAACGGTGCGCTGATGCTGCACGAGGACGGCGCGAGCGAAGCCGAGACACGGGCCTATCTCGAGCGATGGGGGCTCGTGACGCCCGAGCGCTCGGCGCATGCGATCCGCTTCCTGCGCGAGCCCACGTCGCGGAGCTACGTCCTCACGTATGCGGCCGGGCAGGAGCTGTGCGAGCGCTGGGTGCGCGGCGATCTCGAGCGGTTCGCCCGCCTCCTGACCGAGCAGGTGCGGGTGGGCGAGCTGCTGAAGGCGAGCTAGGCGGGGATCTCGACGGCCGGCTTCGCCGCGGCGAGCAGGTCGCGCACCTGATCCTCGGTGACGTCGCCGAAGCTCTCGTAGAACTGGCTGACGGCATGGAAGCGATGCGGATCTCGCAGCGCCACGAGCCGGTCACACTCACGCGCCAGCCGCTCGGCGGCGAGCCGGGGGAGGACGGGAAGGGCGATCACTGTCTGACGGGCACCGGCGTTTCGGACGGCGGCCAGGGCGGCACGGATCGACGCCCCCGTGGCCGCGCCGTCGTCGACGAGGAGCGCCACGCGCCCGATCAGCATCATGGGCACGCCGCCGCGGAGGCGCTCGTCCATCTCGCGGGCGGCGGCAGTCGTGGCGTCGTAGGCAGCGTCGATGTCGGACTGGCTCAGCCGGGCGGCGAGCCGGCGGTTGGTGAACCGCTCGCCCATCGGCGCAACGGCCCCCATCGCGAGCTCAGGATGCCCCGGCATCGAGACCTTGCGGACGCACAGCACGTCGAGCGGTTGATCGAGCAGGCGGGCGAGCTCAGCGGCGACCTCGACGCCGCCGCGTGCCAAGCCGATCACGGTGACGTTCGACTTCCTTCGATACTCTGGGAGCGCCGCGGCAAGCGCCGCACCTGCCTGGGTGCGGTCACGAAACATCGCACGATCATCGCGCAGTCCGAGGGAGCGGTCAAGGGTCGGACGCTGGAATTGGCACTCCGGCGACCGTTGCTATACTGCCGCCCTGGCAAGCAGAGGCATCCGCTTCTCACCCGAGACCGGTTCGCGCCGGCGGGTTCAACCGAGTTGGACTATCGGACAACGGGTGCCGCTGCGCGCCCGTTTTTTCGTTTGACGAGAGGAGACCGTCAGTTTGGGAATGATCGTGACTAGGCGCGCAGCTTGAGGCCACGCCGGCCACTCGACCAGCGGCCCCAGGAACCGACCACCCGGATCAACGAGGGCATCCGCGTGCCGCAGGTGCGCCTCATCGACGAGAACGGCGGCCAGGTCGGGATCCAGAGCACCGACGACGCGCTGAAGTACGCGTGGGACAAGAACCTCGACCTCGTCGAGGTGGCCCCCGATGCGCGCCCGCCCGTGTGCCGGGTCATGGACTACTCGAAGTACCGGTACGAGCAGGAGCAGAAGGCCAAGCTCGCGCGGAAGCACCAGTCGACGATCACGATCAAGGAGATCAAGCTGCGGCCGAAGATCGGCGTTGGCGACTACGCGACCAAGCGCGGCCACGTCATCCGCTTCCTCAAGAACCGCGCCAAGGTGAAGGTCACGATCATGTTCCGGGGGCGCGAGATGACGCATCCGGAGCGAGGGAGGGACCTGCTCCTTCGGCTCGCCGAGGATGTCAAGGACCTCGGCGTGATCGAGTCGCAGCCCCTCCAGGACGGCCGCAACATGGTGATGATGCTCGCCCCGCACAAGGCGGTTGTGCCCGCCAAGCCGGCGCCCGACGAGGCGGCGGAAACGTCGACGGACGCCCCGGTTGACAAGCCGGCGGACCAGGCGGACGCGGCGGCGACGGGCTGACAGGGAGACGGGATGCCAAAGATCAAGACGAAATCGGCCGCGAAGAAGCGGTTCCGGATCACGGCCGGCGGCAAGGTGATGCGCCGGCGCGCCTTCAAGTCGCACCTGCTCGAGCACAAGAGCCCGAAGCGGCTCCGCAAGAAGCGGCGTGACACGGGCACGGACGGCAAGGACAACCGTGAGGCGCTCCGCCTCCTCGGGAGGAGATAGCGATGACACGCGTCAAACGGAGCGTTCACGGCAAGAAGAAGCGTCGCGAGGTGCTGGCGCAGGCCTCGGGCTACCGCGGCCTCAAGAAGAACACGTACCGCAAGGCGAAGGAGCAGATGCTGAAGTCGCTCTCCTACGCCTATCGCGACAGGCGCACCCGCAAGCGTGACTTCCGCCGCCTCTGGATCATCCGGATCAACGCCGGCGCCCGCCAGCATGGCCTGTCGTACAACCAGTTCATGTTCGGGCTTCGGAAGGCCGAGATCGACCTCGATCGCAAGGTCCTCGCCGATATCGCGGTCTCCGACCCGAAGGCGTTCGAGGCGCTCGCCACGGCGGCGAAAGCCGCGCTCGCGACCTGATCACCTCAGGCCAGAACGCGCGCCTGAAGCACGCCCGCAGGCTCCAGGCCACGCGCCGCCGGCGCGAGCTGGGCCAGTTCCTGGCCGAGGGCGAGGACATCGTCGAGGAGGCGCTCGCGGCGGGGATCCTGCCCGTCGAGACGTTCGTCGCCGCCTCCCGCCCGCCCGACGAGGCGCTCGTCCAGCGGCTGATGCGCGGCGGCCCGGTGCACGAGGTCGAGGACCGGCTCCTGGCCGACGTCGGGTCGCTCGGCCACCCGGCCCGCGTGGTGTGCATCTTCGAGACCGCCGCGCTCCCCACCCGTGAAACACCTGTACCAGGTACCAATGTTTCACTCGGAGTCCACCTGCACCGGGTGATCGACCCCGGGAACGTCGGCACCGTCGTCCGGGCCTGCGGGGCGCTCGGCCCGGCGTGGCTCTCGCTGTCGCCCGGCTGCTCGGACCCGCTGTCGGCGAAGGGCGTGCGCGCATCGATGGGGGCCGTCTTCCGGGTGCCGATCGAGGCCGGAGCGGACGTGCCTGAAGCAGGCTCGCGGATCGCCCTCGTGCCGGACGCTTCCGACCCGGTCTGGGCGACGGATCTGACCGGGCCGGTCGTGCTCGTCGTCGGCGCCGAGCGCCACGGCCTCCCGCCCGAGCTCGTGGAGCGGTGCGACGCGACGTGCGCGATTCCGCGCGCCGACGGGGCCGAGTCGCTGAACGCGGCGCAGGCCGCGACCCTCGCGCTCTACGAGGCCGCCCGCCAGCGGGCGACGTCTACGGCGACAGGCTGAACGGCGGGTACCTGTCCGTGACGAGCACGAACGCGTAGCCGCCGACGCGATTCCCCCAGCGCAGAACGCCCTCGACGAACTCGAACGCGCCGCGCGGGTATCGGCCTGTGAAGAGGATCGCGAACCAGGCGAAGATCACGACGAAGATCGCAGCCACACCGAGGAAGAACAACACGATGTAGTGCGGGATCGCCAGGAACCACTTGACGAGCGGCAGCCAGCGGTTGAGCTCCGGCCCGGACACCTCCGGGAATTCGAGATGCACCGACTGGTGGTCGTCGGTCGACGGGTAGCGGTCGTCCATGAGGGCCCAGTAGACGCCGATGCGGTTCGTGAAGCGCGAGAACTCGAGGTTCCAGTCGAACCACCAGCGTGGGTACTTCTGCCGGAAGAGCAGCATGAGGACCGTGGCGAGGACGATCGTTCCGCCTGCCGTCGTGACTTCGAACCAGTGCTGGCCGGCCTGGACGTTGATGTGCTCGAGCGTCGCCATGAGGATCACGATCGGGATCACCGTGATGAACCGAAATCCCGTGGTCAGCCGGTTGAGCGGCCGGTCGGGGTAATCAACGGAGAAGCGCACCGGGTAGTCATCCATGCCCGCACACTACCGGAGGACACCGCCGGCTCACCAGACGCGTTGCGTCAGCGAGCCGTCGCTGCCACCCACACGGAGTCGCTTGCACCCGGGCCGAGCGGGCTGCGGTCGAACCAGCCGTAGGCGTGGATCTCCTCAAAGCCCGCCTCGCGCAGCAGCCGGTGCCAGTCGGCGGGATCGAGCCACCACAGGTCCATCGATGCCTCAGAGTCGTCGGTCCGCACCGCCAGCTCGAGCCGGCGCGTCGCGGCGTCCCACGTCGCCCGCTCCCAGATGCCGGGCTCGCGCTCGAGCCACCGGCCGTGCGTCTCGGCGATGTCCTCGGCGTCGGGATGGAAGACGTCGAACGCCAGCAGGCCCTCCGGCCGCAGCCGCTCCCGGGCAGCCGAGAGGACGGCGCGCCGCTCGGCGTCGGAGGAGAGGTGAAGGAGGGCGCGGAACGGGATGGTGACGAGCCCGAAACGGCCCAGCTCGGGCAGTGAGCGCATGTCGGCCTCGATGAGCCGCAGGTTGACAGCGTGCGGCTCGGCGCGCCGTCTGGCCAGCTCGAGCATGGCGGGCGATGTGTCGACGCCGACGACCGGGATGCCCGCCAGCGCAGTCGGCACCGCAACCCGGCCCGAGCCGACTCCCAGCTCGAGCACAGGGCCGTCGCTTTGCACCGCCAGGTCGACGTAGAACGGGATGTCCTCGAGCACCGACCGGCACCAGGCGTCGTACGCCGGCCCGAGCCGGTCGTAGGCGGAGGTCACGGCCTTTACACTACCCGGCCATCATGGACGTGGACGCTCTGGTCTCGGAGGCAACGGCGCGCATCGCCGGCGCAGCCGACTCCGCTGCGCTCGAGGAGATCCGGATCGAGGCGCTGGGGCGAAAGGCCCCGCTGGTCCAGGCGCTGCGCGAGCTGGCCTCGCTTCCACCGGACGAGCGCCGCGCCCGCGGCGACGAGCTGAACCGCGCGCGGAGGACGCTCGAGGGCCTCGTCGACGAGCGGGCCCGTGAGCTGCGCGGGCGGGAGCTCGAGGAGCGGCTGCGCACGGATCGCGTCGACATCACGTTGCCCGGCACCGCGTATGCACGAGGGTACTCGCACCTGATCGAGCAGACCCGGCGTGACATCCTCGACGTGTTCGTCGGGTTCGGGTACGTCGTCGTCGACGGGCCCGAGATCGACCTCGTCCACTACAACTTCGACGCGCTCAACCACTCGCCGACCCATCCGTCCCGGCAGGTCACCGACACCTTCTACGTCTCCGACGACGTCGTCCTTCGCACCCACACGTCGCCGGTGCAGATCCGGACGATGGAGGCCGGGCCACCGCCGGTCTACATGGCCACCGCGGGGCGCTGCTACCGGCGCGACACGCCCGATGCCACGCACACGGCGATGTTCACCCAGATCGAGGGGCTCGTCGTCGACCGCGGGATCACGCTCGCCCATCTCAAAGGCACGCTGTTGGGGTTCGCGCGGGCCATCTTCGGCGCCGGCCGGGAGGTGCGCCTGCGGCCGCACTTCTTCCCGTTCACGGAGCCGTCGGTCGAGGTCGACGTGAGCTGCTTCAACTGCGCCCGCGACGGGTCGCCGTGCCGCGTCTGCCGGGGCGAGGGGTGGGTCGAGATCCTCGGCGCGGGCATGGTCGACCCGAACCTGTACGGCTACGTGGACGGGTACGACCCGGACGAGGTGTCGGGGTTCGCGTTCGGCCTGGGTGTCGAGCGCGTGGCCGGCCTGCGCCACGACATCCCCGACATCCGGCTCCTCTGGGAGAACGACCTGCGCTTCACGGAGCAGTTCGGATGAGGGTGCCCGTCTCGTGGCTGCGCGACTACGTCTCGTTCGAGATGCCCCTGCAGGAGCTGGGCGAGCTCATGTCGATGACGGGGACGAAGCTCGAGGCGCTGCACCGCCGCGGCGTCCCCCGCGGCCTCGAGCTCTACCGGGTGGGCCGCGTGCTGACGCGCGAGCAGCACCCGAACGCCGATCGCCTCAGCCTCTGCACGGTCGACGTGGGCGACGGCGATCCGCGCCAGATCGTCTGCGGCGCGTCGAACTTCGAGGCCGGCGCCACGGTCGCCGTGGCCCTGCCGGGCGCGGTGCTGCCCGACGGCACCGAGCTCCGGGTCGCCAAGCTCCGCGGCGTCGAGTCGCACGGGATGATGCTCTCGGAGCGCGAGCTCGACCTGGGCCAGGACCACGCCGGGATCATGCTGCTCCCCGCCGACTGGCCTGTAGGCGACGCCCTGATCGACCACCTCGCGATCGCCGACGACGTGCTCGAGTTCGAGATCACGTCGAACCGGCCGGACTGCCAGAACGTCTACGGCATCGCGCGGGAGGTCTCGGCCGCGCTCGACACCGACCTCGCGCCGTGGCCCGGGGCCGAGCCGGCGGCCGAGGGCACCGGCACCGCCGATGAGTACGTCACCGCGCGGATCGACGCGCCGGATCTCTGCCCGCGCTGGGCCGGCCGCGTGTTCACCGACGTCCAGGTGGGCCCATCGCCGCTGTGGCTCAAGGCCCGCATCGCCGCCGCGGGCATGCGCCCGATCTCGAACGTCGTCGACATCACGAACTACGTCATGCTGGCGATCGGCGAGCCCACGCACGCGTTCGACCTCGACAAGGTGGCCGGGCGCGAGATCATCGTTCGCCGGGCGCACGACGGCGAGCCGGTGACGACACTCGACGGGCAGGCGCGCACGCTCGATCCCGACGTCCTCGTGATCGCGGATGCCGAGCGGCCCTCGGCCATCGCCGGCCTCATGGGCGCGGAGTGGAGCGAGGTGACCGACGAGACGACGACCGTGCTGCTCGAGTGCGCGAACTTCGACGGCCCCTCGACGCAGCGCTCCTCGATCCGCCTAGGGCTTCGCACGGAGGGGTCGAGCAGGTGGGAGAAGGGGCTCGATCCTCACCTGCCTCCGCGGGCGCTGGCGCTGGCGTCGCAGCTCATGGTCGAGCTGACGGGCGCGCGGCTCGTGCCCGGCACGATCGACCTCCACGGGCCGCTGCCCGAGCCGCCGGTGGTCGGCCTGCGAAAGGATCGGCTCGAGGCGCTGATCGGCGTCGAGTACACCGACCAGGAGATCCAGCGGGCGCTGACGCGGCTCGGCTACGAGCCCGACGGCGACCGGTGGATCGTGCCGACCTGGCGCGCGGCCGACACCACGCGCGAGGTCGACCTGATCGAGGAGGTCATGCGGATCGCGGGCATCGAGCGCGTCCCGGCGGAGATGCCGGGCGGGCACCCCGGCGGCGGCCGGCTGGGCGACGACGAGGTGCTCCGCCGGCTCGTGGTCGACGTCCTCCGCGGGGCCGGGCTCTCGGAGGCCGCGACGCTCACGCTCTGGGACGCGGGAGTGCCCGACCGGCTGCGGCTGGCGGCCGACGACCCCCGCCGGGAACTGGTCGAGCTCCAGAACCCGATGAGCGCGGAGTGGACCGCGATGCGGACGCTCGTCTTCCCCGGCCTTCTGCACTCGGCGCGGCACAATCTGGCGATGGGCGTTCCCCGCGTCGCGATGTTCGAGGTCGGGCACGTGTTCCTGCGCGGCGGCGAGAAGCTGCCCGACCAGCCGGCTCGCGTGGCGGGCGTGCTGGCGGGCGAAGGGGCCGGGTTCTTTGAGGCCAAGGGCGTCGTCGAGGCGCTGCTCGCGGCGGCCCGGGTCGAGGCTCCCGGGTTCGGGCCCAGCGCCGAGCCGTTCCTCCATCCGGGGCGGGCGGCGGCCGTTGCCGACGGCTTCGTGGGCGAGCTCCACCCGGAGGTGGCCGAGGCGTTCGGCCTGGAGGGCACGGTCGCGGTGTTCGAGCTGGGCCTCGACGGCCTGCGCGGCCCGCCGCGTGAGGAGGTGCTCTACCGCGACGTCACGAGCTTCCCGCCGCTTCGTCAGGACATCGCCGTGATCGTCGACGAAGGCGTTCCCGCCGGGCGGGTCGTCGAGGTCGTGCGGTCATCCGGGGGCCCGGAGCTGGCCGCAGTCGACGTGTTCGACGTCTACCGCGGGCCGCCGGTGCCGGAGGGTCGAAAGAGCGTCGCCCTGCACCTCGTCTTCCAGTCCTCCGATCGCACGCTGACCGACGCCGAGGGCGACGCGGCCCGGGCTCAGATCGTCGCGGAGCTCGCGTCGGAGCTGGGCGGGGAGCTGCGCGAATGAGGCGCGACGAGCTCGTCGGGCTGCTCGACGCCTACTTCGGCACGCGCGAGGTGCGCGGCGACGAGTGGGCCGACCTCTTCGAGCTGGTCTATCCCGATCCGTACTGGCGGGAGTTCGCGGAGCCGGGCTACGAGGGCCGCTGGAACGGCCTCCTGATGCGCGGGGCCGACGAGGTGGAGCGGGCGGTGACGTGCGTCTTCCCGTCCGACCGCGTGATCGCGATGCTCGAGCCCGGCACGTTCCTCTTCTCGGAGCATCCGATCGACTACGGCGACGATCCGGGCTTCCTGCCGCTCTCGCGGGCGAGCTTCGAACGGATGCGATCGGACGGGATCAGCTTCTACAACGTTCACGCCCCACTCGACCACCATCCCGAGATCTCGCCGTCGCGGATGTGCGCTGCGGCGATGGGCGTGCCTGTCGAGGAGGAGTACCTGCCGATCGCGGAGGGCATCCCGGGCGGCGCCGCCGTGATCGGCCCGTCGACAGAGACGCTCGACGACATCGCGGGCCGGCTTCAGGCGCTGCTCGGCTCCGAGGTGCCGGTCACGATCGTCCGCCGCCGTGAAGGGACCGACGCGGCCGGTCGGGTCGCGGTCGTCGGCGGCGGTGGCGCGGACCGCCAGGCGCTCGAGGCGGCGCTGGAGCGCGGCTGCGAGACGTACGTGACCGGCGGCACCTTCACGAAGTGGGCCGAGGAGTTCCTGGCGCTTGCCGAGTCGTCGGGGACCGCCGTCGTCGACGGCACCCACTACGGCACCGAGAAGCCGCCGCAGCTCGCGATGGTCGACTGGTTCCGCAGCCTCGGGCTCGAGGCCGAGTTCATCCCGGACGGCCCGAAATAGGGAGTTGGTGGGCGGGCCTTCGGGACCGCCCACCCGCGTTGCACCTGCGCTTCGCGCACCGGTGCAACGCGGGCTCCGTGGCGGCCGGGCGGCGGGGCCGGCCCTGCGGGCCGGGTTGCGTCGCTGCGCGACGCAACAACGGGGTCAGACCCCAATGTTGCAGCCCCGGCGCTTCGCGCCTGCTGCAACATTGGCGTCAGACCCCCGGGTCTGCCCGGCGTTGGTGGTTACACCACACCCTGCGTGGCGACCGGGCGAACGTCGGTCGCCCGCCGCTCCAGACGCAGCTTGGCGACGACGCCGAGCGAGTCCAGCGTTCCGAGCCGCTTTCGGCACAGCTCGGCGGCGGCGCCGTAGCCGAAGCTCCGCGCCGCGCGGAAGTGGAAGACCCCGCTTCGCCAGTCGCCGTCGTGCCAGGGATTGAGCGGGCAGATCACGAGCGCGCACTCCTCGGACTGTGCCGCGTCCCGGAGCCGGAGCTCGAGATAGAGGCTCGACCAGTCGGGCGGCTGCGCCCCCACGATCGCGTCCCACTGCTCGACAAGTCCCTGCACAGCGGCGGATGGTACCGGACGTTCCGGTAAAGTCGCCGCCGTATGGACCCGGCCGCCCTCGAGCGCTATGCGGAGCTGATCGTGCGGTTCGCGGCCAACGTCCAGCCTGGCCAGATCGTCGAGGTGGGCTCCGAGATCGGCAAGGAGGAGCTGACCCGGGCCGTCGCCGCGTCGGCCTACCGGGCGGGCGCCAGGCATGTGACGGTCAACTACGACGATCTGCACCTCAAGCGGGCTCGCATCCTGCACGCCCCCGACGACGCGCTGGGCTATGCGCCCGACTGGGTGCGGCGCCAGGTGCAAGAGCTGAACGAGCGGCACGGCGCCTCGATCTACCTCTCGGGTGCGGCCGAGCCGGGGATCCTCGACGGCCTGGACGGCGACCGCATCGGCCGCGACCGCTCGCCGGAGGCGGTCGACTGGCAGGACGCGATCAACGCCCGCACGGTCAACTGGACGGTCGTCCCGGCTCCGACGCCGGCGTGGGCCGGCATGGTGCACCCGTCGCTCGAGCCGGCTGAGGCGCTCGACGCGGCTGTGGGAGCAGGTGCTCCACGTCTGCCGGATGGACGAGGACGACCCGGTGGCCGCGTGGCGGCGGCGATCGGCCGAGCTGGGCGGGATCTCGACCCGCCTCACCGATCTTCACCTCGACTCGCTGAGATTCGAGGGGCCGGGCACCGATCTCACCGTCGGCCTCCTGCCGACGTCGCGGTGGGTGGGCGGCGGCGACCGGACCGTGGACGGCATCGCGCACATGGCGAACCTGCCGACCGAGGAGGTCTTCACGACACCTGACCCGGCTCGCACGTCGGGTGTCGTCAGGGCGACGAAGCCGCTCGAGATGGCCGGGACGACGGTGCGCGGCCTCGAGGTGCGGTTCGAGGCCGGGAGGGCGGTCGAGTTTCGGGCCGAGTCGGGCGCCGACGCGCTCCAGGCCCGCACCGTGCGCGACGAGGGCGGCGCCTTCCTCGGCGAGGTGGCGCTGGTCGACCGGAACGGCAGGATCGCGCCGCTCGACACCGTCTTCTACGACTCGCTCCTCGACGAGAACGCGTCCAGCCACATCGCGCTCGGGAGCGCCTACGAGACGGTGGGGGAGGAGGATCTCGATCGCATCAACCGCAGCGAGATCCACATCGACTTCATGGTCGGAGGCGACGACGTGACCGTCACCGGCGTGACGGCGGGCGGCGACCGCGTCGAGATCCTGACCGGTGGCCGCTGGGCCTTCGCCTGACCCGGCTCAGGCCGGTGGCACGATGGGCGGGGCCGTGTTCTGGTCGAACTCGCGCTCGGACATGAAATGGGCCGCGGTGATCATCCTGAGGCGTACGACCTGCTGCGTCGACCGGTCGATCCACAGGCGGAAGAACGTCGGTCCTGCCGGCAGGACGAGCGTGAGCTGGGTCGTCTCCCGATCGCCCCCCGCGACATAGACGGCCTCGGCGCCCGGGGCCCAGAACGCATCAGGGACCCTGGAGCGGGGTGCGGGCGATCGCACCCAGTCGCGCCCAGGCTCGCGATCCCAGCGGGTGGTTCCGATGATCCGCGCCGACGCCCCTCCGCGGACCGAGAAGGCGACCCGGTCGGGGGCCTGGACGACGAAGTTGGTCGTGACGGCGTGCCCGGGGCGCGACTCGAGCACGTTCAGCGCCCGCACGCTGTGGAGGTGTCGATAGTTCTGGCTGGCCGTCTCGAGAAGGCGCTTGCCCGCCGGTGCGTGGATCGGGGGGAGCCGCACGATCGCCGTCACCGGCGCCTGGCCGGGGCGGCGCACCTGCACCGGGATCGGGCGCGGGCCGCGCGGCGCCGACGCGCTGAAGCACACGCCTTTTGCTCCCGGGCACGGAAGCGCGACGTGGCCGTCGACGAGCACAAGCGCGGTCGGGAGCGCGGCGCCCGACGGCGCCAGCACCGTCACCCGGGCGGCTGCGGCCGACGTCCGCTGGAGGCCGACGGCGAGGTCGGATGCCTGCTCCGCCGCGACCGGCCCGGTCGCCGCCGGCGCGGCGACGGCCTGCGGCGTGCGGCGGGCGGCGCCGATCTGCGCCGAGGCGGCCCACGTCCGCGGGCCCGCGGTCACGAGGATGCTGTGCCGGCCGGCCGGGAGGGAGGGGACCGTCCCGACGAACGTCCCATCGGGCGCGCGGTCAAGGCTCACGGTGCGGCCGCCGATCAGCGCCTGGATCGAGTCGAGCCGCCCTCCGGCGCGCACGGCGATCACGTTCGGGCCCGCGACGCCGGGCCAGAGCGCAAGCCGGGCGTGCGGCGAGAGCCGCACGAGGGCCGGGCCGCCGGAAGGAGCAGCTCGAACGGCCGCGAAGCCGGGCGTGTTGGCCGGCTGGAGATCGGTCAGGAGCGAGACGGCCGCCAGGACGCCCGCGAGAAGCGCGAGCTCGGCGACCGCCCTGCGCCGCACCTCCCAGAACCGGTCGAGCGCATGCCGGTTTCGGTACCCGAGCGCTATGAGACCGGCGAAGAGCACCGACTTCGCGATCAGCGTTCGCCCGTATCCGGTGCTCCAGACCTGGCTCACAGCACCGACCTCCCAGAGCGCGCGGCCGGCTCCCGTCGCCGCGATGACGACGACCGATCCCAGGGCGAGCGTCGAGAAGCGCCCGAGCGCCTCGCGCCGCGCCCGGTCGCGCGCGGCGTCGGCCAGGCCGCGGGTGGCGTGCGGGACGACCAGGACGAGCTGGGCCAGGCCGCCGATCCAGACCGCCGACGCACCGACGTGGAGCGCGTCGACGGCGATGGTGAGTGCGCCCCGGCCGGGGTCGCCGGCATGGCCCGAGAGGCCGGGGACGACGATCGTCCAGAGCCCCAGGGCGACCGCGGGGACGGCGAGCGCCGCGGCGCCCAGGCGGCTGCGGCGTACGATCGCGAACGCGCTCGCAGCGCAGACGCAGAAGATGGCGGCCAGGTCGATTCCGCGCCCGAACTCGCGCCCAAACCGCGTGGCCTGGATGGCGGACGCGACCGGCCCGCGGTGGTCGAACGCTTCCCAGAACGAGACGCCGGCGACCTCGGAGCCCTGTCGCGTCAGCGCCGCCCATCCGCCCGCCAGCATCAGGACCGCGGCGGCCGTGAAGAGCTGGGTCGCGCGGATCCGCTCGCGCAGGTCGGCCATCGCCCGCGGCTGCCCTTCGAGCGTCGCGACCACCGGCCGCCACACGACGGCCCGGAAGACGACGCCGCCGATCACCAACGCCAGGCCGCAGAAGTACGCGAACCGCGCGATCAGGAACGGCCAGTCGAGCGATGACGTCTGCGCCTCCGCCGCCTGGGGCGGCGGCCGGCCAGCGCCGAAGCCGACCGCGAAGACGCCCGAGATGATGTGGCCGTCGGTCGAGACGATGCGCCAGCGGACGGTGTAGTCGCCGTTCGGAAGTCCCGGCCGGAGCGGAATGACGAGGGCCCGCACATCGCCGGCCTCGGTGTGGGCAGGCGCCGCCGCCACGTCGTCCCCCTGGGCGCTCGTCACCGTGCTCGCGACGTCCTGCACCTGCTGGTCGAAGTGCAGCACGATCTGCGCCGGCGCCGACGCGACGACCGAGCCGGCCGCCGGATCCGTCCTAAGCAGGTTCGCGTGGGCCTGGGCGGTCGCCGGGAAGACGACGGCCAGGAGGAGCGCGACGGGGAGGGCGAAGCGCTTCAGCGGCGCCTCCTGAAGCTCACGGCGAGCGCGACCGCCGCGAGACCCAGCGCGGCCGCGGCAAGGCCGCGGGAGCCGTTGTCGGTCCCGGAGCCGGTGGAATCCTTGGCGACCTCGACGACAGGCGTCTTCCACACCTTGGTCGAGCCGTCGGCGAACGTCTGCACGCCGACGAGGTGGAGATCACCCTCGTCGGATCCGACCGACGCCGAGAAGCGAAACAGGCCGAGGTCGTCGGGGGCGACGGAGCCTCCCTGCCAGCTGATCGCGACGATCCGGTGGGATTGGTCGCGCACGAGCTCGGTCGTGAACCCAGGCGTCGCCGCGGCGCCGTCGACCTCCATGCCGTCGGGCACGGTCAGCCGGAGGCCGGTCAGGGGCTGTTCGCTCTCGTCAGGCGAGAGCACGGTGAAGAGCGTGAACGAGCCCGGTTCGACTCGGTCGGGTGACATCTCGACGTGGGCCGCGGCCGCGGCCGGGAACACCAGCAGTACGGCCGCAGCCAGCGCGAATGCGCGCATGGAGCACCTCCTGATCGCGGGTAGCGGGTCAGGCGGCGAGCGGTGGCGCGCGGCCCAGCGGCAGCCGGGCGGCGGGGGCCGGCGCGGGGAGCGACCGGAGCGCGGCGCTGCGGACGGCCGGGAGGGCGGCGAGAAGCTCGAGGAGCCGGCCGACGGCGTCGCTCAGGCCGGCGAGCGCCGCCGACAGTGCGCGGTCGACGCCCGATGCCACGAGCGCCGCAGCGAGCGCCAGGGCCAGGTGGAGCGCCAGCGCGCCGCCCGCCCCGGGATGCGCGGGGGCGCCGGCGAGGAGGAGCGCGACGTGTGCGCAGGCCTGCGATGCGACGAGCACGGCGGCGGCCTCGAGCACGCCGAGCGGGCGGTGTGCGCCGCTCCCGGTGCGCGGTACGCGTCCGTGATCGAGCTCCGTCGTGGCCCAGCGGGCCGCCAGCGCCGCGACGCCTGTCCAGGCGAGGCCCAGCGCCGCGAGCGCCGCGCCTGCGGCCGCGGCGGCCGCCCAGCGCGGATCGGACACCTCGGCCCACCCGCCGTGCGCCGCCGCTGCCGAGCCGGCCGCCAGGCCGGCGAGCGTCAGGTACCTGGCTCCTCGCGCAGAGGGCATGTTGGCAGTATCGCAGCCTGGGGTAGAGTCGCGCCGTGGACGCAGGCACGCTTGAGCGGATGGCCGATCTCGTGGTCGACTTCGGCGCGAACGTCCAGCCCGGTCAGCGCGTCCACGTCGGCGCAACGATCGGGCAGGAGGAGCTCGCCCGCGCCGTCGCCGCCCGCTGCTACCGGGCCGGCGCCGTCTTCGTCGACATGTGTCTACCGCGATCCGTACGTCCAGCGGGCGCGGCTGGAGCACGCCGTCGACGAGGCGCTCGGCTACGAGCCGGAGCTGGATCGTCGCAGATGATGCGCCAGCACGGCGAGGAGCACGGAGCGACGATCGCCCTCAGCGGGCCCGTCGCGCCGGGGCTGCTCGACGGCATCGACCCCGCCCGGATCGGGCGCGACCGGCCGCCGGGCGCCGAGCAGCCGATCGAGAACATGACCGAGGCCCGCAACAACTGGTCGATCGTCCCGTGCCCGACCGAGGGCTGGGCGACGCTCGTGCACCCCGACCTCGAGCCGGATGCGGCGCTGGAGCGGCTGTGGGAGCAGATCGCGCATCGTCTGCCGCCTCGATGCGGACGACCCGGTCGCCGCATGGTCGGAGCGGATGGATCGGAGCTGAGCGGGCCGGCGACGCCCTGAACGAGCGCCGGTTCGACGCGATCCACCTGGAGGGGCCGGGCACCGATCTGCGCGTCGGCCTCCTGCCCGGCTCGACGTGGATGGGCGGCGGGACCTGACCACCTGCGGGCTTCGTGCATCACCCGAACCTGCCCACCGAGGAGGTCTTCACGACTCCCGATCCGGAGCGCGTCGACGGCGTCGTGCGGGCGACGAAGCCGCGCGAGCTCGACGGCACGATCGTCCGCGACCTCGAGGTGCGCTTCGAGGGCGGGCGGGTGACATCGATCGAGGCCGCCGAGAACGGCGACGTGCTCGAGGCGTACGCCGAGCGGGACGAGGGCGCGGGCCGCCTCGGGCGAGCTCGCGCTGGTCGACGGCGGCGGGCGCATCGGCCCGCTCGACACGGTCTTCTACGACACGCTGATCGACGAGAACGCGGCCAGCCACATCGCCCTCGGCCAGGGCTTCGACTGGGCCGTCGGCGACGAGGACTCGCGACCGCATCAACCGCAGCGAGATCCACGTCGACTTCATGATCGGCATCGCCCGAGGTCGACGTCACCGGGATCACGGCCTCGGGCGAGCGCGTCCCCGCTGCTGCGCGACGGCGCCTGGCAGATCTGAGCGCGCCGGCGCGTGCGCTCAGGCCGCGCCGGTGCGCATGCGGAAGATCGTGGCGATGACCTCGGCCGGGTCGAGATCGTCGTCGTGGCCCAGGCTCCCGCCGCGCAGCCGCAGCGACGTGTAGGCCATCAGGTCGCGCATCGAGACGACGCCGACCACGTGGCCGTCGCCGTTCACGACGGGCAGGTGGCGGAAGTGGCCGTCCACCATGAGCGCCATCGCCTCGGGGATGTTCGTGTCCGGCGCGGCGGTGAGGACGTGGCTCGTCATGCGCTCGCTGACGGGCGTCGCCGGGTCGATGCCGTCGCTGACGCAGCGCATCAGGTCGCGCTCGCTGATCACGCCGACCAGGTTCGCCGGCCTCGTCGAGCACCATGGCGGCGCCGATGTCGGCCTCGACCATGCGCCGGGCCGCGTCGCCGATCTGCGTGTCCGGCGACACCGACGACGACCTGCGTCGCCATCACGTCCGTGAGCTGCATCAGATCGAGTGTACGGCGTCCGTCGGGGGTCATGCGAGCAGGAGGGTCGGCGCCTCGAGGTGGCGCTTCACCGTCTGCAGCAGCCTGGCCCCGTCCGCACCGGAGCAGGCGCGATGGTCGCAGGAGAGCGTGACCGACATGATCTTGCGCGGCACGACGCGCCGTCGCGGACGACCGCGCGCTCGACCGTGGCTCGACACCGCCAGGATGGTCGACTCGGGCGGGTTGATGATCGCCGAGAAGGCCGCGACGTCGAACATGCCCATGTTCGAGACCGTGAACGTGCCGCCCTCGATCTCGGTCTGGCGCAGCTTCCCGTCCCGCGCCCGCTCGACCAGGTCGCGCGTCTCGGCCGCGAGCTGGCGCACGCCCTTCGTGTCGGCGTCGCGCAGCACCGGGACGATCAGGCCGTCGTCGAGCGCGACCGCGATGCCGATGTGCGCGTGGGCGTGGTAGACGTGGTGGCCGTCCACGTACGAGCGGTGGGCCTGCGGGATGCTGGATGAGCGCCTGGGCGCATGCCCGCACGATCAGGTCGTTCACGCTCACCTTCTCGCCGGAGTCGGCGAGCGCGGCGTTCAGCTCCGTCCGCAGCTCGAGCGCGCGGGTCATGTCGATCTCGGACGTGACGTAGAAGTGGGGGACGGTCGCCTTGGACTCGGCCATGCGCTTCGCGACCGCCTTCAGCATCGGCGTCAGCTCGCGCACCTCGTCGCCCTCGCCCGGCGCTGCAGCAGACCGGTACGCTGGTTCCGGCCGGCGTCGCCCTGGCCGGTGAACGGCTGTACCAGGTACATCCGTTGCGGGCTCGCCCGTCCGCCGAGCGCGCGCTCGACGTCGGCCTTGACGATGCGGCCGTCGGGGCCGGTGTCCCTGCCCGGCCAGGGTGCGCAGGTCGAGCCCGGCCGCGTCGGCCATCCGGCGGGCGATCGGGCTCACGCGCAGCGCCGTCGGTCGTCCCGTTCGCCCGCTGTCGGCCGCCGCCTCGGGCTGAAACATTGGCGTCAGCGCGCCGGTGTTCGCCTCGCGGGCGTCCGGTCCGGCTCGCGTTGGCCTCGCTCGGCGGGGGCCTCGACCGGCATCGCCTCGCCCTCGGCGCGACGATCGCGATCGGCGCGCCCAGCGCGGCCGACTCGCCGTCGTCGACGAGGATCCGAAGCACGTGCCGTCGTCGTAGGCCTGGAAGTCCATCGTCGCCTTGTCGGTCTCGATCTCGGCGATCACGTCGCCCTCGCGGAAGCTGTCGCCCTCACGCTTCAGCCACCGGCCGATGGTGCCCTGCTCCATCGTGTCCGAGAGGCGGGGCATCGTCAGCTCTTCGGACATGGCACCTCCTCACAGTCCGCACTCCCGAAGCAAGGAGCGCGCCGCAGCCTCGATCTTCGACTCGAGCGGCAGCGCCGCCAGCTCGAGCGGCTTGGAGTAGGGCATCGGCACCTCGGCCGGGCCGACCCGCTCGACCGGCGCGTCGAGATCGTCGAAGCAGACCCGCTGGATGCGCGCCGCGAGCTCGGCGCCGACGCCGTACGTCGACCAGCCCTCCTCGGCGACCAGCACGCGGTTCGTCTTTCGCACCGACTCGACGACCGTGTCCACGTCGAGCGGCCGCAGCGAGCGCAGGTCGACCACCTCGACCGAGATGCCGTCCTGGCCGAGCCGGTCGGCCACCCGCAGCGCGCGCTGCACCGTGTAGGAGTGGGCGACGAGCGTGAGGTCGTCGCCCTCCCGCGCGATGGTCGCGCGGCCGATCGGCACGGTGTCGTCGCCGTTCTCCGGCAGCGGACCCCGTCACGTTGTAGAGCACGAGGTTCTCGCAGAAGAGCACCGGGTCGTCGTCGCGGATGGCCGTCTTCAGCATGCCGTAGGCGTCGCCCGGGTTGGACGGCGCGACGACCTTCAGCCCGGGGCAGCCCGCGAACCAGGCCTCGAGCGACTGCGAGTGCTGGGCGGTCAGCTGGGCGCCGGCGCCGCCGGGCGTGCGGATCACGAGCGGGACGCCGACCGTGCCGCCGAACATGTAGCGGATCTTCGCGGCGTGGTTCACGACCTGGTCCATCGCGACCAGGATGAAGTTGATCGTCATGATCTCGACGACCGGGCGCAGGCCCATCATGGCCGCGCCGATCCCGGCGCCGACGAACCCCTCCTCCGAGATCGGGGTCTCGCGCACGCGGCCGGCGCCGTACTTCTCCCACAGACCGGCGGTGACCTTGTACGAGCCCTCGAACTTGCCGATCTCCTCGCCCATGAGGAAGACGTCGCGGTCGCGCTCGAGCTCCTCGTCGAGCGCCCGCCGCAGCGCCTCCCGGTAGGTCACGTCTGCCATTCGGGCTCCTCGCCGCGCTCGCCGAACGGGGCCCCGGTCGCCATGCGGCCGAACTGCTCGCGCCAGGCCTCGTCGCCGTAGAGGTGCTCGTAGAGGCTGTCGCGGCTCGGGAACGACGCGGAGAGCGCTTCGGCGATCGCCTCCTTCACCTCGGCTCCGACGTCCTCCCAGACCGCCTCGAGATCGGGGCCCGTCGCGATCCCGCGCTCGCCGAGCAGGAGCCCGTAGCGCGTGATCGGGTCGCGCTCGCGCCAGGACTGCACCTCCTCGGGCGTCCGGTAGACCTTGCCGGCGTCGGCGACGGAGTGGCCGCGGTAGCGGTAGGTGACGGTCTCGAGCAGCGAGGGCCGGCGCTCCTCGCGGGCCTGGGCGAGCAGCCGCGCCGCCGCCTCGCTGACCGCCAGCACGTCGTTTCCGTCGACCCGCTCGCCGTGCATCCGGTAGGCCGCGCCGTGCTTGGCGAGCTCGGGCTCGGCGTTCGACTGGTCGACGCGCGTTCCCATGCCGTACTGGTTGTTGATCGCCTGGAAGACGATCGGGAGGTTCCACACCGAGGCCAGGTTGAGCGCCTCGTGATAGGCGCCGGTCGCCACGGCCCCGTCTCCGAACTGGCAGAGGACGGCGTGCGGCTGGTCGCGGTAGGCGAACGCCAGCGCGGCTCCAGTCGCGATCGGCAGATGTGCGCCGACGATGCCCCAGCCGCCGAAGAAGTGGCGCTCGACGTCGAGCAGGTGCATCGACCCGCCGCGGCCGTGGGCGACGCCGGTCTCCTTGCCGAAGAGCTCCGCCATCACGGCCGCCGCCGGGCTCCCGACCGCGAGCGCCGTCGCGTGGTCGCGGTAGCTCGCGAAGAGCGCGTCGCCCTCCTCGAGCGCGTCGATCGCGCCGACGGAGGAGGCCTCCTCGCCGATCGCGAGATGGCAGTAGCCGCCGATGCGCGCACGGGTGTACTGCTCCTCGGTCCGCTCCTCGAACCGACGGATGAGTGCCATCTGCCGGAAGAGGCGCATCGCGTGCTCGCGGTCGTCCAACACCGCCGTCTGGGTTACGGCCGGTTCCGCCATCGAATCGGAACTGTAGATGGTTTCCTCCGATACGCTCTCGGCGTGGCGACCCCGGTAACCGTCCCCAGCCTCGGCGAGGAGATCGCGTCCGCCGTTCTGATCCGGTTCCTGGTGGAGCCCGGAGCGGAGGTCTCCCGCGGCGATCCGCTGTACGAGCTCGACACCGACAAGGTGACGCAGGAGGTCGAGGCCGAGGCCGACGGCGTCCTCCTCGCCGTCACCGGCACGCCCGGGGTGGACTACCTGGTCGGCGCGACGATCGGCTGGATCGGCGCCCCCGGCGAGGAGCCGCCGGCGCCCTGACCGAAGGGCGGTCGCGCGTTGCTAGGATGGCCGTCCGATGGAATGTGACGTCGCCGTACTCGGAGGCGGGCCGGGTGGCTATCCCGCGGCGATCCGCGCCGCCCAGCTCGGCGCCCGCGTCGCGCTGATCGAGGCGGATCGCATCGGCGGGACGTGCATCACGGTGGGCTGCATCCCCACAAAGGCGTGGGTGCAGACCGCGCATGCGCTCAAGGACGCGAACGGCCACTTTTCCCAGCTCGGCGTCAAGGTGGCGTCGGCGGAGCTCGACTTCGCCCAGACGCAGGCGAACAAGCAGGGGATCGTCGACGGGCTCGTGAACGGGATCACCGGCGTCGTCAAGGCGAACGAGATCGCGATCGTGTCCGGGCGGGGCGCGTTCACCGACGCGAACACCATCGCCGTCGAGGGCGCCGAGGACGTCAAGTTCCAGTCGGCGATCGTCGCCACCGGCTCGCAGTCGCTGCGCCCGCCGATCGACGGCATCGACGGCCCGCGCTGCCTCGACTCCACGAGCCTGCTCGGCGATCGACGAGGTGCCGAAGCGGCTTGCGATCCTCGGCGGCGGCGTGATCGGCGTCGAGTTCGCGTCGATCTTCGCCCACTTCGGGACCGAGGTCACCATCGTCGAGATGCTCGACCACCTGATCCCGATGGAGGACGAGGACGCGAGCAAGGAGCTCGAGCGGGCGTTCAAGAAGCGCAAGATCGCCGCCCACCTCGGCGCGCGGGCGACCCGGATCGAGGACTCGGGCGAGCGCCGCCACCCTGCACTTCGAGGGCAAGGACGGCGCAGCGGCGAGCGTCGAGGCCGACCTCGTCCTCGTCGCCACCGGCCGCGGCCCGCGGGTGCGCGACATCGGCCTCGAGGCCGCCGGCGTCGAGTACGACCCGCGCCGCGGGGTCATCGCCGACCGCCACATGCGCACGAACGTCGCCCACATCTACGCCGTCGGCGACGCCGCGGGCGTCTACCAGCTCGCCCACACGTCGTTCCGCGAGGGCGAGATCGCGGCCGAGAACGCGCTCGGCCACGACGCGACGATCGACTACTCGGCCGTGCCCGCGGTGCGTCTACACCGACCCCGAGGTCGCCGCCGTCGGCCTGACCGAGGCGCAGGCCCGCCAGCAGCACGGCGACGACGTCGCGATCGGCCGGTTCCCGATGGCGGCGTCCGCGCGGGCTCAGATGTACGGCGAGCGGACCGGGCTTTGCGAAGACGATCCACGAGACCCGCTACGGCGAGCTGCTCGGCCTCGTCATCGTCGGCGTTCAGGCGACCGAGCTCGTGAACGCGGGCGTCGTCGGCATCACGGCCGAGGCGACGATCGACACCATCGCCGACTCGATCGCGGCGCATCCGACGCTCGCCGAGGCGGTGAAGGAGGCGGCCCTCGTCGCGCTGGAGCGGCCGATCCACCTGCCGCCGGCGCGACCGCGGGCGAAGGCCGCGGCTCGGTGAGCCGCAGCGTCGACGCTTCGAAGTACCTGATCCCGACGCTCAAGGACGACCCGGCCGACGCGGAGGCGATCAGTCACCGGCTCCTGGTCCGGGGCGGCTTCGTCCGCCAGGTCGGATCGGGCCTCTACACCTACCTGCCGCTCGGCTGGCGGGTGCTCCAGAACGCGATGGGGATCATCCGCGAGGAGATGGACACGATCGGCCTCGAGATGCTGATGCCGGTGCTCCAGCCGGCCGAGCTGTGGCAGACGACCGACCGCTACGACATCGACGTGCTCTTCAAGCTCGAGGACTCGTCGGGCAAGCCGTACGTGCTCGCGATCACCCACGAGGAATGCGTCACGCTGCACGCCGCCCGCGAGATCCGCTCCTACCGCGAGCTGCCGCAGATCTGGTACCACCAGCAGACGAAGGAGCGCGACGAGCCGCGCCCGCGGGGCGGCATCCTGCGGACGCGCGAGTTCATCATGAAGGACTCCTACAGCTTCGACCGCGATCTCGAGGGGCTCGAGGAGTCCTACGCGAAGCACCGCGACGTGTACATCCGGATCTTCGAGCGGTGCGGGCTCGAGACCTACGCGGTCGAGGCCGACGTCGGCATGATGGGCGGCCACGGCGGCGAGGAGTTCGTCGCGCCGAGCCCCAACGGCGAGGCCGATCTCGTGCGGTGCTCGAACTGCGACTACGCCGCCAACCTCGAGGTTGCGCGCTCGCGCCCGCGGCGCCCCGAGTTCCCGCCCGCGCTCGACGCCCCCGAGGAGGTCGAGACGCCGGGCGCGACGACCATCGAGGGCCTGGCCGAGATGCTCGGCGATCGACCCGGCGGCGACGGCGAAGGCGATGCCGATCGTCGTCGACGGCGAGATGGTGCTCGCGCTCGTGCGCGGCGACGACCGGCTGCACGAGCTGAAGACGGAGAGGGCGCTCGGGCGAGTCGTACCGGCCGGCCGCCGCCGGACGAGATCCGGGCCGCGTTCGGCGCCGATCCCGGGCTCGATCGGGCCGGTCGGGGCGAAGGTGCGCGTGATCGCCGACGAGTCGCTCCGCGAGGGGCAGTTCGTCGGCGGCGCGAACCGCACCGGCTGGCACCTGCGCGGCGTCGAGGCCGGTCGCGACTATCCGGCCGAGTTCCACGACCTGCGCGAGGTCGCCGCCGGCGACACCTGCGCCGTGTGCGGCGAGGGGACGCTCAGCATCGAGCCGGCGATCGAGGTTGGCCACATCTTCAAGCTGGGCACGCGCTACTCCGTGCCCGCTCGACGCCACCTACCTCGACGAGGCCGGCAAGGAGCACCCCATCGTGATGGGCTCCTACGGCATCGGGCCGGCCCGCATCGCCGCCGCGGCCGTCGAGCAGCACCACGACGAGGCGGGCATCGATCTGGCCGGCGTCTCTCGCGCCGTTCCACGTCCACATGGTCGTGATCGGCGGCGCGGACGAGCCGCAGTTCGCGATCGCGCGCGAGATCCAGGCCGAGCTCGAGCGCGACGGCCTGGCGGTGCTCTTCGACGACCGCGTCGTCCGGCCCGGGTGCGAAGTTCGCCGACGCAGAGCTGATCGGATGCCCGGTGCGGGTCACGGTCGGGAAGCGCACGGCGACCGAGGGCTCCGCCGACGTTCAGGTTCGGCGCGGGCGCGACCAGCGTCCGGTACCGGTCGCCGATGTGGCGGCCGCCGTGCAAGCAGCCCTCTCAGAGGCGTAGTATCAGGGCGGGGGTACTGATGGCGAAAACCGCATCGGCTACCAGGAGTGTTCCATTCGATCCCGGGCTAGGGGAGTTGATGGCCCAGGCGGGCGTGTCGTACCGGCGTTTGGCCGAGATGACCGAGCTCTCGGCGGGGTACCTGAACCATCTCGCCCACGGCAACCGGCCCCCTCCGGCCGATCCTGTGATCGAGCGGATCGCGAACGCCCTGCAGGTGCCGCCCGACCGGTTCCTGGAGTACCGGATCCGGCGGATCGGTGAGGCGCTGCACGGCGATCCGCGCCGGGCCGACCGGGTCTACGGGCAGCTCTGCAGCTAGCGCGTCGCGCGCGGCCGCAGGATCACGCGGATCGTGTCGTCGCCGATTGTGCGCTCCTCGATCGCGTGCAGCCGCTGCCGGTAGTCGTTGAAGCGCGAGTACGGGACGGCGAGGACGACCGCGCCCTGGGCGGTGTGCGACTTGACGTGCGGCGCGGATGTCAGCTTCTGCAGCGCCGCGTTCGGGAGATCGAACACCAGCTGATCGTCGGCGGCGGTGCGATCCGGCGCCGCGGCTTCCGGCGAATGCGCCTTGCCGCCGCCGGCGGAAGCGCCGCCGCTCGAGGCCGACCCGTTCATCCCCGAACCGCCCAGGTGCGAGAGCGCGAGGACGAGCGCGGCCAGCACGCCCGCGGCAGCCGCGTAGGGGAGGAGCCGCGGCACGAACGACCGGCGCGCCGGACGCGCGCGCGGCTCGGCGCGGACCTGATCCATCACCTCGGCCCGGAGCCGGTCGGGTGCCGGCACCGTGCCGGACTCCCGCAGCCTGCGCCCGATCTCGTCGTGTTCGTGCTCGGTCATCCTGTCCTGTCCGGCTCGAGGGCCTGGGCCAGCTGCTGGCGGGCCCGGTGAAGGCGTGACTTGACCGTGCCGGTCGGCACGTCGAGCATCGCGCCGGTCTGCTCCATCGACATCCCGAGAATGTCGCAGGCGACGGCGACCACGCGGAAGTCCGGCTCGAGGCCCTCCAGCGCCGCGATGAGGTCGATTCGGGCCTCCGGCTGGGCTTCGGGTGCGACGGCGTGGAGCTCCTCGACCGGTTCCGGCGTCCGCCGGCGCCGCTCGATCGAGTCATAGGCCTTCCGCACGACGATCCGGTACATCCAGGTCGAGAAGCGCGCGTCGCCGCGGAAGCGGGGGAGGGCCCGCCATGCCGCGATCAGCCCCTCCTGGACGCAGTCGTACGCATCTGCCTCCGAGAGCGTCACCCGCAGGGCGAGCGTGTAGAGCTTGTCCTGATGGCGCACCACGAGCTCTTCGAAGGCAGCCTCGTCGCCGCGCGCAGCGCGCCGTGCGAGCGCCTCGTCGGACCCGATCTGCACCGGTTCATGGTACGCAGGAACGCGGGCGGCGCGTGGGAGCGGAAGGGCGATGGCCTGTTGCATGTCGCTCTCTAGGACAGGCCAAAGGCCGAACCGGTTCCCGGTATACTCGGCGCTCGCGGGGCGTGGCGCAGTCTGGTAGCGCACCCGGCTGGGGGCCGGGCGGTCGGAGGTTCAAATCCTCTCGCCCCGATCCGTGTTATCCCTGCAAATGGGCAACTTCGTCGCTCGATGGTCCGGTCGTTGGTCCAGTCGCGCGCGGCCCCGTTGACATGGCGCGTTCCACGGACCGCGCAGGGGTGGACGCGTTCTACAAGGCTGCGCTCGCAGCCGGCGGGACCGACAACGGCGCGCCGGGCCTGCGAGATTTCGTCCCGAACTACGCCGCCTATGTCCGCGATCCGGACGGAAACAACGTCGAGGCGGTCTGCCGCACGGCATAGGCGAGCGCCGTGCGGGTTCGTCACGATTGAGCTTGTTTCGTCCACGTCCGGACGACAGGATGTCGATCTGGGACACGGCGTGAGCCACCTCGCCGTACAGGTCGACTCGATGGACGAGGCCGTGAGGGTGCTGCGTGAGCATCACGTGGAAGTCGCTGAGCCAAGTTCCCCCGACGGCACGGCGGGCTTTCTGACCGTCACAGTGAACGATCCCGACGGCCGCGACATCGAGCTCGTGCAATGGCCCCCGGGACACGCGGCCGGGCTCTCCGCCGAAGACTGGAAGTGACGCGAGTCAGGGCGTGTCCGGCGGTTGGACAGACGCGCAGAGCGATCGTCAGCTGACCAGAGGCGGGAGTGGGCGGACGCGTGCGGCGAGGCCGAGGTCGGGCAGATGGAAGCCGGCTTCGATGGTGTCGAGCAGGGAGTAGGTGGTGCTGGGCCGTGTGAGGCGATGGCGGCTAACGGCGTGTGGGGTGATGATGAGGAGCGGGACGCGGCCGCCGTGGATGTTTCTGAGGCAGCATCCGGAGGCGTCGTTATGGGCCTCATCCCAGACGATCAAGATGGTGCCGCCGCGCCGGTACGCGCCGGAGTGTTGGACGCGTGTTACCCAGTGCGAGAGCCACGCGTCGCCGGCTTGGATGGACCCGGTGTGCATGTTGTGGGAGTTGTTGGGGACGATGAAGCTGAGCGCCGGCGGTCGCCGCAGACTCTGTGCGAATGCGCGGAAGCGCCGCAGGTGGCGGCGTTGCCGGGGCTTGGAGGTCACGCTCTTGAAGTAGACGAAGGGGTTGTGGTGGCGGACATAGCCGCCGTGGTCGCCGCCCAGATAGCCGCGCTTTGGAAGTCCTTCGAAGAACCCTTGCCAGCGATAGCCCTGTCGGGTCAGCTGCCGTGCGATAGTCGGCCCTCCGTACGGCCCCTTGCAACGGTCGCTGGCGCAGCCCTGTGTCGATCCGGAGATCATCGCCAGGTAGTTCGGCAGGCTGGGGTGTGAGGGTGCATAGAACCTCGTCGCTACTTGGTGGCGGCGTGCCATCCGGTTGAGGAACGGGGCCTGGGGGTTGCCCAGGATCTGTCCGAAGCTGTGGTTCTCCATCAGGAACACCCACACGTGATGCAGACGGTGAACCCGGGCTCCGGCCGCGGTAGGAACCGTGAGCGCAACGGTCGCCGCGACCCCAACGAAGACCGCCACCACTGCCATTCGGCCTCGACGCACTGTGCGACCGTCGCAGCCGAGCCTGAGAGTCGCATGAGGCGCGCTCTTGGGTACGGCGCTCCTCACAAGCCGAACGCGCGGCTCATGCCGGTGGCGAGGGGGTCGTCGGCGTGTCCGATGTAGCGGTGGTATCCGAGTAGTCGTTCGGCGGTGTGCAGGAGCGAGTAGTGGCTGAAGAAGTGGTGGCTACGGGTCCCGGGGCGGGTGCGGGCGGAGAGGACGAGGGTGGCGACGTGGCAGCTTTCGTCGTGGCGGTGCCTCGGTGCGAGGCAGTGCTCGCCGCGCTTGTCGGCGCCTTGGCCGTGTGATCCTTCGTCCCAGGTGATGAAGATGACGGTGCGTCCGGCGGTGTAGCTGGGGAGCTGGGCGAGTCGCTTGACCCACTTGCGAAGCCAGTCGTCGCCGGCGCGGACGGCGCCCTTTCGCGGGTTGCAGGAGGCGTGCATGTTGTGGCATTGGTCGGGAGCGATGAAGGCGTACGCCGGCAGCGCGCGGTGGGCGATGTCGGCGGCCAGCGCGTGTCCGTTGACGTCCCAGCGGCGGCAGTCTTCTGCGATGCGGAGCCAGGCGATCCCGGGTTGTGTCCCGGCTTGTATGGATAGGCTGCCGTTCGCTGGCACGCGTGAGGCATGGATGGGTTGTAAGAGCGCCATGTCTCTCCATCGCGGCGGAGTTGGCGGAAGATATTCGGGCCTTCCGAGAGGTCGGTCGCCGGGATGCCACCGGTTATGGCCATGTAGTTGGGGTGGCTGGGATGCGTGATGCCGCGGTAGTTGGCGGCAAGCCCGCACACCCTGGCCAGGTGGTTGAGGAAGGGCGCGTGGCGCCTGGCGGAGGAGCCTTGCGGGCCGATGATGTCCGAGAAGCTCTTGTTCTCGTCCATGATCACGACCACGTGCCGGTAACCGGGCCACCGTGAACCCGCCTTCGATCCGCACAATGCGGAGGCGCCCTCCGCCACTGGGGTCGTCACCACGGCGACACCAATCGCGACGAAGGTTGCAAGCGCGATTCCACGCGACAGGCGACAGGCGGCTCTGCGACGCATCGCGGCACCGTAGTGAGAGAGGCGCGCGGTGGCGTGAGCGACACCGAAATCCCAACGACACCTTTACAGATTCTTCGAAGTGGAATGCCTCGTTCGGAGCTAATCTCATGCCGAGGGTAAGGGGGGATCCGACTGTCTGGGTGTGTGGCGGTCCGTTGGTTGGCGACGGTGCTCGGGGGAGCGGTCGTGTCGGCCGTGTGGTGTGCGACGGCTGTCGCCGCGCCACGGCCGATGGCGACGTGGCAGACGAACGGGACGGTGCGCGCGATCCGGATCTCAAACGGCGTGATCTACCTGGGCGGCGACTTCACCGGGCTGCGGCCGCGCGGAGCCGCTCTGGGGAAGGAGACCGTTGCACGCGGCCACGCTGCTGCGATCGACGCGCGTACTGGTCGGCTGTTGCCTTGGAATCCTCGGGTGAATGGTCGGGTCAGTGCGATCGCCGTGTTCGGGAAGCGCGTGTATCTGGGTGGAGTCTTCAGCCGGGTTGGAGGCCGGTCGCGTCGAAATGTGGCGGCCGTCGGCCGCCGCAAGGGGCACGTCAAACCGTGGAATCCCGGCGCGGACGGCGGAGTGCAAGTGATCAAGGTCGGCCCGTCGGGTGGTGTGTACCTGGGCGGTGAGTTCGGCCGCGTGGCGGGCGCCACCCGCCGCGACCTGGCCAAGGTGTCCAAGACGGGCGTCCTCACCTCCTGGGCGCCCAGCGTCGGCCAAGTCGGCGGCGCCGCCTGCCCGCCGCGGTGCCACCCGAAGGTCCTCACTCTTGCCTTCTCGCCGGGCGGTGGGGCGCTCTACATCGGCGGGCACTTCGGCAAGATCGACGGGGTGGCGCGAAACGAGGCCGCCGAGATCTCGCTGGCGCACCCGCAACAGGTCATGGCGTTCAACCCGAACATCTACGCCAACGCCAACTGTCCCTCCTGCACCACCATCGAGACGCATCGCGTCTACACCATCATCCCGACCTCCGACCGCGTCTACACCTGCGGCGGCTACTGGCAGGTAAACGGGAACCGCCGATCCTTCAACGTCAGCGCCTTCAACCCCCACAGCGGCGGCCTCCTGTCGAGCCTCACCGAACAAGACGACGGCGACACGCCCGGATGCACGCTACGCGGTGGCGTCCTCTACGTCGGCGGCCACTTCAACGTCGCCGGCCCCGACTGCCAACCAAACCACACCGGAACCTGCTCCACTCGACACCACGTCGCCGCCTTCGACACTCGCGACAACAAACTCCTCGGCTGGAACCCCGACGCCAACTCAGCGCACGGCGTCTTCGTCGTCTCCCACAGCCACCGCCTCGTCGCTTTCGGAGGATTCTTCACCCACTTCGGCGGCCGCGCACAACAAGGCATCGCCGTCTACCCCAGAAGCCATCTGCCTTGACGTCTGGTCTCGGCTGAGCTTCGCAGATCCACCACCTGCCGTCCAGCCATGGGATATCGATTGGGAGCCAGTTGAGCAGCTGCCCGAGGACGGTTCGGGTAGCGGGCTGAAGGGAACGTACACGGCATGTTCTCGATGCGGCAGCTCGACATCTACCTGAACGATCATCTTGCCGGCGCCATGGTCGGTGTCGAGCTGTCGAGACGGGTGGCGAAGAGCAACCGGGGAACGCCCAGCGGCGAATTCCTGGAACGGCTTCACCGCGAGATCGTGGAGGACCGGCGGACGCTCCAAGGCATCGCGCGGGCGCTAGGGGCGGACAGCTCACCCATGAAGCCCGCGGTCGCGTGGATCGCCGAGAAGGCGGGCCGACTGAAGCTGAACGGGCAGATCCGCGGCTATTCGCCCCTCAGCCGCCTCGTGGAACTGGAGGGACTGGAGGTCGGGGTGACCGGCAAGCGGTCATTGTGGCAGGCGCTCAGCCGCGCCTTCCTCGACGACGCGCGGCTCGCGGGTTTCGATCTGGACGCGCTCGTCACCCGCGCCGACCAGCAACTCGAAGGCCTCCGAGAGCATCGCCTGAGCGTCGCACGAGACGCTCTCACCGCGGTTCCCGGCTCCCCAGACCGAAAACCCGCGAACGTGGAAACGCGCTCGTGAACACGTCGATCGTCCTTGGGGTGCTGGTGCTGCTGGCGATCTGCGGATTGGCCGCGGTGCTGAGCCTTTGGACCAGCGTGTCGCGAGCGGAGCGCCAAGAAGGCGCCGACCTGGCGCCAGTCATCGGGAAGGAAGCCGAACACGGGCAGACCGAGTCGGCAGACCAAGAGCTCGGCTGACCGCTGGGTCGTAGTGTCGATGCGCCGGCTTCGCCGCCGACTACGGTGACTCCCGCAGCCGCTGGTGCCTAACCCGCCCGCGTTCCACGCTGCCGGCGCCGCCACGTGCCCAAGGGTGTGCGGCATAGCCAGCAACGCGACTTCGACCACCTTCGCAGCGGCCGGGCGAAACCGCCGCAATACCACAATTCGGCGATGGAAGACCGAATCGGGCTTTCTTATCCTTGCGACACGCCCGGCTCTCAAACCGTGGGGAGCGGGCGGCCGGGTAGCGGTCGGCGGAGACGGCCGCAGAGGGAGCGGCGGCGTGGTGCGCGAACCTCGTCCACGTGCGGCAGCGTAGATGGGCGATGGGTGGGGTACTTTCTCGGCGGGGTAGCAGAGCGCTTGGAATCGTGGCGGACTATGGCCGTGATAGTGGTCGCTTTCGTGGCTGCGGCCGTCGTCGCGTTGCGAAACTACCTCGAGTAACAGCCCAGTCAACCGCCGGGCGAGTTCTGGATTCGGACGCTGATCCGCTCACCGTCGCGGTGTAGTCCGTGTGTATCCAGCTTCGGCCGTACTCGACGGTCTCCGGGCCATCTCGGCGGTAGCCGTGGATCTCGAGCTCCAGAATCCGTCCCCAATAGTCAGACCAGGCTGCGGCGGACGTGTCGTCCTCGCGGCGCTCGTGCTCGTCGGGCAGATCACCATGGGTCGTCACTATCCACGGCATCAAGCACGAACGATCGCACACGGGATACGCCGAATCGGGGATGGCGGGGCCGGACGCCGCCGGTTAGCTTGGGCTCGCTCCTGAGATGGCAGCTTGGCCTCCCCTCAACCCGCTGGGCTGCCGACGCCGCCGCGTCTCGTCCCTCGACTGCCGTCACGATCGCTCGCGCACTCACAGCCCCGCGCAGCGATCGTAGGGACGAGGCGCGGCGCTTGTTTGCGTCCTCCCGAAGAGCCGCACCCCTTCCTCGAGCAGGCGCCGTCACATTCGCTCGGCCCGAGAAGCCGAGACCCCAGGTGTGTGTGGCTTCTACCTGGGGCCTCGATGCTCCCCTCCAGTGGCGAGCCGTGCGTCTGGGCTATCGGCAGGCCAGTGAACTACCGATCGAGTTGACGTCCGGCCCCGCCTCGGGCGGAAGTCGGCGGATACCCGCTCGCCTGGAAGGTCGAACATCACTTCGCCCGATCGAGCCTGGAATCGTCCGGCTCGTTTGGCGTCCCGCATGTCAGGGGCATACATGCGGCGGGCGGTGCGGTGGGTCGCGAACGGCGGATCAAGAGGAGTAGGCGATGGCAAACCGGGGCGATGTCCACGTGGTCTACCACCAGGCCGACAAGGGTTGGCGCGTCGAGGTGGCCGGGAACAAGCGTGCGTTGGGCAAGCACGCGACGAAGCCGCCGGCTCTAGAGCAGGGTCGCAAGCTCGCGCAGCGGAACAAGCTCCGAGCTGGTGATCCACAAGCAGGACGGCAAGATCGGCGACCGGCGCTCCTACGGCAACGATCCGTTCCCGCCGCGAGGCTAGACGCAGCGGAAGGTCTCAGATCCCAGGGAGGACAATCTCATGACGACTCGGAGAAGTAGCGGAATCGGCGGAATCACGACAGGCGGGATCATCGTCATCGTCGGCATCATCGTCGCGATCTTCTGGAGCCTCGTGCTCGGAATCATCATCGCTCTCATCGGCCTGATCGCCTTCGGCGGCTTCGCGCGGGGCCGGTGGTACTGACGGCAATGGCGCGCGAGTACCACATCGCCGCGGTCGGCGGGAGCAACGACGACGAAGTCTCCGTCGCCTCGCCGACATCCTCAACGCTCTCGGCTCACAGGACTGGGAACTCAAAAGCGCCGTCCCGTTGAAGGACAGCGACACGCTCCTTTTGATCCTCAGCCGCGAAACACCACCCGGGTGGCGTGACTAACGCGGACGCAGCGGGAGCGGGGCTGGTAGCGCCCCGCTCCCTGCCGGTAGGCATCTAGGCCGAGTGTGCCGCGACGTCGATGACGATGAGCATGATGCCCGCGGCGATGAGTGCGCGGGGAATCAGGTAGGACGTCATGCTTCGAGTCGGATCAGGTTGAGCGTCAGGCCGATCTCATCATGTGCTCGTCGGAGCTTCTCGAACGTTGCCAGGGACAGGCCATCCTCCTCGCGCCGCTGGTATTCGGCGTCCCACAGCGCCTCGAGCAGTTTGACGGCGTGTCGGCGGATCGTCTCGCACGCCTCGTCCACGGGTTCGTCGGTTGTGGCCGTCTCGCTCGCTGCTTGGGCATATCCGTTCCCCTTGCCATCGAAGCTACTGCCGTGCAATGCTGCTATGGCGGAGGTCGCGACGGGCGGCGGGCCTTCATCTCGAGATAAGGCGGGGATGTGGGGCCGTCGGGGCCGCTGTGGGCTCCGGTTTGACGAACACGATGCGCACTTCGCTGAGGTGGTCGCGTTCGTCGACGCGAACCTCATTTCCGACCTGGCGAAGGACGGCGGCGTTCAACTCGTCCTCGCGTGGGATCGTGCCTCCGGCTCGGTCCTCGACGACGATGGTGAACGTCTCGGTTCGGTCGTGGATGGTCACCGTAAGTTGGACGGCACGATCCCCCTGAGGAAGCAGTCGGATGCATGCCTCGGTCACTCCGATTGTTGCGTCCAGGGTCTGTTCCGGTGTGAGCTTTGCGCCCTTCGCCGCCTGTTCGACGATGCGCCGCGCCGCGTCGAGCTCGTGACTGCTGGTGACGGTCACCCGAACGAGCCGAGGCCGCCCGATGACGGTCTGGTTTCGGCCCCGGCGCTTAGCCTGGTACAGGGCGTCGTCGGCGGCGGCGATCAGGGTGCGGATCGATGCTCCGACCCGTACCGGCGTCGCCCCGACCGACACCGTGAGAGGCATGGCCGCTCCGTCGACGCGGAAGGTATGGCCGGCGATCGCCGCACGGAGCTTGTCCGCGGCCGTGTGAATGTCATGCTCGGGGACACTGGGTAGGAGCGCCATGAACTCTTCTCCACCCCAGCGTGCAACGATGTCCTCTTCGCGGGTGACCGATCCAAGCACGGTTGCCACGTCCTTCAGCGCCTGGTCGCCAGCGAGGTGGCCGTAGACGTCGTTGACCTGTTTGAAATGGTCAATGTCCAGAACGACCAAGGCAGCGTGCTGGTCGCCACCCAAATGCAGCATGTCGAGAATTTCGAGCATCCGCGTCCGGCTGACGAGACCCGTCACGGGATCGAGGCTCGCTCGCCGCTCGGCCTGGTGCTGCGCACGACGAAACACTGCGACGAGGAAATGAAGCGCGGATGCCAGGATCAGCAGCGCCAGGCTGCGAACCGCGAAGACCAGCCACTCCGCGGCGGCCTCGCCACTGAGTGCGAGCCACCCGTACGCCGCGATATTCGTCGTCACAGAAAGCAGGACCAGACGACCGGGAAGAAAGACCGCGACCCAACCGACTGGGATCAACAAGACGACACTCAGCGCTTCACCTGCCTCGCGGCTGGAATAGGCGTATGCGACGAACGTCGCGGCGATAGCGACCGTGAGCAGGGCCCAGCCGCGAAGCGACATCGGCCGAACCAGCCATATGAGGCCCGCCTGACAAGCGAGGCCCAGCGTCGCGACACCGACCACTGCTGGGTGATCGCTCACCCCGCTGTAGCCGACTTCGACGAGGAACGCTAGAGGCACGAACAACACGTACAGCGCCGTCGCGGTAACCCGGCGAACCGCCTCGGTCTCTGCCAGCAGACCGACACGGAGCCAGGCCGGAAGCCGCACGACGAAGCCCAGCCGCTCACCGGCCCGCCTCGCACGGCCCACAACGAGCCCCTTGCCGGATTCGCCCAAGTTCCCCACGAACTGCCCCTACGGCATACAGCCTCAAACTCCTCGCCCAGCTCCGCGGGGCACCATCGCACCGGTCCCGAACAAAGGCATCCCCCAATCGAGGGAGAAGCCCACTTCGACTTTCCAACGAACGGGAGTTGGCGTGAAGAGCAACCCGCCGTGCTCGGGCGCACACCAGAGCCCGCCCCCGTCTCTCACGAGGGTAGAGAGATCATGCCGGCACGCCGACCGGCGTGGCGGCGCCCCGTCGACCGCTCAGGCGATCCGCCCCGCGGAATCAGGAACGCTCGTCCACTGGGCGAATAGTGGTCCGTTGGCCCGATCCGGGGACGCGGCATTAAGACGCCGCGCGCTGGCGTGCTCATTATGGTTGCGCACTCAAGCATGGTCCGGTGATGGTCCAGTGATACACCGTGTGCATGGACGCCTGTGGACGTCGGTGGAATCAGCGTTTGGCTTCAGGAGCCGGATCGACCTGATTGAGCCGAACCGAAGGACTAGAGGACGCAGGTTCAAATCCTCTCGCCCCGATCGGCGTTCTACCTGCAAATCGAGTCTTTCCAGACAGCCACGATCCGCCTCGAGGCGGCCCCCGGACAGTCTGGTAGGAGCCCCGCAATGGCGGCACCGGCTCGTTCTAGCCGGAGGAGGCGGTCTGGTGATGCGGCGCGCCGACAGGTTTACTCTCGGGTGAGCCACGTTGGCGCAGTTAGAAGCCGAACGCTGCCATGGTGCCGACGGCCAAGAATTCGGATCGCCAGTTTTGGAGAGTTCGTTGGTCTGCGTTGTACTGATTCAAGCCGGCGAGGTAGTGGGCGAGGCGGCCGTCGATGGTCACCTGCCCTGGGGAACGGGCGACGAGCGGGGATATGGCGAACTCTTACAAGGGACGTGAGCGGCGCGTTGCGACGGCATGTAACGCCGGAGCTGCTTCGTGCGGTCTTCGTTACATGGCCTGCGTCACCGCTTGGCCTCGTCTCGCCGCTCCTGGGATCCTTGTGTTGCTGCTCGCCGGCCTCGTCGGCGCGTCTTCGGCGTCCGCCGACGATCACCACCACCCCAAACCCCCACACCACCCCAAACCCCCACACCCGCCGGAGCCGCCGAACCTCATCCGCGGCAGCAGCTTCGAGCATCCCCACGTACGCCGGGGGACGTCGCATCCGTTCGGGGCGATCCGGGGCTGGCGCCTCGCGTATGGTCCCGACTTCGAGCTTCAGAACCAGCTCGTCGGGCCGGCGCCGCGCGGTAAGCAGTACGCCGAACTCGACTCCGATGCGTCGACCGGTATCTTCCAGCGCGTACACACCCGTGCCGATCGGAACTACCGGCTCGAGTTCTGCGCCGCAGCGAGGCCTGGGACGCCGCCAACCGAGAACGTCCTCGTCGTCAGATGGCAGCGCCGCCTCCTGGCCCGCATCGTGTTGGACGGCGGACACCACGCACGGGTCGAGTGGCACGACTACAGGTTCAAGGTCAGTGCCACTGGCAGCCGCACGCGGCTCCAGTTCAACGACCGCGGCATCTCCGACTCGGTCGGCCCGCTGCTCGACGCCGTCAGGCTCCACGTCGACAAGGGGCACATTGACGAAGGCTGTGCCCCTCCCAAACCCGATCCGCACAATTCGTGACGGCTGTGGGCTGCCGATCATGCCGAGATCGAACGCGTCGAGGTCGGCAGCGCTTGCACAAGCCACTCGCTGAACGACAAAGGCTACGTCCGAGCATAGGCGGTTGCCGTGTTGCGCGGCGGCTCGCAGCACCACCGGCTGCGAGTTGATGCGTGCGTAAGCAAGGCGAATGTTCGAGCCGTGGAGGGGCAAGTTGGTGGTACGGGTCCCCACGTTCGTCGGAAACCTGTCCTTGGAGAAGACGGCGTCCCCGACGTCGTGGGCTCCCGCGAAATTCCCTCCAATGGGTGTGGTCAGAACCGTCACCGAACAGCGGTAATGAGTGTGCGGCACCACCCCCTCGTTCGAAGGAGCTCCACATGAGATTCCGACTGACGCGGTCCGCGTATTTGCTGGCTCTGCTCGCGGCGTTCGTCGTGGCATCCGGCGCGGGCCACAAGCTCGGCGCACCGTAGCGCGACTGTCGGGGCTCGTCCAGCGCCGTTGGACGGGCCCCGGATCACTGCAGGCCACGGCCCGCGCTGCCGATCTCCTAAGGGTGTCCGTTCAGATCCGCCCCTCCGACTCCCGCGACCGCCGTTGAGCCGTCCCTTCCGCATCTACGTGTACTCGGTGTCGGCCCTCTTCTGGGCCGCGCTTGCCGCTGCAGTCGTCCTGGGTTCGTTGGGTGGAACGCACGAGCTGCAGCGCCTGGCGCCGCTGTTCGGCCTCGCGGTGGCCGTCGAGGCCATCGGCGTGCGCAAGCAAGAGAACACGATCGGATTCTCAGCCGTCGCCCATCTGGCGACGGTCGTGCTCTTCGGCCCCGTGGCGGGAGCGGCAGTCGCCGCGGTGGCGGTTGTCCTCGTCGACGGCCTCCGGGCCGGACCCCGCATCTACATCCTCATGAACTCGGCGATGTTCGGAAGCGCCGCCTGGGGAGCGGGAATCGCGTTTGAGCTGGCCGGTGGAACGGTGGGCGCCGTCACTGCGTCGGACGCCTTCCCCCTTGTGGTGCTCGTCGCGACACGCCTCCTGGTGAACGAGATGCTGTTCTCTGGGGCGCTCTCGATGATGAATGCGTCCTTCCCGCAGGTGCTTCGGGACAACCTGCGCGACTCGTTCGGTCAGAGCCTCGGAGAGGGCTGCTTGGGTGTCGTGCTGGCCTTCGGCTACACCGGCGAGCGGTGGGTCATCCTGCCGTTCCTGGTACCGCTTCTGGCCGCGGTCTACCAGGCGCAAGCCAGCTACGAGCGGCTGAAGATTGAGACGGCGGCCGCGTTGAACGCCTTCGCCGCGGTCATCGACGAGCGCGACTTGAACACCAAGCAGCATTCCGAGCGCGTCTCCGAATACGTCGCGCGGTTCACGCGCGCCCTGGGGCTGCCGGAGCGGGAGGCCCGGCGCCTGGTCGATGCCGCAAGGTTTCATGACCTCGGCAAGGTGGCGGTGGACGTCGCGACGCTTTCGAAGGAGGGCCGGCTGGACGACCATGAGCTCCGCGCCATCCGCAGCCACCCGCGCCTCTCGGCCCGGCTACTGGAGCCGTTCCACTTCGCCGAGCAGATGGCGCTGTATGCAGAACTCCACCACGAACGGTACGACGGCCAGGGCTACTACGCGGTCTCCCAACGGGAAATCCCGGTCGAGGCTCACGTGTTGATAGTCGCCGACTCCTACGACGCCATGATCTCGAAACGCGCCTATCGGCCGGCGCTTACTGAGCGGGAGGCGGTTCAGGAACTCCGCGACAAGGCGGGCAGCCAGTTCCATCCTCTGGTCGCCAACGCATTCGCCGCGATGGTCGAGGGGACGGATGTCGAAGCCGTGGTCGGCCGTCAGCAGCTGGCGGCGCTCAAGGCGGAGTTCTCGCGCATCCCGACGGTGCGATGGCCCCACGTGTTCACGCCCGCTCATCTCACCGTCCCTCTCGCTGCCGCGACGGCGCTGGTCGCGGTGGGCTTTCCGGGTGTCCCCACCCGGATTGCCGTCGGCTTGGGGGTTGCCGCCGTGCTCACCGCCAGCGCGCGGTTGATGCAGAACGTCCGTGCCCGCCGGCGGACGGCCGCTTCCCTGTCGGTCGTCCGGTCGGGTGGATCCGTGAGCGACGCGCTGCGAGAGGCGGGTCTCGACGGACACGCAGTGTGGCTCGAGCTGCGCCCAGAGACGCTCGCCTACGAGGTCGTGCCCAACCCGGAAGTCCCTCTGAGCGCCGAGACGGCGATTGAGATCTCCCGGCGCGCCCTACGGCCGGGCGAGCGCGGCCTTCGCGGCCCGCTGTCCGGCGGGGCCTGGCTAGAAATCACCCCGGCCGTCCGCCCCGACGGCCACCGACTTGCCTTCGTGTGCGACCGCACGCTCTCCGCGTTCGAGCGCGGGTTGCTCGCCGCGGTCGCGGAGCGGAGCCGCCTCGCGCCGGCACCCCTTGCCGCGGTCGACCGCCGGGACGAGACGCGCACCAAGCGTTCCCTCACCGACAGCCGGCGTCCGGTGGCGCTCATCGTCGACCTCGGTGCGTTCGAGGACGTGCGGCTCGTGGCGGGCCAGCTCTCGGCCGAGCGGATCACCACCGACGCCTGGGGACGCCTTCGAGCCCTACTGCGCGAAAGCGATGAGCTCGTCCGCATCGACGAGGATCGGTTCGGCGTCGTCCTTCACGTGACCGACGACAACCAGGTTCACGCCGTGGGGAGGCGGATTGCCGAGACGCTCGCCGAGGTGCCCGTGCCCCGACGCGCGGCCCCGATCCGGCCCACCCTGCATCTGCTGAACCGGACGGAGCTCGAGTCTGACCCCGCCCTAGCGGGGCTGCTTCACCGTCTCGACCCACCGTCGACCCCTCGGAGGGCCGCATGATTGTCGGCCTGGCGCTCCTCGTCGGGCTACTCATCGCATCAGCCCTCGGGGCGAATCTGACGCGCCTGGCGGATGTGCGGTTCCGCGGGGCGGTGCTCGTCTTCGGTGCGCTGGCGATTCAGGCCGGGATCTTCACGCCGCTTCGGGACTACGTCCCCACGAGCTGGGATCGACCACTGCACGTCCTCAGCTATCTCATGATCCTCGCGTTCTTCGTCGTGAACGTGCGCGTTCCGGCCTTTTGGCTCGTCGGCTTCGGTCTCGTGTCGAACATCTGCGTGATCTTCGCGAACGGCGGCCGGATGCCGGTGTCAGCAGAGGCGTGGCGCGCATCGGGCGGCAAGGTGTCGGTCTTCGCGCCGAGTGGATTCGCCGACAACAATGTGCTCGCCGGCGGTGGCACTCACCTGCCGTGGCTGAGCGACGTCTTCGCTGTGCCGCCGCAGGTACCGCTCGCGACCGTGCTCTCCATCGGTGACCTTCTGATCGTCGTCGGGATGGTGGCGTTCGTCTACCGGGTGTGCACCCCACGGATCGGCTTCTCATCCGGGCACGTCTTTGAGCCCCTGAGGTCGGCGCCGTTCCGGCGGGTCATCGCCGGCCGCGTCGTCTCCACGCTGGGAGACTGGTTGACGCAGGCTGCCGTCGTCACCTGGATCTACAGCTCGACGCGATCGACGGCCATGGTCAGCGCGTTCCTGGTTCTGCGGATGTTCGGCTATGCGCTGGGCGGCTTCGCCTCTGCCCCCCTGCTGGACCGCATGCCCGGGTTTCGGACGCTTTCGATCGTCGAGGCCGTGCGTGGGGTCTCCGCCATCGCCATGATGCCGTTCGCAGCGACAGGCTGGATCTGGCCTGTGATCGCGCTCTGCATGATGTCGTCGTTCCTGGCATCAGCGACGAGCCCCACCGCGCAGGGACTGATTCCGGATGTGCTGCGGGGCGACCAAATCCAGGCGGGGAATGCGATCCACCAGATGTCGCGATCGCTGACCTCGGTCGTCGGGGCCGCGGCCGGCGGCTTCGTCGTCGCCGTGTTCAGCATTCAGGTGGCACTCGTACTCGACTTGATGACGTTTCTGCTTGCCGCGCTCATCTATCGCAGATTCGCCCGCCAGGGAAGTGGGTTCTCCGAACCGCGCGCGGACACCGGGGCAACGGCGGGCCGACGCGAGCTCGCGCGCGCCATACTGACCAACCGAGTTGTGCTCACCTTGGCCGCCTCGTTCACGCTGGCCACTGCGGCGATCGGGATCATGAACTCGGCATCGTCCAAGGCGTTCGACGACCAGCTCGGGACCGCCCACGCGTACGGATACATCGTCGCGGCCGTGAGCATCGGGTACGTGGCGAGCGAAATTCTCACCGGCTACATGCGCAGGCAGAGCGTGGCTCGCAGGTCAGTGGGCCTGTCGTTCATCGCGACCGGCGGCGCGATGTACCTCTTGTCGCACGCCACAACCGCGCCGATCGCGTATCTCGCGCTCTTCCTCTTCGGCGCGAGCGACGGCGTCACTGAGGTCGTGCGCGACAGCCTGATCCAAGTGACGACGCCCCGCGCCCTCCGAAGCGGCGTCTTCGCCATGACCAATTCTGTGCAGACCGCGGGGATGATCGTCGGCCTCGCCCTCGCTCCGCTCGCGACCGCTGCGTTCACCACCGGAACGGTGCTGCGCATCGTGGCCGCGGGGTGCGTCATAAGCGGAATCGTGGCGGCGATCGGTCTGATCGGCGCACCACGCGGTTCCGACGAGTTGGCTGAGGCCGTGCCCGAGGCGCAGCGGGGGGAGCCGGCGGACTTGGGCATGGCGGTTTCGGCATGAACACGAGCGAGTCGCTCATGAACCGCGCCCTCCGGCACTCCAGGCTGATGCTCGGGCTGATCACGCTCATCACTGCCGGGGTTGCGACCGCGCAGGCCTCGACTCCGCAGTGGGCGACCTACGGTCTGGGGTCCCTCTACCTTGTTCCGGTCATCCTGGCCGCGATCAGCTCGGGGCCATACGCCGCAGTCACTGTGGGAGCGATCGCCGCGGTGGTCTCGAGCGTCCTCGTGGTCGGCGACGTCTCGCTCGGCCCTCGCGCTCTGCTGCTCGGCGTAGTCTTCCGCGGCGCCGGCTACATCGGTGTTGGGGCACTCGTCGCGCTCTACGCACGCTCGCTTCACCGCCTCGCGTATCAGGACATCCTTACCGGCCTTCCGAACCGCCGCGCCTTCTTCGAGCACCTGTCGAGCCGGCTCTCGGAGCACCTTGACGTCATCGTCCTCGCGTGTGATGTCGACGACCTCAAGGCGATCAACGACCGCCAAGGCCACGCCGCCGGCGACGCAGCGATATGCGCGGTCGCGCGACACCTCGTGCGCGGCCTCGGCCCGTGCGCCTTCGTGGCGCGCGTGGGTGGAGACGAATTCCTCGCGATCACGCAGGTGCAGCCGCCGGCCGAACTCGTGATCCCGGGCGCCTCGCTCGGAACAGCAAGGCGTGTCCGCGGATCCCTCGACTTCGACCTCGATCACATCGTCGCGAGAGCCGACGCCGACCTCTATCGGGCCAAGCAGAGACGGCAGGCGCCTGATACGACCGGAGCCACACAGGCCGCGTAGACGACCTCCAAGGCGGATTCGCATCGACGGCCGACAAGCCGAGCTGCGGAGTCCAACCGTGAGGTGCTCCAACGTCGGCGATCGACGCAGCACCGAGGGTTAGGTCGGCTGCATGGCGGGTACTGGTCTCGGGCACCACGAGGGGAAGAAGCAGGAGCTCGGTAGGAACAGGAGTCAGTGCAGGTCAGCGGGCAGTTTCCGATCGACCGTTCCGCGCCGAGGCGAGCGCGTGAGCTGCTCGAAGAGCTCCGGGACGTGCTTGACGACGACGCGGTTGCGTCTGCCGCGTTAGTGGTGAGTGAGCTTGTCGCCAACTGTGTGCTACACGGTGGGCAAGAGGGGCGCATCAGCGTCTGCCTGCGCCGAGACAGTGATTCGGTCTCTGTTCGCGTGTCGTCGCCGACGGGGTTGGCGAAGCCTCATCTGGTCCGCTTCGGCGGCCGTCTGAGCGGAACCGGCGGGATCGGTCTGCGCATCGTTGACCGGCTCGCCAGCCATTGGGGAGTGGAAGATGAGGAGTCGGAGACCATTGTATGGGCCGAGCTTCCTGCCGCGGTCTGATCCGGGTTCGCTGCCCGAGTGCGGTACGATGCGCCGTTTGGGCCTCCGGCATCGCGCGGCGAGTGAAACCGATAAGGGGGGAGCCGGTTTGGGCGAAGAACGCTATCAGGGCGACGACGAGTTTCTGGAGTGGCAGAAGGAGCGGGCGCGTCGGGTCGAGAAGAACGAGCAGGCGTTTCGCGCATACAACGAGCGCCGGGAGGAGTTCGAGAAGGACGGCCTGCTTGCAGGCGAGTCAGCGCCGTTCGTCTGTGAATGCGCGGACACCGATTGCTGGGCCAGCGTCGACCTTACGGTGGACGAGTTCGAAAAGGCCCACGATACCGACGACCACTACAGCGTCTTGCCCGGTCACGTCATGCCCGAGTTCGAGAGGGTTGTGAAGAAGCACGAGCGGCATTGGGTCGTCGAGAAGTTCACGCCCCAAGAGGTAGAGGAGCGGCTCGTCACCGACGCGAAGACGCAATAGGTCGCTGGTCCGCTCGACCGTCGATGATCAACCGCTGAGTCGCTTCTCCCAGGTGAGCAGCGTGTCGTCGACCTCGAGCGGTCCGGTGCGGATCTGCACCGTCCCCTGGACGCGTCTGGGCGGGATGCCGGTGTCGGCGAAGCCGAGCTTCCGATAGAGCGCCTGGGCATCCGGGCTGTTCACGCTGACCGTGACGCGGAGCGTCGCGTGTCCGCGGGCGCGGGCCTCGGCCTCGACTGCCGCGGTCAGCGCCGACGCGATGCCGCGGCGGCGGTGGGTCTCGCGCACCTCGACGTCCTGCATCTCGGGCGGATCGGTCAGCGCGAGGTGGGCGTGGCCGACCGGCTCGGATCCGTCCCAGGCGACCAGATAGAGGCCGGGCCCGGAATGCAGGCGCGCAAGGCCGAGGACGGTTCCGACGACGTCGGCCTCGCCGGCTGCGAGCGGCCGGATCTCACATTCACCCATGGAGTGACAGTAGATCGCGTGCGGATCAGGTCGCTACACACACCGCTTTGGCGTTTTGACCGTGCAGGAGAAGGTGCCGCGTCTCGCCGCCCGCGTGGGGAGAACGACGGGTGACGCACGTCCAGATGCACGCCCGCAGTCGGTCGGAGCGGCGAGACGCGGCGCACAGAGACCCGGTGTTGTCCGGGCTGTGTGCGACAGAAACGCTAGACCGTTCTCATTCGGACGTCATCCCCGGAACGTGGTATTTGTGACGTTTGCCGGCGCGGCACCGCTGAGGGCTCGCCCGCAGGCAGGCGCCCAGGTTCGGGCCGTCTCAGCAGGCGATCTTCCCCGCCGGATACGCTGCACGACGCGGTGCGAGCGGTCATCCGAAAGCAGTTCTCGTTCGAAGCGGCGCATTCGCTTCCGAACCACGCCGGCAAGTGCCGCGAGCTGCACGGGCATTCGTACCGCGTTGAGCTGTCGTTCGAGGGCGAGATCAAGCCGGCGCGCGGCGAGTCCGACGACGGCATGGTGGTGGACTTCCTCGACGTGTCGGCGTGGTGGAAGCGCGAGATTCAGCCGTTGGTGGATCACCGCCACCTGAACGACTCCATGCCGGAGGAGTTCCACCCGACGACGGCGGAGAACATCGCGTCCTGGATGCTCGGCCTGCTGGTGGCTGCAGGGCTGCCGGTGTCCGCGGTGACGGTATGGGAGACCCGCTCGGCGTCCGCCACCGTCCGGAGATGACGCGAATCCCGGTGGTGGAGGTGTTTGGGCCGACCATCCAGGGTGAGGGCGCCCTGGCCGGAGTGCCGTGCTCGTTCGTCCGCGTCGGCGGGTGCGACTACCGGTGCACGTGGTGTGACTCGCTGCACGCGGTGCTGCCCGAGGCCGTCCGTGAGGCCCCGCGCATGACGGCGGCCGAGGTGGTCGAGGCGCTCGACGCGCTCGGCGCACAACCGGAGTGGGTGACCCTCTCGGGCGGGAACCCAGCGCTGTTCGAGCTTGGAGACCTCGTCGCTCGTCTGCATCGGGCCGGGCGAAAGGTCGCCGTCGAGACGCAGGGCAGCATCTGGCGGGAGTGGCTGGCCGGCGTCGACCTTCTCACGATCAGCCCCAAGCCGCCGTCCAGTGGGATGGCGTCGGACGACCACGCCGCCGAGACGGAGCAGTTCCTCGACCGGGCGGTAGCGACCGGACGCCCAGCTCGCGCTGAAGATCGTTGTCTTCCACGATGAGGACTACGTGTGGGCGCACGGCATGCGCGAGCGCTGGCCGCAGCTTTCGTTCCACCTGTCGTGCGGCACCGATCCGCCCCGACCCGGCGAGGCCGCATGACGAGACGCTGCGCGGCGTCTCGGATCGCTACCGTTGGCTGTGCGAGCGCGCGGCCGGCGATCCCGTGATGGCCGGCGCGCGGATCATGCCCCAGCTCCACGTCGTCGCCTGGGGACACGAGAAAGGCCGCTGATGACAACCGACGCCGACACCGTCCACCTGACCAAGCTCGGACACCCCGATGCGAAGCCCGACCGCGCGATCGAGGCGTTCCCGATCGCCGATCGCTCGCAGGTGATCACGCTCGATTGCGGCGAGTTCACCTGCCGCTGCCCGATCACCGGCCAGCCGGACTGGGCGACGATCACCATCGAATACCGCCCGAACGAGCTGGCTGTCGAGACGAAGAGCCTGAAGCTCTATCTCGAGACCTTCCGCGAGGAGGGGATCTTCCACGAGCACCTCGCCACGCGGATGCGCGACGATCTCGTCGCGGCGCTCGATCCGATGGCGATGACGGTGACCGTGAAGTTCAACGCTCGAGGCGGGATCGCCGTGACGGCGTCGAGCTCCCACGCTCGGTGAGCGCCGGCGCGGCAGTCGTCTGCCTCTCGGGCGGGCAGGACTCGACCACGTGCCTCTACGACGCCCTCCGCCGCTACGCGCCGGTGCACGCCCTGTCGTTCGACTACGCCCAGCGCCATCGCGTCGAGCTCGGCTGCGCCGCCGCGATCGCCGCCCAGGCGGGCGTGGAGCACACGATCCTCCCCATCGAGGCGTTCGCGCGGCTGGCCGACGCGAGCCTGACGAACCCCGCCATCGAGAGCCTCGCCGATGCGACGGGAACCGGCAACACCTACGCCGAGCGGCGCGGCCTGCCCTCGTCATTCGTGCCGGGGCGCAACATCATCTTCCTCGGCCTCGCCGCGGCCTTCGGCATCCCGCGCGGGATGGAGACGCTCGTCGCGGGCGTCTGCTCGACCGACGAGGCCGGATACCCGGACTGCCGGGCCGACTTCGTCGCCTCTCTCGAGGACACGATCCGGATCGGAATGGACTGTGCGGAGTTCCGGATCGACGCCCCGCTCCTGCACCGCACGAAGGCGCAGACGTGGGCGATGGCGAACGAGCTCGGGGTGCTCGAGGTCGTGCGAACCGCGACCCACACCTGCTACGAAGGCGTCCGCGGCGAGCTCCACGACTGGGGCTACGGCTGCGGCGAGTGCCCTGCCTGCCAAACCCGGGCGCGCGGCTGGGCCGAGTTCAACGCCACGCGGTAGAGCGGCAGCCGCCGGTGCGGCGTCAGGCCGGCCGCGCGGTGCCGTCGACCGGCAGCGAAGGGTCGAACGTGTAGCGCCTCGTCTGTCCGGGCGCCAGAGGCCCGGCATCGCCGCGCATGAGCTGCCCGAGCGCCTTCAGCTGATCGGGGCCCATGTGGGCGAAATCGCCGTTGAACCCACCGGGCGGAAGCCCCGCGAGCATGCGGTCGACCTGATGGCGCGTCAAGCCCCCCGTCAGATCGGCCATTCGGCCGTCGCGGTGGAGGGCCTCGTCGAGGCGGTGCGAGAACTTGGGAGGTGCGGCGGCGGTGCCACGGCCCGCCCCGGGGCTCGGCGGCGTCGCCGTCGGCTCGGCATCAGTCGAGCTCGTGTGCATCGGAGGCCGGCTTGTCGGGAAGGTATGCCGCGGCACGATCGGCTCGGAGCCTCGGGGCGCGGCGAACTTGGCGACGACGGGATCGATCTGCATCGCATCCTCCTCAGAGATGCTGCCGGGTGCATGCGCACCCATGCATCCCGGTCATCGGTGCGGGGCGCCCGTTCTTGAGGACCGTGCTGGTTGCTAGTCCGTGGCCGCGGCGGGCTCGCGACGAGCGCCGGTGCCGTGCGGCTCCTGGCCCTGGCCCGGTGGCTCGATCGTCACGTTCGGCAGGGCCTTGTCGAGCCAGCGCGGCATCGCCCACGAGCGTTCGCCGAGGAGCGTGAGCAGAGCCGGGACGAGCGTCAGGCGGATGATGATCGCGTCGGTGAGGATCGCGACGCCGAGCAGCAGGCCGAACTCCTTCGACACGCGGTCAGGCGTGAGCAGGAACGAGAAGAACACGCTCGACATGATCAGCGCGGCGGCGAGGATCACGCGGCCGACGCCCGACATCCCGTCCTTGACGGCCGAGACCGTGTCCTCGCCGTGGGTGTGCTCCTCGCGAATACGGCTCATCAGGAACACCTCGTAGTCCATCGACAGGCCGAACAGGATGGCGAACGCGATCGGCGGCACGAAGCTCTCGATCGGCCCGGTCCGGTCGAGGCCGATGAGACCCATCCCGTGGCCGAGCTGCACGACCAGGGTGAGCACGCCGAATCCGACCAACGCCGACATGAGGGTTGTGAGCGCGGCCTTGGTGGCGATCACCACGGAGCGGAACGCCATCGCGAGGACGATGAACGTGACGCCGATGATGTAGAGCAAGAAGTACGGCGCGCGGCTGAAGATGATGTCGCCGATATCCGTGAATGCGGCGTTGGCGCCCGAGACGTAGGCCCTCGCCGAGGAATCGGCGAGCACGCGCGGGATGGTGTTGTCGCGAAGCGCCGAGACGATGTCGTCGGTGCGCGCGTCCTGCGGGGCGTACCTCGAGTAGGCGTTGATGATCGCGACCGACGCCTGGTCGGGCGTCTTGGCGTTGTAGATCGGGGCGGCGACCTCCTTCACGCCCGGCACCTTGTTCATCGCGGTTTCGAGCTTGGCCGCGGCCTGGTGGTCGTTGGCGAGGTCGATCACGACGGGGATCGGGGCCGTGAACCCGGCGCCGAACCCGTCGGGCGACGAGAGCAGGTCGTACGCCTTGCGCGTCGTCTGGTCCTTCGGCGCCGTGCTGGAGTCGGCAAGCCCGAGCCGCACCGCCAGCACCGGCGATGCCATGACCAGGAGCAGGACGATCGAGAGCGGGAGGACGATCTTGGCGTTGCGGGAGACGAAGCGCCCCCACGCGGCGACGGGCGTCCGGGCCTGGCCGGCACGGGAGTCGTCCGTCGGCTTCATTCCGAGCCGGCCGCGATCGATCTTGTGGCCGAGGAGCGAGAGCACGGCCGGCAGCATCGAGTTCGCGAGCAGCACGGCCGTGAGAACGCCGAGCGCGCTCCCGATGCCGAGCTTGGTGATGAAGTCGATGCCGATGATCGCGAGGCCCGTGATCGAGATGGCAACGGTCGTCCCTGCGAACACCACCGCCCGGCCGGCGGTGGCACCGGCGGCGGCCGCCGCCTCCTGCGGATTCAGCCCGTCGTGAAGCAGCTGTCTGAACCGCGTGACGATGAACAGCGTGTAGTCGATCCCGACTCCGAGGCCGATCATCGGCACCAGGATCTCGGTGATCGTGTTGAAGTTCGTGATCCGGGCGGCGAGGAAGAGCAGCAGGAACGCGGTGGCCACCGCGACGATCGCGAAGATGAGCGGGATCGCCGTGGGCACGAGCGCCCGGAAGAGGATGATCAGGACAAAGAAGCCCGCGATGATGCCGATGATGTCGCTCGCACCCTGCTCGGGCGGCGGGCTCTCGGCGTCGCCCGTGAACTCGACCTGAACGCCGAGGGGCTCGCCGATGGCCCTCAGGCTGTCCTCGACCTTGACCACGTCGGGGCGCGGCAGCTCGAACCCGGTTCGGTCGAACTGGACGTCGAAGAACGCGATCCGGCCGGTCTTCGAGAGCTGATGCGAGTCCTTGGCGAGCGGGTCGGTGATCGTGCTCGCGTCCTTCGCGTCCTCGTCGAGCGATTTCTCGGCGGCCTGGCTGACCTCGAGCATCTTGGCGATCGCGGCCTGCCGCTCGGGCGTGTCGAGGCGCTCACCGGGGGGTGCGGCGACGACGACCCGGAGGGCCGCCCCCTTTTGGCCGTGGAACTTGGCGTTGATGAGGTCGGTGGCCTTCTGGAAGTCCGTCCCCGGCACCGTGAACTCGTTGACGAGCGAGCCGTGGAAGGCGACGTTCAGGCCGATCAGGGCGAAGAAGATCCCAAGCCAGGTGAAGACGACCCGCCACGGATGCCGGGCGCAGTGGCCGGCGACGCGCGCGAGGCCCCCGGAGTGGGCGATCCGCCGTTCTTCTTCGAGCCGCTGAGCGTCGTCTTGGTCGGACACGAAGCCCGCAGAGTAGCGGCTGAGCCCGGATCAGAACGTTCGGTTAACCGTACTAACCGAGACCCATGGCCTGCCACGCGCCGAACGATGCGCTCGACGTGTCGACGCGGAAGTCGTAGCCCTTGGGCGAGATGCCGTCGAAGTACGACACGGCCCGAATCGCGCTGTGGGAGCGGATCCAGAGGGCTGCGTCGGCGAACCAGGCCGCCTTGCGCCCGGGGACGGCGGGGTCCTCCTGGACGCCCGTCTCGGCGACGATGAGCGGCTTCCCCCGGGGTGCCGCCCAGGCGTAGAACGCGGAGAAGATGTCTCCGAAGGTTGTCCACTTCGACCCGGCCCGGCCCGGATACCAGTTGTAGCCGTCGGCGCCGATCCAGTCGACGTACCGGTTGCCCGGGTAGAAGCTCTGCGCGACGCCGGTGGCGTAGTTGGCCGCGATCGGCGCCCAGACGAAGCGCGCGTTCGTGACGCTGCGCGCCTGGAACACGTCGTGGACGTGGCGCCAGGCGGCGATGAACCGCGCCGGGGAGCCGAGGTAGCGCGGCCCGCCCTTTGGCTGGTCCATCTCGTAGGCGAACCGGAGCAGCACCCGGCTTCCGAGCGCCTTCACCGCGTCGGCGACACGCTTGATGTTGGCGTCCTCAGATCCGGAGGCAATGGCTGCGGCCGTCGTCCCCTGGCCGGTCCACGAGATCATCGGCGTGCGGCCCGCGGCGATGTCGTCCTGCTCCTCGCGCCAGAACGTGTTCGTCCACGGGCGGTAGTGGTTGTCGATCCCGAGCGTGAAGCCGAGCCGGGCCTCGAGGGCGCGCACCGCGTCGGCGTGTGTCGCCGCCGTCCCCTGCTGCACCCAGGCACCGAAGAGGACGTGCGGTGCCGAAGAGGCGTTCGTGGCCGGTGCGGTGATGGCGCCGGCCACGAACGCGGCCCCCAGCGTGAAGATGATGACCCCCAGTCGCATCCTCATCGTTACCCAACCCGAGGAATCGACAGGCCGCGCGCGCGATCCAGGCTCGGGGCGCAGTCCTTCCAATTCGCTTACATCTGAGGTTCCCCGGCGGCCCGCGCGGGCCTGGGCCCGGCGGCCGGTAGCATTCGCCTCATTGCTGAGACCGATCGCCAACGCGCTCACCCTCGCGCGCTTGCTGGCGGTGCTGCCGTTCACCGTTCTCCTGGCGACCGCGGACGGGGGCCGCAGCGTGGCCGCGGCGGCGATCTTCACCCTCGCCTCGCTGACGGACTACCTGGACGGGGTGCTGGCCAGGCGGGCCCACGAGCCGTCGCGCTTCGGCCGCGTCGCGGATCCCATCGCGGATCGGCTGCTCATCAACATGGCGCTGATCCTGCTCTGGTACGCGGGCCGGCTGCCGTGGTGGCTCGCGCTGCCCGTGCTCACTCGCGACGTGTGGCTCATGTTCCTCTTCCGCAGGCGCCATGTCGGGACCGAGGTGACGGTCAACACGGTGGGGAAGTGGGCCACGGCGCTCATCATGCTCGCGCTCGCGCTGCTCATGGCCACTTCGGCCGCGTGGCCGCTTGTGCTGTTCGCGCTCGGGATGACGGTCTCGCTCGTCGCCGGAGCGCTTTACTCCGTGCCACCGAGAGAGGCGGCGTGAGATGAAAGCTGTCGTCATGGCGGGCGGCGAGGGCACGCGCCTTCGCCCGCTCACGTCGAATCAGCCCAAGCCGATGGTGCCGGTCGCCGGCAAGCCGTGCATGGAGCACATCATCGACCTCCTGCGACGGCACGGCATGACGGACATCGTCGTCACGGTCGCGTACCTGCCGCAGGTGATCCGGGGGTACTTCGACGACGGCGGCGAGCTCGGGGTCGAGCTCCACTACTCGGTCGAGGAGACGCCGCTCGGCACCGCCGGCAGCGTGAAGAACGCCGCCGAGCTACTCGACGAGACGTTTCTCGTCATCTCCGGCGACGCGCTCTGCGACTTCGATCTCGGCGCGCTCCTCGAGGCGCACAAGCGGCGGGGGGCGGCGGCGACCCTCGCGCTGTACTCCGTCGAGAACCCGCTCGAGTTCGGCGTCGTCATCACCGACTCCGATGGGCGGGTGGAGCGGTTCCTCGAGAAGCCGTCGTGGGGCCAGGTGTTCTCGGACACGATCAACACCGGGGTCTACGTGCTCGAGCCGGAGGTGCTCGCCGCCGTGCCGGACGGCACCTCGTATGACTTCTCGAAGCAGCTCTTTCCCGACCTCCTGCGGCGCGGGAAGCCGGTGTACGGGCATCTCGTCGAGGGCTACTGGCAGGACATCGGGAACCTCGACCAGTACCGCAAGGCGAACTTCGACGCCCTCGACGGGCGCATCCAGCTCGAGGTGTCGGGCATCCGGCTGCGCGACAACGTGGTGCTCGGTGACGGCGTCCAGCTCCCCGACCTGAACCAGATCGAGGGTCCGGCCGTCATCGGGAACTACTGCCAGATCGAGGCCGGGGCGCGGATCGGGCCGTACTCGGTGCTGGGCCAGAACGTCGTCGTCAAGGAGGGCGCGGCCACCGAGCGCAGCATCATCGACTCGGGCTGCTACATCGGCCGGAGCGCCCGGATCGACGGCACGATCCTGGGGAAGGGCGTCGACGTGCGCGCGCACGCCCTTCTGAACGAGGGTGTCGCCGTCGGCGACGATTGCTCGATCGGCGCCGAGGCGGTGCTCGACCCGCACGTCAAGGTGTATCCGTTCAAGACGATCGAGGCCGGCGCGGCGATCCACACGAACCTGATCTGGGAGTCGCGCGGCATCACGACGATCTTCGGGCGCGACGGCGCGACGGGACTCGTGAACGTCGACATCACGGCCGAGGTCGCAGCTCGGATCGGCGCCGCATACGGCACGACGCTGGCAAAGGGCGCGTCTGTCGTCGCCAGCCGGGACGCCCATCCGGCGTCGCGGATGATCAAGCGGGCGATCATCTCGGGCCTCGTCTCGACCGGCATCAACGTCACGGACCTGCGCGTCTCGCTGCCGGCGGTCAACCGGCACGAGATGCGCGTCGACGAGCGCACCGGCGGCCTGCACGTCCGCGTCGCCGCCGGAGATCCCGACACGATCCAGGTCGTCTTCTTCGAGCCGCCGGGCATCCTCGCGAGCGATCCGACCATCAAGGGGATCGAGCGATCGTTCTCGCGGCAGGAGTTCCGCCGCACGAGCCCCGGCGACATCGGCGCGCTCACGTACCCGACGCGGGCCACGAGCAGCTACGTGCAGGAGCTCTTGGGCGCGCTCGACCGCGATGCGATCGCCGACCGCGGCCTGCGCCTCGTCCTGAACTACAACTTCTCGGCCGCCTCGCTGGTCATGCCGTCGCTCGTGGGCGACCTCGGCGTCGAGATGGTCGCCCTGAACGCCTTCGTCGACTCGAGCGCGAGCCTCCGCGGGCTCGACATCTCGGCAGCGCTCGACGAGACCGGCCGGCTCGTCCGGGCGGTCGGCGCCGACATGGGCGTCGTCATCGACAACGCGGCCGAGCGGGTGTGGCTGATCGACGAGAACGGCGCCGCCATCCCGCCCGAGACGACACTTCTCCTGCTCGTACGCGAGCTCTCGGAGTCGGGCCTCCGCGGGGCACTGCTCGTCCCGGTCACAGAGACGCGCATGATCGAGGAGATCGCCGACGGAAACGGCATCGTCGTGCGGCGCACGAAGGCCTCCCAGGGCGACCTGCTCGCGACGGCCGCCGCCTCGGACGACGTCGTCTTCGCGGGGGCGTCGGGCGGCGGATACGTCTTCCCCGACTTCCTGCTCGCGTACGACGCCGTGATGTCGATCGGGAAGATCCTCGAGATCGCGTCGCGGGCCGGGAAGACGCTCTCGGACCTGGTGCACGACCTGCCGACCAGCACGCTCGTCCACGAGCAGGCCCACTGCCCGTGGTCGGCGAAGGGGACCGCGATGCGCCAGGTCATCGAGGCGGTCAAGGGCCTCGAGGTCGACGACACCGATGGCATCAAGGTGTTCGAGGGATCAGGCTGGGCGCAGATCATCCCCGACCCCGACGAGCCCGTCTTTCACATCTACGCGGAGGGCGCCACGCGGGAGGACTCGCAGGCGCTCGAGGCGAAGTACCGGGCGATGCTGGACGGGTTTGTCGCAGCCGCGGTCTAAACCCTCAACCAGAGCTTGAGGATTCGGCCGCCGCGAAGTACACTGACCTGCGTTCCCGAACGAACGGATACCCATCCCATGGACGTTCTGCCCGATTTCACGACGATCTCCGACGACGACCTGAAGGCGCTGATCGAGCGGTATGTGCACGAGGAGGAGGAGGTGTCGTACCGGCGCCGCCTGCTGCACGGCAAGATCGACATCCTGCGGGCGGAGCTCGTCGACCGGGTGAAGCGACGCCATGCCGGCGAGCAATCGTCCCTCTCGGAGGTCGACATCGACAGGCTCACCGAGATCCTGGCCCATCGCGGGCCGCCGCCGGAGCTCGACGACGCGCCGGCACCGGACTAGGCATGTACTGCCCCGAGTGCGGACACCACAACCGCGAGGCCGCGCGCTTCTGCGGTCGTTGCGGGGCGAGCCTGCTCGACCCTGACGCCGGCGAGCCGACCATGAGCTTCGAGGCCGTCGAGGAGGACGGCGGCGAGGCCGGCGGCGCCGACGAGCTGGGGGAGGGAGCGACGCTCGTGATCCGCACCGGCGGGGGCCGTGCCGGCGAGCAGTTCGCGATCGACCGCGCCCGGATGACGATCGGCCGGGCTCCGCAATCCGACGTGTTTCTCGACGACATCACCGTCTCGCGCGACCATGCCCTCCTCGAGCATCGCGACGACGGGCTGCATCTCACCGACCGGGCGAGCCTGAACGGCACGTACGTGAACCGGCATCGCGTCGAGACGGTCCGGCTCGCCGACGGAGATGAGCTCCAGATCGGCAAGTACCGCCTCACCTACATCGAACGGGCACCGTGATGTCCGCCAAGCCCGCAGCCGCACAGGCGCCGCGCCCGTCCCGGCTCACGATCGGGACGGTCTGCAAGCTCCTGCACGAGGAGTTTCCCGACGTCTCGATCTCGAAGATCCGGTTCCTCGAGGACCAGAAGCTGATCACGCCGCGGAGGACGCCGGGCGGCTACCGGCTCTACTCGGACGACGACGTCGACCAGCTGCGCGAGATCCTGCGCATGCAGCGCGACGAGTTCCTACCGCTCAGGGTCATCCGCCAGGTCATCGCGCAGGGCCGCTCGACGGCCGGCACCGGCCGACGCCCGCGCCTCGTCGGCGGCAGCGAGGATGCGCTCAGCCTCGACCAGCTCCTGTCGGCCGCCGACGCGGACGGCAGCTTCGTGCGCGAGCTCGAGGAGTACCAGCTCCTCGACGGCCGCAGGCGCGGAGGGGGCACGCCGTACTCGCGCACCGACGTCGACATCGTGATCATCTGCCAGCGCCTGGCGCGCTACGGCGTGGCGGCGAGGCACCTGAAGGCTTTCCGGTCGGCCGTCGGCCGCGAGGCGGGGCTCCTCGAGCAGATCCTCGCCCCGTCGCTTCGCTCGTCGAACGCCGACCGGCGCGAGGCCGGCCTTCAGGAGCTCGAGCAGCTCGCCGAGCTCACCAGCCAGCTCGCCCACCTCCTGCTGGTGCGCGACCTGCGCGACGTCGCCCGCTGACTGCAACAACGGGGTCAGACCCCGTTGTTGCGCCTACTCGCTCTCGTACTGGATCAGCGAGTGGATGTCCTGCCCGTAGAGCTTGTCGCGACCGTTCAGGAACGAGAGCTCGACCACGAACGCCACGCCGACGACCTCGGCTCCCAACTGCTCGACCAGGTCGATCTTGGCCCGGGCGGTGCCGCCGGTCGCGAGCAGGTCGTCGTGCACGAGAACGCGCGTTCCCGGTTTCAGGGCATCCACGTGCATCTCGAGGGCGTCGAAGCCGTACTCGAGGGCGTACTTCGCCCCGACGGTGAGAAAGGGCAGCTTCCCCGGCTTGCGGGCGGCGACGAACCCGCATCCGAGCTTGTACGCGACGGCCGCCCCGAGGATGAAGCCGCGCGCTTCGGCGCCGACGACGACGTCGACCTTCCGCGGCTCGGCCCACTCCGCGATCTCGTCGACGGCCTGGTGCAGAGCCTCGGCGTCCGCCAGGAGGGGCATGATGTCCTTGAAGACGATCCCGGGACGGGGGAAGTCCGGGACGTCGCGGACCTTGGTGCGGAGGTCGATTCGCGGCACCGCGCGGCGATGCTAACAGGATCGGCCCTCAGGGTCGATAACACGGAGACATGTACGACACGTTACGAGCGAGCTACCGGTTTCACTGCCCGCACCGCCCGGGCGGAGAGCTGACGCGCGTTCGGCTCTCGGCGTTCCGCCGCCTCGAGCGCCTGCCGGGCGCCGCCCATCCGGCCGTCTACCGCGTCGTCTACGACTGCGCGCTGCGGCGAGCCGCACCAGGGGCTCGTGACCCACGCCGATCTCGACTACGGGCCGCTCGCGCCCGTCGAGGTCGAGTTCCGAAACCTGCTGACCGGCCGGACCGAGCCGGTGGGCGACGAGCTCGCCGAGATCGCCCGCTCCGAGGTGCAGCGCGGCAACTGGCCGTGGCGGCTCTACTGCAGCCGCGAGGCCAGGCTGAAGCCGGTGTGGCCGTCAAGCCTCAACATGGTCGCCCCGGCGGGCGAGATGCGCGACGGGTGCATCGGCGTGGCCGTGACGTGCCCGAGCTGCGGCGCGGTGTCGCTCAACCTCGTCTCAGGGGCCCACCTCGACGTGCCCTTCTACCACGACCGCGTCGTCCGCTTCGTCGACCGGCCGTTCGGCGACACGCGCGACCTCACGGTCGACGTGTTCCACCATCAGCTCCACTCCGCCCGGTTCGACGCCGAGCGCGCCGACCTTTAGCGCGGGGGAACCCAGGCCAGGTTAGACGGCGTGGGGGAGAGTCGAGGACCCGATTTCGGCGGCGGTGACCACGCGGTCGCGGCCGCGCCGCTTGGCCTCGTAGAGGGCCCGGTCGGCGATCTCGAAGAGCTCGTCGCCGTCGCGCGCGTCGAGCGGGAACGTGGCGACGCCGGCCGACGCCGTCACGATGTCGGGCACGGCGTGCCGGTCGAGCCGTCCGGCCGGGACATCGGCGATCGCACGGCGCAGGCGGTCGGCCAAGACGACGCCGTCTGTCGCCCGGCCGGGCACGAGGACGGCGAACTCCTCGCCGCCGAACCGCGCGGCGATGTCGGCGTCGCGCTTCTCGTACAGGAGCGCCCGTCCCACCGCGGCCAGGAGCCGGTTGCCTGCGCCGTGTCCGTGGCGGTCGTTGTAGGCCTTGAAGCGGTCGAGGTCGATGAGGACGAGCGTCGTGCAGCCGCCGTAGCGGCGCACGCGCGCCAGCTCGGCGGCCATGGCCTCGGAGAAGAAGTCGTAGTTGCGAAGGCCCGTGAGGCGATCGGTGAACGACCGGGCGCGAAGCTCGCGGCGGGCGCGAGCCTCATGCTCGAGGATTTCGCCGCCCAGCGCCGACGCCAGCGAGAGGCCGATCCGCGCGGGCAGGCCCACCGGCGCGACCAGGATGGCGGCGCCCATGACCAGCCCGCCGATCCTCGCACCCGCGAGCCACGCCAGGCAGACCGCGACGGCCAGGCACCCGGGCCGTCCCCACGCCGGCACGAACCACGCGACCGCATATGCCGCGCCTGCGGCGACCGCGGTGGCGGGACGACGGCGCGGGCGCTCGGTCGGCCGGAGCACGGCCGGACGCTACTCAGCCCGCCGGACGGATCATTACGCGGGGGAACCCAGGGTTCCCCCGCGGGCCCCCTCCTTAAGGGCTGACGAACGGTTGGCCGCGCGACGGCGAAGAGCGCGGTCTTCGCCGTCGCCACGACCGCTGGTTGCGTGTTACGCAGCCGAGACGATTCTCAGCGGGCGCGCCGAACCTTCAACGCTGAGTAGCGCTACCGAGACCAGAACTGGAGCCGCTTGCGCGTCGGATCGTCGTCGTCCGGGCGTAGGCGCGTCGCGCACCTCGGGCTCCTCGACCGTGAAGTCAGACGGCCGCACCGACGCGCTCGCGGCGTCGGCCGCGGCGCTCCGCTGGAGCTTCCGGGCGTAGGTGTCGAGATCGGACTCGCGCCGCTGGAGGGCGGCGTTGAGCTCGCTCAGGCGGCGCTCCTGGGCCTGAAGCTCGGCCTCCTTGGAGCGCAGCGCGTTGTGCAGCTCCTCGACCGACTTGCCCCCGCCGCGGCCCAGAAGGCCCTTGCGGCCCCCGCTGGCCTCGGCGGCGGTGCGGACTGCCTCGTCCAGGTCGTCGCGCCCAGCCTGCTCGCGCTTTGCGAGCTCGGCCATCCGCCGCTGGAGCACGGCCCGCTCGCGGGCGACGGCGTCCTCGGCGTCTGCCAGGGCAGCGCGCTGGGCGTCGAGCTCGGCCTCGACACGGTCGGCGCGGACGGTGAGCCGGGCGACGTCCGCCTCGCGCTCCTTGATCTGGACGTCGCGCAGCTCGAGCGCGTCGTTTCGGTTGTCGACGTCGCGCTCGCGCTCGTCGAGCGTGTCCTGGCGGCGGTCGAGCCGGGCCTCGCGCCGCTCGAGGTCGGCCTCGGCGACGGCCTGCCGGGCCTCGCGCTCGCGCAGGTCGGCGGCGAGCCGCTCGACCTGCTGGGAGGCCTGCTGCTCGGCGTCGGCCAGCATCCGCTCGGCCTGCTTCTGGAGGCGGTGCGCCTCGCGCTGCAGGTTCTCGGCCTGCGTGCGCTCGGCGGCGATCTCGGCCTCGGCGTTCTGGATCTTCTCCTGGCGGACGTCGAACTCGGCGAGGCGCGTGTTGATCTCGGTCAGGCGGCGCTCCTTGTCGGCCAGCTCGAGCACCCGGGCGTCGCAGTGAGCGATCCTGGTCTCGGCCTCGGCGCGGCGCTCCTCGAGCTGCTTGGTGGCGGCCTCGGCGCGCGTCGCGGCGCTCTCGGCGGCCTGCCGGCGGGCGTCGATGTCGCGCAGCTCGCGCTCGCGCTCCTCGAGGTTCGCGACGGCCTGGCTGACCTCGCGGTCGCGGGCGTCGAGCTCCGCCAGGCGGGCCTCGACGTGCTGAAGCTCCTTCTCGCGGTCGGCGAGCGCGGCGATGCGCTGCTCGGCCTCGGCGACCTTGCGGTCGGTGTCGGCGTGCATGGCTGCGACCTTCGCCTCGGCGGCCTCGATCATGGTCGAGCGGCTCTCGAGCGCCTCGGTCGCCTCCTTGAGGGACGACTGGGCGGTCGCGAGCTCGTCGAACGACCGCGCAGCCTCCGCCTCGCGGGCCTCGAGCTGCTCGAGCCGCGTGCGGGTCTCGGCTTCGGCGGTCTCGGCTGCCTTCGCGCGGGCCTCGACCGCTGCGGCGCGCTCGGAGAACGCCTGCTCGTTCTCGGACATCTCGGCGGCCCGCTGCTCGAGGTCGGCGCGGACGCCGTCGACGTGCGAGCTCCTTCTGCGTGAGGACCTTCTCGACCTTCTTGGCGCGGTGCTCGCGGTCGGTCAGCTCCTGCTCGAGGGTCGAGAGGCGCGCCTCCCGCTCGGCGAGCTCCACCGATCCGAGGGCGCCGCGGTCGCGCAGCTGCTCGACGAGCGCGTCGCGCTCGCGCTCGATCTGCTCGCGCTGTCCCTTCATGTGCTCGACCTGACGCTCGAGCGTGGTGACAGCTTCCTCGAGCGCCTGTGCGCGCGCATTGTCAACAGGAGGAGTGCCGTCGGCGGTGGGGGTGGGGGACATCGCGGCGGCGGCCAAATCGCGCTCGCGCTCGACGATCTCCTGCTCGCGCCGGTCGAGCTCGGCCCGGCGCTCTTCCAGGCGTGCGTTCCCGGCATCGATGCGGGCGCGCTCGGCGGCGCCGACGTCCTCGCCCGTGTTCGACGAGGCGATGCCCTCGCTCACGGCGAGCGCCGCCTCGCGCTTGGCCAGCTCGCGCTCACGGCGGGCGAGCCGCGCCTCGCGCTCGGCGAAGACGACCTTCGCCTGCTCCTGGAGCGCGGACTGCTCGCGCTGGAGCCGCTCCTCGGCCTCCTGGAGCGAAGTCATCCGGTGCTCCATCGCCCTGCGGAGCCCGCTTGCGGACTCGTCGCGGGCAGGCTGTTCCGGTTGTGCCTCGGCGTCGCTCATGTGTCAGACCTCTTGGGATGAGAACGTGTGGATGGAGCCGTTCGGCTGGAGCGAGCCGTCCCGGCGGGCGTTGCCGCCGCCCCTTACGCGTGATATCGGCGGCAGCGCTGCCCGGCTTGAGTGCCGTCTCCGACACTCCGTCGGGGGATGGCCGGCGTGGGGCGAATCACCGATACCACGAGTGGAAACAGCGATCGCTGCCGCATCGCGCGCGAGGTGTCGGCGCGTCGTGCTCCACCGGCTCATCGGCCGGCGTTTTCCGTCATCCGGTGGGCGCTCTGCTCCAGGCGCTCACCGGCTTCTTCCCCCAACGAAACGCGCCCCCGCGAGGCGGCGCGTTGAGCGCTGCCGTCTCGTGGGGGCGCGATGACATCGTGTGCGGCGGGGGATTCTGGGCCCGACCCCAGAATCCGCGGTAGCGAGAAGGGCTCAACCTCACCCCTCGGCGTACCGATAACGCCGATGCCGACCTTTGTCCCTACCAGCCCTTGATACCCATGATGTTCCTCTCCCCTCGCGCCACGTTTGTACCCCTTTCGGGGGGGAGGCTAGCTACCCATTCGAGCTATGTCAAGTCTTGACCACAAACGTGTGACCAGCAGGAGCAGAATCTGACAATCATCCGCGTCTATGCGTCGATGCTTGCCGGGCTCGCCCTGGGCCTGGTGGCTGCGTCGTGGTCCGTGCACGGCCTGGGGCGGTGGGACGTCGTCCTCGTTCTGGCCGTCATCGCGCACGTCGCCGAGGGCCACAGCATGCGCGTCTCTCCGCGCGTCGAGGTGTCGGTCTCGTTCATGCCGCTCGCGCTTGCGGCCGTGCTCTTCGGGCCCGCCGCCGCGGCGGTCGTCGGCGGTGCGGCGATGCTGCACCGCGAGGGGCCGCTCGAGCGCTTCCTGATCTACCTGTCGGGCAAGACGCTCGCCGGCTGCGCCGCGGGGTGGAGCGCCGTCCTGGCCGAGCGGGCCGTCAATTCCGATTCGCTGGTCGGTCCCTCGTCGTCGTGGCCGCCGTCGCCTCGGTCGTCGGGACCGCGGTCGAGTTCGTCGTCACCGCCGTCACGCTCTTGCTCAGGCACGGGACGCCGGCCGCTCGAGCTGTGGCGGCTTCTGCGCGGCTCGATCGCAGTCTCCGTCGCGCTCTACGCGCCGGTCACCGCGCTCATCGCGTTCACGTACGGGCGCGTGGGGGTCGAGGTGCTGGCGTTCTTCGTGGTGCCGTTGATCGCGGCCCACCTGAGCTTCCGCATGCACGCCCGCCAGGCGCAGCTGATCGAGGAGCTGGGGGAGTCAAACGAGCGCCTCGAGGCCGCCAACGAGCATCTGCGCCGGGTCAACATGAGCTTCGCCGCCGCGATGGTGCGCGCGCTCGACTCGCGCGACAAGCTACACCGCCGGCCATTCGGCGGCCGTCGCCGTCTACTCGCCGCGACATCGCCCGTCGAGCTCGGGCCTGCCCGAGGCTGAGGTCACCCGCGTCCACCTGGCCGCGCTCGTGCACGACATCGGCAAGATCGGGATCAGCGCCGAGCTGCTCGAGAAGAGCTCTGCGCTCGACGACGACGAGTGGGCCGAGATGCGCCGGCACCCCGCGATCGGGAGCGCGGATCCTGGCCGAGGTGGAGGACTACAGCGACATCGCCCTCGTGGTGCGCAGCCATCACGAGCGCTGGGACGGCGTCGGCTACCCCGACGGCCTCGGCGGGCCACGCCATCCCGCGCCTGGCGCGGATCATCGCCGTCGCCGACTCGTACAACGCGATGACGTCCGACCGGCCCTACCGGGCGGCGATGAGCACGCGAGCGGGCGATCCAGCAGCTCGTGCTCGGCAAGGGCAGCCAGTTCGAGGCGCCGCTCGTCGACGCGTTCCTGGCCGTTCTGGAGCGCGAGACGGAGCTCGTACCGGCGCGGGCGCCTGGCCGACTTCTCGATCGAGGCTGTCCAGCGCACAGGTGCTCTCGGCGGACGACGACGCGGCTCACGGGCCCACGTGGGGCGCGGCCGTCGCCTGATCGCGCTCGGTAGGGCTCAAGGCCGCGGCGATCCGACCCGATAGGGAACCGATGGATGACGGCCACATCCTGATCGACGTCCTGTCGCGTGCCGCGGCGGCCCTCGCCGCGCCGCACGCGGACGCCGGCGTGATCGACCGCATCCTCGCCTCGGCGCCGCGGAGGCCGGGCTCGCGTGCCATCTTCGGATGGCGCCGGAAGGGCTCGTCGCCGACTGGGACGAGGAGCCGTCGCGCGAGCAGGAGTCGTTCGTCGACGCGCTCGGCCACTGCGTGGCGCTGGCGCTCGCAGCCGGCGTCGCCGGCGAAGAGGCGCTGCTCGACAGCGGGGCGTTCGCGGTCGAGCTCGAGCGCACGGTCGCCGCGGCGCGGTGGCGCAGCCAGTCGCTCGCGGTCGCCGTCTTCACGGTGCACGGCTTCGAGCTGGGGCCGGGAGCGATCGACCAGCGCGATCTGATCCTGCACGTCGGCGCGCTCGCGCGCTCGGCCGTGCGCCACGACGACCGCGTCGGCCATCTCGGGGCCGACCACTTCGCGCTGCTCTTCCCGCGCGCAGGCGAATTCGAGGCCCGGGCCGCCTTCAAGCGCGTGCGCGCGGCGCTCGCCGGGCAGCGAGCTCTTCGCGGGCGGTGTGCTGTGCGGCGCGGCGGGATTCGCCGAGATCGGCGAGCACGCGTCGGGTGCCGAGCTCCTGGCCGACGCCCGCGAGCGGCTCTCGCTCGCCCGGCGCCGGGCCTACTTCCCGAGCGACCCGACTCATCCGCTCGCCGGCTGAGGGGAGACCCGCCCGTGAGCGCTCTGCCCCGTTCGATCTCTCAACTTGACATAACCGGCATTATCGGGCGTGGGCGGGATGGAAGCCGTTCCCGCAGTTAGACTCGCGGCCATGACGTTCCCGCCCTGGTGATCCGAACCGCCGCGCCGGCGGGTGCTCTCCATCGGCGCGACGCTTCTCGCCATCGAGCTCCTCGACGAGCTGGTCTTCGGCGCCAGGGATGCGGCGCTGCCGGCGATCAGGAGCGATCTGGGCCTCTCGTATGCCCAGCTGGGCCTGGTGCTGTCGGTCCCGGCGCTGGTGGCGTCGGTTGTCGAGCCGGCATTCGGCGTCCTCGGCGACACGCGCCATCGCCGCTTGGTCATGACCGTCGGCGGGGGCGCCTTCGCTGCGGGCCTTCTGGCGCTCGCCGCTGCCCGCTCTCCGCTTGTGATCCTCGTTGCGATGTGCGTCCTCTATCCGGCGTCCGGCGCGTTCGTGAGCCTCTCCCAGGCAACGCTCATGGACGTCGAGCCGGCCGGGCGCGATCTGGCGATGAACCGCTGGACGATCGCGGGCGGGATCGGGGTGCTCGCAGGCCCGGCGGTGGTCGCGGCATCGATCGGCGCCGGGCTCGGGTGGCGGATCCCGTTTGTGGCGATGGCGCTCCTGTCCGCCTGCCTCGTCGCCGGCCTCCGCCGGATGCCGGACGGCTCAGTCGATCGCGAGCTTCGCGCCACCGCCGCAGCCACGCTGCGCCTGCTCGTCCGCGGCCCGATCGTGCGTCGGCTCCTGCTGCTCGAGCTCGCCGACCTTCAGCTCGACGTCATGCACGTGCTGCTGGCGGTCTACCTCGTCGATGTGGCGGGGATTGGCGCCGGCGAGGCTGCGCTTGCGCTTGGAGCCGTCGCGGCCGCGAGCCTCCTCGGCAACGTCGTGCTCCCCACGGCCTTGAGGTGGATGCCGGGCGCGACCTACCTCCGCACAAGCGCCGCGGCGGCCTTCCTCGTCTATCCGGCGGTGCTCGTCGCACCGGGCGCGCCGGCCAAGGTGGCGGCCGCGGCCGGCCTCGGGGTGCTCACCTGCGGGTGGTACCCGCTGCTCAAGGCGAGCCTCTACGACGAGCTTCCCGGATGGAGCGGCGCGGCGACGGCGCTCTCGAGCGTCTCGAGCGCGCTCGCGGGCCTCTTACCGCTTGGCCTTGGCCTCCTCGCCGGCCGCTACGGAATCGCCGCCGCCATGTGGGCGCTGCTTGCGGCGCCAGCGGGACTTCTCCTGCTGCTCCCCCGGCGGCCCTGAGACGTGCCGGTGAGCGTGCCACGGGAGCCGCTTCAGCGTGATCCAGATGGCCGCTCCGCCGGCCAGGACGCTCGTGAGCGTGATCGCGAACTGCATCCCGACCGAGAACGCGAGCACCGTGCTCGCCGGCGCGGCGTTTCGGAACATGTAGCCGAGGAGCGCCTGCTGCGTCCCGAGCCCGCCCGGCGTGAGCGGAAGCAGCGTCGATGCGCTCTGAGCCGAGAGCGCGAGCGTCGCGTCGATCAGGTCGGCCGGGATCCGGAACGCCTGGAGGAAGAAGTACATCGCCAGGGCCCGAAGCGCCCAGCCGGCGACCTGGATCGACGCCACGTTCCGGAGGTAGCGGCGCGGCGTCCGCAGGATCGCGAGCCCCAGGCTGACCCGGGCCCAGAACGACACGACGTGGTGCTCGAGGTAGGTGAAGAAGACGCCCGTCAGGATCAGGATCGCCGCCAGGACGAGCGCGAACCACTGGGCGTGCGAGGCGAAGAAGCTCCACTCGAACGCGGCCAGGTGGCCCAGCGCCGGCAGGTGCGGGATCCGGCCGCTGGCGTACGCTGCGAGGAGCACCAGCGGGCCGATGAACGTGTCGGCGAGCGTCTCGGCCAGGAGGCTCGACGTGATCGTCGTATACGCGGCGCCCGGCATCGACCGGTGGGCCAGGTAGATCTTGATGACGTCGCCGCCGCGGGCCGGCACGATCGCGTTCGTCCCCACGCCGGCGAGGTAGGCGGCGACGATGCTCCGCCAGCGGACGCGCCCCTCCGGGTAGGCGGCCTGGAGGATCGTGCGCCACGCCGTCGCGCGCAGCACGACGTTCGCCATGTAGAGCGCGATGGCGATGAGCAGGATGCTCCAGTGGACACGGGCCAGGTCGTTCCAGAAGGCGACCGTCGCGTCCCAGAAGGACTCGAGCGAGCTCACGGAATGAAGTGTGCCACCCGAGGTGGCCGGGGGATCACTCGACGCCGCGGAGGAAGTCGCGCAGGCCCGGGTTCTTGGCCTCGAGCTCGCGCAGGGCGCGCGTCTCGATCTGGCGGACCCGCTCGCGGGTCACGCCGATCTCGACGCCGACCTGCTCGAGCGTGGCCGGCTCGCGGTCGTTCAGGCCGAAGCGGGCCTCGAGCACGAGCCGCGTGCGCTCGCCCAGCTCGTCGAGTGCGGCCCTGAGCTCCTCCTCGCGCTGGCTGCGGGTCACGGCGGCCTCGGGCTGGCGGGCGTTGTGATCCTCGACGAGATCAGCGAAGTTCGACTCGCCGTCGCCGACGGGCCCCTCGAGCGACACGGGGTCCTCGATCGTCCGCTGGAGCTCGAGCACCCGGTCGATCGGGATCTCGAGCTCGGCGGCGAGCTCGCTCGGAAGCGGATCGCGGCCCAGCTTCTGTGCGAGCGTCCGGTTGGCGCGGTGCAGCTTCTTCACGAGGTCGAGCACGTGCAGCGGAAGCCGGATCGTGCGGGCCTGGTCGGCGATTGCGCGGGTCATCGACTGGCGGATCCACCACGTGGCGTACGTCGAAAGCTTGTACCCCCTGCGGTAGTCGAACTTCTCGACCGCCCGCATGAGCCCCATGTTCCCCTCCTGGATCAGGTCGAGAAGTGGGACACCGGACGACGAGTAGGCCCGCGCCATCGCGATCACCAGGCGCAGGTTGGACTCGACGAGCTGCCGCTTGGCCGCGTCGTCACCCATGTCCTTGCGCCGCGCCAGGTCGAGCTCTTCCGCGCGCGTGAGGAGGGCGCCGTCGCCGATCTGGCGGACGTATGTATGCAGGAGATCGACGGTAGCCGCCTGGCTCTCGACCTCCTCCACCTCGACCGGCTCCGGAGCGGCCGCCGCCTCGAACGGGTCGGGCTGCTGGGCGTCGTCGATCGGCAGTGGAGCAGAGCTCACCTTTGGCGTCCTTCTGTTGCAGGGGTGTCACACGGGGAGTCCTCGTGTGTGTCCACTGAATCGGCCGCAGACCGGCATCTCTTGAGCGCTGCTCGGAGGAATTGCAAACTGTCGGGTGTGAGTTAGCGCCGGTGGGGGATGCGCCGGCCGTCTCGGGCGCCGAAGAACTGGACATGCAGCACGCCTTTGCCCGCGCCCTCGAGGGCCTCACCGTCGTCGACGTCGAGCGGATCCGCACCGGTTGCGGACACGTCGGCGTCCCCTCCGCCCCCGCCGCGCGCGGGTACCGGTATCTCGATCTCGCCGGTGACGATCCCCCGTTCTACGTGCACCGGCTGGCCGCCGGCCGCCTCACCGGCTCCGTGATCCTGAGCGCGCCGATCGAGGTGACGTCGGGCGACGACGCCGAGCGCGGCGCCCCCGGCATCGCCCGGGTCTCGGTCTCGATCGGCGTCAACACGATCCCGTGGGGCCGGCTGCTGGACGTCCAGCTCTGCTCGGGCCCATGGGCGATGCTGCTCGGCGACGCGCTCGAGGAGATCGCGGCGCTCGAGATCCTCGACCCGCCCGGCTGCCCGATCTGCTCCTAAGCGCCTCGGCGCCCTAGGTCGTGGGGAGCACTCGCCCCTCGGGCGAGATGTGCACGCCGCGCTCCTCGAGGCGGCTGCGGATGAGGTACTGGAACGTGGACCACGCGCCGCGGCGGGCGTCGAACATCCGGTAGACCTGCCATTCCGTCAGCATGCCCGGGTCGCTGCGACGGGCCTGCGCCCAGTCGGCGAACTTCGGAAGGCGACCGCTTCGGATCGCGAGCATGGCGCCCTGCTCCACGGCCCGCTCGAGGCGCTCCTCCCCCACCGGGACGTCGAACCCGGCCTGCTTCAGGGCGTTGTTCAGCGACCCGAACGTGTGCCAGTAGAGCGACTTCGACGGCATCGCGCCCTTGCGGGCCTCGATGTCCTTCGCCGTCGGCACGCGTCCCAGCTCGTCGCCCAGGTCGCGCAGGAGCTTCAGGAGCTCGTCCTGCGTCGCAAACCGGCGCGGCACCAAGCCGGCGAGCCGCTTCGCGCGGTTCCACGACTTGAAGTGCTCGATGACCGTCTGCGGGTGGACCGTCGTCCCGGGGTCGGCCTCGAACTCGCGCATCGTCGGCGAGCGGCCGAGCCTCTTCGCGCATGCCCGGAGCTCATCGAGGATGTGCTCGTCGGAGTACCGCTTGCGCATGCCCGCCTGGAACTGCTCCAGTTGCTCGCGGTCGATACCCTCGATCGCGCGGTACACCGTCTTGCGTCTCATGGATGCTCCCCTGGCTCGTCGGGCCGGTGGCAGCTTATAGCATATGTTCCCGCCGCTGCAAGTGAAAACCCGCGCCCTGGTACACCGTCAAATTCGAACGGTGGAAGGCCGCCGATAGGATTCGGTCGGATGATCGTCTTCCCCGCCAAGGTCGCCGCAGCTCGGGCGGCCGCCGGACTGTCGCGCCGTGCGGGGGCGGGCGGTGGCACGAGCCTGCCGGGCAAGCTGCTCCTGCGGATGGCTCCGGATGCCATCCCGAGGCTGTCGCGCCGGATCGCCGGCGGGGTCGTTGTGGTCTCGGCGACGAACGGCAAGACCACCACGGCGAAGATGCTCGCAGCCATGCTCGAGCCGGAGCGGCGGCTGTGCAGGAACGCCGCGGGCGCGAACCTCGCGTCGGGCGTCGCCTCGTCGCTGCTCGCATGCCGCGAGGCCGATCTCGGCGTGTTCGAGGTCGACGAAGCGGCGCTTGAGGACGTGGCGCCGGCGCTGGCGCCGCGGGTGCTCGGGCTCGGGAACCTGTTCCGCGACCAGCTCGATCGGTACGGCGAGCTCGAGACGGTCGCCGCCCGGTGGCGGCGGATCTCGGCCGACGGCCCGTGGCGGCTCGTGCGAAACGCCGACGACCCGCTCGTGGCCGGGCTGCCGGCGGGGGACGGGTCGCTGTCGTACGGCATCGACGATCCGAGCGTGGCCTTGCCGGCCCTCCCCCACGCCGCCGACTCGAAATGGTGCGGCGTGTGCGGGGCGCGCCTGAGCTACGAGGCCGTGTATCTCGGGCACCTCGGGGCGTGGTCGTGCCCCGCATGCGGCAACGCCCGGCCCGCGCTCGACGTCTCGGCGACGGGCGTCGCGTTCGACGGCCTCGACGGCACCGCGTTCACCCTCGTGACCCCCCTGGGCGAGCGCAGGGTGCGGATGCCGTTGCCGGGCCTCTACAACGTCTACAACGCGCTCGCCGCCGTCTCGATGGCATGCGCGCTCGGCGACGTCGCCCTCGAGCGGATGGCGGCGGGCCTCGAGGTGTTCGGCCCGGCCTTCGGCCGGTTCGAGCGCGTCGCGGTCGACGGCCGCGAGGCGGTCCTCGTCCTGTCGAAGAACCCGGCAGGTGCGAACGAGGTCATCCGCACGCTCGCGCACGACCCGGCGCCCAAGCGCCTCGTCGTGGCGCTGAACGACCGGATCGCCGACGGCCGCGACGTCTCGTGGATCTGGGACGTCGACTTCGAGCTCCTCGCGGGCGGCGTCGAGTCGGTCGTGACGTCGGGGACGCGGGCCGCGGAGATGGCGGTGCGGCTCAAGTACGCGGGGCTCGATCCGGACGCCGTCCGCGTCGAGCCCGATCTCGCGGCGGCGCTCGACACGGCCGTGGCGGCCGGCGGCGGGCCCGTCTTCGTGCTCACGACCTACACGGCGATGCTCGAGCTGCGCGGGGTGCTCACTCGCCGCGGCGTCGTGCCGCCGTACTGGGAGGCCGCATGACCGATCTCCGCGTGGGTCATCTCTATCCCGAGCACCTGAACATCTACGCCGATCGCGGCAACATCGCCGTCCTGCGCTATCGCTGCGAGCGGCGCGGGATCGGGTTCGAGGCGGTCGGGTGCGGCCCGGGCGACGACCTGCCGGAGGCCGACCTCTATTACCTTGGGGGCGGCCAGGATCGCGACCAGGTGGCCATCGCCGAGGATCTGGTCGGCGAAGGCCGGCGACCTGCGGTCGGCGGTCGACGGCGGCGCGGCCGTGCTCGCCGTCTGCGGCGGCTACCAGCTGCTCGGCCACGGATACCGCGGGCACTCCGGCGACGACATGCCCGGCACCGGGCTCGTCGACCTCGTAACCGACGCCGGGCCGACGCGGATGATCGGGAACATCGCCATCCGCTGCGAGCTCGGCTCCGGCGGCGCGCACACGGTCGTCGGCTTCGAGAACCACGCCGGCCGGACGCACCTCGGCCCGGGCGTCGAGCCGCTCGGGCGCGTCCTCCACGGCCACGGCAACAACGGCGAGGACGGCGGCGAGGGCGTCCGGGCCGGGCGGGTGATCGGCACCTACATCCACGGCCCGCTCCTTCCCAAGAACCCCTGGCTGGCCGACTGGCTCGTTCAGCAGGCGCTGGAGCGCCGCCACGGGGCCGTCGAGCTCGATCCGCTCGACGACGCGCTCGAGCTCGAGGCCCACCGGGTCGCCGAGCGGATCGCCGCCGCGGGTTAGATCACCGACCGGAGCTCGGAGAGCGTCGCGATCTGGGTGTGACCGTTCGGCGCTGGCGGGCGCCCGCCGCCGCGGTTCAGCCAGATGCCGCGGATGCCGGCCGCCTCGGCGCCCTCGACGTCGCGCTCGAGGCTGTCGCCGACCATCACGGCCCGGTCGGCGCCGACCCCGAGCAACTCCAGCGTATGCGCGAAGATCTCGCCGCCGGGCTTCCCGGTGCCCAGGTCGCCCGAGATCACGATCGCGTCGAAGTCCTCCTCGGCCAGCCCGCTTCCGGCCAGCTTCTCGCGCTGGAGGCACGACGCGCCGTTGGTGACGAGCGCCAGTGCATGCGTGCGGCGCAGGTCCTCGAGGGCCGGGCGGACGTCGGCGAACGCCTCGTGCCGGAGGCGGCGCTCGATACCGAATCGCTCCCCGAGCAGCTCGGCCAGCGCCGGGTCGACGATGTCGTGGTCGGCGAGCGCGATGCGCCAGGCACGCGTGCGATAGCCCGCGGCCCACTCCCGGCACGCCCGCACCTCGGCGCCGTCGCCCTCCCAGCGGCACCACAGGGCCTCCCAGGAGCTCATCCCGATCGTGTCCTCCCCGTAAGCGTACGCCGGCCCGGCGCGCCACAGCTCGCGGGCGCGGGTACGCGCCGTGCGCGCGAGGACGGCCGGGTCGACCGCGTACCGGCGGGCCGCGACGTGCGCCGTCGCCAGAAACGCGGCCGCCGCGGCCGGCTCCTCGACGACGAGCGTGTCGTCGAGGTCGAACAGGATCGCCGTGGTCATTCTGGTTGGCCGTCCCACGTGAAAACACGGGCGAAGATCTCTGCCTGCTCACGGGCGTCGTCGAGCGCATTGTGCGTGTGAGGCATCTGCGGAGCCAGGATCGCCGGGAGGTCGCGCCGGCCTGCCCGGTCGAATGTCACACCCGCCTTCTGGTGGTACATCGTCTTGATGTCGAGCGCGCCCGAAAAGCCGAACGGCGAGCGGCCGGCGAACCGCACGAAGTACCAATGCAGGAACATCCAGTCGAAGACGACCGGGTATCCGACGAGCACGGGACGCTGGTCCGCCGCGTGTGCGTCGACCCACTCGGCGGCCTCGACCATCGCCTCGCCGGGGTCGGCGCCGACCTCGACGAGCCGGTCACGGTCGAGACCCGAGACACGAAGGGCCTCGGGATCGAACCGTTCAGCTATCGGCCGCAGCTCCCGGTAGAACGTCGCCTCACCGTCGGCGGGCCGGGTGAAGGCGTCGCCGTCGAATCGGCCCGCAACAGCGAGCCCGAACGACAGCATGGAGCACTCGCCGGGGATCGGCCCATCGGACTCGATGTCTGCGGAGATGTAGAGATCCGTCACCTGACCCAGAGCTCGCCCAGGTGGACGAACGGGTCGCCGGGCGCCAGCGCTCGAGGAAGCGGTGGATCGGCGGGCGCAGGTCGAGCGAGGCGAGCTCGTCGAGCGACACCAGGCGATGGCCGCGGACGGCGCCGTCGGCCGACGAGACGGTCTCGAGGCTGCGGCCCGAGACGTCGCCGTGGAAGATGATGTGCACGACGTGCTTGCGCGGCCGCAGCCCGGCCGGGGCGATCGACTCGACGATCGCGATCGGGCCGTCGAGCGCCACGGCCTCGAGGGCGCACTCCTCGGTGAGCTCGCGGGCCAGCGCGACGTGGAGCGACTCCCCCTCCTCCACCCCGCCACCCGGCAGGAGCCAGTACGCGCGGTCGCCCTTGCGCTGCTCGCACAGAAGCACCGAGTCGCCGTGGCGCAGGAGCGCGGCGACCCGGATGCGCGGTGTGCCGCTCACGGCGGCGAGCCCACCGCCGACGACCCGAAGCCGCGCTCCGCGCGGTGCGACTCCGGCAGCTCGTCGGTCTCGGTGATCCGAAGCTCCGGAAGCGCCAGGACGACGAGCTGGGCGATGCGGTCGCCCGGCTCGACCCGGAAGGTCTCGGCCGCGTCGGTGTTCAGGAGCACGACCCGGATCTCGCCTCGGTAGCCCGAGTCGATCAGGCCGGGCGAGTTGACGACGGTGATCCCGTGGCGCGCCGCGAGCCCGGAGCGGGGCTGGACGAAACCGGCGTGCCCGGGCGGGATCGCGACGGCGATGCCGGTGGCGACCGTGCACCGCTCCCCGGGGCCGAGCTCGGCCTCCTCGACGCTCGCGAGGTCGAGACCGGCGTCGCCGTCGTACGCGGCCGTCGGGATCCGAGCGTCGGGGTGCAGGCGGCGGACGAGCAGCTCGGTCATACGCGGTAGGCCGCGAACCTCCCGACCAGCTCGCGCGGCAGGCGGGCCGTCACGAGCACGCCCTCGGCGGCGTCCTCGCGGGCGGTGATCGGCGCGCCGGTGCGGTAGAGCGCCGAGAGCTCGCCGCCGTCGGCGTGCGGGACGAGCAGGCGCACGTCGACGTACCGGTCGGCGAAGAACTCGGCGACGCGGTGCTTCAGCTCGTCCAGGTTCTCGCCGGTCTGGGCCGAGATCACGACGGCGTCCGGGAACCGGTTCTGCAGCCGCCGCCGCGAGAGCGCGTCGACGCGGTCGATCTTGTTCACGACGAGCATCTGCGGGATCTCGTCGGCGCCGATGTCCGTCAGCACCGCCCGCACCTCCTCGAGCTGCTCGCGCAGGCCCTCCTCGCCGGTCGATGCGTCGGCCACCACCAGCATCAGGTCGCCCGCGAGCGTCTCCTCGAGCGTGGCGGCGAACGCCTCGACGAGCCCGTGCGGCAGCTTGCCGATGAACCCGACCGTGTCGGTGACGAGGTACGCGCGGCCCTCCTCCCGGAACGCCCGCGTCGTCGGGTCGAGCGTCTCGAAGAGGCGGTCGTCGACGCTCACCTCCGAGCCCGTGAGGGCGTTCAGGAGGGTCGACTTGCCGACGTTCGTGTAGCCGGCGAGCGCGACCGTCGGCATCGCGGTTCGGGTGCGCTGCGGCCGCATCACGCCGCGCCGGTCGGCGACCGCGAGAGCGCGGCTTGCAGGAGCGCGACGCCGGCGGCGGGCCATCCGCCGGTCGGACTCGAGCTGCGTCTCGCCGGGGCCGCGGGTGCCGACGCCGCCGCCCAGCCGCTCGAGGTGCTTCCACATCCCCCGCATCCGGTGCAGCGAGTACTCGAGCTGGGCCAGCTCGACCTGGAGCTTGCCCTCGGCCGTGTGGGCGTGCTGGGCGAAGATGTCGAGGATGACGGCGGTGCGGTCGACCACGCGCATCTGCAGCGCGTCCTCGAGCGTGCGCTGCTGGCGCGGCGTCAGCTCGTCGTCGGACACGACCACCTCGGCGTCGAGCTGCGTGGCCAGCTCCCGGAGCTCGTCGAGCTTGCCCGGGCCGAGGTAGGTGCGCGGGTCGGGCCGGCGGCGGTGCTGGGTGAGGGTCGCGACCGGGTCGACCGTGGCGGTGCGAAGCAGCTCCCGCATCTCTTCGAGCTCGTCTGCGTCGTCGGACCCGGGCAGCAGAGAGGCGATCACGACGCCCCGCTCGGGCGTCGGCTCGCGGGGGGTGATACGGGCGGTGGACACGTGAGGAGTATACGGACGGCCGGGTCGGCGCACTCAGGCGGCGACGCGGAGGTGCTGCTCGATCCGCGAGACCGCCTCGCGCAGCTCGTCGTCGGCGACGGTGAGCGAGAGGCGGACGTACCCCTCGCCGTTGGGCCCGTACGACGATCCCGGCGAGACGACGACGGCCGCCTGCTCGAGCACGAGCTCGGCGAACGACACGGACGTGTGACCGGCCGGGACCGGGCACCCAGACGTAGATCGTCCCCTTCGGCGGCGGCGACGTCGATGCCCGCCGCGGCGAGCGCGTCGATCACGAGGTCGCGGCGGCGGCGGTAGACCTCGCGCATCTCGCGACGTGCCGTCCCCTCGGGCCCGAGGAGCGCGGCCGGCCGTCAGCTGCACGGCGTCGAACTGCCCCGAGTCGATGTTCGTCTTCAGCTTCAGGAGCGCCGCGATCATCTCGGCGTTCCCGACGGCGGCCCCGACCCGCCAGCCGGTCATGTTGTAGGCCTTCGAGAGCGAGAACATCTCGACGCCGGCCTCGCGGGCGCCCGCGCGCCGCGAGGAAGCTCGGGCGCGAGTAGCCGTCGAACGTGATCTCGGAGTAGGCGTTGTCGTGCACGACGGGCACGTCGCTCTCGAGCCCGAACGCCGCCAGCCGCTCGAAGAACTCGACGTCGACGACGGCGCCCGTCGGGTTGTTCGGGTAGTTGCAGAAGAGCAGGTTCGCCCGGGCGGGGACGTCGCGGCCGATGCCGCGAGATCGGGCTGGAAGCCGTGCTCGGCCGTGAGCGGCATCAGCACCGGCTCTGCCCCCGCGAGCAGCGTCCCCGACGTGTAGACGGGGTAGCCCGGGGTCGGCCGCCAGGCACACGTCGCCGGGGTCGAGCATCGCGAAGCACACGTGCGCGACGCCCTCCTTGCCGCCCAGGAGCGGCAGCACCTCGGTGTCGGGGTCGAGCTCGACCCCGAACCGGCGCCGGTAGAAGTCGGCGACGGCCCGCCGGAACTCGTCCAGGCCGCGGTTCGACGGGTACCGGTGCGTCTCCGGGTCGCGCGACCTGGCGCTGCGCCTCCGCGACGACGGCGGTCGGGGTGGGCAGGTCGGGATCGCCGATCCCGAGCGAGATCACCTCGACCCCGGCCTTCGGCGCCGCTCCGGATCTTGCGCTCGAGCTCGGCGAAGAGGTACGGCGGCAGCGACTGGACGCGCGCGACCGGGCGCATGTCAGAGCGCCTCCAGCGCGGCGACGAACTCGGCCGAGAACGCGCCGTCGCAGACGCGTTGCACCGGGCCGGTCAGGCGCACGGGCAGGTGCTCGTCGCACGGCCACGACGAGCTCACCGCCGTCGGTGTGCACGGTGACCGGGCTCTCGCGCCCGTCCGGCGACGACCGCGGCGACGGCCGCGGCGCTCGAGCCCGAGCCGGACGAGAGCGTCTCCCCCGCCCCGCGCTCCCAGACGCGCATGCGGATGTCGTGGCCGCCGAGCGGCCGGTAGAACTCGACGTTCGTCCGGTTCGGGAACCAGGGGTGGCGCTCGATCGGCGCGCCGACAGCTGCCAGGTCGAGCCCGTCGACCCCCTCGCTCTCGATCACGCAGTGCGGGTTGCCGAGCGATCACGAACGGGTAGATCGGCGCCGGCGGCTCGCCGCCGTCCGGGCGGTGGTCGGGCCCGTCGAGCGCGGCGATGCCCGCATCGACGGTGACCGAGCCGCCGTCCACCGTCGCCGGCGACGGTGCCCTTGGGTGTCTCGAGCGTCACGTCGGTGCAGCCCGTCCCGGTCGGCCACGTAGCCGACGGCGATGCGGCTGCCGTTGCCGGAGAACTCGGCGTCGCTCCCGTCGGGGTTCAGGATCTGGACGCGCACGTGCCCGGCCGACCGGGTCGAGCACCAGGATGCCGTCGCTCCCGGCCCCCAGATCGGGGTGGCAGATGCGCTCGACGCGCGGCGGCGTGAGCGGCGCCGAGAGGTCGCCGCGCTCGATGACGAGGTACGCGTTCCCGGCCGCCTGCCACTTCTCGAACCGCATCCGGCGGAGGATACCGGCCGTCAGTGCGTGCCCGCGGCGGCGCCGAGCAGGATGACCGCGGCGAGCACGGCGCACACGAGCCCGAAGCCGATCACGATCGGCCACGTCGTCGGCAGGCCCGCCCACCAGTGCGAGGCCGGCGAGCAGGGCGATCCCGATCAGCCGCATGCGGCTGATCGTGTGCGGCCGGGCGCTGCAGGTAGCGGGCGCCGACGCGGTCGGCGAGGAGCAGCGCCGAGCCGAGCGTGCCCAGCAGGAGCACGGCCACGACGACCGTCGCCGATCATCCACACAGCCCAGCCGGTCACGTCGCCGCCACGACCGCCGATGAGCACCGCGACCGCGGCCGTCAACGGGGCGGCGGCGGCCAGGATGACGAGCGCGTCGCGGGCCTCGCGCACGGCGTCGTGCTCGCGGCGGCCGGATCACGCCCGCCCGGCGATCTCGGCCGGCGACCGCGGCGGCGTCGCGGTCGCCGGCGACGAGCCGGACGTCGGGCACCCGCCGCATCCAGGTGCGCTGGCGCTTGGCGTAGCGGCGCGTGCGCACGGCCAGGCGCCGCTCGCCTCGGAGCGGTCGATCCCGCCCTCCAGCAGGTCGGTGACGTCCTGGAGGCCGTGGATGCGCTCGGCGGTGGTCGAGAATGTCGTGCCCGCCCGGCGCCGCCCGCACCTCGTCCACCACGCCGCGGTCGAACATCGCCGTCGTGCGGCCGTCGATCCGGCGGGCGGTCTCCGCGGGCACGTCGAGCCCGATCACGAGCGTCGGGTGGCGTGTGTCGGCCGACCAGAGCCGGCTCTCGGGGGCGAGTCGCCCCGGCGGCGTGCAGCTCGAGCGCGCGCACGACCCGGCGGCGATCGTTCGGGTGCACGGCGACGGCGGCGGCCGGATCGGCTGCCACGAGCGGGCATGCGCCGCCTCCGCGCCCTCGCCGTCGTAGAGCTCCTCGAAGCTGGTCCGGTCGGCGGCCGGCACCTGCGGCGGCAGCGGCATGTCGGCGAGCGCCGCGCGCAGGTAGAGGCCGCTCCCGCCGCACACGACCGGCGTGCGGCCGCGGCGCCAGGACGTCGTCGACGGCGGCGTGGGCGAGCTCTGCGTACTCCGCCACGGAGCCCGCGTGCTCGGTCTCCCATACCGCCACCAGGTGGTGCGGCGCGCGGCCGGCGTCGGCGGCCGCCGGCTGGTTCGTCAGGATCGGCAGGCCGCGGTAGAGCTGCATCGCGTCGCACGAGACGATCTCGCCGCCGATCCGCTCGGCCAGCTCGAGCGCGACCGCGCTCTTGCCGGACGCCGTCGGCCCGAAGATGGCCACGACCCCCACCGCGGTCTAGGCCGCGACGGGGGCGGCCAGGCGCCCTGCGAGCGTCTGCGAGGTCGACGCCGTGATGCGACGTCCACCAGGTCGCCCGGCGCGGCGCGCGCCGCCGAAGTTGACCGCCTTATTCGTGCGCGTCCGGCCGCGCAGGACCGACGGGTCGGTGCGGCTCGGCCCCTCGACGAGCACCTGCTGCACCGTGCCGACGAGCGCGGCGTTACGGCCGGCGGCGTGCGGCTGGACGACGTCGACGAGACGCTGGATCCGCTCCTTCTTCACCTCGTCCGGCACCTGCTCCGACATCCGCGCGGCGTCTGTACCGCGGCGGGGCGAGTAGACGAACGTGAACGCGTGGTCGTAGCCGACCTCGTCGACGAGCGTGAGCGTCTCGGCGAACTCGGCGTCGGTCTCGCCGGGGAAGCCGACGATGATGTCCGTCGTCAGGGCGATGTCGGGGATCGCGGTCGCGGATCCGCTCGACCAGGGTCAGGTAACGATCGCGCGAGTAGGTGCGCCGCATCGCCTTGAGCACGCGGGTCGAGCCCGACTGCACCGGCAGGTGCAGGTGCTCGCACACGGCCGGCGACTCGGCCATCGCCGCGATCACGTCGTCGCGCATGTCCTTGGGATGCGGGCTCGTGAACCGGATCCGCTCGATCCCGTCCACGGCGTCGAGCGCGCGCAGGAGCGCGGCAAAGCTCGTGCGTCACCGCCGGGCGCAGGTCGCGGCCGTAGGAGTTCACGTTCTGGCCGAGCAGCGTCAGCTCGCGGACGCCGTCGGCGGCGAGGACCGTCGCCTCGCGCACGAGGTCGTCGGGGCCGCGGCTGTGCTCGCGGCCGCGGACGCTCGGCACGATGCAGTAGGTGCAGTTGCAGTTGCAGCCGGTCGAGATCTGCAGCCAGGCCTGGATGGTCGCGGTCGCGCTTCAGCGGCAGCTCGCCCGCGAAGCTGTCGAAGGTCGAGAAATGGCCGCGCGGGATCTCGCCGCCGGCCTGGATGAAGTCGCCCAGGCGGTGGATGTTCCCGGGGCCGAAGGCGAGGTCGACGAACGGGAACTGGTCGAAGAGCTCGTCCTTCATCGACTCCGACCAGCACCCGCCCACGACGACCACCTTGCCCGGGTCGCGCTGCTTCGCCGCGCGGGCGTCCATCAGGTGGGCGACGAGGCGATCGTCGGCCTTCTCCCGGATCGTGCAGGTGTTGAAGACGAGGAAGTCGGCGTCGTCGGGCGTCGCCGCCTCACCCAGCCCGACCGACTCGAGCAGGCCCTTGATCCGCTCGGAGTCGTGCACGTTCATCTGGCACCCGAACGTCGTGACGTGGTAGCGCTTCATCGCGGGAAGTCTACCGAGCGCCCGCTCCTGCGACCGGCGCTGAGCACGGGCAGCGCGGTGCGCAGGACGGCCTCCGAGTCGAGGAATGCGCCGACATGGCCGCGCCCCTCGAGCCGGGCGATCGTGGCGTCTCCCGGGATCGCCGCGCCATCCGCTCGAGTGATCCCGGCGGCGCCTCCTCGGACCCTGCGACGACCGCCGTCGGACACTCGATTCAGGCCAGGTCGTCCCAAGTCGTGTCGCCCTCGTCCGCCCACGCGCGCAGCGACAGAGCGAACTGGCCGGCGTCGGTCTCGTCGAAGTTGCGTCGCAGCCACGGCGGGAGTGTGATCCCCTCATCCGCCTCGATCGCGGTTCGGAGGGCCGGCATGCCCTCGTCTCGAGCAGGTGACGAGCTCGAGCTGTGTCGTCGGGCGCCCCCGGATGGTCGGCGACGCCGCCGATCGCGACCAGCGTCGAGACCCGGTCCGGCGTGCGTCGCGGCCAGCCGGTAGCCGACGCCGCGCCCATCGAGTAGCCGGCGAAGGCGAACCGCTCGACCCCGGCCGCGTCGGCGACCGCGATGACGTCGGCGACGTACTCGCCCGCGCGCATGTCCAGCGAGGTGGTCCGCGCGGCTGCTCTGGCCGCGGCCCCGGTGATCCATCACCAGCAGCCGGAACCCGCCCAGCCGGGTGGTGTAGCCGGCTCCGTCCCACATGGTCCCGTCCCCCGCACCGCCCGTGTGCAGGACGAGCGGAGGCCCGGCTCCCTCGTCGCGGAAGTGAATCCGCACCCTGGCGCGCTCGGCGAATGGCATCGGGCTATTCTCGACGATATGGGCGTCTCGGTGGAGCTCGTGCAGGGCGACATCACCCAATCGCCGTCGACGCGATCGTGAACGCCGCCAACGAGCGCCTGCGTGGCGGCGGCGGCGTCGACGGGGCGATTCACCGCGCCGGCGGGCCGGCGATCCTGGAGGAATGCGCGCTGCTCGGGGGCTGCCGAACGGGTGATGCAAAGCCGACGACCGCGGGACGTCTGCCCGCGCGTCACGTGATCCACGCCGTCGGGCCGGTCTGGCGCAGCGGCGACCACGGCGAGGACGAGCTCCTCGCGTCGGCCTACCGGCGCTCGGTGGAGGTCGCCTCGCAGCTGGGCTGCAGCTCGATCTCGTTCCCGGCGATCTCGACCGGGATCTACGGGTTCCCGATCGAACGGGCCGGTCCGATCGCGCTGGGCTCGGCGCGGGTTGCCGCCGAAGCGGCCGGGGGCGACCGGCGGCTCGTGTTCGTGCTCTTCAGCGCGGACGATCTGGAGGTCTACCGGGGAGCGCTGTGAGCGCCGGTCACACTGCGAGCTCCATCACCGCGAGCTCGCACTCGCCGGCCGCGATCTTGTAGGGCTTTCGCTCGACCTCACGCATCCCCCAGGGCGAGCGCCAGTGCCATCCCCGCCTCGTTTCCGTCGATGACGCCCTCGCGCAGGCGCGTCCATCCCGCCGACCGGCCGTGGCCGGCGAGGCCCGCGATCGCCTCGGCCGCGAGGCCGCGCCTCTGGTGGCCGGCATGGATCATGATGAGGCCGATCCACGGCGCGCCGTCGTTCGGGTTCTCGTCCACCCAGTCGAGGAGGCCGACGCACGCTGCGCCGTCGCGAAGCCGCAGCGTGCACGTGTGGCGCCCCGGCGTCATCGCCGACATCGCGAGGTCGCGCTCGAGCATGCCGCGGTCGTATGCGCCTGCGATGCCGCCGGAGCCCTCGGTCAGGTCGAGGTAGGCCTGGTTCGAGAGGTGCACGTCGAGCAGCTCGGCGATGCATCCTCGGTCACCTCCGCCGCGGTGAGCCGGGGCGTCTCGAACACGCCACGCCGCCAGGACGCGCGCCGCCTCGTCGCAGACGGCCTCGGCGACCATGGCCAGCGCGCGCGTGTCGACGATCAGCTGTACGCCCACGCCGCTTCGGGTCGCCGGGATCGACCGGGCCCGCCCGGCGTCGACCCAGGCCGCGATCGCGACCTCGTCGATCGCGCGCGGGACGCTCGGCGGCGACAGGTCGAGCCCCAACACCTCGTCCGAAGGCACGAAGTGGAACAAGACGAACGGAACCCAGTAGACGACATAA
>CAWHWC010000003.1:0-218904 GCA_963832955.1 uncultured Actinomycetes bacterium | reverse complement strand
TCCCGCATGGTCGAGAGCGAGCCGCCGTGCTGGACAGGCCAGGCGCGGCCACCGAGGCGGTAGCGCACCACAAATTGGCGCGCACCCGACTTCGTTTCGCGGGTGACGATGAATGAAATGAAGCCATCCTTGTCCTCCTTCCGCAAAGGGCGGCGCTGCCGCGAGGAAAGTTGGCCAGCCTCGCGCAGATAGCGGTGAGCCGTGTCCCGGCTAATGCCCGCGAGTCGGGCCATCTCAGCAACATCAAGGGCCGATTTCGAGCCGCGCACGAGCAAATCACGGAGTTCGGTGCGTATCTCGGCTGTTTTCTCCGCGAGAAGGGCGCGGCGCTGACTATTCTCGCGAAGCCTTGCGGAGATCGTCGCATGTTCAGACCCTCGGTCAGTGTCAGGCACTCTGACACAACGTATCATGCGGCTTTCCGGCGCGTGGATTCCTCAGCCTCGGCAAGCTCTCGCACTAAGTTAGCCAGTCGCGTAACGAGGGGCGGCCTCGCACAAACGTGGGGTTGCCTAGGCCAGTCTTGATTGCCTAAGGTTGCCTGTGCGGCTGCTTCGCCTCGCTTTGGTGTGCATTCTCGCCGGCTTGGTCGCGTTGAACGCCTCCGCGTGTGGCGGATCGGGAACTCCCACGGCTGGAACCCCCACCTCTGCCGGAACAGGCAGCGAAGCGTCGACCGCGGGAGCCATTCCTCCCGAGCTTCTCGGAAACTTGGGCAACGACGCTCAAGGCAGCTGACATCCCCGCAAATCCACCTGAGGAGCTGAAGAACGCAGCGACGAAGTGGCAACTCGTAATCGCTCTCAACCCAGGCACGGACAACGGCCCGGTCTCCTCGATTGTCAATCCGGAGCTCGGGCAACTAGAGGGGCCTACGCTCCAGGTTCAAGGCAATGAGCTGAAGCTGCTGCAGGAGGAATGCGCTGCAAGTGGCGATGTCCAGTTCTTCGACAACACCTACTCCTACCAAGTTCAAGACGGCACCCTCCGAATCACGACCGTAGACAACCAGTGCGCTGACCGGGTCGCGGAGACGATCTTGGCTGACCAGCGAGCCCTGGACGAAACAGGGCTGATCTTGGGGTCGAGCAGACGGCTGCGCTCTCGGCGCTTCTAGGGCTTCCGAGCGAACAACAGCCTCGGCGATTCGCCTCACAGGATCGCCGCCGAATCGTGAGCGGGCGCTGCCCCGAGCGCCGGTTAGTCGAGACACCACCGGGGACACCACGGCTCCGGCATTTGGCGACCTGCACGACAAGGGCGACATGCCGATTTGCAGGGATTCCGCTTGAACGCGTGCCCTTACTCCTTACAGGGGTTTTACCTCCCGAGACCCGGTTGGTTACGCGGTCGCCTCGGCGGCCAGCCGGCGTCCCTGGAACGAGCGGCCGAGGAACGCAGCCGCCGCGATGAGGCCGGTCAGCACGAAGACGAGCGCCGTCCCTCCGGGCAGCCGCGTCAGCGTCTCCATCCCGGCACCGACGAGCCCGGCGCACGGGATTGTCAGCACCCAGGCGACGAGGATGTTGCCCGCGACTCCCCACCGCACCGCCGACAGCCTCCGCGTCGCCCCGGCGCCGAGCACGGAGCCGGAGATCGTGTGGGTCGTCGAGACGGGGAAGCCTGTAGTGGGCGGTCAGCCAGAGGATGGTTGCGCACGAGGTCTGGGCGGCGAAGCCCTGCGGCGGGTCGAGCTTCGCGACGCGCGTGCCGAGCGTCTTGATGATCCGCCAGCCGCCGGCGTACGTGCCCATGGCCATCGCCGTCGCGGCACTGAAGATCACCCAGTTGGGCGGACGTGAGAACCCCTCGTCGAGATGCCCCGACACGACGAGGGCCAGCGAGATGATCCCCATCGTCTTCTGCGCGTCGTTCGTCCCGTGGGTGAAGGCGACGAAGCCGCCGGAGAGAAGCTGCAGACGTCGGAAGACGCGGTTCACCACCCCGGGGTGTCGCCTGCGGATGATCCACAGGAGGACGAGCATGATCGCCGCGGCGAGGGCATCATCGCCAGGGCTCCCCGGGTGGGTCGGCGGCGCCGCCGATCGCGACCAGCGTCGAGACCCGGTGCGGGTGGGCCGCTGCCAGCCGGTAGCCGATCGCCGCGCCCATCGAGTACCCGGCGAATGCGAACCGCTCGACCCCGGCGGCGTCGGCGACCGCGACGACGTCGTCCGCGTACTCCCCGCGCGCATGCCCGGCGAGATCCTCCACACGGCTGCTCCGGCCCCGGCCGCGGTGGTCCATGACCAGGAGCCGGAAGCCATGCAGGCGGGCGATGTAGCCGGCTCCGTCCCACATCGTCCCGTCCCCCGCGCCGCCCGTGTGCAGGACGAGCGGAGGCCCGGCGCCCTCGTCGCGGTAGTGGATCCGCACCCCAGCTCGGTCGGCGAACGGCATCCGGCTATTCTCGACGAAATGGCTGTCTCGGTGGAGGTCGTGCAGGGTGACATCACGGCAATCGCCGTCGACGCGATCGTGAACGCCGCCAACGAGGGCCTTCGCGGCGGCGGCGGCGTCGACGGGGCGATCCACCGCGCCGGCGGGCCGGCGATCCTCGAGGAATGCCTGCTGCTCGGCGGCTGCCGCACCGGCGACGCGAAGGCGACGACCGCAGGAGACCTGCCCGCGCGCCACGTGATCCATGCCGTCGGGCCCGTCTGGCGGGGCGGCGACCACGGCGAGGACGAGCTCCTCGCGTCGGCGTATCGCCGGTCGGTCGAGGTGGCCGACGGACTGGACTGCTCGTCGATCGCGTTCCCGGCGATCTCGACCGGGATCTACGGATTCCCGATCGAGCGGGCCGCTCCGATCGCCCTGGCGGCGGCTCAGGCCGCCGCCGAGGCGGCGGACGGCGACCGGCGGCTGGTCTTCGTCCTCTTCAGCGCGGCCGATCTGGAGGTCTACCGGGCCGCGCTCTGAGCTCCGGTCACAGAGCGAGCTCCATCACCGCGAGCTCGCGCTCGCCGGCCGCGATCTTGTAGGGCTTTCGCTCGACCTCGCGCATGCCGACCGCGAGCGCCAGCGCCATGCCGGCGTCGTTCCCGTCGATCACGCCCTCCCGCAGCCGCGTCCAGCCCGCCGCCCGGCCGAAGTCGATCAGGCCGGCGATCGCCTCGGCCGCCGGCCGCGGCGCTGGTGGTCGGCGTGGATCATGACGAGCCCGATCCACGGCGCGCCGTCGTTCGGGTTCTCGTTCGAGCCAGTCGATGACGCCGACGCACGTGTCCCCGTCGCGAAGGCGCAGCGTGCAGGTCTGGCGCCCGGGTCTCATCGATCGGACATCCTGAGGTCGCGCTCGAGCATGCCGCGGTCGTAGTGGCCGCGATCCCGCCGGAGCCCTCGGTGAGGTCGATGTAGGCCTGGTTCGAGAGGTACACGGCGAGCAGCTCGTCGATGTCGGCCTCGGTCACCTCCGCCACGGCGATCCGGGGCGTCTCGAAGACCGTCATGCTGCGAGGACGCGCGCGGCCTGGTCGCACACGGCCTCGGCGACCATCGCCAGCGCGCGCGTGTCGACGATCAGCTGCACGGCGACCCCGCTGCGCGTCGGCGGGTCGCCGGGCGCGGCCGGCGTCGACCCAGACCGCGATCCCGACCTCGTCGATCGCGCGCGGGACGCTCGGAGGCGCGAGGTCGAGCCCGAACACCTCGTCGGCGGGGACGAAGTGCCCGAAGCCGTCGGCGGCCGCGTCGAGCAGCGCATGGCCGAGCGCGAACAGCTCGGCGGGCGTGAGCGCGCCGCGGGCACGTGGGCGACGGCCGTGCCGCCCGCGTGCAGCGTGAGCGAGTACGGGACCGACTCGGCGAACGGCTCGCTCTCGATCACAAGCTCGATCGAGATCCCCGTGACGTCCTGCTCGGTGTCGCAGAGGTGGTACCTCACGCAGGACTTTGCGTCTCTTGCGGGGCAGCGAGAGCGTGAAGGTGGACCCCTTCCGGGCTCGCTCTCGACCGACAGCCGGCCGCCCAGCGCCTGTGCCAGCTCGCGCGAGATCGAGAGCCCGAGGCCCGTGCCGCCCTCGCCCCGGCGGCTGTAGAACGGGTGGAACACCGCCTCGCGCTCGGCCGGCGCGATCCCGCGGCCGGTGTCGGTGACCTTGATCGCGGCGATGCCGTTCGACGTGACGCAGCCCAGCTCGACCTTGCCCCCGCGGGGCGTCCACCGGAACGCGTTGTCGAGCAGGTTGTTCACGATCTGGAGCACCCGGTCGCCGTCGGTGATGACCGTCGGAGCGCCGTCGATCGGCGTCGAAAAGTCGATGTCGACGGCGCGGGCCTTCTCGCGGAACGCCCCGGCGGCCTGCTCGAGCAGCGCCTCCAGGCCGACCTCCTCGCGCACGACCCGGAACTGGTGGGCCTCGAGCCGGGTCAGGTCGAGCAGGTCGCCGACCAGGCGGTCGAGGCGGCGCACCTCCTCGTTCACCGCCGTCGAGCGACTCGTCCAGCTCGTCGGGGCCGACCACGCCCTCGGTGACGGCCTGGACGTGGCCCGAGATGGCGGTGAGCGGCGTCCGCAGCTCATGCGTGACGCGCATCAGGAAGTTGCGCTCGAGCTCGTCCACCTCGCGCAGGCGGTCGACCATGCCCTGGAACCGGGTGGCGAGCTGGCCGAGCTCGTCGTCGGAGTTGCGCTTGCCGATCACGTTCACGTCGAGGTCGCCGCGCGCGACCTTGTCGGCCGCGCTGCCGATCACGCGGAGCGGATGGGTGATGCGGCGGGCGACGTAGGTGGCCAGGATCAGCGCGACGATGAGGCCGACCGCGACGCCGACGCCCACGAGGCCGATGACGTTCTTCCAGGCGTTGTTGACGTCGGCGAGCGGCGTCGCGAGCACGACTGCGCCGACGGCTGGTCCCCGCTGAAGATCGGCGCGCCCACCCCGATGTACTCCGGTCGCGCCCTTCGGCGTGAACTGGTACACCGGCCGCGGCCTCGCGTGAGGGTCGTTGTCCGGGGTGGATGTGCGCTCGACCGCGTTCGGGTGGACGTCGGCGCACCGGGGAAGAGCGGACGGGCCGCTATAGTAGACCTGCGTCGCCGTGACCGTCTCGAACGTCTTCGTGGTCGATTGCCGCGGGCCCCGCACCGTACGGTATGCGCTTGTCGAACGCACGTTCTGGTAGTAGCCCGGAGCCCGTCCACCTGCTTTCGCAGCTCCGCCTCGGTCTGGTCGCGGTTGTACGACTGGTACAGGCTGACCACGACGACGGTCGCGATCACCGTGGCGAGCACGAGCGTGCCGGCGAAGAGGAAGGCGAGTCGTGCCCTAAGTGACTGCAGCATCGTCAGCGACCTTGTAGCCCACGCCCCAAACGGTGGCTACCGGGCAGTCGTCGCCGAGCTTGCGCCGCAGCTGGCGCACGTGCACGTCAACGGTGCGGGTGTCCCCCGCGAAGGTGTAGCCCCACACGCGCTCGAGCAGCTGGTCGCGCGTCAGCACCAGACCGCGGTGGTCGAGCAGCTCCCACAGGAGGTCGAACTCCTTCGGCGCGAGCTGGACTGCGCGCCGGAGACCGTCACCTCGCGGCGGCCCGCGTCGATGCGCAGGTTGCCGTGCTCCATCGCCGCCTCCTGCGGCCGCGCTGCGCGCCTCGTGGACCGGCGCAGGATCGACTTGATGCGCGCGACCAGCTCGCGCGGGTTGAACGGCTTCGTGAGGTAGTCGTCGGCGCCCACCTCGAGGCCGACGATCTTGTCGACGTCGTCGTCGCGGGCGGTCAGCATCAGGATCGGCACGTCGGACGTCGAGCGGATCTGGCGGCACACCTCGAGGCCGTCGATGTCCGGCAGCATCAGGTCGAGCACGACCAGGTCGGGCTTCGTCGCTGTCGGCCTTCTGCAGCGCCTCGGTGCCGTCGCGGGCGATGTCGACCTGGTAGCGGGCGTTCTTCAGGTACATCGCGACGAATGAGGCAATGTTGCGCTCATCCTCGACGACGAGGATCTTCTCGGCCATAGGCGTAGCCTACAGCCTGCGCTGGTCGGACCCTAGAACGCGCCAGCGCGTGAGAACTGGCCGCCCGGGCCAAGCCTTGGGGCTCCGCCCGTTGAGGGTGTAGCTGCCCGAGCCCGAGATCGTAGCCGCTGCCGCGAACACGCCGACACCTTACGCCGCGGCCCTGGAGCTTGATCCAGAACTTCGTGCTGGTCGAGAACGTCATCGTCTTGGTCGACTTGCAGACCTTCGCCGTTCGACGTCCCGGTGGTCTTCCAGTGTCCCACCGAGCCGTGCACCCAGTTCCGGGATGGCCGTGTGCGACTTGTCCCGCATCTTCATCGTGCCGCTCGAGATCGTCCCCCACTCCGCCCCGTTGCCGACGACGCTGACGGTGCCGTTGCCGTTCGCGCGGAACGTGGTGCAGCTCGACCCGCAGGACTTGGCGAGCAGGGCCGGGCCCCCGGCGACGGGGCGCGTCAGCCGCGAGGAGGCAGACGGCGGAGAAGGCAATCCTTCGCATATGCCATTGTCGGCGGGACGCCTCCATCCAGAACCGCTGTAAGCCTTCTGTAAACCCGACCAGGCTGGTCGGGCTACTTGGCGATCTCCGTCGCGCGCGACTCGCGGATCACCGTCACCTTGATCTGGCCGGGGTACTCGAGCTCGTCCTCGATCTCGCGGGCGATCTGGTGGCTCAGGAGCGCGGCGGTGTCGTCGTCGACCTCCTCGGGCTTCACCATCACCCGGATCTCGCGTCCCGCCTGCATCGCGTAGCAGCGCTCGACGCCGTCCTTTGCGGTTGCGATCCGCTCGAGCGACTCGAGCCGCTTGATGTAGTGCTCGAGGCTCTCGCCCGCGCCCGCCGGGGCGTGACGCGGAGACGGCGTCGGCGGCGATCACGAGCACCGACTCGACCGTCTGCGGCTCGACGTCGTGGTGGTGGGCCTCGATGGCGTGGCAGACGCTCGGCGACTCGCGATACGTCTTCGCCATCTGGGCCGAGATCACGGCGTGCGGTCCCTCGACCTCGTGCGTGACCGCCTTGCCGATGTCGTGCAGCAGCGCGGCCCGGCGGGCCGTCTTCTGGCTCGCGCCCGAGCTCCGCCGCCATGATCGACGCCAGGTGGGCGCACTCGACCGAGTGCTTGAGCACGTTCTGGCCGTAGCTCGTGCGGTAGTGCAGCCGGCCGAGCGTCTTCACGAGCTCGGGGTGCAGGCCGTGGACGTTGGCCTCGAAGCAGGCCTGCTCGCCGGCCTGGACGATCTGCTGCTCGATCTGGGCCTTGGACTGGTAGTAGGTCTCCTCGATCCGCGACGGATGGATGCGGCCGTCGGCGATCAGGCTCTCGATCGTGAGGCGGGCGATCTCGCGGCGGACGCCGTCGAACGCCGACAGCACGACCGCCTGGGGCGTGTCGTCGATGATGACGTCGACGCCCGTCAGGTTCTCGAGGGCGCGGATGTTGCGGCCCTCGCGGCCGATGATGCGGCCCTTGAGGTCGTCCGAGGCGAGCTGGACGACCGACACGGTCGTCTCGGCGGTGTGCCCGGAGGCCGTGCGCTGGATCGCCACCGACAGGATGTTGCGGGCCCGCTTGTCGGCGTCGAGGCGCGCCTCCTCCTCGATCCGGCGCACGAGCTTGGCCATGTCCGCGCGGCACTCCTCCTCGACCTTCGCCATGAGCACGTCGCGCGCCCTGAGAGGCGGTCATCCCGGCGACCTTCTCGAGCTCGGCCACCTGGGCGTCGCGGGCGGCCTTCAGCTCCTCCTGGAGCTGCTTGGCGTGGGCCTCGCGGTCGGAGATCGACTGGTCGCGGCGCGCGAGCTCCTCGATCGCCGACTCGAGCTGGCTCTGGCTCGTCGCCAGGCGCTCCTCGATCTTGATGATCTCCGCCCGCCGCTCGGCCAGATCGCGCTCCTGCTCGGTGCGCTGAGCCAGGAGCTCCTCGCGCGCCGTCACGCGCGCTTCCTTCACCTGGGCGTCCGCCTGGCGGCGGCCGTCCTCCAGGATCCGCTGTGCCTCCCGCTCGGCGTCGCCGATCCGGCCGCGCCTGCGACCGTGCTCGACGGACGCCGGCGCACGCTCCCCCTGCGAGGGCGAGCGCGATCAGCAACGGCTCCATCGCGTCTCCTTATGTACGTGCCGCCGATCGGCGGCGTCGATCAAATCAGTCTGCCGACCCGGCCGCCGTCGTCCACCGGGGCGTGCCGAGGCTCGGGCCGCCTCCGCGTGCGGCGAAGGTTGAGCGCGAGCTGATCGAAGACGCGTACCGGTGCATGTAAACCCGCTGTCGAGCGGGAGAAAGAACGACGACGGCGGCGAGGCCGGACTCACAGGAGATGGTAGTCGAGCGCCGTCCGCCGCGGCAACGGGGTCGGTCAGTCGAAGGTCGGCCGGCCGACCGCCGCTGCGACGGCGTCGGGGTCGAAACCGCGCCGCGCCAGGAATCCGACCACCCGCCGGGCCGTGCGGTCGTCGTACGGCGGCGGCCCGAACCGGCCTCGGGCGACCCGTTCGGCGTCGGGCCGCTCGTCGTCGGGGAGCGCGGCGAGCGCCGCAGCGGCCGCCGGTTCGTCGACCGCCAGCCGCGCCGAGATCGCCGGCGGTGCGGAACCGGCCGTAGCCGCGGGCGCGGCCGCTCTCGGCGACCGCCATGGCGAGCCGGCGGTCGTCGATCTGCCCGAGCTCCCGCAGCCGCTCCACGACGCCGGCCGCCGTGACCTCGTCGACCCCCCACCCGGCCATGCGAGTCCGCAGCTCGGCCGTCGAGCGCGGCCGGCGCGCGATCAGGCGCAGGGCCCGGACCTCCGCCGCGTCGAAGGCGGCCGCCCGCCGGAGCGCGTCGAGCCCGGCCGCGCCGAGCGCCATCCCGGCGCCCAGCCGGTGCTCCACGACCCGCCGGTCGTGGACGCGCACGGTCTCGCCCGAGTCCAGGACCACATCCACGGCGGCGTCGCCCGGCCGGCGGCGCCGGATGGCCGTCACATGTGCAGCCGACATGCGCCTACTCGACGGACGACAGCGAGGCGCCGTTGGCAGAGGCGGCCTCTTCCGAGGGAGCGTCGCCTTCGTTCACCGGCATCTTCACGGGGCCGTCCGGCGCAGGCGTGCGCCGGGGGATGACCGCGTCGGGCAGCTGCTCCTGGATCGCGTCGAGCAGCTTGGCCGTGACGTCGGTGTGCTCGACCAGGAACGCCTTGACGTTTGTCCGGCCCTGGCCGAGCCGCTCGTCGCCGAAGGAGAAGTACGAGCCCGACTTCTGCACGAGCTTGTGCTCGAGCGCCACGTCGAGCACCGATCCCTCCCACGAGATGCCCTCGCCGTAGGCGATGTCGAACTCGGCCTGCTTGAACGGCGGCGCGACCTTGTTCTTGACGACCTTCACCCGCACCCGGTTCCCGACCGCCTCGGTGCCCTCCTTGAGCGTCTCGATCCGGCGGATGTCGAGCCGCACGGACGAGTAGAACTTGAGCGCGCGGCCGCCCGGTGTGGTCTCGGGCGAGCCGAACATGACGCCGATCTTCTCGCGGAGCTGGTTGGTGAAGATGCAGATCGTCCCGGTCCTGTTGAGCGTTCCGGCGATCTTGCGCAGCGCCTGGCTCATCAGCCGTGCCTGGAGGCCGACGTGGGAGTCGCCCATCTCGCCCTCGATCTCGGCCCGCGGCACGAGGGCTGCGACGGAGTCGATGACGAGCACGTCGATCGCGCCCGAGCGGATGAGCAGCTCGGCGATCTCGAGCGCCTGCTCGCCGTTGTCGGGCTGCGAGAGGAGCAGATCGTCGACGTTCACGCCGATGTGGCGGGCGTAGACCGGGTCCATGGCGTGCTCGGCGTCGATGAAGGCCGCGAGGCCGCCGGTTCGCTGGGCCTCGGCGATCACGTGGTAGCAGAGCGTCGTCTTGCCCGAGGACTCCGGGCCGAAGATCTCGCAGACGCGACCGCGCGGCAGCCCTCCGATCCCCAGGGCGACGTCGAGCGACAGCGCACCCGTCGAGACGACGTCGACGCCGACCGCGGCGTGGTCGCCCATCTTCATGATCGCGCCCTTGCCGAATTGGCGCTCGATCTGGCTGACGGCGGCTTCCAGGGCCTGCTCTCGCTCCATGTCCACTCCTCGATTCCGTAGCGACGCCCCGCGGGGCGCATCTGACCGTATTGTCGCAGCCGGCGCCGACGGCGCCGATCCACCCGAACACACGTTCGTCGGGGGATCGTAGAGGGGCCGTCGGACGACGGCAAGGGGCCCGGCGTCAGGAATGTGTGACGAGATGAGCGCGCAGGAGCTGCAGGGCGGCCGTCGCAGCCCGTGCCCGCACCGCCTCGCGCGACCCCGGGATGTCCATGCGGCGCGCGTCCTCGCCCGCGGGCGAGGAGACGTGCAGGTACACGAGCCCCACCGGCTTCTCCTCGGTGCCGCCCCCGGGCCCGGCGATCCCGGTCACGGACACCGCGGCGTCGGCCCCGAGGCGGGCGCGGGCCCCGCTCGCCATCGCCGCGGCAACCTCGGCGCTCACCGCGCCGTGCTCGTCGAGGAGGGCCTCGGGGACGGAGAGCATGTCCTGCTTCAGCGCATTCGAGTAGGCCACAACGCCCCCGGTGAAGGCGTCCGAGCTGCCGGCGATGGCGGTGAGCGCGGCTGCGACCATCCCGCCCGTGCACGACTCGGCGGTCGCGCCGGTCCATCCCCGCGCGCGCAGCAGGTCGAGGACGATCTCGGCCAGCGGCCGCTCGTCGGTCGTGAACACGTGCTCGCCGAGCTCGGCACCGCATCTCCGCGGCGAACGCCTCTCCGGCCTGCTCATGCCCCGGATCGGCCCGGATGTCGATCTCGATCTCGAAGCTCCGCGCGCAGATGCGACGTCTCGACGCCCGGCGGGTCGCCTCCGGCCGACCTGTGGATGTCGGCGACGTGCGACTCGCCGATGCCGTACGTGCGCATGAGCCAGCGGGCCCGCGGCGTGGCGCGCGCGAACACGCTCGGCCAGCGCCGGGTGGCCGGGCGCGTCCTCCCAGAGGCGGCGGAGCTCCGACGGCACGCCCGGCAGGACGACGACGACCGACCCGTCGACGGGCAGGATGAGGCCCGGCGCGGTTCCCGCCATCCCGAGCACGGCCGCTCCATCGGGCACGTGCGCCTGCTTTCGGTTTCCGGCGTCGAAGCCGGCCCGGTCGAGCCCGTAGCGGACGGCGACCTGATCGGTCCAGCGGTCGATCCGCTCGAGCACGTCCGCGTCGAGCACCAGCTCGACGCCGGCGACGTGCGCGAGCGCCTCGACGGTGCGGTCGTCGTGGGTGGGCCCGAGCCCACCCGACGAGACGACCAGGTCGACCTGGTCCAGCAGCTCGCGGAGGCCCGTCCTCGATGTCGTCCAGGGTGTCGCCCACGACGAGCGTGCGCCGGACGACGAAGCCGTGCCGCTCCAGGCTCGCGGCCAGATGGGCGCCGTTCTGGTCGGAGATCACCCCGCGCAGGAGCTCGTTCCCCGTGAGCAGGATGGCGGCGGCTGGTCGGCTCAAGCCTTGACGTCGCCGGCGGACATGATCCGGATCAGGCCGTTCGATCGCACCTTGGCCGGCAGCGACACCGTCTTGCCGTTGATGGTCAGCGTCACCGCGGCGGGGTTGCCCAGCCGCAGGAAGATGGGCGCGCGGGCCGTGAACAGCACCCGGGACGACCCGGTCAGCGCCGGGTCGACCGTGAGCCCCTGTCCGAGGTCGGTCCCCTTCGACGTGATCGCGCCGGGGCCGTTCGGGCTGCGCGTCGTGGCCTGCACGAACGTGGTCGACGAGAGGACGAGAGCGACGTTCAGACGCGGCCGCTCCGGCGACCCGTGGTTCTTCTTCTTGGTCGTCGGGCCCGTGTCGTCGGGCGCCGTCGTCGGCGTCGACGTTCCGCCCGTCGGCGTGGTCGTGTTGGGGTAGGGGGCCGTGGCGTTGGGGAACGTGGTCGCCAGGAGCACGAGCGCCGACACGGCCACGATGGCCGCCAGGACGATCATCACGAGATTCGACTCGCGCCGCTGGCGGCGCTGATGCGGCCGCGACCGCGGTTGGGACGCGATCGGCTGCTCCTGCGGCGCGCGGGCGTCGTGGTGGCGCGAGTTGAACTCGTCGATGAAGAGCTGGCCGTCGAGCCCCAGGTACTCGGCGTACGCCCGCAGGAAGCCCTTGGTGTACGTCGCGCCGGGGAGCACGTGGAACTGCTCCTCCTCGAGCGCGCGGATGTACCGCGTGCGAATCGCGGTATCGGCTTCGACATCGCCGAAGGCGAGTCCACGGCGCTCGCGCGCCTCTCTGAGTGCCGGGCCGATCTCGAACATGGCGTTGCTGGCCGCGTACGGCCGAATTCAGGTCAGTCTACTCTGCCTACTGGACGGGCGCGACGACCGGAACGTCCGCCTGCCCGGCGCGGATCAGATCCTCGATCTGCTGGAGCCGATCGACCGCGGCGGCGGGCACCGAGGGGGCGATCCAGCCGATTCCCGAGCACGTCCTGGCGCAGCCCCTCGAGCATCACGCCCGGCACCCACCGGCCCGCCTGGACGGCTCTTGCGGCCGCCGCGACGGCGACCCACGGCCGCGGGCCGACGACGGCGAGCTGGTCGGCGCCGTCCACCAGCTCGGGCGCGACCACCTTGCCGGTCTCGTCGCCGGAGAGGCACTCCGCCCGCTCCACGTAGATCACGTCGGCCGACGTCGAGGCGCCGCAGGCGGCGGTGGCGACCTCGAGCGCCGTTCCCGCCGCCTCTCCCCCGGCCCGGACGGCGGCCGCGAGCTCGTCGTCGCCGCCGACGACAGCCACGGTGTGCGCGCCCGTCAGCGCCGCGAGCGCCCCCGCCAGGTAGGCGGGCTGGCCGCGGCTGATCTCGACCGCCAGGAGGTTGTCGGGCACCGGATCGGCAGGCGTGGCGCCGACGAGCAGCACATGCGCGTCAGGTGAGCGCTGCGCGGCAGCCTGGGCCTCTGCCGGATCGGTCGGTGACGACGAGGTCAGCGGCTGCCGGGTCGGCCGTCTCCACCGCTCCCACGAACCGCTCGGCGTCGTGCACGCCCCGAAGCAGGGGCGCGGAGGGCTCGAGGAGCGCGATCCGCACGGGCCGGGCGGGTGTCGGCGCGGGCGGGCCGGCGTCGGATCCGCACCCCGTCGCGAGCACGGCGCAGACGATGACGATCGCCCGGGTCACGCGGCGCGCGGGAAGTACCGGTCCCGCAGGACACCGGCCGTGCCCGCGGCGGCGGCGACGAGCACGCCGACGAAGAGGTAGCTGACGCTCTGCTGGCCGCAGTCGGGCGAGCACGACTCGCTCCCGACCGTGATGCTCGACGCGATGACGGCGCCCATGCCGGCGAGCGGCGCCAGCGTCGCCACGAGTCCCAGCCGGGCGCCGAAGAGCAGGCCGAGGATGACCGCCTGCAGCATCAGCATGAGGCCCGTGTACTCCTGCGAGCCGCGCGCCGCGCCCGCGGCAACGATCAGCACCTCCGCCGCGACGCCGAGAGCGACGGCGATCACGTACTCGCGGACCTCCGGCCCGGGGCGGCGGATGCCCATCACCCTGGCCACCAGGGCCGGGTTCGCGTTCGCGAGCGACTCGAGCGCCGTACGCGAGAGGTCGAACTGGTCGACGCGCGGCGCTCAGCCAGTCGTCGCCCGCGGCGACGGCCGCGGCCAGCCGTGCCCGCGCGCTTGGCGGCGACTCCGCGAGGATGCGGTCGATGCCGAGCGTCGCCGCTCCCAGCCGGCGGTGGACGTGCTCGGGCTGGGCGGCGATCTCGAGCGGCAGACCCTCGAGCGTCAGCTCGGCGAACACCGCCTCCTCGCCGTCCAGGCTCCCGCCGTGGAGTGCAAAGCCGCCCTCCGACCCGTAGGCGCGCTCCACGACCCGTGCGAAGGCGGGCAGGTCGGTCGCACGGCACACGATCTCGACCGGGGTCCCCTCGGCCGCGATCCCGAGCGGGTAGGCGCCGACGACGGCGGGCTGGTAGGGGGCGAGGACGTCGAGCACGCCGGCTGCCGCGAGCCGCTGATACCAGTCCTCGATCACCGCGCCCATGCTACCCGCGGGTCGCGGAGGCCCGGACGGTCAGGTGGTGACGTCGTCGGGGAGCTCGGCCGGCCGTGGGCGACGCCTCGCCGAGGATGCGGTGGAGATCGGCGTCGGTGATGAGCACCTTGCGGGCCTTGGAGCCCTCGTAGCCCGACACGATGCCGCGCCGCTCGAGCATGTCGATCAGCCGGCCGGCGCGCGTGTAGCCCACACGGAGGCGGCGCTGGAGCAGCGAGACGGACGCGGTCTGGTGCTGGGCGACGAGCCGGATCGCATCCTCGAGCACGGGATCGTCGTCGGCGTCGAGCGATCCCGAGTCCGCGCTCTCGGGGGCCGTCTCGAGCAGCTCCTCCTCGAACGACGGCTCGGCCTGCCGGCGGCACGCCATCACGATCTGCGCGGTCTCGGCCTCGGAGATGAACGCACCCTGCACGCGCTGCAGCTTGGACGTTCCGAGCGGCTTGTAGAGCATGTCCCCCTCGCCCAGGAGCGCCTCCGCGCCGTTCATGTCGAGGATCACGCGCGAGTCCGTCTGCGACGAGACCGCGAAGGCGATCCGCGACGGCACGTTGGCCTTGATCATGCCGGTGATCACGTCGACGCGCGGGCTCTGGGTGGCGAGCACGAGGTGGATCCCGACCGCGCGGCTCTTCTGGGCGAGCCGGATGATCGTGTCCTCGACCTCCGCCGGCGAGACCATCATGAGGTCGGCCAGCTCGTCGATGACGACGAGCACGTACGGGATCGGGTCCTGTCCCCGGACGGTCCGCGCGGCGTTCCACTCGGACAGGTTGCGGGCCTTGGCGGCGCCCATGAGCTCGTAGCGGCTGTCCATCTCGCGGACGATGTTCTGGAGCACGAGCGATGCGTTCTTCATGTTCGTGACGACCGGCGTCAGCAGGTGCGGGATCGACTCGTAGTGGTTGAGCTCGACCCGCTTGGGATCGACGAGGATCATCCGCACCTGGTCGGGCGTCGCGCGCAGGAGGATCGAGGCCAGGATGGCGTTGATGCAGCCCGACTTGCCCGAGCCGGTCGTGCCGGCGATCAGGAGGTGCGGCATCCGGGCCAGGTCGCAGGCCACGCCGGCGCCCGAGATGTCCTTGCCAAGCCAGGCGGTGAGCGGGCTCGCGCCGGCCGGAGGATCCTGGAAGATGTCGCCGAGCGTCACCAGGTTAGCCGAGCTGTTTGGCACCTCGACGCCCACGGCCTGCTTGCCCGGGATCGGCGCGAGGATGCGGATCTCGGTGGTCGCGAGCGCGTATGCCAGGTCGTCGCGAAGCTGGGTGACGCGGCTCACCTTCGTCCCGGCGGCGAGCTGGAGCTCGTAGCGCGTCACGCGCGGGCCGGTCACCTTGCCGACGACGCGGGCCTCGACGCCGAAGCTCGCCAGGGCATCGGTGAGGATGCGGGCGACGCGCTCGTGATCCTGCGCGGCACCGCCCCCGGCCTTCGTGCGGGCGAGGATGCTCGCGGGCGGCAGGCGGTACGGAGTGCGCGGTGCCGCGGGCGGCGGTGTGACCTCGATGACCGGGGTCGCCTCGTCGTCGACGTCCTCGACTGCCGGCGGCTCGGGCTGGGCCTCGGCCTGCCACTCGGGCTCGGATTGGAGCGCAGGCGGCTCGGAGAGCTCCGGGATCTCGCCGTAGAGATCGGCGAACTCCTGGCTTCCGTCGAGGGGCGGATTGCCGGCGGGCGGCGTGGGCAGCGCTCGCAGCGACGGGCGCCCCGCCGGCCGCTCGCGCACGCGTCGTCCGACCTCTCCCGAGAGGCGAGCTCCTGCCTCGGCCGCGCGGGCCACGCGCCGGCCGGAGCTCCGCATCAGGAGGCCGACGGAGGCCCCGGTGATGAGGACGACGGCCGCCAGGGCGCCCAGAACGACGACGATGCTGACGCCGACCGACCCCACGAGGTCGGTGAGGACGATGCGCGCATAGGACCCTGCGAGCCCGCCGTGGCGCTCGGCGTCGGCGGTGTCGGTGGTCGAGAGCGCGAGCACGAGCGTTGCGATGCCCACGACGGCACCGGTGCGGAGCGGCCGCAGCTTCCAGACGTCGGTCTGGAGGAAGATCGTGCCGCCGACGGCGACGAGCAGGATGGGCGCGACCGCCGTCGCGCGCCCGGCGATCAGGCGAAGGCCATCGTCGAGCTTGAGGCCGACGACGCCCCCGTTCCAGCCCAGGTACTCCACGAAGCCCAGGAAGACGCCCAGGGCAAGCAGCGACCCTCCAAGCAGGTCTGCGCGCTGCTCAGCGGTCGAACGGCTCGGCGCTCGATTCCGCCGGGGGGTCTGTGAGCGGATGGGGGTCTTGCGCGAGCGCCGAGCCGATCGCCGTGAGCCAGCGCCGCGATGTGCAGGTCGCGTCGTCGCTCTGGCCATTGCCGGGGGTTTCGGGGTCAGCTGCCCGTTCCCTGCCTCTAGCGTGAGCGTCTAGAACCGCATCGCGCGGTAGAGCCGGCACCCGCCGACGTCGAGCCGCTGTGCGCGGCCGTCGACCACGCTGTCGAACCTGTACCGCTCGGGGAGCCGGCCTTCCGGCGTCGTTCTCGAGAAGCCGCCCGTCGGGTGCTGGACGAGCGGCATGCGGCCGTAGTCCGGCTGCTCGGCCGCGAGCCCGCCCCGGCAGAGCGTGATGCGCACAGCCGGGAGCCACGGGTTGTGCGACCGGTAGAGGCCCGGGTATGCGTGCCATTCGGTCGGGTGCGCGAACTCGGTCGGGCCGGCGTACGCCGCAGCCGGGTACCAGACGTCCCCGGCGATGAGATGGTCGACGCGCTCGCCGTCGCTCCGGCCGAAGTGGACGAACGTCTCGGACATCGCGGGATGGTCGGTCGAGTAGGTGCCGGGGGCGTGCTCGAAGAGCGTGCCGTGCTCTCCCCCGGCCTCGATGCCGGACTCGGAGACGGTGACCGGCCCGTAGCGGCCGAGGTAGGCGGAGAGGTCGATCGCACGGTCGCGGGGTGGATCCGGCAGATCGGCTTCCTCGCGCTCGGCGCGGGCCAGGTCGAGGGCGTACTCGGCGACCGTGCCGGCGCCCGCGGGGCCGTTCGAGAGTGCGACGGCGCCGACGCCCGCGTCCATGTCGCCCAGCATCTGGGCGACATATCCCACCATCCCGCCGGAGTGACCCACCACCTGGTGGCCGTTGCGGTCGGTGACCCAAAGACCCAGGCCGTAGGGCGTGCCCTCGTCGTCCGGAAGCCCCTCGATCATCTCGTCGAACCCGGCCGGCCCGCGGCCGAGCAGGTGGCGGACGTACCGCGTCATGTCGCCGGCGGTCGAGACGATGCTGCCCGAGGCGCCCTCCGAGACGGTGAAGGGAGCGGTGGCGAGCCCGTTCCGGCTCGGATGCCGGGGCATGTCCGCGTCGAGGCGCTCGTGGCCGTCGGCGAGCAGGCTCCGATGCTCGGGGGCGATGTGCGACGACGAGGCGGACATGCCGAGCGGCTGGAGCACCCCCCGGCGGATCAGCTCCGGGAGCGGAAGGCCGGAGCAGAGCTCGAGCGCGTACCCGAGCGCGTCGTAGCCGACGTTCGAGTACCAGAACCGGGCTCCCGGCTCCCATTCGGTCTCGGCGTCCGCGAGCTCGGCGATGTGGGCCGGAGACGACGGCCCGGGCTCGGCGCCGACCGGCAGTCCCGACCGGTGCATCAGGAGATGGCGCAGCGTGATCGGCCCATGCCCTCCCCTCACCCGAAACCACGGCACGTGCCGCACGAGCTTGTCGTCGAGCGAGAGCGCGCCCTCGCGCTCCAGCTGGAGCGTGCAGATCGCGGCGAACGACTTGGAGATGGAGCCGATCTCGAACAGGTGGTCGGGCCTGAGCGGCGTCCCTGCCAGGTCAGCGTCGCCCACCGCGAGAAGTGACTCGGCGCCGTCCGTGTCGGTCACGGCGACGGCGAGCCCGGGAGCATCGCGGGCCGCAATCCGCGCCTCGGCGTGGGCGCGAAGGCGCTCGACCGCGTCCAGGCTGAGCAGCGGCGTTAGACCTCGACGACGACGGGCAGCACCATCGGCCGCTTGCCGGTCTCGTTCGAGACGAGCTCGGCCAGGGCGTCGTGCAGCTCCTGCTGCACCAGGTGGACCTCGGTCGTGCGGTGCGCCTGGCACTCCCTCAGCACGCGCTCCACCGCCTCGCGGGCCTGGTCGAGCAGGATGTTGCCGTCGTCGGAGGGCTCGATGAACCCGCGGGCGATGATCTCGGGCTCGGCGATGCGGCTCGGCCGAGTCGGCGGCGATCGTGGCGACGACGATCAGGACGCCGTCGGACGCCAGGTGGCGGCGGTCGCGCAGGACGACGTCGCGCACCGATCCCGACGTTCATGCCGTCGACGAGCGTCGTGCCGGCCTCGACCTGGCCGACGACGGAGAGGCCGTCGCCGTCGAGCTCGAGCACCGTCCCGTTCTCGGCGATCCGCGTGGCGTGCGCCGGGACGCCGGCCTTCTCGGCGAGCCGAACGTGGGCCTGGAGCATCCGGTACTCGCCGTGGATCGGCATGAACGCGCGCGGCCGGACGGTCTCGATCATCGTCGAGAGGTCGTCGGCCGCCGCGTGCCCGGAGGCGTTCACGTACGTCGTGTCCTCGGTCAGCACCGTCGCGCCGAGCCGGCAGAGGCGGTTCACGGTCTCGTGCACCTTGACCTCGTTGCCCGGGGATCGCCCGCGCCGACACGACGACGGTGTCGCTCGAGTTGATCTGGACGGCCGGGTGGTCGCCGAACGCGATCCGGGTCAGCGCCGAGCGCGGGCTCGCCCTGGCTGCCGGTGCAGATGATGAGCGTCTCGTGCGGCATGAACTCGTCGAGCCGGCGCGGCTTCACCAGGAGGTCGTCGGGCACGGTGGCGTAGCCGAGGTTGCGGGCGATGTTGAGGTTGCGGTTCATCGACCGCCCGATCACCGACACGGTTCTGCCGCAGGCGCGGCCGCGTCGATCACCTGCTGGATCCGGTGGATGTGCGAGGCGAACGACGTCACGATCACCCGGCCCGGGGCTCTGGCGGACGATGTCGCGAAGCGCCGAGCCCACCGTCCGCTCCGACGGCGTCCGCCCCGGCCGCTCGGCGTTCGTCGAGTCGGCCATGAGGAGCGCGACTCCGGTCGTCGCCCAGCTCGCGCAGGCGGTCGAGGTCGGTCGTGCGCCCGTCGATCGGGGTCTCGTCGAGCTTGAAGTCGCCGGTGTGGACGATCGCGCCGTGCTCGGTGTGCAGCACGACCGCCACCGCGTCGGGCACCGAGTGCGTCACGCGCACGAACTCGGCCTCGAACGGGCCGACGCGCGACGCGGCCGCCCTCCGGGTCGATCTCGACGAGCTCGGTGTGGACGAGCAGGCCGTGCTCGTCGAGCTTCGACTTCACGAGCCCGAGCGTGAGCCGTGTCCCCCACACCTCGGCCTGGGTGCCGATCTCGCGGAGGAGGTACGGCAGCGCCCCGATGTGATCCTCGTGGCCGTGCGTGAGGATGACGGCGTCGAGGATGTCGGCGTGCTCGGCGATGTAGCGAGAAGTCGGGCAGCACGAGGTCGATCCCGAGCAGCTCCGAGCGCGGGAACGACAGGCCCGCGTCGACGAGGATCATGCGGCCGCCGTGCTCGAACGCGGTCATGTTCTTGCCCACCTCGCCCAGCCCGCCCAGCGGGATGATCCTGACCGGCTCAGGCATGACCTAGGCTCTCGCCAGGATGCCGGAGGCCTCGAGCGCTGCGGCCACGGCCTGGGTCTCGCCGGCGTCGGCCGCGACGAGCGGGAGCCGCAGGCCGCCGACGTCGTGCCCGAGCAGGTTGAGGGCCGCTTTGACGGGAATCGGGTTGGTCGTCACGGCCAGGCCGGCGTACAGGTCGTGGAGGGACGTCGTCCACGGCGCGCGCCCCCGCCATGTCGCCCTGGTGGGCCAGGTCGATCATGTGCCGGATCTGGCGGCCCGCGACGTGCGAGGCGACGCAGATGCCGCCGGCGCCTCCCAGCTCGAGGAACGGCATCACGCAGATCGTCGTTACCGGCGTAGAGGACGAGGCCGGTGTCCTCGACGACCCGCCGGGCCTGGTCGAGATCGGCGGTCGCCTGCTTCACGGCCACGACGTTCGGGATCGCGCCCGAGCTCCGCCAGGACGTCGGGCTCGAGGTTCAGCACGACCCGCTGGGGGATGTTGTAGACGATCACCGGCCGGCCGTCGGCGGCCTCGGCGATGGCCCGGAAGTGGGCGACGATCCCGGCCCGCGGCGGCTTGGAGTAGTACGGCGTGACGACGAGGAAGCCGTCGACGCCCGTCGCCAGCGCCGATCGCGTGAGTGCGACGGAGTGGTGCGTGTCGTAGCTGCCGGTGTTGGCGATGACCGTCGACTCCGGCCCCCACCTCGGTCGACGATCGCCTCGAGCAGGTCGAGCTTCTCGCGGTCAGTCACGGTCGGCCCCTCGCCCGTCGTGCCGCAGACGACGATGCCGTCGGAGCCGGTGTCGACCAGGTGATGGGCGAGCCGCCGAGCCGAATCGAGATTGAGGGATCCGTCGGCCGCAAACGGCGTGACCATCGCCGTGAGCAGGGATCCAATGCCCGTTTGCACACCCGGAGTGTACCCGAGGCCGGGGATATCCTCTCGGTCATGCCGGGTCATGTCGAGGCGATCAACGTCCGCCCGACCTCCCAGTCCCCGGCGGTGCCGGTTGAGCGTGCGCGCCTCCTGTCCGGCCGGGGCCTCGAAGGCGACCGCTACTACGCGCCGGCCGGCGCGGCGGGGCGCGCACGCTCTCGCGAGCGAGGCGCTCGACGGGCTCGAGGCCGACACCGGGCCGACTCCGGCTGCATCGGCCGCAGGTGCTGACCCGCAGGACCGACCTCAACATGCTGTGGGACGCGAGTTCACGGCGGCGTGCTGCCGCGCGAGCTGGCGGCCGTGGCGCACCTGGCGGCACAGGACGGGCCTGAGCGGCGTCCCGGAGGCCTGCGCGCCGACGTGCGACGGCGAGGTGGCCGTCGGCGACCCTGTCTCAGCGCAATGACGCCATAAGGCCGCTGCCGAGTGACGCCGCCGCATCGACCAGATGGTCGACGACGTCCGCCTCGGTGCGGTGGTTCACGAAGCAGGCGCGCAGGCTGTAGCGGCCGCCGAGCACCGCGTTCGACGGGAACGTGCGGCCGTCGCGGCGGATCTCGATCATGAGGCGCTCGTTCAGCGCGTCGAGCGTGGCGTCGTCGACCCCGTCCGGCGCGTAGCGGAAGCACGCGATCGACAGCGTGACCGGGCACATCGACTCGAGGTCGGGGTGCTCGCGAACGCGATCGTCGAGGTAGCGGGCGAGCTCGACGTCGTGGGCGATCCGGCGGGCGTAGGCCTCGGTGCCGTGCGCCGCGAGCGACATCCACACCTTGAGCGCGATGAACGCGCGCGACCACTGCGGCCCGAGCTCGCCGATGTTGACGCCGCGGCCAGACATCTCGGCGTCCTCGCGGACATAGGCCGCGTCGATCGAGAAGGCCGCCCGGAGCGTCCGGGTGTCGCGGGCGAGGAGGCATGCGCTCGGCTGCGGCGTGTAGAGCCACTTGTGGGGGTCGAATGCGATCGAGTCGGCGCGCTCGATGCCGTCGAGCAGCGGCCGCAGCTGCGGCGAGAAGGCCGCCGCCCCGCCGTAGGCGGCATCGACGTGCAGCCACAGGTCGTGCCGCTCGCAGAGGTCGGCGATCGGCCGGAAGCGGGTCGACGGCGCCCGTGGCGGTGGTGCCGGCCGTGGCGACGACGCAGAACGGCCGCAGGCCGGCCGCGAGATCGTCTGCGATCGCGCGCTCGAGGTCGTCGGCCCGCATGCGGAACCCCTCGTCGGTGGGGATCGAGCGCACGGCCCTCTCCCCCATCCCCATCATGTCGGCCGCCTCGGCGATCGTGGCGTGGGCCTCCTGCGAGGTGTAGAGGACGAGACCCAGCCCGTCGATGCCGTCGGCGCGCACGTCGCCCGGCGCGCGCGCGTCGCGGGCGGCCTTGAGCGCCGTGAAGTTCGACGCCGCGCCGCCGCTCGTCATCAGGCCGCCGGCCCCGGTCGGCAGCCCGAACCGCTCCGCCATCCAGCGCATGAGGTGGAGCTCGAGCTCGGTCGCGCCGGGCGAGAGGCTCCATCCGCCGACGTTCGGGTTGAGGCCGGCGGCGAGCAGGTCGGCGGCGGCGCCCGGCACGGTGCCAGAGCCCGAGACGTACGCGAGGAAGCCGGGATGGCCGCACAGCGCCGAGTGCTCGAAGACGAGCGGGCGCAGGAGCGCGGCGATCTCGTCCGGCGGGAGCGGCGCCGCGGGGATCGGGAGCATCATCTCGGCCGCGACGTCCCCGGCCGCGGCCATGGGCGTGACGGGCAGCTCGCCCATCCGCTCGAGGAGCTCGGCCCACAGGTCGAGCATGGCGCCCGTCAGCTCCCGGGCCTGGGCCGGGCCCCAGTCGAGGTCCCGGACCGGCTCAGGGCTCCTCACAGGAGCGTCTCCAGGCCGACGGTCAGCCCCGGCGGGAGGCTCCGGATGCGGCGGACGGCCAGGAGCACGCCGGGCACGAAGGCCTCGCGCGAGCTGGTGTCGTGGCGGAGCGTGAGCGTCTGGCCGGTGGCGCCGAAGATGACCTCCTGGTGGGCCACGAGGCCGGGCAGGCGGACGGAGTGGATGGGCGGGTCGCCGCCGATCCGCGCGGCCGTCGCGAGCGCGGTGCCGGACGGCGCATCGCGCTTCGAGTCGGAGTGAAGCTCGATGATCTCGCACGCATCCATGAGCCGGCCCGCCTCCTCGGCGAACCGCATCATGAGGATGGCGCCGATCGCGAAGTTCGCCGCGTGGAAGAGCTGCACGCCGTGCCCCGCGGCGTGATCGCCATAGCCCGCGAGGTCGTCCGGCGTGAGCCCCGTCGTCCCGAGGACGAGCGGCACGCCGGCCGAGATCGTGGTCTCACACGCCGCCGCGGCGGCGTCCGGAACCGTGAAGTCGATCGCCACGTCGGCGCCGCGCTGAAGCACCTCGGTGAGGCTGACGCCAAGCGACGGCGCCGCCTGGCCCGCGAGCTCCAGGTCGTCGGCGGCCTCGATGGCCGCCGCGAGCCCTCGGCCCACGTTGCCCGTCGCGCCGGAGAGAGCAACCCTGATCACGGTCGGCGATGGTATCGCGAGATGGTTGACTCCACGTCGCCGCGATGGTTCGCAGCCGCAGCCCCGCCACAACCCGGCAACTCGAGGCCCACGGACGTCCAGGCGCGCGGGGGCGTGGAGTCAACCATCTTCACGCGGCGAGCGCCGGGTTCAGCAGCGCGACCGCGTCCGCGAACCGCTCCGCGTTCCGGCCGATCGCCGCGGCCGAGAGCCGCTCCGGCGCGAAGAGCTGGCGGGCGAGGGCCGAGATCGCCTCGGGCTCGACGGCGTCGATCTCGGCGCAGATGCGGTCGAGCGACAGGATCTCGGTGTCGGTGAGGACGGACTTGCCGAGCCGGCTCGCCCGGTTCGAGGTCGACTCCATCGAGAGCATGATGCGGCCCTTCAGGTTCTCCTTGGCCCGCGTGAGCTCCGCCGGCTCGAAGCGCCCCTCCCCCATCCGTCCGAGCTGGTCGCCGATGATGCGGACGCACTCGGCCAGGTTGTCCTCGCGCGTGCCGACGTAGACCCCGACCTGGCCGGTGTCCGCGTACTGCGAGCCGTACGTGTAGACCGAGTAGGCCATGCCGCGCCGCTCGCGGATCTCCTGGAAGAGGCGCGAGCTGGCGGATCCGCCGAGCATCGAGTCGAGCAGTGACGCCGCGAACCGCCGCCGGTCGGATCGCGAGACGCCGAGCCCGCCGAAGCAGAGGTGCACCTGCTCGGTGTCCTTGCGCTGGAAGACCGAACGCGGCACTGCGTCGCCGACCCAGACCGGGCGCACGCCGACCGCGTCGTCCGGCACCTGCGAGAGCGGCGCGAATCGGGTCTCGATCGCGTGGGCCAGCGGCTCGTGCTCGAGGTTCCCGGCAGCCGACACGACGATGTTCGGCCCGACGTAGCGCGACCGGTGGTAGGCGCGGATGTCCTCGGCGCTCGCCCCGGCCACGACGCCCGCCGACCCGATGACGGGCTTGCCGAGCGGATGCCCGGCGAAGACCGCCGATGCGATCAGGTCGTGGACGAGGTCCTGCGGCGTGTCCTCGTACATGGCGATCTCCTCGAGCACGACATGCGCGCTCGGAGTCGATCTCGGCCGGCTCGAACTGCGGCTGGAGCAGCATGTCGGCCATCACGTCGAGGGCCGTCTCGAGGTGGGCGTCGAGGACGCGCGCGTAGACGACCGTGTACTCCTTGGCGGTGGCGGCATTCAGCTCGCCGCCGAGGCCGTCGAAGATCTGGGCGATCTCCATGGCCGAGTAGCGGGCCGAGCCCTTGAACAGGAGATGCTCGATGAGGTGCGAGACGCCCTCCTGCCCGCTCGTCTCGTCGCGCGAGCCCGCGCCGATCCAGATGCCGATGGCGACCGACCGCACCGACGAGACGCGCTCGGTGACGATCCGCTCGCCGCCGTCCAGTGTCGTGACCGTGTATCGCTGCATAAGCGCGGAATGCTAGTTGCGCCACGCGAGGGCGACGCCGAAGCCCTCCGTGGGATCTGTCCACCAGCGGCGGACCTCGAGCCCGCAGCCGGCCAGCTCCGCGCTCAGCCTGTCGCGGCGGAACTTGGCCGAGATCTCGGTGTGGATCTCCTCGCCCGCGGCGAGGTCGACCCGGAGGTCGAGATCCGCGATGGTCACAACCTGGCGCCGACCGGGCCCGAAGCCGGATGTCGACCCACTCGTCGGCTGCGCTCCAGCGAGGCACGTGGTCGAACGCGTCGGGATCGAAATCGGCATCGAGCCGCCGGTTCACGACGCGCAGGACGTTGCGCGAGAACTCCGCCGTGACGCCGCCCGGGTCGTCGTACGCCTGCAGGATCCGGTCGGGCGACTTCACGAGGTCGACGCCGAGGAGCAGCATGTCGCCGGGGATGAGCGCCCCGGCCAGGTCGGCGAGGAACTGCGCCCTCACCGCGGGCGTCAGGTTCCCGATCGTGCTCCCCAGGAACGCGACCATCCGGGTCCCGCCGCCGGGGAGCATCGCCAGATGGCGTTCGAAGTCTCCGACCACGGCGTGCACCCGGATCCCGGGATACTCCTCGCCGATCGCGGCCGCCGCTGCGCGCAGCGTCTCCTCGTCGACGTCGAAGGGGACGAACCGCTCGAGCGTCCCGGCCTCCGACATGGCCGAGAGCAGGAGGCGCGTCTTGGCGCTCGTCCCCGAGCCCAGCTCGATCAGCGTGTCGGCGCCGGCGGCCGTGGCGATGTCGGCCGCGTGCGCATCGAGGATCGCCCGCTCACAGCGCGTCAGGTAGTACTCGGGCAGGCGCGTGATTGCGTCGAAGAGCGCCGATCCGCGGGCGTCGTAGTGCCACTTGGGCGGCAGGAACTTCGGCGTCGCCGTGAGCCCGCGCCGCACGTCCTCGCGCATCGCGGCCTCGAGATCGGCCGGGCCGAGATGGATGTCGATGGTGTACGCCGCGCCCACGAGCCTGCAATCGCAGGGTCAGGCACGCAATTGCGTGCCTGACCCCGGTATTGCGCTAGCGGCGGCCGCCCCGGCCGCGGTCGCGGCCACCGCGATCGCGGTCGCGCGGCGGACGCTCCTCGCGGGGAGGCGCCGGCGTGTTCTCGGCCACCTCCACGAGCTCCTGCGGGCAGGACCTCGTTCTCGCCGTCGATCTTCGCGACGAGGGTGAGGCCGATCCGGCCCCGCTCCTTGTCGACCTCGACGACGACGACGCGCACCTGGTCGCCGCGGTCGAGCACCTGCGCGGCGGACTGGAGCCGGTTGCCCTGCGGCAGGATGCGGCTCACGTGCAACAGGCCGTCGACGCCCTTGCGCAGCTCGACGAACGCCCCGAAGTCGGTGATCTTGACGATCTTGCCGGTGTACTCGTCACCGACCTCGACCTCCTTGGTCATCGCCTCGATCGTCTGCCGGGCCTGCTCGGCGAGCTCGCCGTTCGTGCCGTAGATGCGGATCGTCCCGTCTTCCTCGATGTCGATCTGCACCTCGTAGTCGGCCTCGAGCGAGCGGATGGTCTCGCCGCCCTTGCCGATGACCATGCCGATGAAGTCGGGCGCGATCTTGGTCGACGTGATGCGCGGTGCGTGCGCGGCGAGCTCCGTCCGCGGCTCCGAGATCGCCTCGCGCATCTTGGCGAGGATGTGCAGCCGCGCATCGCGGGCCTGGGCCAGCGCCGACCGCAGGATCTCGGTCGTGACGCCGGTGATCTTGATGTCCATCTGGAGGGCCGTCACGCCCGCCTCGGTGCCCGCGACCTTGAAGTCCATGTCACCGAGGTGATCCTCGGCGCCCTGGATGTCGGTCAGGATCGTGTAGGAGTCGCCCTCCTTGATGAGCCCCATCGCGATGCCGGCCACCGGAGCGGTGATCGGCACGCCGGCGTCCATCAGCGAGAGCGTCGAGCCGCACACCGACGCCATCGACGACGACCCGTTCGACTCGAGGATCTCGGAGACGAGCCTGAGCGTGTACGGGAAGTCGGCGGCGGACGGGATCACGGGCACGAGCGCGCGCTCGGCGAGCGCTCCGTGGCCGATGTCGCGCCGCTTGGGGCCGCGCATGAAGCCGGTCTCTCCGACGCTGTAGGGCGGGAAGTTGTAGTGGTGGATGTAGCGCTTGGTCTCGTCGAGGGAGAGGTCGTCGATCCGCTGCTCCTCCTTCGCCGTGCCGAGCGTGCAGAGCGTGAGCGCCTGCGTCTGGCCGCGGGTGAAGAGCGCCGAGCCGTGCGTGCGCGGCATGACGCTGACCGAGGAGGTGATCGAGCCGGATCTCGCTCTCGGAGCGCCCGTCGGGCCGGCGCTTCTCGACCGCGATCTTGGTGCGGACCGTCTCCTTGTAGAGCCGGTCGGTCGCGGCCACCACGGCTGCACGGGCGGCCGGGTCGAGCGGCCCGCCACCCTCGCCCGCGTCGCCGCGGGCCGGGAAGGGCAGGTCGATCGAGTCGGCGATCTGCTCGATGAGCGCGTGGCGCTTGGCCGACTTCAGCTCCTTCGAGTCCTGCTCGGCGTCGGTCAGCGCCTTCACGGCATCGCCGAACTGGGACTTCACCGCCGGGTAGACGGCGGCGTCGCGAGCCTCGCTGGCGAGCTGGGCGACTGCGAACTGCACCCGCTGGCGATGCAGGACGTCGGATTCCGTCGAGGCACCGCTGATCGCCGGCGTCTCGGCCGCGAGGACCGCCTCGGCGGCACCTGGCAGGGCGCCGAGCCCGCCCGCGGAGATGGCCGACTGCAGCGCGGCGGCGTGCTTGCCGCGCAGCGACTCGGTGACGGCGCCGTCGGCCCACTTGGGCAGGCCGGCCTTGGCGGCCAGCTCGATCTGGAGCTGGCAGAGCTTCTTGATCTCGGCGTGTGCCATCTCGAGCGCCTCGATCAGATCCTCTTCGGAGACCTCCTGGGCGCCCGCCTCGACCATGGTGATCGCCTCGGGGGTGCCGCAGACGATGAGGTCGAGCGTGGACTCCTTCAGGTCGGGCAGCGTCGGGTTCACGGCCAGGGTGCCCTCGATCCGGCCGATGCGAACCGCGCCCACCGGGCCGAGGAACGGCATCGGCGACAGCATGAGCGCCGCCGACGAGCCGTTGATCGCCAGGATGTCGTGCGGGTGCACCTGGTCGGCCGAGAACGTGGTCACGATGATCTGGACCTCGTTCTTGTAGCCCTTCGGCCAGAGCGGCCGGATCGGCCGGTCGACCATCCGCGCGGTCAGGATCGCCTTCTCGCCGGCTCGGCCCTCGCGCTTGAAGAAGCCGCCGGGGATCTTGCCGGCCGCGTACATCTTCTCCTCGACGTCGACGGTGAGCGGGAAGAAGTCCGCCCCCTCGCGCCCCTCGGTGCGGCCGACGGCGGTCGCGAGGACGACCGTGCCCTCCTGGCGCACCAGCACCGCGCCGTGGGCCTGCTTCGCGACGGCTCCGGTCTCGAACGAGATCTCCTTGTCGCCGATCGTGGCGGTGAGGCGGGTGGCCTCGGGCTCTACTGCAATGCTCATTTTCCTGTCTCTCTTCCTCGGCCCGCCTACCGGCGCAGGCCCAGCTCCTTGATGAGTGCCCGGTAGCCCTCCAGATCGTGCCTCTGCAGGTAATTCAGCAGCCGCCGCCGCCGGCCGACCAGCTTGAGCAGGCCGCGCCGGGAATGGTGGTCGTGCTTGTGCACCTTGAGGTGCTCGGTGAGCTCGCTGATCCGCGTCGTGAGAAGGGCGACCTGGACCTTGGTCGAGCCCGTGTCTTTCTCGTTCGCTCCGAACTTCTGGATCAGCTCGGTCTTCTGGTCCTGGGTGAGCGGCATGCGCCCATCCTCCTTGCCGTAGTGTCGAGGCGCCTGCATCCCAGACGCACGCGGGCAAGACGCGTGCGTCCGCGGTGAGGCCAGCCAGGACAGTAGCAGGAGCGGGTCATCGGCCTGGGCGCAACATCGGGGTCAGACCCCGATGTTGCAGGCGAAGAGCGCCGTCGGATGCCCTTCGAAGACCAGGTCGCGCTCGTGGTGCATCCCGATCCGCAGGGCCACAGCCTTGGAGGCGGCGTTCTCGGGGTCGATCAGCGAGATCAGCCGGTCGAAGCCCAGCCGCGCCCGGGCGTGGTCACGGATCGCCGCCGCTGCCTCGGTCGCGTAGCCGCTCCCCCACCACTCCGACCCGAGCAGATAGGCGATCTCGTGCTCAAGCGTGCCCTCAACGTCCTGGACGAGGATCCCGCACCGGCCGATGAGCGTCCCGTCTGCGCGGAGAGTCGTCGCCCACAGGCCAAATCCCTGCTCGTCGGTGGCCGCGATCATCCAGCCGAGCCGGGTGCGGGTGTCCTCGCGCGTCCGCGGTCCGCCGAGGAACCGGGTCACGGCGGGATCGGCGTAGATCGCTGCCAGCGCGTCGAGGTCGGACTCGCGCAGCCGTCGCAGCAGAAGCCGCTCGGTTTCGAGGATGACGTCGGTTCCGGCGCTTGGCTCGGGCATGGTCAGTTACGCTAGCCCGCGTCGTGAGCACTGCGGTCGTCACCGGCGGAGCCGGCTTCCTGGGGTCGCACCTGTGCGAGTACCTGCTGGCTCGCGACTGGCACGTCATCTGCCTCGACAACCTCGACACCGGCAGCCTCGAGAACATCGAGTCGCTGCGCGGAGAAGCGTTCGACTTCCGCTACCACAACTGCGTCGAGTTCATCTCGATCGAGGAGCCCGTGGACGCGGTCTTCCACCTGGCCTCGCCGGCCAGCCCCGTCGACTACCTCCGGCTCCCGCTCGCGACGCTCCAGGTCGGCTCGTACGGCACCCACAACGCGCTCGGCCTGGCCAAGTTCAAGCGGGCCCGGTTCCTGCTCGCATCGACGTCGGAGGTCTACGGCGACCCGGAGGTCCACCCCCAGCGTGAGGAGTACTGGGGCAACGTGAACCCGGTCGGGCCGCGGGGCGTCTACGACGAGGCCAAGCGCTACGCCGAGGCGATGACGATGGCCTACCACCGCCAGCAGGGCGTCGACACCCACATCGCGCGGATCTTCAACACGTACGGGCCGCGGATGCGCCAGCACGACGGCCGGGCGATCCCGACGTTCCTGCGCCAGGCCCGCGAGGGAAAGCCGCTCACGGTGTTCGGCGACGGCTCTCAGACGCGGTCGTTCTGCTACGTCGACGACCTCATCGAGGGGCTCTTCCGCCTCGCGATGAGCGACGAGCACCTGCCCGTCAACGTTGGAAACCCCGACGAGATGACGCTCATCGAGCTGGCCGAGCGGATCCGCGACCTCACGGGCACCGGCTGCGAGATCGTGTTCGAGGGCCTTCCGACCGACGATCCCAAGGTGCGCCAGCCCGACATCACGCGGGCCCGTGAGATCCTCGGCTGGGAGCCCAGGATCTCGCTCGAGGACGGGCTGCGCCGCACGCTCGAGAGCCTGGGCTTCTCGCCCCGGCCCGTCGCGGCCTAAGCGGCGAGCACGGCGGGGCGGTGCTCGCTGCGCGCGGTCGCGATCGTCGCGACGGCGGGCTGCGGCTTCGACGGGCGAACCTCGCGGCGGATATCGGCGAGCGACAGCCCCTCGAAGGCGAGGAAGACGCCGCCGGCTGCGACGCTGAGCAGCGCCTCGACGCCCTGGAGCGCGAGGCCGAAGGCAGCAGCCTCGGCCGCGCCGACGCCGAACGGCGCGAGCGCTGCGGCCACCGCGGCGGAGAAGACGCCGACGTTGCCGGGAACGAGCGGGACGATCCCGACGAGGGTCGAGGCCACGAAGACCGCGGATGCCGCCTGGAGCGAGTGCGGAAGCCCGAATGCCTCGAGTGTGAAGACGATGCCGGCGATCTGGAATGCCCACGAGGCGATTCCCAGTCCCAGGGCGCCGAGGCCCCGGTCGCGGCCCGAGAACGCGGCCCGCGCATGGGAGAGCGCATCGACGGCGATCGGGCCGGCGCGGCCCGGAAGCCGGACGGCGACCCGCTCGAGCCGGGCGGCCGAGACGGCCAGGAGCACGACGGCCGCGGACATCGACGCCAGCGTTGCGAGCACCCACATCGGCGCCGAGGACGACGCGACGGTGCCGGCGGCGGCGACGAGCACGAGCGCCCCTGCCAGCACGATCTGCTCTGCGGCCAGCGAGCCCGCCAGGGCTCCGGCCGGGACGGCCACGCCGCGCTCCCGCGTCCGCCGGCCGAGGATCGCGAGCTTCGCGACCTCGCCGAGCCGGGCGGGGACGATCGTGTTCACCAGGAAGCCGATGAAGACGGCGGGAGTCAGGTCGCGATGCCGGATCCGGGCCCCGTCGGGACTCACGGCCAGCGTCCGGCGCCACACGCCGATCTTGGCCGCGACCGACGCCAGGTTCGCCAGGACGGCGAAGGCGATCAGGCTCACGGCGGCGCCGTCGAGCGCGCCCCATGCGGTTCCGCCGACCCGGGCGGCGCGGATCGCCGCGAGGCCTGCGACGGCCGCGACGGCGGCGACGGCGGCGGCGCGGCGGATGCGCGGCGAGGACACGAGCAGGAAGGCGGTGGCGGCCACACCCGCGCCGGCGATGGCGTCGAGGAAGAAGTGGTTGGCGGTCACGACGATCGAGAAGACGACCAGCGCCGGGTAGCCGACCCATGCGAACCGGAGGCGGCTGCGCGTCATGGCGAAACCGGTCGCGCCGATCGTGATCGCGTACGCGGTGTGCAGCGACGGCATGGCGGCGTAGGGGTTCGAGAGCATGGCGATCAGGCCGGAGTGGTGATTGACGCCCGTCTGGTTCAGCGAGTCGACGAAGCCCAGGTCGGTCAGCATCCGGGGCGGTGCCGCCGGATAGAAGATGTATCCGGCCAGGCCGATCAGGTTGACGGTGGCGATCAGATTCCGAAGCCGCGTATAGAACTCGTTGCGGCGCAGGTAGACGAAGAGCACGAACCCGAACGTCAGCGTGAACTGGCAGTTGAAGTACGTCCAGTTCGCGACGCTCATCACGATCGACGGGGCGTGAAGCGCCCACTGCTGAAGGTCGAGCTCGTGGAAGAGGCCCAGGCTCCGCTCGGTGTTCACGATCGAGTGCGCGTGTCGAATCGCGGTCGACCGGTCGCCCACCGCGAAGGTGCGCGAGAGCTCGTAGGCCATGTCGAGCAGCGCGAAGATCGCGAGCTGACGGCCGAGGTCGCCCCACCCGCGCGGGAGGCGCGTTCCGATGGCGGTGATGAGTGAGCGTGGGCTCATGGTTCCCGCAGCTTCGCTCGCCCCGGCCCACCGGCCCATACGGGCGGCAGGTGTGTGAAGTTCGGATAACCCCACGTCGGCACTTCGGGCATTCGCGTTCGGTCGGCCGACGGTTCGGCTAGCGCGCTGCATCGCCCGGGAGGCGCTCTGGGAGCCTGGCATCGGCCGCGTCGCGGGTCGCGAGCGCTCGTGCGAGCGCGACCCGAAGCTGCTCCCCGCGCGAGAGGTCACCGGGCCGCTTGTCCGCGCAGCCGTCCAGCTCGACCGTCCGCAGCACCGTTCCAAGCCACGCCGGGTCGGTGTCGAGCCCGGCCAGCCGGAGCGGGAGGACGACGTTCTCCTCCACCGTCAGCATGGGCAGGAGCGCGAAGGACGCGGGGACGACGGCGGCGTCGCCATGTGGGGTCTGGGTGAAGGTCGGAGCTGGCATCGGCGAAAGGTGTTCTCCTCCCGACGGACGCTAAGCCCGGTGTCTTCCCTCCGCATCGGCCCCAGGGCGGATCCGAGGTCGTCCTCTGGTCTGACCCTCGCTCAGCCCGCGAGCCGGCGGGCGCGCTCGACGTCGCGACGCAGCTGCTCGACGAGCGCGTCAACGCTTTCGAACCGGAGCTCGTCCCGCAGCCGGTGGGTCAGCTGGAGCCGGATCGGCGACCCGTAGATGTCGCGGTCGAAATCGAGCAGGTAGGCCTCGATCCGGACGGCATCGCGGCTGTCGGTAAACGTCGGGTTGTAGCCGATGCTGATGGCCGCGATGTGGTCGGAGCCGGGCAGATGCGCGCTCCCCGCGTAGATGCCCGTGGCCGGGAGCGGCGTCCGCGGCAGCGGCGAGAGGTTCGCCGTCGGGAAGCCCAGGTCGCGCCCGCGCCCGTCGCCGCGGACGACGGCTCCCTCGACCCACGGCGGACGGCCCAGGAGGTCGCCGGCCTCCTCGACCGCGCCGCTGGCCAGGAGCCCGCGGATCCGCGAGGACGACACGGGCTCGCCGCCCGCCCGAAGGAGCGGGACCACGTCGACGTCGAAGCCGAGGCGTGTGCCCTCGTCGGCCAGCGTCTCGGTCGTGCCGCGCGCGCCGTGGCCGTAGTGGAAGTTCTCCCCCACGCTCACGTGGCGCGCGTCGAGCGCATCGCGGAGGACGTGATCGGCGAAGTCGTCCGCCGAGATCTGCGAGAAGGCCGCGTCGAAGCGGATCACGATCAGCTCGTCCGGGCCGAGCTCCTCGACGAGCGCCGCCTTGCGGGCCAGCGACGACAGCTCCGGCGGTGCCAACTCGGGCCGGAGCACCTCGAGCGGGTGCGGATGGAACGTGACGACCGCCGAGCGTATGCCGCGCGTCGACCCGGCGGCTACTGCCGATCCGATCACCTTCTGGTGTCCGGTGTGGACGCCGTCGAAGCTGCCGATGGCGATCGCGCGCGGGATGGGCTCGACGTCGAGCAGGCTCTGGCGGACGATCACCCGAGCACCACCACGGGTCGCAGGCGGCCCTCACGCGGCTCGCCGATGGCCAGGAGCTCTTCCCCGGTCACGAGCCGTACCGGGCCCGTCTCGCCGCGCGGCTCGAGGCCGCGGCCGTGGCGGACGTCTTCGGCCTCGAGGGACGAGAGATCGCGGACGGGAAGGTGCGGAAGGGACGCTCCCGGCGCCAGGAACCACGCTCCCTCAGGCTCCGCCAGGACCGCGGCGGGCGATCCGGCGGCTGAGATGTCGAACGCGCCCACTCCGGTGCGGCGGAGCTCGAGGCAGTACGCCCCGGCACCGGTCGCCTCGCCGAGATCCGCGGCGATCTGGCGGACGTAGGTGCCCTTCGAGCACTCGACGGCGATCGTCGCGCGCTGGGTCTCCTCGTCGAACCCGCCGACCGTGAGCCGGTCGATCCGCACGGGCCGTGGTGGCGCCGCCACCGCCTCCCCGGCGCGCATGCGGGCGTACGAGCGCCGGCCGTCGATCTTGACCGCCGACGCGGCCGGCACCGCCTGGAGCAGGTCCCCGGTCATGCCGCCCGCGGCTCCGATGACCGCGTCCGCATCCGTCGTTGCGCCGGTCGGCTCGAGCGCTCCCTCCGGGTCAAGCGTCGTCGAGCGAGCCCCGAACTGGACGACGGCCTCGTAGCGCTTGTCGAGCCCCGAGAGATACGTGGCCAGGCGGGTGGCGCGGCCGGCGAGGACGAGCAGGAGCCCCGTGGCGAACGGGTCGAGCGTACCGGCGTGGCCCAGCTTCGGCCCGAGGGCCGGCCGCAGCGACCGCAGGACGCCGAACGAGCTCGGCCCGGCGGGCTTGTCGACGAGAACGAGGCCGGTGAGCTGCGTCATCGGCCGGTCAGGCCGCAGGCTCTTCCAGCTGGGCTGCGACCTCGGCGACGATGAACTCGCGGATCTCGTCGACGCTGCCGGGATGCGAGAAGCCCGCGGCCTGCTTGTGGCCTCCGCCCGCGGACTTACGGGCGATCTGCGAGACGTCGATGAGCCCGCGCGACCGGAGCGAGACCCGGTTCGGGGTGATCGTCCCGTCGGGGAGCGGGACCTGCTCGCGGATGAGGCCGGCGACCTGGACGCCCTCGACCGCGCGGAGGTGGTCGATCAGCCCCTCGGTGGTCGGCCTCGTCGCCCTCGACGAGCGCAAGATCCTCGCGGCTCACGTGGGAGACGAGCAGGCGCCCGCCGTAGTAGGGCACCGTGTGCTCGATCACCCGCCCGAGCAGCGACAGCTTGCCGAACTGGACCGACTCGAACACGCGCTCGAAGACCTTGTGGACGTCGGTGCCGGCCTCGACCAGCCGCGCGGCGAGCCGCAGCGCGTCGGGGCTCGTCGTGCGGTACTGGAACCGGCCGGTGTCGGTGACGAGGCCGACGTAGAGCGCCTCCGCGATCTGAGGCGTGATCTCGACGTCGAGGCCGTCGAAGATCCGCGCCAGGATCTCGGCCGTCGACGACGCGTGACCGTCGACGACGTTCACGTCGCCGAAGCGGCTGTTGTCGTGGTGGTGGTCGACGTCGACGACGCAGCCGGCGCTCGACCGGAGCGCTTCGTGGATCTCGCCGAGCCGGCGCTCGTTGCCGCAGTCGACGACGAGAAGCGTCCACCCCTCGATCTCGGCCGGGTCGATGTCGCGCTCCAGACCGTCGGTGTCGAGGAAGCTGACCTCATGCGGGATCGTCGACGCCGGCTCGAGGTACATGCGCACCTCTTTGCCGAGCTGGCGCAGGCCCGCCGCCGCGGCGGTCATCGAGCCGATCGCGTCGCCGTCGGGGTTCTCGTGGGTCGCGATCACGACGCGGTCGGCCGCAGCGAGGGCTGCGACAGCCGCGTGCACGTCGCTTTCGGGCGCGATGTCGGTCATTCGGGGTCGGGCTCGACCGGTGCGGGAGGATCCTGGGCCATGATCTCGTTCAGCCGCATCGCTTGGTCGAGAGTCTCATCATAGTGGAAGGAAAGCTGCGGAGTGCGCTTCAGGTGAAGCTCCTTTGCAACACGGCGCTGGAGCACTCCATGGGCCCGATCCAGTGCCCGCATGCCCGATCTGCGCCGCTTCTGCGTGCCCAGGATGCTGACGTAGACCTCGGCGTGGCCGAGGTCGGTCGATGCCCTGACGGCCGTGACCGTCACGAAGCCGAGCCCGGGGTCGGCAAGGCTCTCGACGCCGTCGGCGAGCACATGGCGGAGCGCCTCGTTCACCTTCCGCATGCGATCGCTCACAGGTCGTCCTCCGGGCTCATGACGGTGCGCGTGCAGGCGACGAGCTCGTACTCCTGGGCCGAGAGGTAGCGCTCGGCGTCCTCCAGGGCCTGGCGGGCCGCAGAGTGGTCGCGCCTGACGACGGCCATTGTGAGCCGCGAGCGCTGCCACAGCTCGTGCAGGTCGACCTCGGCGACCGACGCGCCGAACCGGCGCTCGAGCTGCGCTTTGGTGTGGAGCAGGTGCCGCCGCTTGCCCTTGAGCGACGCTCCGTCGGGCATGTGCAGGTCAAACGTGAGGATGCCCACGAACCCCGACGACATGGACAAACCGTAGCGCGTGCGCCATCGTGTGACTGAGATGCAGATTGGCGCCACCAACCCGTACTCCTCGGCGCTCTCGGGCATCCGCGCCGCGCAGCGCCGGCTGGACGACGACGCCGACCGGATCGCCCAGGATCCCTTCGACGTCGATGCGCTCGTCGAGTCGACGTGGCAGCCGCTGGCCGTCCAGGCGAACGCCCAGGTGCTGCACGCGATCGACGAGTCGACCGGCGCCCTCTTCGACACGCTGGCGTAGCCGGCTCAGACCAGGTCGATCGTCTTGCCCGGCGCGATCGGGCGCAGGCGGCCGGAGAGGCCCGCATCGGCAAACGCGCCCTCTCCCAGACGCTCGGCGCCGGCCGTCGTCGTGAGGACGCGCCCGGCGCCCGGCAGGAGCTCGCGGCCGGCTGCGTCGAGGTTGTCGACATGATGGTCGTGCGAGATCAGGACGACGTCGATCCGGCCGATGTCGACGGCGGCGACCGCGAGGCCCGCGAGCTTCGTGAGCACGACCGGCGTCCCGGAGCTTTCGTACGCGCCCGGCGGATCGAACGTCGGGTCGGTCAGGGCGCGAAGCCCGCCGTAGTCGATGAGGGCGGTCGGTCCGCCCACGAGCTGGAGCGTCGCGGCGCCCGGACCGTGCGTCACGCGGTGCGCGCGACCTCCTTGACGGCATAGACCTCGAGGACGTCGCCTTCCTTGATGTCGTTGAAGTTCTCGAGCGTCAGGCCGCACTCGAAGCCCTGCGCCACCTCGCGCGCGTCGTCCTGGAAGCGCTTCAGCGTGTCGATCCGGCCGTCGTGGACGATCGTGCCGTCGCGGACGACGCGCACCTGCGCACCGCGCTGGATGACGCCCTGCGTGACCATGCACCCGGCGATCGTGCCGATCCGGGACGCACGGAAGATCTGGCGCACCTCGGCCTCGCCAAGCACCTCCTCGACCTGCTCGGGGGCCAGCATGCCGAGCAGCGCCTGCTGGATGTCCTCGGTCAGCTTGTAGATCACGCGGTAGGTGCGGATGTCGACGCCCTCGCGCTCGGCCAGCGCCTTCGCCTCGGCGTTCGGGCGGACGTTGAAGCCGACCACGATCGCGTTCGACGCGGCGGCGAGCATGATGTCCGAGGCCACGATCCCGCCGACGCCCGAGTGGATCACCCGGACCGACACCTCGTCGTGGCGGATCTTTGCGATCTCGTCCACCGCCGCCTCGACCGAGCCCTGCACGTCGGCCTTGATGATGAGCGCAAGCTCCTGGATCCCGCCCTCCTGCATCTGCGAGAACAGGTCCTCGAGGCTCACCGACGACGTCCGCTTCGCGAGCTGCTCGGCGCGCACGCGCTGGGCGCGCTGCTGAGCGGTCTGGCGGGCAACCCGCTCGTTCTCGACGACCCGCGCGACCTCGCCCGCAGGCGGCGGCCGGTCGAAGCCGAGGATCTCGACGGGCACGCCCGGCCCGGCCTCGCGCACCCGCTTGCCGTTGTGGTCGTTCAGGGCCTTCACCTTGCCCCAGGCGTCGCCGGCCACGATCGCCTCGCCGACACGCAGGGTGCCGCGCTGGACGAGCATGGTGGCGACGGGGCCGCGGCCGACGTCGAGGCGCGACTCGATGATCACGCCGGAGGCCTCCGCATCCGGGTTCGCCTTGAGCTCGAGCACGTCCGCCTGGAGGAGGATCGACTTCAGGAGCCCGTCGAGGTTCGACTTGGCCTTCGCCGAGACGTCCTCGAAGATCGTGTCCCCACCCCACTCCTCGGGCTGGAGGCCGTGGTTTGCAAGCTCCGACCGCACCCGCTCCGGGTTCGCGTCGGGCCGGTCGATCTTGTTCACGGCGACCACGATCGGTACCTGAGCGGCCTTGGCGTGGTCGATCGCCTCGACGGTCTGCGGCATGACGCCGTCGTCGGCGGCGACGACCAGCACGGCGACGTCCGTCGCCTTCGCGCCGCGGGCGCGCATGGCGGTGAAGGCCTCGTGGCCCGGCGTGTCGAGGAACGTCACCTTGCGGCCGTCCGGCACGTCGACCTGGTATGCGCCGATGTGCTGGGTGATGCCGCCGGCCTCGGTGTCGACGACCGCCGACTCGCGAATGGCGTCGAGGAGCGTGGTCTTTCCGTGGTCGACGTGGCCCATGATCGTGACGACCGGCGGCCGGTCCTTGAGCTCGTCGGCGGAGTCCTCGAACGTGACCTCCTCGGCCTCCTCGTCGGCCGCATGGCTGATCGTGATCTCGCGCTCGAGCTCGCCGGCGATCAACTCGACAGCCTCATCGCTCAGCGACTGCGTGATCTGCACCATCTCGTTCGCCGCCATGAGGAGCGTGATGATCTTCGCCGGCGAGACTCCGAGCTTCTCGGCGAGGTCCTTGACGGTGATCCCGGACGGGACCTTGACGGGACCGGTCGGCACCTCCGGCTCGCGGCGCTGCTCCTGGCGCGGTGCGCCGCGCTCGCGGCGCTGCCCCGGACGACGGCCGGCCTGGGCGTCGATCACGACCCGGCGGCGGCCCCGCGGCGATGCCCCCCGCTGCGGGCGGGCATGGCGGCTGGGCTGGCCTGCGTCCGCCTGCGGGGCGGCGGCCTTCTCGCCGTAGACGCGCCGCGCCTCGTCGTCGTCGACGACGTCGGGCACGGACGGCTCGGCGGCGGGCTCGGCCGGCGTTTCGGCCGCGGCCTTCTCAGTCTCCTTGGGCTTCTCCGGTTCGACCGTCTTCTTCGCCACTACGTCAATCCTTCCACGCGGCCCTCCGGCCGCTCCATGCGCACCTGCTCCGCCAGGTCGGCGGGCAGAGTGAGCGAGCATTTTAGCCTTCTCGCGAGAGCGCCCCGCCGCCGGGCCTGGCCCGCGCACGCGGCGCTCGGGCAGAGGTACACGCCTCGTCCTCCGAGGCGCCGCTCACGATCGATTACAACCGCCCCACCCACCGCGCACAGCCGGACAAGTCCCGACTGCGGGCTGCGCCTGCCGCAGCCGGCGCACTGGCGGACGGGCGGGCGGCCGACTACCGAGCCGCCTCCTCGGCAGCTGCCAGCTCCCTGTGAGCTGGGACGCCGCAATAGCGGCTTCCGTCGAGGGCCTGGTTGGGGCACCGCTTGCCGGACGACGTGACGGCGACGCAGCGGCCGGGGAACTCGTCCTCGTCGGCCGCGTCCACGCCGGTGTAGGTCGAGTCGGCCTCCTCGGCGTAGTACTCCGTCTCGGACACGATGTCGATCCGCCACCCCGTGAGCCGGTGGGCGAGCCGCGCGTTCAGGCCCTCCTTCCCGATCGCGAGCGAGAGCTCGCCGTCGGGCACGACGACCGTCGCCTGGCGGTGCTCGTCGTCGACGTACACCTCGCGCACCTTGGCGGGTGCGAGGGCCTTGGCGACGAACCGGGCCGGCTCGTCGTTCCACGGGATGATGTCGATCTTCTCGCCGCGCAGCTCCGAGACGACCATGCGCACGCGCGAGCCGCGCGGGCCGACGCACGCGCCGACCGGATCGACGCCCTGGGTCTTCGACTCGACCGCGATCTTGGCCCGGTAGCCGGGCTCGCGGGCGACGGCGCGGATCTCGACCAGGCCGTCGGCGATCTCGGGCACCTCGAGCTCGAACAGCTGGCGGATCAGCTCGTCGGAGCGGCGCGACAGGACGACCTGCGGGCCCTTGCCCTCCGAGCGGACCTCGATGATGACGGCCTTGATGCGGCTGCCCTGCTCGTAGCGCTCGCCGGGGACCTTCTCGGAGCCCGGCAGGATGGCCTCCATCCGGCCGAGGTCGACGAATGCGTAGCGGTGGTCGTCCTGCTGGACGATCCCGGTGACGATCTCGCCGACGCGGTCGGCGTACTCGTCGTACATCATCGAGCGCTCGGCCTCGTTGATGCGCTGCCGGAGCACCTGCTTGGCCGTCTGGCCGGCGATGCGGCTGAAATTCTCGGGCGTGACGTCGACGAGCACGTCGTCGCCGAACCAGTCCCACTCGATCTCGGGCTCCGGCTCGGGCTCCTCGTCGGTGGCCGGCTCGTCGGTTGCGGAGACGACCTCGGTCTCGTCCTGGGGCGCCTCCGCGAGGATCTGGTGGTGCGGATGGGCCTCGAGGTAGGCGTCCCACGCCTGCGGCGTGACGGACCATGCGGTGAAGTCGAGCGTCTCGCGGTCGAGGTCGACGCGCACGGGATGGCGCGCATCGGGCATCTTGCGGTAGGCGGCGAGCAGCGCGTCCTCGATGGCTGCGAGCAGCGTGCCGGGCTCGATGCCCTTCTCCTTCTCGACGAGGCGTACGCCCTCCAGGATCTCCTTGCTCACGGCCTTCCTCCTGCTGGGTCGTAGACCACGTGGCTGCGCCGGATGTCGGCGTAGCGGATCCGGACGGCGTCCCCGTCCTGATCGATCTCGATTCCGTCGTCGTCGGCCGATCGCAGCTCGCCGTCGAACCGGCGGCGGCCGTCGATGGGCGCGTCGGTGCGCACGGCCACGCGCTCGCCGACGGCGCGGCGGTAGTGGCCGGGCTTCACCAGCGGGCGGTCGAGCCCCGGCGACGACACCTCGAGCGCGTACTGCTCCCGGAGCGGCGCGAGCTCGCGGGTCACGCGCTCGCACAGTTCGAGGTCGACGCCCCCCGGGCGGTCGATGACGACCCGCAGCTGGCCGGGCGACGGCCGCTCTGCGAGCACGACTTCGACATCCGGCACACGGGTTGCCAGAGTCGACTCGATCTCATGCTGAATGCGTGTTGTGGGGTTCATTGAAGGCGAAAAAAGAGGCGGGTTCGCACCCACCTCGACGACCAACCTAGACGTCTCGATCTGGCTCGAAGTCTAGCAGCGGATCCCGTATGGTGAGAAACTCCGGGGCCGTGCGCGCGCTTGTTCAGCGGGTTTCCGAGGCGTCGGTCGACGTGGCCGGCGAGACCATCGCCGCGATCGCCGGGGGGCTGCTCGTCCTCGTCGCCGCGGGGGCCGGCGACACGGCCGACGACGCCGCCTGGATGGCCGGGAAGGTGGCGCGGCTCAGGGTGCTGCCCGATGACGACGGCCGGATGAACCGCTCTGTGCTCGACACGGGCGGCGCGGTGCTCGCGGTCTCACAGTTCACGCTCTACGGCGACGCGTCGCGCGGCAACCGGCCCGGGTTCACGGCCGCGGCGCCGCCCGACGAGGCGGATGCGCTCGTCGACGCGTTCGCCGCCGCCCTCCGCGACCTGGGCGTGCCGGTCGAGCAGGGCAGGTTCGGCGCACACATGCAGGTGGCGCTCGTGAACGACGGCCCCGTCACGATCTGGCTGGAGAGCCCGTAGGCCGCTATGCGGCGGCCGGAACGGCCACGACCGGACAAGGCGCCGCTCGGAGCAGAAGGCGCGTGAGGCCGGTTGCGGGCGCCGCGTCGGTCTGAGGCGGCCTGCCGGTGGCGACCACGATCAGCCCGCCGCCGCGGCGTCGGGCCACCTCGGCCACGACGTCGGCGGCAGCCCGCGGCGATCCCGTGTGGAGCTCGAGCTCGGCCGCGATCCCCTCGTCGCGGAGGGCCGCGACCAGGGCGTGGAGCTCGCTCGTCGCCTCGCCGAGGTGCACCAGGACGACGCTCGCGCCGTGGCGGCGCGCCGTCTCGCGAACGATCGGGAGGGCGCGATCTGCAACGGCGCCGTCGAGGGTCAGGATTACGCTCTGCATCGGCATCCCACGATAAAGCGCTGATCGTGGCATTTCGAGTATTCGACAGCGACGCTTGATAGACTCGCCCGCGGTTGCGATGCCGCAAGCAGGGCTTCACACCTCCGGGCCGAGCACCGGCCTCCCCGACCTGGACGAGGCGCTCGACGGCCTGTACTGGGGCGACAACGTCGTCTGGCAATCAGACGGCGACGACGCCGCGCCGTTCGTCGACGCGATCGTCGGCGAGGCCGCGACGTACGACTATGCAGCACACGTCCGGCTCGGCGACGCCGCCGTTGCCGGGCTCGAGGCGATCGACGCCGCGGCCGGCGGCCCGCTCGACCGCCCCGCGCCGCTCCTGGACGCCGTCCGGCGGTCATGCCGGCCCGATCGGCGCAATCTGCTGGTCTTCGACTCGCTCGACACGATGGCCGACCGTTGGGGCGTCGACGGCGCCCGCCGCTTCTTCGTCCGCTGCTGCCCGATGCTGCTCGAGGTGGGCGCGATCGCCTACTGGTCGCTCTCCCAGGGCGAGCGGCTCGAGCCCGTGCGGCGGGCGGTCGAGGACGTGACGCAGTGCATCATCGTCGTCCGCGACGGCCGGCTTCGGATCGCCAAGGCCGAGGGACGCCCCGTGGGCGTTCAGGGCAGCGTCTACCGCTGCCGGATCGGCACGGACGGCCGGCCGGCGCTCGAGCGGGCGCCTGCGGCGGCGAGGCTCGGGACGGCGCTGCGGGCCGTCCGGCTCCAGCGCGGCCTCTCGCAGGCCGACCTCGCCCGCCTGGCCGGGGTGTCGGCGAGCGCGATCTCGCAGGCCGAGCGCGGCCAGCGTGGGCTCTCGCTCGAGACGCTGCTCGAGCTGACTGCCGGGCTCGGCATCACGGTCGACGAGCTGCTCCGGGGCGAGGTCGCGCCCGGATACCGCCTCGGCCGCCGCGACGATCCCGCGGCGCAGCCCACCGGCATGCCGATCCCGCTCCTCGACGACCCCGAGACGGGCATGCGCGTCTATCTCGTGCGCCTGGCGCCCGGCGCCGACGCGTCGCCGCAGGTGCCTCACAAGGGCGTCGAGGTCGTGGCGGTGATCGGCGGGCTCGTCCAGGTGATGACGACGGCGGGCCGTCCGGTGCTCCGCCAGGGCGAGGCGCTCCTCGCGGACCGCTCGGGCATCTCGGGCTGGCGCAACATCGGCCAGCGCCCGGCCGCGCTCTTCTGGGTGATCCGCGACTGACGTGCAACATTGGGGTCTGACCCCGATGTTGCGTTACTGGAGTGAGGCGAGCGCTTCCTGGTAGTACGTCACCTCGGGCCGTAGCCAGGCCGCCATCTTGTAGTGGCCGGCCGCCTTGGAGGTTTGGCCCATCCGCACCAGGCACCGGCCGAGGCAGTAGTGGGCGTAGTGGTTCGCGGGTGCGGAGTCGAGGATGTGCTCGAACTCGGCGGCGGCCTCGGAGTAGCGGTGCAGCCGCAGGTAGGCGACGCCGAGCGCCTCGCGGATCGAGGCCTTGTCGGGCTCGCGCCGCTTGGCCTTCTCGAGCGAGACGGTGGCCTGCGCGTTGTCGCCCGCCTGCATGTGGGCTCGGCCGCGCTGGAACAGGGAGTAGGTGTCCTCGCTCTCCATCATCGAATCATCGGCCCGCTGCCCCCGGCGATGAGCCGACTCCCAGCCTATTCCCGCCTTGCGGCTGCGGAAAGCACGGAGCGCAGGCGGACGGCGCCGGCCGCCCGCTCCCGGGAGCTCAGCCGCTCGCGCACCCCTCGCTTCACGCCGCGCAGCTCGCGCCGCATCTCCGCTTCGGCCGCGCGGGCGCGTCCGATCGGCGCGTACCGGGCGCGGCTCGCGGCAAGGGCAAATGCCGTGGTCGGCACGCCGAAGGTGTGCTCGACCCGGTCGGCCAGGTCCTCGAAGGTGAACCCCGGCCGCACCGGGACCCCCTGGTCGCCCACGAACGTCGCCAGATCGTGGTAGGCGGCCGCCGCCTGGGCGCGCGGCCCGCGCCGCAGGTAGCGCCAGCGGGCGGCGAAGACCTTGAACAAGATGACGCCGATGAGCACGATCACCGCGACCGAGAACGCCCACCGCACGAACTGGCCACTCCCCTGCGACCGATCGACGAAGGGGGCCACGGGCCCGAGCTCGCCGCTCCGGCCGAGGTCGCCGTGGGCCTGCTTGAACAGGGGATCGGTGAGGTTCGGCTTGCCGTCGCCCTGGATCTCGCCCTTCTTGCGAAGCAGGTTCAGCGCAGCCAAGGCATCCGGCGGAAGGTTCGAGCGGCCCTGTCCGGTGGTGGCCTTCGCGAACGCCACGCTCGACGAGGAGTACCCCTCGGTGAGCGTGCGCGTCGGAGTCGGCTCGAACGGCATCCACCCGTACCCCGGGAAGAAGACCTCGACCCATGCATGGGCGTTCCTGTCGACGATCTGGTACGGATCGCCGGCCTTCTTCGGCGGCCTTCCCGTTGTGAATCCGACGGCGACTCGCGCCGGGATCCCGTGCAGCCGAAGCACCAGCGCCATCGAGCCCGAGAACATCTGGCAGTAGCCGCGGTGGCGGCGGGCCATGAAGTCGACGAGCGGCGGGACGCCCTTCTTGAGCCCGGGCGTGAGGTCGTACGAGAACGGCGGCGAGCGGAGGTAGTGCTCGACCAGGAACGCGGCCGTGAACGGGGTCTTGGCCTCGTTCGCGCCCGACGCCCGCCACACCCGGTTCGACGCGGCCAGGTAGTCGGCGGGAACGGGCGTGCCGAGCGGAGGCTGCCCCGAGCCGAACGGCGGGATCAGGGCCCCGCCGACCGTGATGCCGGAGGCGACCTCGGGCGGGTATGCGGTGCCCGTCGACGCGAGGTCGGTCGGCGAGGGGTTCGGCGTGTAGGCGGTCTCGGAGTAGGTCGCGCCGCGCTTCGGCACCGTGGTCGTCGTGACGCTGCCGTCCGTCTGGACGTAGGAGCGCAGATCGGACGGGAGCACCCAGCGCATCGCCTGGCCGGTGCCGATCAGGTGCGGGTCGGCCAGAGCGTCGACCTTCACGCTGATCTTCACGGAGTCGATCAGGCTCGCGGTGACCACGTTCGGCGGCAGCAGCCCGGGCGGAACGAGGTACGAGCCGCCCACCTGGTTCGCAATCGGGATCGACCCTCCGCCCTCGGTCCAGCGATCGTCGCTGAACGTCGTCAGCACCGCCGCCTTCCAGTAGAGCGGGATCGGCGAGTTGACCTCCATCACCACGGTCTTCTTCTTGGGCCAGTGAAGCGGCTTGTAGGTCTGGTCCCACACGTACTGGACGTTGACCTGCTTGGCGGGCTTCGCGAGCGGATCCCACTTCTGCCACCCGAGGAAGGCGTCCTTGCTGACGCCCGGCGCTCCGCCGACGATCAGCCCGGCGACGACGGCCCCGACGCCGAGGAGGGCAGCCTGCGGTGCGGCGCCCGATCGCTGGAGGCGCTCACCGGTGACATAGAGCGCGGCGAGCGCCAGGAAGAGGAAGAGCGCCGCGCGGATACCCCCGGCCGACAGGTCGAGCACCGTGCTCGGGAGCGCGAACAGCAGGAACCCGACCGCGACGGCGGCCAGCGCCCATGCGCGGCAGATGAGCGTCCAGGCCAGGATTGCGGCCAGCGCGAAGAACGCCAGCTTGAGATCGCGGTCGACCGCCACGAAGCGGCCCGCGTCGAAGGGCGTGTGGGCCGTGAACCAGTCGTGCGCGCCGTCGTCGAGGATGCCGCTCACGGCGCGTGGATAGACGCCGTGATGCGACTGCCACGGCCACAGCCCTGTGACGAGCCCGATGGCGACGACGCTCACCGCCGGGAGCGCAACGAGCCACGCCAGCCGGGGCCGGCCGTGCCACGAGACGAGCGCGGGGACGATCGCGAGCCCCGCGAGGGCGACGATCCATGAGAACGCGAGTGTCGGGCTCTCCATCCGCGCCCAGTGGGCGCCGCCGTAGAGGATCATCGCCATGGCCACGATCGCAGCGCCCATCCGGCGGTCAGGCACTGGCCACCACCAGCCGGAGCGTGGGCGCCGAAAGCGCCCGGCCGACATCGTCGCCGAGCCTGATCCGGGCCATCGGCGACACCGGAACGGGTCAGGCGAAGCGCCGCCGCACTCTGGGCCGTATCGGCGCCGTTTCGGCCGCGAAGTCGGGCGCATCGACCCACACGACCGCCGACGTCGCGCTGCGACGAGCGCAGCCCGAGCACCCGTTCGGCGAGCAGCGCCGACATGGCCGCCGTCACGACGTACACGCGCGCGGCGTCGACCCTGGTCGGGGCCGTGGCGCGCTCTCGGCGAGGCCGTCGCGAGCGACCGCGGCGCGGTCGGGCTGGGCGCCGGCGAGCGCGCCGAGCGCCGTCGGCCACTGTCCGCCGCTCTCCGACCCGGACGCGGCGTGCTGCGTGGGCGCCGTGGATCACGAGCGAGCTGCGCTGGCCGGACTCGACCAGCCGGTGCAGGAGCGACGCCGCAGCCCGCACCTGGTAGTCGAACGCTCGATTCGGGCGACCTCGCCTGCGACGGCGTGCGGCGTCGCAGTCGAGCAGCACCGATGCCTCGTCGCGGGGCGTGTCCTGGAGCTCCTTCACCATCAGCTTCCGCCGCTTCGCCGTCGAGCGCCAGTGCACGCGCCGCAGGCTCTCGCCCTGCTGGTGGTCGCGGATCGAGTGCAGGTCGTAGCCCGCCGTGCGATGAAGCAGCGCGCGGCCCGTGCTCGCCCGACGAGCCGCCGGCGTCCGTGAAGAGGCCCTCGAGCGGGTACACCCGCGGGTAGACGATCACCTCGTCGGAGCGGTCGAGCGCGATCCGCGCCTCGGCGAGCCCGAACCCGTCGCCGATGACGAGCTCGGCGCCGCCGAGCCGGTAGCGGCCCGCGGAGGGCCGAGGCGACCTCGTAGCGGCCGCGCAGCACGCGCCCGGTGCGGACGACCTCTGTCGGTACCGGCCGTTCCCCGACCCGGTCGACGACCACCGCGCGGCCGGGAATCGGCCCGCCGTCGGCGCTCACCTCCAGGCCGACCGCGAACGACTGGCCCTCGACGAGCTCGAGGTGGCCGGCACGGCGGCGAAGCCGCATCGGCCGGTCGAGCAGGCGCACCCACCCCCACGCCACGGCCGGCGCGAGCGCGAGCCCGACGGCGACCGGGAACATGACGTCCGTCCCGAACCCCCACGCCGCGATGTAGAGACCGAGGGCCAGCACAGCACCCGTCGTCCGCGCTGGGTCATACGGGGACCGGCGTCCGCTCGACCGCCTCGCGGATGGAGTCGGCCGCGTCGACGCCCGCGGTGCGGGCCTCGGGGGCCAGGATGACGCGATGCGTGAGGACGTCCGTCGCGACGTCCTTCACGTCCGCGGGCACCACGTAGTCGCGGCCTCGCACGACCGCGTGCGCCTTCGCGACGCGGAGCAGCGCGATGCCGGCGCGCGGGCTGGCGCCGAGCGCAAGCCGCGTGTCGGTGCGCGTGTGGTTCAGGATCTCGACGACATAGCGGTGCAGCGTGTCCTCGACGAACACCCGCCTCACGGCCGCGATCGCCGCCTCGATCTCGGTCGCCGTCGACACCGGCTCGAGGTCCTCGAGCGGCTCGTTCGCGGCGTGCTCGGCGAGCATCCTCGACTCGGCCTCGAGCGTCGGGGTAGCCGAGCGTGAGGAGCATCGTGAACCGGTCGAGCTGGGCCTCGGGCAGCGGGAACGTGCCCTCGTACTCGATCGGGTTCTGGGTCGCGATCACCGTGAACGGCCGCGCCAGCTTGTGCGTCGTCCCGTCGACCGTGACCTGCACCTCCTGCATGCACTCGAGCAGGGCCGACTGGGTCTTCGGAGACGCCCGGTTGATCTCGTCGACGAGCACGATGTTCGCGAACACGGGGCCGGGCTTGAACTCGAACTCGTTCCCCTGGAGGTTGAACACCGAGACGCCGGTGATGTCGGAAGGCAGCAGGTCGGGGGTCGCCTGGACGCGCGCGAACTCGCAGTCGAGCGAACGCGCGATCGACTTGGCGAGCATCGTCTTGCCGACGCCCGGGAAGTCCTCGAGGATGACATGCCCCTCGCACAGGACCGCCATGACGCACCGCTCGATCAGCGACCGGGGGGCGTGGATGACGCGGGAGACGTTCTCGATCACCCGTCCGGCGACATCTGCCGCAGCGGCGATGTCCTCCGGGAGGGGGGACTCTGGCTGACGCTGGGCTTCCACCTGGTGGATCCTCTCTGGTCGGGGTGGCTCGTTCATGCCCTGGCGGGCTCGGCACCCGTACGGGCCGGTATGGCGACGGCGTCCCAGATCGCGGCGGCGCATGCGCGCTTGCTGCGACGAGAGACGCCGATCTCTCGATCTGACGTCACGAGCGTCAATTCGTTGTGGTCCGAGTCGAACCCGATATCCCGGCGGCTGATGTCGTTCATCACGATCATGTCTGCGCCCTTGCGCTCGAGCTTCTGCCGGGCGCGGGCGACGCCGCCCACTCCGTGCTCGGCCGCAAACCCGATCAGGACCTGTCCGGGCCTCCGCGCCGCCCCCAGCCCTGCGAGGATATCGGTGGTCGGCTCGAGTGTCACGTGCCACGCATCACCGGACTTGGTGCGCTTTCCGGTTGCGGCGGCGGCCGGCCGGTAGTCCGAGACCGCCGCCGCCATCACGACGACGTCGGCGCCGGCCGCGGCAGCGACGGTCGCGCGCTCGAGCTCGGCCGCCGTCTCGACCTGGACGACGCGCATCGGCGCCGACGGCCGCGCGGTCGCTGCGGCGAGTACCAGCGTGACATCGGCCCCCCGGCGGGCGGCCTCGTCGGCGACGGCCGCCCCCATCCGGCCCGACGACCGGTTGCCGACGTACCGAACGGCGTCCAGGGGCTCACGGGTGCCGCCGGCGGTCACCAGGACGCGGAGGCCGGCCATCGAGCGGCCGGCGGCCAGCCGGGCCGCGCACCGCGGCGGCGATCTCGTCGGGCTCGGCCATCCGCCCCACGCCGAGCTCGCCCTCGGCGGTCTCCCCCGTGCCCGGCCCGACCAGCTCCACGCCGCGGGCCTCGAGGAGCTCGAGGTTCGCCCGCGTCGCCTCGTCCTCCCACATGCGCGGGTTCATCGCCGGAGCCGTCACGATCGGCCCGGTGAACGCGAGCGTTGTCGCGGTGAGCACGTTGGCGGCCTCGCCGTGGGCGATCCGCGACATCGTGGTGGCCGAGAGCGGCGCGATGCAGAGGAGCTCGGCGACGGCGGACGCGTCGAGATGCGGGAACACATCGTCGCCGCCGTCCATCAGCACCGGCCGGCGCGAGAGAGCTGCGAACGTCGTCGGCCCGACGAACCGGCGCGAGTCGGGGGTCTGCACGACCTGCACGTCGTGGCCGTCCTTGACGAGCAGCCGGACGAGCTCGCAGCTCTTGTACGCCGCGATGCCGCCGCACACCCCCACCAGGATCATGGTCGTAGTGTGGCAGGGAACCGCGCCCGGCTCAATGCGACGGTCCCGGTATGGTCGTTTCGAGGTGGAGAACGACGAGTGGCAGGTGTGCTGGCACGTCTCCCCGAGCGTCAACCGCGAGTCGATCGCGCGGCATGGCCTCGACTGGCGGCGGATGGGCGCGACGGCGGCATCGCCAACGACCCCGAGATGGAGACACTCGGACCTGAGGCGGAGTGCGTCTGGTTGTGCGTCTCGCTCGACGACGTCCGGTGGTTCCTGGACCTCACGAGCGATACGGCCGTGGACGTCGGAGGTCGACGTGAGCGGCCTACGAGTTGACTACCCGGACGACAGCTGGCCCTTCGTCCGCGCCCCGATCACTCCCGAGCGCGTGCGCCTCGTCGACGAGCACCGGTCATGACGAGGGGCCGGCCCCCGTGGTTCTCAGTGACATGCACCCAAGGGTCGCGGCTCCGGCGAAGACCGCGCTCTTCGCCGGAGCGCGCCAAAACACATCGTCAGCGACAAGGAAGGGGCTCACGGGGGACCCTGGGTTCCCCCGTGTTAGAAGTCGATCTCGACGGCGTCCGCCAGCGGGCGGTATCCGACCGCTTGGTAGATCGAGTTCGACGTGGGGTTCGCGAGGTCGGTGAAGAGGGCGCAGCGGCGGATGCCGCGGTCCAGCAGCTCGTCCGTCCAGGCGGCCACCAGCGATGTCGCGTACCCCCGGCGGCGGTGCTCGGGAGGCGTGTAGACCGGGCCGACCCGGGCGATCCCCGGCGACGAGACGCTCGCTCCTGCCATCGTCACCGCGGTCCCCTCGACCTCCCACATGACGATCCCCGGATCCGCGCCGACCCGGGCGACGACCGAGCGGGCGATCTCGCCGGGGCCGCCCTGGAGGCCCGTCTCGTCTGCGAAGGCGTGCGCCCATTCGGCGAGCAGGTCGCGATCCGACTCTCCGGCCGTACGCATCTGCCCCACCGCCGCCGGCACCGGTGTGACAGAGGTCGTGGCGTACATGCGCAGGGACATCGAGCGCCTGGTTCTGGCGCCGGTCGCATTCGCCCATGACGCGGCGAACACCTCGGCCTCCGGCACGACGCCGTTCACGCCGGGCACCGCGACACCGTCGCGGTGAACCGTCGCGGCGAGCTCCTCAAGGGCCGCCCGGTCCCGCCCTGCGACGAGCAGATGGAACGGCGGTGTCATCAGGGCGCACGCCACGACGTGCCCTTCGGCTTCGACGATCCAGAAGTGATGCTCGCCGTACCGCGACGGGTCGCGCTCGAGCGTCGACAACACGCCCAGCGGGACGGTGTGGCGAAGCTCGTCCTCCTCGAGGAGCGGACCCGCCCGGCCGCGGAACTCGGCCGCGTCGGCGACCCGCGCGCCTCGCACCGGCCGAAGCTACTTCTTGAGCGACGCCTTGGTGGGCGACGTCACCTTGAGCTGACCGGCCGCGATCTCCTCGAGCGCCATCGTGAGGAAGTTCTTCGAGCGCGACTCGACCAAGGGCGGGGCGAAGCTCTCGAAGCTGCCCTCACCGAGCTGGCCGTGGTAGTCGTTGATCTGGCGGGTGCGCCGCGCCGCGGCGATCACCAGCGCGTACTTGCTGGGCACCTTGGCGAGCAGGTCGTCGATCTTCGGGTAAATCATGCGTGCTCCTCGTCTTCATGGGCCGAGCCCACAAGCGCCACCAGCTCGTCGGCCGCGCGCTCGGCGTCGTCGTTCACGATCACATGGTCGAACTCGGGTTGTGCCTCCATCTCCCGGCGCGCGATCTCGAGCCGGTCACTGATCTCTTCGGGTGAATCTGTGCCCCGTCCTCGCAGGCGGGCCTCGAGGTCGGCCACTGCCGGCGGGGCAATGAACACCAGCACCGCCTCCGGCATCTGCTGCTTGACCGCGCCGGCTCCGACCACCTCGATCTCGAGCACCACGTCCTTGCCCGCTCGGAGTCGCCGCTCGACCTCGCCGCGAAGCGTGCCGTAGCGATTGCCTGCATAGGATACATGCTCGAGGAACTCGCCCCCGTCGACGCGCCGCTGGAAGTCCGCCTCCGAGAGGAAGTGGTATTCGCGCCCGTCGACCTCCTGGGGCCGGCGGGGCCGGGTCGTCGCCGAGGTCGCGAGCTCCAGCGCCTCGACCCGTGGCAGGGCCTTCGCGATGACCGTCCCCTTGCCGACGCCGCTCGGGCCCGACACGACGAAGAGCCGGCCCGTCACGGCCGGCGCCGTCCCGCCGGGATCAGGAGGGGAAGAGGTCGAGCAGCTCGCCGCGCTGGCGATCCGAGAGCCCGCCGACCGTCTTCGACTGGCTGATGCGGCACTGCGTCAGAAGCCGGGTCGACTTGACCCGGCCGAGCCGCGGGACGGCCATGAGGACGTCGTAGACCTTGGCGGTCAGAACCTCTTCGGGTGGCTCGGCGATGACATCGTGGATTCGCAGCCGCCCGGCCTTCAGGTCGCGCTTCAGTTGAGCTCGTCTGACCCTGATCTGGTTCGCCCGGTTGAGCGCCTCCATCCGCTGATCGAGCGAGCGGGAGGGGGTGTGGGACAGGGTGGCCGGCGTCATCGTAGGTGGCGATTATACCCATGGGCGGAGTGTGTGCAACCGGAAAAGAACCGCCTGAATAGGCGGAATTCCGCCCCACGACGCTCAAGCTCGACTTGAGGTTGAGGTGGGTGGATGGGCGACCGCCACGAGCTCGCCGGGGCCGCTTGCCCCCCGGCGCTCGAGGTCGGCGAGGAGGTCGGCCGACGCTCGCTCGACGACTTCAGGGTCGCGGAAGAGCGCGGTGCCGATACCGACGAGCGTCGCGCCTGCGGCCAGGAATTCACTGGCATCTGCGGCCCCTGCCACACCCCCCATCCCGATGATCGGAAGGCCCGTCGCGGCGCGCGCGTGATAGACAGCATGGAGGGCGACCGGCTTGATCGCGGGGCCAGAGAGGCCGCCCCCGCCGCCGCCCAGGAGGGGGCGCAACGTCGTGCGGTCGATCGCGATTCCGCGCACCGTGTTGATGAGGACGAGCCCGTGCGCGCCACCCTCCGCGGCAGCGGTCGCGATAGCCTCGATCTCGGTGACGCTCGGGGAGAGCTTGGCGAGGATTGGGACGTCGGTCTCGTCACGGCAGCGCTCGACCAGCGAGCGCGTCTCGCCTGCGTCGGTGCCGATCGAGATGCAGCCCGACTCGACGTTGGGGCACGACACGTTGAGCTCGATTGCGACCACGGCCGAGTGGGCGCCGACCCGGGCCACCGCCGCCGCGTACTCGTCCGGCGACCAGCCGCCCACGCTCGCGATGATGGGGACGCCGAGCTCGGCGAGCCGGGGCAGGTCGTCCTCGGCGAACCGCTCGAGCCCGGGGTTCGCGAGGCCGATCGAGTTGACCATCCCGGACGGGGTCTCGGCGATCCGCGGCGGCGGGTTTCCCTCGCGGGGGTGGAGCGTCACCGTCTTGGTCACGAACGCCGCGACCCCGAGGGTGCCCGAGACGAGGGCGTCGAGCGTCCCGGACCCGTTCACGAACGGCGAGTCGAGGCGGACGCCGCAGAAGGTCGTCTCAAGCGACGGCACGGCTCGCCTCCACCACCGGGCCCTCGACGCACAGCCGCTTCCAGCGCCCGTCGATCTTGACCGCGCACCCGTGGCAGGCGCCGAAGCCGCAGGCCATCGCGGCCTCCATGGCGAGCTGGCACGCCACGCCGTGCTCCGCGGCCAGCGCCGCCACGGCGCCCAGCATGCCGTCGGGGCCGCAGGCGTACACGGTCCCGTCGAACGTCGGGAGCAGCCGGGCGAGCGGCTCGGTCACGAGCTCGGGCTCGATGACGACGGTCGCGTCGGGATCGACCAGGCCCGCGCACACGGCGTGCGCCTCGGTGCGGAAGCCGAGCAGCACGCGCGCGCCGGGCAGGAGGCGTACGAGCCACGGGAGGATCGCCGCGCCGATCCCGCCGCCGACCAGGAGCGCCGGCCCCGGGGCGAGGTCGAAGCCGTGGCCGAGGGGGCCGAGCACGCTCACCGTCGGAGCGGCCGCCAGCGCCCGCGTGCCGGCGCCGCGGATGTCGAGCAGGAACGCCAGCTCGTCATCGTCGGCCCACGCCGCCGAGATCGGCCGGGGCAGGTACGCGTCGGCCGGCGCCGGGTCCGCCTCGAGCATGAAGAACTGCCCGGGGACGCCGGCGTCGATGCCGTCGCGCCGCAGCCGAAGGAGCGTGTAGGCGCCGGCCGGCTCGACGCCCCGGACCGCGAGGCTACGCGACCGCGGGAGCATCGGCGACGGCCTCCAGGCCGTGCAGGTCCTGGAGCGCGACCGGCTCGGTGTCGCGCGCCTGCGCGATCGACTGGACGGCCGCCGAGGCTCCGGCGATGGTCGTGATGCACGGGATGCCGTGGGCGATCGCCGCGGCCCGGATCTCGTAGCCGTCGGTGCGCGCCCCCCGCCCGGCCGGCGTGTTGATCACGAGCTGGACGCCGGAGGCGCGGATGAGGTCGACGACGTTCGGCGAGCCCTCGGTCACCTTGTGCACGGTCCCCACGGGGATGCCGATACGCGAGATCGCGCGGGCCGTGCCCGTCGTCGCCACGAGCTCGAATCCGAGCGACTGGAGGAGCGCGGCCAGCATCGGGACCGCCGGCTTGTCCCGGTCGCAGACCGACAGGAAGACGGTGCCCTCAGCCGGGAGCGGCCGGCCCGCCGCGCGCTCGGCCTTGGCGAATGCCGTGGGCAGATCGGGGCCGATGCCCATCACCTCGCCGGTCGACCGCATCTCGGGGCCGAGCGTCGGATCGGCGCCGGCGAAGCGCTGGAACGGGAGGACGGCCGCCTTGACCGAGACGTGCCCGCCCGTCGTCTCGGGGAGGTCGACCGCAAGCCCGAGCGCCGCCCGGCAGGCGGCGTCGACGAGGTCGCGCCCGGTCGCCTTCGACACGAACGGGACGGTCCGCGAGGCCCGCGGATTGGCCTCGAGCACGTACACCTCCTGGCCCCTGACCGCGAACTGGACGTTGATGAGCCCCCTGACCCCGAGGGCCTCGGCGATGGCGGCGGTCTGGCGGCAGATCTCGGCCTCGACGCGCTCGCCGAGCGACATCGTCGGGATGACGCACGTCGAGTCGCCGGAGTGGACGCCGGCTTCCTCGACGTGCTGCATGACCGCGCCGATCACCGTGCGGGCGCCGTCGCAGATCGCGTCGACGTCCACCTCGATCGCATCCTCGACGAAGCGGTCGACCAGCGACCCGGGCTGCACCGGCCGTGCCCGCAGCGAGGCCTCGTCGTAGCAGATGCGCATCTCGCGGCCGCCGAGGACGTAGCTCGGGCGCACGAGCACCGGGTAGCCGATGCGGCCGGCGATCTCGGCGGCCTGGTCGGCGGTCGCGGCCGTCCCCCACTCCGGTGCCCGCAGGCCGAGCTCGTGGAGGATCGTGCCGAACCGGTCGCGGTCCTCGGCGACGTCGATCGCGGCGAACGGCGTGCCGAGGATGGGGACGCCGGCCTCTTCCAGGCGGCGCGCCAGCCGGAGTGGCGTCTGGCCGCCGAACATCACCACGACGCCCACGGGCCGCTCGCGGTCCACCACCTCGAGGACGTCCTCGATGGTGAGCGGCTCGAAGTAGAGGCGATCGGACGTCTCGGCGTCGGTCGAGACGGTCTCGGGGTTGCAGTTCACCATGACGGCGTCGTAGCCCAGCTCGCGGAACGTCCGCACGGCCTGCACGCAGCAGTAGTCGAACTCGATCCCCTGGCCGATGCGGTTGGGGCCGGCCCCGAGGATGATGATCGTCGGGCGCTCGGGCTCGGAGAGCTCGTCCTCGAGCTCGTACGCGGAGTAGAAGTACGGCGCCTGGGCCTCGACCTCGGCCGCGCACGAGTCGACCGCCTTGTACACCGGCCGCACGCCCGCCGCCCACCGCAGCCGGCGGACGGTGGCCTCGTCGGATCCGGCCAGCGCCGCGATCCGGGCGTCGGCCATGCCGAGCGCCTTCAGCCGGCGCCAGTCGGTCTCGACCAGGCCCTCGACCGGCGTCCTCCGCAGCATCCGCTCGGCGTGGGCCACGAGCTCCCACTCGTCGACGAACCAGGGGTGGACGCCGGACTCGGCGGCAAGAGCAGCCGGGTCCTCGCCGGCGGTAAGCCGGCCCTGGATCGCGTCGAAGCGGTCCCACTCGGCCTCGGCGACCGAGCCTTCCGTGCGGGGCTCGTGGTCGAGCTCCCGTGAGCGCATCGCCTTGCCCCACGCCTCGGCGAACGTCCGCCCGATCCCCATGACCTCGCCGACCGACTTCATCTGCGTCGTCAGGCCCGTCGCGGCGCCCGGGAACTTCTCGAATGCAAAGCGGGGCAGCTTCACGACCACGTAGTCCAGGGTCGGCTCGAAGGCCGCGGGCGTCGTCCGGGTGATGTCGTTTGGGATCTCGTCGAGCGTGTAGCCGATGGCAAGCCGGGTCGCGACCTTCGCGATCGGGTAGCCGGTGGCCTTGGACGCCAGCGCCGACGACCGCGAGACGCGCGGGTTCATCTCGATGACGACCAGCTCGCCCGTGTCGCGGTTCAGCGCGAACTGGACGTTCGAGCCGCCGGTCTCGACGCCGACGGCGCGGATGACCGCCGCCGAGGCGTCGCGGAGCGCCTGGTACTCGCGGTCGCTCAGCGTCTGCGCCGGCGCGACGGTCGCCGAGTCGCCCGTGTGGACGCCCATCGGGTCGACGTTCTCGATCGAGCAGACGATGATGACGTTGTCGACGCGGTCGCGGATCACCTCGAGCTCGAACTCGCCCCAGCCCGCGACCGACTCCTCGAGCAGGATCTGCGAGATCGGGCTCTCGCGCAGCCCGCGCTCGACCGCGTGCTCGAACTCCTCGGGCGTCTCCGCGAAGCCGCCGCCGTGGCCGCCGAGCGTGAACGCCGGCCGGACGACGACGGGCAGGTGCAGCGCGCCGGTCGCGAGCGCCGCCCGCGCCTCCTGCATCCCGGTCGCGATGACGCTCGTCGGCACGCGCAGGCCGACTGAGGCCATCGTCGCGGCGAAGAGCTCGCGGTCCTCCGCGCGGCGGATGGCGTCGTACGACGCGCCGATCAGCTCGACGCCGAGCTCGTCGAGGATGCCGTGCTCGTGGAGCTGCGACGCGAGGTTGAGCGCCGTCTGCCCGCCGAGCGTCGGCAGCAGCGCGTCGGGCCGCTCGCGGCGAAGCACGGACTCGACGCCGGCGACGTCGAGCGGCTCGAGGTAGGTGCGATCGGCCCACCCGGCGATCCGTCATGATCGTCGCCGGGTTCGAGTTGACGAGGACCGTGCGGATGCCCTCGGCGCGCAGCACGCGCAGCGCCTGGCTCCCGGAGTAGTCGAACTCGCAGGCCTGGCCGATCACGATCGGGCCGGAGCCGATGACGGCGACCGAGCGGATGTCCGGGCGCCTAGGCAACGGCGACCCGATCGAGAGCTGCGAGGCGGTCGACGAACGCGGTCAGGGCCTCCCGGGCGTCGTGCGGGCCGGGGCTGGCCTCGGGGTGGAACTGGAGCGAGGAGACGTCGCGATCGCGCAGGGCGAGCCCCTCGACGGTGCCGTCGTAGAGCGACGTGTGCGTGACGACGCCCGGGCCGTACGCCGTCGTGAAGTCCCGGCCCGTCTCGGGCCCGCGCACCGCGAAGCCGTGGTTCTGGGCGGTCACGAGCACGCGGCCGGAGCCGAGGTCGAGCACCGGGTGGTTGGCTCCGCGGTGGCCGAAGCGCAGCTTGAACGTGTCGAGGCCGAGGGCCCGGCCGAGCAGCTGGTGGCCGAGGCAGATCCCGAACACCGGCTTGGCGTCGAGCATCGCGCGCACCTCCTCGACGCAGGCGGGGAGCGCAGCGGGGTCGCCGGGCCCGTTGGCGAGGACGATCCCGTCGGGCGATGCAGCGAGCACGTCGGCTGCGGGCGCGTCCCACGGCATGACCGTGACCCTGGCCCCCGCCTCGCACAGGAGGCGGACGATCGAGCCCTTGACGCCGTAGTCGAGGACGACGACGTGCGCTCGCTCGGGGCCTTCCGCCGGGAACGCCTGCGCTGCCGAACGCGAAACCTGGCCCGCGAGCGCCTGGCCGGCCATCCCGGGAGATGCGCGCACGACGCCCAGCACCTCGTCGACGGTCGCCGTCCCGGACGAGACAGCGGCGCGCACCGCGCCGCCGTCCCGCAGCCGGCGGGTGATCGCGCGCGTGTCGATCCCCTGGAGGCCGACGACGCCGTGCTCGGCCAGCCAGTCGGAGAAGCCGGTGCGGCCGCCCGGCGCGGCGTTTCGGCCCTCGCGGACGATGACCGCGCGGGCGTGCGGTCCGTCCGACTCGGACGCGTCGGGCTCGACGCCGTAGTTCCCGATCATGGGCTGTGTGAAGGTGACGAGCTGCCCCGCGAAGCTGGGGTCGGTTACCACCTCCTGGTAACCGGTCATCGACGTCGTGAAGACGAGCTCGCCGACGGCGATCCCATGGGCGGCGTACGGCCGCCCGCGGTAGACCGTGCCGTCCTCGAGGACGAGGAGCGCGGGCATTACGCGACCGCCTCGATCAGGCGGTGGGCGACGGACCCGGCGGCGATCGTCAGGTGGCAGCGGGCGCGCAGGGTCTGCCCCGCGAAGGCGCAGTTCGTCGATCGCGACGCGTACGGCGGCTGCACGAGCCAGCTCGCGCCCAGATCCCACAGGCTGAGGTCGGCCGGCTCGACCCTCGCGCAGCGCCGGCCGCGGGAGGCCGAACGCGGCCGCGGGGCCGGCCGACATCCGCTCGACGACGGTCGAGAGCGGCACGAGGCCGGGCTCGACGAGGTGCGTGTAGATCGCCGAGAACGCGGTCTCGAGCCCGATCACACCGTTCGGCGCCTGCGCGAACGGCTGCTCCTTCTCGTGGCCGCGGTGCGGCGCGTGGTCGGTGCCGATGCAGTCGATCGTCCCGTCGGCGAGCGCCTCGATCAGCGCGGCCCGGTCGGTGGCCGATCGCAGCGGCGGGCTCATCTTGGAGCGGGCGGCGTCGAGGCTGCGCACGTGCTCGTCGGTGAGGCAGAGGTGGTGCGGCGTCACCTCGGCGGTGACGTCGACTCCGAGCTCGCGGGCGCGCCTGATCTCGGCGACAGACTCCGCCGCCGACACGTGGCAGATGTGCACCGGGGCGCCCTCGTAGCGGGCGATCGCCAGGTCGCGGCCGACCATGACGCTCTCGGCGATCGACGGATACCCGGCCAGGCCGAGCTCGGCGGACACCGCTCCCTCGTGCATGTCCGCGCGGCCCGAGAGCGAGAGGTCCTCCTCGTGGAGGGCCAGCCGCAGCCCGGTGACCGACGCGTACTGAAACGCCCGCCGGAGCATCGCGGCGGCGCTCGACGGGGCGGCCGTCGTCCGAGAAGGCGGCCGCGCCGGCGTCGGCCAGCGCGCACATCTCGGCCAGGCGCTCGCCCTGCTGGCCGGCGGTGATCGCGGCCATGAACCCGGTCGGCACGCACGCCTCGCGGCCCGCGAGCTCGACGCAGCCCCGAGAGGACGACGGAGGTGTCGACGACCGGCTGGGTGTTCGGCATCGCAAGGATCGCGGTGAAGCCGCCGGCCGCCGCCGCGCGCGTGCCCGAGCCGATGTCCTCCTCGTCCTCGTCGCCGGGAGTCCGCAGGTGGACGTGCGGGTCGACGAAGCCGGGCAGGAGGACGAGCCCGTCGGCCTCGATGGTCTCGAGCTCCGTCCGGGGCAGGTCCGGCCCGACCTCGGCGATCACGCCCTGGTGGATGCGAACGTCGAGCGCGTCGCCGTCGAGACCCGAGGTGGGATCGACGACGCGGGCGCCGGCGATCAGGACGTCGGCGGGCGCTCCGGGCTGCGCATGCGAGCCGCTCCATCACGCCACCTCCTGTCCGGCGGCGGAGACGACATCGGGCGACACGATGCGGAGGGCGGACTCGGAGTCCGCCTTTCCGGGGCCGGCGAGGAGATCGTAGAGGACAGCCATCCGAACCACGAGCCCCGCCCGGACCTGATCGACGATGCGTGAGGCCGCCGAGTCGGCCACCTCGGGCGCGATCTCGACGCCGCGGTTGATCGGCCCCGGGTGCATCACGAGCTGGCTCGGCCGCACCCGTGCCGGCGTGACGCCCCAGACCGCCGCGTACTCGCTCAGGCTGGGGACGTACGAGGTGCCGGCCGCCATGCGCTCGCGCTGCATCCGAAGGACGTAGACGACGTCGGCGTCCGAGAGCGCGTCCATCGAGTGCGAGACGTCGGCCCCGAGGGCCTTCGCATCGCGCGGGATCAGGGTCGGCGGGCCGACCAGCGTGACGTGCGCACCCATCGTGCGAAGCCCGAGGATGTTGGACCGGGCGACGCGGGAGTGCAGGACGTCGCCGACGATCGCCACGTGCCGGCCCTCGAGCCCTCCGAGGGCGGCCTGCATCGTGTAGAGGTCGAGCAGGCACTGCGTCGGGTGCTGGTGCGTCCCGTCGCCGGCGTTCACGACGTGCGCCTCGGTCCAGGCTGTGATCATCCCGGCCGAGCCGACCGCCGGATGCCGGATCACGATCACGTCGGGGTCGTACGCCGAGAGCGTCTGCACCGTGTCGCGCAGCGACTCGCCCTTGTCGACGCTCGACCCCGCCGCCTTCAGGCTGATGGTGTCGGCGGAGAGCCGTTTCGCCGCGAGCTCGAACGAGGAGCTCGTGCGTGTCGACGCCTCGAAGAAGACGGTCATGACGGTGCGCCCGCGCAGGGTGGGCACCTTCTTCAGGTCGCGCTGCATCACGCTCTCGAACCCTTCGGCCGTCCCCAGGATCCGCTCGATGTCGACCCGGCGCAGGTCGGTGATCGAGATCAGGTGCCGCCGCTTGCCGCTGCTCTTCGGGTGTCGTGGATCCACGCGCGCTCCAGGTCAGGAATGGATGAGGACGACTCGGTCGACCTCGTCCACCTCGACGAGCTCGACGTTCACCCGCTCCGAGCGGGCGGTGGGAAGGTTCTTGCCGACGTAGTCCGGCCGGATCGGAAGCTCGCGATGGCCGCGGTCGACGAGGACGGCGAGCTGCACGCGCTCGGGGCGTCCGTAGTCGAAGATGGCCTCGATCGCCGACCGGATCGTGCGGCCGGTGTAGAGCACGTCGTCGACAACGACGACCGACTTGCCCTCGAGCGGGAAGTCGAGCCGCGTCGCCTTGACGACCGGCTGCGGGTGCGCCCGCTGCTCAGCGCGGAGGGTGACGTCGTCGCGGTAGAAGGTGATGTCGAGGGCGCCGGTCGGGACACGCGCGCCCGTGTACTCCTCGATCAGGTCGCGCAGCCGCTGGGCCAGGGTCGCGCCGCGCGTGTAGATGCCGACGAGCCCGAGCGCGGTGAGATCGGGGTGCTTCTCGACGATCTCGTGGGCGATCCGGCGAAGCGTGCGCTGGAGGGATTCCTCGTCGAGCAGCACGCGCTCGGTCGCGGTTGCGGTCATTTCGAGTGCTCCTTCCCGGCCTCGCAGGGCGCGGATTAAAGGGGTGGCTCGTGGCGCAGGTCAGGATATCAGCGCCGGCGGACGCGGGGCAGCAACGCCGCTTCGTGCGCGGCCACCTCCTCGCGGATCGCTTCTGCGACCGCCGCGGTGGCCGCGGCGACCGCAGAGGTCAGCGGCCCGCCGACTGCGAAGCTTCCGCCCTCGATGCCGAAGACGATCGTCCGGGCCGGCAGCCGACCAATTGCCCGGGCCAGCTCCACGGTCTCGGCGAGGCTGACGTGGTGGGTCGATGCGCGGAACGGGTCCGGCGGCAGCGCCCGATCGCTCGCGTCCAGCCGATGCACGGTGCCCGTCTCGGACCCCGAGGAGACGGCGTCGACGATCCAGAGTGCGTCGACGCCCTCCCAGCCGTCGATCAGCGCGGTCGGCTCGCCCTCACGCTCGGTGATCTCGACGCCCGCCGGCAGCGTCCCACGCAGGAGGCGCGCCACCTCGAGGCCGGCGGAGTCGTCGCCGCGCAGCCGGTTTCCCACGCACGCGACGCGCGCGCTCAAGTGCGCTGGATGTCGAGCGTCAGGAAGTGCGTCGCGCAGGAGATGCAGGGGTCGTAGTTGCGGATCGTCTGCTCGCACAGGATCGCGAGCGCGTCGTCGGGGACGTCGAGCGAGCGCTCGACCACGCCCCGCAGGTCCTCCTCGATCGTCCGCTGGTTCTGCGAGGTGGGCGGCACGATCTTGGCATCGAGAATCGTGCCTTCGGCGTCGATCTCGTAGCGGTGGTAGAGGATGCCGCGCGGCGCCTCGGTGCAGCCGTGCCCGACGCCCGCCCGGGGCTCGACGGCCACCGACGGCGCATCGGGCTCCTCATAGTCGGCGATGATCCTGAGCGCCTCGTCGGCCGCGTAGACGAGCTCGACCGACCGCACGACGATGCTCTTGAACGGGTTTCGCTCTGACGGGTCGAGGCCGACCTCCTTGGCGGCGTCGCGGGCGACCGGCGAGAGACGGTCGGCGGCGAGCGCGAACCGGGCGAGGGGGCCGCACAGGTAAGAGCCGCGGGTGATGACCTGCGAGTGGAGCGCGTTTGACCACTCCACGTGCTCCTCGGCGAAGTGCTCCTCGTACTCCGGGACGGCGATGTCGAGCCCGCGGTTCGACACAAGCCGGCCGCGGTCGATCGGGTACTCGCCGGGATGGTCGAGCGCGACCAGCTCGTAGTCCTGCTCGTAGTCGGGGAAGTCGAACCCGGCGGTGATCTTCACCGCCTGGAGCGCGATCTCCCGCGCGCGCTCGAGCGCCGGCACCAGGGTCGCCAGCTCCCGCTTCCGGGGCGCCCGATACCATCCTCCGACCTTCACGTTGATCGGGTGCACCTCGCGCCCGCCGACGACGGTCATCAGCTCGTTCCCGATCTTCTTGAGCTCGAGCGCGCTCGTCACGACGTCCGGATGGTCGCGCGCGAGCTCGATCGCGCTCGGGTATCCGAGGAAGTCCGGGGCGTGCAGCATGAAGACGTGGAGCGCGTGACTCTCGATCCACTCGCCGCAATAGAGCAGGCGGCGGAGCGCCTGAATCTGCCCGCCGACCTCCACCCCGCAGGCCATCTCCATCGCGGTCACCGAGCTCATCTGGTAGGCCACCGGGCAGATCCCGCAGATCCGCGCCGTGATGTCGGGGACCTCGGTGAAGCCGCGCCCGCGCAGGAACGCCTCGAAGAACCGGGGCGGCTCGTAGATGTTGAGCTTGACCTCCTCGACCGCTCCGTCCGCGATCCGCACGAGCATCGCCCCCTCGCCCTCGACTCGGGCGAGCGCGTCCGTCTTGATGGTCTTCGTGCGCCGCTCGGTCATCCGGCCCGGGTCTCCTCAAAGGGGCGGACGTTGAACGTACGGAAGACCCGGTCGACGGCCTTCTCCCCCATCCCGAGGCTCTCCAGCTCCTTGGTGAGCGCGGGCGTGTTGGGCGACTCCATCGGGCCGAAGCACCCGTAGCAGCCGCGGTCGTAGGAGGGGCACAGCGCGCCGCATCCGGCGTGCGTGACCGGCCCCAGGCACGGCGTCCCATGGGCGACCATCACGCAGACGGTGCCGCGCCGCTTGCACTCCATGCACACGCTGGTGGACGGGATGTTCGGGCGGCGGCCGTGCACGAACGCGGTGATCACCTCGAGGAGCTGGCGCTTGTTGATCGGGCAGCCGTTCAGCTCGTAGTCGACCGGGACGTGCGCCGAGATCGGCGTCGAGGAATCGAGCGTCGAGATGTAGTCGGGCGTCGCGTAGACGGTCGAGATGTACTCACCGACGTCGGCGAAGTTCTTCAGAGCCTGGATCCCGCCGGCCGTCGCACACGCTCCGATCGTGACGAGCGCCTTTGAGGCGCGCCTGACCTCTCTGATCCGCTCCATGTCGTGGTGGGTGGTGATGGAGCCCTCGACGAGCGAGAGGTCGTACGGCCCCTCCGCCGTGGCTCGGGTCGCCTCGAGGAAGTGGGCGATCTCGACCTCGCCCGCCAGCGAGAGCAGCTCGTCCTCGCAGTCGAGCAGCGAGAGCTGGCAGCCGTCGCACGAGGCGAACTTCCACACGGCGAGCGTCGGCTTCGAGGCGGCGCTCACAGCTCGTGCACCGCCATCAGCCGCTCAAGCTCGTCGTAGCGGTAGACGGGGCCGTCGCGGCAGATGAGCGTCGGGCCGAGCTGGCAATGGCCGCAATGGCCGAGGCCGCACTGCATGTTCCGCTCCATCGACACGTAGATCCTGTCCATGGGGACGCCGCGCTCGAGCAGGCCACGGGCCGCGAAGTGCATCATGATCTCGGGGCCGCAGACGAATGCGATGGTCGAGTCGGGATCGAACTGGGCTCCCGCGATCAGCTTCGGGACGACGCCCACCTTGCCGTGCCAGCCGCTCTCGGCGGCGTCCACCGTGACGTCGACCTGGAGGTCGAACCGGCTTCTGAGGCGGCCGAGCTCCTCTCGATAGAGCAGGTCGGCGGGTGTCCGGCTGCCGTAGAGAAGCGCGACGTCGCCGAACTCGCCGCGCCGGTTGAGGACGGCGTACAGCGCGGGTCGTAGCGGCGCCAGCCCGATCCCGCCCGCGACCACCACGACGTCGCTCCCGACCGCGGCGTCGACCGGCCAGGAGTTGCCGAAGGGCCCGCGGACGCCGAGGACCGCGCCGGGCTCCGATGCGCAGATCGCGCGGGAGACGGCTCCCACCGCGCGCACCGTGTGCACGAGCGGCCCCTCGACATCGCCGGACACGGAGATCGGCACCTCGCCGATCCCGAATGCGTAGAGCATCGTGAACTGCCCCGGCGCCGGCACCACCCGCCCGGCTCCGACCGGCTCGAGGTCGAGCGTCCACGTGTCGGCGAGCTCCTGCCGCCGCTGCGCCACGCGAAACGGCATCGGGACCATGGGCGCGGCCGCCGCCGTCTGGACGTCAGCTGCGGTGGCCATCGCCGTAGACGTCGAGGAGCCGGAGGCGAGTCCACTGCAGGCGCCGGATCATCACCTGCGCGAAGCGCGACATCAGGTCATATCCCAGTTGCGGGTCGGTCTCGCATTTGCCCCGCAAGCAGACGCCGTCAAAGCTCGTCGCGCGGATGAGCGACACCGCCCGCGCGTCGAAGTGCCACTGGTAGGGGGGAAAGAGCCACGACCACCCCACCACCTCCCCGGCCTCAAGTGTCTCGATCACGACCGCGCCCCGGGCCGGGACGAACGTCTCGAGCGCGACGCTGCCGTGGCGCAGGACGTAGAACCTCTCGGCCGGGTCGCGGTCCTTGAACAGGAGCTCCCCTTCGCGGAACTGGACGTTCGAGCCGCAGCCCGCGATCACCTCGAGCTGGGCCGGGGTGAGGCCCTCGAACAGCGGCACATCGCGCAGGACGGCCTCAATCGTCTCCATCGCCCGCTCCCTCGCTTGCACGGATGGCTGTCAGCTCCTCCGTCACGTCGATCCCGACCGGGCACCAGGCGATGCACCGGCCGCAGCCGACGCAGCCGGAGCTCCCGAACTGGTCGAACCACGTCCCGAACTTGTGGGTGAGCCACTGGCGGTAGCGCGAGCGCCCCGAGGGCCGGATGCTGCCGCCGTGGATGTAGGAGTAGTCGACCGAGTAGCACGAGTCCCATTCGCGGGTCCGCTCGGCGTTCCCGGCCAGGTCGGTGTGGTCCTCGACGCTGGTGCAGAAGCACGTCGGGCACACGAGCGTGCAGTTGCCGCAGGTGAGGCAGCGCGACGCGACCTCGTCCCAGCGGTCGTTCTCGAGGTTGCGCGCGAGCATGTCGCGGATGTCGGTCGTGTCGACGTGCCGGCCCATGCGCTCGACGGCCCCCTCGACGGCGGCACCCGCTGCGGCGAGGTCGCCCTGCGAGGCCGGCCGCGTCGGGACGTCCGCCATCACCTCGGCGCCGCGCGTCGTCCCGACCTCGACGAGGAGCCGGTGCTCGCCGTCCATGATCTCGGTCAGCGCGAGGTCGTATCCGGCGTCGACCTTCGGCCCCGTGCCCATCGACGTGCAGAAGCAGGTCGCGGCCGGCTCGAAGCAGTTCACGGCGACGATGAACGCGTCCTTGCGGCGCGCGGCGTAGTCGGCGTCCGTGTACGTCCCGCCGAGCAGCACCTTGTCCTGGATCGCGATCCCGTGGAGCTCGCAGGCGCGCACGCCCACGAGCGCCAGCGTCCGATCCTCGGCGGCCTCCTGCTCGACGACGAAGCCGTCGTCCTGTTTTCGCGCCTTCCACAGGCGGATGCGGGCCGGCAGGAAGTACTGCTTCCACGAGTGCGGCCCCACCGCGTAGCCAAAGCGGGCCTCGTCGTCGCGGCGCTCGAGCCGGTAGCGGCCCGCCTCCTGGTCGTCAGTCCAGCCGATCGGCAGGTCGGCCGCCGACTCGATGTCGTCGTAGACGATCGCGCCGTCGCGAACGGTCGGGCCGACGGTGCGGAAGCCGTGCGCCGCGAGCGCCCCCAGGAGATCGTCTAGGGCTCCGGGCTCGATCACGGTCGATGCGACGTCAGGCAGACGCGTCCACTCCTCAGCCCTCCCCAGCCTCGGCGGTAGCCTATAGGCACGATGCTCGTGAATCCAATCCGGTCGACCGTCGTATGTGCCTAGCGATCCCCGCGCAGATCGTCGAGCCTGTCGACGATCACACCGGCCTCGCGACGGCCGAAATCTCGGGCGTGCGCCGCGCGGTCTCGACCGCTCTCTGTCCCGAGGCGGAGGTCGGCGACTGGGTGCTCATCCACGTCGGCTTCGCGCTCGAGATGATCGACGAGGACGAGGCGCGCGAGACGCTCGACCTGCTGCGGCGGATGGGCGACGCCTACGAGCAGGAGCTCGAAGAGATCCGCGCGAGCGCCGCCGGCTGAGAGGGCTGCGGCGCCGGCGGCTGTGCCAGAGTCGTCACGAAAGCCAAATGGCATTCACTCGAACGGCCAAATGGCACTCGCCCGCTGCGCCATGCCGCCGTGAGCCCTACACCGCGACGGTGTAGCAGACGGCGGTGCCCTCGAGGGCGACGACGCCGTCGTCCCGCGTGACGGTCGTTCGCAGGTGGGTGATGGGCTTGTCGGGCCGAGCGGCCGTCACCTCGACCTCGCCCGTGATCGTGTCGCCCGGCCGCACGGGGGCGGTGAACTTCCAGGCCACCTCGAGGAAGACCGTGCCCGGCCCAGGGAGATCCTCGGCGACGACGGCGTTCAGGATCGCGCTCGTGATCCCGCCCTGCACGATGATCTCGCCGAACCGCGAGGCGCGCGCCGCCGCCTCGTCGTAGTGGAGCGGGTTTCGGTCGCCTGAGATGGCCGTGAAGCGCTCGATGTCCTCGCCCGTGACGGTGCGCGAGCGCGACGCCTTGGCGCCGACCTCCGGGGGGTTCCAGCCCTCAGCCACGAAGCAGCGATCGTACCCGCGCCATCGCGACGATGCCGAGGGCCGGCCCGACCGCGAGGAACAGGAACGCGTACCTCCACCCCACGGCGTCGCGCACCGTCGGAAGCAGCCGGATCGACACTACCGTGATCGCGAACCCGATCGCCGTCTGCGCCGTTACGGCCGTCCCGACGTAGTCCCGGTCGGCGACTTCGGTGAGGGCGGTCGAGAACTGGGCCGAGTCGGCAATCACGGCCATGCCCCACACCAGCATCAGGAGGACGACGATCGCGGGCGCGACGCCGTAGACCGCCGCCGCCGCCACGCAGCAGGTCCCGCTGACAGCCATCGCTGCCATCGTGACCGTGGCCCGGCCGCGCGCGTCGGCGACGACGCCTCCCAGCACGCAGCCGGCCAGCCCCGCGACCCCCACCGCCGCGAATGCCGCCAGCTCGACCGCCGTCCGGGACGGATCGCCGTCGCCCGATGCGGCGAAGCTCGCGGCGGCATAGGCGGGCACCCACGTCCACATCGCATAGAGCTCCCACATGTGGCCGAAGTAGCCGAAGCAGACCAGCCGCTGGGCGCGGTCGCCGAAGAGCCGCCGCACGTACCCCGGGTGAAACGGGGCGGCCGCCGCGGCGTAGGGACCCTCGCGCACCGCAACGACCGCGACCCCGGCTCCGACGACGGCGAGCGCGCTTGCCACGCTCAGCACCGCCTGCCAGTCGAGGGCGGGGAGCGCGTTCACAAGGTGCGGCGTGCCTGAGCCGAGCGCGAGCGCTCCGACAAGCGCGCCGACGGCGAGGCCGCGCCCCGCCCGAAACCACGTTGCCATCAGCTTGATCCCCGGCGGGTAGACGCCGGCGAGCGCGACGCCCGTCAGGAACCGGAGCGGGATCGCGAGGGCGAGCCCGTGCGCGAGGAGCGCCACCGCCTCGTTCGCCGCGGCACCGGCGAGCGCGGCGAGACCGATGAGGCGCACCGGGGACATCCGGTCGGGGAGGTTGAGGATGGCCGAGGAGAGCGCCCCGGCGACGAACCCGAGCTGCACCGACGTCGTGAGCCACGTCGCTCCCGCGTCGGAGAGGTGCCAGTCGTCGCTGAGCTGCGGCACCACTGCCGACGCCGAGAACCAGAGGCCCATCGCCAGCACCTCGACCGCGCAGATGAGCAGGAGCTGGCGGGTGCGGCGGCTCTCCTCGGCGATCACGCGGTCACGATGCCACACCTCCGAGGATGCCGGGGAGCCATGCGGGATGCGCGGCGACGACGAGGCCCCATGCGATCAGGAGCACGCCGACCACCGGTGTGAGCCTGCGGCCGTGGCGGCCGGCGCGCTCGTAGTACATGACCGCGCCGAGCCCTGCCATCCACACCAGGCTGGCCGCACCCATCACCAGCATGAGCGCCATGAGCGCCCAGCAGCAGCCGATGCAGAAGAGCCCGTGGCGGCGGCCGAGGTCGAACCCGCCGCGCGGACCGCGGCGGTAGTGGCGCACGAGGAACGGCCCCGGGTGTCGGCACTGGTCGAGGCATCGGTCCTTGAGGCCGCTGAACTGGAACAGCCCCGCGCCCGCCAGCGCGGCGGCCGGCGCGACCCAGGCGTGCGCCTCGAACCAGGCGACCGTGCCGCCGGCCCGATGCAGGGCGACATCGGCCGCGAACGCCGCCGCGCCGCACGCGGCCCACACGACGGCGTATCCGCCCAGAAACGCCGCGACGATCCGGTTCGAGCCCTCCTGACGGCGGGCCGCGTGGGTGAAGAGCCGCACCATCGGCAGGCTCGACGGCAGCATCATCGCCGCCACCATGACCTGCCACGCGAGCAGGAACGCGACCGCGCTCACCCAGAACGGCGGAAGAAGCACGGTCACCCACAGCGGCTCGGCGGCTTCGTGCGCGCCCGCGTGCCCGTGCAGCACCGCGGCCGCACCAGCGGCCTCGGCGATGCCCGCCGCCGCCCAGGCCGCGAAGATCGCGGCGAGGACGGCGGCGGGCGTCCGCGAGCGCAGGCGGACTGCGCTCACCGCGCGACCGCGTGCGTCATTCGGTAGTCCGCCTGGATGGCGTTCTGTCCCTCGGCCCACTCGAGGTCGTACTGCGGCAGGCTGATCCGCTGCACGGACGCCTTGGAGAGGTAGGCAGGCGAACCGGGGACCGTCGAGAAGACCGAGTCCCGGATCGTGGTGATGGTGCCGTCGGCGCTTCGGAACGGCGCCATCTCGCAGCGGGCGAAGTCGCCGACCACGAGCGTGCCGACACCCTCCGCCACCTGGTGCGAGATGGGGACGCGCTCCACCGTCAGCACCTCCCCGACGAGCCCGGCCAGGTCGGCAAGAGGCCCGCCCAGCTTCCCGGAGTACGCGTCGACGAGCGCGTGAAACTGCTCGTCGGTCGCCCCGTCGTCGATGAACTGCGCCACCCGCCAGCTGCCCGGGGTGAGCACGTTGCCCGGGATGTGCACGATGTTCGCGATCGTCCGGCCCGAGACGTCGACACCCCGGATCGTCCCCTCGGTGAAGTTGTACGACAGCACCGAGTGGCAATCGCCGCCGTCCGGATCCTCCCCGACCCAGCACGGGCAGAGGACTCCGCACGTGCATACCTCGAGGAGCGTTCCTGTGAGGTCGTAGACGACGTCGGTCGCCTGCGATTTCGCTTCTGCAAGAGACATTTGTGACCCCCAGTCGTTGGTTCAGAGCACTTCTGCGATCAAGGCCGCTGCACGGGCGGCGCCGTCGGTCTCGACGTCTCGATAGGCCACCTCCTTTCCGATCTCGTCCGCGATCGCGGCCCCGAGCGACTCGGGAGTGGACGTCGTGAAGTCCATGCAGCGCCCGGCGCCGTAGCGGTCGAGCCGGTGGCGGACGTGGAATCGCTGCTCGAAGTGGTGGCCGAGCGGGATGTAGAGGAACGGCCGCTTCGCGGAGGTGAGCTCCATCGTCGTCGCGAGCCCGCCCTGCACGATGGCGAGGTCGCACGCGGCCAGGTGGCGCCGGAGCTCGTGCACGTACGGCCGCACCTCGAGGCCGTCGCGCCGGGGGAACGCCTCGGGATCGATCCGCGGCCCCGCGACGGCGATCATTCGCAGGTCGGGGACGAGCCGGCGGGCCTCGTCGAAGCTCTCGACGACGTGGCGCAGGAGCGCGCCGCCCACCCCGGACCCGCCCACCGTGGCGATGCAGACCTTCTCGCTCGGCTCGTAGCCCAGCTCGGCGCGGAGCTCAGCGCGGTCGCCCCCGTCGGGCGAGCCGCCGGTCACGTACCCCGAGAAGTCGTAGTGGGCCTCGGTCCACTCCCTGATCGCCGGGAGCCCGGGCCCGAACGTGTCGGGGACGATGTCGTCGGGGCTCCCGACGAAGATCGCCCGGTCGCGGATGCGCGGGAATCGGGCGATGTGCTCGATCATCTCGGCGTTCAGGTCGGCCGTGAGGAACGCCTCGCGCTCGCCCCCGTCCGGCATCGGCAGCCAGCCGACGAAGTCGGTGAGCCAGCAGTACGCGGCCGTCTTCAGCTCCGGGTTCTCGTGCAGGAAGTAGTCGATCTCCCAGCCCTCGTCGGCGATCCACACGTCGTACGGCTCCACCTCCACGAGGTCGTGGAAGACCATGAAGTTCGCGACCAGGATCTCGTCCATCCGCCGGATCGCCTGGAACACATGCAGATCGTGGTCGGCCGACTCCGAGGCGATGTGGGCCGACTCGCTCGCCAGGCCGGCCGACGCGGGATGGATGCGCTCGCCGCGGGCCTCGAGGACGCGGGTCACGGGATCCTGGGCCAGCCAGTCGATCTCGAGGTCGGGATGGAGCCTCCGCAGCTCGTCGGCGATCGCGACGTCGCGCCACGCGTGCCCGAGCCCGATCGGCGAGGAGATGTAGAGGGCGCGCTTCGGCCGCCGCACCGCGCGCGTCCAGTGTCGGGCAGCGGCACGCTCGGAGGCCACCGCGCGCCCGGCGCTCCGAAGCAGCAGGTTCGTGCGCACAGGGTCGCGGGCGTGCGGGCCGTGGCCCGAGCCGGCCATGCTCACGTGGCCCCACCCCAGCGCCTCGGCGATCGTCCGGCCGCGGCCGGCCTCCACGAGCCGATCCTCGGTTCCATGGATCACGACGCCCGGGCACGCGATCCGCCCGGCGTGTGCCGTCGCCTCCGCGCGCTCGATCACCTTGTCGTTCCAGCCTCGGAAGCTCAGCAGCATGGTCTCGGCGTCGGTCTCGAGCGACCAGTCGACGGCGTCCTCGATCTGCTTCGTCGAATGCGGCTCGCTGAAGCACTCGCCGAAGAAGAACTCCGTGTACCCGCGCCAATCGCGCAGCCAGTAGTGGCGGTTCTCCTTGGCCCAGCCCTCGTCGGTCTGGAGCGGAGCGTCGAAGGTGTACGCGGCCGATTCCGGTGGCATGTCGCCGAGTTGGATGGCCGGGGCGATCTCGACGAGGCCGGCCACACGCTCGGGGTGCTCCGCCGCCAGGATCAGCGACTCGCCGAGGTCGCACCACGCCACGACGAGCGCACGGGCCACCCCAGCCGCGTCAAGCACGGCAACGGCGTCCTCGGCGTACTCGCGCCGAGCGTAGAGCGCCGGGTTCCGCGGCCGGTCCGAGCGCCCGTTCCCGCGCGGGTCGAACGTGATCACGGTGCCGTACCGAGCCAGGTACGGGATCTGGCACTTCCACGTCCGCGAGTGCAGGGCCTCCCATGTCGGGAGGAGCAGATAGGCGGGCGGCGCGCTGGAGCCGTACCGTTCCCAGTGCACCCTGACACCGTCGCGCTCGACGAACCCGTCCGCGTCGGGGTAGCGGGCTCGCGTCTGCTCGGCGGCCCTCATATCGCGTCCTCGCCGTCGAGCGACTCGACGAAGTCGCGGATGAGCAGGTTCACGAGCACCGGGTCACGGGCCTGCGAGCAGTGGCCGCCGCCCGCGACGGTGACCAGCGATCCGCCGGTGAGGCGCGCGAGCTCGGCGCCCGCGGCGTGCGGCACGATCGCATCCTGGTCCCCGTGGATCACGAGCACCGGACATGCGATCGCCGCGGCCGTCTCGGCGGTCAGGTCGCCGAGGCCGGCGCCGTCCTCCGACGCGAGGAGGCAGTCGACGCCCGCGTCGAGCCCCCATCCGACGCAGTCCTCGATCTGCTTCGTCGAGTGCGGCTCCGAGAAGGCCTGCGAGAAGAAGAACTCCAGGAAGCCGGGGAAGTCGCGCCGCCAGTAGTGGGCGTTGTGCTTCGCCCACGGCTCGCCGTCGTCGCGCTCGTCATGGAAGTGGTCGAACGCCCACGCACGCTCGGGCGGGAGCGGGGCGAGGGCGACCGCGGGGCCGATGAGCACCACGGCCGACAACCCGCTCGGGGTGCTGCGTCGCAAGGATCAGGCCGCGCTGCGCGCCGAGCGACAGGCCGACGACGACGGCGCGGTCCGTGCCGGTCGCGTCGAGGACCGCCAGTGCGTCGGCTGCGAACGCCGCCTCGGCGTAGGCATCGGGATCGAGCGGCCGGCCGGACAGGCCGTTGCCGCGCGGGTCGAAGGCGATCACGCGGTGGTGGCGGGCCAGGTACGGGATCTGGGCCTTCCAGCACCGCGAGGGCACGATCGACCAGGTCGGCAGAAAGAGGATCGCGCGCTCGCCTCCGCCGTAGCGCTCCCAGTGGACGCGGACGCCCTCCCGGTCGAGGTCGCCCGAGTCGTCGGGATATCGCGCCCGCGTCTGCTCCCTGGGCGGCGCGGTCGTCATGTTGTCGGCTCCATCGCCCGGATGGCGCCCTCGAACCACGCCAGAAGCTCGGCGTGCCCGGTGTCCACGCCGACGAGGCGCTCGTTGAACATGCCGACCGTGAAGGTCATCACGAGCGTCACGAGCGCCGGCACTGCGGCGTCGCTCACCCCGTACTCGCGCGCGGCGCCCATGAAGGCGTCGGTGAGCACCGAGCGCCACGTGGCGTACACGCGCCGGAAGCCGCGCTGGAGGTCGGCGTCGTTCATCGCCGCCGCCTGAAGCTCGGCCCAGACCTTGGGATAGCCGGCGGCCAGGTCCTCGTCCATGTACCCGATCGCGGTGCGCCACTTCTCGAGGAACGGCAGGTCCGCGGCGTACATCGCCCGCTGCCGCTCGGCGAGCCGGTCGGTGAAGCGCTCGAACACGGCCAGCATGAGGTTGTCGACGGTGCCGAAGTAGTAGTGCACGAGGCCGTGGTTGAGCCCGGCCTCGCGGGCGATGCGACGGGTCGAGATCCCCTCGCGGCCCTCCTCGATCAGCAGCCGCTCGGCGGCGTCGAGGAAGGCGAGTCGGATGTCGGGCTTTGTCGCCATGGTTTAGTCGACTGACTTAGGCGTATGACTAAACCACAGCAGCGCCCCCCGTGTCAAGCTCGTCGAATGGAGCAGCTCCTCGCCGAGCTCGCCCGGCCTGCGGATCGGCGCCACCTTCAACCAGTACGCGGAGGCCGGGCCGGACGACATGCCCGGAGCGGCCGAGATCCGGCTCGCGAACCTGCGCGCCTACCTGGCCGAGCGGGGCCGGGCCGACGTGGTGTGCCTGGGCGAGGCGGGCGGGTACCAGGGCATGCGCTGGTCGGGAATCGCGTTCACGTCGGAGCGCGACCTGGCCCGCTGGGGCGCGCCGTACGAGCCCACGTGCGCCGCCCGCCGCTGGAGCGAGCCGTCGGGCACGATCGTCCACAAGGTGCTCGAGGAGCTGGAGCCGAGCGGCGCGTGATCCTCTGGAACACCGTGCCGACCCATCCGCACCGCCCCGGCGAGCCGCTGTCCAACCGGCGGCCGACCACGGCCGAGATCGCGGCGGGCGCCCCGTTCGCCATGCGGCTGATCGAGCTCGTGCGTCCGCGCGACGGTGGTCGCCGTCGGCCGGGTCGCCGAGTCGATCCTGCCGCCGGGTACGACGTACGTGCGCCATCCCGCGAACGCCGGCGGCCCGGCGTTTCGCGAAGGCATGAGGGCTATCCTCGCCGCGCCGTCACGAGCGCCCACCTGAGCGTGTAGCCGAACCGCTCCGTGCCTGCGGCCACGTCGGCCTCGAGGCGCGCCAGGCCGGCCTCGTACTCGTCGGCGTCGAGCAGGCGGAGCGTCGAGATGTAGCGGCCGCGGACGCGGTCGAGGACGTCCTGCGGCCGCGGCCTCGACCTCCTGGTCGAAGCGGTCGACCGCCGCGCCGGCGAAGCCGGCGGCAGCGAGCTCCGCGGCGCAGAGCGGTCGGGGTCGGGGAACCGGGCCAGGTCGATCGCCGGGATCGACGGGAAGTACGGGTTCAGGAAGAACTCGCGGAAGTGCTCCGGCGCGAACGTGCCGACGACGAGCCGGCCGCCGGGGCCGAGCACCCGCGCCAGCTCGGCGATCGCCGCGGGCAGGTCGTCGACGAGGTGGAGCACGAGGTGCGAGTGGGCGGCGTCGAACCACCCGTCCCGGAACGGCAGCTTCTCGGCCTCCGCCCGGCGCCACCCGACTCCGCGCGCTCCCGGCCGGCGCTTCGCCTCGCCGGAGCATCTCGGCCGAGGGGTCGACGCCCCACACCCGCGCGCCGAGCCGCTCGGCGGCGAGCACGGCGAACCGGCCGGTGCCGCAGCCGACGTCGACCAGCCGCGTCGCGCCGCCGAAGCGCCGCCAGCGAGCGCTCGGCGAGCTCGTTCCACCCGTCGCCGGCCGGCCGCAGCCGGTCGTAGTCCGGCGCGAGCGCGTCGAAGTGGGTCACGCGGCCTTCACGAGATGCGGCTCGCCCCGCTCGGCCAGCGGCACCTCGATCGAGTCGAAGTCGCGCGGCAGGACGGCCGCCGGGAACTCCGATCGCGCCTCGGCCAGGATCTCGCGGCCCGGATGCCGGGTCGAGATGTGCGTCAGCGCGAGCAGGCGCACACCCGCCTCACGTGCCAGCCGACCCGCCTGGAGCGCCGTGGTGTGCCCCGTCTCGGCAGCGCGGTCGGCCTCCTCCTCGAGGAACGTCGCCTCGTGCACCAGGACGTCTGCCCCGACGCAGGCCTGAAAGAGCTCCTTGCACGGCCGGGTGTCGCCCGAGAAGACGAGCGTGCGCCCGGGACGCGACTCGCCCACGACCGCATCAGGCCGGATCGTCACGCCCGTCTCGAGCGTCACCGCCTCGCCGTGCTGGAGCAGGCCGAACAGCGGTCCCTCCGGGACGCCCAGGCCGCGGGCGGCGTCGATGTCGAACCGGCCCGGGCCGCTCGTCCTCGACCAGGGCGTAGCCGACGCTCGGGACGTGGTGGTCGGTCGCGAAGGCGTGCACCCGGTAGCCGTCCCGCTCGACGGCGTCCCCCGGGGCGAGCGGGTGCACGTCGACCTTGTACGTCAGCCGTCCGATCACCGGGTCGGAGCGTCGTCATGAGCTCGCGCGAGGCCGGCCGGGCCGTAGAGCTCGAGCGGCGCCTCACGCGCGCGAAGCGCGAACGTCTTCAGCATCCCGGGGAGGCCCAGGACGTGGTCGGCGTGGCAGTGCGTGATCAGGACGTCGTCGACATCCACCAGCCCGACGCCCGACCGCAGGAGCTGGCGCTGGGTACCCTCGCCGCAGTCGACCAGGATGCGATCGCCGCCGCGCCGGACGAGATGTCCGGGCGCGCCGCGATGGGCGCTCGGCGCCGCGCCGGCGGTGCCGAGGAAGAGCACGCTCAGGTCCACCGGGCGATTGTACGGTCCGGCGGTGGCCGCTCAGGCGATGCGGGGCGGGATCTCGACGACGACCCGGTCGCCAGATCGCGCTCGGCCAGGACGGCCCGCGCGCGGCGGAGGAAGACGTCGAGCTGCAAGACGCGGCCCTCGTCGCCCGACGTCACCAACCGGAGCGCCGGCGCCGGCGGCCGACCGTCGTCGCCCGCACGGCGCTCGTCGAGGTACACGACGCTGGCGTCAGGCGTCGGGAGGAGACGCAGATGCCGGGCGGCACTCACGGAAGCACCAACTTCTGGCCGGCGACGATCTGTGAGCCGGGGATGTCGTTCGCCACGCGGATGCGGTACACCGCCTCGCGCGGGTCGTCGCCGGGATAGGCATGCTCGGCGATGCCCCACAGGGTCTCGCCGGCGTGCACCAGATGGTGACGCGGCGGCGATGCGCCGCGGGACGGGATCGCCTCGCCGAGCAGGAACGCTGCGGCGCACGCCAGGGCGGCGAGACGCAGTGATGAGGCGGCGTGTGGACGATGAAGCGAACATGTGTTCGGTAGACGGTAGCGAACACATGTTCGGTTGTCAAGCGGCGTACGCTGCGAACCGTGGAGCTCGTCCTCGCCCACCGGTCCCTGGCCCTCGGAGGCCCGCCCCGGATCATGGCCATCGTGAACGTGACGCCGGACTCGTTCTACGATCGCGGCCTCACCGCCGACTCCGCGTGCGGCGGTCGCACGGGGCCTCGAGCTGGTCGCCGCGGGCGCCGATCTGCTCGACATCGGCGGCATGACGGCCCAGCCGGGCGACCCGATCACGGTCGCCGCCGAGATCGCCCGGGTCGTGCCCGTCGTGCGCGAGGCTGCGCGAGCGGGTCGACGTCCCGATCGCCGTCGACACCTACCGCGCCGAGGTCGCGGCGGCGGCGCTCGCCGCCGGTGCCGACCTCGTGAACGACCACACCGGGCTCTCCGACCCCGAGCTCGCCGGCGCGGTCGCCGCGGCCGGCGCCGGGCTCGTGGTCACGCACCTCGGCATCGCGCCGAAGCAGGAGCAGGACGGCCGCTACGCCGTGCCGTTCGATCAGGTCGCCGCGACCCTGGCAGAGCTCGCAGACCGGGCCCGCGACCGCCGGCGTCCGGCGCGATTCGATCGTCGTCGACCCCGGCCTCGGCTTCGGGAAGGACACGGCGACCGACCTCGAGGCCGCTCCGCCGCCTCCCCGACCTCCGCGCGCTCGGCTACCCGGTGCTGCTCGCGCCGTCGCACAAGGAGGTGACGGCCGAGCCGCTCGGCCTGCCCGAGGATGCGCTCGAGGGCACCGCCGCCGTCGTCGCGGTCGCCGCGTACCTGGGCGTCGACATCCTGCGCGTCCACGACCTGCCGTTCATGGCGCACGTGGCCCGGATGGGGTCGATCCTCCGGGCCGGCGACTCAGGTCGGGACTGAGAGGTCCTGGTCGAAGAACGACGGCAGGAACTGCCCGTCGCGGTAGATCGGCTCGCCGTCGGCCTGGATCTCGGCGCCGGCTGCGCAGGTCGCACACCATGTCCCAGTGGAGGCCGGACACGTTGGTGCTGCCCGTGTCCGGGTAGCCGGCGCCGAGCGCCATGTGGCACGTCCCGCCGATCTTCTCGTCGAACAGGATCTGGCGCGTGAACTCCTTGACCGCGTAGTTGGTGCCGATCGCGAACTCGCCGAGCACCGTTGCGCCGTCGTCCATCGCCAGCATCTGCCGCAGGTAGTCCTCGCCGCTTGCGGCCTCGCTCTTCACGACCCGGCCGTCCTCGAACCGCAGGCGCACGTCCTCGACCTCGCGCCCGCCCATGACGGCGGGGAAGCTGAACCGCACGTCGCCGTTCGTGGCGGTCTCGACGGGCCCGGTGAAGACCTCGCCGTCCGGGAAGTTGCGGTCGCCCTTGGCGGCGATCCACGTGCGCCCCTCGACGCCCACGGTGAGATCGGTGCCGTCGGAGAGCACGCGCAGCTTCCGCACCTCGCGACAGCTTCTCGGCAAGCGTCGTCAGGCGGGCGGCGTACGTCCGCCACGCGCCGACCGGGTCGGCCGTGTCGAGCCACCCGGCGCGGAACACGAAGTCGGCGTAGGCGTCGAGCGACATCCCGGCGTCCTGGGCGAACGCCTCGCACGGCACCGCCGTCACGCACCAGCGCAGCTCGCCCGACGCCGAGCGCTCCATGAACTGCGACATGAGCGGCTGGGCGGCGCGCGACCGGCGCGCGATCTTGGACGGGTCGATGGCCGTGAGCTCGCGGGTGTTCCACGCCGCGTGCACCGAGATGCGCGCGTCGACCGAGTCCATCTCCTCGAGCGCCCACGGCGGCAGGTGGTCGAGCTGCTCGTCGCTCGCCCGGGCCAGGTAGGCCTCGTCCGTCCCCTGCACCGACGCCCGCACGCGCGCGATCGCGCCCACGCGGGTCGCCGCACGGACGAGCTCGACGATCAGCTCCTCGGCCATCGCCGGCCCCTGGATCAGGACGATGTCGCCCTCCCCCAGCTCGAGCGAGAAGTTGACGACGACGTCGGCCAGCCGCTGGATCCGGGGGTCGCTCACAGGAACTGCCCGTCCCGCGAGATGACCTCGCCGTCGGCGTGGATCTCGCCGCCCCGGCGCAGGTCGCAGACCATGTCCCAGTGCAGGCCGGACGTGTTCGTGCCGCCGCACTCCGGGAACGCCATCCCGAGCGCGACGTGGCACGTCCCGCCGATCTTCTCGTCGAAGAGCGTGTCGCGGGTGGGCGACTGGATCTCGTCGTTCATGCCGAACGCCACCTCGCCCAGGTAGCGCGCGCCGGCGTCCATGTCGAGCATCCGCTCGAGGAAGTCCTCGCCGCGCGTCGCCTCGTGCTTGACGACTCGCCCGTCGTCGAACTTCAGGCGCACCCCGGCGACGTCGTTTCCCATGTAGGTCGCGTCGAAGCTGAACGCGATGTGGCCGCGCGTGCCGCCCTCGACAGGGCTCGTGTAGACCTCGCCGTCGGGGAAGTTCTTGTGGCCGTCGGCGTTGTCCCACGTGCGGCCGGCGACGTCGAGCACGAGGTCGGTGTCCTCGGCCAGGATGCGGATCTCGCGCACCCCGGCGAACCGCTCCGCGATCTTCGCCTGCCGCGCCGACTGCTCGCGCCAGAACGCGATCGGGTCGGCATCGTTCAGATGGCCGGCGCGGTAGACGAAGTCCTCCCAGTCGGCGAGCGACATGCCGGCGTCCTGGGCGGCCGCGTTGCACGGGAACGCCGTCCCGCACCAGCGCACGTCGCCGGTCGCCTCGCGCGCGAGGAAGCGCTCGAAGAGCGGGCCGCATCGAGGCCGCCCGCGCCGCCTGGGTCTCGGACGGGACGCTGCTCATGTGGCGCGTGTTGGCGTTTGCCCAGATCGTGAGGACGCGCGTCGGCGCCTCGATCTCGACCTCGTCGAGCCTCGTGATCGCGGCCACCTGGGCGTCGCTCGCGCCCTCGAGCAGCGCGGCGTCGGCGCGCTCGAGCCGCGGCCGGAGCATCGGGTGGGCGCCGGCTTCGGTCACCGAGCTTCACCATCTCGACGAAGAGCGGCTGCGCAAGCGCCGGCCCGTCGATCAGCACCGTGTCGCCCGGCCCGATCTCGAGCGAGTAGCGGCACAGCACCTCGGCCAGCCTCGTGACTCGCGGATCGGGCACGGCGCGGGATGTTAGCGGCGCGCGCTCAGGACCGCGTCCAGGATGCGGCCGGCGCCGAACCGCACGGGGTCGTCGGCGACGAGGCCGGTCTCGCGCTCGACCTGCGTCGATCGCCGCGCGGGCGGCGTCCTCGTCGAGCCGGTTCGTCTTGAGCGCGACCGCGACGACCGCGGCGGGCCGCACGTGGCGCGCCATCCGCACCTGGTCGTCGATCAGCTCGGTGAGCGTCGGGATCGCGTAGCGCGGGTCGCCGTCGATCGGTCTCCCGGCCGGGCTCGTGCACGAAGACGCAGGGCGTGCGGCGCCGAGCCGTGCAGCAGCCCGAGCGTGACGCCCGAGTAGAACGGGTGGTTGAGCGAGCCCTGGCCCTCGATCCACAGGATCGCCCCGTCGCCGCCGCGCTCGTGGCCCTCGACGACGAGCCGCTCGGCCGCGCCGGCGACGTAGTCCGAGATCACCTCGTCGACCGCGATCCCCCACCCGGCGATGGCGATGCCCGTCTGGCCGGTCGGGACGAACACCGACGCCAGGCCCGCGCCGGCGCGCCTCGGCGTCGAGCTCGAGGCAGACCGTCATCTTCCCGAGGGCGCAGTCCGACCCGACCGTGAGCACGATGTGGGCCGGGACGGCGAGGTTCGCTCCGGTCGGGACGTTCAGGCCGTGCGGCACCCGGCGCAGGTCGCGCAGCTCGCGGCCCGAGAGGTGCGCGGCCGTGGCGAACTCGGGGTCGTCGCCCAGGAAGTCGTGCAGGCCGCTCTCGACGTCGAGGCCGTTCGCGAGCGCGTCGACGATCGCCGTCCGGTACGGCTCGGGCAGCTTGCCGCCCGCCGGGGCGACCCCGACGAGAAGCGTCGTCGGCTCGAGCGGCAGCGCGTCGGCGAGCGTCGCTCACCACCGGGACGTCGCTCACGAGGCCGGGCACGTGGTCGCCGGCGACCGTGCCCGCGCGGGTCGAGTCGATCACGGCGACCGTCGGCGACTGGGCGTAGCGCATCACGCCGGTGGCGGTCTTCGCCTCCTCGTCGAACGCCCCCTCGGCGAGGATCACGTAGCGCTTCACGGCCACGGCTCGAGCGGGTCGACGCCAAGGCCCGGCCCGTCGCCGGGGACGACGCACCCGTCCACGAATCCGAGCCCGGTGTGGGTGTCGTTGGCGTTCAGGAGGTGGCCGTCGAGGTCGACGACGTCGACGAGCGGCGAGATCTGGGCGGCGCCGGCGATGCCGAGGCTCGACTCGTTCATGCACCCGAGCATGATGCGCAAGCCCGAGCGCTCGGGCGGCGTGGATCATGCGCACCGCCTCGCGGATGCCGCCCGACTTGGTGAGCTTGATGTTGATCCCGTCGGCCGTGCCCGCGGCGGGCGCCACGTCCGGAAGCGTGTGGCAGCTCTCGTCGAGCACGATCGGGATCGGCAGGCCGGCGGCGTGCAGCTCGGCGTAGCCGTCGCGGTCGGCCGCGGGAAGCGGCTGCTCGACGAGCTCGACGCCGAGCGGGACGAGCTCAGGGACGAGCTCCCGCGTCGACGCGACCGTCCACGCCTCGTTGGCGTCGACCCGGATCAGCGCGTCGGGCGCAGCCTCGCGCACGATCCGCACCCGTTCGAGGTCGCCGGGGCCGCCGACCTTGATCTTGAGTGCCCGGTACGACGCCGCCCGCCGCGCCCGGTCGGCCGTGCCCTCGAGCGTGTCGATCGAGATCGTGTAGCTCGTCGGCGGCGGCGTGCGGTCGAGCCCCAGGATGCGCCAGAGCGGCTGGCCGCAGATCTTCCCCAAGAGGTCGTGGAGCGCGCCGTCGACGGCGCACTTGGCCGCCATCTGGCCCGGCAGCTCCGCCAGCCGGTCGAGGATCGCGCCGGTCGCGAGCGGGTCGTCGCCGAGCAGCGGCTCAACGTGCTCGACGATCCAGGCGTGGGCCGTCGCGGGCCCCTCGTCGTAGCGGTCGTCCGGCGCGCCCTCGCCGTAGCCGACGAGGCCGTCGTGCGAGATCGCGACCTGCACGACCTGCGAGCTCGTGTCGGCCGACCGCGAGATGACGAACGGCTCGAGGTACTCGAGGGTGACGATCCGCGCGTGGAGCCGCATCGGCGCCAGCGTATCCGACCGACTCAGCCTCGGCCGGTAGAATCGTCCCGAACGCGCCTGTAGCTCAGGGGATAGAGCGTGCGCCTCCGGAGCGCAAGGCCGTAGGTTCGATTCCTACCAGGCGCATAGTCGAGGCGCATAGCTACGCGGAATCCGCATTCCTCCACGGGTCAGGCGTGCCGTCGTCGCCAAGAATGCTCGGCTGGTGCCTACCGTAGCCGCCCGCGCTGATTGCCTTCGTGCGGAGCAATGGGCCGCCCTGCGTAGAGCGCGGTATAGATCGCCGAGCGTGCGTCGCGGGTGGTCCTGCCAACAGGTCGAACTAAGCGAATTGGGGGACCCTGCCGATACGCCCTGCGAACGATGACGTCAGGCGCGGCCAGTTTGGAGCCGCGGGATCCCCAGCACATCGGAGGAGCTGTGACTACGACTGCCGCTATCGACCTGCCGCCGCGGCGCAACTGGGTCCGCCGCCATCCGTGGGCCATCGCGATCAGCACCATCCTGTTCTTCGTCGGTGGCGCGATCGGAGCCTCTGGCAGCTCGACCACCACCAAGACTGTCGCCGCGCCTGCGAAGACGGTGACACACACCAAAAACGTCACCCACACCAAGACGATCGCGAAGACGCCGAAGAGCTGCATCACCACGATCACCATGCTCAGCACTGCCGCCAGCATGGTCGACACAGCAGTCGGACAGGAGAACCGCGCACTTGCCGCGGCGCTCGGCGCTGGCAACATCAATCTGGCTGTGCCAGCCGTCCGCGCGGCAGCCAGGAAGGTGCAGACATCGACCGCGATCGTGAACAAGGCGCTCGCACCCGCGATCGACTGCAAGGCCCACGCTTAGAAGACGCTGCGAAGTCCCAACCCAAGGTGCACAGGAGACAGCGGCCTCAGCAGCGTGATTCGTCACCTGCTGGGGCCGTACGCTCTGCACGGTGCTGTCTTGTCCCGAGCCCTCGGACGATGAGCGCTACCACCGCCGCGACGCTAACCGCCGAACGCCGCCGGCCTTCGCCCGCCCGTTCTTCCACCTTCCGAAGCCTCCGGTGTGCCAGTCGTGCCACGGCAAGCTCGAACGGGAAGTGGCTGTACGTATTGGCGGCGCGCAAACGCCGATGGTTGAGCGAAAAATCGGCTGAGCGGGCTCGGTGGCATACGTGCCAGGGATGCCCCGAACCCACACCCGGTGCCCATACCGGTGCCCACACCGAGTCCGAGCGCTCGACGCGATCTGAGCGCGTCCAGCCGGGGGCAATGTCCTGACCTGGCGACGTGCTCGGAGCGATTCCTGGCGGTGCGCTGCCACGGGCTGAGCCCGGCCACCCGGAAGAAGGCCTCAACTACATCGCGCTAATGCCCTCTAGCGGCCGCTCACGGCCTTCAGTCGAGGGCCGCCACGGGGTCATCGAACGCGATCGTGCCGCTGCTGACAATGTCAGCTCGAAGTCCCGCACGGTGCACCAGCGGACGAAGCAGGCCGGGGCGCGACACTCGTTCAAGATGTGCACAAGGCTCGGCAAGCCGACGGCCGACGCACTCGACCGAACCGACTCCGAAGCGACGGCCGACCAGCGCGTTGAGGTCGATGCCGCGGGTGGCGATGTTGCGGCGCGCCTCCTCCCACGGCAGCTTCAGCTCGTCCAGCACCTCCGCCTCGACCAGCGTCAACTGGTAGCCGCGCCCAGGCCCGCTGAACGTGCCGCGGCCTTCGTGGTAGCGGTCGCCCTCGAGTCCGCGGCCGGCGACGGCATTCGCCGACTCGACGCGGACGAGCGGTGCCTCAGCTGCTGGCGCGATCAGGATCGCGGCGACTGAACCCGTGCTACGTGCTGTGCCGTACGGCTCGTCGATCGGCAGGTGAACATCCAGCCGCGCCAACAGCCAGCCCTCGACGATCCTTCCGTCACCAACAAGAGCGCCCTGCGGGTCGTACAGCGGCCCGGACGGCGACCCGAACATGACGACAGCGTGGTCGCAACCGTCCGTCCGCACGCGAGCGATCCAGTGGCCCGGCCAGTCGAAGCCGGAGGCGTCGGCGACAGGGACGAGCCCGAGGTTGCGCTCGGCTAGCCACTGGCGGGTGATCGGCAGCGGCTCGGAACCCGGCCCGGAGTCCGGCGGACGCGTACCCAGGATCAGCTCCAGACAGTCCAGCATCTCAGCCTCGTACGTCATGCCGAGATCGTAGACGGGAAGGCCGTGCTCGACACCGCAGGATCGCCCAACTGAGCGACACAAAGGCTCCCCGATGCGATCCCGGCCAGCGGCCATCCGCGTTCTGGCAGGACGCTGCTCGAAAGGGGACACGCGCCACGGCAGCGTGATCTTGGCCGGGGCCCGCCTACATAACCTTCAGGTGGCAGTCCACCTCGTATCGGCAGCCTTGCCTCCCTGGCCTGAATGCATCGGTCTGGCGGCGGGCGGGTCAGGGGATCGGCGCGATCGGCTGCGTGAGATGGTCGCGGCCGTCAGGCGGCTCGTACGGCATCGGCCAGTACTCGATCTGATGGACGATGCGGCCGCCCTCCAGGATCGAGAAGGCAACGACGCGCGCGGCCTGCTCCCCATCGGTCGCCGTCACCTCGCTCACGACGACATCGTCCTCGGCGACGATGCGATGAACGTCGAAGCTCCAGCGGCCGGTGTTCGTGGGGTAGCCGGCTTGCACGGCCGCGAAGTCGCCTCTCCCGACGATGCGCTCGCCGGAGCACGGCCAGTCAACCGCGCAGTCCTCAGCGAGATAGCCGGCCGCACGCTCCCAGTCGTTGTCCTGCATCGCTGTCCAGAACGCTTCGACGATTTCGCGGCTCCACACGCGGCTCTCAGGATAGTCGTTCTGCCTACGTCGTCCGATCGGCATGACGCCCCCGGCACGCCGACCAGGTGTGATCCACTGTCATGCTCGAGGCGGAGACCCCGATGCCAGCCGCTCCGGACGCCGCCGCGGACCGGAAGCTGTCCCTTCTGCTGGCGGCTGCGATGTTCGTGCTCGTGGTCGACACGTCGTTCATGAACGTCTCGATCTCGGCCGTGGTCCACGATCTGGGTGCGACCGCGAGCGGCGTCCAGGGGACCATCGCACTCGAGGCCCTCGTCTCTGCCGCCTTCATCCTGATCGGGGGCAAGATCGGCGACCTGATCGGGCGGAAGCGGGCGTACGTGATCGGCCTCCTGGCGTATGCCACCGGCGCGGCGGCGATGGTGGTGGCGCAGAGCCTCACCGCCGTGATCGTCTTCTGGGCGATCGTCGGCGGGCTGGGCGCGTCCCTGCTCCTGCCCGCGATGCAATCGCTGATCCACGGCAACTTCGCGGGAGATGCCCAGAAGAAGGCCTACGCCATGGTCGGCGCCGCGGCCGCCGTCGCCGCTGCGGTAGGGCCGCTCCTCGGCGGCTTCATCACGACGTACCTGTCGTGGCGCGTCTCCTTCGCGCTCGAGGATGTCGTGATCGTGGTGGTGCTGCTGGGGATCAAGCTCGTACGCGACGTCGAGTACACGGGTCCCCGCGGGAGCGACGTCGTCGGCTCGGCGCTCTCGGTGGTCGGCATGGGGTGCGTGGTCCTCGGAATCCTCGTCTGGCAGGAGGGGGGCGACTACGTCATCGCGCTCATCGCCGCGGGCCTCATCGCACTTGTGCTCCTGTCGCGGTGGCTCGTCCGGCGCAAGCGGGAGGGCAAGCCCACGCTGCTTGACCCCGACCTGTTCCACGCCCGAGTCTTCCGATACGGCATCTCGGGACAGATGCTCCAGCAGATCGCGCTCGGCGGGATGATGATCGCCCTTCCGATCTACCTCCAGATGGTGCTCGAGTACTCCGCCATGGGGGCGGGCCTCTCGCTCGCGCCGCTGTCGCTGAGCATGTTCGCGGTGGCGGTCACGGCGGGCCGCCACAAGAGCAAGCGCCGGGCCAGCGCGATCATCCGCATCGGCTTCGCCCTTCTGACGGTGGGGCTCTTCCTGCTGATTCCGATCGTGCCCCGTGCGTCGTCCGGGTGGTATCTCGCCGTGCCGCTCTTGATCGCTGGAAGCGGGCTGGGACTGCTCGTCTCTCAGCTCAACAACTACACGCTCGCGCCGGTTTCCGAGGAGCGGGCCAGCGAGGCCGCCGGCGTGAACTCGGCGTGCGGCTCGTTCGGGCTGTCCTTCGGTCTTGCGTTCGCCGGGGCGATCATGCTGTGGACGCTCTCCGTCAGCTTCACGAACATGGCGAACGAGAGCGATGTTCTGTCGCCCGCCCAACAGCAGCAGGTGGCCAAGGCGCTCGAGCACGACGCCGAGGTGATGACGAACACCCAGCTTCGGGAGCAGCTGGCCGGGCAGCCGCCGGCCGTTCAGGCCGAGATCGTCGACATCAACACGGATGCGCGGCCCAGAGCCCTGCAGGTGGCGCTTCTCGTTCCGACGTTGGCCGCCCTTCTCGGCCTCTTGAATTCGTTCCGGATGCTGCGAGAACCTGAGCCGACGCCCTCGGCGGCCGCGGAGGGGATGGTGCTCGGCTGACCGCGGATGGCCGCCGGTCAGCCGATCCTGCGTTTGAGCGCCCGGCCTCGTTTGTCGAACCGCCTCCAGGCCTTGGGGAACGCGGCGCGAGCGGCAGCCCGGCGGGCGTCCTGGCGTTGGACGAGCGCGGCGACCGCGGGATCGCAGTCGGGATCAGCCAGCTCTGTCCCGAGCCCGCGGAGCACGTCTGCTGCGACGACCGCATCCTGGTGGTCGCCGAGCACGTCCTGCACGTGCTTTGCGCGCTTCAGATACTTCCCGGTCCCGGTGAGGCCGAGAGCAGTCGCGAGCTCGGCGGCGTAGCGGGCCCGTTTCACGGCCTTTCGCACCTCGTGGAGCTCGCCGTCCGTGGGATGCTTCGAGAGCCGGCCCGCCTTCCGGCGGGCACGACGGTGCTCTCCGATCACGGTCTTCGCGATCGACCCCGACCCCGAGAACATCGGCTCCGAGACGGCGTGCTCGAGCCTGTTCAGCATGCTCACGTACGCCCCGCCTGAGAGCGCGTCGGAGAGCTCCGTCTGGGCGCGTGCACGGCGCTCGTCCAACCTCTCCAGGATCCGCCCGCCGCCGGCGCGTGCGGGTCCCTCCAACTCGTCGACGTCCGAGCGCAGCTGCTCGATCAGGACGTCCAGGTCGCGCACCTCGGCCAGGTCGCGTCCGGCCTGCTTGAGCGACCGGCGCAGGTCGTCGGCCCACTGCCGGTCGAGCAGCGGCCGGCCGGCGCGCAGCATGGCCCGCAGGCGGCGGACGGCGACCCGGTGGTTGTGGAGCGCGTCGGGGTCGTCACCAAGCCGGGTGCGCGGATCGTTCGTCAGGATCTCGCGGTACTGCTCCTCGAGGGCGGCGGCGAGACGGGTTTGCCGGGACTTCCCGCGCTTCGGGCGCTTTGGGGTCCGCAGGTCGAGAGCATGGAAGAGCTTCGGCCTGCCGTCGGCGTCCGACGCGCCGGCGTCGCGGAGCCCCCGCTCGAGCGCCCGCAGGGCCTGCGCGTCGCCGTCCACCAGCTCGGCTTCGATCTCGTCGAACGAGCCGACCGGCCGGCCGTCGTCCAGGACGTCGACGGAATCCCGGACGACCTCCGCGACGTCGAGCCCGGCGTCCTGCACCATGACGCCCGTTCGGCGTGTCCGCAAGGTCGCCACGGCACTGAGCGGCCTTCCCCGCGTGTGTGCCATAAGCAGCTCGCGAACCTCAGCGGGCACGGCGTCCGTCGGTGCCGGCCATTCCAGCTCGAGCCGGGCGTTGTCGCCGGGAAGCTTGAGCTGCCAGGCCGGATCCGTGCCGTCGGCCGTCCGGCGCCGCAGCGTGATGCCGCCGTCGGCAAGGCGCAGGTCGTCCGTGTCGTAGTAGGTCGACGTGAGCACCTCCTCGGGCAGCTCACGCCCCTCGAACGGAATCCCCTCGAACTCCGCGCCCGCACGGAGCTTTACCTCTCGCTCGACCGTCGACCGCATACCCATCGCCTACCCCGCGACGGGGCGCCTCAATCAGGCCACAAGCTCGGCGCCGAGCTCGCCCACCCGCCGGTCGATCTCGTCGCGGATCCGGCGCACCTCCTCGACCGGGCGCCCGCAGGGGTCGTCGAGCTCCCAATCGATGTAGCGCTTGCCCGGGATGAACGGGCACTCGTCGCCGCAGCCCATGGTGACGACGAGGTCGGCCCACTGCATGTCGTCATCGTCGAGCTTGTGCGGCTTCCGCCCGGCCACGTCGATCCCCAGCTCGCGCATCACGCCCACCACCTCGGGGTGGACGTGCGCCGCCGGCCGGCTCCCAGCCGAGCGGGCCTCATGGCGACCGCCGGCGGCGCGCTCGAACAGGGCGTGGGCCATCTGGGAGCGCCCGGCGTTCTGAATGCAGACGAAGAGGACGTGGCTCACGGCGAGACCTCCTGTCTCGACACGACCTGGTAGGCGATCGCGGCGACCGCCGCCCCGGCGATCGGCGCGGCGAGATACACCCAGATCGACGTGAAGTCGCCGGCCGCGATCGCCGGCCCGAGCGATCGGGCCGGGTTCATCGACGCGCCGGTGATCGGCCCTCCGAACATCGCGTCCAAGCCGACGGTGCCGCCGATCGCGATCGCCGCCGCCTCGCCCACGGCCCGCGCGTCGGTGGCCACTGCCATGATCACGAACATGAGGAAGAACGAGAGCACCGCCTCCCACAGGAACGCCTGGCCGTTGGAGCCGGCCGGGAGCGTGGCGCCCACATGCGCGACGTCGCCCAGCGAGCCGCGCAGGACGAGCGCCGCCCCGAGCGCTCCCGCGAGCTGCGCCGCCCAGTAGGCGAGGACGCGCGCCGGCGGGAAGTGGCGGCTCACGGCGAATGCGAGGGTCACCGCGGGGTTGAAATGCGCCCCGGAGATGTGGCCGACGGCGTAGATCATGATCATGATCACGAGGCCGAAGCTGATCGCGACGCCGACGTGGCCGAGCGCGTGCGTCTGGTGGTCGACCATGATCGCGCCGCAGCCGGCGAAGACGAGCGCAAAGGTCCCGATGGCCTCGGCGAGCATCGAGCGCGCGACGGCCGTCATCAGATGCGGTCGCTTCGGCGCTCGACGAGCAGCACGTCGCGCCAGGCGCCGTGGTGCTTCCCCAGCCTCTCTCGGCGTCCGACGACCCGGAATCCGCACCGCTCGTGCAGGGCCAGACTCGCCGTGTTCTCGGGGAAGAGGCCGGCCTGGATCGTCCAGATCCCGTCGTCCTCGGCGCGGCGGACGAGCTCGGTCAGGAGGGTCCGGCCCACGCCGCGACTGGTCGCGGCCGCGGCCACGTACACGCTGTCCTCGGCGACGCCGCCGTAGACGCAACGGTCGGAGACGGGCGAGAGCGCGGCCCACCCGACGACGTCTCCGTCGAGCCGGGCGACGAGCCGCGGCCGTTCCAGGTGGGCCCGATCCCATGCCTCGTATGCCGGCACCTCGGTCTCGAAGCTCGCGTGGCCGGTGTCGAGCCCTTGGCGGTAGATCTCGGCGACCGCCGGCCAGTCCGACGCGGCCATCGCCTCGACCGCGAGGCGATCGACACCGACCGCCATCAGCTCGCCTTCGCCAACGCCGCCGGCTCGACCAGGCTGTGCAGCTGCTCCATCGCTTCGGGCCGGACCCGGAAGTAGGCGAACGTGCCGCGCTTCTCGCGATCGAGCAGGCCGGCGTCGGTGAGCTGTTTCAGGTGGTAGCTGACCGTCGGCTGGGCGAGACCGAGATGGTCGATGAACTCGCACACGCACACGGCCTCCCCGCGGGCTCGCAGGAGGATGTTCAGGATCTTGACCCGGTGGCGGTCGCCGAGGACGCGGAACATGCGCCCGAGCTCGGTCGCTTCGCCGTCGGAGAGGGACGCCCCGGCGAGCGGCGTGCAGCAGCTGATGACGGGAAGCGGTTTCACCCCGCCGTCAGTATATCGAAAGGTATGGATATTCCAATCGCATGCAGCTCGACCCCACCTGAGGGTCTGTCCCCGAACGACTGGGAGTGGTGACCTAGAATGCGGGCGCGGTCAGGGGCCGCGTCCAGTCCGCGGAAAGGGCCGAGCCCACCCCACCTCCAGGCGTGATCCACGAGCTTCTTCCGCCCGGACCTGCGGACGACGGGCCACTTGGGAAGGAGCCCGTCATGAGCACACCGCTGAACCTCGAGCAGCTCCGCAAGCAGGCGAAGGACCTCGTCCGCGCCGGCAAGGCGGCGGGCCGGCCGGTCAAGCTGGCCGACGCCCAGCTCGAGCTCGCGCGCCGGCACGGCTTTGCGAGCTGGCCCCGGCTCAAGAGCTACGTCGAGCGGCTCGGCGCGGAGCAGCCGTTCCATACCGACATCGAGTACTACGAGGGCCGCGCGTTCGGGATCGCCACCGTGAACGGCGTTACTGAGGCCGAGGCCCGCCGCGACCTCGCCCAGCGCCACGGCTTTCCGACCTGGGCTCGCCTGCGCCGGCACGTGCAGGAGCTGCGCGAGGGCGACGAGCCGCCCACGCCCTTCATCCTTGCCTACCGCGCCGTCGAGGCGGATGACCGCGACGAGCTCGCCCGGCTGCTCGACGCCCATCCCGAGCTCGTGTTCGCGCGAGGCACGAACGGCAACGACCTCCTCGGGATGGCGAACTCGCTCGACGTCACCCGGCTCATGCTCGACCGCGGCGCCGACCCGAACCGCGGGAACGACTACGGCTGGACGAAGCTCCACCAGGCCGGGTACTCGAACTGGCCCGACCTGGCCCGGATGATGCTGGCCGCCGGCGGGCGCACCGACCTCTCGGCGCGCGGCGACGGTGGCACGCCGCTCATCGCCGCCCTCTTCTGGGGGCACCGCGACGTCGCGCCGCTGCTCGGCCGTGAGCCGGGGAACCTGCGCGTGGCCGCAGGGCTCGGGCTGGTCGACATGATCGGGGAGCTCGCCGGCACGCCCTCCGCCGGCGCCCACCGGGCGTTCTACCGGCCGCACGGCGGCTTCCCCGCCTGGCAGCCGTCGAACGACCCACAGGAGGTGATCGACGAGGCGCTCGTGTGGGCGGCGAAGGCCGGGCGCGTGGAGGCGTTCGCTCCGCTCATCGAGCTCGGAGCCGACGTGAACGCCGACCCCTACCGCGGCACGTCGCTCACCTGGGCAGCGGTCAACGGCCATGTGGCGGCTGTGAGGGCGCTCGTCGAGCTCGGCGCCGAGCCGGACCGCCTGGGAACCTTCGGCGGGCCGGACCACGGCGTGGGCGTACCCGCGATCAACGTCGCCGCCCAGGCCGGGCAGATGGACGCCGTGCGGACGCTCCTCGACCTTGGCGCCGATCCGACGATCCAGGATGCCATCCACGGTGGCATGGCCGACGGCTGGGCGCAGTTCGGCGGCCACGACGACATCGCGGCGCTCCTTCGGGAGCGCGCCTAGATCAGCGCGGCATAGTGGCGGTACCAGTCGCTCTGGAAGAGGCCGTCGGGGTCGAGCCGCCGCTTCGCGTCGACGAACTCGGGAAAGCGCGGGTGGGCCGCGACGAGCTGCTCGACCGTCGCCCAGCGGTGGTAGGTCGGGAAGTAGCTCCCGCCCGCGCGCCAGCGCGACGTCGATCAGCGAGCGGAACGCCGACGCGGAGCGGTCGATCCCCTTCGGCGTGTGCTCGGTGCAGAGGTTGAAGATCACGCATGCCCACGGCTCCCGGCCCACGCGAGCAACGTGTCAGTGTCGCGCTCGATCAGCCGGACCGTCCCGTAGATCACGGGTACGCCGCGTCTCGCGGAGCACCCCGGCGGCGTCCGCCATGAAGTCCGCCAGGCGCTCCCGCGGCACGTAGAGCTCGCTGATCATCTCGGTCGCCGGATGCGCGGCACCGAGCGCGGCGTCGATCACGCGGTGATACCCGTCGTCGTAGTCGGCCATCTGGAGCGTGTCCGAGCGGTAGAGCTGGCCCGACGTGGCGGCATAGTGCTCGGTGTAGGCGCGGTAGGCCGCCGCCCGGTCGGTGTGGGCCAGAAGGAGCAGCCTCCCCCAGTCCTCGCGCGAGAGCGTCCGCTGCCCGTCGGGGATCGGCGTCGCCGGGTCGACCGGCCGGTAGCACGAGAAGACGCCGTCGCGGAGGAACCCGTCGGAGCGCTCGTCGATCGAGAACTGGAAGTCGCCGAAGACGTAGCCGTCGGCGATGCGGTCGGCGAACGCCTCCGTCAGGCCCTCGACGCTTCGGATCTCGACGACCCGCTCGAGCACCTGCGCCCGCGCGAGGCGAAGCGTGACCGTCGCGATCACGCCGAAGAGCCCGTAGCCGCCGCCGACGAGCGAGAAGCGCTCCGGATCATCGTGCGGTCGACGACCCGCAGCCGTCCACCGGGCCGACGACCGTCATCGCCTCGACGTCGGCGACGATCGGCGCCAGCGTCAGGCCGCGGCCGTGTCCGTTGGCCGAGACCGTCCCGCCCAGCGAGAACCGGTCGGCGCCGCTCTGCTTCTGGATGATCGTCCAGCGCTCGGGGTCGTCGGGATCCTGCGCGCTCGGTCGAGGAAGCCGACCAGGTCGGGCCACTGGACCCCCGCCTCGACCTCCACGGCTCCACGCGACCGGTCGAACGACCGAACCGCGCCAAACGGCCGCGTGTCGATGAGCACACCGCCTGCGACGAACTGCTGGCCGCCCATCGCGTGGCGCCCGCCGGCCGCGATCAGCGGCGTGCCGTCCACCCGCGCGCGCTCAACCTCCCGCAGGACGTCCGCGGCGGTCTCAACCTCGGCCACACGCGCCATCTGGCTCGCATTGAGCGCCGAGTGGACGTCGTTCAGGAGCACGCTCATTCCGAGAGCCAGTCCGCGACGAGCCCGGCCCACGCATCGGGCGCGTCGACGTGCGCAAAGTGGCTGCCGCCGGGAATCGTGACGTGCGTCCACCCGTACCGGCGGGCGGCGGCCGCGACCCAGCTCGACGGGACGTGCGAGTCGCGCTCGCCCGAGATGGCGAGGACCGGGCACGGCACCGCCCGGGCGATCCGATCGAAGGCCGCCGGCCTGAGACCCAGGCCCGCGATCCGCATGACCGAGGGGAACGAGGTGCGAAGAGACGCGGGGCTGTCGGCTCCACGCGCGGTCAGGTGCCCGCCGCGGACGAACCGGCCGGCCAGCCGCGTCCGGTGCTTCACCCAGCTTCCCCCGCCGACGATCCACGAACGGTCGGCGCGCGTCGGCGGCACGTACCCGCTCGTGAGGACGAGCCGCTCCACGAGGTCTGGGCGCTCGGCCGCCACCATCAGCGCCAGCACTCCGCCCCGTGAGTGCCCGACGAGGATTCCCGGTCCGGGGCCGCGCTCCAGGTCGTCGACGATCGCGTCCCGGCCCCGCTCCATCGAGCCGGCCGGCACGTCGACGCATGCGACCCGACCGAGGCGCTCGAGCGGCCCGGCGACGCCCGCCCAGTCGTTGCGGGTTCCGCCGATGCCGTGCACACAGAGAAACGTGTGCATTTGGCGAGAGGGTATATCCAGCGCGGCCAACCGCGCCTAGAATGTCGTTTGCACCAGGGAGAATTGGTCGATCTCGCTGGGGTTTTGCGGGTCGAAGAATCACCGCGTAGCAGCCGGGAGAGCCGCGTGCGTCGCGTCCTCGAGCACACCATCGATATCCACGCGACGCCGGAGCAGGTGTGGGAGGCGCTCACGGGGTTCGAGGCGTACGACGGCTGGAACCCGTTCATGCGCCGCGTCGCGGGGGCCCCCGAGGTCGGAAGCCGCCTGCGGATCGAGCTCAGCCCGCCCGACGGTCGTCGCATCGTGGTCTCGCCCTCGGTCGTCGTCGCGGATCCGGCCCGCGAGCTGCGCTGGCGAGGAGCGCTTCCGCTGGGCCTCTTCACAGGCGAGCACGCCTTCCTGATCACCCCGGCCGACTCGGGCGCACGCGTCGTTCACCGCGGCTGGTACCGCGGACTGCTCGTGCGGATCTTCGGCTCCGTGATTGACCGTACCGGCCGCGGGTTCGAGCACATGCACAGCGCCCTCAAGGAGCGCGCCGAGGAGCTGTCGCCGCCCGTGATTGCCGCGCTGCCCATGCTGAGCGGCACCGAGCTCGGGATCCGCGGCTTCGAGGCGCACGGCTCGACGCTTCTGACCGAGGCCGCGCGCGTCGTGGCGTCGGTGCTCGGGGTCGAGCGAGTCGGCGTGCTGGGCCTGGCTCGCGACGGGGAGACGCTCGTCCTTCGCGCGGGCGTCGGCTGGCCGCCGGGCGGCGTCGGGCGGGTGCGGGCGACGGCGGGGGACGGAACACCCGCCGGGTACGCGCTCCTCGACACGTCGAGCCCCTGGTCACCCGCGACGTCGCGACAGACCCGCGCCTGCGCACGCTGGGCGCCGCCGAGACCGCGGGGATCATCGGAGGCATGGCCGTCCGGATTCAGGACGGCGGCCGGCCCCTCGGCGTGCTCGATGCCTGGACGCGCACGCCGCGCGACTTCGCCTCTGCCGGAGGTCGCGTTCGTCGGAGGCGGTGGCGAGTGTCCTCGCCCCGGCGCTCGCGGTCGGCGCCAGCGAGGCACGGGGGTCGGCGGCGGTCGGAGCGCTTCTGCGCGGCGGCGGAGGCGGAGCGCGTCCGGGTCGCCACGGAGCTCCACGACGACACCCTCCAGACCCTCACGGCAATGCGGCTCACGATCGACCGGCTTGCGGCGGCCTGGCAGCGGGGGGACGAGGCAGCCGCCAGACCGGCCGTCGAGGGCGCCCGCCAGATGGTGAGCGACGCGATCGACAGGACGCGCCGGCTGGCCTTCGAGATCGTGCCCCCGCTTCTGGCCGAGGGCGGCGTGGGCGGCGCCCTCCGCGCGCTCCCCGAGGCGCTGGGGATGACCGCCCACGTCACGACCGACGTCGTCACGACCCGGCACGCCAACAGCGGTGAGCTCCTGTGCTACCGGACGGTCGAGGAGCTCCTGCGAAACGCGCGCGACCATGCCGACGCCCGCCGGATCCGCGTCGAGGTCCACGAGCAGCTCGGTGAGCTGGCGGGCGAGGTGGCCGACGACGGCGTCGGCTTCGACGTCACCGCCGTGCTGGACGATCCCGCCCGGCTCGGGCTGCTCTCGCTCGCGCAGCGGCTCGACTCCGTCGGCGGGCGGATGACGATCCAGTCGTCGCCCGGCGCCGGCACCCGCGTGCGGTTCGGGATCCCGATCAGGTAGCCGACGGGCCGCGCGTGGCGGGCGTGGCCGCACGTCCCGGTCGTGCACGCGACCACCATCTCGACCGTCTGCTCCGGGGAGTCGGCGATCTGGAGCAGGTCGAGGTCGTCCGTCGGACACGTTGCCGGCCGGGACGACGGTGTCGCGAATCCACTCGGCGAGCCCCGCCCAGTAGTCCCGCCGTAGAGCACGGTCGGGAACATCCGCACCTTGTGCGTCTGGATCAGCGTGAGCGACTCGAACATCTCGTCGAGCGTGCCGAACCCGCCCGGGAAGACGACGAAGGCCTCGGCGTACTTCACGAACATCGTCTTTCGCACGAAGAAGTACCGAAAGTCGAGCGCGAGGTCGAGGTAGCCGTTCATGCTGCTGCTCGTGGGGCAGCTCGATGCCGGCGCCGATCGAGACGCCGCCGGCCTCGCGGGCGCCCTTGTTGCAGGCCTCCATGATCCCCGGGCCGCCGCCGGTGATGACCGCGTACGCCGGCTCGGGCGAACTCCGCGGCCGGTGGCCTCGGCGGCGGCGTACATCGGGTCGTCCGGCTTCGTGCGGGCCGACCCGAACATCGACACCGCCAGCCCGACCTCGGCGAACGCGTCGAAGCCGGCCACGAACTCCGACGTGATCCGGTGGATCCGCCACGGATCGGTGTGGATGAACGCGGCGTCCTGGCGGCCGAGCAGCCGCTCGTCCTCGGTGGGACGGTGGCGTGGCTCGATGGCGTCCGACATCGCGCTCGAACGGTACCGCACGACCCCCGGCTGGACGCCGCAGGAACGGGTGCGTACAGCCGTTTCGGAGGGTAGAATGGGAGGCGTGGATGCCCTGCCCGCGAACGTGAGCTGCGATGCCGAACCTGCCCCGGATCCCGAGGACAGTACGACGGCGCGACCGCGCGCCGCAGCGGCCGGTCGAGCGTTCCGAGCCGCAGATCGCTGAGATCGAGGCCGCCGGCCTGCGCTGGCTGAACATCGAGGCGCCGACCGCCGTCGAGACGGCCTGGCTCGCCGCAGCACTTCGACTTCCACGAGCTCGACCTCGAGGACGTGCTGTCGACCCGGCAGCGGCCCGAAGATCGACGAGTACGACGAGTACCTGTTCATCGTGCTCCACGTGCCCTACTTCAACAAGGTGCGGGCGCGCCTCGACGCCGCCGAGCTGAACGTGTTCGTCGGCCACGACTACGTCGTCACGCTGCCGAACGTGCCGCTGAAGCCGGTCGGCCGGCTGTTCGCGCAGCTCGAGGCCAACCAGGAGCGGCGCGAGCAGTACTTCTCCAAGGGCTCCGGATACGTGCTCTACGAGATCCTCTCCGAGCTCTTCGACTACTGCTTCCCGATCCTCGACAAGATCGGCTTCAAGCTCGACCGCCTGACCGAGGCGATCTTCACCGAGCGCCGCTCCGAGGACGTCGTGCGCGACATCTCCGACGTGAAGCAGGAGATCGTCGCCTACCGCAAGGTCATCAAGCCCGAGCGCTCGACCCTGCGCCTGCTCGAGCGGGACGCGCTACCTGCCGGAGGACCTCGAGGTCTACTTCGACGACATCGTCGACAAGGCCGAGCGGATCTGGGACCAGCTCGACAACTACAAGGAGGTCGTCGAGGCGCTCGAGACGACCAACGAGTCGGTGATCGCGCACAAGCAGAACGACATCCTGCGGATCCTGACGATCTTCTCGGTGATCCTGCTGCCGCTGACGCTGATCACCGGCATCTTCGGGATGAACTTCGGCCACATCCCGTTCAGCCAGCGACTACCACGGGTTCGTCGATCACGGTCGCGATCATGCTCGACCGTCGCGAGCGGCGCTGCTCGCGTTACTTCCGCTGGCAAGCGCTGGATATGACCGAGCGGCTGTGGGCGCCCTGGCGGCTGGAGTACGTCCAGGGCGGCGCCGACGCGGGCGGGCTGCATCTTCTGCGACGGCCGCCGGCGGCGACGACGAGGCCGACCTGGTCGTGCACCGCGGCGAGCACGCCTACGTGCTCATGAACCTGTACCCGTACTCGAACGGGCACCTGATGGTGGCGCCGTACCGCCACCTCGCCGGGCCCGGGCGACCTGGACGAGGCCGAGCGGGCCGAGATGTGGGCGGCTGCTCGACCGGGCGCTGCGGGCGCTCACCGCGGCCATGTCGCCGCACGGGTTCAACGCCGGGCATCAACCTCGGGCCGCGTGGCCGGCGCGGGCGTCGAGGGCCACCTGCACCTGCACGTCGTCCCGCGCTGGAACGGCGACACCAACTTCATGCCCGTGCTCGCCGACGTCAAGGTGATGCCCGAGCACCTCACCCGCACGGCCGAGCCAAGCTGCGCGCCGCCTGGCGCGATCGGCGCGTCTGACTCCGCTGCGCGAGATCCTGGCACGAGACGGTGTCACGCGAGACCGTTCGGGGTCAGACCCCGGTTTCGCGGCCTCGCCAAGAGTGTCGACTCACGCACTTTCGCCGGGCAGCGGTCAGGCGCTTCAGCCTGCCCGGGGGTCAGACCGCGTGGTACCTGTCGGCCAGCGGCGCGACAGTGACCCCTAGCGCAGCCTCGACGGTGCGGGCGAACAGGATGTGGTCGCGCCAGGCGCCGTTGATGAAGAGGTAGCCCGGGCGAGAGGCCGATCTCGGTGAAGCCGTTTCGGCGCAGCACGAGCTGCGAGGCCGATGTTGTCGACCAGCGTCGCCGCCTCGAGCCGGTGCAGCCCGCCTGCCCGAACCCCCACTCGCAGACGAGGCCGACGGCCGCGGTCGCGACGCCGCGGCCGTTCAGCTCCCGCGCCACCCAGTAGCCGAGGCCGCGCGTTCTGGAACGGCCCGCGGGTGATGCGCGAGACCGAGATCGACGCCGGCCGGCTCGCCGTCCGGCCTCGATCAGGAACCGGTCGAGGCGGTCGGCGGCCCGCTCCCGCTCGAGCAGCTCGAGCTCGCGCCGCTGGCCGGCCGACGTGGAGAACGCGTCCGGCCGGGGCGGGTCGAACGGCGCCAGGAACTCCCGGTTCGGCGGTGTAGAGCGCGCGCCAGCGTGTCCCGGCTGAGCGGTCGCAGCCTGACGTCCAGCGGGCCGGATGCGGACAGTGACCTAGACTCTGCGGCGATGCTGTCGCCCTCCGTGTTCAAGGCCTACGACGTGCGCGGCATCGTGCCAGACGAGCTCGACGCCGAGGGTGCCTACGCCCTCGCGCGCGGATACGTCGGCGCGTTCGAGCCGCGCGTGATGGCGATCGGGCGCGACATGCGGCTCTCCTCGCCCGAGATCGCGGCGGCCGTGATCGCGGCGCGGCCGACGCCGGCGCGGACGTCGTCGACCTCGGCCAGATCGGCACCGAGATGCTCTACTTCGCCGTCGGCGAGTACGGCTACGAGGGCGGGCTCCAGGTGACCGCCTCGCACAACCCGCGCCGCCTACAACGGCATGAAGATCGTCCGCCGCGGCGCCCTGCCGGTCGGCGCGGACACCGGGCTCGACAAGATCAAGAGCCCGCGCTCTCGGCGACCGCTCGACCAGCCCGGCGGCACCCCGGGCAGGTCATCCGAGCGCGACGTCTACGACGGTTCCACGACCGGTCGCTGGGGTTCATCGACCCGTCCGCGGTCCGGCCGCTGCGGATCGTGCTCGACGGCGGCAACGGCATGGCCGGGCCGATGATCGCGCCCGTGCTCGAGCGGCTGCCCGTGACCGTCTCGCCTACAACCTCGAGCCGGACGGCCACTTTCCCAACCACGAGCCGAACCCGCTGCTCGAGGAGAACCGCCGTTCATCATCGAGCCGAAGGTGCGCGAGCACGGCGCCGACCTCGGCATCGCCTGGGACGGCGACGCCGACCGCTGCTTCTTCATCGACGACACCGGGCGAGTTCGTGCCCGGCGACCTGATCACCGCGCTGATCGCCCAGTCGATGCTCGAGCGGCATCCCGGGCGCGACGATCGTCTACGACCTGCGCGCGTCGTGGGCCGTGCGCGACATCGTCGCGCGAGGCCGGCGGCACGGCGCTCGAGAACCGGGTCGGCCACGCCTTCATCAAGGCCCGCATCCGCAAGGAGGACGCCGTCTTCGCCGGCGAGGTCTCGGGCCACTACTACTTCCGCGACTTCTACTACTGCGACACCGGCGTCGTGCCCGCGCTCGTCATGCTCGAGCTCGCTGTCGCGGCCGGGCAAGCCGCTCTCGGAGCTCCTGCGCGCCGTTCCGCGAGCGCTACTTCATCTCCGGCGAGATCAACTCGACCGTGTCCGACGTGCCGGTCAAGCTGCAGCAGCTGAAGGAGCGCTACGGCCGGCCAAGGCGGAGCGGGTCTCGCACATGGACGGCATCTCGTTCGAGTTCGAGGACTGGCACTTCAACGTGCGCCCGTCGAACACCGAGCCGCTCCTGCGCCTGAACCTCGAGGCGCTCGACGCCGCCGACGATGGAGCGCGCGCCGGGACGAGGTGCTCGAGCTGATCCGGCCGGGCTGACGCGTGACCGACCGACAGCCCGCCGTATCGGTTCGCGCATCGCACCGGGTCGGGTTCGACGAGACCGACGCGCAGGGCGTCGTCTACTACGGCCGCTACATGCCCTACTTCGACCGGGCCCGGGTCGAGTACCTGCGCCATCTCGGCCTGCTCGGCACGTGACCGGGCGAGCCCGAGTTCGTGATGCGCGCCCAGCACGTCGAGTACCACGCCCCCGCGCGGTTCGACGACGAGCTCGAGGTGTTCGTGCGCGTGCGCGCGGCTGGGCCGAACGAGCGTCACCTGGGAGTTCGAGGCCTGAACGCGGCCGACCGGGCGAGCACCTGGCGAGCGTCGACCCAGATGGTCGTCTCGATGGCCGACGCGGCGGCCGGTGCGCGGTCGACGATCCCGCCGCGCGCCGCGGCCTCGTCGAGCGCTTCGAGCAGCGGAGGTCGAGGCGTGAGCCCCTCCCCGCCGACTACGCCGCGGTCGCCGCCGAGATCGAGCGGATCGCGGGCGACGAGGCCGACTCCGACGAGATCGTGCGCCGCGTCGTCGAGGCTGCTGCACGACCGGCTCGACACGCTACTCGTGGGTCGGCATCTACTTCGTCGAGGGCGACGAGCTCGTGCTCGGGCCGTGGAAGGGCCGAGCGCGACCGAGCACGTCCGCATCCCGATCGGCCAGGGCGTCTGCGGCGCCGCCGCCGCGAGCGGCGATCGACCGAGATCGTCGACGACGTGAACGCCGACGCGCGCTACCTGGCCTGCTTCCCTCGACCCGGTCCGAGATCGTCGTCCCGTCGTCTACGACGGCTCGGTCGTCGCCGAGATCGACGTCGACTCGCGACGTGCCGGCCGCGTTCGGCGACGCCGATCGCGAGCCTTCCTGGAGCGCGTGGCGGCCGCTGATCTCCGCCGCACTGCCTCGTGGGCTGGGACACCGGCGGCGATCGACTGGGACGCGCCCGAGAACTGGGCGTGACCGGCACGCTTGAGGCGCGTCCGCGCGTCGTGGTATAACTGCGCGGTATCAGCACGGGTCACGGGTGCCCGCGCGCAGAGGGGAGATGTAGACATGGCGGATATGGCCGAGTTCGGGAGCAGGCTCGCAAGCTCTTCGTCCGGCAGTCGTCGGGCTCGTCCGTGACGTCAGCGTCACGAACGCGCTGTTCTTCAACGTCGCCGCGTTCGTCGGCGTCGGCCTGACGCTCTATCCGACTCTTCTACTCGCTCGGCGTTCGTCCCGGTGTGGCGTGCGGGCCGTTCTCGGAGTACGGCTGGGCCGCGATCGTCACCGGCCTCTTCTGCGTCTTCCTGGCCCTGATCTTCGCGTCGCTCACCTCGGTCATGCCCCGCTCGGGCGGCGACTACGTCTTCACGACCCGCATCGTCGGACCCGTTCCTCGGGCTGGCTCGAGTCGTGGACGCTCGTCATCGCCTCGGTCGCGATCATCGCGTTCGAGGTGCCGCTCGTCCTGCGCAACCTGCAGATCACCGGCCGGATCATCGGCATCGGCGCCGGCGGGCACTTCTTCAAGAACGCGAACACCTGGTTCACCGACTCGACCGGCGAGATCACCGGCTGGCCCGGGCTTCATCGGGTCGCTCGTCGTGCTCGCGATCATCGCCGGCGTCGTGCTCCTGCCGACGCGCCGTTCCACCAGGTCGTCACCGCGCTGGCGATCGTTCGGCGTCGCCGCGTTCGTGCTCATGTTCGTGTTCGGCCTGCTCGCCACGAGCCGCTCGCGACTTCCAGCACAACCTGCCGCAGTACACGGGCGGCGTCTCGGCCGCCAAGATCGCCGCGTCCGGCACGCCACGTTCCTGCCGGGCGACACGCACGACTTCCTCGGCGACCTGTTCTCGCGCACGGTCTTCCCGTTCATGCTCTCGATCCTGCTCCTCCAGTTCATCGGCTTCCAGTACTCGGCGTACATCGCCGGCGAGGTGCGCGGGAACGTCAAGCCGCGGCGTCCTGATCGCGCTGCTCGGCGCGCTCCTGATCGGCGTCCTCGCGAACTCGCTCTACGTCGACCTCGATCTCGAAGCACCTCGGCTTCGACATGAACGTCGAGCTGGGGCGCGACCTACTGGGGCGTTCAACGACGAACCTCGCCGGGCTGCCGATGGGCCAGCCGAACGTCATGCCGCTCCTCGGCGTGATCGCGAACAAGACGCTGTGGCCGATGTGGGCGCTGATCAGCCTCGCCGGGGCGATCTTCCCGTTCCTGCTGTGCCCGGTCTACATCAACTTCATCAGCCGCATGCAGCTCGCCTGGAGCCTCGACCGCCAGCTGCCGGAGTGGTTCGGCGAGGTGAACGAGCGCATGCGCGCGCCGCTGAACGCGATCCTGGCGACGCTCGGGCTGACCGCGCTGTTCCTGTTCTTCCAGAGCTACAACGCGCTCCCGCCACTTCCTCGCGACGACCGGCAACAAGCTGAACCTGGTCGGCACGCGCTGGTTCTCGATCATCATGGCCGTGCTGACGTGGATCGATGCCCGGGCGTGAACGCGATCCTGGTCCGCTTCCGCCGGCCCGACCTGATGCGAAACGCCCCGTTCGCGGAAGGCGCTGCCGTGGCTCGGGCTGGCCTGGCTCGTCTTCCCGGTGTGGATCTACTCGTTCGCGGATCGTCAAGCCGATCTGGGACAGCCTCACCGCGACCGGGCGGTCGAAGCTGACCTACCTCGAGACGAACGGCATCCTCGACGCGCTCATCTTCTACGGGATCGGGATCGTCATCTACGTGGTGATGCGGATGCGGTCGCGGGCCGCAAGGCGTCGACACGAGACATGCTGTTCGCCGAGATCCCACCGGACTAGCGCGGTGACGGATCTACCTCGCGAGCGACTTCCACGCCGCCGAGAAGGCGTGGCGGAAGTTCCTGAACGCGATCAAGCTGAACGTGTACAAGGCCGACGTCGCGCTGCGTCGCCGGCGACCTCACCGGCAAGGCGATCGTCCCGATCGTGCGAAACGGCGCGGGGTACGAGGCCGAGCTCTTCGGCGTGCGCCGGCGGGCCGGAAGCGACGAGGAGCTGGCCGTGCTCGAGCGCGACATCGCCGACGTCGGCTTCTACTCGTTCATCTCGACGTCCGAGGAGGCCGAGCGGCTGGCGACCGACTCCGAGGCCCGCGACGACCTCCTGCACGGGCTGATGAACGAGCGCGTCGGCGCGTGGATGGAGCTCGCCGACCGAGCGGCTCGGCGACGGCTCCGTGCCGCTCTTCCTGATCCCGGGGAACGACGACGACTTCGGCGATCGACCCCATCCTCGACCGCGACGGCGCGTTCGCCCAGAACGTCGACGGCCGGGTGCGTCGACATGCCGGGCGACCTCCAGCTCCTGGCGTCCGGCTGGTCGAACAACACGCCGTGGAACACGCCCCGCGAGGAGCCCGAGGACGTGCTCGAGGCGCGTCTGGACTGCGCTTGCGAGCCAGGTGCGCGACCCGCGCAGGGCCGTCTTCATGATCCACGTCCCGCCCCACGACTCGGGCCTCGACACGGCGCCGATCCTCGACGAGAACCTGCGGCCGACGATCTCGGCGGGCGACGTCCTGCGCGGCCCGGTCGGCTCGCAGGCGGTGCGGCGAATCATCGAGCGGTACGAGCCGCTGCTCGGCGTGCACGGGCACATCCACGAGTCGGGCGGCGAGCGCCGGATCGGCCAGACGCTCTGCATCAACCCCGGCAGCGAGGCCAACCACGGCATCCTGCGCGGCTACCTGGTCGACATCGGCCCGGACGGCATCGAGCGGGCGATGCGCGTCGAGGGCTAGTACCTGGTACCAATGTTGCACCCGCGAGGGTGAAACATTGGTACCAGGTACAGGTGTTTCAGGTCCAGGCCGCTTCGCGCCGTCTTCGGGCGCCTTCAGCCAGTAGCTCTCGCGCATCCACTCGAGCGCGGCCTCCAGACAGTCGGCGTCCTCGATCCGGACCGTCACCCAGCCGTAGCGGCCCACGTACTGGGCCTCCGAGACGAACGGCAGCGTCGAGCGCGATCTCGCGCTCCTCCCTCGTCAGCTTGAGCGTGACCGTGACGGGCGGGCCGTCGCCCAGGATCGCGAACATCGTGCTCCCGCCGCCGACCTTGAAGACGTGCGCTTCGGGGCCGAACGGGTGGTCCTCGCGGGCCTGCGGGAACGAGAGCGCGAACGATCGCGGATGCTGCGCGGCGGGCCTCCACCGGCCCGCAGGCTACGGGACGTCGCGATGCGGGGCGGCCGTCTCGTGTACCGCCGCCACGCCGTAGTAGCGATCGGCGACGCGCACGAGCGCGCTCGGATCGTCGATCCCGCGGAACGTGAAGTCGGACTCGGACGCGTCGGTGCCGGCCGTGTCCCAGTCGACGTCGCCGATGCCGAGCATGCGCTGGGAGAGCGTCTGGTTCAGGTTGACGTTCTGGACGCGGTCGACGTGGGTCGTGCGCTCGTTCCGGCGACATGATCCCCGTGCGGATCTGGATGCGGCGGTCGGTCACCAGATAGCGCGTCGTGCCGGCGCAGGATCCACCCGCCGACGTACGTGAGCACGAGCAGCCGATGCCGTCGCAACCGCGAACCACGTCGTCGCGACGTCCGCGCCGACCGAGTCGAGCACCACCCAGACTGCGACCGGGATCAGCGACAGCAGCGTCCACTTGACGTAGAAGAGCAGCATCGCCTTCCAGCTCGGATGGCCCTGCCAGACGGTCGATCTCGCCCTCGTACCGCTCACGCGCGGGAGTCTATCCGCCGGGCGTGACGCGGTAGGCGTCGAAGACCGCGTCGATGTTGCGCAGGGCCGGAGCAGGCTGCGCAGCTCCTTCACGTCGCCCACCTCGACCGTGTACCAGTTGCGCGCCATCTGGTCGGCGACGTGGCCGCCGTACTCGACGATGTTCGCGCCGTGCTCGGCGAACGTGCGGGCGACGTCCTCGAGCAGCCGCGGGCGATCCCACGACTGGAGGGCGATCGTGACGCGGAACGAGCTCGTCGCCGCGTCGGAGTCGTCCCAGTGAACTGGCGTGAACCGCTCCGGCGTGCGCTTGAGCGCGCGCACGTTGGGGCAGTCGTCGCGGTGGATCGTGATGCCGCGCCCGAGCGAGATGTAGCCGCAGATCTCGTCGCCCGGGACGGGCGTGCAGCACTTGGCCATGCGGACGAGCACGTCCGGGTCGGACGTCCCCTCGACGACGATGCCGTACGTCGGATGTCGCCACCGGCCGCTTCTGCGGGCGCCGGCTGGGCGTGAACTGCTGCTCGGGCGAGATGACCTCGACGGTCTTCAGACGGCCGATCAGCTTCGTCACGACCTGGCCGACCTGGATCTTGCCGCCGCCGATCGCGACGTAGAAGTCGTCGGCCTTCTTGAAGCCCATCTCGCGGATGATCCCGGCGAGGAGCGGCGACGACGACACCTTCTGGTGCGGCAGGCCGTGCGTCTTGAGCGCGTGCTGGAGCGACTCGCGCCCCTTTGCCTCGAGATCCTCGCGGGCCTGCTGCGTGAACCACTGGCGGATCTTGTTGCGCGCCCGCGACGTCTTCACGAGGTTCATCCAGTCGCGCGACGGCCCCCGCTCCTGCTTCGACGTCAGCACCTCGACGAACTCGCCCGACTGGAGCGTGTAGTGCAGCGGCACGATCCGGCCGTTCACCTTGGCGCCGACGCAGCGGTGGCCGACGTCGGTGTGGACGGCGTAGGCGAAGTCGAGCGGCGTCGACGCCGGCGGGCAGGCTCTTCACCTCGCCCTTGGGCGTGAACACGTACACCTCGTCCGAGAAGAGGTCGACGCGGAGCGTGTCCATGAACTCCTTCGGATCGCTCGCATCGCCCTGCCAGTCGGCCAGCTGCGCGACCCACTCGTTGGCGCCGTGGCCTTGCGCGACGCGTGCGGGCCGGTCTTGTACAGCCAGTGGGCGGCGATCCCGAACTCGGCCGTCTGGTGCATGTCCTGCGTACGCACCTGGATCTCGAGCGGCTTTCCCTGCGGCCCGATCACCGTCGTGTGCAGCGACTGGTACATGTTCACCTTGGGCATGGCGACGTAGTCCTTGAACCGCCCCGGCATCGGCTTCCACAGCGAGTGGATGACGCCGATCGCGCCGTAGCAGTCCTTGACCGAGTCGACCAGGACCCGTACCGCGGTGAGGTCGTAGATCTCGTTGAACTCCTTGCCGCCCTGCGCCATCTTGGTGTAGATCGAGTACAGGTGCTTGGCGCGGCCGGAGATGTCGGCCTCGATCGCCGCGTGCTCGAGCTCGTGGTTCAGGATCGTCCCGGCCTCGTTCGGCGAACCGCTCCCGCTCGTCGCCCGCCTGGTTCACGAGCGACTCGATCTCGGCGTAGCGGCGCGGGTGCAGCGTCTGGAACGCCAGGTCCTCGAGCTCCCACTTGATGGACTGGATGCCGAGCCGGTGCGCGAGCGGCGCGTAGAGCTCGAGCGTCTCCTTCGCCGTCTCGACCTGCTTCTGCTTGCCGAGCGCCGAGATCGTCCGCATGTTGTGGAGCCGGTCGGCGAGCTTGATCAGGATCACGCGCAGGTCGTGCGCCATCGCGACGATCATCTTGCGGTAGTTCTCGACCTGGGCCTGCTCGCGGCTCGCGAAGCTGATCCGGGTCAGCTTCGTGACGCCGTCGACGAGCGCTGCGACGTCCTCGCCGAACCGCTCCCGCACCTCGTCCAGCTCGGCCGGCGGTGTCCTCGACCGTCGTCGTGCAGGAGGGCCGCGGCGATCGTCGCGGCGTCGAGCTTCAGCTCGGCGCAGATCGTCGCGACGGCGACGGGATGGTGGATGAACTCCTCGCCGCTCTTTCGGCGCTGGCCGCGGTGATGGAGGCAGGCGTAGTCGAACGCTGCCCTGATGAGGTCGGCGTCAGCGTTCGGGTTGTAGTCCGAGATCCGGCCGAGCAGCTCGGCCAGAAGAGGGTCGTGCCGCTCGGCTTCGGCGCTGCGCGGCACCGTTGCCATACCCACATGTTAGTGGAGGGGTGTTGGAGCTCCTTCTCCCCTAGCCCGCCTGGGCGCGGAGAAAGGCGCAGCGAGTGCTCGACCTGCTCGCACGCGGCGCGGTAGGTCGGCGACGCCTCGAGGTCGACGCGGGCCGCCGCGACCTCCCCGGGGACGAGGCCGACCTCGCGGAGGACCGTGCGGCAGCGCTCGACGGTCTCGGCCGGCAAGCGTGAGTGCGGTCCCGTCGCGATCGGCCCGCCAGACGACGGCGAGCACCTCGCGAAGCGGAGCGCGCAGCTCGACGACCTCGCGCGCGAACTCGACCTCGGCCGGCCCCCAGACGAGGTGCGGCGTGCAGCCGCGACCCAAGCTCGGCGAGGAGCTCGCCGCCGGCCGCGTCGGAGGGAGGGTCGAGGGCCACGACATGGTGGAACCGGGACGCGATGCGGTCGGCGTCGGCGGTCGCGTACTCGGCGAGCTCGACCGAGCCGGAGCCGAGCCGCTCCGGCCGCAGCACGCTCCGCAGCATCGCCGCACGGCGCCTCGCGTCGGCGACCAGGATCAGCACCGGCTCGCCGGCGGCGACGAGGCGGGCGACGGTCGCGATCTGGACGCCGCCGCCGCGGGCGTCCTCGACGCTCGCCGATACGGCCGCAGGTCGCAGGCCGTTCGACGTGCGGCGCGGGCTCCGGCCCCTCGCCGACCGGCGGCGATCGCCCGCACGAGCATCTGGGCGGAGGCGGCGCCGTTCCACTCGTTGCGCGAGAGCCGGTAGGCGACGTCGAACCGGCCGCCTTCGCGGAGCTCGGCGCGCCGCGCCTCCGTGCCCGAACCAGACGGCGCCGCACCGGAACCCTCCCAGCTCGACCGCCATGCGCAGATGCCGCCCGTCGCCCATCCGCTCCACGGCGTGGAGGGCGGCCGCAGGCGCCAGCAGCACCACGCCCGGGTTGCCGAGGCCGAACGGCTCGAGCCTGTCAAGCTCGTCGGCCAGCTCGAGCGACGTCTCGGCCGGGCGCGAGCACCGCGTCGATTCGCTGGCGGCGGCGAAGGTCGGCGTCGGCGAGGTGCGCGCCGGCGTGCTCGGCCAGCGCCGCGGCGAAGGCCTCGATCCGATCCGACTGGATCGTGAGCCCGGCGGCCACGCGATGGCCGCCGTACCGCGTGCAGGTGCTCGGCGGTCGCGGTCAGGCCGGCGTGGAGGTCGTAGGCGGCCACGCTCCGGCCCGAGCCCTTCGCCTCGTCGCCGTCGCCTGCGATCAGGACGACCGGCCGGCGCGTAGCGCTCGACGAGCCGTGAGGCGACGATCCCGATCACGCCCTCGTGCCAGTCGGGATCGTGCAGCACGTAGGCCCGCCGTGCCCGCCACTCCTCGTCGGCCTCCTCGACCTGCGAGACGGCCTGGCGCAGGATCCCGTCCTCGACCGCCTGGCGCTCGCGGTTCAGCGCCTCGAGCCGCTCGGCGAGCGCGCGGGCCCGGCCGTCGTCGGTGGTCAGCAGGAGCTCGAGCGCCTCGGTCGGGATGGCACAGCCTGCCGGCGGCGTTGATCCGCGGCGCGAGCCGGAACCCGACGATCGGTCGACGAGGCGTGGGCGCGATCGACGCGCGCCACCGCCATGAGCGCCCGCAGGCCGGGCTTCGTCGTCCGCCGCGAGCCGGCGCAGGCCCGGCCCGCACGAGTCCGCGGTTCTCGTCGAGAAGCGGCACGACGTCGGCGACCGTCGCCAGGGCGACGAGATCGAGGTGGAGCTCCATCTCGGTTGCGTCGCGGCCGGCCCGGGCGTGCAGCGCCTGCGCCAGCTTGAACACGACGCCGGTGCCGCACAGCTCCGGGAACGGGATAGTCGGACGGGCGGGTGCAGACCCGGATGCACTCGGGCAGCACCTCGGCCGGCCGGTGGTGGTCGGTGACGATGACGTCCATCCCCAGCTCGCGTGCCCGCGAGACGGCGTCGGCGGCGGTGATGCCGCAGTCGACGGTGACGAGCAGCGAAACGCCGTCGCCCGCCAGCCGCTCGACCGTCTCGACAGCCAGCCCATAGCCCTCCGCGAACCGGCTCGGCAGGTGCGACTCGACCTGGGCGCCGAGCCCGCGCAGGGCGATCAGTGCGAGGGCTGTGGCGCAGATGCCGTCGGCGTCGTAGTCGCCGTGAATGCAGACCCGCTCTCCGGCGGCGATCGCGCGCTCGATGCGCTCGCACGCCGCCGCCATGTCGCCCAGGAGCATCGGATCGTGGGCCGGGCCGTCCTGGTCGAGGAACGCCCGCGCCGCATCCGGCGTCGGAATGGCCGCGGCGGATCAGCACCTCGGCGGTCGTCCGCCGCACGCCCAGCTGCTCGGCGAGCCTGGCCGCATCCTCGGGAGGGCACGGCTCGACGAGCCAGGGCGACGGGGGCGCGGCCATCCAGCCATGCTATGGCGGCCCTCGGACGTGCCCTATCCTGCCGCGATCGAGGGGCGCGGCGACCTTCACATCACCACCTGGGGCGATGGGCCGCGGGCCCTGCTCGTCCACGGGAGCATGAGCTTCGGCGAGCTTGCCTTCTCGGAGCAGCGCCCGCTGGCCGAGCGGCGCCGGCTGCGACGTCCTCGACCGGCGCGGGTACGGCACGAGCCCCGACCGGGCCGGACGGGTGGACTTCGACGAGGACGCCCGCGACTTGGCGGCGCTGCTCGACGAGCCCGCCGACCTCGTCGGCCACTCCTACGGCGGCGTCGTGTGCCTCCTGGCGGCAGCGCTCCGGCCTGAGGGCGTGCGCTCGCTCGCGGTCATCGAGCCGCCGGCGTTTGCCGTGGCCCGCGGGACGCCGGCGGTCGAGGAGGTCATCGTCCGGATCGGCCGCCACTTCGCCGAGGGCCAGGTGCTCTCGGAGGAGGCGTTCCTCGACGGCTTCCTGCGCGCATGGGGCTTCGAGCAGCTGGCGCCCCGGACGCTCTCCCCGCGGGCTCGGCGCGGCGTGCGCTCGTCGATGACCGAGCGGATGCCGTGGGAGGCGGCGATCCCGCTCGACCGGCTCGCGGCCGCCGGCCTTCCGGTCCTGGTCGCCCGCGGCGCATGGGACGAGGTCGAGCGGTCCGCGCGCGAGCTCGCCGGCGCGCGCGTTCGCGGCGGTCTGCGCGCGTGCTCGTCGATGAGCTCAGCGGCGAGGAGGCGGTCTTCCCGGGCGCGGCCCACCAGCCGCAGCTCCTCGGCGCACCGTTCAACGCTCGCCTGGAGGCCTTCTGGCAGGCGTCAGAGCCGGCCTGAGCGCACGATCGACGCGACGAGGACGACCCCCAGGGCGGATGCGACCAGGAACCCCACCAGCGCGAGCACATGAATTCCGAAGAGGTGCCACCCGCCCTCGGCCGAGATCCCGATCAGCGACGAGGCGACGATCGTCGCGGCCATGACGATGGCGATGACCAGGCGGTTGGCCACGACGTCGGCCTGGCTCGTGAGCTGGTCGAGGCCCTTGTGCCGGAACTGCACCTCGACCTCGCCGTCTCGGAACTGCTCCAGCGTGTCGTGCACCTGGTAGGGCAGCTGCATGAGCATGCGGGTGTAGCTCTCCGCGCCCTCCCAGCCCTGCTCGGCCAGCCGCCGCGGCGAGTACCGGCGCTGCACCAGCTCTGCCGCGTACGGCTCGGCGACCTCGAACACGTTGAAGTCGGGGTAGATCTCGGTGCCGACCCCGCCCAGCGTGGCGAGCGCCTTGTCGAGGAGGGCGAACCGCGTCGGCAGGCGCAGGTGCATCCGCGAGACGAGCACGAACGCCTCCCGGATCACCTGGAGCGGGTCGATCTGGCCCATCGAGGAGCCGTAGTAGCGGTAGTAGACCTCCCGCAGCTCGATCCGGAGCTCCTCCTCCTGCTCGCGGTTGAAGCGCACACCCAGCTCATAGAGCCGGCGGGGCAGCGCGTCGACGTTCTCGTTCACCGCGTCGAGCAGGAGCCGGGTGAGGCGGCGCATGTCGCCGTCGGTCAGCGAGCCGGTCATGCCGAAGTCGACGAGGCCGAGCCGGCCGTCCGGGATCACGAAGATGTTCGCCGGGTGCGGGTCGCCGTGGAAGTGGCCGTGGCGGAAGATCATCTCGAGCCACGTCTCGGCGATCAGGATCGCGAGCCGGCGGCGCTCGTCCATCGGCGTCGCGGCGAGGTCGAGGTCGGCGAGTTGGATGCCCTCCAGCCGCTCGAGCGTCAGCACCCGGCCGCTGGAGTAGGTGCCGTAGACCTTCGGGATGATGACGCGCGCGTCCGACGCGAAGTTCTGGCGGAAGATCTCGGCGGTGCGGGCCTCGATCCGGTAGTCGAGCTCGCGCCGGATCGAGCGGGCGAACTCGTCGACGACCGCGACGGGGTCGATGAAGTCGAGCCGGTCGACGCGCCGCTTCACGATGCGGGCGACCTGATAGAGCAGGGCCAGGTCGCGCTCGATCTGGCGGGCCGCGCCGGGGCGCTGCACCTTGACGGCGACGAGCCGCCGGCTGGGGAGCTCGGCGAGGTGCACCTGACCGATCGACGCCGCGGCGACCGGCACCGGGTCGAACGACGTATAGAGCTTCTCGATCGGCGCGCGCAGGTCCTCCTCGATCATCCGCTCGACCTCGGCGTACGGGAACGGCCGCACGGCGTCCTGGAGCTGGCGCAGCTCGGCGATGATCTCGGCCGGGACGATGTCCGGGCGGGTCGAGAGGAGCTGGCCGAACTTGACGAACGTCGGCCCGAGCTCGTCGAGCATCTCGCGCAGGTGACGGCCGAGCGCAGGCAGGTTCTGGTCGTCGATCACCGCCGAGCGGCGAAGCGCGCGCCGCTCGAACACGAACCCGAAGCCGTGCCGCGTCGCCACCTGCGCGATCTCGCGCAACCGTCCGACCGTCTGACGCCGCTCCGACAGGCTGGCCATTGCGCAATGGTACGTTAGGCGCGTGCGGGCGGCGATTCTGTACGAGACCGGTGCGCCCCTCAGGGTGGAGGACGTCGAGGTCGACGCTCCCCGTGCGGGCGAGGTCGCGATCCGGATGGCGGCGAGCGGCGTCTGCCACTCCGACCTCCACGTCGTCGACGGCGTCCACCACCATCCGCGCCCGGCGATCCTCGGGCACGAAGGCGCGGGCGTCGTCGAGGCCGTCGGCCCGGGCGTCACCGGGCTCGACGCCGGCGACCATGTCATCCTGAGCTGGCTCCCCCACTGCGGCCGCTGCCGCTTCTGCGTGTCGGGCCGGCCGAACGTGTGCGAGCAGCTCGGCGTGGTCGGACGCCGGGCTCATGATGGACGGGACGACGCGGTTTCATCGCAATGGCACGGCCATCCACCACTCCACGACGTCGTCGTTCGGCGAGCGGACGGTCGTGCCGGCGCAGACCGCGATCCCCATCGACCCGTCCCTGCCGCTGAGCGAGATGGCACTCATGGGCTGTGCCGTCATGACCGCCTTCGGGGCGGTGCTGAACACGGCTCGCGTCCGGCCCGGCGACTCGGTGGCAGTGGTGGGCTGCGGCGGCGTCGGCCTGAACATCGTCCAGGCGGCCGCCGTCGCGGGCGCGGGCGAGATCGTCGCCGTCGATCCGAGCCCGGCCAAGCACGACCTGGCCCGCGACATGGGCGCCACCCGGGCGTGCTCCCCGAGGAGGCCGCGGCGTCGGTCCGGGTCGACCACAGCTTCGAGGCGGTCGGGCCGCTCAGGACGATCGAGCTCGCCATCTCGCTGGTGGCCCGCGGCGGCCAGGCGATCCTCGTCGGCATGGCGCCGCCCGACGCGCGCCCGCAGTTCGACGCGCTCTCGCTCACGATGGACGAGAAGGCGATCCGCGGCTGCTGGTACGGCTCGTGCCGCCCTCAGGCCGACTTCCCGATGCTCGTGTCGCTCTACCGGTCCGGGCGGCTGCGCCTCGACTCGCTGATCGAGACGTGCGCGCTCGACGACGTGAACGAGGCGTTCGACCGCATGCGCCGCGGCGAGGCCGTCCGCTCGGTCATCGTCTACTGAGATTCAGGCGAACTCCCGGGTCAGACCTGCTGGCCGGAGCGGCTCTCACGCAGAGCGCTCACGTAGCCGAGCACGAACCCGGCCACCAGCACGGGCGGGATGAGGATCACGACCTCACGCGGGAGCTGCGGGCCGATGGTCATGCCGGCGAGCGCGGTCGCGAATGCCGCCGCGTGCCACGTCTTCAGATGCCGGATCGTCCTCACATGCCAGTTATCGGCAGGAGGGCCGCCCGGAAAAGGGGATTCAGCCGGTGACGAGCGCGTCCGCGCTGTCGTGCACGGGCGCCGGCTCCGCCGTCATCACCCGCTGGAGCCACGTGCCGGCGATCAGCGACGTCACGATCGCGAGCATCACGAGCGTCGTGTAGAAGCTGTCGTTGATGATGCCCGCGGCGAAGGCGGTCGAGGCGAGCACGATCCCCGGGCCGCCGCGCGCGTTCATGGCCATCGCCAGGTTGACGGCGCTCTTGCGCGGCTCGCCGCCGATCCGGGCGCCTGCGTAGACGCTCGCCGACTTCACGAGGCACGCGAAGAGCAGGAACGCGACGAAGAAGAGCACGTCGAAGTTGTCGACGAGATCGAGCTGCAGCCCGACGATCGCGAAGTAGAGCGGGATGAACAGCCCGAGCGAGAAGTTGCCGATCTCGAACCGCGCCGTCTGGGCCCGCTCGCCCGAGGCGGTGACGACGATGATTCCGGCGACGAACGCCCCGAAGAGCGGCACGATGCTGAGGAGCAGGCACGCCCCGCTCATCGCGATCACGACCACGAGCTGGAACGCCACCTGGCTGCGCCGCTTGATGACGTTGTAGCGCGAACGCAGCGCCATGCCGTAGAGGCGCGGCCCGAACATGAGCCCGACGACGAGGAAGCCGATGGTCGCGAACGTGTGGTAGGCGTAGTTCGCGGTCGATCCAGGGTCCCATCCGAGCTGGCCCGCCAGGCCGAACTGCGCGCTTCCGGTCCCGGCGACGATGCCGATCGCCACGGCGAGCACCACGTAGAGGACGACGTCCTCGATCACTGCGACCGAGAGCACGATCCGGGCAAAGCGGGTCTGGAGCAGTCCCAGGTCGAGCATGATCCGCGAGATCACCGGGATGCTCGTCACGGCGATCGCGATCGCGAACACGAGCAGCAGCGCCGTGCGGTTCTGCGCGGTTCCCTCGAAGCGGGTGAAGTCGATGGCGGTGAACGCCGCCACGCCGACGAGGAACGGCACCACGAGGCCCGCGACCGCGACCGAGGCCACGACCCGCGTGGACGACCGGCTGACGAGCCCGCGCATCTGCGTCCCCGCCGTGAACATCAGGAGCAGGAGGCCGAGCTGGTAGACGGCCCCGAGCACCGCCGGCACGGCGCCGGTGGACGGGAAGAGCCAGTCGTATGCCGAGGGCCAGACGCGCTCCAGGAGCGTCGGGCCGAGCAGGATCCCGCCGACGATCTCGCCGATCACAGGCGGCTGTCGGAACCGCGCGAAGAGGTACCCGCATGTGTGCGCGCTCACGAGGAGCACGATCAGGGCGGCGAGGACGTGCGCGGTGTCTCGGTCGGTATAGGACACTGAGGGCCAGTATCCGGCCGTGCCGGCCGGGGCGCAAGAGTCAGACGGGCACGCGCTGGAGCGCCCGGCCGCGCATCTCGGCCGGCACATCCATCCCGAGCGCCGTCAGAAGCGTTGGGGCGATGTCGAATAGGTGGGCGTCGTCGGGGAGGGTGTCGGGCATCCCCGGGCCGAGCATGATGGCGATCCCGTACTTGGCGTGGTTGGCGTCGTCGGGCCCCGTATCGTTCTCGCGCACCTGCACGCGGCCGTCGCCGACGGAGCCGATCGAGCGCCAGGCCAGGTTGCCGAAGTAGCAGATCAGGTCGGGCGCGACCCCGTTCACCTCGCGGTAGAGGTCGGTCGGGCGGTAGACCCGGGTGCCGATCGAATTGCCGTCCTCGTCGCCGAGCGCCTCGAGCTTCGCGATCAGCTCGTCGCGCAGCGCCTCGTAGTCGGCCGGGTCGATCACGCCCTCGGGCTCGCGCCCCTTCACGTTCATGAAGATCCGCGAGTAGTAGCCGCCGTCCGCCCAGACGCGGGTGTTCGGCCAGTCGACCTGGAGCTTGCCGAAGGGCGTCGGCGTCGTCGGCGGGTCGACAAGGCTCAGGTAGCCCTCCTGCATCAGCCACTCGTTCACCTGGATCCCACCGTGCATCGCCTGCGCGCCGTGATCCGAGACCACGAGGAGCGCGGTCGTGTCGTCGAGGCCCTCGATCAGGGCGCCCACCTCGCCGTCGAGGTAGCGGTAGTAGTCGCGGAACCCCTGCTCGTAGGGGTTCCCCGGCTCATAGTCGGGGTGATCGTGGTCGTAGAAGCGCCAGAACGCGTGGTGCAGGCGGTCGGGCCCCATCTCGACCAGCATCAGGAAGTCCCACGGCCGCGTGTCGCGGAGATGCCGGGCAAGCGCGAACCGGCGCCGGGTCATCTCGTTGATGTCGCGCAGGATCCGGTCCTTCTCGTCGGTGCGGTAGTCGGGCACGTCGACCATGTAGTCGCCGACGACGCGCCGAACCTCGTCCTTCAGGTCCTCCGGGTAGGTGAACTTCGAGTCGGTGCTCGGCGTCAGGAAGCAGCTCACCATCTCGCCGTTTACCGGCCGCGGCGGGAACGTCTGCGGCACGCCCAGCGCGACGACGTGCTTGCCCTCGCGCGAGAGCATGTCCCACAGGCGGTCGACGCGCACCTTGTCGGAGGTCGCGAACGCCATCCCGTCGTAGGTGTGGTCCTTGCGGTTTCGGAAGCCGTAGAAGCCGAGCGTGCCGGGGTCGCGCGACGACATCATGCACGACCACGCCGGCACGGTGATCGGCGGGTCGCACGACTCGAGCCTCCCCCACGCTCCCCGCTCCATGAGGCCGGAGAGGACAGGCAGCTCGTCGCGCATGTCGTCGAAGACGATCTCGGGCGGAACGCAGTCCAGGCCCACGATCATGAGCTTCTCGGCGGTCGACATCGCGGGCATGGTACCGGCGGGCGAGCCGCCTGCCCGTCGATAGAATCGCCGCCATGAGGGTGCTCGTCCTCGGCCTCGACGGGGCCGACCGTGACCTGGTCGACCGTCTGCTGGCGGAGGGCCGCCTGCCGACGCTGGCGCGTCTGGTGCGAGAGGGCGCCTACGGGCCGCTGCGGTCGACCATCCCCGCCGTGACGCCCACGGCGTGGTCGTCGTTCCTAACGGGGCTCAACCCGGCCGGGCACGGCATCTTCAACTTCTCGTCCAATCCCAACCGCGGCCGCTCGCGCGTCGAGAGCGCCGCCAGCCGGTCGGGCGCCCCGCTGTGGCGGCTCCTCGGGGCCGGCGGGGTGCGCTCGGCGTTCGTCACGGTGCCGTTCACGTACCCGGCCGAGGCGTTCGACGGGGTTGTGGTGTCGGGGTACGGGGGGCCGGAGCGGCCTCAGATCCTCCCAGAGGCCGCGGCGCGCGCGATCGACGAGCGCGTTCCCGGCCTCGTCACGGCCCACCACCCCATGAAGGAGCGCTGGTGGGAGGACTTCGGCCGCTACGCCGCCACGCTCATCGCGCATGTCGACCAGATCGGTGACGCCTGCCGGACGTGCTTCGAGCTCGAGCCGGACCTGGGCGTGCTCGCCGTCGACTTCATGAGCACCGACTTCGCCGGCCACCTCGGGTACGCGCGCCTCGATCCGTCCCATCCCGCCCACGACCCGGCGGCCTCGGGCGACGAGCTCGTGCAGGTCTACCAGGCCGTCGACCGCGTGTGCGGAGAGCTGATCGACGCGGCCCGAGAGCGCTACGGCGAGGAGCCGACCGCGATCGTGATGTCCGATCACGGGATGAAGCCGATCTACTGGACGTTCCACGCCAACGAGTGGCTCCGCCGGGCCGGGCATCTGCGCTACCGGCGCCGGTCGCTCCAGCGGTTCCTGCGCGGGCGGCTGCGCAAGCTGGCGCTCGCCGACGGCCGCCTGGCGCGGACGACGACGTGGTACGGCAGGCTGCTTGACCTGGTCCCGCTCGTGCCGCGGCCGCCGGCGGACCGGGCATTCTCCGACGTGGATTTCGGGCGCACCCGCGCCTACTGCTTCGCCACCGGCGGCCAGATCTACCTGGGCGAGGCGACCGGGGCGCGAAACGACGCGGCGTTCACGGATCGGCTCGCGCGCGACTTCGAGGCGATTCCCCATCCCGAGACGGGCGAACCGCTCTTCGAGGTGCTGCGAAAGCGCGACATCTACCACGGCGCCCACCTCGATCGGGCTCCGGAGCTGGTGCTGATCCCCCGCGACGAGCGCGTCCACGTCGAGTCCTCGCGGCGCGACTGGCCCGACGTCTTCATGCACCACGACACCCTCGACCCCGAGCACTTCTACGGCTATTCGGGACACCACGGCGTCACGGGCATCATCGCCGCCGCGGGGCCGGGCATCCGGCCGGGAACGCTGCCTGAAGGCAGCGAGATCACCCAGCTCGCGGCGACAGTCCTTCGCCTGCACGGCCTGTCGAGCGACGGCCTGGAGCCGCCGATCGAGGCGATCCTCGCTCCCGCCGACGAGGCGGTCAGCGTGCAGGCCCAGTCGTCCGACGGCGACGCCGACGTCTACTCCTCCGAAGAGGAGGCCGGCATCCTCGAGCGGCTCCGCGACCTCGGCTACGAGTAGCTGTGCAACAACGGGGTCAGACCCCGTTGTTGCGGCTCCACCAGCGCTTGGCTGAACCCGTTTTTCAGGACGAGCGGAGGGCGCCGAACATCTGGTGGACGGCGGGCATCGGGTCGCGCAGCGAGAACACGGGCTCGGAGAACGGCGGGCGGAGTGGTGCCAGCGTGCGCCGCAGCCCGAGATGCTCGCGGCGGCTCTCGCGCACGTGGCGGACGACCGCGACCCACCGGCGCCGGCCGGCAGCCCGGCTCGTCCGCGTCGTCACCGGCTCGCCGATCGCGTCGCGGTAGGCCATCTGCACCAGGTCGACGCCGCACGCCGCGGCCAGCGAGTGCCACTGCCACAGGCGCGCGTTCACCTCCATCAACCGCAGGGTGCCGTCGCGCGGGTCGCGCTTGTACTCGACCTGCGAGATGCCGTGGTATCCGAGCGCGTGCAGCAGGCGGCGCGCGTAGTCGACGGCCTCGTCGTCCCACTCCGCGACGCCGACGCGACACGTCCCGACCCCGGCCGGCGCCTGGAGCAGCTTGCGCCCGCAGAAGATCCCCGGAACGGACCCGCCCGGATCGACGTAGCTCCCGACGGTCCAGAGGCAGTCGTCGCCCCCGGGGATGTGCTCCTGGAGCATCGGGGCGAACTCGGCTCCAAGGCGGTACGCCGCGAGCAGCTCCTCGGGCGTCTCTGCGACCACGAGCGGGATCCCGTGCCGGCGCTTGAACCCCGCCCCCTCGGAGGGCTTCATGACGGCCGGATAGCGCAGCACCTCGGCTGCCCGCGCCGCCGCCTCCTCATCGGCGGGGTGAAACGTCGCGGGCAGGAGCACCCCCGCCCGCGCCGCCGCGTCGTACTGGAACCGCTTGGCCTGGATCGGCTCGATCAGCTCGCGCGGCCCGAACGGCAGCCGCAGTGACGTCGGCGCCGAGCGGTTCACGGCGACGAGGTACTCGTCGTGGGTCGGGAAGGCGACCGCTCCGTGCGGCAGCGCCTCGCAGATCTCGGCCAGCATGGCGCCGAACTCCTCGGGCCGTTCGTAGGGGTGCGGGCAGACGATCGGCGCGGCGAGTCGAGAGCGCAGGCCGAGCGCGTGGCGGCGGTGGTCGAGCGCGATCACCGGCACCCCGAGCGCCGCGAGCGAGCGGATCGCCGAGAGCCCGTTCACGTACGAGCACTCGAGCACGATCGCCGCCGGCCGCGGAGCGTTGGCGGCGTCCCCAAGCCGGCGCCGGATGGTCGTCGAAAGTGTGCTCACAGCGGGCGTTCTTACACGATCCGACGGCGGTTGTGCCGCACTCGCCTGCCGGGCGCTGCGGGGCGCGTCGATACACTGCGTGCCGTGTCGGAGCTTTGCAAGACGACCGATGTGCTCGTGGTCGGAGCGGGCGGAGCGGGCCTCTCGGCGGCCTGGGCGGCGCGCCGTTCCGGGGCCGATGTCCTCCACGTCACCAAGGGGTCGAAGGCGTCGTGCAACACCGCCAAGGCGCAGGGCGGGATCCAGGCTGCGGTCGGCGAGGACGACTCGCCCGACCAGCATGCATCCGACATCGTGGCGTCGTCGCACGACACCGCCGACCCGGCGCTGGCGGGCATCCTCGCCGAGGAGGCGCCGGGCGCCATCGCGTGGCTCGAGGAGCTCGGCGTCGGCTTCTCCCGCGAGGGTGACGGCTACCGGCTCGCCCGCTGCGGCGGCGCATCGCGGCGGCGGCTCCTCCAGGTGGGCGACCGCACGGGCCACGCCATCGCCACGGCTCTGCGAAAAGCGCTTGACGCCGAGGGCGGTCGCATCCACGACCACGCGGCGCTCGTCGGGCTCGAGCGGACGAACGGCCACTTCGAGGTCGAGCTCGAGCAGGGCGGCGAGCGCCTGCACGTCGAAGCCGGCACGGTCGTGCTCGCGGCGGGCGGGCGCTGCTACGCCGAGGCCCGCCAGGCCGGCATCCTGACGACGAACCAGCCCGGCGCGACCGGCGAGGCCACCACCCTCGCCCGGGCGCTCGGAGCCGAGGTGCGCGACTACGACGCCCTCCAGCACCACCCCAACGGCGGCGTCTGGCCGCCTCCGCTCCAGGGCTATTCGATCCCCGAGACGACGCGCGCATACGGTGCGCTCCTCCTGAACGCCAAGGGCGAGCGGTTCGTCGACGAGCTCGCGCCGCGCGACACCGTCGCCGCCGCGATCGTGCGCGAGTGCGACGAGGGCCGGGGGCTCGAGACGCCGGACGGCCGGCCCGCGGTGCTGCTGGACACCACGCTGATCGACCCCGACGTGGCAGCCCAGGTGATCCCGTACATGCTTCGCCGCTACCGGTCGAACGGGGTCGACCCGCTGACCGAGCCCATCCTGACCTACCCGGTGCTCCACTACCAGAACGGCGGCCTCGTCATCGACGCCGCCGGGCAGACGACCGTCCCGGGGATCTTCGCCGCCGGCGAGATCACCGGCGGGGTGCATGGCCGGAACCGGATGATGGGAAACTCGCTTCTCGACTGCGCGGTGTACGGTCGCCGCGCCGGACGCGCGGCCGCGGCCGCGGCGGGCTAAGGGGACACCATGAGCGCCACGATCGAGACCACCCTTCGCCAGGCCGTCGAGGATGCGGCGGCCGAGCTCTACGTGTGGTCGCTGAAGGACATCCCGCGCGACCTGCGAGACGCCCTGGGTGATGCGCTCGAGCGCGAGACGCACGACGTCGGCCGCCGCATCCTCGAGACCATCCACACCAACGTGGCCGTCGCCGACGAGGGCAAGCGGCTGGTGTGCCAGGACACCGGCATCGCCGTCTACTACGTCCGCGTCGGCGAGCAGTTCCCGCTCCACCCGGTCCGGATCGAGGAGGCCCTGCGCGAGGGAACCCGGCGCGCGACCCTCGACCATCCGCTGCGGTCGAACACCGTCCACACGCTCACCCGAAAGCCGACCGGCGACAACACCGGCCACCGCATCCCCCACATCCACTGGGAGTTCGTGCCGGACCGGGACGAGCTCGACATCAAATGCGTGCCGAAGGGGTCGGGCTCCGAGAACATGAGCTTCCTGAAGATGCTCGTGCCCGCGGACGGCGTGAAGGCGATCAAGGCGTTCGTGCTCGACTCGGTGGTCGGCGCCGGCGGGAAGCCGTGCCCACCGGGGATCGTCGGCGTCGGCATCGGCGGCTCGGCCGATCTGGCGATGCACCTCGCCAAGGAGGCGATCGCCCGGCCGGTGGGAACGCACAACCCGGATCCCGACGTCGCCGACCTCGAGCAGGATCTCTTCGACCTCCTGAACGAGACCGGCGTCGGGCCGATGGGACTCGGCGGCGACACGACGGTGCTCTCGGTACACGTCGAGCAGGCCCACACCCACATCACGCTCAATCCCGTCGCCGTGAACTACCAGTGCTGGGCCGCCCGCCGGGCGACGGCGCACGTCTCGGCCGACGGCGAGATCGAGCTGGACCGGGACGCCTAGGCCGGTGGCGCACCACGAGATCACCTTCCCGACCGACGAGGCGACCGTTCGCTCCTTCGAGGCCGGCGACACTGTCACGATCCAGGGCCACATCATCGGCATCCGCGACGCCACCCAGATCCGCATCTTCGACCAGGGCCAGGAGCCGCCGATGTCGCTCGAGGGCGCCGCGCTCCTCCACACCGCCCCGAACGTCCGCAAGCTTGACGACGGCCGCTACGAGCCGCTCTCGATCGGGACGACGACCAGCGCCCGCATGAGCCGCTTCACCGAGCCGCTCATCCGCGACCACGGCGCCCGCGCCATCATGGGCAAGGGCGGCCTTCTGCCCGAGGCGCTCGGCCCGCTCGCCGAGCATGGCGGCGTCTACCTCGCAATCGTGGGCGGAGCGGCGGCGCTCCAGACCACGCAGATCGTCGAGATTGAGCAGGTCGAGTGGGAGGATCTCATGCCCGAGTGCCTCTGGCGCTTCCGCGTCGCGGACTTCGGCCCGCTCATCGTTGCGATGGATTCGCACGGCAAGAGCCTCTACGAGGACGTGCAGGTCGAGGCCCGCCGCCGCATCGCCGACTCGCTCTCGGCGAAGCTGTAGCGATGGAGGAATTTCTCGGACTTCCCAGCCGCCCGCCCAAGCCCCGCGACCGGGGCTTCAGCGCGAGGGAACCCATGGTTCCCCCGCGAGCCCCCTCCTTCCGGGGGAGCCCGATCTGCCTCGGCGCTCCGGCGAGAACGCGGTCTCGCCTCCGCAACATCTCTCAGGGATACGAGGAGACCTGCTGAAGTGGAAGAGTTCCTCGGTCTCCCGAGCCGCCCTCCCAAGCCCCGCGACCGGGGCTGGACGCACGTCATCGACAAGGGCCTCACGCTCGCCGAGGTGAGCGGCGTCCTCGAGCTCGCCGGCGACTACATCGACATCGTGAAGCTCGGATGGGGCACGTCGTACGTGGCCGGGAAGCTGGGAGAGAAGCTCCGCCTCTACCGCGCTGCCGGCATCCCCGTGATGACCGGCGGCACGCTGCTCGAGGCGGCCATCGCCCGCAATCGCCTGGACGAGTTCCGGCAGTGGACGGCCGAACATGGGTTCACGCACATCGAGGTGTCCGACGGCACGATCGACCTGGAGCGGGGCCGCAAGGTCGAGCTCATCTCGTCGCTGGCCGAGGACTACGTGGTGCTCTCGGAGGTCGGCACGAAGGACTCCGAGCGGATCTACGCCCCGTACCAGTGGGTGGCCTGGATCAAGGAGGAGCTCGAGGCCGGCGCGTTCAAGGTGATCACCGAGGCGCGCGAGTCGGGAACGAGCGGGATCTTCCGCCAGACCGGCGAGGTGCGCTCGGGCCTCATCGACGAGATCGTGCACGAGGTGCCGCTGAACCAGCTCCTCTTCGAGGCGCCCCAGAAGGAGCAGCAGGCGTGGTTCATCCGCCACTTCGGCGCCGACGTCAACCTCGGGAACATCGCCGCGTCCGACGTGATCCCGCTCGAGACGCTGCGGCTGGGCCTGCGCGCCGACACGATGCTCGACCTCCTGCTGCGCGACCTGCCGCACGTGTGAGCCCGGCCGCCGCGATCGCCGTCGACGCGCCGGCGGCCGTCGCCGCGAAGGCGACCTACGCGCTCGAGGAGCTGACCCGCGTCTCCGCCGCCTCGGCCCCGGTCTCGTACCCGTCGGCGGCCCTCCCGGCATCGGAGGCGGCCTGGCGCCTCTTCTCGGGGGAGGACGTCGCGGCGCCGCGGGCGGGCGACGACGGGCTGGTCGACTTCGGCGACGGGGCCGCCGACATCGTCATGAGCACGTTCTGGCACCTCTCCCGCTGGGAGGAGCGGCCCGGATCGACGCGCGACGAGCGCGGGCGCTTCCCGGGGGCAGCGGCGCTCTTCGACCCCGAGGCCGCGGCGGCCGACCGGCTCGTGGAGCAGTTTCGCGAGGTCGCGGGCGCCCCACGTCCAGGCCCGCTCACGGTCGCCCTGACCCACGACATCGACACGCCGTGGCGATGGAGCGGCGCCCGCGCCGTGGCCGGGGCCGCCGCGCGGGCCAAGGCGGCCGCCGTCGCCAGGCGCCCCCGGGAGCTGGCGCGCGAGCTGCGCGGCCTCGCCGGCCTGCCCCGCCACCGAGCCCGTGGCACCGATCCGAACTGGTGCTTCGAACGGATCTGCGAGATCGAGCGCTCCCACGGCGGCTTCTCGACCTACTTCGTCCTCGCCGGCCACCACCATCCCGCCGACGGAGCCGCCCCACGCGTCTACGAGCGCGTTCGGCCCGCGGTCGTCACCCAGGTGCTGGCGCAGGGCGACGAGCTGGGCCTGCACCCGAGCTACACGGCATCGGAGGACGCCGGGCTGATCGCGGAGGAGCGATCCCGCCTCGAGGCGCTGGCGGGCGGCCCGGTGCGCGGCGTCCGCTTCCACTACCTCCGCCACGACGCCCACACGACGCTTCCAGAGCTCGACCGGCTGGGGTTCGCCTACGACTCGAGCCAGGGCTACGCCGACCGCCCGGGGATGCGGGCCGGCCTGTCTCACCCGTACCGGCCGTACGACCTGGCGGCGGATCGGCCGTTGGCGATGCTCGAGCTGCCGCTCGTCGTCATGGACGCGACGCTCGCCGAGGACCGCTACCTCGGCCTCTCTGCGGACGACGGCCTCGACCGCGCGGTCGCGACGCTCGAGCGGGCGGCTCGGGCCGGCGGCTCGGTCTCGGTCCTCTGGCACAACGACCGCTTCGACCCCGCCTATGCGCGCGGCTGGGATCGGGCGTACGACCGGCTCCTTCGATGGGTGCGCGAGCGTGGCGGGCGGCTCTGCACGGCCGCCGAGGCCGTCGGGCTCGAGGCCGGTCCTACGCCGCGTCGGTGAAGCGCACGCGGCGGCGGCCGCCGCGCGCGACGACCGTCTCGAGCGCGTCGACGGCGGCCGGCATGAACTGCGTGCCGGTGCAGCGGCGGAGCTCGGCGAGCGCGCCCTCGATCGACATCGCCTTGCGGTAGACGCGATCCTCGGTCATCGCGTGGTAGGCATCGCACGCGGCGATGACGCACGCCCCGCGCGGGATGTCGTGGCCCCTCAGTCCGTCCGGGTACCCCAGGCCGTCCCAGCGCTCGTGCGACGAGCGCACCAGCATGACGACCTCGTCCATGCCGGGGATGCCCGAGATGATGTCGGCGCCGATCACGGTGTGCCGCTTCATCACGGTGAACTCGGCGTCGGTCAGCGGGCCGGGCTTGTTCAGGATCGCCTCGGGGATCCCGATCTTGCCGACGTCGTGCAGGAGGGCGCCCATCCTGACGGCCTTCAGGTCGCGGCCCGAAAGCCCCAGCTCCTCGCCGACGAGGACAGAGAAGTCGGCGATCGTGTGGGCGTGGCCGCCGGTGTATGCGTCCTTGGCCTCGAGGGCGGCCGCGAGGGCCGCGACGGTCGCAAGGTGCTGCTCCTCGAGCGTCTCGGCCAGCTGCGCGGCGCCGAGCACGATGCCGGCCTGGTCGGCCAGGAGGCGGCAGAACTGGCGCTCCTCGGCCGTGAAGACCCTGCGGCCGGTGTCGAGAAGCTCGATCAGCCCGCAGGCGTGCGTGCCCATGACGAGCGGCGCGAGCAGGTTGGCCTGGAAGCCCATCTCGACGAGGAAGGCGTGCTCGGCGGCGTCGCCGCCGTCGCCGATCGTCGTCGACGCCTCGATGAGCTCGGTCACGACGCGCTTCGTGGTCGGGTAGTCGTCGAGCGGATAGTCCTCCGCCGCGACGTTGAGCTTCGCCGGCGGGACGACGTGGGCCGCCCAGTCGGTCACCATCTGCGTCTTCGGGTCGAAGGTCGAGATGAGGCAGGCCGAGGCGTCGAAAAGGAGTGTCAGCTCGCGGGCGAAGATGGCCATTGCCTCGCTGGCATCTCCCGCGGACCGCAGCGCGCCAGTGGCCTTGATCACGGCGATCAGGTCAGAAAAACGGCGATCAGCAGGAACTCTCCCGGCACGCATGGGTACACGAGATATCGGCCGAGGCGTCCGAAACTTGACGAGAAACGCGCTAGCAAGCGCTCAGCGCGCGCGCCCATGCGCGCGGCGGCGGCGCCTGCGTGTCGGCGGCGGAGGAGGCGGCGGCGAGTCGCCCGGCTCGGCGGCCACCGGGACGGGCGCCGGCGCGGCTGCCTGCTTGCCGATCGGCTCGAGATCACCGGATTTGGCGAGGTCGGCTCTCCGCTTCTGGAACCCCGGCTCGCGCTCCATGAAGATCGCCAGGATCGGCGCGGCGATGAAGATCGACGAATAGGCGCCGGACGCGATGCCGACGATGAGGGCGAACGCGAAGTCCTTGAGCGACCCCGTTCCGAAGGCGAAGAGCAGCACCACGGGAATCAGCGTGACGAGCGAGGTGTTCAGCGAACGCGTGATGGTCTCTGCGAGCGACTCGTTCACGATCTTGCTCGCCGTCATGCGGCGCAGGATGGGGATGTTCTCGCGCACGCGGTCGAACACGATCACGGTGTCGTACATCGAGTAGCCGAGCACGGTCAGGACGGCCGCCACCGTGTCTGCGGTCACCGTCCTCCCCGAGAGGGCATAGATGCCGATCGTGAGCAGGATGTCGTGGCCCAGCGCGACCATGACCGGGACGGCGTACTTCCACTCGAACCGGAAGGACACGTACAGGAAGATGATGATCAGCGAGAAGAGGATCGCCAGGTAGGCCGACCGGAGCACCGACTGGCCGAACGACGAGCTCACGCTGCGTGAGTCGAGGCCGCCGATCGAGCCGAACTCCGACCCGAGCTCCGCCTGGAGCTTGTTCGTTTGCGCCGTGGTGAGGAAGTGCGACTCGATCTCGAACCGCGTGAACGTGTTCCCCTGCGACGAGCCGGTCGCCGTGAGGCCCTTCACCACGGGATCGGACACGCCGGCCGCCGACGCCGCGGAGCTCACCTGGGCAACCGTTGCCGGCTTCCCCGTGTTGAAGTCGAGCTTCGAGCCGCCGGTGAAGTCGATCCCCTCGTTCAGCCCCGTTGTGGCGAGGGCGATCGCGCCAAGCGCGAGCACGACGCCGGAGATGGCGAACCAGAGCTTCGCCTTGCCGATGAAGTCGTACTTCTTCCAGCGGTCGCCGGAGCCGACCGCGCCGAGCACCCGCGGCGAGCTCATGAACTGGAAGCCGCTCAGGAGTCCCAGCATCGCCCGCGTGGCGACGACGGCCGTGAAGATCGACGTGAGGACGCCGATCAGCAGCATCAGCGCGAAGCCCTTGACCGACGACGTTGCCGCCGCGTACAGGATGCCCGCCGTGATCAGCGTGACGACGTTGGCGTCGATGATCGTGTGGAAGCCGCGCCGGTAGCCCGTCGAGATGGCGGCCCGGATCGACTTCCCGGCGCGCACCTCCTCCTTGATGCGCTCGAAGATGACGATGTTGGCGTCGGCCGCGACGCCGATGGTGAGGATCGTGCCGGCGATCCCTGGGAGCGTCATGGTGACCGGGAGGGCCGCCACGATCCCGGCGAGCAGGAGGCCGTAGACGACGAGGGCGATGTCGGCGATCACGCCCAGGAAGCCGTAGAAGACGACCAGGAAGATCATCACGAACACGAGCCCGGCTGCGCCCGCGATCAGGCCGTTTCGCAGCGACTGCTCGCCCAGCGTCGCCGACACGAGCTGCTGCGAGAGCGGCGTGAACTTGACGGGCAGCGTGCCGGACGTGATCTCGAGCGCGATCCGCTTGGCCTCCGACGAGCTGACGCCGGTGATCTCGCTGCCCCCGCTCAGGGTTGCGTCGATGCCGTTCGGGTTGTCGTGCGGATTCACCGTCGGCGCGGCGACCAGCTTGTTGTCGACGACGATCGCGTTGTAGAGGCCCTGCGGGTGGCTCGCCAGAGCGGACGGGGTCTTCCCCTCGTTGGCGATCCCCCGGGTGATGTCGGTGAAGTCCTGGTCGCCGCCGTTCTTGTACGAGAGGGAGACGATCGGCTGACCGGACTGGTCGATGTCGGCCTTGGCGCTCGAGATCTCGTTGCCCGTCACGATCTGCGAGTCCTGGGTCGGAATCTCGAACAGGTACCAGACCGTCCCGGGTGCCTGCGCCTCGGGGCAGAACGAGGTACAGCTCACGGCGGCCGTGCCCTGCGGCACCGGCAGCCACACCGTCCCCGGCGGCTTGACCTTCAGGTGAAGGTCGTCGAGCACCTGGGCTTGCAGCGGCTCGATCCGCGAGACGATGCCGTTGGCCTTGGCGAGGTTGTGCGGGGCCTTCGCGGAGAAGAGCGCCCAACCCGCCGGCGTCCCGGTCTTGATCTGCTTCTTGGCGGCGCGCAGCATGTCGTACAGCGACGGGTTGGGCCTCGCCGTGTAGAGGCTCGCGGTCGAAACGGGGGTCAGCCACTTGTAGAAGTCGAAGCTCTGGAGCTGGCCGGCGACGAGCAGGTTCGCGACCGCGTTCGGGTTCTTGACGCCCGGGATGGAGATGTCGATCTGGTTGTCGCTCGGCGACGTTCGGATCTCCGGCTGGAGGATGCCGCGCGGGTCGATGCGCCTGCGCATGACGTCCGCCGCCTGGCTCAGCGTGTCGCTCGTGATCGACTGGCCGTCGGTCGGGCGGGCCTTCAGGACCACCTCCAGCCCGCCGCGGAGGTCGAGGCCGAGGGTGAACCCCTTGACAGCGACGGCCGCGCCCGCGGCGATGGTAAGCGCCACCACCAGGCCCATGATCGACAGATTGCGACGCGTCTCGCTCACGGGGCGGAAAGTCTAGTCGAGCGGTATTTGTCGAAGGTTCCAGCCCGAATGGCGTCGCGCGCGCCGCGCACGAGCTCGAAGAGCACGTGCAGGTTGTGGAGCGTGAGGAGGCGCAGGCCGACGATCTCGTCCTGGGTGATCAGATGCCGGATGTAGGCCCGCGAGAACGTCGTGCAGGCGACGCACGTGCAACCCTCCTCGAGCGGGCGCTCGTCGTCGGCGTGGGCGGCGTTTCGGAGGTTGAGCCGGCCGCCGGTGACGAGCGCCGAGCCGGTGCGGCCGAGCCGGGTCGGGAGGACGCAGTCGAACATGTCGATCCCGGCGGCGATGGCCTCGATCACGCCGACCGGATCCCCGATCCCCATGAAGTAGCGCGGCCGCTCCGCCGGCAGCATCGCGGCGGTCGCCCGCGTGGTGGCGAACATCGCCTCGCGGCTCTCCCCCACCGTCAGGCCGCCGATCGCGTGGCCGTCGAACCCGAGCGAGACGATGTGCTCGGCGCTCCGCTGCCGCAGGGCGAGGTCGATGCCGCCCTGGCAGATGCCGAAGACGAGCTGCCCCGGCGCCGGCTCGCAGGCCCGGCAGCGCTCCGCCCAGATCGACGTCCGCCGCACGGCGTCCTCCAGCTTGGCCGGCTCGACCCCGGCCGGCGGGCACTCGTCGAAGGCCATCGCGATGTCGGAGCCGAGGAGGCGCTGGATCTCCATCGCCAGCTCCGGCGTGAACCGGTGCTGGGAGCCGTCGTAGACCGACCGGAAGTCGACCCCCGCGTCGTCGATCGTGGCCGTGTCGCGGAGCGAGAACACCTGGTAGCCGCCCGAGTCCGTGAGGACCGCCCCGTCCCACCCCATGAACCGGTGCAGGCCGCCGAGGCGGGCGATCCGGTCGGCTCCCGGACGGAAGTACAGGTGATAGGCGTTGCCGAGGACGATCTGGGCGCCCAGGTCGCGGAGCTCGCCGGGGAGCACCGCCTTCACCGACGCCTTGGTGCCGACCGGCATGAAGACGGGCGTCTCGACCGGCCCGTGGGAGGTGTGGAGCACACCCGCGCGGGCCGCGCCGTCGGTCGCCTGGATGTCGAACCGCCCCGTCACGCGATCAGCATCGCATCGCCGAACGAGTAGAACCGGTAGCGCTCCTCGACTGCGGTGCGGTAGAGGCGGCGCACCTCGTCGATGCCCGCGAACGCCATGACCATCGCGAGGAGCGTCGAACGGGGCAGGTGGAAGTTCGTGACGAGCGCTCCCGTGGCGGCGAACGCGTACCCAGGGGTGATGAAGATGTCCGCCCTCCCAGTCCGCGGGCGCGGCGGCAGCGACCCCCAGACCGTCTCGAGCACGCGGACGGATGTCGTCCCGACGGCGACGATCCGGCGGCCGGCGGCACGGGCGCGGTCGATCGCGGCGGCCGCCTTCTCCCCCACCTCGTACGCCTCGGTGTGGAGGGTGTGATCGGCCAGGTCGTCGGCGGTCACGGGGCGGAACGTGTCGATGCCGACGGCGAGCGTCACCTCGACGACCTCGAACCGGCGCCGCATATCGGCCCACATCTCGGCTGTGAAATGCAGGCCCGCGGTCGGCGCCGCCGCCGAGCCAGGCGAGCGCGCGTAGACGGTCTGGTAGTCGTCGGGGCGGTCGAGCGGCCGGTGGATATACGGCGGCACCGGCATCTCCCCAATCCGCTCGAGCACGTGGGGACCAGGTATGGCACTCTCGACGGTGACAGTCACGTGGCCCTCCTGTAACACCTCGGCCACCAGGATGGACGTGCCCGAGGCGTCGAGCGTCTCGCCGGGGCGCAGACGGCGGGCGGGGCGGGCGAGCGCGTCCCAGGCACCGTCGCCACGCCGCTCCAGGAGCAGCAATTCGACGGCTCCGCCGGTGGCGCGGCGGGCGTGGATGCGAGCGGCCAGGACGCGGGTGTCGTTCACGACGACGAGGTCGTCGGGCCGGAGCTCGTCGGGCAGGTCCGCAAACGTTCTGTGCCGGATCTCGCGCGTGGCGCGGTCGTATACCAGGAGCCGGGCGCTCGAGCGCGGCTCGGCCGGCTGCTGGGCGATCAGGTCGGCGGGGAGTGCGTAGTCGAGCTCGGCGGTGCGCACAGGCGGGAGTATCGCCCGCTGTCGAGGACGCGGACGTCGTCCAGATCGATGCGGTACTTCGCGCTCCCGATGTGCAGGATGCCGGGCCCCGCCAGGTGCCACACGCGCCTGCGCTCGACCGCTCGCATGTGGATGTGGCCGCCGCGCCACGAGCCGTTCACGTGGAAGTCGATCTTCGCCGAGCCGGTGCCGTCGGCGTTCTCGATCACGGAGCCCTCGACCGTGAACCCCGAGCCCGTGATGACGCCCAGGAGGCGCCGGGCCGGCCCGTTCACGCGCAGGCAGGTGGCGGCGAGCCGAAAGGCCGGCCCCTTCGATGCGCTCTCGATGGCGCTCAGGCCCGCTGCCGAGGCAGCCGCGAGCAGCAGGACGGCGCCGAGGACGAGCGGGATCCACGGACGCGCTCTGCGCAACATGCTCGGATTACATCACCGTCCCGGTCAGAAGAGGCTCGGGTCGCGCGCGGGAGCGGGCAGCCCCAGGTGCGCATAGCCGGCCGGCGTGACCACGCGGCCGCGCGGTGTGCGCTGGAGGAGGCCCAGCTGGAGCAGGAACGGCTCGTAGACGTCCTCGATCGTGTCCGGCTCCTCGCCGAGCGCCACCGCGAGCGTCGAGAGGCCGACCGGGCCGCCCGAGAACCGGCCCGAGACCGCCTCGAGGATCGCCCGGTCCATCCGCTCGAGGCCGGCCGCGTCGACCTCGAACAGGTCGAGCGCCTCCATGGCGATCGCATGGGTGATCTCGCCCGCATGGCGGACCTGGGCGAAGTCGCGCACGCGGCGCAGGATGCGGTTGGCGACCCGCGGCGTGCCCCGCGACCGGCGCGCGATCTCGTCGCAGCCGCCGGCGTCGACGCGGACGTCGAGCAGGCGTGCCGAGCGCTGGACGATGCTCTCGATGTCGGAGGCGTCGTAGTAGTCGAGCCGGTGCGTGATGCCGAAGCGGTCGCGGAGCGGCGTCGTCAGGAGGCCCGTGCGGGTCGTCGCGCCGACCAGCGTGAACGGCTTCAGCTCGAGCCGGAGCGAGTGGGCTCCGGGTCCCTGGCCGATCACGATGTCGATGCAGCCGTCCTCCATCGCCGGATAGAGCAGCTCCTCGATCGCCCGGTTCAGGCGGTGGATCTCGTCGATGAAGAGGACGTCCTGCGGCTCGAGCGCCGTGAGGATGGCGGCCATGTCGGCCTTGCGGTCGACCGCCGGCCCCGACATGACCCGAAGCGTCGAGGACATCTCGACCGCGATGATGCCTGCGAGCGACGTCTTGCCGAGGCCCGGCGGGCCCGCGAGCAGCACGTGCTCGCACGGCTCACCGCGGCGGCGGGCCGCCTCGAGGAAGATGCCGAGCTGCTCCTTGACCTGAGCCTGGCCGACGAACTCGGCGAGGCTGCGCGGCCGCAGCGACCGGTCGAACTCCTCCTCGCCCGGCGCCACGAGGGCGTCCGGAAGACGCACCTCGGGCGTCGCGCTCATGCCGCACCCGTGAGCGACCCGGCGAGCGCGAGCCGGACGCGCTCCTCGATGGGGGCGTCCTCGTCGACGTCGCGCAGGGCGGCCTCGGCCTCGGCCACCGACATGCCGAGCCCGACCAGCGCGTCGCGCGCCGCGGCATGGTCGTCGCCGCCGGCCGGATCGCTCGCCGCGGCCGCGCTCTCGACGGCCCCGACCTTGTCCTTGAGGTCGACCACGACGCGCTCGGCCGTGCGCCGGCCGATGCCCGGGATCGAGGTGAAGAGGGCGTGGTCGCCGGTCGCCACGGCCCGCCGGATCTGGTCGGGGGCGTAGCCCGACACGATCGCGAGCGCGGCCTTGGGCCCGACCCCCGAGACGCCGAGCAGAAGCTCGAACAGCGACCGCTCGGCGGTGGAGGCGAAGCCGTAGAGCTGGAGTGTGTCCTCGCGCACGTGCAGGTGCGTGTGAACGGTGATCTCGCCGCCGTCGGCGTCGCCCGCCCGCCGCACCGCCGACGTGGTGGCGGCGACGAGGTAGCCGACCCCGCCCACGTCGAGCACGATCGCACCGGGACGGGTCGCGGCGACGCGGCCGCGGAGCGACGCGATCATCCCGCGACCGCCACCCGCGTGGACGCGCGCGCCCGCGTGGCATGGCAGATCGCGACGGCGAGCGCGTCGGCCGCATGGTCGGTGGCCGGCGGCGGGTCAAGCCCGAGGATTGCGGTCACCATCCGCAGCATCTGTCCCTTGTCGGCGCGCCCGAATCCACACACCGACTTCTTCACCTCGGCGGGCGGATACCCTGCCGCGTCGAGCCCGGCAAGGCCGCACACGGCGAGCACGGCGCCGCGGGCCTGGCCGACCGAGAGGATCGTGCGCGGGTTGGCGCCCACATAGAGATCCTCGAGGGCGGCCGCGTCGGGTGCGTGCCGGGCGATGAGCTCGGCCATCCGCTCGTGGACGGCGGCGAGCCGCTGGGCGGCCGGCAGCCGCGCGGCCGTGGCGACGACGCCATGGTCGAGGGCCCGCATCCGGCTGCCCTCGACCGCGATCACCCCGAAGCCCGTCTCGGCCATGCCGGGGTCGATGCCGAGCACGATCATGTGGCCAGTCTAGCCGTGGGAGCGGACGCCGGTCGAACGGGCGTTCGGGGGGAAATACCCCCGTTGACCATGCTCGAGGGCCGGCGCACACTTGAGCTGCAATGGGGGAACGAATGAGCTTCTGGGTCGCGTTGGGGACGGTCGTCGTCGCCGGAATCGCCACGGGAGTCGTGATGCACGCGGTCGGTGTGATCTTCGTGGCGGGCACGCTCGTGGCCCGCGGCCAGATGCTCGTCTCGACGGCCCATCCCGAGGACGCCACGTCTGCGCTGGCGACGTATGCGCTCCTCACGGCGGTCGTCGAAGCGATGCTCGTGAAGCTCGGGGTGGGTGCGCTCACGCAGTTCACCATCAGCCTCCCGCGCGCGCTCGGCGCCGGCGTCCTGACCGGCGTCCTGGGCGTTCTGCCGGCGGCCGCCGTGCTCGCCCGGCCGGTGCACTCGATGGTCGCGCCCCCCGGCATCGAGCCCGGGTTCTGGATGCTTGCCGTGCCGCTGTCGCTCGCGGTGCTCGGGCTCCACGCAGTGCTCGTCGCCGGCCTCTCCGAGCCGCGCGGCTCTCGCACCATGTGGAACGCCTACGCCCGTACCGTCGGCCGCGGCTAGACGCGCTTTCGGGCCCGGGCGCGCCACGTTCCAGGGGCCCGCCACAGCCGGCCGACCAACACGGCGATGACGACCCACAGCACCCACCCGGCGGCCGTGAGCCCGCCACCGCTGACCGTGGTCTGGCCGTCCACCGCCTCGGTGGTCACGGTGCCCTGCAGCAGCGACAGTCCGCCCCAGTGATACGTCCCGGTCGCGTGGGGGTCCGCGGCGACGATCCCCGCCGCGAAGCCGTTGGCGGCGTCGGTGAGGATCGCGGTCACGACGAGCATCGACGTCGCCGCCCACAGCGCGGCCGCCATCCAGGAGTGGCGCGGCCTGTCCCCAAACTCCGCGGCGAGGTAGGCGTCGGCGAGCTGTGCGCTCGTGCCGATGTTCCGAAGCGCCGGCCCCGTGCCGATGTCATGTGCGGCGCTGAGCAGGTTCAGGCGGACCTCGCGCCGGTGAGCGATGCGTGATTCACGCGGAATGCCGTAGAGGCGCTGGTCGAGCGTCCACACGACGCGCTCGATGCGCAGGCGATCGCTCCAGGTCAGTTCGTGGGCCATCGTCAAGCTCCGATCGGTTCGTTCGGGATGGGTTGGGAGAGCTGCGCGGCGACGATCTCGGCCAGCGTCATCCAGGACGCCGTGCCGTCCGCCAGCGCCGTGTAGCCGGCCTTCGTCGGGCGGTAGTACTTCCGCGCGGGCCCTGATGTGGAGGCGACGAGCCGGGTGGTCAGGCGGCCCTCGCGCTCCAAGCGTGACAGCGCGGGGTAGACGGTGCCCTCCAGCACCCCGATCAGGCCAATGGAATGCAGCCGCTGCACGACCTCGTAGCCGTATGACTCGCGCTGGGCGAGGAGCTCGAGCAACAGCAACGACAAGACGCCCTTGAGCAGCTGGGCGTCGTGAGGATGGTCGGACACGGCTCTAGGCTATGCCATGTACTATGCAATGTCAAGTAGCGCGCGTCGACCCAGCCAGCGTCAGCCGGCGACCGCCTCGAGCACCGCATCCGGGATGTCGAAGTTGGCGTAGACGTCCTGGACGTCGTCGAGGTCCTCCAGGCTGTCGATCAGCCGCAGGAGCTTTCTGGCGCCGTCCTCGTCGAGCCCGATCGTGCTGCGGGGGACGAGCCTGAGCTCGGCCGACTCGACCTCGAGGCCGTTCGCCTCCAGCGCGTCGCGGACTGCCGCGAGATCGGTCGGAGCCGTCGTCACCTGCCAGACGCTGCCGTCGAGGTCGGCGTCCTCGGCGCCGGCGTCGGCGGCCGCCAGCACCACGTCATCCTCGGTCGTCCCCTCGGCCGGGACGTGGATCACGCCCTTGCGGTCGAACTGCCAGGCGACCGACCCCGGCGTCCCAAGGCTCGAGTGGTGCTTCGAGAACACGGCCCGGACGTCGGCGGCAGTGCGGTTTCGGTTGTCGGTCAGGGCCTCGACGATGATCGCGACGCCGTCGGGCCCGTAGCCCTCGTACACGATCGCCTCGAAGGCGTCGGAGCCCTCCGCGCCGCCGGTGGCCCGTGAGATCGCGCGCTCGATGTTGTCCTTCGGCATGGAGTACGACCGCGCCTTCGCGATCGCCCCCGCCAGCGTTGCGTTGGTCTCGGGGTCCGGCCCCCCGTCGCGGGCGGCGAGGATGATCGCCCGCGAGAGCTTCGTGAAGAGCTTGCCGCGCTTGGCGTCCTCCGCCCCCTTGCGGCGCTTGATCGTCGACCACTTGGAGTGACCGCTCACGCCGCCGCCGCCCCCCTCCGCATCACCATCGAGGCGAACCGGGCGTGCAGGCGCCGGTCGGACGTCAGTTCCGGGTGGAACGACGCGACCATGACCGAGCCCTGGCGTGCCGCGACCGGAGCGTCGTCGAGCATCGCCACGGCCTCCACCCCGTCGCCGATCCGCTCGATCCGCGGTGCTCGGATGAAGACCCCGTGCATCGGGATGTCCTCGCCCGAGATCCTGACCGGCGCCTCGAAGCTCGAGACCTGGCGTCCGTAGGCGTTCCGGCGCACGTCGATGTCGATCAGCCCGAGCGAACGCTGATCGGGACGCCCGTCGACGGCCGCCGCGGCCAGCAGGATCATCCCGGCGCATGTCCCGAAGAGCGCCCCGCCGCGGCGGTGGAAGTCGAGGATCGGCTCCTCGAGGCCGTAGGCCTGCATGAGCTTCGACATCGTCGTCGACTCGCCGCCGGGGATCACGAGCCCGTCGAGGCCCTCGAGATCGGCCGGCACCCGCACCTCGACGGCGTCCAGCCCGACGTCGCGAAGCGCCCGGCAGTGCTCGCGGAAGGCGCCCTGAAGGGCGAGGACTCCCGCCCTACCAGCCACGCGTCTGGAGCAGGCCCTGCTCGCCCAGCTCGGCGATCTCCTTGCCTGCCATGGCGTCGCCGAGGCCGAACGAGACCTCGGCCACGATCTGCGGGTCGGCGAAGTGGGTCGTGGCCTTGACGATCGCCACCGCCATCGCCGCCGGGTCGGAGCTCTTGAAGATGCCCGAGCCCACGAACACCCCGTCGGCGCCGAGCTGCATCATGAGCGCGGCGTCGGCGGGCGTTGCGATGCCGCCGGCGGTGAACGTGACGACGGGAAGGCGCCCGTTCTCGGCGCAGAATCGCACCAGCTCGTACGGCGCCTGGTGGTTCTTGGCCGAGGCGTAGAGCTCGTCCTCGTCCATCGAGCCGAGCCGCTTGATCTCGCCCAGGATGGAGCGCATGTGGCGGACGGCCTCGACCACGTTCCCGGTGCCGGCCTCGCCTTTCGACCGGATCATGGCGGCGCCCTCGGCGATGCGGCGGAGCGCCTCCCCGAGGTTGGTGGCGCCGCAGACGAACGGGACGGTGAAGTTCCACTTGTTGATGTGGTTCGCCTCGTCGGCGGGCGTCAGGACCTCGGACTCATCGATGTAGTCGACCTCGAGCGCCTGGAGCACCTGGGCCTCGGTGAAGTGCCCGATCCGGGCCTTGGCCATGACGGGGATCGTCACCGCCTCCTGGATCTCGCGCACCTTGGCCGGGTCGGCCATACGGGCGACGCCGCCGTCGCGGCGGATGTCGGCCGGGACGCGCTCGAGCGCCATGACGGCGCACGCGCCCGCGTCCTCGGCGATGCGAGCCTGATCGGCGTTCGTGACATCCATGATCACGCCGCCCTTCAACATCTCGGCCAGGCCGCTCTTGACCCGCATGGTTCCGGTTTCGCTCACGTCACACACCCCTGCTCGAACGCCGAACTTCCGGGGGACAGTGTAGCTATCCGGAGGTTTTCAGGTGCTCCAAGGCGTCCGCGTCGAGCACCCACACCAGGCGCTCGCGGACGTCGATCATGCCCGACTCGCGGAGCTCGTTCAGAACCTTCGTGAGCGTCTCGCGGCTGGTGCCGATCATCTCGGCGAGCTGCATGTGCGTGAAGCGCTCGTCGATGCGGATGCCCTGCGGGGTGACGCGGCCGTAGCGGTCCATCAGCTCCAGGAGCTGACCCGCCAAGCGCGCGGCCACCCCGCGGAAGGCCAGGCTCTCGAGCCGGTCCTCGACGCTTCGCAGGCGCTGCGAGAGCGACCGCATCAGGTTCATGGCCACCTGAGGGTGCTCGGCAGCGGTGCGCTCGAGGTCGGCGGCGGGCACCACACGCAGCACGCAGTCGCTCATCGCCTCTGCGTAGGCGTCGTGGAGGTCGTCGCCGTTCATCGGCACGAGGCCGAAGGCCTCGCCCTCGTCGAGCATCGCGAGCGTGAGCTGACGGCCGTCGTGGGCGCTGCGGTAGAGCCGCACCCGCCCCGCCTCGATCAGGTAGAGGGCATCGCCGCGGTCGAACGGCGAGTAGACGAGCTCGCCCTTGCGGAACCCGGATGTCCGCAGACGGCCGTCGAGATCCGCCAGGGCAGCGTCGGTGAGGCCCTCGAAGAGCTCACTGGAGGAGAAGCTGTCGGCGGTCTGGCTCACGTACCGCTAATACGGCGCAGGCGCCGGAATGGTTTGAGCTCTGGCCCGCGACTATGTGACTACGATGAGACGCCGCCGGGGGCGTAGCTCAGCGGTGAGAGCAGACGACTCATAATCGTTTGGTCGCTGGTTCGAATCCAGCCGCCCCCATGAACGCTGCTATGCGGCGGGCGCGAGGCCTCCGAAGAGGCCGCCGGAATTGAGCGGCGTGGCGCCCGAGGGAGCCGTGACCGAGAAGTCCGAGTTCCAGTCGCTGAACGTGGCGTCGACCTTGACGTCGAGGCCCGTGAGCCCGTTTGCATCCTTCTGGAGGTCGGCCGGGACGTCGAACGCGAACTCGGCCGAGACCGCGCTCGGCAGGTGCGACGAATGGTCGAACGACTCGGAGAGGTGCGCCGTCTTGATGCCGTTCTCGAAATCGTCGAGCTGCTTCTGGTCCTTCGGCGTGATCGGCGAATTCGAGAGCGCGCTCACGTCGGAGATCAGGGCGGCGAAGTCGAGGTCGGCCGCGATCGAGTCGGTGTCTCCCGACGTGGACACGGTGAGGTTCTTGAGCCACTTCGACGGGTCGAGCCCGAGCGCCTTCAGCTGCTCCAGGCTCTTGTTCGTGGAGTCGGCCGAGGAACCGGAGCCGGAGGAGGACATCTCCTTGGAGATGTCGATCGACTTCCAGCCCGGGCCGAGCAGCGTCGGCATCTGGATGTAGGCCGTCTTGCCGTCGGGCGAGAGCGCCTCGCCGGAGAACGACCCACCCGTGAAGTTGAGGGCGAAGTGGACGTCGAACTTGCCGGCGCCCGGGCCGTCGGCCTTCCCGGCCTGGCCCTTGAGGCTGAGGCTGAGCGGGCCCTGGAGGAACGCCGCCCCGGCCCCGGCGCCCTCGAGGTTGCCGTCAAGCTTCACCGCCACGGTGAGCTCGAACGAGGCCGACTTCGCGCCCTTCAGCGCATCCTGGCTCGCCTTCAGAAGGTCCGTCGCGCTCATGTCGCCCGACGAGGAGCCGCCGGAGGCGCCGCCCGATCCGCTGGATCCGCCGCCGCACGCCGCGGCCACGAGGAGGGTCACGAGCAGCAGTGCGAGAAGGCGCTTCATCGGGGCGGTTCCTTTCATGGCTGTGCTTGCAGCATAGACGCGGGGGTTTTAGCGACGTACGGCCACGGCCACACCGTCGCCCACGGGCAGGACGGTGGCGGCGAGGCCCTGGTCAGCTATCAGATCGGCATTGAGCTCCCGCATCCTGAGCACATCTTCCTCGGACCAGTGGCCGGCCGCCGTGCTGGTCGCCACCATCCCCGAGAGGAGGACGTTGTCGATCGCGACAGCGCCGCCTGGGCGCAGCAGCGGCACGACGAGCGCCAGGTGACGCGCGTAGTCGGCCTTGAAGGCATCGAGAAACGCGAAGTCGAAGGGGCCGGTCAGCGCTTCGAGCCCTTCGGCGCCGTCCTGCAGGCGCAGGTCGGCGCGATCGGTGAGCCCCGCACGCTCGAGATACCCCCGCGCGGCCTCCTGTCGGCCGGCGTCGACCTCGAACGAGATCACGCTCCCGCCCGGGCCAAGCGCGCGGGCGATGTGGAGCGTCGAGACGCCGATCGCCGTCCCGACCTCGACCGCGGTCCGCGCGCCGCACAGCGCGACGAGCACCTCGAGCAGGAGACCCGTCTCGGGATAGACGATCGGGATGCCGTCGCGCTCGCCGTGGGCGACCATCTCGGCCAGCACCGGGTCGGGCTCGGGGACGAGCGACCGCAGATAGCTCTCGAGGCCTTCGGCAAGGATCACGCGGCTCGAGGCCTCCCTTCGTCGTGACGGCTCGCCGCTACGCGCTCTCCAGCCGGCCCTCGCGAGCCGCCGTCAGAAGATCGCTCGCCGCGACGGCGGCGTCGCCCTTGTCGGCGAAGGACTCATCGGTGAGGTGCATCTTGTCGCCATCGTTGTGCTTGATGAAGCCCTTCCACGTGCGCGTCTCTCGGTCGAACTCGACCCCGGTATGCCAGTCCTCGTAGTGAGTGGCTCCGCTCATGACACCCTCCTCTCGACGTCGCGCGGAGAATACTCCTGCCGGCAGCCGGAGGTGTGCTCCGGGCAGGGGACCGGGCCGCTATCCTCGCTCGGATGCCCATCGACGTCGCAGTCGCCATCCCGGCGTTTCTCGATCTCACGTTCGTGGGCCTCGAGGCCCTGCCGGGCCCGGGCGAGGAGCGGTTCGCCGGCGACCTCGTCCGCTCGCCCGGCGGAGGTGCGATCCATGCCGTTGCGGCGGCGCGCCTGGGGCTCTCCGCAGCCCTCGGGACGCCGCTCGGCGATGACGACGCCGCGGAGTTCCTGCGGGCCGCGCTCGAGGCCGAGGGCGTGACGCTCGTCCGGCGCCGGGCGGGCCGCACCGCAACGACGGTCGTCATGCCGGTGGCCAACGACCGCGCGATGGTGACGCTCGACCCGGGCGTTCGGGCCAGCGCGGCCGAGGTGGCGGCGCTCGAGCCGCGGGCCGTAGCCGCCAACGTCGACATGCTCCACGCCGTCCCCGAGGGAGTGGCGGCCTACGTCACCTGCGGCGACGACGACGCCCGCGCCTTTGCGAGCCAGCCGCTGCGGCAGCTTGAGGGCGTGCACGTGCTCTTCGTGAGCGAGCGCGAGGCGTTGACGCTCTCGGGAAAGCCCGACCTCGACGGCGCCGCCGAGTGCCTCGTCGAGCTCGCCGGATCCGTGGTCGTCACGCTCGGAGCCGGAGGTGCGATGGCGATCATCGACGGCGAGCGCGTCTCGGCGCCAGGCGTGCCCGTGGCTGCCGTCGTCGACACCACCGGGGCGGGCGACCTCCTCGTCGCCGCCTACATCTGGGCCGAGCTCCGCGGAGCGAGCGTCGAGGACCGGCTCCGCTGGGCCGTCCTCTACTCCGCCCTCTCGGTGTCGAAGCCGACTGCCGTCGGCGGTGCGATCACCGAGGCACAGCTCCTCGAGCAGGGCGGCCGCCTGGGCCTCGAGCTGCCCGCCGGGAACCCGTCGCACTAGCGCGCAGCGAGCGCCAGGAGGGCCTCGAGCTGGTCGTCCACACCGTCGGACTGCGCGGCCTTCTCGAGGGCGACCATGCCTGCGAAGGCGACGCACCATCCCAGGAGGCGGCCGGCATCGGCCCCGATCGCCGGCGCCAGCTCCTCGGCCCGCGCGGCGATCGTCTCGACATCGCCCGCGTGGAAGAAGACGAGATCGACCGGGTCGAACGCCGGGTCGCCGAGGCAGGGTGCGGGGTCGATTGCAACGAGGCCGCGCTCGGCGCCGCCGTCGAGAACGTTCACCGGCGTGAGGTCGCCGTGGCGGTCGAGCCCGGGGTAGGCAGCCGATTCGTCGAGCGCCGTTCCCGGCTCGACCGCCTCGAGGAGCAGCGCGCCGGCAGCCTCGTCGACGGCGAGCACGGCCGGAACATGCGGCGTCTTCCAGCCTGCAAGCGCCGCCGCCTCATGGGCGACCCGCTCGCGCGCGGGACTTGCCTTCAGCACCGCGGGCCCGCCGTCCGCGGTTCGGCAGCGGATGACGACGGACACGCTGCCGCGTTGGATCACCGTGCCGTACTCGATGTCCCAGCGCTCGGCCAGATCGCTCAGAACAGCGGGCAGCGCCTCGAACCACGCGTCGATCGCGCTCCCGGTCGACGCCCGAGGCGCAGGCGCAGCTCCTCATCGACCTCGGGAATGCTGGATGTGGCCATAGCCTCCCAAGTATCGCGCCGCGCCGCTGTCCCGCCGGCGGCGAGGCGCGAAACCGGCCTCGACGACGCACTCGTCCGCGCCTGTGCGTCGCCGCCACGTACGACCAAGTCACTCGAGGTAGTTCCGCAACGCGAACACGGCGGCAGCCACGAAAGCAACCACAAGCACGACCATAGTCCGCCACGATTCCAAGCGACCTGCCACCCCGTCCGAAAGATACCCCCGGCAGACCCGCCAAGGCTCCGAGCATCGACGACGTCTGCGCGCCGAGCCGCTGCTCCCCCATGCGACGGCCCACGGTCGGTAAGCGCCGTCGTTTCCCTCATCGGCGCGGAGGGAATGGAACAACGATGCGGCTGTTGCGCATCAACCTGCTCGGCGTGATCTACCTGATCGCGGGCGTACTGGTCGCGGCGACGCACCATTACTTCCGACATCTCCACAGCTTCCGGCTGATCGCTTCGGCGTTGCTCGCTGTGGTTCTGTGGCCGCTCGTGCTGCTGGGCGTGGATCTCCACATCCACCGTTAGCCCGGTCCCTGCTTGACTTCCAGGCGAAGGTGGGTATACCTAGGCACTAGTGGTGCCAAGCACAACCAGCGCGCTCCTGTACTCGTACGGCCGCGCCACTGCGATACAGCACCTGAGCGTGTGGGTGGTGATCGTCGCCGTCGTCCTCCTCGCGGCGCTGTTGCAGCTCGTCCGGCTCGCCGAACGACGCCTCTAGCCGCGCCTGGCGCGATCCAGCGCGGCTCTGCGGACGGCGTGAGAGTCGTGGACTACCGCGTCGTAGAGCTCGTCCTCACGAAGACGCGGCCCGTCGCCATGACCGCGTCGGTCACGAATGCCAGCAACCGTGCTGCCTGTTCACGCCTCGGTGGGCGTTGGGTCTGGGCGAACGAGCACCGTATCGGCGACCGGGAGGATCTCATCCGCTGGAAGCTCCGCCCGCTTGGCGTGATCGCGGATCGCCTCTGGGCTACTTGCCTGGTAGATGCAGACGGTGCCGACCGTGCCATCCGGCTCTGCCAGCACATAGCTTCGAATCCATCGGACGTCGTCGGACATCTCCTCGTCGGCCACCTTTGTTGATCGCCCGGCTGCTTCCTCAAGCTCGGCGGCTGTTCGCCACATGTCGCGCCGCAATACAACGCATCCCGCTCGACGCCCCCGTCCTGCGACCTCGCGGGTGCGGTGCTTGAATGGAGCTGTGACTGCCACTTCCAGGCTGGAGAGGCAACGGCGCTACGAGTTGGCGCACGAGCACTTGGCGGTACGGCTCGCGCTCACCGCTGGTGGCGCGATGGTCGCCGTCGTCGGCTCGGCGCTGCCGTGGACGCACGGCCTGGTCGGCGCGTCCGGAGCGGTGACCGATGGCGGCTTGGATGGCACCGGGAAGTACACCGCCATGCTTGCCCTCGCGGTGATCGGCTGCGCGGCGTGGTACTACGCCCGTCCGGAGAATCGAGCCGCGCGGGTGGGCGCCGCGCTGGCGGGCGTGCTTCTGCTGTTGGCGATCGTCGACTGGAACACCGTCTCCGACGATGTCGAGTCCGCGAACCACGCCTCCGGGCTGTTCGCACAGGCCAGCGTGGGCGTGGGCGTGTGGGTGCTCCTTGCGGGCGCCGTCGGTGCCGCGGCTGGAGCCGTGTGGACGCTTAGCGTCGACCGCTGACGTCGACGTTGCCAACGCGAGAACGCTCGCCCGGTGCGACGCGCCGCCGACCGCGAACTTCACGAGTGTCGTAGCCGCGGTATTCTCGCCGGTCTGTGACAAACCTGTGACAACGCAGCCCTGGTCTTGGGGCCAACCGCCAGCCTAGATCTGGCTTAGAGAGAGGCTCCGCGGGTAGGACTCGAACCTACAACCCTCCGGTTAACAGCCGGATGCTCTGCCATTGAGCTACCGCGGATCGGGTGAAGCAGTCTAGTCGATGATCTAGTCGATCAAGAGGCGCAGCTCGGCGTTCTCGCCGGCCGCGGCGAGCCTGCGCAGCGTGCGCGTCTCGATCTGGCGGACGCGCTCACGAGTGACCCCGAAGCGGCGGCCGACCTCTTCCAGCGTGTGCGGGCTGTTGCCCGCAAGGCCGTAGCGAAGCTCGAGGATCAGCCGCTCGCGGTAGGGCAGCTGGGCCACGAGGTCGGACACGTGCGCGTCGCGCTGCCTCGCGGCCATGTCCGAGCCCAGGTGGCGCTGATGCTCGTCCTCGATCATCTCGCCCAGCTCGGTCGAGTCCTCGCCCACGGGCGCGGCCAGCGACACGGGCTCCTGCGAGACGCGCTTCAGCTCCTCCACCTTGGTCGTCTTCAGGCCCATCGCCTCGGCGACCTCGTCGTGGGTCGGCGCGCGGTTGAAGGTCTGCGTGAGCTGCCGCTCGACGCGGGCCATCCGGTTGATCGTGTCGACGACCTGCGCCGGCACGCGGATCGTGCGGCCCTGGTCGGCCAGCGCGCGCGTCACGGCCTGGCGGATCCACCACGTGGCGTACGTCGAGAACCGGTGCCCGAGCCGCCAGTCGTAGCGCTCGACGGCCTTCATGAGGCCGACGTTCCCCTCCTGGATCAGGTCGAGAAAGCTGAGACCGCGGCCCGAATAGCGGCGCGCGATCGAGACGACAAGGCGCAGGTTCGACTCGATGAGGCGCCGACGTGCGCGCTCATCGCCACGCTCGAGGGCCTTCGCGAGGGAGACCTCCTCGGCGGCGGTCAGAAGCGGGACCTGGGAGATCTCGCGTAGGTAGAGGCCAACCGTGTCCTCGGTGGGACCAGGCGAGGCCTCGACCTCCAGGTCGGGCTCCTCCTCGTGGGAGTCGAACCCCGTGGGATCCGGGGCGGATTCGGCCATCTGTGTGGGACCTAACGATCGGGCGCGTGGGCGCGTACGGACTCGAGGGTCGCCAGCAACCTCAGCCTCAGCTCCTCGAGGCGCTGGAGCTCCTGTTGCCGACTCAACTCCAAGTCGGCGTTTTGCCTCAAGGTCTTTAGCTCGTCTTCGGTCTGGTACAGATGCAGCTTCCAGAAGAGCTCCTCCAAAGCCGACTCCGAGGGTGCTTCACGCGCCGCCACGGCATTGAGCTCAGCCATGAAGGGCGCCCACCGTTCCGCGTCCTCGATATCCCCCTCGCCGGCCAGGAGCCGACGCGTGTGCCCGGCCGCTTCCCGCAGCGGCTCGTCCGGAAAGTATGCCACATCCAACTCCCCTAAGAGCTCCCCACCACGCTCTGGCAGCGCCAATGCCATGCCGAGGAAGAGCCGCCCGTCCCGCTCCCAGGGCGAGCGTGGAAGGCGCGCGGGCGCGGCGGGTGCTGCCTCAACCGGCCCGGCGGAACGGGCCGCCGTCAGCCGGGCCGCGAGGTCGTCGGTCAGGCGCAGGCGGTCGGCGACGACCCGCACTTGCTCGTCGCGCTCGACCGAGGGCGCCGCCGGGCCGATGATCGCCGCCACCCGTGCGTAGATCTCGTCGCGCGTGCCGCCCTGACCCAGCGCCCGCGCGACGCGGAACGAGAGCACTCCCGCAGCCGCGTCAATCGAGCGGGCGAACGCGGACGGGTCGGCGAGGACGACGTCGGCCGGATCCTTCCCGGGCGGCAGCCCGACCACCCGCACCGAGAGGCCGTTCGCCTCGGCAAGCGCCATCCCCCGAAGCGACGCCTCCTCGCCGGCCGCGTCGGAGTCGAATGCGAGGAAGACCGTGGAGCACACGCGCTTCAACTCCGTGACCTGACCCTCCGTGAGCGCCGTTCCCATCGATGCCACGGCGTTGGCCGTCCCCGACTGGTGCAGCGCCAGCACGTCGGTGTAGCCCTCCACGACGATCGCGTGCCCAGCCGTGGCGATCGCGCTCCGCGCGCGGTCGAGGCCGTAGAGCACCTCGTTCTTCCGAAAGAGCGGACCCTCGGGCGAGTTCAGATACTTCGGCGGCTCGCCGCCGGGCATCTGGCGGGCGCCAAAGCCACGCACCCGGCCGCGGACGTCGGCCAGCGGAAACATGAGCCGGCCCCGGAAGCGGTCGACCGGGCCACGCCTGCCGCGCCCCGAGAGCCCGGCCTGCCCGAGCTCGGCCGCCGTGAAGCCCTTGGCGATGACCGCGGCGCACACCCGGTCCCAGGCGGAAGGCGAGAACCCGAGCCGGTGGTCGCGGGCCGTCGCCTCGGCGATCCCGCGCTCGGCCAGGTAGTCGCGGGCCGGCGCCGCCTCGCCGGACTCCCACAGGTAGCGCTCGTAGAAGCCGGCCGCGTCCTCGAGGAGGCGCAGGAGCCTGCCCCGCTCGGCCCGTCGCCGCTCCTCGGCCGGCGAGGACTGCTCGTACTCCAGCCGGACGCCGTAGCGGTCGGCGAGCGTCTCGACGGCGGCGGCGAAGTCGAGGTTCTCGGTCTCGCGCACGAAGGCGATGTGGTCGCCGCCCCGCTGGCAGCCGAAGCAGTAGTAGACCTTCTTCACGGGATCGACCGAGAACGACGGCGTGCGCTCGTCGTGGAACGGGCACCGGCCCACGTACCGGGCGCCCGACCGGCGAAGCGGCGTCCGGCCGCCGACCAGGTCGACCATGTCCACCGCGGCCTCGAGGGCCTCGAGGCTCTCACGGGTGATCGTGCTCACGCGGCGGACGCGAGCGCGGCGTGCGCCCGCAGGGCGTAGCGGTCGGTCATGCCCGCCACCCAGTCGGTGGCCGACACGGGGTCGGAGCTCGCCAGGTGGTGCCGGAAAAGCTCCTCGACCACGGCGGCCGCCCGCGCGCTCTCGGCCCGTGCCGGCGGGCCGAGGTAGACGTGCTGGAACATGAAGCGGCGGAGCTCCGAGAGCGCCGCCGCGTGCTCGGGCGACTGCTCGATGGCACCCGCCCGTTCGCTCGTCTCGACGAGGTCGTGCACGAGCGCGTCGACCCGGGTCGACGAGCTGGCACCGAGGAGCCGGAGCGGCCCGGCCGGGAGGTCGCCGGCGTCGAGGATCCCCGCTCGGACGGCGTCGTCGATGTCGTGGTTCACGTACCCGAAGCGGTCGACCAGGCGGACGATCTCGCCCTCAAGCGTGAACGGGCGGCCGGACCCGGTGTGGTGCAGGATGCCGTCGCGCACCTCGGCCGTCAGGTTGAGCCCGTGGCCGTCGCGCTCGAGCACCTCGACGACGCGCACCGAGTGCTCGTTGTGGTGGAACTCGGAGCCGTGGGCCCGGAGCAGGCGGTCGAGCGCCTCCTCGCCGGTGTGGCCGAACGGCGGATGGCCGAGGTCGTGGCCGAGCGCGATCGCCTCGGTCAGGTCCTCGTTCAGCCTGAGCGCGCGCGCCACGGCCCGCGAGATCCCGGTCACCTCGAGCGTGTGGGTCATCCGCGTGCGGAAGTGGTCGCCCTCGGGCGCGATGAAGACCTGCGTCTTGTGCTTGAGGCGGCGAAACGCCTTCGAGTGGACGATGCGGTCGCGATCGCGCTGGAACGGCGTCCGCAGCGAGCACTCCTCCTCGTCGGGGTGCTCCCGTCCGCGGGTCTCATACGACTTCACCGCCCGCTCCGACAGCGCCGCAGCCTCGAGGCGGCGGATGCGGTCGGCGAAGGCGGCGGCGACGGGGCCAGTGGGATGCGGCATCTGAAGCGAGTCTACCCGCGCCGCTCCGGCCCCCGGTCGCGCGGCCGTCGCAAGGGAGTCTCAGATGATCACGGGAACCGTGCCGCCGTCGGCGCTCCACGCAGAACCGGTCACGTAGGACGCGGCCGGCGACGCCAGGAACGCGATCACGGCGGCGATCTCGTCAGGCTCGGCCATGCGGCCGATCGGCCGGCCCTTCCCGACCCCGTCCAGCACGTCGGCGCGCTCGCGGTCGCTCACGGCGGCGGTCTGGTCGGCGAGGCCGCCCTCGTCAAGCCACGCCGGCGTTCGGGTCGGTCCGGGACACACCGCGTTGCAGCGGATGCCGTCCTTCGCATGCGCGTCGGCCACGAGCCGCGAGAGCGAGAGCACGGCGGCCTTCGTCACGGAGTAGTGCGGCATCGAGGCCGACGGCCGCTTCCCCGACGTCGAGGCCACGTTCACGATGGCGGCGTGCTCGGACTCCCGCAGGTGCGGGAGCGCCGCCCGGATCGCCCGGACGTAGCTCATGACATTCGTCTCCCAGGCGGCCTGCCACTCGGCGTCGGGCACCTCGTACCAGGTGGCGATCCGGGCCACGCCGAGGTTGTTCACGAGCACGTCCAGGCCGCCAAGGCCGCGGGCGGCCTCGGCGACGGCCTCGGCCGGGCCGTTCTCGGTGGCGAGATCGACCGGGACGGCATGGGCGCCGAGCTCGGCGGCGGCCGCGGACGGCTCGCGCGAGGCGATCGCAACGCGCGCGCCGCCGGCAACCAGGCAGCTCGCGGTGGCGAGGCCGATGCCGGCGCTGCCGCCGGTCACGAGCGCGCGGATGCCGTCGAGGCGGATGGTCATGTGAGGGCGGATCTTATGATCTCCGCCGATGACCCGGATCCTGCTCGCGCGCCACGGCGAGACCGACTGGAATCGCGAGGGCCGCTGGCAGGGCCACTCCGACCAGCCCCTGAACGCCACCGGGATCGCACAGGCGAAGGCGCTCGGGCGGCGCCTTGCGGGCGAGCGGCTCGACGCGCTCTACACGAGCGACCTTCGCCGCGCCACGCAGACGGCCGCCGAGGTGGCGCGCGAGACCGGCCTCGAGCCGATCCTCACGCCCCGTCTGCGCGAGGTCGACGTCGGCGACCTCGTGGGCCTCGACCGCGCCGAGGCCCGCCGCCGGTATCCCGACTGGTACACCCGCTGGCGGGAAGGCACCGACGACAGCTATCCGGGCGGTGAGCAGTTCGTCGACCTCCGACGCCGCGCACTCGCGGCCCTCGACCGCATGGCCGACCGGCACGCGGACGGCACGGCGGTCGCGGTCTGCCACAACGGCATCATCCGGGCGATCGCGCTGCACGTGCTCGGCCTCGAGCCACACGAGCGCAGGCGGATCGCCGCCGGCCCCAACGGCTCTCTGACGGTCGTCGAGCGTCGGCGGGGCCGGTGGGCCCTCGTCGCGCTCAACGATTCCGGGCACCTGGTCTAGACTGCGGACGATGGACGACCACACGTCGCGGTACATGGGCGAGGCGGTCGAGCTCGCGCTCTTCGGAGGCGAGTATCAGGACGGCGTCCTCACCTCGTACTGCGTCGTCGCCGACGTGCCGCACATCGAGCTGAACGGGCACATCCTCGTCCCGCTCCAGAACGTCGCCTCGCTCCACTGCACGAGTCGCTGCGACGCCCAGGACGACTGGCCGCCGCGGGGGCTGCTCGACGAGGACGAGCGGCCCGACGACGACCGTCGTAGCCCATTGAAGATCGAACTGAGCCGCCGGGAAGGCGGCTCAGTCATTTAATCCCGGCGGCGACCTACTCTCCCAGACGTTCTCACGTCAAGTACCATCGGCGCTGAGGGGCTTAACTTCTCTGTTCGGAATGGGAAGAGGTGTTTCCCCCTCGCTGTGACCACCGGAAACCGTGTAAAGCTGCGCACGCCGGCAGGCGCGCGCACCCTCAAAACTCCATAGCGGCCCGTGGGGCTCTCAAATCAAGTCCTCGGATGATTAGTACGGGTCTGCTGAACGCATTACTGCGCTTACACATCCCGCCTATCAACCTGGTGGTCTGCCAGGATCCTTACTCCCTCAAGGGGATGGGAGAACTCATCTCACGGTGGGCTTCCCGCTTAGATGCTTTCAGCGGTTATCCCATCCAGACGTAGCTAACCAGCAGTGCCCTTGGCAGGACAACTGATACACCAGAGGTCTGTTCAACCCGGTCCTCTCGTACTAGGGTCGACTCCGTTCAACTCTCCAACGCGCACAGCAGATAGGGACCGAACTGTCTCACGACGTTCTGAACCCAGCTCGCGTACCGCTTTAATGGGCGAACAGCCCAACCCTTGGGACCGACTTCAGCCCCAGGATGCGACGAGCCGACATCGAGGTGCCAAACCGCTTCGTCGATGTGGACTCTTGGAAGCGATGAGCCTGTTATCCCCGGAGTACCTTTTATCCGTTGAGCGACGGCAATTCCACTCTCTACCGCCGGATCACTAAGGCCTACTTTCGTACCTGCTCGACTTGTAGGTCTCGCAGTCAAGCTCCCTTGTGCCTTTACACTCTACGCACGATTTCCGACCGTGCTGAGGGAACCTTTGCGCGCCTCCGTTACATTTTAGGAGGCGACCGCCCCAGTCAAACTGCCCACCTGACACTGTTCCCCGTCCGGATCACGGAACGGAGTTAGAAGCCCAGAACACCAAGGGTGGTATCCCAAGGGTGACTCCACGAGGACTGGCGTCCCCGCTTCAAAGTCTCCCACCTATCCTGGACAAAATGTCCCAGACTCCAATATCAAGCTGCAGTAAAGGTTCACGGGGTCTTTCCGTCTTGCTGCGCGTAATCGGCATCTTCACCGATACTACAATTTCACCGAGTCCCTCGTTGAGACAGCGCCCAAGTCGTTACGCCATTCGTGCAGGTCGGAACTTACCCGACAAGGAATTTCGCTACCTTAGGACCGTTATAGTTACGGCCGCCGTTTACCGGGGCTTGGATTCGAAGCTTCGCCCGAAGGCTAACCTCTCCTCGTGACCTTCCGGCACCGGGCAGGCGTCAGCCCCTATACGTCGTCTTACGACTTAGCAGAGACCTGTGTTTTTGATAAACAGTCGCTTGGGCCGGTTCACTGCGGCCCCCTCGGGCTTCGGACGCGAAGTCCTACACCCTAACGGGGCGCCCCTTCTCCCGAAGTTACGGGGCAATTTTGCCGAGTTCCTTAACGAGGGTTTCCTCGATCGCCTTGGTATTCTCTACCCGCCCACCTGTGTCGGTTTTGGTACGGGCACGCGGAACCTCCCTAGGGGCTTTTCTCGGGGGCATGGTTTCAGGGACTTCCGACATTACGTCACCGCATCCTGTCTCAGCCTTGATGGCCGGTTTTCGCCCGGCCGGCCTACGCAGTTGCCCCAGCACAACCAACGGCTGGGATCCCTTGTCCTACCCCGTCCTCCCATCGGTGATAACGGTTCCGACGTGGTACGGGAATATCAACCCGTTGTCCATCGCCTACGCCTTTCGGCCTCGGCTTAGGTCCCGACTAACCCTGAGAAGATTAGCTTTACTCAGGAACCCTTGGGCGTTCGGCGGAGGGGTTTCATCGCCCCTCTTTCGTTACTCATGCCAGCATTCTCACTCCCGATGCCTCCACGGCTGGGTTACCCCGCCGCTTCAGTCGGCATCGGGACGCTCCCCTACCACTCCGGCTAGGCCGGAATCCGCAGCTTCGGTACCTGACTTGAGCCCCGCTACATTATCCGCGCGCGAACACTTGACCAGTGAGCTATTACGCACTCTTTCAAGGGTGGCTGCTTCTAAGCCAACCTCCTGGTTGTCTGTGCATCCGCACATCGTTTACCACTTAGTCAGGATTTAGGGACCTTAGCTGGCGGTCAGGGCTGTTTCCCTCTCGACTACGAAGCTTATCCCCCGCAGTCTGACTCCCGTGCTCTGGAGTACCGGTATTCGGAGTTTGCCTGACTTCGGTAACCTGGTAGGGCCCCTAGGCCAAACAGTGCTCTACAGCCAGTACTGAACGCACGAGGCTATACCTAAATATATTTCGGGGAGAACCAGATATTTCTGGGTTTGATTAGCCTTTCACTCCGATCCACAGCTCATCCCCGCCGTTTTCAACCGACGTGGGTTCGGTCCTCCACGGGGTCTTACCCCCGCTTCAACCTGGCCATGGATAGATCACCCAGTTTCGGGTCTAGCGCCTGCGACTAAACGCCCTATTCGGACTCGCTTTCGCTACGGCTCCGTTTCCTTAACCTCGCCACAGACGACTAACTCGCTGGCCCATTATGCAAAAAGTACGCCGTCACCGGACAAAGCCGGCTCCGACCGCTTGTAGGCACACGGGTTCAGGTACTATTTCACTCCCCTTCCGGGGTGCTTTTCACCTTTCCCTCACGGTACTAGTTCACTATCGGTCACCTGGAAGTATTTAGCCTTGCGGGGTGGTCCCCGCGGGTTCCGGCCGGGTTTCCCGTGCCCGGTCGTACTCAGGAGCCTGTCCAGGGAGACGACGCACTTTCGCGTACGGGGCCTTTACCCTCTATGGCGACGGTTTCCACCGTCTTCCGCTAGCACGTCGTTTTGTAACTCCCCGACCGCCCTGCGGGACGATCAAGACAGGTCCTACAACACCGCGCCGGCAACGCCCGCAGGCTGTCACGCCGACACGGTTTAGGCTGTTCCCGTTTCGCTCGCCACTACTCAGGGAATCGATTTTTCTTTCTCTTCCTCCGGCTACTAAGATGTTTCAGTTCGCCGACTTACCTCCGCCCACCCTATGTGTTCAGGTGGGGGTACCCGCGCATTACCACGGGTGGGTTTCCCCATTCGGAAATCCTCGGATCAAAGCTTGGTCAGCAGCTCCCCGGGGCTTATCGCAGCCGCCCACGTCCTTCATCGGCTCCAGGTGCCAAGGCATCCACCGTGTGCCCTTGTTCACTTGATTCAATAGAGAACACCACGAACCGCTCTGGAGTTTTCAAGGTGCACGCGGAAGAGAGCCCGCCGTACCCGAGAGGCGCAAATGGCCGCTCGAGGCGGCCGCGCGGTCTCTCAAAACTCAGCAGTTTGGCCGGGCCGAGGCCCGAACGGCGGTGTCGACGTAGATTCCAGGCGAGCCCGCAACTGGGACGGCACGAATGCCATCGACAGGGCGGGCGCCCGCGGCGGTTGGAGCCGCCGCATCCCTAGAAAGGAGGTGATCCAGCCGCAGCTTCCGCTACGGCTACCTTGTTACGACTTCACCCCAATCACCGACTCCACCTTCGGCCGCTGCCTCCCTTGCGGGTTGGCTCACGGACTTCGGGTGTTTCCGGCTTTCGTGGTGTGACGGGCGGTGTGTACAAGACCCGGGAACGTATTCACCGCGGCGTTGCTGATCCGCGATTACTAGCAACTCCGACTTCATGGAGGCGAGTTTCAGCCTCCAATCCGAACTGGGACCGGCTTTTTGGGATTCGCTCCGCCTCGCGGCTTCGCAGCCCTCTGTACCGGCCATTGTAGCACGTTTGTAGCCCTGGACATAAGGGGCATGATGACTTGACGTCATCCCCACCCTCCTCCGGTTTGTCACCGGCAGTCTCCTGTGAGTTCCCGGCCGAACCGCTGGCAACACAGGACAGGGGTTGCGCTCGTTGCGGGACTTAACCCAACATCTCACGACACGAGCTGACGACAGCCATGCACCACCTGTGCACCCGCTCCGAAGAGGGGCTCGGTTTCCCGAGATTACAGGCGCATGTCAAGCCCAGGTAAGGTTCTTCGCGTCGCATCGAATTAAACAACATGCTCCGCTGCTTGTGCGGGTCCCCGTCAATTCCTTTGAGTTTTAGCCTTGCGGCCGTACTCCCCAGGCGGGACGCTTAATGCGTTAGCTTCGGCACGGACGGAGTCGACACCGCCCACACCTAGCGTCCATCGTTTACGGCGTGGACTACCAGGGTATCTAATCCTGTTTGCTCCCCACGCTTTCGCGTCTCAGCGTCAGTTGCGTTCCAGAGAGCCGCCTTCGCCACGGGTGTTCTTCCCGATATCTGCGCATTTCACCGCTACACCGGGAATTCCACTCTCCTCTCCCGCACTCTAGCCCTCCAGTTTCCCACGACCGTCTGCGGTTGAGCCGCAGGATTTCACGCAGGACTTAAGGGGCCGCCTACACGCTCTTTACGCCCAATGATTCCGGACAACGCTCGGTCCCTACGTATTACCGCGGCTGCTGGCACGTAGTTAGCCGGACCTTCTTCTGCAGGTACAGTCAACTGACGGGCTATTAACCCGCTCGCCTTCGTCCCTGCTGAAAGCGGTTTACAACCCGAAGGCCTTCTTCCCGCACGCGGCGTTGCTGCGTCAGGCTTCCGCCCATTGCGCAAGATTCCCCACTGCTGCCTCCCGTAGGAGTCTGGGCCGTGTCTCAGTCCCAGTGTGGCTGATCGTCCTCTCAGACCAGCTACCCATCGTCGCCTTGGTGGGCCGTTACCCCGCCAACAAGCTAATGGGCCGCGGGCTCATCCCGGACCGGAGGCCGAAGCTACCTTTGGTGACAGCCCCGAAAGGCCGGCACGTCATCAGGCATTAGCCAGCGTTTCCACTGGTTATTCCTGTGTCCAGGGCAGATTACCCACGTGTTACTCACCCGTTCGCCGCTCGAGTACCCCCGAAGGGGCCTTTCCGCTCGACTTGCATGTGTTAAGCACGCCGCCAGCGTTCGTCCTGAGCCAGGATCAAACTCTCCGAGAACAGGTTGCGAAATCGGCCTCCACCACCGCGAGGGCGGCTTCAACGACCGGTCTCTGACCATGAAGGAGAGTCTGTGGCCGGGGCAAGCCCCGACCCGCTCTCAAAGGTCGGTGCACCCATCGTGAACCGCCCGAAGGCGGCCGCGGAGGATGGCCGACTGGTTTCCGCTCCCCGCCGAAACGGGTGCGGACGAACCCGACGTCGATCGACCGCGGCCACCTGTAGAGGCCCGGTCGATCGCCAAACTGCTGAGTTTTCAAAGACCACGCGCGCTTGAGCGCGACCTCGAAGCCTAGCGAACCGCTTAGCCAAGCACAAGTCTGGTATCGCCGGGCCGTCGCCAGGAGGTGCGGGCTGAGGCCCAGGAGCTCCGGAACCCGCTCCAGTGCCCGGGCCGCGTCGAGGACGACCGCCCGCGCCTCCGGCTCGGCGAGCCGCTCCTCGAGGTCGGCGAGCGCGAACGCGATCCCCTCGACGCCCACGAGATCGACGATCTCGAGCCCGGCGGCCCGAATCTCGCCGCGAAGCTCGTCCGGCCGGTGGCAGTACCCGCTGAACGAGCCCTCGTAGAGCGGCTGGAGCCGCCCGAGCGCTCGGCGACGGCGACCACCTCGTCGATCGCCGGGTACGTCTCGGCCAGGCGCTCCAGCGACCTGGCCGTGCGAGCCTCGGCGCCCAGCGCGAGATCGCCACGGCGAAGATCGGGCCGCCGGGCCGGACGACCCGCCCCGCCTCGACGAGCGCGGCCACGCGGTCGGCCGGCGTCGGCAGGTGGTAGATCGGCCCGAGCAGGAGCACGGCGTCGACCGACGCGTCGGGCAGGTCGAGCGCGCGCGCGTCGCCGATCGCCGAATCGATGGTCAGCCCTCCGGCCGCGGCGTCGGCCGCGACCTGCTCGCGGTGGAGGGTCGACCAGGTCGCGGTGGTGGACCGTGTAGCCGCGCTCGGCGAGCCAGAGCGAGTAGCGCCCCGGCCCACCGCCGACGTCCGCGACGACGGCCGGAGCCGGCGGGAGGTGGCGCTCGACGATCTCGCACGTCCGGGCGAACTCGACCTGGCCGAACGGGGTGACCAGACGGTCGCGCTCCTCGCCGCGCGCGTAGTGGTCCTGGATCTCGTCGGTCGGTCGACACGTCTACCCCGCGACGTGCGCGAACCGGCGGCCGACGCGCAGCTCCGCGCCGGCCATGCGCGCGCGCGGCACGTCGAGCTCGTCGGCCGCGAGCGGCTCGCCGTCGAGGCGCACGCCGCCCTGCGAGATCAGCCGCCGCGCCTCGCCGCGCGACCCGGCCAGGCCGTGGTCGGCCAGGAACGCGGGCACGTGCACCGGATCGCCGTCAGGCAGCTCGAGCACCGGGGCGTCGTCGGTCGCCCGCTTCTCCTTGAACATGCGGTCGAAGCCGGCCTCGGCGGACGCGGCTGCCTCCGCGCCGTGCCAGCGCTCGACCAGCCGCCGCGCGAACTCCCGCTTCGCCGCGTACGGGTCGGCCGGCGGCGGCCCGTCGGCCTCCAGGCACAGCCGGTAGTAGTCGGGCATGAGCTCGTCCACGCAGCTCATCGCCTTGCCGTACATCTCCGCCGGCGGGTCGGCGATCGCGATGTAGTTGCCGAGCGAGGCGCTCATCTTGTCGACCCCGTTCGGGCCGTTGATGAGCGGCGTCGTCAGCGCCACCTGCGGCTCCTGGCCGTAGGCGATCTGGACGTCGCGGCCCGTGAGCAGGTTGTACTCCTGGTCGGTCCCTCCGAGCTCGACGTCGGCCTGGATCGCGACGGAGTCGTAGGCCTGCATCAGCGGGTACAGGAACTCCGAGACCGAGATGGGCTGGCTGGTCTTGAACCGGCGCTCGAAGTCGTTTCGCTCGAGCAGGCGGGACACCGTGATCGTGCGCGTGAGCCGCAGGATCTCGCCGAAGTCGAGCTTGCCGAGCCACTCGCTGTTGAAGCGAAGCTCGCTGCGGTCGCCGATCGAGGATGCGAAGCGCCTGCTCGAAGTAGCGCGCCGCGTTCTCGTCGATCTCCGCGCCGGACATCACCTGCCGCTCCTTGGAGCGCCCCGACGGGTCGCCCACCCGGGCGGTGTAGTCGCCCGACGATCAGGATGCCGGTGTGGCCCTGGTCCTGGAACGCCCGCATCCGCTGGAGCGGGATGGCCTGGCCGATGTGGATGTCGCGGGCCGTCGGGTCGATGCCGAGCTTCACCCTGAGCGGCCGGCCGAGCGCGAGCTTGCGCTCGAGCTCCCCCTCGGGGAGCACCTTGACGGCGTTACGCGTGAGTGCGGCGAGGTCGCACGGGGCGCGGATGATATCGGCCGGCTCACCGACCTCGAATCGGGGTCGAAGAACCGCCACGGCCGCTCGACGCCCTTGGTGATGCCGATCCGCGCCGAGGCCTCCACCCGGCGGATCCGATCCGGCGGGAGGCAGCACGGCGGGCGCGCCGTTCAGCGCCGACGTCGCAGCGAGCGCCTGGCCGACGTTCCCGGGGCCGGTCGCCAGCGGCTCGCGCCCGCGCCGCGCGCGCATCGTCTCGATCCCGTGCGTCGGCTCGAGCGAGCGGACGAGCACCGCCGCGCCGACCCCGCGGGCCGGCAGACCACGTTCACGCACCAGTGGATCCCGTAGGAGCGGTACACGTAGAGCCTCCCCGCCGGGCCGAACATCGCGGCGTTGCGGGCGGTCATGCCCCGGAACGCGTGCGAGGCGGGATCGTCGGGCGCGTACGCCTCGGCCTCGACGATCGGGCCGCCGACGCCGTCCATGAGAAGCGTCCAGCCGATGAGCGCGCGGGCGGCCGCGACCGAGTCGCCCGCGAGGTCGAGCGTCAGCCGGCGGCCTGCCAGCGGTAGCCGTCCCCGTCCGGCTCGATCGTGCCCCACCCGTCGATGTGCGAGGCGGCGCACGACGCCCCGTGCCCGGCGAGCTCGCCGAGCCACCGGCGCCGCGTCGCGAGGCCGGTCTCCGGGTCGGTGTCGAACTCGCGATCCCACTCGGGATGCTCGACGTGGCTCGTGTGGTGGATGACGTCGGCGAGGAAGACGCGCCGCGACCCGTTGCCGCCGATCTCGACGCAGGCATGGCCGCCGCGGTGGCCGGGAGCCTCGACGAGGCGCACGCCCGGGGCGACCTCGGCGCCGTCGGCGGCCTCGTCCAGCCGGTCCCCGACGGCCTCGAGGACCTGCCGGCGCCGCCGGTCGGCCGGGAGCGCGCGGGCCCACTCGGCCGCGGTCCGCGTCACGACGACCCGCCGGGCCGGGACGTCCGGCGCGCCGCCGCAGTGGTCGAAGTCGAGGTGCGTGAGGACGACCGTGTCGACGTCGGTGAGCGCGCACCCGTGGGCGGCGAGCGCCTCGGCGAGGTTGCTGGTCGCCCCCTCCCACTCGCTGTCGAGCTGGCCGGCGGCCGTGTCGATCAGGATGGTCCGCCCGCCGCCCCGGAGGAGGACGACGTTCGAGCAGATCCGCGTGTCGGCGAACGTGCCCTCCGGCCCGAGCAGCCGGCCCTCCATCGGGAGCGACCCGGCCGAGATCAGCTGGACGTCCCAGTCAGACATCGAGCGACATCTGACTCTTGCGGTTTCGGCGCAGGGCCTGTGCGAGCGCGACCGACTCGCCCATGTCGGCCAGGATCGTGCGCTCGGTGCGCGAGGCGACGAGCGGCTCGGTCATCCCCTCGACCCACACCCGCGTGCGGCGGCCGTCGCCGCGGTCGTCGGACTCGATCGGCTCGAGGGCGTAGATGCGGTCGGCGCGGACGTACTTCCCGTAGCCAAGGAACACCATCGGCGCCCCGAACGCGGTCACAGCTCCCGCAGCACCTCGCGGAGCGAGGCGGCGACGTGGGCGACGTCGTCGTCCTCGAGCTGGACGTAGAACGGGAGCGCGAGCGTCGAGCGGCTGACTCGCTCCGTGACCGGCAGCATGCCCTCCGCGTAGCCGAACCGATCGCGGTACGGCGGCTGGAGGTGGATCGCCGGCAGGTACGGCCGCGTCGCGATCCCGCGGGCGGCGAGGCCGCCGGCAACGGCGTCGCGATCGATCCCGGCGGCGAGCCGCACGTAGTAGATGAACCAGCTTCGCGCCTCGGGGCCGCGGTACGGGCGCTCGACGCCGTCGATCCCGTCCAGCGCCTCGTCGTAGCGCTCGGCCACCCGCCGGCGCGCCTCGAGCAGCGTGTCCAGCTTCTCGAGCTGGGCGATCCCGACCGCCGCCGACATCTCGTCCATCCGGTAGTTGAACCCGACCCGCTGGTGGACGAGCCAGTCGCCGTTGTCCGACCGGCCCTGGTTCACGAGGCTGCGCAGCTCGAGCGCGACGTCCTCGTCGTCGGTCGTGATCATCCCGCCCTCGCCGGTCGTCAGCTGCTTGTTCGGGTAGAAGCCGTAGACGGCCGGGTTGCCGTGCGTCCCGACCGTGCGGCCGCCGACCGTGCACCCGAGCGCCTCGCAGGCGTCCTCGACGACCGGGACGCCCGCGTCCGCGGCGATCCGCGAGATCGCCTCGATGTCGCACGGGTAGCCGAAGATGTGGACCGGGACGATCGCGCGGGTGCGCGGCGTGATCGCCGCCTCGACTGCCGCGGGGTCGACGTTCAGCGTCCGCTCGTCGATGTCGGCGAAGACCGGCGTCGCGCGCTCGTGGAGGATCACGTTGGCCGACGCGATGAACGAGAAGCTCGACGTGACCACCTCGTCGCCCGGCTCGAGGCCGAGGCGGTTGAGCGCGACGTGCAGGCCGGCCGTCCCGCTCGAGCAGGCGACGGCGGAGCGTGTCCCGACCCGCTCGGCGAACGCGCGCTCGAACGCCGGCACCATCTCGCCGCACGCCAGGGCGTCGGAGCGCAGCACGTCCATCACCAGCTCCCGCTCACGCTCCCCGATGTGGGGGCGAGCGAGCGGGATCGACCGGGTCGTCACCATGCCGCGCGTCAGACTGCGGCTCGGACCGGGTACTCGAGCAGGTCGGCGAACCGCTCGTCGCGGCCCGAGACGATCGCGAAGAACGTGTCCTGCACGGCCTTCGTGATCGGTCCGCGGCCTCCGATCTGCTGGCCGTCGACCGACGCGACCGGCGTCACCTCGGCGGCCGTCCCGCACAGGAACACCTCGTCGGCGAAGTAGAGATCGGTGCGCACCAGGTTCACCTCGCGCACCTCGTAGCCGAGCGTGTGGGCGATCCGGATGACCGTGTCGCGCGTGATCCCCGGGAGGCACGAGGCCGTGGTGGGCGGCGTGTGCAGCACGCCGTCGCGCACCGCGAAGACGTTCTCGCCCGAGCCGTCGGCGACGTAGCCCTCCTCGTTCAGCAGGATCGCCTCGTCGTCGCCGGCCCGGCTCGCCTCGAGCTTCGCGAGCACCGAGTTGATGTACTGGCCCGACGCCTTGGCGGCCGGCGGCAGCGTGTTCGGCCCGATCCGGCGGAAGCTCGACACCTTGCAGCTGACGCCGTGCTCGAGCGCCTCCTCGCCCAGGTATGCGCCCCAGGGCCAGACCGCGACGGCGATCTCGACCGGGTTGTCGCGCGGGTAGAGCCCCATCGGCCCGGCTCCGCGGAACGCGATCGGCCGGACGTAGCACGACGCCATGCTGTTCACGGCGACGGTCTCGTGGATCGCCGAGGCCAGCTCCGGGACGGAGTAGCCGAGGTCCATCTCGTACAGCGCCGCGGACCGGCGGAAGCGCTCGAGGTGGTCGGTCAGGCGGAAGACGGCGGTGCCGCGGGGCGTGTCGTACGCCCGGATGCCCTCGAAGACCCCCGTGCCGTAGTGCAGCGCGTGCGTGAGGACATGGACGTTGGCCTCGTCCCACGGGACGAAGCTGCCGTTGCGCCAGATCTTCTCGGTGGGTTGCATGCGCCTGATGGTACCGGACGGCGGCGGGCCAGACGGTAGGGTGAGGCCGTGGATGATCGCGACCGCCGAGCCCGCTCCTTCGGCGCCGTCGCCGACCGCTATGCGCGCGCCCGCCCCGGCTATCCGGCCGCCGCGATCGAGTGGCTGCTCGAGGCGGCCCCGGGCCGCGACGTCGTCGACCTGGCGGCGGGCACCGGGAAGCTGACCCAGGCGATCGTCGAGGCCGGCGCGTCGGTCGTCGCGGTCGAGCCCGACGACGAGATGCGCGACGCGCTCGAGCTCGCGCTCCCCGGCGTCGAGGCGCTCGCGGGCACGGCGGAGGCGATCCCCCTCCCCGACGCGAGCGCGGACGCGGTCCTCGTCGCGCAGGCCTTCCACTGGTTCGAGCCCGAGCCGGCGTGCGCCGAGATCGCGCGCGTGCTGCGCCCGGGCGGCGTGCTCGGTCTCGTCTGGAACCTGCGCGACGGGTCGCTGCCGTGGGTCGCCGACCTCGATCGCCTGCTCGACTGGCCGGCCGACGTCGTCGCGCGCGCCGGCGACCTGAGCTTCGAGGAGATCGAGCGGCATCCGGCGTTCACCGTCGACGGCCGGCGGGAGTTCCCGAACCCGGTGGCGTTCACGCCGTCGCGGCTCGTCGACTGGGCGGCGTCCACGAGCCGCGTCGCCACGCGGCCGGAGGAGGAGCGGGCAACCGTGCTGGAAGGGGTCGCGGAGCTCGGCCGGACGCATCCTGACCTGCGCGGGCAGCCGGTGTTCGCGATGCCCTACACGACGGTCGCGTTCAGGTTTTCCCGTTCACCGTGACGAGCCGCACGCGATGGATGCCGCCGAGCGTCCGCAGCCGCTCGAGGGCCTCGGCGTTCGGGTCGGCGTCGACGGCGAGCACCATCACCGCGCCCGGGCCGGGGCCGCTGCGGCTCACGCTCATGTTCGAGATGTTGACGCCCTCGGCGCCGAACAGCATCCCGACCTGGCCGATCATGCCGGGCCTGTCGTCGTTCATCATCACGAGCAGGTGCGCCGGGGCGAGCTCGATCTCGACCCGGTAGCCGTCGACCTCGACCAGCCAGGGCCGCTGCTCGCGGCCGATCGTCGTGCCGGCGACCGACGTCTCGCCGCCGCAGGCGACGCGGACGAGATTCGTGTAGTCGCCCGGCGTCCGCGTGCGCTCCTCCCCCACGTCGATCCCGCGCCCCTCGGCCACGGCCCGGGCGTTCACGAGGTTCACCGGCTCGTCCGAGAGCGCGCCGAACACGCCGGCCAGCACGGCCTGCGTCACGAGCCGGGTGTCGTGCTCGGCCAGCGCGCCCGCGCACGTCACGTCGACGCGCTCGAACCCGCCGCCTGACAGGCCCGCGACGAGCTGGCCGAGCCGGGTCGCGAGCGGGATGTACGGCCCCAGCACCTCCATGTCCTCCGCCCCGACGTGCGGGATGTTCACCGCGTTCGAGACGAACTCGCCGGTGAGGGCCGCCGCGACCTGCTCGGCGACGATGACGCCGGCCCGGTCCTGGGCCTCGTGGGTCGCGGCGCCGAGGTGCGGCGTCACGACCACGTTCTCGAGCTCGAGGATGGGCCCTGACGTGTACGGCTCGTCGGGGAAGACGTCGAGCGCGGCGCCGGCGACCTGGCCCGACTCGAGCGCGTCCACCAGCGCGTCGATGTCGACGAGGTCGCCGCGGGCGGCGTTCACGATCCGGACGCCCCGCTTCATCAGGTGCAGGCGCTCGGCGTTGATCAGGTTGCGCGTGTCGTCGGTCAGAGGGGCGTGCAGGGTCACGAAGTCGGCCTGGAGGAGCACGTTCTCGAGCGAGCCCGACGTCACCTGGAGCTCGCGGCAGCGCTCGGCCGACACGAACGGGTCGTAGACGACCACGCGCATGCCGAGCGCCCGCGCGCGGGACGCGACGAGCTGCCCGATGCGGCCGAAGCCGATGACGGCGAGCGTCTTGTCGGCGAGCTCGACGCCGGCGTAGCGCGAGCGCTCCCACCGCCCCTGGACGAGGGCGGCGTGCGCCTGCGGGATGTTGCGGGCGAGCGCCAGGAGCAGCCCGATCGCGTGCTCGGCGGCGGCCACCATGTTCGAGCCGGGCGCGTTCGCGACGATGATCCCGCGCCGCGTCGCGGCGGCGACGTCGACGTTGTCGACGCCCGTGCCCGCACGGCCGATCACCCGCAGCCGCTCGGCGCGGTCGATCAGGTCGGCCGTGACGCGGGTGGCGCTGCGGACGATCAGCCCGTCGTAGCCGCCGATCCGTCCCGCCAGCTCGTCGGCGGGAAGGCCGAGCTCGACGTCGACCTTGAAGCGGTCGCGGAGCAGGTCGACGCCGGCGTCGGCGATCTCCTCGGTGACGAGGACGCTATCCATCGACGGGCACCGGCTGCGCCGCGAAGAGCGCGGTGGCGGCGGCGACGCCGCCGCCGGGAACCGGGGGCGTGTGGCCCAGCTCGACGAGCGCCATCTCGAGGCCCGCGAGCGCGGTCACGATGTCGAACTCGTTCATGTAGCCCATGTGGCCGATCCGCATGATCTTCCCGCGGAGCGGGCCGTGGCCGCCGGCGAGGACGATGCCGTGCCGGTCGCGCAGCACCGTGAAGCACTGCTGCCCGTCGACCCCGTCCGGCATGAGGAGCGCCGTCACCATGGCGGCCGAGTCGTCGTCCGGCGAGAAGAGGTCGAGGCCGAGGCCCTTCACGCCGGCGCGGGTCGCGCGCGCCAGCCGGCGGTTGTGCTCCCAGACCTTCTCCAGGCCGCGCCCGAGGATCAGGTCGAGCGCCGTGCGGAGCGCCGCCACCAGGCTGACGGCGGGGGTGAACGGCGGTGTCGCCCTTGGCCTGGGAGTCGGCGGCGCGGCGCCAGTCGAGGTAGTACCGCGGCAGGCGCGCGTGCTCGACGCGCTCCCAGGCGCGCTTCGAGACGGACGCGAACGCGAGCCCCGGCGGGCACATGAGCGCCTTCTGCGATCCCGAGACGACGACGTCGACGCCCCACGCGTCGGTCGCGAGCTCGATCCCTCCCAGGCTCGAGACCGCGTCGACGACGAGGACGGCGCCGGTCGGCCGCGACGGCGCCCGCGATCGCCTCCACGTCGTGGACGACGCCGGTGGACGTCTCGGAGTGGGTCACGAACACGGCCGCTGTCGGAGCCTCCGCTGCAGCGGCCGCGATCCGGCCGGCGTCGAGCCGCTCGCCCCAGGGCTGCTCGACGAGGACAGGCTCGATGCCGTACGCGCGGACCAGCTTCACCCACCGCTCGCCGAAGTTGCCCGGCCGAGGCGACGACCACGCGGTCGTCCGTCGAGAGCAGGTTGGCGACCGCCGACTCCATGGCCGCGGTGCCCGAACCGGTGAAGAGCAGCACGTCGCCCTCGGTCGCGAACACCTGCTTCAAACGCTCGAGCGTCTCGAGGAGAAGCGCCCGGAAGTCGGGGCTGCGGTGGTGCTGCATCGGGAGGGCCGCGGCGGCGGCCACCTCCGGCGGAATCGGCGTCGGGCCCGGGGTGATCAGGTAGCGCTTGGTTGACACCGGCGCGAATCGTACGCCGTACCGCAACGCGCACGTGCCGCCCGTGTCACCGCCGTTGACGCGCTACCTGGTCCCCCTGCCGCCGCGGAGGTGCCGCGCCGGCCGGTGGCGGGCGGTGGCCGCGCCGGCACACCTCGTTACAGTCGCGAGCGGAGGAGCTCCTGCACCTGGCGGGCGTCCGCGCGGCCGCGGGTCTCCTTCATCACCTGGCCCACGAGCGCGTTGATCACGCCGTCCTTGCCGCCGCGGAACTGCTCCACAAGAGCGGGATTCGCGTCGATCACCTGCGCCACGAGGGCATCCAGCTCTGACGAGTCGCCGACCGTCGCGAGCCCGTCGCGCTCGACGAGCGCGGCCGGGTCGGCGCCCGGCTCGGACTCGAGCAGCGCATAGACCTGCTTTGCGATCGTCGCGGTGATCGTGCCGGCCGAGATGAGCCCGATCAGCTCGGCGAGCCGGCCGGCCGGCACGGCCTCCACCGCTCCGGGCTGGTTTCGCACCCAGTCCGACGCCGCCTTGGGATCGGCCCCGGCCGCGACGACGTCCTCGAAGTACGCGGCGATCGCCGGCGTCGCGTTCAGATCCGTGGCGTCGTGCGCCGCCAGGCCGAGGTCGTCGCGGAAGCGGGCGATCCGGGCTCCCGGGAGCTCGGGCAGCGCCGCGCGAAGCCGCTCGACATCGTCGGCGGACGGCTCGAGCGGCACCAGGTCCGGCTCCGGGAAGTACCGGTAGTCGTCGGCCTCCTCCTTCGACCGGCGCGCGTGAAGCTCGCGCCGGGCGGGGTCGTAGTGCAGCGTCTCCTGGAGCACGGCCTCGCCGGATTCGAGCAGGCCGATCTGTCGCTCGATCTCGGCCGCCATCCCCTCGCCGAGGAACTTGAACGAGTTCATGTTCTTGAGCTCGGTCTTCGTGCCGAGCACGGTCTCGCCGCGCGGACGGACCGAGACGTTGGCGTCGCAGCGCAGCGACCCCTTCTCCATGTCGCAGTCCGAGACCCCGATGGTCTGGAGCGTGTTCTTGAGCAGGCCGAGGAACGCCAGCGCCTGCTCGGGCGAGCGGATATCCGGCTCGGTCACGATCTCGACGAGCGGCGTCCCGCACCGGTTGAAGTCGACGACCGACGACTCGGCCCCCGCGATCCGCCCGCCCGCGCCGCCGGCATGGACGAGCTTGGCGGCGTCCTCCTCGAGGTGGGCACGCGTGATCCCGATCCGCTCGCCGTCGACCACGAGATGGCCGTGCACGCAGATCGGCTGGTCGTACTGGCTGATCTGGTACGCCTTCGGGCTATCGGGATAGAAGTAGTTCTTGCGGTGAAACTGCGACCGGTCGGCGATGCCGCAGTCGAGGGCGAGCCCGATCTGGATCGCCTTCTCGACCGCCCCGGCGTTGATCGTCGGGAGCGCGCCCGGATGCCCGAGGCACACCGGGCAGGTACGCGTGTTGGGCTCGTCGCCGAAGCGGTTCTCGCAGCGGCAGAACATCTTGGAGTCGGTGTTGAGCTGCACGTGGATCTCGAGCCCGATCACCGGCTCGTACCGCTCGGCGCTGCTCATGCGCGGGCCTCCGCCGCGGCCGGCGGCCGCGGGTCGAAGCCCAGCGCCTGCTCGAGCGCGTGCGCAGCCGCGAGGATCCGGTTCTCGGCAAACGCCGCGCCGACCAGCTGGAAGCCCACCGGCAGCCCGTCGGAGAGGCCGCAGGGCAGCGAGATCCCCGGCAGCCCCGCCAGGTTCACCGGAACCGTCAGCACGTCCGACGCGTACATCGCCCACGGGTCGTCGACGCGCTCTCCGATTCGGAACGCGACGGTCGGCGAGGTCGGCATGGCGATCAGGTCGCAGGCCTCGAACGCCCCCTGGAAGTCCTCGCGGATCCGCGTTCGCACCTTCTGGGCCATCCCGTAGTAGGCGTCGTAGTAGCCGGCCGAGAGCGCGTAGGTGCCGAGCATGATGCGCCGCTTCACCTCAGCGCCGAAGCCGGCCGCGCGGGTGCGGCCGTACATGTCGACGACCGTGTCGCCCTCCTCCTGGAGCCGAAGGCCATAGCGCACGCCGTCGAAGCGGCTCAGGTTGGCCGACGCCTCGGCGGGGGCGATCAGGTAGTAGGCGGGCAGCGCGTAGCCCGCGTGCGGGAGCGACACCTCGACGACGTCTGCTCCCAGCCCCTCGGAGGCACGCAGTCCGGCGTCGAACGCGTCGCGCACGCCCGGCTCGATGCCCTGCGCGAGCAGGTCGGCCGGCACGCCGATCCGCACCCCGCGGAGGTCGGAGGCGTCGGGAACGCCGATCGGCTCCGGGAGCTCGACCGACGTCGCGTCGCAGCCGTCCTTTCCGCAGATGACCTGGAGCAGGAGCGCGCAGTCGCGCACGGTGAGCGCGAACGGGCCGATCTGGTCGAGCGACGACGCGAACGCGATGAGGCCGTAGCGGCTGACGGCGCCGTACGTGGGCTTCATGCCGACGACGCCGCACAGCGCCGCGGGCTGGCGGATCGAGCCGCCGGTGTCGGTGCCCAGCGCGAGCGGCGCGAACCCGGCCGCGACCGCCGCCGACGAGCCTCCCGACGAGCCCCCCGGGACGCGATCGGGATCCCACGGGTTGTGCGTGACCCCGAACGCCGAGTTCTCGGTCGAGGAGCCCATCGCGAACTCGTCCATGTTCGTCTTGCCGAGCGAGATCAGACCGGCGCCCTTCACCCGGCTCACGCAGCCGCCGTCGTAGATCGGCACGTAGCCCTCGAGGATCCGCGAGCCCGCCGTCGTCTCCTCGCCCTTCGTGCAGAGGATGTCCTTCAGCGCGATCGGCACGCCCTCGAGGCCCGAGCGGCCGTCGCGGTCGCGCGCATCGGCCTCGGCGAGCGCGGCGTCGCGGCGGGTGCGCAGGAACGCGTGCAGCCCGGGATCGTCGCGATCGATGCGGTCGAGATAGGCGGAGACGAGCTCGCGGCAGCTCACCTCACGGGCGTCGAGCAGCTCGACGCACCGCTCGGCCGTGAGCCCGGCCGTGTCGATCATGCCGTGGGCGGCACCCTGAAGCCGCCGTCCGCCGGGTCGGGAGCCGCCCGCAGCACGTCGTCGCGCGGCCAGGACGGGCGCGACCGGTCCTCGCGGACGCTGTTTGCGAGATCGAGGGCGTGCGCCGTCGGCAGAACGTCGCCCAGGTCGAGCTTCGAGAGCTCCTGCACGTGCCCGAGGATGGTCGAGAGCTGCTCGCGCATCCGCCCGACGTCGTCCGGGTCCAGCCGCAGCCGCGCCAGCCGGGCGACGTGGAGGACGTCGTCGTCGGAGATCGCCATCGGCGGCAGCTTAGTCCGCGCGGACAGGAATCAGCTGATCAGGCGAGGGCGCGAACGGCGCTGGCCTGAAGGCCCTTCGGGCCCTGCACGACCTCGAACTCGACGCGCTGGCCCTCGGCCAGGGTCTTGTAGCCGTCCGACTGGATCTCGGAGAAGTGGACGAACACGTCCTCGGCCCCGTCCTGCGAGATGAAGCCGTATCCCTTCTCGTTGCTGAACCACTTCACGGTGCCTTCTGCCACCTTGCAGTCCTTCCTCGAACTCCCGGCCATCCGCCGGTCGCGGCGAGCATATCAAGCCGAAAGGCGGGCCGTGGCTGCGTCAACGGTGTTGCGTAAGAGCATCGCGATGGTCATCGGACCGACCCCTCCGGGGACGGGCGTGATCGCGCCGGCGACCTCGCTCGCGGACGGGAAATGGACGTCTCCGCGGAGGCCGTCGTCGGTGCGGTTCACGCCCACGTCGATGACCGTCGCGCCGGGCTTCACCCAGTCGCCCCTGACCATCTCGGGGCGCCCGACGGCGGCGATGAGGATGTCCGCCCCGCGGGTCACCGCCGGGAGGTCGCGCGTACGTGAGTGGCACACCGTGACGGTGGCGCTGCGGTGAAGCAGCAGGAGCGCCACGGGCTTGCCGACGATGTCGGATCGGCCAACGACGACCGCGTTCGCCCCCTCGATCTCCACGCCCGTCCGGTCGAGGAGCTCCATGACGCCCTTCGGGGTGCAGGCCACCATCCCGGGCTGGTTCGCGACGAGCCGGCCCACGTTCAGCGGGTGGAAGCCGTCGACGTCCTTCGCCGGGTCGATCCGCTCCAGCACCTCTTTGAAGTTGAGGCCCGCCGGGAGCGGCGCCTGCACCAGGATCCCGTCGACCCGGTCGTCGGCGTTCATCCGGTCGACCATCTCCAAGACCTCGCGCTGGCTCGACGTCGCCGGCATCGGCTCGTGGAACGACTCCATCCCGGCCTCGCGGCACGCCGCGATCTTGTTGCGGACGTAGACCTCCGACGCGGGGTCCTCGCCGACCAGGATCGTGACGAGCCCCGCCCGGTGACCGGTGCGCTCCTCGAGCGCGGCCGCATCCAGCGCGACCTGGGCGCGCACGTCCGCGGCGACCGCCTTGCCGTCGATGATCGCCGCCATGGCGAAAGACCATACCCGAGGTCCCGCCCGTGGGTCCCCCGAACGGGGGATCTTGGCTGGCAGGGTCTTGCAGAACCGCGCATCGTCCCCGACCCTGGGTGAGAACCCCACGGCCGGCCCCCCCGCTGACCGGGGAAGGCCAATCCCCCGATCGGGCCTCAACTCAAAGACGTGTGATGCCGAAACACCTTTCGATCATGCCCCGACGCACGCTACGAAACCAGCGCGGCCAGGCGGTGACCGAGTTCGCGGTCATCCTGCCTGTCCTCCTCCTCGTTCTGCTTGCGATCTACCAGTTCGGGGTCGTGTTCAACAACTACATCCAGGTGACCGCGTCGGCCCGTGAAGGCGCCCGCAAGGCGGCTGTCAGCCGAACCAACGGCAACTGCGCGGCCGTCCAGGCCATCGCGGTCAGCGCAGCTCGCTCCGCGGCACCCGGCCTGAACCAGTCGAAGATGAACGTGACTGTGACGGCCACCTGCACCAACAACGCCTACGCGCCCGGCACCGACACCACGGTGACCGTGACGTATCCCTACGCGGTCTCGATCCTCGGCAAGGTCGTGGCCTCGGGGAACCTCACTTCCTCGACAACTATGCGCGAGGAGTAAGCCGGGCGCGGCACCCCCGCCGCTCCCACTTAAGTCCTGAAGTCCTGTCCCGGAGCGTCCCACCAAGCGTCCCCGGGGCCTGTCCGGAACCCCCGTCTCGCACTCTGCGAACGGTCCCAGCGGCCGTCGCGTGCAGCCTAAAGTCGCCGCCCGCGCGTGCCGATAGCAGATCAGCTACGTCCCGTCATCTTTCTCCACGAGAGGCTGCCGCATGACCTACAGCGTCCGCAATATCGTCATCGCGCTCGTCCTGGCCGCGGTCGCGGCGGGCCTGGTGATCCTTTACACCGGCAACGTCCAGAAGCAGGCTCACGACAGCCAGCAGAACGTCACTGTCGTCGTCGCCAAGTCGGCCATCGCAGCCGGCAGCCCCGTCAAGGACCTCGTCAACACCAGCGCGTTCGAGACGCGTCAGGTCGTCCAGCGCGATGTCGTGCCGGGCGCCTACACGTCGATCGACGCGCTGAACAACGGTCTCGCGACCGCCGGCCCCATCACCGCCGGCTCGCAGATCACTCCCTCGATGTTCACCGAGGGCACGAGCGCGCCGATCGCCTCGCAGATTTCGGGCACCATGCGCGCGATCCAGGTGGCCTACAACCCGAACCGGGTGCTCGACGGAACGCTCCGGGCCGGTGACCACGTCGACGTGCTCGTCGAGTTCACGGTGCAGTCGTCCAAGAACGACAGCCCGTACACCACCCAGGATGCGTCGCGCGTCCTCATGACGAACGTCCAGGTGCTCTCGACCAAGGCCGACGGCGTCGCCGCCACCTCCCTCACCGCCGACTCCGACACGAGCGGTGGCCAGGGATCCAGCGACGGCACCCAGGGCGCCGCGATGATCCTCGCGATCCCGCAGGAGCAGCTGGCGGCCTTCAACCTCGCCCGTGAGAAGGGCAGCCTCTGGTACGCCGTCCGGCCCACCAGTGGATCCCAGGACTCCAACACCGTCGTCGCGACGCCCTGCAGCGTCCTCGGCGCCGGACTCAGCGTCACCCAGATCAAGACCTACCTGCCCGTCTGCATCTCGAAGGGTGTGAAGTAACCAATGAGCAATCCGTCCCCGATCAAGGTCTTCATCACAGGCGCCGCCAACGGGCTGGCCGAGGTCCGCGAGGGCCTGGCCGACCACCCCGAGGTGGAGCTGGTGGGCACCGCAGCCGACCCGACCAAGGCCGGCGGCAAGCTCGCCGAGTCCGCCGCCCAGGTGATCCTTCACGGCACCACCGCGACCGATCACGTGCCGACCGCTGAGATCGAGGCGATCCGCGCGGTCACCGCGGCGCCGATCGTGCTCGTCACCTCGGCCTCGGCGCACCACATCCTGTCCGAGGCGCTCCAGGTCGGCATCTTCGATGTCGTCCTCCTGCCGCAGCTCACCGACAGCGTCGTCTTCACCATCAAGAAGGCGAACTCGCTGGCGGCAGGCCGCTCAGGCAGCGCTCCCGGGAAGGCCTCGCAGCACGTCGAGGGCAAGGTCGTGACGGTGTTCGCCCCCAAGGGCGGCGCCGGCAAGACCGTGCTGGCCTGCAACCTCGCGGTCGTCTTCGCACGCAAGCAGGAGCGCCGCACGCTCCTGCTCGACCTGGATCTCCAGTTCGGCGACGCGGCGATCATGATGGGCATCGAGCCGGAGAAGACGATCTACGACCTCGTCATGGCCCGGCGCGAGCTCGACCCGGACGCTCTGGCAGGCTACGTCACCGCCCACCAGTCGGGCGTGCACGTCCTCCCCGCGCCGCTTCGGCCCGAGGATGCGGAGCTCGTGACCGAGGAGCGCCTCGGCCACCTGTTCGCGGTCGCCAAGGAGAGCTACGACGTGGTCGTCGTCGATACGCCGCCGTTCTTCCACGGGCCGGTGCTCTCGACGCTCGATCGCACCGACCAGCTCCTGCTCGTCGCCTCGCTCGACGTGCCGGCGATCAAGAACATCAAGCTCACGCTCCAGACGCTCGACCTCCTGCACTACCCCAAGGAGCGCCGCCACCTGCTGCTCAACCGCACCGGCTCCAAGGTCGGCCTGCGGCCGGGCGAGGTGGAGCGGGCCCTGGACATGAAGGTCGAGTTCGAGGTGCCCAGCGAGCGCGACGTGCCGGTCTCGATCAACCGCGGCGTGCCGATCGCATTGGCCAACCCGCGCGCCGGCGTCGTCAAGTCGCTGGGCGAGATCGCGGACAAGCTCGTCCCGATGCGCACCCCGTCGACCGACGAGAAGAAGAAGCCCAAGCGGCTCGGAAGGTAGGTAGACGATGTCGCTCCATTCCCGGATCCAGGTCGCGGGCCAGTCGGACGAGCCCGAGGCGATCGACGCCAAGGAGGCCGAGCGCGCCTCCGTCGTCGCCGACCCGTTCGCCGAGCTGAAGACGCGCGTCCACAAGGAGATCATCCCGCGCCTCGGCCCCCGCCTCTTCAACCAGGACGGGAAGACCGACGCGGACCTCGAGGAGAAGGTGAACGAGGTCGTCACCGAGGTGCTGGCGGTCGAGAAGACGCCGCTCACCCGGCAGGAGCGCCAGGACATCATCCGCCAGATCACGGACGACATCCTGGGCTACGGGCCGCTCGAGCCCTTCCTCCGCGACGAGTCCATCACGGAAATCATGGTCAACGACCACAAGACGATCTACATCGAGCGCCACGGCAAGATCACGAAGACGAACGCGCAGTTCGTCGACGAGGCTCACCTGCTGCGGATCATCGACAAGATCATCAGCCGCATCGGCCGCCGGATCGACGAGTCCTCGCCGTACGTCGACGCCCGCCTGCCCGACGGCTCACGCGTGAACGCCATCATCCCGCCGCTCGCTGTCCGCGGCTCGTCGCTCACCATCCGAAAGTTCCGCCGCGACCCGTTCACGATGGCCGACCTGATCAAGTTCGGCACGCTGACCCACAAGTCGGGGCAGTTCCTCGAGGCGTGCGTCCGCGGCAAGCTGAACGTGCTCATCTCGGGCGGTACCGGCTCCGGTAAGACGACGACCTTGAACGTGCTCTCCTCGGCCATTCCGTCCGACGAGCGCATCATCACCGTCGAGGACGCGGCCGAGCTCCAGCTCAAGCAGGATCACGTGATCACGCTCGAGTCGCGCCCCGCCAACATCGAGGGCAAGGGCCAGGTCACGATCCGCGACCTCGTCAGGAACACCCTGCGTATGCGCCCCGACCGGATCATCGTCGGAGAGTGCCGAGGCGCCGAGGCCGTGGACATGCTCCAGGCCATGAACACGGGCCATGACGGCTCGCTCACGACGATTCACGCGAACAACCCGCGTGACGCCCTCGCCAGGACCGAGACGCTCGTCCTCACGGCCGGCGTCGAGCTTCCTCTGCGCGCGATCCGCGAGCAGATCTCGAGCGCGTTCGACCTGATCGTCCAGGTCAGCCGCCTCGTGGACGGCACCCGCCGGATCACCCACGTGACCGAGGTGCTCCGAATGGAGTCCGACGTCGTGACGCTCCAGGACATCTTCCTCGCCAAGCCGGTCGACGAGGCGGGCGCGAACCAGGATGCCGGCCACCGGCTCCTCGGCCCGCTGACCTGCACGGGGCTCAAGCCCCACTTCCTCGACAAGATGGCCTCGAACGGGGTCAACCTCCCGCCGAACTTCTTCCAGGAGGAAGCCGGCGAGCGGGCGGCATCGTCCAGCGGCATCTTCGGACGGGCGGTCGGCGAGTAATGGGGCCGCGGCGCACATCGGCCGCGCTGGCGGTTCTGGCCGTCTGCTCCCTCGTCGGGGCAGGGAGCTCCGCCGCGGCGCAACAGGCCATCGTCGTGAAGACGGTCGACACGAAGCACTTCCCCGCGGTCACCGTGACCGTGCAGACGCCCGAGCCCGGCCCCGCGCCGGACTTCGCGGTGAAGGAGAACGGGCTCAACACGTCCGTCAACCTTCAGGATGCCGGCGCCGCCGCGGCGATCGCCGTCGCGGTCGACACGTCGAACAGCATGGCGGGCCAGAAGATCGTCGATGCCAAGGCCGCGGCCGCGCGATTCGTGCAGTCGCTCCAGCCTGGTGACGAGCTGGCCGTGTACGGCTTCGGCGCCCAGCCCTACGTGGGCACGGCGTTTCCGGCCAACCCCGTGACGGCCGCCACCGCGCTCTCGCAGCTCGGAACCGGCGGAGATCCCGGCACGGCCATCTACGGCTCCGTCAAGATGGCGTCGGAGGCTCTCGCCAAGGAGCCGGCGCAGAAGCACGTGCTCATCGTCATGTCCGACGGTGCGTCGCAGGACGACACGGCGACGCTCGCCGAGGCGACCACCGCGGCCAAGGCCGCACACGCGACCATCTACGCCGTCTCGATCGGCGGGAATGCGACGGCGCTCGCGCAGCTCCGTCAGCTGACCGATCCGACGGGCGGGCAGACCATCGCCGCCGCCGACACGTCGTCGCTGGACGCCGCCTACAAGAGGGTCGCCGACAACCTCGGGTCGACCTTCACGTTCACGTACGGCAGCCTTGCCCAGAAGGGGGCCAAGATCAACCTGCAGGTGAGCGCGCCGGGCATGGGCCCCGCCACCTCGAAGTTCACGGTGCCCGGGAAGCCTGGCTCCGGGTCGTCCGGAGGCGGCCCGGTCGTGAAGCTCCCAACGAGCCCCGCGGGCCGCGCGATGATCGCCGGCGTCGCAGCGCTCTTCGTCCTGCTGGGCTGCCTCGTGATCCTGTCGTCGAAGCCCGGCGTCTCGGCCACGAAGCGGATCGCGCCGTACACCGAGCAGAAGCGCAAGGCCGCCGAGGTGATGGGCTTCGGTCCCGTCGAAGATCTCGGTGCTCCACCAGCTCTACATCGCGACCGAGAAGATCGTCGGATCGTTCAACTACTGGAAGCGCCTGACCTACCGCCTCGAGCAGGCCGACCTGCCGCTGCGCACGGCCGAGGTCATGTACATCCAGATGGGCGCGTCGCTCTTCCTCGGCGTCGTCGGCAAGGTCGCGCTGGGCCTGAACGGGTTCTTCGTGCTCCTGCCGCTCGGCCTGGGAGTCGCGATTCCCGCGCTCTTCGTCAAGTTCTCGGCCCGCCGGCGCCTGAACGCATTTGAGGCCCAGCTGCCCGAGACGCTGATCACGATGGCCGCGTCGCTCAAGGCTGGGCACGCGTTCAACGCCGCCCTCGCGAGCGTCGTCAAGGAGGGCGCGGAGCCGACCTCGAAGGAGCTCGCCCGCGTCTCGCAGGAGATCGCCCTGGGCATGCCGTCAGAGGCGGCGCTCGAGGCGATGGCCAGGCGCATGGACTCGACCAACTTCGGGTTCGTGGTCATGGCCGTGAACATCCAGCGCACGGTCGGCGGCTCGCTCGCCGAGATCCTCGACATGGTGGCCGACACGGTCCGCCAGCGCCAGCAGTTCAGCCGCAAGGTGAAGGCGCTCACGGCCCAGGGCCGTATGTCCGCCTACGTGCTCGTCGCGATGCCGTTCCTCATGGGCCTCGCCATCTTCGCCCTCAATCCGAAGTACATGTCGGTCCTCTTCACGACGAGCGCCGGCAAGGTCATGATCGGGATGTCGCTGGTCATGATGGCGATCGGTGGGGCCATTATCCGCAAGATCGTGAGCTTCAAGGGGTAGCCGCATGATCATCGTCCTCGCCATAGGAATGTTCTGCGCGTCGATCTACATGCTGCTCAGCGGCCTCACGGTCAAGCAGCGCGAGATCGCACTCACGCTTCGCAAGGCCAAGCGCTACGGCACTCGCGACCAGCGTGAGATCGAGACGCGCCGCAGCGTCAACGACCGCATCGTCGGCCCGATGACGCAGCAGATCGCCGACATCACGCAGAAGCTTCTGCCCAAGGCAGATCCGAACGAGATCCACGCGCGCCTGATGGCGGCCGGGCTTTCGCGCTCGATGTCGCCGCAGATGTACCTGGCGCTGAAGGGCGGCCTCGTCGCCACCGCCCTCGCAATGGGTGTGATCGTGGCGGCCTCTGGTGCCGTGCCCGCCGTTCTCGGCATGCTGATCGCGCTCGGCGGCGGCGCCATGTGCTTCATCGCACCGGACTTCTTCATCAACAGCCGCGTGCGCGGCCGGCGCGAGGAGATGCGCAGCGAGCTCCCGAACGTGCTCGACCTGCTGTGCGTCTCGGTCGAGGCCGGCCTCGGGTTCGATGCCGCGGTCAGCAAGCTGAGCGAGCGGATGGAGGGCCCGCTGGTCGAGGAGTTCGGGCTCGTGCTGCACGAGATGCGGATCGGCGAGAGCCGCTCGGCCGCGCTCAAGAGCCTGTCCGACCGTGTGGACGTCCCGGAGATCGCGCAGTTCTGCCGCGCCATCATCCAGGCCGACCAGCTCGGTATCGCCCTCTCGCGCATCCTGCGCGTCCAGTCGCATGACATGCGCGTGCGACGCCAGCTCGCGGCCGAGGAGAAGGCCATGAAGGCGCCGGTCAAGATGCTCTTCCCGACCGTGGTCTTCATCTTCCCCTCGATGTTCGTCGTCGCCCTCGGGCCGGCCGCGATCAGCCTGCTCCAGACGTTCGGCGGCGGAAAATAGTCCGTGGGGGGAGCAGGCTCCCCCCACGAGCCCCCACAGGGGCACTCGCTACGCCGATGCGAGGCCGGGAGCCCAGCTCCCGGCCTCAGCCGCTTACAGGCCTGGCGGCGCTCTTTCGAAGCGCGATGACGGCCGGCTGATAGCCTTTCGCCCGCTGCGGCGACGTGGCCGAGTGGCTCGCTCAGGTCTTCGCGTGCGTGCGGGGCGTTTACGATGTACGCGGCTTGCGGGCCGACCGCGGCTGGTAGCGCTTCGCTCGCTCGGCGACGTCGCCGAGTGGCTCGCTCAGGCTTTTCGCGTGCGTGGACGGGGCGTTTACGGTGTACGCGGCTTTGCGGGCGTCGACCGGCCGGCTGGTAGCCTTTCGCTCGCTGCGGCGACGTGGCCGAGTGGCTAGGCAGCGGCCTGCAAAGCCGTGCACACCGGTTCGACTCCGGTCGTCGCCTTTGGACGGACCAGCGCCCGGGCAGGCCCCGCACCCGAAAAGCACTGCGGGGCCTGCAAAGCCGTGCACACCGGTTCGACTCCGGTCGTCGCCTTCGGACGGGCCAGCGGCCGCACCCGAGCGCGCTCTGGGGCCCGGCCCTGGTGGTTCGGATAGCCTGCCAGCGCTTGGAGGCGCTCCCGCAAACAGGGCTTGACCTCGTGCCGCCCAGCTGGCGACGCCTGGCGCTGGCCGCGGCAGCCCTCACCGTCTTCGACATCGCGGCCGCCGTGCTGGTCCTTGGAGCGGCCGCCGCCCTCCCGCGGTTCGATCCGCTGTGGGTCAGGGCGACGATCATCGCGTTCGGGTACGTGGGCGCCAACGTCTGTGCCCTCGTCGCCGCCTATCAGATCGCGTTCTTCGGCCGCCGGCGGGCGCTCCGCGCGATCGGGGTCGCGCCCGCGCGCCGGGTCGCCTCGACTGTGGCGATCTACATCCCGGTGCTCATCGTCGTCACCGTGATCGCCGTGGCGATCACGCAGGCCATCGGGCTCGACCACGGAACGACCGCCATCGACACCGTGGACCGGCCCCTGCGCTACCGGATCGTGATCGCCATCCTCGCCGTGCTCGTCGCGCCGTGGATCGAGGAGGCGGCGATGCGCGGCCTGCTCCTCGGGGCGCTCTGGTCGCGCTTCGGGTTCTGGATCGGCGCGGTCGGGTCGGGCCTGGCATGGGCCAGCATCCACCTCACTCCGTCGGTGCTCATCGTGTTCACCGCCGAGGGCGTGCTGCTGGCGTGGGTGCGACGGCGCACCGGGTCGATCCTGACCGGGGTCGGCCTGCACGGCGCGCAGAACACGTTTGCGACGGCGGTCGACGGCGGAGGCTGGGCTCCCGTGCCGATCGCCGGCCTGCTGCTCGCGACGATCATCGCCGCCAATCGGTTCGTGCGTACAATTCCGGCATGACAACCGACCGCACCCCCCAAGCCGCGCCCATTCCGACGACCGACGAGGAGTGGCGCGCCCGGCTCACGCCGGAGCAGTACGACGTCCTGCGCCGGAAGGGCACCGAGCGCCCGTTCACCGGCGAGCTCGTCCACACGAAGGACGACGGCACCTATATCTGCGCCGGATGCGGCGCCGAGCTCTTCTCGTCTGACACCAAGTTCGACTCGGGCAGTGGATGGCCGAGCTTCACCGACCCGATGAACACCGGGAACGTCGAGCTCCACCGCGACCTGAGCCACTTCATGATCCGCACGGAGGTCACGTGCCGGCGGTGTGGCTCGCACCTCGGCCACGTCTTCGACGACGGCCCCGGAGCGAGCGGCAAGCGCTATTGCATCAACTCGTGCGCGCTTCAGCTCGACCGGCGAAGCGACGACGAGTAGCCCTCGCGCAGGCGGCGCAAGAGAGCCGCGTTCTGGAGGGCCAGCGACCCCTGGCCGGCGATCGCCGCGACCGTCTCGCATGCTGCGGTTCCGAAGCGGTCCCCGACGACGACCAGCGCCCCGCCGTGGACGCCGACATGGGCAGCGACGCGCGGCGCGTCGGACGCCGAGACGGGCAGCGCCGGCAGGTCGGCGAGCGCGACGAGGGAGACCCCCTGATCGGCGGCGTCGCGCCCGCGGGCGACCGCGAGCCCGACAGAGCGCGCCGATCGGTCGCCGTGGGCCGCGAGCACCCGATAGCGCCCGCCGCGCTCGACGACGAGCGCAGCACCCGCTGCGCCCGCCAGCCGGCAGGCGGCCGCGGCGACACGGCGCGCCACCACTTGCGGTGAGGCCTCGCGGGATGCCGCGGTCGCGATGTCGAGCAGCACTTCGGCGGTCGCGGCCGTCCGGCGCTCCTCCGCCAGCAGGCGCGCGTTCTCGAGCGCCACGGCCGCGTGCGCCGCCAGCAGCTCGACCTGGCGGACGGCCAGGGCCGAGAACTGGTTCAGCCCCAGCTTCGCGAGGACGAGGACGCCGGTGGCGTGCCGGTCGTACATGAACGGCACCGCGAGGATCGACTCGTCGATGTCGTCCGTTCCCGGGATCTGGGCGGCGAACGGGCAGGCGCTCGCGTCGGGCACGTTCAGCGTCTTTCCGCGCTCGGCCGCCGTGCCCGTGATGCCCTCGCCGACCGCGACGCGGAGGTTCTCGAGCGTCTCGCCCGCGTACTCGTCGATCGTCCCCCGGAACGCGACCGGCTCGAGCGTCTGCCCGTCGTCGTCGAGGACGTACACGCGCGCGTTGTGGTAGTCGACCATCGCCTCGAGGTCGGCGACGATCGTCTCGCCGATCTGGGCGATGTCGTTCAGCCGGTTGAGCTTCCCCGCCAGCCCGCCCAGGAGCCGCAGCTGCTTCAGGGATTCGACCTGCACGGGGCCGCCCGACCCGTAGGCGCGGCCGGCCTGCACGGCCGGCGTGTAGCTCGCGGCGCGATCCTTGCCCCGGCCCTTCGCGGCGTAGAGGGCAGCGTCCGCCGCCGTGAGGAACTCGGTGACGTTCGGGGCATCGCGGGGATACGACGCGACGCCGCACGAGACGGTGGTCCTCCGGACGCCGCTCGGGAGCTCGCGCACGCGGGCGCACAGGCGGTCGGCCGCGGCCCGCGCCGCGCGCTTTCCCGTCTCCGGGAGCAGGATGGCGAACTCCTCGCCGCCGATCCGGCACGCCATGTCGCTCGCGCGGAGGCCCTCGAGCGCGGCGGCGGCGACCCGGCGGAGCACAAGATCGCCCTCCTGGTGGCCGTGGAGGTCGTTCAGGAACTTGAAGTCGTCGAGGTCGAACACGATCAGCGACAGCGGGCGGCCGTAGCGCTCGGTGCGATCCATCTCCTGCCGGAGCCGCTCGTGGAAGATGCGGTGGTTGCCGAGCCCGGTCAGCCAGTCGGTCTGCGCCTCCTGCTCCAGCTGGTGGCGGATCCGCGTGTTGTCGAGCGCCAGCGCGACGAGGTCCGCGAACCGCCGGATCAGGTCGAACTCCTCGTCCGAGAACGCCGTGATCTCACCGAGGCGGTAGGCGTTCAGCGCCCCGATTGGCCGGCCGCGGACGACGAGCGGAACGACGACCAGCGCCTCGCGCTCGTCGGGCGGCGTGCCCGGAACGACCTGGATGCGCGGGTCGGAGTGGGCCGACGGCAGGTTCTCGGCGGTGCAGTGCTGGACGGCCCAGCCGGTGAGCCCCTCCCCGATCCGAAGCGGCGACGCCATGATCTCGTCGGCCCACATGTCGACCGAGTGCAGCGGCACGACCAGCCCGCGCACCTCGTCGACGCCGTAGATGGTGAGCGCGTCGTATCCGACCAGCCGGCGCAGCTCGCTCGTCACGCGCTCGAAGAGCTCGTCGAGGCTCGCCGAGCCCAGCAGCATCCGCGAGACGTCGATCAGCGTCTCGTACGACCGTAGCCTTGCGGCCTGGGTGTCGCGTTCGGGCGGTGAGGATTCGGGCAAAGGATCGGCGCAGGGAATCGGGGGAATGCGCCACTTCTCATGGTGCCGTTTGGCGGGTCTCTCTCCCACTCCCCGGACGGGGGATCCCCCGGTCGCGACCATCTAGACTCGGGCCGATCGCCCGCCGAAACGAAGGAGCAACGAGCCACATGCCGGATACCGACGCCATCCTCACCCGCCTGGGGCTCGACCCCGCGTCGATGCGCGACGGCGACCTCGAGGTGCGAACCCCGATTACGGGCGAGCCGATCGCTCACCTGCAGAGCGCGACCCCTGACGAGGTCGACGCCGCCGTCAACCGGGCCACCGCCGCCTTCGAGGCCTGGCGCCAGGTGCCGGCGCCGCGGCGCGGCGAGCTCGTCCGGCTGCTCGGCGAGGAGCTGCGGCGCGAGAAGGAGGCGCTCGGCGCCCTCGTCACGCTCGAGGCGGGGAAGATCGTGCAGGAGGGCCTCGGCGAGGTGCAGGAGATGATCGACATCTGCGACTTCGCCGTCGGGCTCTCCCGGCAGCTCTACGGCCTGACGATCGCGTCGGAGCGGCCGGGGCACAGGATGTTCGAGACCTGGCACCCGCTCGGCCCGATCGGCGTCATCACCGCCTTCAACTTTCCCGTGGCCGTGTGGAGCTGGAACTCGGCGCTCGCGCTGGCGTGCGGCGACCCGGTCGTCTGGAAGCCGTCGTCGCTCACCCCGCTCACGGCGCTCGCCTGCCGGTCGATCTTCGAGCGCGCCGCCGAGCGGTTCGGGGACGCGCCGGAGGGACTCGTCGAGGTGGTCGTGGGCGACGCGGCCCGCGTCCTCGTCGACGACGCGCGGCTGCCGCTCGTGTCGGCGACCGGCTCGACGGCGATGGGGCGCACGATCGCTCCTCGCATCGCCGCGCGGCTCGCCCGGTCGGTGCTCGAGCTCGGAGGCAACAACGGCATGATCGTCGCACCGACCGCCGACCTCGACCTGGCGGTGCGCGCCATCGTGTTCGCGGCGGTCGGCACCGCCGGCCAGCGCTGCACGTCGCTGCGGCGCCTGATCGTCCACGAGAGCGTCGCCGACGGCCTGCTCGAGCGGCTGGATCGGGCCTACGCCAGCGTCGGCGTCGGCGACCCGCGAGAGCCGGGCACGCTGTGCGGCCCGCTCATCTCCGAGGACGCCTTCACCGACATGCAGGCCGCGCTCGACCGGGCCCGCGCCGAGGGCGCCGCCATCACCGGCGGGGACCGCGTCCTCGCCGACGAGTGGCCGGAGGCCTACTACGTGCGGCCGGCGATCGCCCGCATGCCGCACCAGACCGACCTCGTCCGCGAGGAGACCTTCGCCCCGCTGCTGTACGCGGTCACGTACTCCGACCTCGACGAGGCGATCGCCGTCCACAACGACGTCCCCCAGGGCCTCTCCTCGTGCGTCTTCACCGGCGACCTGCGCGAGAGCGAGCGGTTCCTGTCGGCCGCCGGCTCGGACTGCGGGATCGCGAACGTCAACATCGGCCCGAGCGGCGCCGAGATCGGCGGGGCGTTCGGCGGCGAGAAGGAGACCGGCGGCGGACGCGAGTCCGGATCCGACGCCTGGAAGGCCTACATGCGCCGCCAGACGGCGACCATCAACTACTCGACCGAGCTGCCCCTCGCCCAGGGGATCGTCTTCGACGTCGCCTAGCTACGGCCGCTCGATCGCCTCGCGCTGCTTCACGTCGAGGCGCTGGATGACCCGCAGGAGCCGGGCGACGTGCTCCTTCTTCTCGTCGACGATCCGCTGGACGTGCTCCTTCGCGTCCTCGTCGGCGAGCGAGAACGCCTGCTCCTCGTAGCGGTTGATCGCAAGCAGCTCGTCGGCCAGGTTCTCGCGCAGAGCCTGGAGGTCGGCGTGGAGCTCGGTCAAGCGCACGCGCGCATCCTATTGCGTCGCGGGGCCGGCCGCGGGAGGCTGACTTAGGCGCGCGGCTGCGCGCGTGACAAAATGGCGGCGTGCATACGATCGCGGTCGTCAACCGCAAGGGTGGGGTCGGAAAGACCACGACCGCGGTGAACCTCGCGGCCGCGCTTGCGCTCGCCGACCGCCGGGCGCTTCTGGTGGATCTCGATCCGCAGGGCTCGGCCGGAGTGGCCGTCGGGGTTTCGGCCGCGCCCGGCGAAGGGTCGAGCGACCTCTTTCGCGGCAAGCCGCGCTGGCACGTGCGCCGGTCGTATCTCCCATCCCTGAGAACGCTCGGCGTGGTGCCCGCCGACGACCGGTTGCTCGAGGAGGGGTCGATGTCGGCGGACCGTCGCCGCGGTGAGCGGCTGGCGGCTGCGTTCGCGAAGGCCGGCGCGGAGTGGGATGTCATCGTCGTCGACACGCCGCCCGGCCTTGGCGGCCTGGGTGCGTCGGCGCTCTGGGCGGCGGACGCCGTGATGATCCCGGCCGCAGCCGACTACCTGTCGATCCACGCGCTCCAGGGGACGATCGAGTCGGTCAGGAGCATCGAGCGAGACACCGGCCGGCGCTACACGCCGCTCGTCCTCTTGCCGACGTTCGTCGACCCTCGCCGCCCCGGGGCCGTGGATGCGACGGCGCTGATGCGCGAGCGGTTCGGAGACCTGGTGTCGCCGAATCAGATTCCGCGCAGCTCCCGGTACGACTCGGCTGCCTTGGCCGGGGTTCCGGTGGTGGTGGGCGCGCCGCGCTCGGAGGCCGCGACCGCCTACCGCGGTGCGTGTGACGATCTCGTCGCACGCCTGGGACAAAAGCCGGCGAAGCGCCACGGGGCGCTGAAGGGGTTCGTGCGCGCCGACATGCGCGCGGCCTTCATCGCGGCACGTCGCCACCGCCTCCAACCATCCGACGAAGGCCCGCCACAGCGACCCGAAGGCGGCTGACGGCCGGCTCACGAGGGCGCCAAGTCCGGTCTGGTACCGTGGCCCGGATCGTGTCGGTCACCACGGGAAGGGGTCGCCATGTCTCAGACGCTCACGGGCACGTGCCTCTGCGGCGGTGTGGAATGCGAGGTCACTGACCCGCAGTCGCTGGGGTACTGCCACTGCTCGCGGTGCCAGCACTGGGTCGGATCAAGCCTGGCCGGTGTGGTGGTGGCGAAGGAGAACTTCAGGTTCACCAAGGGCCAGGACCTGGTGAAGACCTACGAGAGCCACCTGGCGCCCCGCAACTTCTGTAGCAACTGCGGTTCGAGCCTGTATGACGACCTCGGCGACGTCTACTTCGTGTCCGCCGGTCTGATGGAAGACCTCGACATGCGCCCGAGCTTCCATCAGCTGGTCGCGTACAAGGCGAAGTGGCACGAGATCGGCGACGACGCGCCCCAGTTCGCCGAGCTGCCCACCTAGCACCACGGGCTGGGCGGAGGAGGAGCGCCTCCCCGCCCAGCCGGGTGCCTCCAGGGTCGGTCAGCCGACCCTGATCAGCTTCTTGTTCACGAACTCGTCGGCGCCGTACTTCCCGAGCTCGCGCCCCGAGCCGGACCGCTTGACGCCGCCGAACGGCAGCTCGGCGCCGTCGGCCCCGACGATGTTGACGTACACCATGCCGGCGTCGATCTTGTTGGCGACCCGCTCGGCCTGCTCGGAGTCGGTCGTGAACAGGTAGGAGCCGAGCCCGAAGGGCGTGTCGTTTGCGAGCTTCACCGCCTCGTCCTCCGACCCGACCTTGTACACCACCGCGACGGGCCCGAAGAGCTCCTCGCGATACGCGTCGTTGTCGGGCGTGACGTCGGTCAGCACCATCGGCGAGAAGAAGTTGCCGGCGCGGTCGCCGCCGGCGACCACCTTGGCGCCGCCCTTGATCGCCCGGTCGAGCTGATCCTGCAGCCGATCTGCCGCGGTGCTCGACGACAGCGGCCCGAGCTCGGTGCCCTCGGCCGCCGGGTCGCCCGTCTTCCACGCGGTCATGGCCGCCGTGAACTTCTCGAGGAACGGCTCGTACAGCTCGTCGATCACGACGAACCGCTTGGCGGCGTTGCACGACTGGCCGGCATTGTCCAGGCGGGCGTTCACAGCCGACTCGACGGTCGCATCGAGGTCGTCGGTGCTGAGCAGGATGAACGGATCGGAGCCGCCCAGCTCCAGCACGACCTTCTTCAGGTTCCGGCCGGCGATCTCCGCCACGGCCGCGCCGGCGCGCTCGGAACCGGTCACCGACACGCCCTGCACGCGCGGGTCGGCGATCACGTTGGCGATTTGATCATTGGTCGCGTAGATGTTGACGTAGGCCCCCTCGGGGAAGCCGGCCTCGAGGTAGATCGCCTGAAGCGCCTCGGCGGTCTCCGGGCATTGCGGTGCATGCTTCAGGAGCACGGCGTTCCCGATGATCAGGTTCGGCCCGGCGAACCGCGCGACCTGGTAGGTCGGGAAGTTCCACGGCATGATCCCGAGGATCACGCCCAGCGAGCTGCGGCGGATGATCGCGGAGCCCTCGCCGGCGAGCAGCTTGATCGGCTCGTCCTTCATGAGGTCCGGCCCGTTGTCGGCGTAGTACCCGTAGATGTCGGCGCAGAAGTCGATCTCGCCCAGCGCCTGGTCCAGTGGCTTGCCCATCTCGCGCGTCGTGATCTCGGCAAGCTGCTCCCGCCGTTCGGTGTGCAGCTCCCCGACGCGGCGGACCAGCTTGGCGCGCTCCTCCACGGTGCTGGACCGCAGCCAGTTTCGGTGCGTCTCGTACGCCAGGGCGATGGCTGCCTCCAGCTCATCGTCCGTGATCGTCGGGTAGACCTTGACCTGCTCTCCGGTGGCGGGGTTCGTCACCGCGTAGTCGGTCGTCATCGTCGTCATGCTCTCCTCCCTTGGCATCGCTCAGGCGACGTCGTCGTCTGCGTCAGGATACTGCCCGGGACGCGGCTCAGGAGAGGTACTCGCCGAGCTCCGCCAATGAGACCCGGGTGTCCTCGGTGTCCTCGTGCGGCCGCCGGAGCTCGGCCACGTAGATGCAGATCTCGGCGAGCGCCCACCGTTCCTGATAGAGGCCCAGCGCGGCCTCGTTCAGGGGAACGCCGCCCATCGCCTCGCGGTACTCGTCCCAGCCCGTCAGATCGTCGTCGAGGATCATCCACAGATCTCGCTCCCGGGGGCCGATCAGCGTCGTGTCCCAGTCGACCAGCCACGAGCCGCCCGCCGCATCCCGGATGACGTTCGAGCTGTGCGGCTCGCCGTGCGTCACGACCCACGAGCCGGGCTCGTCGCGCACGTGCCCGGCGCGCCGGTCGTACGCCCGCAGGCGATCGCCGACTCCGTCCGCGTGCGCCCGCAAGAGCCGCCTGGCCGGCTCGCCGAACGGCCCCGAGTCCCAGGGGGTGTCGAGCTCATCGAGCGCCTCCATGAGCGCTGCCCGTCCCGGGAGCGCGAAGTCCTCGCGGCCGGGAAGGCCGGGCGGGATGCTCTCGGACGCGGCGTGCAGACGGCCGAGCAGCGTCCCCGCGCGGCGCCGTTCCTCGGGATGCTCGAACTCGCCGAGCTCCCCGACCTCACCCTCGACGAACGGCTCGACGCGGATCGCGTACCGGGCGTCGAGACGGCGCAGGATCGCTCCGCCGTCCGACGGGACCGGCGCCAGCACGAACTCCAATCCGGCGTCGTCGCGGAGCGCGGCGGCCGTTCGGAAGGCACGATCGAGCACCGCGAAGACATCATCGGGAGCCCGGCCGCCATGGTGCCCAGCGCGGAGGTCGTCGGCGCTCACGAACCACCGCGACCCATCGGCGCCGACCGCCTCCCAGTGGTGACTGCCGAAGCCGATCGGCCGGTAGTCGACATGCTCGGCATCGATGCGCCAATGACGCTCGAGCGCGTCCGTCAGCGCTGCTCGCTCGAGATCCCGCGGCTCGGTGTGCAGGGGCTAGGAGCCCATCTGCCCCATCTGCGGCATCGGGTTGCTCCCCGGGATCGTGAGGCCCGGGATCGCGTCGGGGGCAGTCAGGAGCAGTACTCCAAGACCGAAGAGGATCGCGGCTGTCCCGTAGGTCGCAACCCGCCTCCACGGGAGGGTCTTCTCGATCGCGATCAGCCCGGCGACGACGGCCATCCAGACGATGCTCATGACCCCAAGCGCGAAGAGCGAGGCCATGAGGGCCCAGCAGCACCCGACGCACCACGCCCCGTTCTTCATGCCCATTTGCAGCGCGCCCGACCAGCCGGCGCGCCACGAGCCGAGCAGGAAGCCGAGCGGGCTTCGGCACTTGCCGAGGCAGGCATCCTTCAGCGGCGTCAGCTCGTAGGCTGCCGCGACGAGGAGCGTCGCGCCCGCGACCCACCGACCGGCCCGATCCCACGACAGCACGTCGCCCGCGATCCCGTCGCCGGCCGCAGCGAGCGCGAAGGCGAGCACTCCGGCGCCGGCCCAGGTGACGAGATACCCGGCCGCGAAGGCGATGGGCACGAGCGCGGAGCCCTCGCCGGTCATTCGCGAGTACAGGGCCACCGTCGGAGAGACCGACGGGAACATCATCGCGGCCATCATGACGACCCACACGGCGAGGAACCAGCCCAGTGTCCCGAGGCCGGTCCACGGCCCGTCGTCCATCCCTTGCATCTGGTCGATCGTCCACCACCAGCCGATGCCGGCAAGCGCGAAGAGCAGCGCGATGAGCCCGAGCCTGGCGCGGGCTGCCGCAAACGCCGGCGCGAGACCGGCGCCTCCCGGGACTCGGTCGGGCGATGGGGACGTCTCGACGTAGCTGCCCTTGAGGCTCCAGGACATGGACGACCTCCCGTCGGATACGTCGGCGATGCTATGCCCCCGACCCGGATCGCGTCAACCCGCGGTTGCGGCCCTACATCCAGACGGACGAGGCGCCGATCACCGGAGTGACGGCTCATTCAACCTCACAGAAAGCCGGTGCCCCGATGGACAGCAGCAACTCGACGTCCGCAGCCGAAAGTCGCGTTTGCGTGGGATCGAGGGTGGCGATCGCGGACAACTTCGGCGACCGGATCGATGTCGTCATCTCCACGACCGGCGCCGCTGGCAACGTCTCTCCCGACTCGCCGCTCGGCCGCGCGCTGTACGGCGCTGCGACGGGCGATGAGATCACCGTGTCCGCTCCCGCTGGAGCATGGACGCTGCGCGTGCTCGCAATCGCTTAGGCTCGAGCCCGACTACCCAGAGACCGTTGCCTTCTGATCGAGCAGCGACGTCAGGTAGTCCTCCAACTTGTCGTAGCTGTCCTCCTGGCCGTCGTGCGTGGTCATGTGATCCCGGCCGGCCTGGTCGCGGAACGCCAGCCGCATCGTCAGCGTCGTCACACTGCCCGTCTCGCGCAGCTCCACCGTCTCGTCGGCCCACGCATCCGGCCACCCTTCGAAGAGCCACGTTGCGACGGTGCGGGTCGGCGGCTCGACCTCCGAATAGGTCCCCCGAAACGAGCACTCCTTGCCGTCTTCGGTCACGAAGACGATGTGGTAGTCCCCTCCGACGCGCAGGTCGATCGAGCACTCCGTCACTCGATCGGTAAACGGAGCGAACCAGTGCCGCACATGCTCCGGGTTCGTCAGGACGTCGAAGACGAGCTCGATCGGCGCGTCGAACGCTCGAGTGGAGACGATCTCGAGCTCATTCGGATATTCGTGAACTGCCGACCCGTGCCGATTAGGTGTCACTGCGGCTCTCCTTTCGTTGGAGGTCTTTGAGGTAGTCCTCCATTCGATCCATGCGTTCGTTCCACGCCTGCTCGTACTTGGCCAGCCAGTCGTAGAACGGCTGCAGGCGGGCGGGTTCGAGGCTGTACAGCCGACGACGCCCCTCCGCCCGGCACCTGACGAGTCCAACCTCGCTCAGCACCCGTAGGTGCTTTGAGACCTGGGGCTGGGACATCGAGAGGTCGTTGACCAGCGTCCCGACCGCTTTCTCGCCTGCGATCAGTGTGTCCAGAATGTCGCGCCGCCGAGCCTCGCCGATCGCGTTGAAGACATCCAATGTCGTGGAGGATCGGGCCACCGCGTCATCATATTCCGATATCGGCACATGTCAAGAGTCGGGCGAGACGTCGCTGGCACGCGCCGGACGCCGGCAGCGCTGGAACGCCGAAACGCCGTGACCGACGAGCAAGGCAGCCGAGCCGGTTCGGCCCGACGGAGATTCCTGTCAGCGACAGGGATTGAAGCGGCTGAAGGGGCTCGAACCCTCGACCTTCTGCATGGCAAGCAGACGCTCTAGCCAACTGAGCTACAGCCGCTGGAGAGCGCTCAGTATACCCGCGGCTCAGGGCGCGGCAGCGTCCAGCGCGAGGTTCACCTGGAGGTCGGCCGCGGCGTTCTCGGCCCGCGGGATCTCGACATATCGGACGCGCTCGAAGGTCGACGCGACCCGGCGCGCCTCGAGCCAGAGCTCGCGCAGCGCGGCGTTCTTCACCCGGTAGGCGCCGGTCATCTGGCGCATGAGGAGCTGGGAGTCGGCCCGCACCTCCACCTCGCGCGCCCCCATCTCGGCCGCAGCTCGCAGCCCGGCAATCAGTGCGCTGTACTCAGCGACGTTGTTGGTGGCGATCCCGATCGTCTCGCCCGCCTCCGCGAGGACGACCCCCTCGGTGTCCTCGATCCGGTAGCCCGTGGCCGCCGGCCCCGGGTTCCCGCGCGAGCCGCCGTCCACCCACAGCCGGACGGCGTCACTCACCCCGGACCGCCAGCACCCGCAGGAGGTCGTCGACGCGCCCGTCGACGGTCTCGAGCGTCCCGGCGGCAACGGACGACTCGTCATGGATGCCGTGCTCGGTGACCACCGCCACGACGACGGTCCGCGCGGGCACGTCGCCGCGCTGGGCCAGCTTCACCACGGCGGCGATCGGGGCGGCGGAGGCCAGGTCGATCCACGTCCCCTCGAGCTCGCCCATCTGCATCCGGGCCTGCTCGAGCTCGGCGTCTGAGACGCGCACCACGAGCCCCTCCGACTCGACGACCGCGTGCAGCGTCTGCACCGTCCCCGTGACGCCGGCCAGCGCCCGCGCCGGCGAGTCGACGTAGCCGGTCGGGGCGACCCAGTCCTTGCCGCTCGCGAGCGCGCTCGCCACGGCGCCCCCGAGCTCGACGGCGACCATGCGCGGGATCCGGTCGAGCAGGCCCCACGCGACCAGCTCGCGGAAGCCGCGCCAGATGCCCTGGAGGCCGTCGCCGAGCGCCCGCGGGCGCGACGACCAGGTCCGGCGCGCTGAAGCGGAGCTGCTCGGCGATCTCGTAGGCGATCGTGCGGTAGCCCTCGACCGCCATCGGGTCGCTGCCGATCGGCGGCGTCGCCCGGTTCGAGACGACCCGCCAGCCGAGCGTCCGCTCGGCGTCGGCCAGGAGCGGCCAGCGTCCCTCGGGGTTGCGTGACGGCGACGATCCGGCCGCCGACCGCCTCGATGGCGTCGCGCGTCCGCTCGGAGACCGCCGGGTCGACGAGGCTGACCGAGCGGAGGCCGGCCCGCGCTGCGTAGCTCGCCAGCGCCACGCACTGGGCCTCGTCGCCGGCGCGTGCCCATCGTCACGCTCGAGTCCTCGACCTGCGAGACGGCAAGCGCCGCGAAGCGGTCGCGCCAGCTGCCGGTCGGGTTCTGGCGCTCGTCCTTGATGAGCAGGCGGCGCAGGCCGAGCTGCGGGCCGAGCGCCTGCGTCGCCAGGAGCGGCGTGTCGCCCTCCCCCATCGTCACGAGCCGGTCGCGCCCCACCGGGAGCTGGGTCAGGTAGCGCGCCATCCCCGGGCCCGTCGCCTTCCCCGGACGTAGAGCGCGTCATCCGGCCGTACACGGGCGCGACGTTCGACGGCGTGCCCTCGCTCGCGCACGACGGACATCCCGCCGGCATCGGCACGATCGGATACCGCCTACGGCAGCGCAGGCACTCCAATCCGCTTGCGACGGCCATGCCGCGAGCATACCCCTTGACGGCGACGGGTCGGCCGGTGTCTACTTCATGGGTGATCTACTGCGTGATACCGCGCGAGCTCGAAGGCGAGCTTCTCGAGCGGATGACCGAGCACTACGCCGAGAACCCCAACGTGCGAGGTGATCGTCGACCGCCGCGAGGGCGGCGAGAACGATCGGCGCCGGGGGCCGGGCGACGTCGTCGACGAGCGCCGCGAGACGCGCGACCGCCGCCGGCCCCGCGCGATCGGCACGTTTCCTCGCATCGACGCCTTCGACGACGTCAGCTGCGGCTAGCTCGCCAGGGCGACGCGTGCCGTCGGGCTCGACGGTCGCGTTCCACGCCTGGAAGCGCGACTCGATCTCGGCCAGCTCCTCGCCGCGCCGATGCAGCGTCACCGGCCGCGGGCCGAGCATGTCGACCCGGTACTGGTACCAGGAGAGGTCCCAGGCGACCGTCACGACGACCTCGCTGGGGTTGCGCTGGACGACGCTCACGCGCGGATCGCCGAGCGTGCGCGCGATCCCCGACACGGTGCGCGGGTGCCCGCTCTCGTTGAAGAGCTCGACGCCGGCCTCGACCGCCTCGCGCGGATCGGCCGGGAGCTCATCCGGATCGAGCGGTGCGGCGACGCCGGCCGCCGCCGGGGCCCGAGCAGGGCCTTCAGGCCCTTCGGGCGCAGCGACTCGAGCTGCTGAAGCGGCACCGTCGGGGATGCCCTCGCGCACCCAGCCGCGCGCATCCGCCTCGTCGATGCAGAGCTCGCAGACGCGGGCGTCGCCGCCCTCCAGGCGCTGGAAGGTCACAAGCCGCTCGCCGAGCAGCATCGTGCGCCCGCAGACGGCGCACATGGTCTCGATGTCGTTCCGGTGAATGCGATTCATCGCGCGCCCACGCACGGATCCGGACTGGGTCCCGAGTATACCGAGCGGCCACAATTGTGCCGTAACGTGCGGATCTGGGTAACCGGGAGGCGTGCCTCCCGACCGCCGACGGATGGTAGGGTCCGCGACGTCCGAGAGGGGGATGTTGGCGCAGGAACGACGGAAGGCCGGGATGCGACGGCTCCTCGCGGTAGGGGTGGTTGCGCACATGCGCGCTTCTCCCGGCGCACGCACAGGGCTCGGTGCAGACCGACCGCACCGCGGCGGCCCTGCGTGATGCGCCAGCTCGACCGGCTGGACGCGCGCCGCGCGGAGCTTGCAGATCGCCGCAGCTCTGCGCGCGCGCGCCTGGACGGCCTCGTCACGGCGATCGGCGTTGCCCGGGTCACGATCGCCGAGGAGCAGTCGCAGATCACGGCCGCGCGCTCGGCACTCGCCGCTGAGGTGGTCGGCGACTACAAGGCGGGCACGCCCAACGTCGCGACCTACGTCCTGGGCGCGGCCTCGTTCGCCGACCTGGTCGACCGGGTCGACGTGCTCGACCGGATCGACACGAGCGAGGCGGCGCTGATCCGCCGGATCGCGGGTGAGACCGCCGTGCTGGCGGCAACCGAGGACCGACTCCACCGGCAGATCGGAGCCCAGAGGACGCAGGTCGCCGCCATCGCGGCCGCCGGGCGCAGGATCGACGCGGCCATCGCCGCGCGGCAGCACGTCCTGGCGACGATCACCGCGCGGATGCGGGCGCGCGTCGCCGCCGAGCAGGCCCGCCGTCACCGCCTCGCCGAGCGGGTCCGGCGGCACGAGCTCCGGCGGGACGCCGACCGGGCGGGTCTTCTACGGCGACTCCACCTGGTACGGCCCCGGATTCGCCGGCGACCCGACCGCCAGCGGCGAGATCTTCGACCCGAACAAGCTGACCTGCGCCAGCCCGTGGCTCCCGTTCAACACGATCCTGCGCGTGACCAGCACCGTCACCGGGAAGACCGTCACGGTGCGGGTGAACGACCGCGGCCCGTTCGGGCACGGCGTGCTCGACCTCTCCCAGCACGCCGCCCAGATCATCGGCCTCCAGGGCTGGCAGCGGGTGCGGATCGAGATCGTCTGGCGCCAGGCCAGGCACCCGGTAGCGCGCTGGCCCGCGGGCTAGGCCTTCGCCAGCTCCTTATCCTTGTTCGCCGCCGCGATGAGGCTGCTGTGCGACGTGCGCCGGCACCTCCTCGTAGCGAAGGAGGCTCATCGAGTAGTCGCCGCGGCCGCCGGTCATCGAGTTCAGATCCGGCGCGTAGGTCAGCACCTCGGCCATGCGGCACCTCGGCGTGGATCGTCGTCGCCCCCGAGCCGGGATCCATGCCGAGCACCCGACCGCGGCGTGCGGTCATGTCGCCGATCACGTCGCCGACGATCTCGTCGGGCACGGTGATGTCGAGCCTCATGATCGGCTCGAGCAGCATCGGGTCGGCCTCGGCGAACGCCTTCTTGAACGCCATCGACCCGGCGATCTTGAACGCCATCTCCGACGAGTCGACCGTGTGGTAGGAGCCGTCGACCAGCGTCACCTTGACGCCGACCACGGGGCAGCTCGCCAGCTCGCCCTGCTGCATCGCCTCCTGGATGCCCTTGTCGACCGCCGGCCGGAACCCCTGCGGGATGACGCCGCCGACGATCTTGTCGACGAACTCGTACCCCTCGTGGCCCGGCAGCGGCTCGAGCTGGATGTGGCAGTCGCCGAACTGGCCCCGCCCACCGGTCTGCTTCTTGTAGCGGCCCTGGGCGCGCGACGGCTTGCGGATCGTCTCGAGGTACGGGCACGCGCGGCGGGTGCAGCGTCACCTCGACGCCGAACCGGCGGGCCATCCGCTCGAGGTCGACCTCGACGTGCATCTGCGAGAGGCCCGGCGACGATCTGTCTCGCCGGTCTGCGGGTCGCGGTGGACGTCGAGCGCGGGGTCCTCCTCCTGCAGCCGCCGAAGCGCCGGTCACGACCTTCTCCTCGTCGCCCTTGTGCTTCGGCTCGATCGCGAACGACACGACCGGCGCGGGCACGCCCAGCGGCTCGATCTCGGCGGGCGCGTCGGACGTCGGAGAGCACGTCGCCCGTCCCGGTCTCCTTGAGCTTCGCGACGGCGCCGATCGCGCCCGTGCACAGCGACGTCGATCGGCGCGTGCTCCTTGCCCTGGATCGTGAGCAGCTGCCCGATCCGCTCCTTGGAGTGGGTGTGGTTGTTGACGAGCGTCGAGTCGGACGTGACCGTCGCCCGCGAAGACGCGCAGCAGGTTGATCTTGCCGCTGAACGGGTCGGCGATCGTCTTGAACACGTACGCGAGCGTGCCCGCGTCGCCCACCTCGGGCACGTTGCTGCGCCCGAGCGGGCGACGGCAGACCCTCGACGATCAGGTCGAGCAGGCCGTGCGAGCCGATGTTGCGGGTCGCCGCGCCGCATCCGACCGGGAAGAGCTCGCCCTCGGTGACGAGCTTCTTCATCGCGGCGGCCATCTCGTCGCGGGTGATCTCGTCGCCCTCCAGGTAGCGCTCCATGAGCTCGTCGGACGTCTCGGACGACCACGTCCATCAGCTTGTCGTGGTACTCGTCGGCGATCGCCCGCAGGTCGTCGGGGATGTCGATCGGCTCGTCGTGCCCGCGCGCCCTCGCCGTGGTCGTAGGCGACCATGTGGACGAGGTCGATGACGCCGTGGAACTCGTGCTCGCGGCCGATCGGGAGCTCGACGGCGACGCACTTCGGCGAGAGCCGCGCCTGGAGCGCCTCGAGCGTCGTGAAGAAGTCGGCCCGCTCGCGGTCGAGCAGGTTGACGAGCATGAGCCGCGCGAGCCCGAGCTCGTCGCAGCGCCTCCAGAGGCGCTCGGTGCCGACCTCGACGCCCATGCACGCCCGAGACGGACACGATCGCGCCCTCGACCACCCGCAGCGCGCCGAGCACGTCGGCCTGGAAGCTCGGCTCGCCCGGCGTGTCGATCAGGTTGATCGTGCGGCCCTCCCACTCGAGGTGGGTGACCGACGCCGAGATCGACATGCCGCGCCGGCGCTCCTCGTCGTCGTGGTCGGAGACCGTCGACTTCTCGGTGACGCTCCCGAGCCGGTTCATCGTCCCCGACTCGTACAGCAGGGCCTCGACCAGTGAGGTCTTGCCGGTGCCGCGATGGCCGATCACCGCGACGTTTCGGATCTTCCCGGGCTCCGTTCCAGGCATGCATGGCCTCCCAGCCGAATCAGATGGATGCGCTGGAGGTTACCGCGCTCGGGGCCGAACGACTACCGGACCGTCTAGCGGAACCGTTCGGCGGAGGCGCGCTCGAGGCTGCCCTGGAGCTTGGCCTTGAGGCGCAGGATCGCCTTGGTGTGAAGCTGCGAGACGCGCGACTCGGTGACGCCGAGCACCTCGCCGATCTCGCGCAGGGTCAGCTCGTCGTAGTAGTAGAGCGGTGATCACCGTCTTCTCGCGGTCGGGCAGCTTGCCGATCGCGCCGGCCAGCGACTCGCGCACCTCGGTGCGCGTCATCTCGGTCGACGGATCGTCCGCGTTCGGGTCCTGGAGGGTGTCGATCAGCGAGACGGTGTCGCCGCCCGACGACGAGATCGTCCACAGCTCGTCGAGCGCGGCCACCGACGAGCGCGAGATCTGGGTCAGGCTGTCCTGGAACTCGTGCGTCGGTGATCCCGAGGTGCGCGGCGATCTCCTCGTCGGTCGGCGGCCGGTGCAGCCGGTGCTCGAGCTCGACGATCCCGCGCTCGATCTCGCGGGCGCGGCTTCGCACCGACCGCGGCACCCAGTCCATCGAGCGCAGCTCGTCGATGATCGAGCCCTTGATGCGGCTGATGGCGTAGGTCTCGAACTTGGTGTCGCGATGCGGGTCGAAGCGCTCGATCGCGTTCATCAGCCCGAGCAGCCCGTAGGAGACGAGGTCGCCCTCGTCGACGTGCGCGGGAAGGCCCGTCCCGAGCCGGCCCGCCGACGTACTTCACGAGCGGCGCGTACGTCAGGATCAGGCGGTCGCGCAGGCGCTTGTCGCCCGTGCGCTTGTAGTCGTCCCAGATCGAAACGGAGTCGTCGGCCATCATGCTCGAGGGTGTGAGGCGGCGTGCGCGGCCCGCAGGTGGCGCACGCTCACATGGGTGTATACCTGCGTCGTGCCGACCGATGCGTGGCCGAGGAGATCCTGGATGCTGCGCAGATCGGCGCCGCCCTCGAGCAGATGGGTGGCGAACGTGTGCCGCAGGGCATGCGGCGAGCGCTGCGCGATGCCGGCCGCGGCGAGCTCGCGGCGGACTGCGCGGCGGACGTCGGACGGGCCCAGCGGGCGGCCGCGGACGCTCACGAAGAGGCGCGTGCCGCGGGTCGCACCGAGCGCCGGCCGGCCGTCGTCGAGATAGCGGCGAAGGGCGCTCGTCGCTGCTCCACCGAGCGGCACCACGCGCTCCTTGCCGCCCTTGCCGGTGACGCGCACGATGCCCTGATCGGCATCCACGTCGGCGATCTCGAGCCCGCATGCCTCGGCGGCGCGCAGGCCACAGCCGTAGAGGAGCTCGAGCAGCGCCCGGTCGCGCAGCCGCCGCGGCTCGTGGGCCGGCGGGCGGTCGAGGAGCCGCTCGATCTCTGGCTCCGAGAACGTCGCCGGAAGCTTCCTGACGCGCTTGGGCCCCGGGACGAGCGCGGCCGGATTTCGCGCCACCAGGCCGCGGTCGAGCATGAACGCGTAGGCGCTCCGCACGGCCGAGAGCTTCCGCGCAGAGGTGGCCGGTGCGTACCGCAGCGTGCCGAGGTGGGCGGCGTAGCGGCGCAGCGCGAGATCGTCGGCCTCCTCCGGCCGTATGCCCGCCGCCGCCAGCCAGCGATCGAGCTGGCGCAGGTCGGCCGCGTAGGCGCGCAGCGTGGACGGCGACGCGCCGCGACCTTGGAGCCAGGCCATGTATGCGTCGAGTGGCGGACGAAGTGCTGGTGGGGTCGTTTGCATCGCGTGCAACAAGACTCTATCGCCTGGAGCCGCTGAGTCTTCGGTGTCCGCCACGCGAGTCCTACGCCCGGCCGCGCACACCGAGGTCGCGGAGCGCCAGATCGGCCATCCACGCGCCGATGACCAGCGCCGCGACGGCGACCACCCACTCGCGCGCCGACGCCGCGGCGACGGCGATCCCCAGAAGGCCGAGGGCCAGCACGACGAAGAGCATGCCGCGGGCCGAGAGGCGCAACCTGTGGCCGGGCATCCCGGGACGGTAGCGCCCGCGCCCGACCCGCTCAGACGTGACGGAAGATCGCGAACCGCTCCTGCTTTGCGCCGTGGACGGCGGTGAAGTCGCCGCCGACGTAGACGTTGCCGCCGCCGGCCGCAGAGCGCCCACACGCCGAGGACGCCCGCGTTCGAGGTGAGGTCGGGGTTCCAGCGCCGCAGCTTGCCCTCTGCGCGACAGCATGAAGATCTTGTGCCGCTCGATCCGGTGGCTGTGCCCGTACTCCGACATGTCGCGGTTCTTGTGCGGCGCGACGTTGTCGCCGTGCATCCCGAACACCGGAGACCCGCCGATCACCGTGACGGCCTGGACGTTGCCGTCGGTCTTGTAGAACCACTGGAGGCCGCCGCCCCGGGCGTGATAGCGAAGCGCCGTGCCGCCGGAGCCGGCCTCGGCCGCGTAGATCGACCGGCCCGAGATGGCCAGGTCGAGGATCTCGGCCTTCGGATGGTCGGCCCAGCGCTTGACCCGGCCACGACGGCCCCCTCCGAGCGCGACCATGTGCCGCTGCCGGCGGCCGCTCACGGACGTGAAGTCGCCGCCGGCGACGATCCGCCGGGACGAGACGACCACGATCGCGCGCACCTTGGCGTTCGCCCGGGGCTTCCACCCGCGCGCCACCCGGTAGCGGCCGCCGCGTGACGGTGAGCTTCGCCAGATTCGCCCGCCGCCGGCCGCCGACAGACGAGAACGAGCCGCCGACGTAGACGGCCCGGCGCGTCGCCGCCAGCGCCTCGACCGAGCCCCGAATGCGGAGGTCGCGCACCTTGCGGCTCAGGCGCCCGGTGCGGAGGTTGAACGCGGCCAGGTTGTGGCGCGCATGGCCGTTGACCGACGAGAAGGCCCCGCCGACGAAGAGCAGCCCCCGGGCCTTGGCAAGGGCGAAGACGCGGCCGTCAATCCGCGGTGCGAACCCTGCCGAGCCTCCCCGTGCTCGCCCGCACCGACGCCAGGTACGTCCTGCGAACGGACTTGCCGCCGTGGTTCGCGAGCTCCGTGAAGTTCCCCGCGACGTACAGCCGCCGACCGACGCGGAGCAGATCGTCGACGCGACCGGCCTCCTTGTTGCTGGGGCTCCAGTCGGGCGCAGGCACCTGCCAGCTTCGCACCGCCTGCTGCGCCACGTGCGCGCCGGCCGATGCGCGAACGGGCGCGGCAAGGCCGGCGACGAGGACGAGTGCGATGACGCCGAGAAGCGCGCCGAGGCGGCTGAGGAGGCGGAATGCGGAAATGGGGAATCCTTCCAGGTCGAGACGTCGCGTGAACATACCGGCGCGGAGCGGCGCCGGGCGGTGGCTCCGCGGGAGCTTACGAAAACTTCAAGCGCCGCTCATACGGTGGCCGTTGCTTGACGCCGGCGGCGCGCCATCGTACCCTCGCACCGTGGTCGCAAGCCCCCACGGCCGGTTCTCGACGCCGGCACGCCGGCTGCGATGGTCGCTCCGCAGCCGTATGGCGGCAGGCCCTGCCTACCTGCCGCTTGCCCGCCGGAAGTACGGGCACATGGTGGTCGGCGACGACACCGAGGCGGTGATCGACGGGTTCACGCGGAGCGCATGCGTCTTCGCAGCCGTGGCCTTCCAGCAGGCGCAGGCCCGGCCGGTGCGGCTCGCGCATCTCCTCCACGCTCCCGCCCACCTGATCGCCGGCGCCGAACGGGGCCTGCCGTGCCTCGTGACCGTGCGCGAGCCGGAGGCCGCCGTCATCTCGTGCGTCATCCGCGAGCCATACCTGACGCCGTCGCTCGTGCTCGGCGCCTGGACGCGGTTCTATTCGCGGCTCCTGCCGTACCGCGACCGCGTCGTCGTCGGGGAGTTCGCGCGCGTCACGACCGATCTCGGATCGCTCATCGAGCAGATGAACGCACGGTTTGGGACGGCGTTCACGCCCTTCGCCAACACGCCCGAGAACGTCGAGCGCGTGTTCGCGTTCATCGAGGAGCGCGCCGCCCGGCCGGCGTACGAGCCGCACATCGGCCGGTACATGTCCGGGCTCGAGACGGCCGAGGAGCTCGACGCCGCCCGCCGGACCGCGGTCGGCAGCGGCCGGGCGAGCTCGGTCCCGTTCGAGCACCGCGTCTCGCGCCCGTCCGCCTCGCGCGAAGAGCTCCGGGCGGGCCTCCGCGAGCGCTACCGGGCCCCCGCGCTGGCATCGCGGAGGGAGCGGGCCGAGCACGTCTACGCCTCGTTCGTCGGCGAGCCCCCGCGGTAGCGGGCCACGAGCACGAGCGCATCGTCGGAGTCACGCCCCTGGTCCTCGAGAATTCGCTCGGCGATCGCAACCGGTGCCTGGTTCGGCCCGGGCCAGCCGCCGAACACGGGCCGGACGCCGTCCGTCGCAAGCACGAGCACGTCGTCGCGCTCGAGCCGGACTCGGCCCGATCGGAGCGCCGGCAGCACATAGCCGACGACTCCCCCTCGCAGCGGGACCCACTCGCGGCCGTGGCCATCGGCGACCTCCGACTGGAGGACGGCGGCCTGGACGTTCCCGACGCCGAGCCACACCAGCTCCGCGGTGTGGGCATCGATCGACGCGATCGTGATCGCCGCGCCGCGCGTTCCCTGGAGCGCCTCGTGGCAGAGGCGAACGAGCTGCTCGGGCTGGGCGTCCGGATGCCCCTCGACGATCTCGGCGGCCCTGGATGCAGCGTGCGCGGCCTCCGGCCCGTGACCGAGGCCGTCGATGACGGCGATGGCGAGGCCGTGCGTGGCGCACACGGCCACGTGGCAGTCTCCCGACACGTTCTCACCGGGCATCGGGCGCATCGCGACGCCCCACTCCGCCATTGAGCTCTCGCCTACCGCAGCCACTTGATCGCCTTGACGACTGTGCCCGAGCCAGGCGACGAGACGATCTGAAACTCATCCATGAGGCGGCGCGTCCCCGGCAGCCCGAGCCCAAGGCTGCTGGCGGTCGAGTACCCGTCCTGCATGGCGAGATCGACGTCGGCGATCCCGGGGCCGTCGTCGCGCGCCACCACCGCCACGCCGGCCTGGCTGTTTCGCAGCACCGGCTCGACCAGGATCTCGCCCTCCTCCGCGTACTTCAGGATGTTCCGGGCGAGCTCCGAGATCGCGGTCGCGATCATCGTCGCGTCGGCGCCGCCGAAGCCGCCCTCCTCGGCCACGGAGCGGCCGAGCCGGCGGGCGGCGACGACGTCGGCGTCGTTCCGGATCGGGACGGAGACCTCATCCACTGGAGAAGGCGGCGTGCGCGCGCCGGGATCGCTCGAGATGTGCGAGGCCCTCCTCGAGGTCGAGGACGGTCGTGACCCCGTCGAGGCTGAGACCGAGCTGGACCATCGCGAAGGCCACGTCGGGCTGGATGCCGACGATCACGGTCTCAGCGCCACGCAGCCGCACCATCTCGGCGATCGTCCGCAGCGTCCGCGACGCGAACGAGTCGAGCACGTCCAGCACGGTGACGTCGACGATCACGCCCTTCGAGCGAAACGTTCCGACCCGCTCGGAGAGCTCGTCTCGCAGGTCGAGCAGGTCCGCGTCGGAGAGTGCCCCCTGGATGGAGGCGATCAGGCAGTCACCCTGCTTGAGAATCGGTACGGGCATCCCCGACCTCCGACGCCTCGTCGCCATCGGCGACGACTCGGTATCCCATGATCCGGTCAGCGAACTCGATCCCGCCCTGGAGATCGCCCACGGCGTTCAGCTTGGTGAGATCGACACCCAGGGTCACGAGCGCCTGCGCAACATTCGACGACAGCCCGGTGACGATGACCTGCGCCCCCATGAGCCGCGACGCCTCGACCGTCTGGAGGAGGTGGTTCGCGACGGCGGAGTCGACCGCCGGGACGCCGGTGACATCGACGATCACAACCTTTGCGCGGGTGTCGCGGATGCTCGCCAAGAGTCCCTCGGTGAGCTTCTGCGCGCGGGTCGTGTCGAGGATCCCGATGATGGGGAGCACGAGCAGCCGGTCGCGCAGCCTGAGCACCGGCGTCGAGAGCTCCCGGATCGCCTCCTGCTGATTGGCGATCGTCCGCTCCCGCTGATAGATGTAGGTGTCCATCGCCAGTCCGACGTCGAAGAAGAGCAGCTTCGTCAAGGAGTGGAACGAATCGAATGCCCGGCTCGGATCACCCGGATATTCGTCGACGAGCAGCGCCGCGATCTCCCGGAAGTAGAGCGCGTACATCCCGAGGAAGGAGCGAACCGGGAGCCCGATCCTCTCGTGGACGCTCGCGAGCCGGAGCCGATCGTTGACGTACTCCTCGTTGTAGTCGCCCTGTGTGAGCCGGATGAAGTACTCCTTCTGCCGGCCCTTGACGTACTCCAGCTTGCGCGGGTCGCGGAAGAACGCGGCCGTCTCCGGGAAGCTGAGGAGGTGGTCGTAGAACGCCTCGATCACGGAGTCCACATGCTCGAGCGTGACGTCATACATCTCTTCGAGGCGGCGGACGTCGCCGTCGTCGAAACCGAGGAACCGCTTGCGCATCGCGAGCTCGTCAGCCCCGATCCCTATTGCCTCGGCGATGCCTTCCGCCCGCGTCCGTGGCCGCGTGACCGCCATGTTCGCTCCTTTCGCCGGCCCCCCCGCTGGACGCTAGCGCGCTGCTGTCACGGGTGAATCCCCGATTTGCGGTATGCAAGCAGCGCTCTAAGCGGTCTAGCATCAACTGTGGGGTCCCAGCCTGGGCAGATGACGGATGCACCGCCCACACCCGCCTATCTCTCTGCGCTGTCGTCCTATCTGCGTGGCGCCGAAGAGAGCGCGCTTCTCTGGGCGTACGAGTACGGGCGGGAGGCGATCGAACGAGGAAGCGGCGTGCTCGACCTCGGGGCGATGCACCGCGACGCCGTGGCCACGTTGCTCGAGAACGCGGCCGACGGTGCCGAGGCCGCCCGGATCAACAGGGATGCGTGGACGTTCTTCGCCGAGACCGTTGCGCCCGTCGAGATGTGCCTGCGCGGCTACCAGCAGTCGAACGACTCGCTTCGCAAGCTCGCGGCGACGCTCGACGAGCAGGTCCGTGAGCGGACCCGCGACCTCGACGAGAGCCTCGAGGAACTGACGCGGGCAGACGAGGCCCGAAAGCTCCTCCTCGAGCGGCTCGTGTCCGCCCAGGAGGACGAGCGGCGCCGGATCGCCGGCGACATCCATGACGACTCCATCCAGGTCATCACCGCGGCGTACCTCCGTGTCGACCTCATCCGTAAGACGCTCGGCGACGACGCCCATTCGGACTCGCTTGCCAAGCTCGACGAGGCGCTGCGGGCCTCGATCGAGCGGCTTCGGCACATGATCTTCGAGCTGCGCCCGACGATGCTCGACACGGCGGGCCTGGCCGCGACGATCCAGGAGCACCTCAACCAGTGGACGCAGCAGACAGGGGCCACCCACACGCTCTCCACGCGCCTCGAGCGCGAGCCCGCGCCGCTCGTTCGCACCACGCTCTACCGGATCGCCGCCGAGGCGCTCGCGAACGTTCGCAAGCACGCCGGGGCGACCCACGTCAACGTCGACCTCGCCCAGGAGTCGAGCGGATTCCTGCTCCGGGTCGCCGACGACGGCGCCGGGATCCGCACGCCGTTCCAGCCTGCGCAGAGCGAACACTTCGGCATCTCGATGATGGTGGAGCGCGCGGCGATGGCCGGTGGCTGGTGCCGGGTCGAGACCAACGGCCCGGACCCGGGACGACCGTGATCGCCTGGACGCCCAGCAGCGGCCGTCGCGAGGTCCTGTCGGATCACCCCGCCGAGAGCCCACAAGGAGCCGGCGGTGCAGCCGATCCGCGTTCTGATCGCTGACGACGAGCCGCTGCTGCTCCAGGCGCTCGGCGACGTCATCGGGTCGTCCCCCCACTTCGAGATCGTCGCGACGACCGACAACGCAGCCGACGCGACGCGCCTGGCCGGCGACCTCCATCCCCACGTTGCACTGCTCGACGTGCGGATGCCCGAGGGCGGCGGCATCGCGGCCGCCGAGGGCATCCGGTCACTGTCGCCGGCGACCCGCGTCGTCGCCCTGTCGGCGTACGAGGACGAGGCGCGCATGGAAGCCATGCGCGGGGCGGGTGCTGTTGCATATGTGGTCAAGGGCGCGCCGGCGAACGACATCCTGGGAGCGCTTCACGACGCTGCCGGCGCATGAGGCCGCCACCACATCCCCGGCGACGGGCCCCCGCACGGGTACCATTCGTCAGATGCCGGGCGTGAGCCGTGGCATGTGGGCGGTCAGACGTGCGAGGTGGAAGATGGCGTGGCATGCGCTGGTGGCGGCATGACAGAGGGGCGCTTCGAGCCGTCTCATGACCTGCTCGCGGCGGCCCTCGACGCGACGCCGAGCGGGATCGTGCTCTGCGACCGCGACCTTCGCATCGTGGGCGCAAACCGCGCCGCGGAGCTCCACGCGGCCTTGCGCCCCGCCCGCATCGGCTCGGCGCTCGCGGATGCGCTCCCGGGCATGCCGCCCAGCGTCACGGACGCCATCGAGCTCGCCTTCGAAACGGGGCGGACCTCAGACGGCCTCGAGATCCGCGAGCCGACGGGGAGGCGCCGGCTGACGGTGCGGGTGTTTCCCGTCCGATCGCGTGGCGGGCCGGTCGAGGTCGTGGGGTGCATGCTCGACTCCGGCGCGCGCTCGCAGCTCGAGCACGAGGCGCGCGAGCTTGCCGCGATCGTCGCATCCTCGGAGGACGCCATCATCTCCAAGGGACTCGACGGCACCATCCGGTCATGGAACGCCGCGGCCGAGCGTCTCTACGGGTACTCGGCGGCCGAGGCGGTTGGACAGAGCATCGCGCTGATCGTGCCCGACGAGCTCGCGAGCGAGGTGGGCGAGATCCTCCTCGAGGTCGTCTCGAATCGGCATGTCGACCACTACGAAACCCGGCGGCGACGCAAGGATGGGTCCGTCATCGACGTGTCGCTCTCGGTGTCGCCGGTACACGACGCACACGGGCGGGTGGTCGCAGCGTCGGTGATCGCGCGCGACGTCTCGAAGCGGCGCGCTGTGGAGGACGCCCTCCAGGAGAGCGAGCGCCGCCGGCTCGAGATCCTCGCGCACATGCTCCGGGCCGAGGAGGCCGAGCGGAGCCGGATCGCCACCGAGCTGCACGACGACACCGTGCAGGTCATGACGGCGTCGCTCTTCGCACTCGACCGGGTCGCCCTGATCGCCCGCCGCTCCGAGAACCAGCAGATCGAGTCGGCCGTCACCCTCACTCGGGCAACGCTCGAGGAAGCGACGGCCCGCACGCGGCGGCTCATGTTCGAGCTGCGGCCGGCCATCCTGCACGAGCACGGGCTCGTGGCGGCCATCAACGTGCTGGCCGACCAGACGCGGCGGGAGACCGGCGCGCGGACGACGGTGTCGGGATCCCCCGGCCGCTACGGCCACGACGTCGAGGAGCTGGCCTACCGGTCGATTCAGGAGGCGCTCTCGAACGTCCGCAAGCATGCGGGCGCGAGCGAGGTGGTGATAACGCTCGCAGACGAGGGAGCGGCCCTCCTGTGCGAGATCGCCGACGACGGGCGCGGCTTCGATCCGGACACGGTCCGCGACCGGCCCGGTGCGGCGCTCCATGCGGGACTCGACACGATGATCGAGCGGATCCGCGCGGCGGGCGGCGAGACGGCGGTCGACACTGCACGGGGCGAGGGCACGCGGATTCGCGTGCGCATCCCCATCGCCTCCGCCCTGGTCTCCTGATCGACAGCGCGGGAAGATCCCCGCCGCCCGGAACGTCGGGTGGGCATGTCCCAACCGGCCGCCGAGGTCGACCGCCGCCGCTCCGAGCACTCGAAGCTCCGGCGCGAGCTCGGCAGGGTCGACGCGATCTGCTTCCTGATCGCCGCGATCGTCGTCCTCGACACGCTGGGCGCGGTCGCCCGCGGCGGGGCGCAGACCGTCCTGTGGCTCGCGTTCGTGAGCGCGCTCTTCTTCGTGCCCGCCGGGCTCGTGATCTCCGAGCTCGGGACGGCGTTCCCGTACGAGGGCGGCCCATACGTGTGGGCGCGGATGGCGTTCGGGCGCCTGGCGGGGTCGCTCGTCGCCCTCATCTACTGGATCGAGACGCCCGTCTGGATCGGCGGCTCGCTCGCGATCACGGGCACCGCCGCCGTCGACCGGCTGATCGTCCCGGTCGACGGGGCGTGGCGGCTCGCCTTCGTCTTCACCTTCATCTGGCTCACGATCGCGCTCGCATCCGCCCCGCTTCACATCGGGAAGTGGATTCCGGCGACGTGCGCGGTCGTGCAGGTCGCGCTGCTCGCCTTCTTCACGCTGACGGTGGGCATCTACGCGGCTGAGCACGGCGTCCACGGCGTCGGAACCGGCGACCTGGCGCCGAGCTGGGCCGTCTTCATCGTCGCCGCCCCCGTGCTCGTCTACAACTTCATCGGCTTCGAGCTCCCGTCGACGACGGCCGAGGAGATGCGCGATCCGCAGCGCGACATCCCCGCAGCCATCGCCAGGGCGGGCGCGCTCACGGCCATCCTCTACTGCATCCCGATCCTGGCGATCGTCCTCGTGCTCCCACCGGGCGACATTACGAGCCTCACCGGATTCATCGACGCCCTGGCGAGCGTGTTCGTGGTCTACGGCCCCGCCGCCGACGCGGTCGGGGCGGTCGCCGCCGCGGCGTTCGTCTGGGTGCTCTTCACGAACGGGCTCACGTGGGTGATCGGGTCGTCGCGCACACAGGTCGCCGCCAGCCTCGACGGCGCAGCGCCGCGAGCGCTGGGAGCCATCTCCGAGCGAACGGGAACGCCGGTCAGGGCCACCGTCGTGGCCGGCGTCGTCTCGACCCTGACCGCGGCCGCGACGTTCACGGTGGCCGGCGACTCAAACGCGAAGTACTTCAGCGTCGTCCTCACTCTCTCGATCGCCCTGCTCGCGCTCGCGAGCCTGCCGGTCTTCGCGGCGCTCGTCCGGCTCCGGCGCTCCCACCCGGGCGTTCACCGGCCCTTCCGGGTGCCCGGCGGCCACGCCGGCGCATGGATCGTGAGCGCGCTCGCCACCGGCTGGTGCGCGCTGGCGTTCGCCGCGATCCTCTGGCCGGGCCTCGGAGCCGCGAACTCGGACGCCTACCTGCCGGAGGGATTCGCCGGCAACCGATTCGGGTTCTTCCTGGTCGAGCTCGTCCCGATCGCCGCGATCCTGATCGGCGCCGTGGCGTTCGCCGGGCTCGGGCGGCGCGCGGAGCGCCCGGGACGCCTGGCACGCGTGACGTCGTAGACACTCAGGATGATCCGGCGAAGACCCCCGTCCTGCGCGGGCGCCCTGCTGATCGCCGCATGCGCCGCAGCATGCGGCTCAGCGACGGCCGTCGCTCCGGCGAGTCGTCCCACGAGCACCGCGCCGACGGCCGTCATGGCGAGGTCGGCACACTCCGTGACGGTCCGCTTCGGCGACGGGCGCAGCTCGGTTTCGTTTCGCCTGCGCGAACCGGAGGGCGTGATTCTCCGGTACCGCCTGCGCGCCCCCGTCGGGACGAGGATTCACGGCGTCACCCAGCTTCCGTCCGTCTCCGCCCCGCTCTCGATCGACATCGCCGGGACGCGGCCGAGCAGCACCTGCGAGCGCAGAGGCCAGACCGTGGCGTGCACCGTGGGCGAGGAGTGGTGTCCGATGCCCGCCGGCACCTGGCGCATCCGTCTACGGAAGCTCGCAGGCCCGGCGGGCAACGTCACGCTTGTGTTCAGAGTGGGTACGCCGCCGCGTGCGACCTAGATCGACGCGGTGTGGCCGCGGTTGCCGGTCACCATGCGGTAGATCGCGAGCAGGATGATCGAGCCGAAGATCGCGGTCACCCACGTGCTGATGTCGAAGAAGTCATCCAGCGGATGGGCGCCGAATACCGCGGCGGCGAGAAAGCCGCCGAGCAGCGCTCCGACGACGCCGATGATGGTCGTCAGGACGATGCCGCCGGGATCCTCGCCCGGCATGATCGCCTTTGCGATCGCCCCGGCGAGAAGGCCGAGGATCAGAAACGCGATGATTCCCATGGTCGCTCCAGTGGTTGAGGTCGCGGCTCTTGTACCCCGATCGGCGGCCGGCCAATCGCCCCATCACTAGCCTTCCGCTGCCATGCCGAGCCAGCCCGTGCTCTCGACGCTCCGGCTCAATCGGGCGCTTCTCGCCAGGCAGCTCCTCCTGCGCCGGCGCCGGATCTCGCCGCTCGGAGCTGTCGAGCACCTGGTCGGCATCCAGTCGCAGTCGCCTCGGGCTGCGTACGTCGGGTTGTGGGCGCGGGTGTCGCGGTTCAGGCCGGAGGCGCTCGAGCGACTCATGCTGGAGCGGTCGGTCGTCCGCATCGCACTGATGCGCTCGACGATCCATCTCGTCTCGGCGCAGGACTGCCTCGCGCTCCGGGACCTCGTCCAGCCTGCGATCAGCCGCGCGTCGCGCCATACGGCCGCCCGCCGGGCCGCGGGGGTCGACGACGCCGAGCTCGCACGCGCCGCCCGGGCCCTCATGGAGGCCGGGCCGCGGACGTTCCGGGAGCTCGGGGCGCTCCTCAAGGAGCGGTGGCCAACGTGCGACGCCGATTCGCTCGCGATGGGGGTGCGCGAGACCGTGCCGCTCGTCCAGGTCCCTCCCCGCGGGCTCTGGCATCAGGGCGGGGCTCCGTCCCTTGCCGACGCCGAGACGTGGCTCAGCGGGGTTCGGGCGTCTCCGGTCTCGATGGCCGACCTCGTGCGTCGCTACCTCGCGGCGTACGGCCCGGCATCCGTTCTCGACGCTCAGACGTTCACGGGCCTCACGGGCCTGCGCGAGGTGTTCGACCGCCTGCGGCCCGAGCTCCGGACGTTCCGCGACGAGGACGGCGGCGAGCTGTTCGACGTGCCGGGGGCAGCCATGCCCACGGGACGCGGCCACGCTCCCCCGCGGTTCCTCCCGGAGTTCGACAACATCCTGCTCTCGCACGCGCGCCGCGAGCGCATCCTCCCGGAGGGCACGATGTCGCTGCTCGCGCTCGGGAACGGGCTTCGACCGGCGTTCCTCGTCGACGGCTTCGTAGCCGGGACGTGGAAGCTCAAGCCCGCCCGCCGCTCGACGACGCTCGAGGTGAAGCCGTTTGCGCCGCTCCCCGCGGCCGCTCGGCGTGAGCTCGAGGACGAGGGGCGGCGGCTCCTGGCGTTCGCAGCGCGAGGGGCCGAGCAGACGACCTTCGCACTCCCGAAGTAGGCCAGCGGCAGCCGGCGGCGGGGAGTACCCAACTCGGCTTGTATCGATTCGCGGACCTTGGTACGGTCGCCGCCGAACAGGCGGCATCGGCGGTTTCGGGATCGGCTGATGTGCCGGCGGCCCTAGCGAACGGAGGGAGCATGGTCGACACCATTCGCGCACGAGTGCCCGCGGACGCGCAGCGACTCGCCCGGATCATGGGGGTGCTGTACCTCATCACCTTCATCACCTCGATCCCCGCGCTCTATCTCTATCAGCCTGTCCTCGACGATCCCGTCGGGTACATCGCCGGCTCCGGGGACGACAACCGGATCCTGTTCGGAGTGTTCCTGGAGCTGCTCCTGATCATCTCGAACATCGGGACAGCCGTCGCACCGTTTCCCATCCTCAAGCGGCAGAACGAACCACTCGCCCTCGGCTACGTCGCAGCGCGCATCATGGAATGCACGTTCATCCTCGTCGGCATCCTCGCGGTGCTCGGCATCGTGACACTGCAGCGGGACCACCCCGGCGGGGACGCCGGCACCGTCGCCTATACGCTCGCAGCGATCAAGGACTGGACGTTCCTGCTCGGCCCCGGCTTCGTCGTCGGCATAGGCAACGGCCTGATCCTGGGCTACCTCATGTACCGGTCGGGCCTGATGCCACCGCGGTTGGCAGTCCTGGGGCTCGTCGGAGGCCCGCTGATCATCATCTCGGGGATCGCCGTGTTGTTCGATGTCGCCGAACCAGGCGGCACGTTCCAGAGCCTCGCGACGATCCCGGAATTCTTCTGGGAGCTGTCGATCGGCATCTACCTCACCGTCTGGGGATTCAGGCCGTGCCCGATCCTGTGGGCGGAGGACGGTACGCGGCCGGCGTGAGGCCAGGGGGTGACGGCGTTACTTGCCGGACTGCAGTTCCCAGGCGCCGATGACGGCGTCTTCGATGGCGTCTGCATCGCCGTTTTCGAGATCGGCAACGATCATCATGTGCTTGGCATAGCGCCTTGGTACCGAGAACGTCTCGGGGAACGATCGGAGCAGGAAGTCGCGGGAGTCAAAGGACGCACGAATGACTACATGATCCTGGTCGAGCTGTCGAGCCACCAGGCGGCCGCGGTACCGCCAGTCGAGCAAGCCGCCGCGGCGGCGCTCCGTGACACCATCCAGCCGATCCGCTAAGCGGCTGAGCGCGGCGATCCGCATCAGGTCATGGCTCAATCGTTGTGGTTCACGACCTCGACGTTGTGGCCGTCCGGGTCGAGCACGAAGGCGCCGTAGTAGCCCGGGTGGTACACATCGCGCTCGCCGGGGGTGCCGTGGTCCTCGTAGCCCGCCGCGAGTGCGGCGGCGTGGAAGGCCCGGACGGTGGCGTCCGCGTCCGCGGGGAAGGCCAGGTGGACGTGCTCGGTCAGCCGGCGCTCGTCGCGCACGAGCGAGAAGGAGAAGTCAGTGCCGGAGAGCTGCACGCGATCGGGCGCGTCGTGCGTGAGACGGAGCCCGGCGTACGGCGCGACCGTTTCGTAGAAGCGCCGCGACGCCTCTTGGTCGCGGACGCGGAGCCAGAGGTGGTCGATGCGGCCGTCGGGCACGGGGCGCTCGCGGTCGAAGTGAACCGCCTCGACGCTGTTGCCGTCCGGATCGAGCAGGAAGCCGCCGTAGTAGTCGGGGGCGTAGACCGTACGCGGCCCGGGCGCGCCGTCGTCCGGGTGACCGGCGTCGATGCCCGCCTGCCAGAAGGCGTCGACCGCCGCGCGATCCGGCGCGCGGAAGCCAACGTGCAGGCCGCGGGTCACAGGGTGCTCGCGGTCCGTCGGGCCGATCCACCAGTCATCCCACCCAACCATCGCGGCGTCCGCGTGGCTCGGCTCGACGCCGAGCGCGGAGAGCACGGTGCGGTAGAAGCGCTCGGACGCAGCGAGGTCGGACACGGCGATCCCCACGTGGTCGAACATCGCCCGAGGCTACCATCGGGCGGCCGGTAAGGCCGCCAGAAGACGCGAGGCTGGGTCTGGCCGGAGCCCGATGAGTTCTCGGTGGTCTGTCAGTCTCTACTGCAGGTGTCCGTAGCAGGCTGATCGGCCGGAGCAGGCGGCCGAGAAAGGAGTCGTGAGATGGCGCGGTATCTCATCTCGTTCGATGACGGCGCGATGGACTCGATCCCCGAGGAGGAGGGGCCCGCCGTGACCGAGGCGGCGCACGCGGTGATCCGAGACGCCCAGGACGCCGGGGTATGGGTGTTCGCCGGGGGCGTGTATCCCCACGACGAGGTGAGCGTGAGGGTGGTGGCCCCCGATGGCACGGTCACCGACGGCACGGAGAGCAAGGCGTACATCGCCGGAGTCACGATCATCGACGTGCCCTCACGCGAGGAGGCGCTGCAGTGGGCCGCCAAGATCGCCGCCGCCTGCCGCTGTGCACAAGAGGTCCGCGAGTTCGGCCCCGACCCGGCCGTGGGCAACTGATCGGGCGCGTCGCCTGGTCGGCTACGCCAACGTTCCGAAATGACCCCTGAGCAGGCTGCGGCGTGGCGAGTTAGTCGGCGCCCGAGTACCGGGTGAGCAGCCCCACAGGCTCGAACCCGAGACGCGTGTAGAGAGAAGCACCGTCGTCGGTCGCATGCAGAAGCGCCCGGCGCGCTCCCAACGAAGCCGCGGATCTCAGCGCCTCCAGAGTCATCGCCTGGCCGATGCCTCGGCGACGCCAGGCCGGTTCGGTGTTGACGAAGAAGAGCCCGTCACGGTCTGGACATCACGAAGCACCATGGCCACCTCCGATCGACCAGCGCTCCAACCGGCGTGACGGCCCAAGAACTCGTGACAACGCGGGGCCTGCTCGAACACCATGACCACTCCGCGCCAAGAGCCCGCAGCTTCCGCGACGAGTCGGTCGTATCCAGAGTCATCGGTTATGAGCAGACGGATCCACGCCATACCACGCACGCCCGGCAGAGTGAGCACAACCCGGGCGCTGTCCAACTCGTGGCGGTTGCGGGCGACGAACGCATCGCTGTAGATCTCGATCGCGGCCTCGACCATGGGCGCACGATAGAAGCACCTCAGCGCGCCCACGCTCTTCCACGCGAGAACTGTCTCGGTATACGACGGTAAGGGCGCATCAACCCGCCTTCCCGTTGACCGACGGGGACTGCGACCGCCAGGTCGACGCCTGTGGGGTGCATACACCGTTACCCGCAGGGGCCGTAACCAAGCTAGCTCTAGAGCGCGCTTACCTCCAATCCGTCGATGTTCACCGGCTTGCCGGTGCTGGTGACTTCGATCCGAGCGGTCCCGCTCTGCTGGGTCGCAAACGCCGGGATCTTGAAGACTCGCTTGGTGGCGCCGGGTGAGGCCTGAAGCGAGATTTTCTTGACGACGACGCCGTTCCACAGCACGCGCACGCTGCCGCAGGTCGGGCATGTGCGCGCGACCAGCGCGAGCTGCTTCGCCACCACCGGAGAGCGACCGCAGCGCGGCGTTCTGCGCAGTCGTGCTCGTGCTGGTCTTGCGGTAGAAGCCGTTCGCGGTCGTGCTTCTCGTCCACGTGCCCGCGGCGATCGCCAGCTTGGGGTCGTCGACCGGCACCACGCCGCAGCGGCCTGGTGAGAACAGCCCTCCGTTCCCGGCTCGGTCACGTGCCAGGACGCGGAAGCAGTACGTGTTCCCCGGAGAGCCGGGGAAGGTTCCGGACGTGGCGGTCGGTTCCGATCAGCCAGTTGATGAACGGTCCGAAGAGGCCGGTGGCGGCCGGCGCCGAGCTCACCTGCGTGTCGAAGCTGGCGACTCCGGACAGGTCATCGCTGGCCGACCACGCGACCGGGATGCTGGTCGACGTGAGGAACCTGGCTGGTGCTGTCAGGATCGGCACCGACGGCGGGTCGCTGTCCTTCTGGACCGTGACGGACTTCTGCAGCTCGACGTTTCCCCAGTTGTCGGTGGCGAAGAAGCTGACGGTCGTGAAGCCGTCTGTGGTGATCGGCACCGTGGCGGAGTTGCCGTCCACCGTGGTCGGTGGGATCGGGTTCGCGCCGCTGGCTATGAACGTGATCCGACGGACGCCGGCGTTGCCGCCGTCGATCGCGTTCAGCTGGACGCTCACGTTGGTGTTGTTCCATCCGTTCGCGTTGGCCGGCGGCGAGAGCGTCGCGGTCGTGAGCGGCGCCAAGGTGTCCATCGGTTCGCGGGTGACGCTGATCTCGGTTCCCCACGTGTTCAGCGCGGAGACGAACTCGCCTCCGATCCAGATGCCGACCGCGTCCGGGTCGCGACTCGCATCCATGTAGTCGCCCCAACGGTTCTTTCCCCGGCTGTCGAGCTGCAGGTAGGTCGCAGCGCCGCTTCGCTGGACGGTTTCGGCGCCCGCGCAGGACGTGCAGGTGCTCGACTTGGGGATGTCGACGAAGCGCGACTCGGCATTGGTGGTCGAGCTGGAGGCCGAGAAGACCATGTCCTTCTCGTGGTCGATCCGGGAGTCGGCGGCCGGGTAGTAGCGGTCGGTCCCTGTCGACCCGATGATCCAATCGTTCACAAGCGGCACGGTCGGATAGCCGGAGATGTCCCACTCGGTGAACGCGACCGCCGAGTTCGTCCCGAAGGCGGTGTTGTGGCCGACGAACATCGTCGGAAAGTCGAACACCGCGTACAGCAGCCGGCTGTCACCCGTGTCGATGGCCTGCACACCGCCCGGCTGCGTCGCCTGCGGCGGCGGGCTGTAGTTGTTGACCTGGCGCTCGGCGACGTTCAGGGTGGGGCCGACGGCGTCGCCATTGCAGCATTCCAGCTGGTTTGTGATCCGGTAGACGTGGATGTCGTTGCCGTTCCCGCCGCTGCCCTGGCTCGCCGCCAGGAACACGCCGTCGCTCGAGACGGCGTTGTGCATGGCGGCCGGCTGCACAGTGAACACGTGGTTCAAGCCGAACGAACCTTCGCGCAGATCGACGAAATCCCAGAAGAAGCAGCAGCCACCCCCGCCGGACAGCTGCGACGCCGAGAAGGTGCGGATCTTGACGTAGGAGAAGTTCGTCGGCGTTGACGCGACGAACATGTTGCAGGTCACCTCGATCGTGTCCCGCGAGTAGCCGAGATGCGGATAGTCACACCAGTTCGTCGTCGGGGTGCTCCCGTCGACCCGCGCGTCGAAACCGAACAGCGACCAACCTCCGCTCGCGTCCTTCGAGTTGGACACCGCGATCAGCATGGTCGAGCGTGCCGCCGCGTCGTTGCGGGTCGAATAGGAGATGACGAACCGCTGCAGGTACTCGTCGAAGACGACCTGCGGGTCAAACGGCGTGTCGGTTGCGACCGTGCCCAGCCCCGCGAAAAACGCCGTCGGAGTCGTCGTCGACACGGTGGACCCGTTCTTGTTGAAGATAGTGATCCGCCCGTTGACCGCCTCGACGATCTGGAATGGCCCGGCCGCCATCTGCACATCCGGCGGGATGAACCCGCTCTGAGTCTCATTGATCCCCGGAAAGCCGGGCGCTCCAGGCGCCTCCGGCGCGGCGTCTCCTGCCACCTTTACGCGCGGCGCGCCCGCCGTGCCAGACCCGCGTTCTACGCGTGCCTTGGCGGCGATGCCCTCGGGCGTCATCCCGGGCGCCGGTGCGGACCCGCGCGGCGCCTTCATGTGTTTGGAAGCCCGAGCTGCGGCCGCGAAGCTCGGCAACGTGGCGCGGGCGACCGCGCCATGTCCGCCGGCGCTGCGGAAAGCGCCGGCGGTCATCGGCGACGCGTGATAGTGGCGAACGAGCGTAGCGTCCCCGCTCGCGCTTGCCGTCGCCGTGCACACGAGCACGGCAACACCGATCGAGATGGATGACCGACGCCCCATCGGACCTCCTCTGCTTTGGCGTGGCTCCCCGAACCAGCCGCGCAAGGATCGAACCGCCGACGCTACCGCACCACGCGCACGACCGCAACCGTCCGCTTTGTGACGGGAAAGCGGCTGCCGGACGAGGCTGCATCACGGCGTCGATCGCCCAATCATCGAGCGCACCGGCACAGCGGCCCTGTGCCGCCTGCAGTGGGCATCAGTCTCGAAGGGGCGTCCGAGGATTGCGCGACGTAGGGACAGTAGAAGAGGTCTCGCCCTGGTGCAGAATGTCGGTGCCCGGGCCGCCGTGGGGTCGGTCCGTCCCGTCGCCGCCGTCGAGAGAGGCGCGCGCCATTATTGCGCCATCCATACATCGGAATGGCACACATCTGCGGACTTCAGTGGACGGAGCGCATCGGCGATTCACCAACCGGAATCTGCCTAGCCACGCCGGATTCCGCCTGGTTGCGCCAGCAGGGGTGGCAGGACTTGAACCCGCGACCTACGGTTTTGGAGACCGCCGCTCTACCAACTGAGCTACACCCCTTCGCAGCCCGATTCTACCCGCGTCCGGGCGACCCGGCCGCGCGGATCGCCAGGTAGCGGCCGGCCTCGTCGCGGCCGATCCAGCCGTCGAGCTCGAGCCGGGAGAGCGCTGCCGCCAGCTCGTGGGCCGGCCGCGAGAGCCTGTCTGCCAGCTCCTCGATGTGCGCGGGGCCGGCTGCGGCGGCCTCGACCAGCGCGGCGTGCTCGGGCGGCGGCAACGCCTTCGCCGGCGGGTCGAGCCCGAGCCAGGCCGCGAGGTCGTCCTCGTTTTCGATCATCCCGGCACCGGCCTTCAAGAGCCCGTTCGTGCCCGCCGCCGCCGGCGATCCGGCCCATCCCGGGACGGCGAGCACGTCGCGGCCGAGGTCGAGTGCGTGGTCGGCGGTGATGAGCGCGCCGGACCGAGCTCGCGCCTCGACGACGAGGATCGCCTCGGCAAGCGCCGCGATGAGGCGGTTTCGGGCCGGGAAGCGCCACGGCGCGGGCGGCGTTCCCGGCGGGTACTCCGAGAGGACGAGCCCGGTCTCGAGGATGCGGCGGTGGACGCCGGCGTTCGTGCGCGGGTACGCCACGTCGGGCCCACACCCCAGCACGGCGACGGTCGGGCCGCCCACATCGAGCGCCCCGAGATGGCCCGCGGCGTCGACGCCGAGCGCCAGGCCGCTCACGACGGTCATCCCTGCGTCCGCTGCGAAGGCGGCCAGCCGGCGTGCGAGCGCCAGCGCAGGCGCTCCCGCCCGGCGGGCGCCGACGATCGCGAGGGCCCGGCCCGGGACGACGGGCGGCGGCCCGGCTCCCGCGCCCATCGCGAAGACAGCAAGGGGCGGATCGGCCAGCTCGCGCAGAGGAGCGGGATACGCCGGGTCTGAGCGCGCCACGCACACGATCCCGCGCTCGGCCAGCTCGGCGGTGTACTCCCCCACATCACAGCCTCGCGCCGCGGCCAGCTCACGGGCCAGCCCCGGCACCACGCCGAGCGCGTCGAGCCGCTTGGCGGATGCCCGCAGGAGCCGGTCGGCGCCGCCTGCGCGGCGAGCCAGCGCGCCGGCGTCGACGCCCGCACGCGCCGCCGCCGCGATCACCCGGAGCTCCGACTCGGCGCTCACCCCGCCGCTCCGCGGAACGAGAGCGCCTCGGCCATGTGCTCCTCGGCCACCCGGTCGAGCCCGGCGAGCGCTGCGATGGTGGCCGCCACCCGGCGTGCGCGGTCGGCGCCACGCCCCGAGAGGAACAGCCTGGCGACCGCCCGATCGAGGAGAGCGCTCGCGGAGGGATCGATCGACGGCGGGCCTGCGGCGAGCACCCGACGGGCAGCGGAGACCCGCTCCGCGACCGCCGCAGAGGGCTCGCCGGGAGCGGCGTGAGCCGCGGCCCGGGGCGCCTCGACACGCAGGTCGAAACGGTCGAGGAGCGGGCCGCTGAGCCGCGCCGCGTAGCGCCGCCCGCCGCATCGGGGAGCACGTGCACTCGCGGTCCGGATCGCCCGCCATCCCGCACGGGCAGGGGTTCATTGCGGCGACGACGATGCAGTCGGCGGGGAGCGTCACGGCGCCGTGGGCCCGGGCCAGGTGGACCCGGCGCTCCTCGAGCGGCATCCGCAGGCCCTCGAGCGCCGGCCGCGTGAACTCGGGGAGCTCGTCCATGAAGAGGACGCCGCCGTGGGCCAGGCTGACCTCGCCCGGGCGGAGCCGGGCATTCCCGATCAGCGCGGCGGCCGAGGCGCTGTGATGCGGCGCTCGAAACGGCCGTGACCGCACCAGCATGCCCGGCGCGAGCAGGCCCGCGGCGGAGTGGATGCGGGTGATCTCGAGCGACTCGCGCGGGTCGGGCGGCGGCAGGATCCCCGGGAGGCGCCGCGCCAGCATCGTCTTGCCCGATCCGGGCGGCCCTGTCAGGAGCAGGTTGTGGCGCCCGACCGCGGCGACCTCGAGCGCCCGCCGGGCGCGCGGCTGTCCCCGCACGTCCGCCAGGTCGGGGCCGGCGCGCTCCTCCCAGACCGGCGGCTCGGGTACCGGCGCCGGCTCGGCCCGGCCGCACAGGATCTCGACCGCATGGCGGAGATCGCGAGCGGCGATGACCTCGATGCCGCCGCTGAGGCCCGCCTCGGCCGCGCTCTCGGCGGCGACGACCAGCGCTTCGACGCCCGCCCGCCGGGCGGCCTCGGCCATCGCGAGCGCCCCGCGAATCGGCCGCAGGCGCCCGTCGAGGCCGAGCTCCGCGGCGGCCGCGACGCGGGCCACGCGCTCGGCGGGCACCTGGCGCGACACCGCCAGGACGGCTAGGGCGATCGCGAGGTCGAATCCCGATCCCTCCTTGCGCTCCTGAGCCGGCGCCAGATTGACCGTGAGGCGCGTGCCCGGGAAGCGGAACTCGGCCGACGTGATGCCGCTCCGCACCCGCTGGCGGGCCTCCTGGACCGCCCGGTCGGCGAGGCCGACGACGACGAAGCTGGGGATGCCGTCGACCAGGTGCGCCTCGACCTCGACGCGCCGCGCCGTGATCCCCATGAGCCAGAAGGTGAGCGCTCGCGCAACCACTCGACCGAGCGTACGGATCGAACTGCAACAGGGGTGCGCCGAGCCGTCACGATCCCGGGCCGGATCGGCTCAGAAGGCCGCCGGGATGTGCCTGATGCGAAGGCCGTCGACCGTGATCACGTCGAAGCGCAGCCGCTCGGCGCCCGGATGGGACGCGAGCAGCATCTCGCCCGCCTCGGCGAGCCGGCGCATCTTGCGCGGGTCGACCGCCTCGGCCGGTGCGCCGCGGCTGCCGCTTCGGCGCGCCTTCACCTCGCACACGACGAGCGTCGTGCCGCGGCGGGCGACGACGTCGACCTCGCGCCCGGCCACCCGAACGTTTCGGCCCACGATGCGGTAGCCGCGCAGGCGCAGCCACGTGGCGGCCAGGGTCTCGGCGAGGCGGCCGTACTCAGAGGCCGAGATCGAGCTGCGCATAGGCGATCGCCTCGAACGACCGCCGGTGGAGCGGCGTCGGGCCGAGGGCCCGGACTGCGCGAGTGTGCTCGGGCGTGATGTAGCCGACGTGCTGCTCGAACCCGAACCCCGGATACCGAGGGGCGATGCGCCGCATGAACCGGTCGCGCGTGACCTTCGCGATGATGGACGCCGCGGCGATCGCGGCGCTTCGGCCGTCGCCCCCGACCACGGCGCGGTGCGGGCGCGCGCACCCCGGAACGGGAAAGCCGTCGGTGAGGCAGACGTCCGGCTCGGGATCGAGCGCGCAGAGCGCCTGCCCAAGCGCGTGCAGGTTCGATCGGTGCAGGCCGCGGCGGTCGATCTCGGGCGCGGGCACGACGCACACGGCGACCTGCGAGGCGCACGAGACGACCGCGTCGAACAACTCCTCGCGCCGGGCCTCGGTGTGGCGCTTGGAGTCGTCGAGCATGCCGAGGGGCGCGCAGCGCGCGCCCCTCAGGCGGTCGACGTCGAGGCAGACCGCAGCGGCCACGAGCGGGCCGGCGAGCGAGCCCCGGCCGGCCTCGTCGGCGCCGGCGACGAGACGCACGCCCAGGCCGCGGTCGTGCGCGAGCAGGCGGCGCCCCGGCCGGGTGCGCGTTCGGCGGGAGCGACGGGCGACGGTCACGGCCATGCGGTCACCCTACAGCGGCGCGCGGACGCGCGGCCATGGTGAGCGTCGCAGAAGCGTGCCGGCGGCGTCGAACCGTCAGCGCGACTTCTGTCGCACGCGCGCGGCCTTGCCGACCTTGCCGCGGAGGTAGTACAGCTTCGCGCGGTTCACGTCGCCGATCGAGACGACGTCGATCTTCTCGATCTTGGGCGTGTGAACCGGGAACGTGCGCTCGACGCCGACCCCGAACGACTGCTTGCGCACCGTGAACGTCTCACGGGCGCCGGCGCCCTGGCGCTTGATGCAGATGCCCTCGAACACCTGCACCCGCTGGCGCTGGCCCTCGATGACCTTGAAGTGCACGCGCACCGTGTCGCCCGCCTTGAACTCGGGCAGCTCGCGCAGCTGGCGCTTCTCGATGTCTTCGATGATTGTCATGGCAGGGCGAATCGGCGGAAGAGCCGGCGTATGGTACCCGACCCCTGCCGAGGGTCACAAATGCGACCCGGCTCGGCGGCGCGACTCCTGCTCGCGCCACCGCGCCACCTCGCCGTGATCGCCCGAGAGGAGCACCGAGGGGACGGGCCATCCCCGGAACTCCTCGGGCCGGGTGTAGTGCGGATACTCCGGGCGGCCTTCGAGGGCCTCCGAGAACGAGTCCTCGCGATGGCTCTCGTCGCGCCCAAGCGCGCCGGGCAGCTTGCGCGTGACGGCGTCCAGGACGGCCATCGCCGCCACCTCTCCCCCCGAGAGCACGTAGGGGCCGATCGAGATGGCGTCGTTTGCGAGATGGTCGTGCACGCGCTGGTCGAAGCCCTCGTACCGGCCGCACAGGAGCGTCAGGCGCTCGAGGCCGGCGAGCTCCGTCACCACCTCGTCCGTGAGCTGGCGCCCGACCGGAGTCAGGACGGCGACGCGCCGCCCCTCGAGGACGCGGTCGACCGGTGCCGCGTAGATCCCCTCCAGGGCCGCGCAGACGACGTCGACGCGGATCACCATGCCGGCCCCGCCGCCATACGGGGAGTCATCGACCTGCCGGTGGCGGCCGGGTGCGTGGTCTCGCAGATCGAGCACGCGCAGCCCGAGCGACCGCGCCGCGATCGCGTTTCCGACCGGGCGCGAGTCGCGCACCCAGTCGAACTGCGCCGGGAACAGCGTCACGATGTCGAGATCGAGCGTCACAGGAAGTCCTCGCGGATCGTGACCACCCGCTCGGACACGTCGACCGCGGTCACGACGTCCTCGGCAAAGGGGATCAGGAGCGGCTCCGAGGCCTGGTCCGGCCGGACGTCGAGGACGTCGTTCGCCGGATAGGCCAGCACGTCGTGGACCCTGCCGAGCTCACGCGCGCCGGAGCGCACCGAGCAGCCGATCAGGTCGACGTGGAAGAACTCGTCGCGCTCGGTGTCCGGAAGCGACGCGGATGGGACGCTGAGCTCCCGGCCGCGAAGGGCCTCCGCGCCGTCACGGTCGCTCGCGAGGTCGAGCCGCAGGATCGGGCGCTCCGCCGTGCCGCGCCGCTCGACGATCACGGCAGGCCGTCCGCCGACCTGGATGTCGGTGCCCGGCCGAAGGGGCACCACGCCGCCGTGGCCGTCGATGTGAACCGCCCCGTCGAGCCCGTGCGGCCGGCCGACTCTTCCCACGACGATCCGCTCGGGGCGCCAGGGCGTCTCAGCCGGCGATCTCGACATGCACGCGGCGGCCTGTCCTGACCGCCGACGCCCGGACGACCGTCCGAAGCGCGCGGGCGACGTTGCCCTGCTTGCCGATCACCTTGCCGACGTCATCCCCTGCGACGAAGAGCTCGAGCACCACATCGGGCCCGGCGTCACGGCGCTCGACACGGACCTCGTCGGGATTGTCGACGAGCTCGCGGGCGAGATACGCAAGGAGGTCTTCCATGCCCTACACGCCGGCGATCGTGAGCAGCTTCCGCACAGTGGCGGTTGGCTGCGCGCCCCGGGAGAGCCACTCGCGCGCCCGGTCGGCGTCGATCTCGACCAGCGACGGCTGGGTCTGGGGGTTGTAGCGGCCGATCTCCTCGATCGTGCGGCCGTCACGCGGCACGCGCGAGTCGGCGACGACGACCCGATAGATCGGGTTCTTCTTGGAACCATGCCGCGCGAGGCGGATCTTGACAGCCACTCGACCTCCGTCGGGACGTTTCGCGGCGGGAGTCTAGATGATGGGCGGCCAGAACGCCGAAGGGCCGCCCGAGTGGCGGCCCTTCTTGGCGAGGATCGGGCTTCGAGCCCCCGAGCGTTCTAGTGATGGTGATGGAGCAGCCAGTACAGCAGGTCTTGCAGGATGTGGCCGGGGTTTCCCTTCGGCTTTCCGTACTCATCCTTGAACGGCGAGTGGTGGCTGCTGTGCAACGGGTTCAGGTGAATCCCGAAGTTCGCGTAGCCCACACCGCCGAACGCGGTCATAGCGCCCAGCGTGCCGACGCTCAGGATGACCGCAAGACTCATCCGGCGCCCACCGCCGGACCGTCCGCTACCGATCCTCCCGCAGATGGCACTCTCGACGTCCCCTCCCAAGCGTGGCCGTTCGGAGCGCAGGGCCGCTTCGACCGTGCCGAACTCGTCGTGGTTCGAGAATCCCATTCTGCGCTGCCTCCCCCTCCGCGTGTTGTGCCGTACGTGGGTGAATACGGCCGGTGGGCGGCAAACCCTTACACGCCGTCTGCGGCGGTCGGCATCGGCGGCCGGTGACCGGCGCGACGCTCAGGCTCGGCGCCCAGCTCGAGCTCGGCCCGCAGACGGCGAAGCGCCCGGTGCAGCGCCACCTCGACGGCGTTCGGGCTGAGGTCGAGCAGCTCGCCGATCTGGGCGGCGGTGAGGTCGGCGCCGTAGCGGAGTGCGACGAGCTCCCGGTCGCGCTCCCCGAGCGTGGCGACCGCGCTCTGCATCGTCATCCGGTTCACCGAGTCCTCCTCGAGCGCTCCGGGGGCGGGAGCGTCCGGCACCTCCGCGACAGTGAGCCGGTCGTCGGTCGCCCGCTCGGCCAGCACACGCCTGGCGATGCCCAGGAGCCAGGCGATCGGCGTGCCCTTCGAGCCGTCGTACTTCGACTTGTATCGCAGCGCCCGAGCGAAGACCTCGCTCGTTGCGTCCTCGGCGTCCGGGCCCGCGCCGATGCGGTACGCGACGTACGCGTACACGCTCTGCGTCAGGCGCTCGGGATGCGCCAAGGGGTCGGGGGTGCGACGTCCCACCCTTTGAGGCTACGGGTGAGATGGCCGCTTGGGAAGGCCGGGAACGGACGCTAGCGCGCGCCCAAACCGGGCAATTGCGGCATCTTTCCGCGCCCGATCTGCCGCATCATCTTCTGCACCTGCTTGAACTGCCCCAGGAGCTGGTTCACCTGCTGCACGGACGAGCCGCTGCCCGCCGCGATGCGCCGGCGGCGGCTGCCGTCGATGATCCGCGGGTTTCGCCGCTCTGCCGCGGTCATCGACAGGATGATCGCCTCGACGCGGTCGACCTGGCGCTCGTCGACCTTCAGGTTCTTCACCTGGCGCCCCACGCCGGGCAGCATGCCGAGGAGGCCGGCGAGTCCCTGGCCGGCCGTCATCTTGCGCACCTGGCGCAGCTGGTCGAGGAAGTCGTCGAGGGTGAATTCGGCCTTGCGGAGCTTGGCCTCCATCTCCTTCGCGTCGCGCTCGGAGATCTGCTCCTGCGCCCGCTCGATGAGCGACATCACGTCGCCCATCCCGAGGATGCGGGAGGCCAGGCGGTCGGGATGGAACGGCTCGAGCTGATCGAGCTTCTCCCCCACCGACACGTACTTGATCGGCTTTCCGGTGACCGACCGCACCGCCAGGGCGGCGCCGCCGCGGGCGTCGCCGTCGAGCTTCGTCAGGATCACGCCGTCGTAGTCGACCGCCTCCGAGAACCGCTCGGCGACCGACACGGCGTCCTGGCCCGTCATCGCGTCGAGCACGAGCAGGACGTTGTGGGGCTTCACGGCCTCCTTGATCTTGACGAGCTGGCCCATCAGCTCCTCGTCGACGTGCAGCCGGCCGGCGGTGTCGACGATCACGACGTCGCGGCCCTGGGCCCGGGCCTGCTCGACGCCCCATGCGGCCACCTTCACCGGGTCGGCGTCCACGCCCTGGTCGAAGACCGGCACCTGGAGCGAGCGGCCCAGCGTCTGGAGCTGCTGGACGGCGGCCGGGCGCTGGAGGTCGCAGGCCACCATCGCGGGGCTGCGCTTCTGCTTCGCCAGGAGGCGCGCCAGCTTGCCGCAGGCCGTCGTCTTACCCGATCCCTGGAGGCCCGCCATCAGGATCACGGTCGGTGGCCGGCTCGCGAACGAGAGCCCCGACCCGGCCGTCCCCATGAGCGACGTCAGCTCCTCGTGGACGATCTTGATCACCTGCTGGCCCGGCGTGAGGCTCTGCATCACCTCGGCGCCGAGCGCCCGCTCCTTCACCGCCGCGACGAACTCCTTGACGACGCCGAAGTTCACGTCGGCCTCGAGGAGCGCGAGCCGGATCTCGCGCATCGCGCGGTTGATGTCGTCCTCGCTCAGGCGCCCCTGGCCGCGCAGGCCGTCCAGGGTCGCGCCCAGCCGGTCGGACAGGGAGTCAAACATCAGAAGAAGCCTAGATGGTCGTGGGCGGAGCGCGGCGAACATCGCGCCACCCGCTAAGGAGGGGGCTCGCGGGGGAACCTTCGGTTCTCCGCGTTACGTGAAGAGTGCGCGGGCGAAGTCGTTCGGGTCAAACGGCTGCAGATCCTCGATGCCCTCCCCCACGCCGACCAGCTTCACGGGGATCCCCAGCTCGTGCGCGATGGCCAGCACGATCCCGCCCTTGGCCGTCCCGTCGAGCTTGGTGAGGACGATCCCGGTCACGGCCACGGCCTCGGCGAAGAGGCGGGCCTGCTGGAGCCCGTTCTGGCCGGTGGTCGCGTCGATCGTGAGGAGCACCTCGTGCGGCGCGCCGTCGATGCGCTGACCGATCACGCGGTGGATCTTTCGCAGCTCGTCCATCAGGTGGCCCTGCGTGTGCAGGCGGCCGGCGGTGTCGACGATCACGACGTCTCGCCCGCGGGCCTGCGCCGCGGCGACGGCGTCGAAGGCGACGGCGGCCGGGATCGGCTCCGGACTGCGAGCCGACGAAGTCCGCGCCGGCCCGGTCAGCCCAGGTCTCGAGCTGCTCGCCGGCCGCCGCCCGGAACGTGTCGGCGGCACCGATGACGCACGTGCGCCCCGCCTCCCTGAGGTGCCAGGCGACCTTTCCGATCGTCGTCGTCTTGCCGGTGCCGTTGACACCGCTCACAAGCAGCACCGACGGCGCGTGCGATACGTCGATCCGGGTGTCTGCCGCCGGGGTCATCAGCTCGGCGATGACCTCGCGGAGCCGCGTCGTGAGCTGCTCGGCGGTCGCGAGCGTCCCCGCCCCCGCCTCGGCCTCGAGCCGCCCGATGACCGCGACCGTGGCCGGGACGCCGCAGTCGGCCTGGATCAGCGCCTCCTCGAGCCGCTCCCACACCTCGTCGTCGGACGGGTCGAGCACGGCTGCAGCGAGCTGCTGGGCCATCGCCCGCCGGCTGCGCGAGATCGAGTCGCGCAGGCGCGCGAAGAGGCCGCTCGGCTCGTCCTCGGCGGCCGCGGGGGCCGGCTCGTCGTCGCCGGTGCGGAACATCTCCTGCCAGGTGCGGGCCACGGGCGGGGATCGTACCGGCGGCCCGCCTGGTACGGTCGCCGGTGGCCGAGGTACGCCTGGACGAGCTGCGCGCGGCGGTCGACAAGCGCCTTCGCGACCTCGGCTTCGATGAGCGTGCCGCGGGCTTGATCGGCGACCACTACGTCGACGCCGAGCTGCGCGGCGCGGCCACCCACGGCCTCGAGCGCCTGCGATGGCTCGCGGGCCAGGACAGGATCGACCCGGCGGCCCGCCCGGCCATCGTCGAGCGCGCCGACGGGCTCGCGCGCTGGGAAGGACGCGGCGCGGTGGGCTACCTCGCGCTTGCCGACGCCTGCCGGCCGAGGTCGACGACCCGCCAGACGGCGCGCGGCTCGTCGTCGTCGAGGGCTGCTTCCCGACCGGGCGGCTCGGCTGGTTCGCCGAGCGCGTCGCAACCGAGGGCCTCCTCTGTCTTCTCACGGCGACGTCGCCGGCCCGA